>CAXNJM010000006.1:0-6367 GCA_964202895.1 Rickettsiales bacterium UBA1997 | reverse complement strand
TTCTTCATCAATAATTCTGTGTGTGATATATTTAGATAAACAACTGGTATTTGTTCTTTTATCAGGTCCAAAATCAAAATTTCTGATCCTTTGCATAATTGCTTAAAAAATTTTCTGAAAAATCTTTAAGTTGTTGTAATGCTTGTTCTCTAATTTTCATAAGGGTCAAGTTATTATGCTGGTTAATGCGGCAAAATCAAACACTTCAGAGTTTTTTAAAATTTAAACTTATCATAGACAATAAAGACCTATAAAACTCCTCTATGAATATTGTTTTAATCGTTGGTAGCGCTCCTGATGCACTAAGGATAAAATCTTTTGATCTTTCAGCATTTACAAGTTGTGTTGCAATTAATAATGCATGGCGACTTAAGAAAGACTGGGATTATGTAATTTATCCTGAAGATTTTCCAATCAAACGCCAACCCATTCATTCATCATTTAATAAAGATAAATTAATTACTGCAAAACAATTTGTGCCTATTCAAAATAATTTTGGCGGCTTTATTTATGCAGGTGGCACTATGGCATTTACAGCAGGTTATTGGGCGTTAGGTGCATTAAAGCCCGATGTGATTGCTTACCTTGGCTGCGATATGATTTATTCTAAAAATATTAAAAACATTAATCACTTTTACGGCAAGGGAACAGCTGATCCTCTTACGAAATGATATTACATTACAATCGTTAGAGGCAAAATCAGCACGCTTTATGGCATTTGCTAAATTTAATAACTGTGCTGTGGTTAATCTATCCAACCAATCTCAATCAAGATTATTATTTCAACGGGCAACTATTGAACAATTTAAAAATAAAAAAAATATTTCAAATTTTCTAAAGAAAAATAAACTTAAACTTGATGATAAGGCTATTAAAAAAGCTTTAACAACTGAGAAAAAATTAGCTTACATGGTCCCATCAGGCAGATATTGGAAAGAAATTAAAAAATTTGATCCACATCAATTAAATAAAATTGATGATCTGTGGCTTAAAACGTCTCTGTATGCGTAACAATAAGCATTGCATCGAGTAGAAAAGTTTAATTAATATTAAATCTAAATGGTAATTAATTTTAATAACTGGCTTAAAAGAGCATTAATTATAATTACTTCACTCATCATTGTTGGCTGTAGTGTTGTAACTTTAGGCTACAACCGCCTACCGTTACTTACAATTTTAGAATTAAACTCCATTGTTGATTTAACTGAAGAACAAGAAAGTCTTTCACGCATTCAACTTGATGCTTGGTTAGAATGGCACCGTGAAAAGCACCTTCCTCAATATATTGTAAAATTAGAGCAATGGGAAAAACTGATCATACAAGATTTAACTCCAGGTCAGTTTTGTAAAGAAGTGGATGTGATTAGAACTTTTACCAATGAAGCAGTTGAAAAATTTATCCCAGCTCTCATTCCAATAGCTACAACTTTAACTCCAGCTCAAATTGAAAATTGGAATAAGTATCAGGAAGAAAAAGATAAAGAGTTTGTTGAAAATTTCGGCAAAGGTAAGAAGGGTGAGATTATTAACGAGAAAAGATTAAAAAGAGCTATTGAGCGAGCAGAGATGCTTTATGGAACATTATCTACAAATCAAAAAGAAGCTTTGGCTAAACGATTAGAAAAAAGTGTGTTTAATGTTGAGCAAGTTTTACCAGAAAGAAAACGCAGACACCAAGATGCAATAAATTCAGTAAAACTTATCCAATCTGGTGCAAAACCTTATCCAACTTTAAAAGCAGTGTGGGACCGTAATCAAAAATCACCCAATCCAAATTATGCAGCTTATAGTGATAAAATGTTACAAGATGGTTGCAGTCAATTATCTGAACTACATAATAAAACTACATTAGAACAACGTAAAAAAGCAGCACAGAAATTAAACGGTTATAGAAAAGATTTTGAAAGTTTAATCAAATCTTAAATTCAATTATTTTTTAAATTATATTCCTTCATTATTATGGTATTATCAAAACAATGCTAAAAGATTGGTATGTTTATATTTTGTATGGTTTGGCTTTAGGCTTTGCTATTTATCTAGCAGATAAATACTTATTCAATTTTTTATAAACGCTAATTAAATGAATATCGAACTTATCCTAATTATTATATTGGCAATGATTTCATCCTTATTGCCATCGATTTATAAAAAAATTACTGATAGCGCTAATATTGCAAACCCCCACATTATTTTAGCAGCTTTTATCTTAGGAACACTTTCAGCATGTATTATTTATTCTTTAATTACTTATGGATTGCTTGAAACTTTTTACTTTCTTATCGTCTATATTATTATCCTAGGCTCAATTTTTCTGACACAATACTTAGTAAAACTAAATTCAAAATAAATTAAATATTTAATTAAATAGGATTATACTTTTTTATTTTAATTTTTAAGTAAATCTTGTTAATAAACACTTATGGTTATTGAAGCATTAGTAGCTCTAGGAATTATAACGGTTGCAACTGTAAACACTCCTGATGTTAAACAAACAGCAGAGGTTAAATCAGTAACTAGTACAGTTGAGCCTGTTAAAGCCACAAAGCCAAAGGCTAAGCCTAAGAAAAAAGTAGTTAAAAAAGTTGCAAAAGTAGATCCTATCAAACAACAGCCTTCAACAAATTTAGTTAAATCTGAACCTGCAAAACCAGAGTCAACAACGGTAAGTAGTCCTGAGCAGAAAACAACCCAATCTAATCTTCTTTATTATATTCTAGGTTTTATAATTTTTGGAGCCACAGCCGCTTATCTTTATTTTAGAAAAGGTAGTAAAACCTCAGATACTAAAATTTATACCAGCGATGAATTGAAACAAAGTTTACAACAAGATACTGATAAATTTAAATATCAACCGCCAAGCACAGAAACTATCAAAGAACCTCAGCAATCATCTTCTAGCGATCAAGCAACATCAGATCCAAAGCCTAATTCTGATGGTGATGTTAAAAAATCATAAAGCTTTAGTTTATACACTGTTTGTAAATCTATGTATGAATTCCTAGCAACGCTTACGCTCATCATTCATTTTCTCTTTATTATATTTGTAATCTTTGGAGGTCTTTTATTCTTTGTTAAAGCTTGGTCTTTATACTTTCATATCCCAGCACTTATCTATGGGGCTTATGTAGAATTTACTCAAAGCATTTGTCCGCTTACTTATTTAGAAAATTACTTCTTAACTAAGGCAAATCTTGCAACCTATTCCACCTCTTTTATTCAAAACTATCTCTATGCAATTATTTACCCAATCAATTTAACTAAAGAGATCCAAATTAGCCTTGGAATTGCTCTACTGATTATAAATGGAATAATTTATGGGTTTATTATTAAGAGAAAAAAATTCTAAGCACCTTCGATAATGAGGCCAATGGATTTGGCGTTAAATGAACATTTATCTAAAAATTATACTTAAATTTCTGTAATTATTTGTTTGCCCGCCCCATATATTCTGATACTCAACTTAATACAAAATTGAATTAACTGTTTTAGAATGAGTTAGTTCTGCACTTTTAACGGGCAGAAATTATGAAACTCATTAAGCAGTCAAATATTCTTACAATCCTTTTTTTTACCAACTTATTTTTATTTAGTCGTCCGCTTGTAAAAAGTTCTTTTGCTCAAAACAAATCTCCTTTTGAAGGTTTGTATATTGAAGGTCAGGTTAATTATACGCAAGTTCAAGATATAGATCTTGAAAATTTTACAGGAACTATGAGTAACGGCAGATTATTCGACAAATCTAAAAGGAAAACTTGGATATGATTCAGACATTGGATATGGAGTTGAAGTTGGTGTAAGTGAGTTTTTAAATAAAAATTTTAGATTAGGTCTTTCTTATTTAGAAAATAAAATTGAACTAAAAAAAACAACCGAAATATCAAATACTGATGGTGAGACTCTTCCCTCGTCTGCTACTCCGCAAGAAATACGTGATCTTCGGTTTAAATTTTGACAGTAATGTTAAAATTTATTCATTAAATGCTTATTATGATTTTAATAATTTTAACAGTTTTGTTCCCTTTGTAGGTGTTGGACTTGGACAAGCAGATATTCTAAATGCTAAAGATAAAGAACTCTCAAAATCTCTATATTTAGGCGCTAGATATTTAGTAGATAAAAATATTTATGTTGGTGGTAAAGGAACTTATTCTATGATTGATGGGCCAGAGGATAAAAATGGAATGAAGTATGATGATATAAGTCTATATGCCGTCACATTGAGTGTTGGTTATCAATTTTAATTAAAATATTAATTAATAAAAAAAATTCTAAGCACCTTCAATAATCATGCCAATGGATTTGGCATTTTTAAATCTAATCTCGCGGATAGGTTTATATTCCTCACTATTGTACCACTCTAAAGCCTTTTGATAGCTTGGAAATTGGATGACTACTGTTCTTGGATGGGGAAATGTTCCTTCAATCTTTGTTGTAGTGCCACCGCGTACAATATATTTACCACCAAACTTTTCTGTAATGGGCACAACCTTTTGTAGATATTCTTTATAATCTTCAGGATTAGTTACATTGATATTAAAAATTGCATAGCCAAACATAACGGACTTAAGGTTTTTTATTTGGATTATACTTTTTTTAGAATTTACTGGCTAGCTTTAGGAGCTGGTCCTGCTTCTCTATCATAAAGAGTAGTTTTTCCCATAATCACTGTCATCTGATCAGAATAAGCATAACCTGTTCCTCTACTGTGATCGATGATGGCACCAATTCCTCCACCAAAAACAATGTTACCCCACATACCACCTCGAGCTCGTGATATTGCCTTTGCAAGTCCATCTGGATAGCCGCTTTTTTTACAAGTAACTGAAATATCTTCTGCTGATCTTAGTATATTTACAAATCCTGGAGCCTTTACTTCCCAAGCTCCTTTATCATTAACAACAGTGCACTTTACATCCTCTAAAGTTTTATCTTTTTCATCTTTTACAACAATCGATATAGGCTGATTATTATCTGAAGTAATGGATGCGCAATTCGTTAAAATTAAAAGGGAAGAAATTAGTAAAATGTTTTTAAGATTCATAAATTAACAATTCAAACTTAATGCAGAGCAAGTGCCTTTATAAGTATTGGTTCCGCTTTTTCCTGTATAAGGATTAGAGTTTCCTGAAGTACTCCAATTATCGTTCTTATATTGATTAGGTGAGGATCTGTAATGGGGCTCAACATAAGTCCCATTATCTTTGGTATAACCTCTTACCGCTACATCCCTAGCCTCAACAGAAGCTAGAGATAGTAGGGTAATAAAAATAACAAGAAATATATTTTTCACTTTGTATTAAAATCGATGATTAAAACTTAAAGAATAAATTTGTACTTTGTCAGTATTCTTCAATTCATCAATTGTTTGCGAGTAACTTAAACCAATTTTAGAATTTTCGTTTATTTTATAATCAAGCCCTAAACCTGCATCTATCATATTATCTGATCCTGAAGCAGAAGCCGATCCTCTAAAAGTTGTTGAACCTGTGACTGTAATAGTTAAGGTTTCATCAATTTTTAAATCATAATAATTTATGAATGGTTTTATAGAAATTTGATCGTTAATTTTAAAATTATGACCAGCTCCAATTCTCCATCCATCAAACTCTACATTTGTACTGCCGCTTACTGTGATACCTCCAACGGTGATACTGCCTAAGCTTTTAGATTCATCACTTGATTTGATATATCCTGCTTCAATAAATGAGTTACCGATATTGTACCCGGCATGTAAATCGAGTGCATTATATTCATCAGCATAAATTTGGCCTAAATTAATTCCCTCAACAGTTTTAAAATCAATATTGATTTTTCCTGCCTTTGCGCCAATGTAAGGACCATCTTTTGCTAAAGCAAAAGTTGGCATTGCGATTAATGAAATCATTAATGCAATTATTTTGTTTCTTATCTTCATTATATTTCCTTTTATTTTTTTAATTATTAAGAGAAGCTTAAAGGTTCGGGGGGGGGGTCAATGATGGATTTCGTATACAAATTTTATACCTAATTTTTAGGCTTAAAATGATCAATTCATTGGGTTTAATGGTGATATATATGTCACAAAGTTAATCTAAATTATTTAAATTTTTAATAAATTGAATATGACAAAAGGGTACTTAGGTTGGCGTGGGGTTATTAAGCTTGCAAAAGAACTTGGCTATAGCTGGCAAGAGGCCTGCGAAGTTTTGTATCGAAAGAAGGTAAATCCTAAAACAACCTATGATCAAATTGTAATTTGTGCTCGAATTAAATATGACCTTGAACTTATTAAAGCAGGAGTATTTTTGAGGAATTGTAATGATGGTCGAATTATAAAACCTCTTAAATATGAAAAAGATATTCACTATGTTGTCAGAGCAAATCTTTC
>CAXNJM010000005.1:0-15274 GCA_964202895.1 Rickettsiales bacterium UBA1997 | reverse complement strand
GATGTTGGTTCTGGAAAAATAGTAAAAGTTGTTTGCGGTGCCTCAAATGCTAGAGATGGTTTAATAACTGTTTATGCAGGACCTGGGGCCATTATTCCAAAAAATCAACTTAAGATTAAAGTTACTAATATTAGAGGTGTTGATTCTTATGGAATGCTTTGTTCCGAATCCGAATTAGGTTTATCTGATGAAAGTCAGGGAATTACTGAATTAGATTCAAAAAAGTTTAAAGTCGGAAATAGTTATTTTAAAAATAATAGCGAGCCAGCAATTGATATATCTGTAACTCCTAATAGATCTGACTGTTTAGGAGTAAGAGGTATTGCAAGAGATTTATCAACAGCAGGTCTTGGAAAGTTAATCGATTTAGAAGAAATTAAATTAAAAACAAATATTAAAAATACTTTTAAAGTTATTATTCAGCCTAATTCTGGATGTTCTTCATTTGCTCACTGCTACATTGAAGGAATTAAAAATACAGAAAGTCCAAAATGGTTAAAAGATAAATTAATTTCTATCGGAATGAGTCCAATTTCAGCTGTTGTTGATATTACAAATTATATCATGCTTGATTTAAATAGACCTCTACATGCATACGACGCTGATAAGGTTGATAGAAAAATTACTGTGCGCTTATCTAAAAAGGGAGAAAAGTTTTTAGCTTTAGATAAAAATAAATATTCACTAGAGGAAGACGCATGTCTGATTACTAATGACAAAGAAATTCTTGGTTTAGGAGGTGTAATTGGCGGAGAAAGCTCGTCAATCTCTTTAGATACCAAAAATATTTTTTTAGAATCTGCTTTGTTTGATCCAGTTAAAATATCAAAAATTGCCAAAAAATTAGGCATTAATTCTGATGCTAAATTTAGATTTGAAAGGGGAGTTGATCCCAACATTATGGAATATGGATTAAAACTTGCAGCAAAAATTATTAATAAATTATGTGGGGGAAAAATAAGTAATATTATTATTTCTGGAGAAAGTAATTTTAAAAATAGACAAATTAAATTTAATTTAGATAAATTTGAAAGAGTTATTGGAAGTAAAATTTCATCAACTGAAATTAAAAAAATTCTAAATAATCTAGGGTTTAAATTTAAAGAAAGTAAAAATACATATTCAATAAATATCCCAACTTGGCGTCCGGACATTAAGGAAGAAGTTGATATAGTAGAGGAGTTAATAAGAATTAGAGGCTATGATAAAATTCAGCTTATTAAGCCAGAAGCGGATAGTTCAAAAGATATTTTAACAGGAAAGCAAAAATTATATCGATTTGCACAAAGGTCTATAGCTAACAAAGGTTTTATGGAGACAATTACTTATTCTTTTACAAATTCAAAAATTGATTCTTTATTTGGCCAACATAATAAAAATTTATTAATTACCAATCCAATTTCTAATGATTTAGATACTTTAAGATCTTCTATTTTTTCAAATCTTTTAATTCATATTAAAAATAATATTTATAGAAATTTTGAAGATCAAAAAATATTTGAATGTGGACCAGTATTTTTTGGCTCAAAACCAGGAGAGCAAATAGCTGTTATTGGAGGAATTCAAATTGGAAAAATTTATAGAAAAAATTGGTTAGAAAAAGATAAAGACGTTGATGTTTTTGAAATTAAAGATTGTGTTTATAAAACTTTACTTGAACTTGGAATTCACGAACAAGAGCTGGCGGTTATTCAGGAATCTGAATCGTATTATCATCCAGGCAGAGCAGGAAAATTTTATTTAAACTCTAATAAACAGTTACCAATTGCTAATTTTGGAGAAATCAATCCTAGAATTGTTAAAGAATTTGATATTAAAAATGGATCAATTTTTGGTTTTCAAATTTTTTTAAATAATATTCCATTTATCAATAAACAAAATACAGAAAAAAAAAATAAATATGTAGTTTCGAATTTTCAAAAAATTGAAAGAGATTTTGCATTTATTATTGATAAAAAATTTGAAGCAGAAAAAATTATTAATATGTTGCTTAATGTAGATAAAAAACTAATAAAAAAAATAAGAATATTCGACGTTTTTCAAGGAGGGAATATTGAAAAGAATAAAAAATCTGTAGCTTTGAATTTATTAATTCAATCACAAGACAAAACTTTAAACGATAAAGAGATTGATGAATTAAGTGACAAAATAATTCAAACAATGCAAAAATCTTTTGATGCAACATTAAGATCCTAAATGTCTGCACAAGAAAATATAAGAAATTTTGCAATTATTGCCCATATCGACCATGGCAAATCTACTTTTGCAGATAGATTAATTCAAAAATGTGGAGGTTTAACAGAGCGTGAAATGACAACTCAAGTTTTAGATTCAATGGATTTAGAGAAAGAAAGGGGAATTACTATAAAAGCTCAAACAGTTAGATTGAATTATAAATCAAAAAAAGATGGTAAAAATTACATATTAAATATTATTGATACACCAGGTCATGTCGATTTTAGTTACGAAGTAAACAGGTCACTTGCGTCATGTGAAGGATCATTGCTTATTGTTGATAGTACTCAAGGTGTTGAAGCTCAAACTTTAGCAAATGTTTATCAGGCCATGGATAATCACCATGAGATTATAACAGTTTTAAATAAAATAGATTTACCAGCATCAGACGTTGAGAGAGTAAAAAAACAAATCGAGGATGTTATAGGGATTGATACTTCGGACGCTTTGACAGCCTCTGGAAAAACAGGAGAAGGGGTAGATGAAATATTAGAAGCAATCGTTGAAAGACTTCCTGCTCCAAGAGGAAGTAAAGATTTGCCTTTAAAAGCGTTACTGGTTGATAGTTGGTATGACAGTTATTTGGGAGTGGTTATATTGGTTAGAATATTAGATGGTGCAATTAAAAAAGGAATGGAAATTCTATTGATGTCAACAAACACAAGACATCCAGTTGAAAGAGTTGGTGTGTTTACTCCCAAAGCAGAAAATAAGGAATACTTAGGACCTGGAGAAATTGGTTTTATTGTTACAGGCATTAAAGATCTTTCAGATACTAAAATTGGAGATACGATAACTGATTATTCTAATCCTATAAAAGATCCGTTACCAGGATTTAAACCTAGCAAGCCAGTTGTATTTTGTGGATTATTTCCAGTTGATAGCACAGAATATAATTTATTAAGAGACAGTCTTGCAAAATTAAAATTAAACGACTCTAGTTTTGTTTATGAGCCAGAAAATTCTGCTGCTTTAGGATTAGGTTTTAGATGTGGTTTTTTAGGACTTCTTCATCTTGAAATTATCGTTCAAAGATTAGACCGAGAATATAATTTAAATTTAATTACCACAACACCAGGTGTTGTTTATAAAATTAGCAAACATGATGGTACAGTTATGGATCTACAAAACCCTGCAAATATGCCGGAACCAAATTTTATTAAATCTATTAATGAACCGTGGATTAATGCAACTATAATTCTCCCAGAAGAATACTTGGGTTCAATTATGAAATTATGCGAAGAAAAAAGAGGAAAACAAAAAAGTTTAAGTTATTCGGGAAATCGTGCAGTTTTATCTTATGAATTACCGTTAAACGAAGTCGTTTTTGATTTTTACGATAAGATCAAATCTATTTCTAGTGGTTATGCAAGTTTTGACTATGAGTTGAGCGATTATAGAGAAGGTGATTTGATTAAATTATCAATACTAGTAAACGAAGAGATGGTTGATGCATTGTCTATGATTATTCATAAAGATTTTGCAGTAAGACAAGGAAGATTAATGTGCGAAAGATTAAAGGATTTAATTCCAAGGCATCAATTTCAAATACCAATCCAAGCTGCTATTGGTGGGAAAGTTATAGCAAGAGAAACAATATCTGGTTATAGAAAAGATGTTATCAGTAGAATTCACGGTGGAGGAGCTAGGGATAGAAAGAAAAAACTTTTGGAGAAGCAAAAAAAAGGAAAAGCAAGAATGAGACAGTTCGGAAGTGTTGATATTCCCCAAGAAGCATTTATTGAAGTTCTTAAGATAAATAAAAACGAATAGGAGAGATGGCCGAGTGGTTGAAGGCGCCCGCTTGGAAAGCGTGTATACTGTTACGCTTATCTTCGGTTAAGATCAATTCTTATCGTTTAAAATCAAAGCTGATTCACTAAATTTATTTCACTTAAACTTTCTTAAACTAATGCGGTCGCACTCCGGTCGCACAACATAGGAGAAAGTTATGTATTTAAGAAAAAGAAGTGACAAATGGCAGTGTGTTGTAAGAGTAAAAGGAATAGCAAAAGCTCAAAGTTTTCTTTCTAAAGCTGATGCAAGAAAGTGGGGTAACAAACAAGAAGCTCAAATTAGACTTGGAACTTACTCTGATGATAGCAAACTAACTAATCTGCGTTTACGAGATTTATTAAAACTTTATTTTGACAAAGCAGTTAAGGTTTCTCGTAGGCCAAAGTTATTAAAGTATGAAGTTGATTTGTTATGTAGATTATCAATAAGTTCTAATACTTTAACTACACTTACAGCTGTTAAACTTGCAAACTTTAGAGATGAGCGTTTGAAAGCTGGAAGATCAACAACAACAGTTGGAAAATATCTAAAGTTAATCTCTAGAGCTATTGTTGTAGGTCAAAAGGAACTAGGAATTTCAATTGCAAATAACCCAGTTGATTTAGTTGAGAAGCCACGACCTAATCCTCCAAGAGATAGAACGCTTAATAAGACTGAATTACAAAACTTTTTTAATACTTGTAATGAACAATTAAGAAACATTGTTGAAGTTGCTTACTACACATTATGCAGACGTAGTGAAATACTACGTTTAAATTATAATGATGTTGATTGGATAACTTCGACTGCAATTGTAAGAGAGACTAAAAATGGCACTCATAGAAGAATTGGATTAGCACCTAAAGTTATTGAAATACTTAAATCTTTACCAAGATCTATTGCAGGTAACTTCTTTAATGTAACTAGCATAAGTTCATTTGAAAAATCCTTTAGATCAGCAGTTAAAAGATCAGGTATTATAGACTTTAGATTCCATGATTTAAGACATTGTGGGGCAACTCATTTAGTTGAAAGTGGTTGGTCAACAATGGAGTTAATGCAACAAGGTGGGTGGAGTTCTCAACAAATGGCAAAACGATATTCAAATATCTCACCAACACATTTAGCTAACAAAATGAAATTAATTTCTTAAATAGAACTCATATTTCACATCGCAGACATTGAATTTGATTCTCGATAAGACACCTCTTGGTCAGCTCTAAAACTATTTAGAATTATATATCTCCGATTCTAATTTATCACCTTTACTTTGATTTTCTTTACGCCACAAAGGTTGACAGTTTGTGTAGTGGAAGCATTTCTTCTGGTCTTCCTCCTTGGTTAAATCAAAAGAAGAAATAGGGATAACGTGATCAATTTGCCAACCGTTATAAGTATAATTATCCCAAGTCATACCTGGTTTAAATTTACTCTCTAAATAACTTTTAAAAAACTCTTTCGAACAACCAAGTAATTTATATGTTGTCTCGAATTTTTTTGCTCCACCTCCTACTATTGCTTGGTACATTCGTAACCTCATATTTTTTCCTATTTTGTAATTTATATCCGTAGCTCTTTTTTTTCTTTCATATTCATTCCTAGCACCTCGTGTTCTTTTTCTATACTCCTTGATGTAATCTTGATTATTTTTTTGCCACTCTCTATTCATTGCACCATATTTATCCTTATTTTTAGCCCAACGTTCTCTACCCCTTTTTAACAATGACTCTTTATTGTTATCTCGCCATTTTTTATTTTTAGTGAGTATTTTGTCTTTATTTTCTAAATAATCCTGTTTATTTGTTTCAAGTATTTTATCTTTATTTTTATTATAATATTCTCTTTGTCTTAAAATTATTTTATCTTTATTATTAAGATAATCTTCTTTTCTTTTTGAAAGTATTTTATCTTTGTTTTTGTAATATTCTATTTTTCTTCTTGCACTTATTTTTTCTTTATTTTTTAGATACTTTTCTTTTCTTTTTTGTTTTTCTATTTCTTTTCTTTCTGGCGAGAATGAATTTCTTTTTAATCTACCCGCTTCAAGAATTTTTTCTTTATTCTCTTGATAAAATTTTCTTTGTGCCTTAATTCGCTCTTCTCTGTGCTTAATATAATTTTTTTTGCTCTGTTCTTTTTGTTTTTGTTTATCTTTGTACATAGATTTGATTTATTATTTCTTATCTATTTAGATTTAATATTTCTACCCCTAACTCCACTTATATAATCGGATTTTTTTATATTTTCTTTCGCCCATAGAGGTTGAAAATTGGTGTAATGCATTAATTTTAATCTAATTATATCTTCCATATTTTTTGCTAACGCTAAAGGTCGAACATGGTCTAAATGCCAAGTCTTAAAGTTATAATTTTCCCAAGTCATTCCTGGCAAAAATTTCTTTTCAATATACTCTTTAAACTGTTGGGGTGAACACCCAAGTAATTTTAAAGTTTTATTATCTTTACTTAATTTCTTTGATCTTAAATATTTAAGTAGTCTAGCTCTAGTATGGCTTAATAACCTAAATGAAGGATCTTCTTTATATCTTTTTCTCTGATACTTTCTTACTGTTGGAATGCTTTTTAAGTAATATTGTTTAAACCGTTCTGGGTTGTTCTCTCTTCTTAATTTCTCTCTTTCAGCAATAGCATTGCGGTTTTTATAATAGTATCTTGATTGTCGTAAATTCTTTTTTTCTCTGTTTTGTTTAGAATATTCAGAATTATATTTTTTTCTTTTTTCAGAATTCTTTGAATACCATTCTTTATGTTTTGCGGAGATCTTTTCTTTATTTCTTAAGTACCATTGTCTTTTCCATTCTTTGGCTTTAACTAAATCTCTACCCATATTTATATTTAATTTATCACTTTTTCTTTTGGTTTCAGTAGTAAATAACTCTTCTTTAAAATATTGAGATAGTGCATCAATTTCTTTTTTAGTAGTGAATACAGCTTTAGTTTCTTATCGATTTTTCATGGAATATTTGAAACTCATCCCATATCCTCCTATAAGAAATTGAAAAAAGTGTTGATACTGAATCGTTATTTGGGGGCTTGAAATTTGATTCAGCAGTTACTAGATTACATATGTAGTTAAATTATTAACTTCAGTGAATTGCTAGGTTACACTTCTTAAAAATCTAAAGTTCGGTAGAGAAACGGATAAATAGAAAGACTACCTCATAACAAATTCATCTCCGGTAAACAGTTTCGCTGAAACGGACTGGTATTACATTGATGGTGAAATTTATTTATGAGGAATTAAAAACCCCCATAACAAATAAGAATTTACAGTTCATCAAAACATACCAGTTAGATGAGTTAACGAGGGAGCTCTAATCATTTCAGCGGATTAACTCCCTCATTTCATCAAGGAGATGAAAATGACAACAATACTAACAGGTAAAGAGCTTGTAAAAGCTCAAGATGTAAACGCAGTTAAGGCAGAAGCAGAAAGACTTATCAAACAAGGTTTTTCTATCATTCCGTTAAAACAAAACGAAAAATTTAATCTCGATAAAGATATATTAACTAGAGATTATACTTTGTTAGATTTAGTGGATCCAAGATACGGACAATTTCCAAACCTTGGTATCAATTTAGAAAAAAGCAGTTGTTTAGATATTGATCTAGATTCTAATATAGCAATTAACTTTGCTTATGATTTTCTTCCAAAGAATACTAAATATTTCTTTAGAAAATCTAGTGATGGAATGCAGCAGATAACTCATTATCTGTATGCAAATGCCACAGATTGGAGTGATGAAAAAAATCTAGATCTAACTAGAAAAGATATAAACGGAAATACTATTGCTGAATTTCGTTACAAAGGAAATTTAGTAGTACCACCATCTATAACTCTACATAAAGAAACAAAAAAACCAGTTCAAAGATTTTGGAGTAACAATCTGATCACTTTATCAGAGTGTCCTAATATTTTAGAGCTATTCAATGGTGTATGCTTTGCATCTGCAATATCACCACATATCAAAAGTGCTAATACGGGACTATTGAAATTGGATGCATGTTTAAAGCGTTATACTAGTTGGACAGAGGAAGAGCGTACTGTTTTTCTTCTGACTTTGTTTAGTAGAAGTTTACCAGACAATCCTGAAATAACTCCCCAGAAAATAAGAAGAATTATAAAGGCAAATAATTCAGAGCGTAAAGTTTGCACTTATATCACTTTAGGAAAATATATGGATATTGATCCTAAAATTCTTAAAAACTGGTTTAGTTGGATTGGCGATGTCAAAGCTTCAGATCAATCAGATGATAAAAAAACTATTGTCGATTTTGATGGAACAAAACTTGATATGAAAACAATTCTTAACACAGAATTTCCACCATTAAGATTTGCAATAAATAAAATCTTACCTGAAGGACTTGTTGTGTTGGCTGGAAAAGCTAAAGCAATGAAAAGCTGGACGGTTCTTTTGATATGTTACTGCATACAAAATGGTCTTAACTGGTTGGGGTTTGATGTTGTTAAAGGTGACTGTTTATATTTAGCATTGGAAGATAGTGACCGACGTTTATCTGATAGAGTAAAAAAACTTAAATTAGATAAATTGGAAGAACATCCCTCCATTGCTACTAAAGCACCAACGCTTGGAAAAGGACTAGAAGAGTCTATTGGAGAATGGATACAAACAACAAAAAATCCAAGACTAGTTGCAATAGATACTCTGGCAAGAGTTAAACCAAAAATGGGAAGAACCAGTGGTACCGCATATGACATGGATAATCAGTTGCTTAATGAACTACAAAAGTTAGCAACAACCTATGGAATAACTATCTTAATTATCTCCCACCTTTCAAAAGAGAAGAGAGACTATGATTGGGACAGGATTCAGGGATCTACTGGAATGCAGGGAATGTCTGATGCTATGTGGTTAATGGATCGCGGTGATAACTCTAATTCAGCTTTTATAAAAGGCCGAGGCAGAGATATCAGCGATTTTGAATACTCCATAACTTGGAATACTGAAACATGGAGATATGACTTTTTAGGTCAAGCCAGCACCATAAGAATGGGTGAGACCAAGAGATTGATTATTGAAGCGATGAAGGAACTTCATAAAGCTGGAAAAGAAGATGTAACTCCACAGCATGTTTCAAAACACCTTGGATATAATGCTAATTCAAAAGATGGGCAAAATATTTCAAGAACTATGCAAAGAATGGCGGAGAATTTGGATCTTAAAAAAACGAGGTATGGCTTTTACAAATATGAAGAGCCAGATCTAGATCATAATTTCTTTTAATATACTACTACTGTCCAAGTTGTCTGTTTGTCTTTCTATAGTTAGACAGATAGACAGTTTGGTCAGTGTCTATAAAGTTTTCCGCGCACCCAAGAGGCCCCTATTTGTTACTCCAAGTTACGTTGTAAGTAACCCAAAGTTAGCCAAAATGAATCTTTTTTCATCGTACCATCAAAGTAAATTCAAGGTGACAATCACCGTTCCACGATCCTCCAAAATTATCCTTGATCCGCGATTCTTGGTCAGTGTATGATTCAATATGGATAAAATTAAAGATGAATTACAAGATTTACCAGATGACTTGAAGCTCAAGTTAGCAAAGTACATGTATGTTCATGAACCAGAACACTTTGACAAAAGAGTAAATGGTAAACCAAAGGAAAAGAAGAAATCTATTCCATTAGTAAAGTTTGAAAGTACCTTTGATGCTTATCTTCATGATAAACAAAAAGATGACACAGCTGTTAAAGAACAGCCAAAAACGGAACGTGGGTATGGGTTGGCTAGTTTGTTTAGGATTAAAGTTTAAAGATTATTTATTTTGGTAATGTTTTTGCATATATTCTCTAGTGGCTTTAAGTTCTTCATCTTTATAATTATACGTACCCCAAAATGCATCCGGACCAGATGATTTTGATTTTGTAAATTCCGTCCAAGCTTCTTTTGATACTTTTCTAATTGTATGAAAAGCACTTTTGTCTTTTTTTACTTGTTCACAAAAAACGTATGCAAATATTAAACTCTTTGGAACTTCAAAAGTTCCTCTTGATTCAGTTAAAACTAGATAAACATCCTCTCCTTTTTTTAGATCAACACTAATTTTTCCAGAGCCATAAGTTTTATAGTCCTCATCAAAACACCATGTATTTGAATAGACATCAAAATTTACTTTAGAACTATTTGTCTCATGCAATAACATTAATCCAGGAAATGTTCTTCCTACATACTTTCCATCGGCATAAACTATACCAACCATAGGATGTGCCAATGTTTCTACCGGTTGATGAATAATATAAACTTTTGAATTAAATTTATTGGAAACTGGTAATTGATTTACTGATGGGTAACCATCAAAATGTCTTTTTGGATCAAAGGTTGCACAAGATGCTAACGCAAAGCATCCAACAAGTACGAGAACTAACTTTTTAAATTTCATTACTAATGTTAATTTATCCTTAATTATGCAGAAAGTAATATCTTATTTTTTATTAGTATTTTTGACTATTAGTTGCGCCTCACAAACTACTAGCACTGTAAATACTGCCTATTTATCACAAACAGAGATTGAGGAGAATTTAGCAAAAGAACTAAAGCTTGATCTAAAAATTAAAAGTGTTGGGTATAAAATCCAAAAAACTTTTGTAGATAAATGTCCTTCAAAAAAACTAGACCTTGGCTTAATGACAATATCTCAAGAGGATATAAGAAGTGAAATTAGCGTTACATTAAATAATATTACAAGTTTTGGAAGACTAGTTGATAAAAATATAAATGCTTATAAAAAAATAGTAAATTTAGAGGATAATTTAAAAGTCACAGGAGTTATTAAAAATTCATCTGCTGATAAAGCAGGAATTGTATTTGGTGATGAGATTTTTGAGATCGCTGGTATTAAGGTTTCTAGTAGGTCTGATTTAGAAAATATTCACGATAGAATTAAAAATAATGATATTCAAATAAAGTTAAAAAGAAACAATCAATTTAAAGAACTAATTGTTAAAAATAATTTAATTTGCAATGTTGAGTTTGAAGCTTTTCAAAGCGCCACGCCTAATTTAAGTTTTTTTCGATCTGGTAACACTATTTTTCTTTCCGAAAATTTAATTAATTATTTAAAGACAGAAGATGAACTCGTGATGGTTTTGACAAACGAATTTAGTCATTACCTTAATGATAGCAAAACTCTTGTCTCAACAGCCAATAAAATAAATCAAACTTTACAAATTACACAGATTTTAACACCTTGGAACCTATCTTTGTCTGGAGCGTCGGACTTTAGTACCGATATTATAAAAAAACTTGGAATAAGATACTCTGCCGAGGAAGAGTCCTATGCCGATTATATGAGTGTGAATTTAACGAACTTATTAGGTTACAACTCTGATAAAGCTAAAATATTCTGGGAAAGATTAGTTAAAGAAAAACCGGAGGATAATTTGATAACAGAGTTTAGACCTGTAGATTCAAAGAAGATTAGAGTTATTACATTCTCTAATGATGAAAAACTTAATAAATTTCCAACAAAAGAAGATTATAATAATTTTCTAAAAAAATTTAAAATATGAAATCAATATTAATTTTTGTTTTTTTACTTTTAGTTTCATGCGCAACTCAAAAAGTAGAAGAGTTTCAACAAGAAAATTGTTATCAATATACTACGTTTCCAGAGTTTCATAGATGCTCTGAAAAAGTTGTTAAAAGTACCTACAGTTATAGATTAAGTTTCGAGAGGGATATTATTGATCAATATTTTGCATTCGGCGAAGTACTAGCGCTGCAAGTAGAAAAGAAGACAAAAGATAACATTGAAGCATTTGAAATTTGGGGTGACGAGTTAGATAAAGCGGTAAGACAAGCTGAATTAAGAGGTAAAGAAGCTGCTGAAATTACTATAATTACGGCAGCAATCGCTGTCACTGCCTACATAATTTATAAAGAGAGCAGACGTATAAAAGAATTCAAAAAATTAGAAAATTCTGCATCATCAACCGTTAATAAAGTTGCAGGCACTACTTCAAGTTATACTCCTAACAGTGGCGTTGCCGCATGTAGAGTAGGACTATTAATTAACCGTGTGCAAGGAACAAGAAATAATCTAATGAATAATTGGTGCTAAAAAAATAAGACAGACTGTTCATTAGTTATCAGTAAAGGTCGAAGTAGGTAGTTACATATTTCTTTTTTTACCCCCTCCCGGTATCTGAAATTTTCTATTATTTGGAAATGGTTTGAAAAAAGTCGGTCGCATTACGGTCGCACAACTAGACAAGAGTCTGCATTTGTGATTCAATATTTTTTAGAAAGTAATAGTGAAAATAAATAAAAACGAATAGGAGAGATGGCCGAGTGGTTGAAGGCGCCCGCTTGGAAAGCGTGTATACTGTTAAAGGTATCAAGGGTTCGAATCCCTTTCTCTCCGCCAGAAATAATTTTAAATAATCTCGTAAAATTTTTTTAACAGATTTATAATTCTTTGATCTGACGCCATAGTAGGATTAATTTTGTTCGTAGTATAAGCAACACCTATTCCTAATATTGGATCAGCAAAACCTAAAGATCCACCCCAACCATTATGACCAAAAGATTCCTTATTCTTTCCGAATAGCCACCCACCACGAAGGATCAAACCAACTTGAGACCATCTAATTGGCAACATTAAACTTTCATCAACTCTACTATCGTTCTCAGTTAGGCATTTTTTAATTGATGATTTTGATAATAAAATATTTTTTTCTAATATTAGATCATTTACAAAAATATCATAAATTTTAGCAATAGATCTTGCATTCCCATGACCATTCATTGAAGGAACCTCTGCGGTCTGCCAATTTTCTTTGTTATAAAAATTTATTTCATGTTCAGGATTATTAAATGCATTAAATTCAGCTGAAATTTTACTTTCTTTCTCGTCTTCATAAAGAAAAGCAATATTAGAAAGTTTGTTTTTTGGCGTTCCAATAAAAAAATCTAAATTTAGTTTTTTTGATAGCAATTCAGAAGTTAGTACTCCTAAACTTTTGTTTGTTGTTTTCTTTATAATTTCCCCGATTAAAAATCCGTGAGTTTTTGCATGATAATAAGTTCTTTTACCACACGGATGATCTGGTTGCTGATTTTCTAAAATAGTTATTATCTTATTCCAATCTAAAAGATCTTCTTGTGTAATTTTTTCTTTAAATCTATAGAGCCCAGACTGATGAGACAGAATATGTTTTAGTTTGATTTCTCTTTTATTACTTTGTTTAAAAGCATTCCAATAATAAGAAACAGATTTTTCCAAATCTAAAATGCTTTGATCAATTAGAATAGAAACAATAATTTCATAAATGCCTTTTGTCGCTGAAAATACATTTACGATTGTATTTTCTTCCCAATTACTACTATTTTTATTTTTAAAACCACCATGAAGATCTATTAATGGTTTTCCTTCTTTATAAATTGCAAAAGAAGCTCCAATTTCTTCTTGTTTTAAGAAGTAACTCTCAAATATTTTTTTTACAGGATCGTATTTTTCTTCACAATAACCATTTACCATTTTTAAAATGATAAATTGAAAGCAAAGTTTTTTCCAAGACTAAGTTTGAGATCTTGACAGAATCTAGCCGCTTCTGCCCCATCAATTATTCTATGATCGTAAGAGAGAGATATCGGCATCATTGCTCTTGCTATAAATTTGCCCTCAATAAACACTTGTTTTATTTCTGTTTTTCCTATCCCAATTATTGCCACTTCTGGATTGTTAATAATTGGAGTAAAAAAACTTCCACCAATCCCTCCTAAACTAGAAATCGTCATTGACCCTCCAAAAAATTCTTTTTTATCTATTTTAAGTTCCTTACTAAGCTTGCCAATCTTTCTAAGTTCATTGCTTAAAGTCAGAAGATCTTTTCGATCAACATTTCTCATTTTTGGAACCATTAAACCATGAGGCGTATCTACAGCAACTCCAATATGAAAATATTTTTTATAAATAATATTTTCGCCACTAGACTCAAGTGAGGAATTAAAGTTTGGGTATTTTTTCATACCATTAACCAGTGCTTTCATTATAAAAGCAAGAGGAGTGATAGTAATTTTTTCTTTTGTATTAAGATCTATTAAATTTTTTCTAAAGTGCTCCATATCTGTAACATCAATTTCATCAAATTGTGTTACATGAGGAATTTCATTCCAGGCCTTGACTAAATGAGGACCAGATAGTCTTTTAATTCTTGGGATTTTCTGTATGTCAATCTCACCAAATTCTCCATGCTCATACGGAAGCTTTTCTTCTTTTGTCTCTATTTTTTGTATAACTTCTTCTTTGTTAATTTTATTGTTTAAAGTACTTTTAATAAATTGTTTGATATCTTCTTCAAGAATTCTTCCTTTTCTTGCGCTTCCCTCAACTAACTGAATATTAACACCAAGTTCTCTAGCGAATTTTCTTATTTTTGGACTTGCGCTTTTAATGTTTTGATATTGATTATTGTCTTGCGAAAGATTTTCTACAATTACTTGTTCTTTTATTTTTGTTTCTAAGTTTTGATTAAGAATTTCTGCAATTGAATCTCCAACTTTAACTTGTTGACCTTTTTTAAGTATTATATTTTTAACAATTCCTGATATTGGCGATGGTATTTCATAAGCACTTTCTTCATCCTCAATTAACAGCGCTATATCATCAGCTTTTATAAATTGATCTTTTTTTAAAAGAATTTCAGCAATAATTAAATTTTTAGCTGTTCCAAGGGCTGGAATTTTTAATAACGTTGTATTTTTAGGAGCTCTACTTTCTTTTTGTATTTCAATCTTTTTATCTTCAGATCTTTGTTCTTGGATTGGTTCATCAGAAGTGATTTCTATTTCGCCTATTTTATCACCTTCAGAAATTTTATCTCCAACTTTAATTTTAATAATTTTAACTTTACCTGAAAACTGAGAAGGAACCTCAACACTTGATTTGTCGCTTTCTAAAGTAATGATCCCATCATTTTTTTTTATATTTTGATTTTCTTTTATAAGAACTTCTATGATTTCTACATTTTTAAAATCACCAATATTAGGAACTACTAAATCAACAATTTTAGCCATTTTAAACTATAGTTTTGTTGGAATAGGTTTTTTTGGATCAATATTATATTTTTTCATCGCATCAGTAGCTACTTTTGATGCAATTTTTTGCTCTTTTACTAAAGTGCTTAATGTAGAATAAACAATAAATTCTTTATTAACTTCAAAAAATTTTCTTAAATTTTTTCTAGTATCGCTTCTTCCAAATCCATCTGTTCCTAAAGT
>CAXNJM010000004.1:0-16096 GCA_964202895.1 Rickettsiales bacterium UBA1997 | reverse complement strand
CTTCAGCGCTTAAACGCAGACCTCATTGCATTTTTAAAACACAACGTTCCTAAAAGTGCGCCACCATAGACAATCAGTAATGGATAAAAATCATGATTAGCTAATGCTGCATACCAAGGGGCAATGGCGAGTATGAATGGAAAAAATATTAATCCTAAAAAAGCAATGATTGGACCAAAAACTTCTTTCATTACATCAAAGCAAATAAATAAACCCCAAAATGCAGTAATTACATAAATTAATATTCCAACAAGAAAGAGTGGGCTTAGGCGTATTGCTTTAAATCTGGGACGAAATGTTTCGTTATTATTAATTCGTTCAGCTTCTACTTCTTTAACTTCGATAATCTCTTTATCTTTTCTATCATTCATGATTTTGATATTTGAAATTATTAAAATTATTTTAATATTATTAAAATATACACTAGTTAATTTAAACCATAAGTTGAACTTGAAATTTTATAATTATTAATAACTTATATATATGTATTTTAATTAATCTGAGTTAGACTTAAATAATAAACAACAAAAAAAAGTAACATGAAAAAAAACATCATAAAATTATTAGCTATTTTATTTTTTGTAACTAACGTAGCTTCTGCAGAGGAATTTACTTTAAGATTAGGAGGTGGACATCCTATTGGGTTACTAGAATATACAAAGACAGCTCATGAATGGTTTGCTCCTGAACTTAAAAAGAGGATTGAAACTAAAACAAAACACACTGTAAAAATTCAAGAACTTCACGGTGGTCAGGTTGCTAAATTAACTGACGTACTAGAAGCTACAAGAGATGGTCTTTTGGACATTGGGTTTATTTCATTAATTTTTGAACCTTCTAACGGATTTGTTAACAACTTTACTTTAATGTTACCTTTCGGATCTCCTGATGCAAAAGCTGTTACAAAAGCATCAATGGCAACATATAAAAAATTTCCAGAATTAACTGCTTATTTTGAAAAAGATTTTAATCAAAAATGGTTAGGTGGAGCTTGTTTAGGAAATTATGGAATGGGAACAAAATTCGCATGGAACGAGTTTAAAGACCTAAAAGGAAAAAAAATTGCTGGAGCTGGAATTAATTTAGAGTGGTTAGCTGGTGGAGCTACACCGGTGGCATCAAATTTAAATGAGGCTTATCAATCTATACAGTCTGGTGTTTACGAAGGTTATTTGTCTACGGCACCATGGTGGTCTACATTTAAATTAAATGAAGTTGGACCTCATTTCACAAAAACTGACTTTGGGGCTCAATTTTTTAATGCTGTTACTATAAATATGACAACATGGAAAAAATTACCAAAAGATGTTCAGGACATCATTATTCAGTTAGGATCTGAATGGGCTGATGTTACTGCTGCGACATGTGTTCAATATGAAAATGATGGTTTAAAAAAACTAAAAGACTCAGGCGTGAATGTAAAAACTATCTCTAAAGCGACAAAAAAAGAATGGGCGACTGCACTTAAAGACGTGCCTAATAAATTCGCACAAGAGTTAAATAAAAAAGGATACAAAGGTTCTGAAATTATGAAATTTTATATTTCTGAACTTGAAAAAAATGGACATAAGTGGCCATATAAATATCAAATAAATTAAACAATCACATTAGGCGCTCTGATTTATAATCAATCAGAGCGCTTTCTTTGTTATAAAAATGTTATTATTTTTTAAAAAAGTTGAATTAATTAACGACAAAATAATACAATTTTTTAAATATGTTGCTTCTTTCTTGCTTGTATTTGTTGGTCTTTTAATTTTTGCAGATGTATTACTAAGAGGTGCGTTCAATAAACCTTTAATAGGTGTTCCAGAAATTATAGCAAATTTAGTTGTTATAATAGCTTTTTTTCAATTCGCTTATGCAGTTTCAATTGAAAGCATGCTTCGATCAGATTTTACTATTGAAAAAGCTGGACCTAAATTAAGAAAATTTCTTGATCTTCTTAGTTGTTTCTTGGGACTTGTATTTTTTATATTGTTAGCGAAATCCTCATATTCATCTATGGTAAAATCACTCATTTCATCTGAATTTGAAGGTCATGCTTCATTTAGGTTCCCAACATTGCCACTAAAAGGAACTATTTTTTTATTTTCTTGTCTAACTGCTTTTACATATTTGCTGTTAATAATTTCAAAAATCTTTAATTTAAAAAAATAATGTTTGGTTTTGATTTTTCTTTTTGGATAATAATAGCATTAATTTTGTTAATAGCTCTTAGCGTCCCCGTTGTTATTGCTCTAGGTCTAACTAGTTTTTTTGGGCTATATTATATTACTGGAAACATTAATGTTCCATTATCTTTATTAAACAATACCGCTTATGGAGCTATAAGAGATTATATTTTTGCCGTTATCCCTCTATTTGTATTAATGGGAGAGTTGATATCAAGATCAGGAGCTGCTGAGGATCTATACAATTTAATTAATAAATCTTTAAGAAAAATTCCAGCTAGACTTGCGCTCGCAACAGTATTTGGGAACGCAGTTTTTGGAGCAGTTACAGGTGTTTCGATAGCATCTGCGGCTGCATTTTCTAAAATTGCCTATCCTCAAATGGTAAAATTTAATTATAACAAAACTATCGCTGTAGGGTGCATTGCCGGTAGTGCCTCTTTAGGAATGTTAATTCCTCCTAGTATCTTACTTATTGTCTGGGGTGTGTTAACTGAGCAATCAATAGGAAAACTTTTTATTGCTGGTATTATTCCAGGAATAATTCTTGCATTTTTATTTGCGATTTTTTGTTTTGTTCTTGCTTATTTTAAACCAGATCTTTTTGGACAAGGTAGTGAAAATCAATCACTAGAAGTTAGTCTTACTAAAAGACAATATTGGGGAGCAATAGGCGTATCGTTTTTAATTGTTTTGGTTTTAGGGGGTATTTGGTTTGGTTTTTTTACGCCTACTGAAGCAGCAGGAATAGGTGCTCTTTTTGCTTTAATTTTAGCAATATTAAAGGGGGTATCTTTTAAAGAAATTTTGGATTCAGTTTTAGAAACTGGAAAAATTTCTGCTCCAATATTGTTAATTTTAATTTGTGCACAAATGTATTCAAGATTACTCGCGATGGGTGGAATAACCGATGCTCTTACAAATGTTTTTACAAGTATTGGTGGAAATAAATTTTTAATTTTATTTATCATGGTTGCTGTTTGGTTTATTTTAGGAATGTTTATTGACTCTGTTTCAATTATTTTACTCACAGTTCCAATATTTGCCCCAATAGCTTATAAGCTATTGGGTTACGACCCAATTTCATTTGCTATTATAGGAATTTTAGCAATAGAAGCTGGTTTGTTAACTCCCCCATTAGGCCTTTGTGTTTATACTGTTAAAGGTTGCATTGTTGATCCTGACATAACATTAGGTCGAATATTTTATGGATCAATTCCATATTGGATATTATTAATAGTTTTAGCAATTTTGGTTATGATCTTCCCTGGTATCGCAAATTGGCTGCCAGCAGTCATGACTAAAAGTTGATTATTTAATCTAGTTAGGATTAAATTTATTATAAACAAAAAAAAGGAGAAATATGGCTCAAGAAATAATTGATCTAAGTTTGACAGTAGAAGATAACATGCCCGCACATAAACTTTTTCAAAGTCCTATATATTTAACGGCTTTAACTCATGAAACCACTAAAAGTTTTGGACTGGGAACTAAAGAAGATCCTATGACTTTTCAAACAAATTACATAGGAATGCTAGATCATGTTGGCACGCATGTTGATGCTTTTAAACACGTTAATCCTAAAGGAAAATCTATTGATGAAATGCCGTTAAGTTTATTTATGGGCAAAGCTGTTTGCTTAGACTTAAGAAACATCAAAGACCTAGAAGATATAACTGTTAAACATATGGAAGATGCTGAAAAAAAATCGGGTGTAAAAATCGATGGTCACATAGTTTTATTGTGCACTGGTTTTCATGCTAGAAATTATCATGACAGAAAACAGATAGTTTGGGGCAATCCAGAACTTACAGTTGAAGCAACTAAATGGCTTTTTGATAGAGGATCTAAAATGCATGGAGTTGAAGGACCATCTACTGATAAACCAACTTCAAATCTATTTCCACAACATAGACTTTGTAGAGATTTAGGGGTTTCTCATTTTGAATGGTTAGTCAATTTAGAAAAAGTAGTTGGAAAAGGTGAGTTTCAATTCATCGGATTACCAATTAAATTTAAAGGTGGATCAGGTTCTCCTGTTAGAGCTGTGGCTGTAATTAATAGCTAAACTTCTCAATGAAACCTCTTGATTTTATTAGTGTTTCGAAACTTTCGAGGCTAATAAAAAATAAAGAGGTTTCACCTACAGAATTATTAGATAGTACGCTAAAGAAAATTGAAAAATTAGATCCTATTTTAAATTCTTTCGCGTTTTTAGACATTGAAGGTGCTAAAATTTTAGCAAAGGAGTCTGAAAAAAGAATGATGAGTAATTCTTTACTATCAGAATTAGACGGCATACCCACTTCAATAAAAGATTTAATTGCTCAAAAAAATTTACCGCAAAGATTTGGTTCAAAAACTACCTCTGATAATTTAGTATCTGCAGATGCTCCTTCAGTTGAGAGATTAAGAAATGCTGGAGTGGTACTTTTAGGAAAATCAACAACAAGTGAATTTGGTTGTAAAGGCGTAGGTGATAGTCCATTGACTGGAGTCACTCGAAACCCATGGAATATTAAATTAACACCAGGTGGATCAAGCTGCGGTGCAGCTTCAATGGTAGCAGCTGGAATTGTTCCATATGCAATTGGAACTGATGGAGGTGGGTCTATCCGGATACCTGCTGCATTAACAGGTCTATTTGGTATTAAGGCGCAATTTGGGAGAGTTCCAGTCTATCCAACGTCTGCCACTCCTACTTTAGCGCATGTAGGTCCATTGACCAGGAACGTTTTAGACGCCTGCAAAGTTTTACAGATTATATCTGGTAAAGATTTTAGAGATCCATTTACTGTTACAGAAAACGTTCCAATTTATGAAAATTTTATAAAAGAAAAAAAGAGTTATAAAATTGCATGGAGTCCTACATTAGGTTATGGAAAAAATGATAGTAATGTTATGAAAATATTAGATAATGCTATAAAAAATATTTCTTCATTAGGTTATAAAATAGACACTATAGACAAAGTTCTAGATGAAGATCCCATAAATTTATGGAATGCCGAGTTTTATGCGGGAGTTGGAACTAGACTTAAAAGTGTAATTGAAAATTCTCCAGATTTAATTGACCCAGCTGTTCTCGGTGTTTTAAAAGTAGCGATAAATCAAAAAATGAATGATTATTATAGTCTAGTTTTTCAAAGATATGCGTTTAGAGAAAAAATGAGAATTTTCTTTGATCAATATGATTTATTAATTACTCCTACTTTGCCCTGCGCCGCTTTTGAAGTAGGTCTAAATGTTCCAAAAAATATGCCGGATAAAAATATAGTGTCTTGGGTTACATATACTTATCCCTTCAATTTAACTGGTCAGCCAGCTGCATCCATAAACGCAGGGTATACATCGAGAAAATTTACCAGTAGGAATGCAAGTTATTGGAAAAAATAATAGAGAAATAGATGTTCTTAATTTCTGTAATCAATTTGAAAATATAAGTGTTGACAAGAAGATAATACCAAGTACTTTTCTTCTTAATTAAATTTAATTTTTTTATGCAACAAAACTTTACACTAAGATTTCTTTTAGTTTTATTTTTTTCACTATTTTTTTTTCAACATCATTTTCTCAATCTTTAAAATATGCGGGTACATTACCTATTAGTCATCATTTATCGGAATCTCAAAAGTTATTTGCAGAAAAAGTTTTATTAAAAACTGATGGAAAATTAAAAATAGAAATTTTTCCTGCAGGTCAATTATATAAAGCACATGAGATACCTTCAGCAGTCGCTACAGGATCTGTAGATATAGGCTTCAACCTAACTAGTGTTTGGACAAAAGATCTTATTTCGGAAATAAATGACGTTCCATTTTTAATGTCAAATGCAAATCAAGTTTCTAAGGCATGGGCCAAAGATGAAAAATTATATAAATATTATTCTAAGGTGATGGAGCAAAGACAGATGAAGACGCTTGGTGTTGTTATATTTGGCTCATTTTTTGACATTTCTAGCAATCAAAAAATAGTTAGTCCAGAGGATTTTAAAGGAAAAAAAATAAGAACTTCAAGCGCGATTACTTCAGAATCAATTAGAGCTTTAGGTGGTTCGCCAGTAACTATGGATCCTGCTGAAATGTACCTTGGATTACAAACCAAAACAATTGATGCAGCAATAACAGGCCTAACATCTATTGATCAAAGAAAACTTTGGGAAAATTCGAAAACTGCGACTATAGCAGGTTCTGCCTTTGGTGTTTTTGCTGTGAATATGAATTTAGAAACTTTTAATAAATTATCAAAA
The DNA here is from genome assembly GCA_964202895.1 of Rickettsiales bacterium UBA1997. Taxonomy (GTDB): domain Bacteria; phylum Pseudomonadota; class Alphaproteobacteria; order Rickettsiales; family UBA1997; genus JAJTDS01. Next base: position 9,676 of record CAXNJM010000004.1, on the reverse strand, counting down.
AAAAATCAGGACGCTATATTAGAGGCAGCTACAGAAGTACAACAGTGGTCTATAGAAAGATCAATCAAAGAGGATAATAAGAGTATTGAATTCCTTAAGTCAAAAATAGATGTAACAATCTTAAGTCCAAATCAACAAAAAGATTGGAAAATTAAATTATCATCTGTAAAAGAAAACTGGTTAAAGAAAGCAAATACAGAAGAAAAAAATATCGTCAGTTGGATAGAGACGCTAAACTAAGTCGTCCATAACTTTCTTAGTTATTAATGAAATTAATCTTTATTCGTAGAAATATTTTATCTATAAGTTTTTCTAAAATTAGTGAAATAATATCTGTTTTTTTTTTAATTTTACTTTTTTTATCTGTATTATATGAAGTTATAGCGAGAACTATTTTTAATCAACCTACAATCTGGGCAAATGAACTTGTTGGATATTTTTTAGTCTCTGCATCATTCATTGGATCATCTTATGTGTTGAGGCATAACAAACATTTAGTTATTGATTTATTAATTTCGAAATTAAATAAAAAATTAAAAATAATATTTGAGCTAATTGCTGGTTTAATTTCCTTTTTTTTTTGTTTTTTTGTTTTTATTTATGGTTTAAAACTGGTGCAAATCTCATTTATACTTGGCGTTGTATCTGTAAGCGAATTAAGAATACCTTTATGGATACCTAAATTAGTAATTCCACTCAGTTTTTTATTTTTAAGTTTAGAGTTTTTATTAATTATCAAAAAAAAAATAATTTTATTAAAAATTAAATGATAATTTCTTCAATTTTTCTTATTATCATAGTAATTCTTGCTATTGGGGTGCCTGTAGGAATAGGCTTGGGTATTTCTGGCATTTTATTATCTATGTACCTTGAGGGTACCAAAACATTAATTTCTATACCTCAAACAATATTTTCTTCAGGCAATTCTTTTTTATTAAGCGCAATCCCTTTATTTATTCTTATGAGTGAAATTTTAAAGAAAGCAAATATCATTCAAATTTTATTTGATACTGTTAACAAATTTGTTGGAAATCTTAGAGGAGGTTTAGCGATATCAACGATAATTACAAGTGCCATCGGGGCAAGCATTACTGGTAGTTCAGTAGCTAACGCTGCAAGTATGTGCATCGTAGCTGCAGATCCTATGATAAAAATGGGTTATAAAAGAAGTTTTACTTACGGTTTGATTGCTGTTTCAGGTACTTTGGGTATTTTAATTCCTCCATCTATTCCAATGCTTTTATTTGCCTCTGTTACAAATGAGTCTGTAGGCAAGCTTTTTTTAGCAGGGATTATACCAGGATTAGTTTTAACATTTATTTTATGCTTGTATGTTATTATTTTTCCAAATCTTAAAAGTAAATCAAAAAAATTAATTATTAATTATACTTTTTCGGAAAAAATTTTATCAATAAAAAAAGCAATTCCAGCATTATTTTTACCAATATTAATTATTGGAGGGATATATATGGGATTGTTCACTCCAACAGAGTCTGCAGCAGTTGGTGTTGCTTACGCGTTATTTGCTGGATTTTTTTTTTACAAGACTCTTAAAATTGGAGATTTATTTGGAATTTTTAGGGAGAGTTTACATTCAACTTGCATGATTACATTACTAATAGCTGGGTCTATGATTTTAGGTCATTCTGTTACATCTTTAAAAATTGGTGATGATTTAATTATTTTAATACAGCAGTTAAATTTATCAAATTTAGAATTTGTTTTAGCTATTATGTTATTATTATTTGTTATTGGCTGTATTTTAGAGGTAATATCAATAATTTATATCATAGTACCAATTTTATATCCTATTCTAGTATCAATGAACATTGACCCAATTTGGTTTGCAATTTTGTTTGTAGTAAATATGGAGATAGCATTAATTACACCCCCTATAGGAATGGTTTTATATGTTATAGCAGGTATCGTTAAAAGACCAATTTCAGAGGTGATATCAGGCACAATCCCATTTATTTTAGTTTTAGTTTTTTTTATTTTTGTGTTAATTTTATTTCCACAAATTGTATCCATTTTAAAATTTTAATTATGTCTTTAAAAAATAGTAGACAAATGTACTCGGTTATAAATGATTTATTAAAAAGATTAAACTTAGTAAGAGATCCTGAAAAAGCTTTGTCTATTATTTCTCATACCGCTTATAAATATATAGGTTTTAGAAAAAATAATCCCTTAAAAATTTTAAAATTAAATGAAAAAGATCAATATGCTTGTGGTTTTTTTTTAGTTTTAAATAAAAATAAACAAATTTTAATAGCTCCGCAAAATTATGGCAAGGAACAAAATTATTTAATTATTAATACAAATCTAGGACATCCAGCTTGGGTTATAAAAAATAAACAGCCTTTACTTTTAAAAAATACTGACGAGCATGAATCTTTTGTAAAAATATTAGCAACATTTAGGGCTGGATCTGTAGTTTATAGCCCTATGCTCTGGGGTAATAAATTTTTAGGACAAATAATTTGCGCATCTGAAGCAAGAAATGTTATGGATGAGGCTTCGTTAAATTTCTTAATAATTTTATCGAACATTGCCTCTGCAGAGTGGATTAGTAAGAATGGTGAAAAAAGATTAAAATTATTAGAAAAAAAATATAATTTAAATTAGCTTTTAAGGTATTAATATTGACGGCCCAGTTAACTTTCTTGCCTCTAAATTCTCGTGTGCGCTAATAGCATCTTTTAATTGAAATTTTTTAAATATTTCAATTTTAAATTTATTTGTTCTGATAGCTTCAAATACAGTATTTGCGCTGTTAACTAATTCATCTCTTGTAACTGTGTAATGAGCAATTGATGGTCTTGTAAAAAAAAGACCTTTCGGCGCAATATGTTTTTTAGGATCAACTTTTTCAACTAATCCTGAGGCATTCCCAAAAGAAACCATCATTCCTCTAACCGCTAAACACTCAATAGACTCTTCAAAAGTTTTAGCTCCAACTCCATCGTACACTACATCTAGCATTTTACCGTTTGTAATTTCCTTAACTTTTTGTGAGAAACTTTCTTTAGAATAATTAATTACATAATCACAGCCATTTTCTTCTGCAATTTTAACTTTTTCCTCTGAACCAACCGTTCCAATAACTTTGCATCCTAAAGATTTTGCCCATTGACATAAAATTTGACCAACACCACCGGCTGCGGCATGAAATAAAATAAATTGATTTTTTTTTACTTTATAAGTTCTATGCAGAAGATACTCTGCTGTAAATCCTTTAAGCATAACACAAGCAGCAATTTCATCTGAAATATAATCTGGAATTTTCACTAATTTTTCATGAGGGTAAACTTGTTTTTCTGAATATGATCCAGGAGGTGCTGCTGCATGGGCAACACGATCGCCAACTTTAAATTCTTTTACGTCAGATCCAATTTCTTCAATTACTCCAGCAGCTTCAAGGCCAATGCCTGATGGTAGTGGTAGCGGGTAGGTTCCTGATCTGATGATAAACGTCTATGTAATTTAACCCGATTGCTTTATTTTTAATTAAAACTTCATTTGGAGCTAGCTTTTTAAGCTCCACATCAACAAACTTCATTACGTTTGCTTTGCCTGGTTCTGTAATTCTGATTGCTTTAACCATTTTTATTATTATTATTAGAACATATTTTTCTTATGATAAAAACACTATTTTTTTCCCTTTTAATTATATTTTCTATAAACAACCTTAATGTGCAAGCTGCAGACACTGGTCCTCCTCCAGAAGTTATTCAAAAAACTAACCCAACTTATGCTGAGGCCAAAACTTTAGTTAAAAGTAAGAAATTTGATAAGGCAGTTGTAATGTTCGAAGAGTTATTAAAAGATAGTAAAAACTCCAGTAACCCTGATATTTTAAATGACTACGCTTATTCACTAAGAATTTTAAAACAATACGATAAAGCTGAAAAGTTTTATCTAGCGGCACTTAAAATTAATCCAAAACATGCTGGAGCTAATGAGTATTTAGGTGAACTTTATTTACAAACTAAACGACCGGAAGAAGCTAAAAAAAGATTAGAAGTTCTAAAAACTTGTAATTGCGAAGAATATAAAGAGTTGAAAGAAAAAATCGAAAAGTACAAATAATTTCCTCTAAAGAATCCCTTTAAAAACAATAATTTTTACCTAAAAATCTATTCACAGTTGTGCCAAATTGAATGTTTGGTTGTTTTTATTCTTATTATATAAGAATGGCCAATGTTCTTCGAATACTTACAGAATTACTTAACTATTTTAATTTTTTTGTTTGTAGCAATTGGAATTGGAATAGCCTTCATCGTTGTTAATTTTCTGTGCGCGCCAAGCAAACCCGATGCTGAAAAATTATCAGCTTATGAGTGCGGATTTGAACCTTTTGGAGATTCTCGAATGAAGTTTGATGTTCGTTTTTATTTAGTTTCTATTCTTTTTATTATTTTCGATCTTGGAGATTGCATTTCTTTTTCCTTGGGCAATTACTTTAGGTCAAATTGGTTCGTTAGGTTTTTGGTCAATGATGATTTTCATTGGCACGTTAACAGTTGGATTTATTTATGAATGGAAAAAAGGAGCATTGGATTGGGAATGATACAAAATAAATTAGATCAAGTTCCAGAAGAATTTAAAGAGCTCGCGAAAGAATTTACTGAAAAAGGTTTTATTACTACTTCAAGTGAAAATTTAATTAATTGGGCAAGAACAGGCTCATTACACTGGATGACATTCGGTCTTGCATGTTGTGCAGTTGAAATGATGCAAACATCAATGCCTAGATACGATCTTGAAAGATTTGGAGCAGCTCCTCGAGCTTCCCCAAGACAATCGGATGTTATGATCGTTGCAGGAACCTTAACAAACAAAATGGCTCCAGCTCTTCGTAAAGTTTACGATCAGATGCCAGAACCACGTTACGTTATTTCAATGGGAAGCTGTGCAAATGGTGGTGGCTATTATCACTATTCTTACGCAGTAGTTAGAGGTTGTGACCGAGTAGTTCCAGTTGATGTTTATGTTCCAGGCTGTCCTCCATCTGCAGAAGCATTGTTGTATGGAATATTACAATTGCAAAAGAAGATTAGAAGAGAAGGGACGATTGAAAGATAATTATGCAAAAAGTAAATCTGGATACAAATATTAAAAACGAATTTAAATCTTTAAATATTACTGAAAATTTTTCAGAGCCAGTTTTAGAAGTATCTACAGAGGAGTTGCCAGGTTTATTAGTTTATCTACGAGATAACAAAAATTTAAGGTTTAGACAGCTTATTGATATTTTGGGCGTTGATTATCCAAAACGAGTTAACAGGTTTGATGTTATTTATTTATTACTAAGTCATGAGTTTAATAACCGAATTACAGTTAAGACTTCTGTAAAATTAGATGAAGCTCTACCAAGTGTTGTGCCTATTTTTCCAGTTGCTAATTGGTTTGAAAGAGAAGCCTTTGATATGTACGGCATTAAATTTACAAACCACCCAGATCTTAGAAGAATTCTAACTGACTACGAATTTGAAGGCTATCCACTTAGAAAAGATTTCCCTTTATCTGGTCATACCGAGGTTAGATATGATGATGAGCTTAAAAAAGTTGTCTATGAACCAGTAAAATTATCGCAAGCTTACAGAGATTTTGATTTTGAGTCCCCATGGGAAGGCACAAAATACATTAAGAAAGAAACGGACAAAAGGTAATGGCAAAAGAAACAAAAACCATGAATCTAAACTTTGGTCCGCAGCATCCTGCTGCACACGGAGTATTAAGATTAATTCTTGAACTAGATGGAGAAGTTATTGAAAGAGCAGATCCGCACATTGGATTGCTTCATCGTGGAACAGAAAAATTAATTGAAAACAAAACTTACACTCAAGCTGTTCCTTACTTTGATAGATTAGATTACGTTGCACCAATGAATCAAGAGCATGCATTTGCTCTTGCTATTGAAAAATTATTAGACATTAAAGTTCCACCACGTGGAAGTTATATTCGAGTTATCTTTTGTGAAATTGGAAGAATTTTAAGTCACATTTTAAATATCACAACCCAAGCACTGGATGTTGGTGCATTAACTCCATCTCTTTGGGGATTTGAAGAAAGAGAAAAGTTAATGGTATTCTATGAAAGAGTTTCAGGATCTCGTTTGCATGCAAATTATTTTAGACCAGGTGGAGTACACCAAGATTTTCCAGTTGGACTTAAAGAAGATATTTTAGATTTTTGTAAAAATTTTCCAAAAGTAATTGATGATTTAGAAAATTTATTAACGGATAATAGAATTTTTAAACAAAGAAACGTCGATATTGGAATTGTAAGTCCACAAGATGCAGTAGCACATGGTTTTTCAGGTGTAATGTTAAGAGGATCAGGAATTGCTTGGGATCTTAGAAGAGCACAGCCTTATGAAGGTTATGACAAATTTAAATTTAAAATTCCAATTGGAAAAAATGGAGATTGTTACGATCGTTATCTTTGCAGAATTGAAGAGATGCGCGAGAGTACAAAAATTATAATTGAAGCAATAAAAAATCTTCCAGAAGGCCCTGTGATGACAACAGATGGAAAAGTATCACCCCCATCAAGAGCTGCTATGAAAAAATCTATGGAAGCTTTAATTCATCACTTTAAATTATTTACAGAAGGCTATCACGTTCCAAAAGGTGAAGTGTATGCGTGTGTTGAAGCACCAAAGGGAGAGTTTGGAGTTTATTTAATTGCAGATGGTTCTAACAAACCTTACCGATGCAAAATTAAAGCACCAGGCTTTGCGCACTTACAAGCAATGGATTATGTGGTGAAGGGTCATATGCTAGCAGACGTACCTGCTGTACTTGGTTCAATGGATATTGTGTTTGGAGAGATTGATCGATGAGTGGAAAGCACGTTGCAAAAGATCAGCCAGCTACATTTGAATTTAACGCTGCTAATGAAAAGCGAATTCAGGAAATTTTAAAAAAATATCCACCAGAGCGTAAAAAGAGTGCAGTTATGCCACTTTTAGATCTAGCGCAAAGACAGCATGATAATTGGATCCCTAATGCTGCGATTAAAAAAATAGGTGAGATTTTAGAAGTTCCGTACATAAAAGTTTATGAAGTTGCAACTTTCTACACGATGTACAATTTAGCTCCAGTTGGAAAATACTTTGTGCAAGTTTGCACTACATCTCCATGCATGATCAGAGGATCTGGAAAAATTGTTAACCTTTGTAAGAAACATATTTCAGAAAAAGAAGGAAAGTTAAGCGATGATCAAAAAGCATCTTGGATTGAAGTTGAATGTTTAGGTGCATGCGTGAGCGCTCCGATGATGCAAATCAATGATGATTTTTATGAAGATCTAACTGAAGAGTCAGCTACTAAAATTTTTGAAGGAATTAAAAACGATAAAATACCAAAACCAGGATCGCAAAAAGGTCGAGTGGGCTTCGAGCCAAATAAACGATTAACATTAGTTAAAAATTAAATGCTACAGGATAAAGATAGGATATTTACAAATTTATAGAGAGATTGATCGATGAGTGGAAAGCACGTTGCAAAAGATCAGCCAGCTACATTTGAATTTAACGCTGCTAATGAAAAGCGAATTCAGGAAATTTTAAAAAAATATCCACCAGAGCGTAAAAAAAGTGCAGTTATGCCACTTTTAGATCTAGCGCAAAGACAGCATGAAAATTGGATCCCTAATGCTGCGATTAAAAAAATAGGTGAGATTTTAGAAGTTCCGTACATAAAAGTTTATGAAGTTGCAACTTTCTACACGATGTACAATTTAGCTCCAGTTGGAAAATACTTTGTGCAAGTTTGCACTACATCTCCATGCATGATCAGAGGATCTGGAAAAATTGTTAACCTTTGTAAGAAACATATTTCAGAAAAAGAAGGAAAGTTAAGCGATGATCAAAAAGCATCTTGGATTGAAGTTGAATGTTTAGGTGCATGCGTGAGCGCTCCGATGATGCAAATCAATGATGATTTTTATGAAGATCTAACTGAAGAGACAGCTACTAAAATTTTTGAAGGAATTAAAAACGATAAAATACCAAAACCAGGATCGCAAAAAGGTCGAGTGGGCTTCGAGCCAAATAAACGATTAACATTAGTTAAAAATTAAATGCTACAGGATAAAGATAGGATATTTACAAATTTATACGGAGACTTTGGTCGAGATATTAAATCTGCAAAAGCTCGTGGTGATTGGAAAGATACAAAAGAGATTATTGCAAAAGGCAAAGACTGGATCATTAACGAAGTAAAACTTTCTGAACTTCGTGGACGTGGTGGGGCTGGATTTCCAACAGGTATGAAATGGTCCTTTGCTCCAAAAGAAGTAAAGCCAGGTCGACCTCATTACTTAGTTATTAACGCCGACGAGTCAGAGCCTGGAACTTGTAAAGATAGAGATATTTTAAGATTTGAACCGCAAAAATTAATCGAAGGATGTTTGATCGCATCATACGCAGTCAATGCTAACACTTGCTATATTTACATTCGTGGTGAGTACATAGCAGAAAGTAAAATTTTACAAGAAGCAATTGATGAAGCTTATAAAGAAGGTTTACTTGGTAAAAATGCTTGCGGCACTGGTTTTGATTTAGATATTCATATTCATCTTGGTGCAGGTGCTTATATTTGTGGAGAAGAAACTGCATTACTTGAAAGCTTAGAAGGAAATAAAGGTCAGCCAAGATTAAAACCACCTTTCCCAGCTTTAATTGGTCTTTATGGATGTCCAACCATTGTAAACAATGTTGAAACGATTGCAGTGGTTCCAACAATATTAAGAAGAGGCGGAAAATGGTTTGCAGGATTTGGTAGACCTAAAAATACGGGTACAAAAATTTTCTGTATTTCTGGAAACGTAAACAATCCATGTAACGTTGAAGAAGAAATGGGAATTCCTTTAAAAGATTTAATTGAAAAACATGCCGGTGGAGTAATTGGTGGATGGGATAATTTACAAGCAGTCATACCAGGCGGATCATCAATGCCATTACTTAGCAAAAGTATTTGTGAGACTATAAAAATGGATTTTGACTCTCTAGTTGAAGCTAAAAGTGGCCTTGGCACTGCTGGAATTGTCGTAATCGATAAGTCACAAGATATTGTTAAAGTCATAGCCAGAATTGCGAGATTTTATAAACATGAAAGCTGCGGTCAATGCACTCCATGTAGAGAAGGCTCTGGTTGGATGTGGAGAATGTTAGAGAGAATTGCAAAAGGGGATGCAGAGGTTGCAGAATTAGACATGTTAATGGATGTGACTAAACAAATTGAAGGTCACACGATTTGTGCATTTGGTGAAGGATCTTCTTGGCCAGTTCAAGGCTTATTAAGACACTTTAGAACTGAGATGGAAGAAAGATTAACACATAAGAAAAATATATAGATGCCAAAAGTTAAAGTAGATGGAATTGAAGTAGAAGTGCCACAGGGTGCAACGGTATTGCAAGCCTGTGAAGTTGCTGGAAAAGAAATTCCAAGATTTTGTTATCACGAAAGATTATCTATCGCTGGTAATTGCAGAATGTGTTTAGTGGAGATGGAAAAATCTCCAAAGCCTGTAGCATCATGTGCAATGCCTGTAGCTGATGGACAAGTAATTTATACAAATACTGAGTTGGTAAAAAAGGCAAGACAAGGCGTGATGGAGTTTTTACTTATCAATCACCCATCTAGATTGTCCTATTTGTGATCAA
>CAXNJM010000003.1:0-34068 GCA_964202895.1 Rickettsiales bacterium UBA1997 | reverse complement strand
TAAGTAAAGTAGAAACACGTAATGGTATTAGAATGTATGAAAGACAGTGTACGCAGACATACGCGGAAGAAACTAACGATACATTTATTGGTAAAGAAAAGAATAAAACAACTATGAGTACATTTACCCCTAAACTTTTTACCCTTCTTAAAAACAGCTACTCATCATCAGATCTACGCAGTGATGCAATTGCGGGACTGACAGTCGCCATTGTTGCCCTGCCACTCGCTATGGCGCTAGCGATTGCCTCCGGTGCTTCACCGGACAAGGGTTTGATCACGGCTGTAATTGCAGGCTTCCTGATTTCTTTTCTGGGCGGATCACGGGTGCAGATCGGCGGCCCTACAGGAGCCTTTGTTGTTGTGATCTTTAATGTTATCGCCCAGCATGGCTATGACGGGCTTATTCTGGCGACCCTGATGGCGGGGGTGATTTTGCTGGTGGCTGGCTATGCCCGTATGGGGCAGATTATAAAATTCATCCCCCATCCAGTGGTCACTGGTTTTACGGCGGGGATTGCGGTGATTATTGCCTCCTCTCAAGTGAAGGATTTTCTGGGGCTTCAGATTGATACTATTCCTGCCGATTTTATCCCGAAATGGACAGCCTATTTTGAAGCGATGGATACGGTGAGCATGGCTACGCTGGGAATTGGCCTGGCGGCTTTATTGATCATTATTGCCTTGCGCCGTTTTGCACCAAAGCTACCCGGCTATTTGATTGCTGTTGCCTTATCTGCTGTTGCTGTAGCTTTATTTCATATCCCTGTTGAAACCATTGGTTCGCGCTTTCCTGATATACAGACGGGTCTGCCGTTGCCGCGGCTTCCTGCATGGGATTTTGCCAAGTTACAAAGTGTTATCCCATCCGCTTTTACTATTGCCTTTTTGGCGGGGATTGAGGCACTACTCTCTGCCGTGGTCGCGGATGGCATGACGGGTACTAAACACCGCTCCAATCAGGAGTTGGTTGGACAAGGTTTTGCCAATATCGCCTCCAGTTTGTTTGGCGGTCTTCCTGCAACAGGGGCAATTGCGCGGACAGCAACCAACATCAAAGCGGGTGCAAAAACTCCCATGGCGGGCATTTTTCATGCAATGTTTTTACTTCTGTTTATGCTGTTTGCCATGGATATTATGGCCTTTGTGCCATTGGCTGCATTGGCGGCAATCCTGTTTATTGTTGCATGGGGAATGAGTGAGATCGGGCATTTTATTCATATCTTCAGGCTTTCCCGCACCGATCGCGCCGTTATGGTTTTGACCTTTTTGCTGACCGTCCTGGTAGATTTGACGGTGGCGATTGGCGTGGGCGTGACACTCGCCTGCCTGCTCTTCATGAAGCATATGAGCGAGGCCGTGGAGATTAAATCCGAATGGCGCAAATCCAATGCGCTATATGATGAAGAGGCTGAATATGAAACGCAGCGCCATGATTTACCCAAAGGTGTGGAAGTTTTTCAGATTACAGGGCCGTTTTTCTTTGGCGTTGCCGCCGATCTGGTTGACACGCTCAAAGCCATGGGGCAAATGCCCAAAGTTTTGATCTTAAGAATGCGCCTTGTGCCGTATCTGGATGCGACCGGAGAAAGTGCATTGGAATCTGTTATCAAGCAATGTGGCGATAATGGAACAAAGATTATCTTGAGCGGTCTTCAGCCTCAGCCCCTGAGCATGTTAAAAAATGCTCATATAGAAGAAAGTAAAACACATGTAAGTTTTGCCCCCAACTATGAAGCAGCGCTCAAAAAGGCAAAGGAGATCATCCATATAAAGTAGCAAAAAAAATATGCCCAATCTCTTAAACTAAATTCTAGAAAAGAATGGTACAATTTTGGCAATCATCCAAAAGATATTCCAAGAAATGTTGATTCTACATATAAAAAAAAATTTGAAGGTTGGGGTATATTTTTAGGTACAGGATTGAAGCGTGGTCAAACTTATTAACCCTTGTAGATTTATAATTTAGATTTTCTATATTAAAGTGAAGACTTAGGTTTTTGCTTTTCCCACATCTCAAAGTATTTGCCTTTTTTTAATAATAAACTTTCATGGGTTCCTTGCTCAATAATAACACCTTTATCAAGAACAATTATATTATCAGCATTTGCAGCTGTGGAGAGCCGGTGCGCAATGATTAAAGTTGTCTTATTTTTAGAAATATTTTCTAAGTTTTTTTGAATTTCTTTTTCAGTACTAGTATCTAAAGCAGAGGTTGCCTCATCAAAGAAGAATATTTTAGGATTTTTTAAAATAGTTCTAGCAATAGCCACTCGTTGTTTTTCTCCACCAGATAATTTTAATCCTCGCTCTCCAACAATTGTTTGATAGCCATCTGGTAAAATTGATATGAAATCATGTATATCTGCATTTTTAGCAGCACTAATAACCTCTTCTTTGCTAGCAGTAGTTTTTCCAAAAGCTATGTTGTAATAAATTGTATCGTTAAATAAGACAGTATCTTGAGGAACCACACCAATTATTTCTCGTAAAGACTCTTGAGAGATTTTATTGATATTAATATTGTTAATATAAATCCCTCCCTCTTTAGGTTCGTAAAATTTAAAAAGTAATCTGCTAATGGTTGATTTTCCAGCTCCTGTGGGTCCAACCAGTGCAACTTTTTTGCCATTAGGAACTACAAATGAGATATTTTTAATAATCGTTCGGCGGATGTTATAATCGAAACTAACATTATCAAATTTAATCTCAGTACTATCGCTTTGTGGTATTTTTTCAAAAACATCTTGGGATGTGGGTGAAATTTCCAACAAGCTAAACATATTTTCCATATCAGTTAATGCTTGTCTAATTTCTCTATAGACTGAACCCAGCCAGTTAAGGGGTTGGTATAACTGCAACATATAAGCATTAATTACTACAAACCCGCCAATATCAATGTCTCCCGTTTTAATACCGTAGGCAGACATGACCAACATGATGGTAATTCCAGTCTGTGATGATAATTGTTTGCGCTATATTTAATAATGACAGTGAATGACGACTTTGGTTAGCAGCTAGTTCATAATCTCCTAAAGATTTATCAAGTCTAGCAAATTCAAATTTTTCATTATTAAAATATTTAACGGTTTCAAAGTTTAATAAACTATCAACCATTTTTGTACTGACCTCATTGTCAGCTTGATTCATTCTTTTTCTAAATTCATTTCGCCATTCTGTGATTAGAAAAGTTAAATAGGAATATAAACTAATTGTGGTGAGAGTGATGACGGCATACCAGGGGCCATAAAGGTAATATAAAATTCCTGATACTAAAAAAATTTCAAAAAAAGTTGGAACAATACTGAACAATACATAACGTAAGAGAAAATCTATTCCTTTCGTTCCTCTATCTATATATTTTGCAAGGGCTCCTGTTTGTCGGTTTAAATGAAATTCCAATGAAAGGTTATGAAGATGCTTGAACATATTTAAGGATATTTGTCTGATGGAATTTTGTGAAACCTTTGAAAATAAAGCATCCCTAACTTCAGAAAATGTAAAAGCAATTATTCTTGAAACCCCGTAGCCAATTATTAAAGCAACAGGCACGAGCATGAATAAATTAATGCCTGAACTTAGTTCTGTTAGAGAATTTACTGATGCGCCTAGGACTATGGGAGTTGCAACACTTGCAATTTTTGCTAACACCAAAGCAACAACTGCAAAACTAACTCTTAATCTTAAATCCTTCCTTTCACTTGGCCACAAATAGGGAAGTAATAGTTTAAAAGTCTTAGTATATTTTGCCTGTTCCATAATTTAAATATAACTGATTAATAAAAATTTGTTATGAGCAAAAAAGCAGGGGTGATCTAATAATAGTTTTAACTGTCCCTCATATCAAAACAAAGTGTCCTACTCTGCAAAACAGATAGATCTTCTCTACTTTTTTTCATATAGTAAGCTCATGATTGAAAAATTTAACGGCATTTTCTATTTTACAATATTTCATTATTCATTTTGCAGGACTTGGTCTTTACGCTTATCAACTAATTGTAAACACAGAAAAATTTAGAGAAAAATTTGCAATCGATGTAACTGCAACATCGACTATGCGAATGTTAGGCGGGATGTTAATTGGGGTATTTTTAATGGCACTTTATATTCTCTTTGTCAGACCTAATGGTGTGCAGGGAACTTGGGCTTTTTTTAACTTGGTATTTGTGCAAAATTTTTGTGTGTTATTAGTTAATGCTTATACTGTTTTGATCGATAAAACTGGAGTGAGGAGTAATTCTATAGAGGCAGTGATTGCGCCTTTTGTATTTACGGTGTTGATGGCGATCCTTATTTATGGATTGTCTGATAAAATATATATTTATTAGTACCTATTAAGCAGTCAGGGCATTAAAAAAAATTGGAAATAACAAGTAAGCGAAAATAACAAAAGCTTTAAGCGTAAAATTTATTAAAGAAGAAAAAAAATTAGATTTTATTGACTAGCTTTAGGAGCGGGTCCTGACTCTCTATCATAAAGAGTAGTTTTTCCCATAATCACCGTCATCTGATCAGAATAAGCATAACCTGTTCCTCTATTGTGATCGATGATGGCACCAATTCCGCCACCAAATACAATATTACCCCACATACCACCTCGAGCTCGCGATATTGCTTTTGCAAGTCCATCGGGATAGCCGCTTTTTTTACAAGTAACTGAAATATCTTCTGCTGATCTTAATATATTTACAAATCCTGGAGCCTTTACTTCCCAAGCTCCTTTATCATTAACAACAGTGCACTTTACATCCTCTAAAGTTTTATCTTTTTCATCTTTTACAACAATCGATATAGGCTGATTATTATCTGAAGTAATGGATGCGCAATTCGTTAAAATTAAAAGGGAAGAAATTAGTAAAATGTTTTTAAGATTCATAAATTAACAATTCAAACTTAATGCAGAGCAAGTACCGTTATAAGTATTGGTTCCGCTTTTTCCTGTATAAGGATTAGAGTTTCCTGAAGTGCTCCAGTTATCATTCTTATATTGATTAGGTGAGGATCTGTAATGTGGCTCAACATAAGTCCCATTATCTTTGGTATAACCTCTTACCGCCACATCCCTAGCCTCAACAGAAGCTAGAGATAGTAGGGTAATAAAAATAATAAGAAATATATTTTTCACTTTATACTAAAATTGGTAATTGAAACTTATAGAATAGGTTTTAGTACCATCAGTATCAGAAAACTTATCAACAAACTGAGAATAACTTAAACCAATTTTAGATTGATTATTAATTTTATAATCAATTCCAAGGCCAGCATCTATTCCGCTATCATCTTCTGAACCTGTAGCCTCAGCACTAGCTCTTGCACTACCAGCTGCTGCAGTTGCAGTACCAGAAGCTTTAAATTTTAAATCATAATAATTTAAAAATGGTCTTAAGGGTAATATTATTTTGTAAATTATAATTATATCCAGTTCCAATTCTAAAACCATCAAACTCTAAACCAATATTTGTACCAGTCAAAGTTACGCCGCCAACAGTTTGCGTTCCTGATTTTGTTTCTTTTTGAGAATTTAAATATGCAACTTCAAAAAAAGCATAACCGATATTATATCCACCATGAATATCTAAAGCATTTAAATCTGTTGGAATAAATTTGTTAAGGTCAAAACCTTCAACACTAGTGTAATCAATGTCAATTTTTGTTAATTTTGCACCTACATAAGGACCATCTTTTGCTAAAGCAAAAGTTGGCATTGCAATTAATGAAATCATTAATGCAATTATTTTGTTTCTTATCTTCATTATATTTCTTTTTATTTTTGTTATTTACTTATGATGTGAGTTGTAAAGGTTGGGTGGGGGGGCAAGTGAATAGTTATTAGACAATAATTATATCTAAAAGTTGTTCATAAATAATGTCGATTTATTGAGTATTTGAGGTTTTAAGTTGCATTAAACGCACACTCGAAAAATTGAAATTTTTTGAGTTTTAAAAAAGTTTTTTTTTACCAAATTGTTATTAATAAATTTTCAACTTAAAGATGTAAAAATATTTTATTTTTAAAACCAAATAAGAAAAAATTAAAGAATCTAGTTCTTGTGCAGGTTGTTTTTCTATGCTCAAATCGGTTTTTTAAGTTTTAAATAGATTGGGTTATTTTTTAAATGTTAGATAAATTTAAGATTAAGAATGTAAAGTTTGCATTATTTCCAAAATCAAAATTACAAGAAAATGAAGCGGGCAAATCTGCAAATAAGTCCTTAAGTGAACTTTCGCAAAAACTTTCAAGTTTTTTTTCAAGCAAAATTAGCAAGATCAATGCAACCACAGAAGAAGTTGTTGGAATAGATATTAGCCATGAAGCAATTCACGTAGCACAAGCAAGTAAAAAAACTGATGAAAAATGGGTTCTTGATAAATTTTCTTATCGGTTTTTAGATCAGACAAAAATGAAAGAAAATTTATTAGAAAGTTCTGATTATTTAGTTTCAGAAATTACCTTAGCTCTTGCCAATGCAAATATTACAACAAAAAATGTAGCGCTTTCAATTCCTGTAACAAGTGCAATCATTCGAGTAGTGACGAGTCCGTTAATGACGGAAGAGGAATTAAAAAATGCAGTTGAGACGAATTCGCTGTGGGAAAATTTAATTCAATTATCTGATAACTTAAATGATTATTCTATTTTTCATCAAGTCATCAATAGAGATACTGCAAAAAATTTAATGGATATTTTATTTGTTGCATCTAAATTATCCGATGTGAATGGTTATTCTGCTTTGTTTAAAAAGGCAGGATTAAATCCTATCATCATTGATGTTCGCTGTTTTACATTAAAGAATGCTGTGGATGAAAGAGCTAAAACAAGATTATTATTTAAAGATACAAAAGAACAAGAGCCGCAATCTGCAATCTTAGAATTTGGATTAGAGGAAAATTATATTATTATTATTCACAATAGCATTCCAATTATCACAGATATTTTTCTACGCCCTCAGGAAAAATCAATTTTACAGTCAGTAAGTGAAAATAATATCACTCAAGAGGCTGAAGATTTAATTCGAAGGTATACATTACAAATCAAACAAGCCATCGCTGACTATGAGTCTAAATTTCAAGCTAAAATTTCTGATATTAAAATTATCACTTCTTTAAAAAATTATGAAATTTTTTTAAAGATGTTTAAGAATAATATTTTAAATATTGGTGTGAATGTTCTAGATCCTTTGTCTGAAGTTACTATTCCAGAATATAATAAAGAAAAAATTGATATTAAAAATAAATCACCTTTCACATCAGCTATCGGACTTGCTTATAGAAAACTCGATGTATTTGGTTATTATAAATTTGTAACTGCCGTTAAAAATATTAACCTTTTACCTAACCGAGATGCTATTCGTCAGCAGGCTAAATTTAAATTTTTATCAGGCTTTGCCTTTAAAAATTTTGCAATAGGACTGGTTGCTCTTTATATATTCCTTACAGCTTTTTCATTTTTAAGAATTCAATATAATAATAAAAAACTAGAGCAATTTGCAGCAATCGAGGTAGAATTTTCTAAGATTAACGCCATTTACTCGCCCATAAGCAGGCAGGTAAATTTATTAAAACAATCAAGTCAGATCGGTACCACTTTAAGATCTAATCAAAACAGTTCTTATCAAACCTTAGTGCAGATTTCGAACAGCACTCAACCAAGGGTGCGTTTTTCAAAAATTGAATATGATGGAAATTTAAATATTAAAATTGAAGGAACTGCTTTTTCAGATCAGGATATTTTAAATTTTGTAGCAGCTCTTAATAAACAAAAAACAATTGCTTCAGCTACTTTATCATCGGTGAATGTGGCAGGACAACAAGGTTTATCAGCCGCACCATCGAAAGCATTTGTAATTTTATGCCAAGTGAGGCCTTCATAATGAATATTAATTTAGACGCTTTAAAAAATATAAAAGTTGAAGATTTAGTTGCAAATCTTAAAGAATATTTTTCATCCTCAAAGGGATTATTAAAAGATAAAGCCTTTGTCACTAAAGTTGCAATAGGTTTAGTTTTATTTTTTATAAATTTTACAATTTATTCTATTTGGTTATCCCCAAAACTTGCAGAGCAAGGAGCTAAAATTAAGACAATGGAAGATTATAAAAAGAAGACAGTGCAATATAATGCAAACCTGACTAATCTTCAAAATGAACTAGCTTCTTTTAAGAATGTTACCAATAGTGTGAATTTATTTTTTAGTAAAAAAGAAAGTGAAGAGCTTTATCAAAACCTAAGTACATTTGCGACATCCAATGGATTAAATATTACAAATTTAGTTAAAGGAAACGCCCAAAAAGTTAATGTTGGAGGTGCTCCAGCCGTTGATAAGGATGGAAAACCAACAAACCCGCAAGGACAATATTATTATAAAATACCTGTTACCTTTCAAGTCAAAGGGAGTTACATTGGCTACTTAAAATTTAGATTAGCACTTTCAAGATCTAATAAATTTGTAAATTTTGATAATGAAAAAATTGTTGTTAACCAAGGAGACAAAACAAACTCTGTTACTGCAGATGTTGGAATTTCAATTGTAGGATTGCCTGATGAATTTAATTAAAATATTTATTTTTTTTATTGTTGTACACATTTTATTCTCTTCGGTTGTTGGAGCACAACAAACTACACCCAATACACAAGCGCCTGTAAATGTTGAACCAGCAAATCCAACCAATCCAGGAACAGCTCCTAAGAAAGAAAGAACTGAACAAATCTTAATAGATCCTTTTAGTGGAAGCGCTAGTACGGCAAGCATTGATGTTAATACCAATCCAGATCTTGCAAATTTTGTTGATCAAACTTTAGTTGGAGTAATTATTGGAGATAAAAAAAGAATAGCCGTATTACAATCGGCGCAAGGACAAGTGAATCGTTTTAAAAGAAATGAAAAAATTAATTCAGAATATAAAATTTTAGAAATTTACAAAGATAAGATCTTAGTTGCGAGCTTGGATAATAACGAATATGAGGTTTATTTTAATAACGTTATCAAGCCAGTTGAAAAGAAAAGAAAAAGCGCTCCTAAAAAACCTGTAAAACTTGAGCAACAATTAGAGGATTCTTTAAATCCAAACGTTGATCCACTTGCGCCAAAACTTGCACCAAAAAAAGAAACTCCAGTAAAAAAACCTGCTGAGCCAAAGGCAAAGACAAATACGAATAAAGAAAAAATTAAAAAAGCAGATCCTATTGTAACTCCTAAAGTAGAAGATCCTGCCTTATCAAAAGTTGACGAAGAAGAATTAAAACAGAAGAAAATCATCGAAGAAGAGATGAGAAAACAAATAACCGATCAACAAGATAAACCTAAAAAAGCAGCGCCAGTAAGCACTAAAAAACCTGCTGCTAAAAAAGCAAAAGAAGAAATTGATGATTCTTATAAACCTGATCTGGAACCTAAAGTTATAAGAGAAGATAGTGATTTAGATAAAAGTGAAATGGAAAAAGTGAGCGATGTTGATGTTGAAAAAATTAGAGAGAAATTAAAGAAATGAAAATACATATTTTAATTTTTTCTGTTTTTTTAATATTATCTGCTTGTTCATCACGACAAGTTGAAAAACCACTTATCAAAACCGATGAATTTTTAGAGCAGGCTAAAAAAGATATTGATCGTACAGTAGAGCTTGGTCCTAAAGCGGTTATTGAAACGGATGAATTTAAAAAAGCACAGGAGAATAAAAGACGCAACATTACCTCTGAAGAGACGAGAAGTTTTATTGGAGTGGGTACTAAATTTGAAAATTTAAAACAGATTATTAGTATTAATTTCAATAATGTTGAAATTAGAAATGTACTTGAAGCCATGGGCGAACTTGGTGACATTAACGTTTTGATTGGCGAAGAGGTGGGTGGAACAGTTTCAATTAGATTAGACGGAGTTGCTTGGGATAAAGCCTTTCAAGCAGTATTAGATTTGAAAAATTTTGCAGGGGATTTTGATACTGAAGCACGTGTAATTAGAGTACAGTCACCAGAAAAATTAACACAGCAATATCAATTCAAATCACAAATGGCAGATACCTTAAGTAAACGTCTTGCTTTAGAGACTTCAGTTGAGCCGGTGGTGACTGAAATGTTTAAATTATTCTACATTACCCCAGCACAAGCTAAAAAAACTTTAGATGAATTATTTTCAATTGGCGCAAGTTCTGCAGCAGGGGGCGCAGTGCAAACAACTTCGCAGTTAAGAATAACTGTTGAAGATTATACAAGATCAATTTTAGTTAGAGGTCGAAAACAAGACATTGATATTGTCGATAAATTTGTAAAACAAATTGATACCGTTACAGAACAGGTTTTAATTGAAGCGTTTATTTTAAGTGCAAATGATAAATTTGAAAACCAACTTGCTGCAAGATTAGGTGGGGCTTCAACTGGAACAGGAACAAATCGTTCAAGCAATATATCAGGTACTGCAGGAGGTGCTGCAGCTACAGCATCGGGTGTTACTCTAGGATCTGCTGCAGGAACTGTAATTGGAGGAGCCATTACTGGAACTGCAACTTCTGGATTTGGAATATTAAGACAAATTGGTGCAACGGCTTTAAAAATAGAATTAACCGCAATGCAACAGGATAATTTAACAGTTATTCTATCTAATCCTAAAATTTTTACACTTAACAATCAAAAAGCAACAATTATTCAAGGTGCAGAGAGAGCCTTTGAGACCACTTCTTCAGCAGGAACTGCAACAACATTTAAAGAGGCAGCTCTTCGAATGGATGTAACTCCAAGTATTGTGGGTGATGGAAATGTTTTAATAAACGTGAAAGTTAATAACGATAGTTTTAACTCTGATACCACGATTAATAAGATGGAAATCAATACCAATCTTTTAGTCAGAGACGGAGATATTATTGTCATCGGTGGAATTAAAATGGATAATAAAAATTCACTTCTTAGAAGCACTCCTCTTTTAAATCTGCCTTTTGGAAAAGAAGTTACCGATACTACAAGTGATTTATTAGTTTACATTGCGCCAAGAATAATAAAGTAAACAAATGATTAAAATAGACCAGTCTAGCGAGCAAAATATCTTAAATATGTTGATGGAACATTCGCTCGTTGATTTTAATCAAGTAAAAAAAATTACTGAAATTAGTAAAGAGTCTGGAAAATCTAGATTAGAAATTGCTTTTGATTTAAATTATGCAGATGAAGCAAAAGTTTTAAAGTTATTATCTGTTTCTTATTCCCTTCCTATTATTGATTTAAAAGATCATAGTTTAAGTGAAGATGTTAAAAAGATAATACCTATCAATTATATTCAAACTAATTCTTTAGTTCCTTTTGAAATATCAGGTAAAAATATTAAAATTGCAATTGCGGATGCTTCAAAATTAAGTTTACTTAAAAATTTAAAAACTATTACAGGTTTAGAGCCTGAATTATATGCAGCCAGTATTTCAGATATTCAAAGCTTTATTGGGAAATTGCAAAAACCTGAAAACTCTAATGGTAAAGAAACCCAAAAGAAAGATGAGTTTGAAAGTATTGATCTTTCAAAATTAGAAGATGTTAAATTTGAAAGTTCAAAGGAAGAAAAAGAAATCACTCCTATTGAAAACGAATCTGATGTTATAAAATTTGGTCATGCAATTATTACTGAAGCCATTTTAGCAGGGGCGAGTGATATCCATATCGAGCCCTTTAAAAAAACTTCAAGAGTTCGGTACCGAGTAGATGGTATTTTAATTAGCATGGATAAATTTACAAAATTTTTAAATGAAAATTATTCAGCAGTTGTAACACGTATTAAAATTTTAAGTAAACTCGATATTTCTGAAAGAAGACTTCCACAAGATGGAGCAATTCCTTTTAAATATAAAACAATGGAAGTGGATCTGCGTATCTCAATTTTACCAACCAATAATAATGAGCGAGTGGTGATGCGTATTTTAAATAAAAATGCTGGTGAGAAAAAAATAGAACAACTTGGCTTTGATGATAATGATCTAAAAACTATTTTAAAGGCAATCTCTTCATCGCAAGGAATGGTGTTAGTGACAGGTCCGACCGGATCTGGAAAAACAACAACGCTGTATAGTATTTTAAAACACATCAATAGCCCAAAATTAAATATTTTAACGGCAGAAGATCCTGTGGAATATGAAATGGAAGGAATAGCGCAGGTGCAGGTAAGAGAAGATATTGGCTACACTTTTGCAACTGCATTGCGATCTTTTCTACGACAAGATCCTGAAGTTATTTTAATTGGTGAGATTAGAGATAAAGACACCGTTGATATTGCACTTAAAGCTGCACTCACAGGCCACTTAGTCTTTAGTACCATCCACACTAATGATGCAATTAGCACCATTACTAGATTACAAAATATGGGCACACCTGATTATTTAATTTCAGCAGCACTTACCTTAGTGCTAGCGCAACGTTTGATTAGAAAAATTTGTCAAGAGTGCAAGACAGTTGATGAAAACACAAATTTAAAATTATTAAATTCAATTGGAATTAGTCCTGAAAAAGCAGCGCGGGCAAAAATTTTTAAAGGTGCGGGTTGTGCAAAATGTAATCAAACTGGCTATAAAGGCAGAATGGCAATTTATGAAGCCTTAGATATTTCAAGAGAAATTAAACAAGCGATTTTAGCAAATGTTGGAACTTTAGAACTATTAGCACTTGCTAAGAAAAATAATTTTAGAACGATGCAAGAAATGGGCCATGATTTATTATTATCAGGCGATCTTTCCTTTGCAGAATATCAAAGAGTCTTATTAGTTTGATGTTATATTTTGACTATACAGGAATTTCTTCTGGAAAATATGTAACGGGTGAGATTCAGGCTTTAAATCAGGAAGAGGCGGCCTTTAAATTAAAAAATGATAAAATCATTATTACAAAATTAATCAAATCTAAAAAAAAAGCAGTTGTTGAAAAAAAAGAAGTAAAAAGTTTTGATTTTGGTTCAAAAACTAAAGTTCCAGCCAAGGAGGTGATGATATTCACTAAACAATTTGCAACCATGATGAAAGCGGGTCTTCCAGTATTAAATATTTTAATAATGTTAGAAGAGCAAATTACAAACAAAAATTTAAAACGTATTGTTGGTGAAGTTAAAAAAGATTTAGAATCTGGAATCATTTTGTCAAAATCATTTGAAAAACATCCGGCAGTTTTTGATAATATTTATGTCAATCTTACTAAAGCAGGCGAGGCCAGTGGTAAGTTAGATATTTTTTTAGAAAGAATTGTTATTGGTTTAGAGAAAAGGGAGAAAATAAAATCGAAAATTAAAAGTGCTCTTTTTTATCCAGCCACATTATTTACAGTTGCAATAGCAGTGACAATCTTCATGTTAATTAACGTAGTTCCTGTATTTGTAAAAATGTATCAAGGAATGGGTGCTGCCCTGCCAGCGCCAACTGTTGTGATCATCGGTATTAGTAATTTTATCAGAAGTCCTTTTGGAGGCGGTTTATTACTTGTTAGTGTTATTGCAGGTATTTTTATTTTTAGACATTTAATTAAAACTAATTATGAAGTTAGAAAAAAATGGCATCGCTTTGTATTTAATATGCCGATCTTTGGAAACTTGATTCAAAAATCTATTTTTGCAAGAATTGCATTAGTGCTTGGAAATTTAAATCAAGCGGGAGTTAATTTAATTGAAAGCATTGATATTGCAAAATCTATCACGACCAACACTTTAGTTATTGAGGGATTAGATAATATAAAGAAGGGAGTTTTTTCAGGAGAATCTCTCACCAAGTTATTTAATAGAGAGAAAGTATTCCCCCAAACCTTTGCTCAATTAATATCAGTGGGTGAACAGACAGGAAGTTTAGATGACATGTTCGGCTCCATTGCAAGATATTATGAAGAAGAGTTTGATGTGGCGGTATCCAATTTATCAAGTCTAATAGAGCCGATTATGATTGTTTTTATGGGCTTAACCATTGGTGGACTAATGGTTGCTATGTATGCCCCAATTTTCAACGTGGGTGCACTTATTAAGTAAAAGTTAAGATAACTAAAAAATTATAGCAAAATTGGAATTTATTTAAAAAAAATACACTTTATTTATGTATTTTTTAAGGTTACAATTGATTAAATTTAAGTGGAGATTACAAATATGAAAAAAAGCTCAATTAAAGCATTTACATTAATCGAATTATTAGTCGTTGTAGCAATCATTGGAATTCTTGCAGCAGTTGGAGTTGTGTCTTTTGGAGGATTTACTGGTTCTGCCAAAACAAATTCAACAAAATCTAATCATGCGGCTGCAATTAAATCTATCAGCGCTGAAATTAAAAAGTGCGAAATACAAGGTGGAAATTTATCACTTAAATCAACTGCGAATAGTTCAACTTCAAATAACGTTGCATGTTCTAAAGCAACCACTACAACAGCTGCCCTTGCAACTGCTTTTATAAACCACTTAAATAATGAAAGTTTTAAAAATCCTTATGACACTGCACAAGGGGCTTTTAATTCTACTGGAACTACAACAGGACAAACGATCATTACAGTTAGTGGATCAACTATTACTCTAACAACTCGTTATCTTGAGTCCGACGGTACCACAGTCACAGTATTGACAGGATCTGTAACAGACGAAAGAGGTTAATTTAATATTTGTAAATGCATAATCAAAAAGCATTTACACTTATTGAGTTATTAGTTGTTGTTGCAATTATTGGAATTTTAGCTGCCGTTGGCGTTGTCTCTTTTGGTGGGTTCACCGGTTCTGCAAAAATTAATGCAACAAAATCAAATCATGCACAAGTGGTTAAATATATTGCAGCAGAAACTAAAAAATGTGAAACCGGAGCAACTTATGCGATGGAGACTTCACCCACACAAAGACTAACCTGCGCTGGTAGATCCGTTCAAACTGTATCAACCTATGCATCATCAGGACTTGTGGGCTTAAAAGTTCCTTATGAATCTCAATATGGAGCTGTGTCATTTGAAAGTCCAAAAAATTCAGATGCTGATTTAGGTCGTAATCGTCTACAGCAAGGACAAAGTGCTAAATACATTAAAGTGTCTACTTGCTTTCAATCGCCTTGCACAGACAGTGCAAATGTGCTCACCTCTGAAGTTGAGATATATTAATTTTAAATTTTTGATATGAGCAATAGTAAAAAAGGATTTACACTAATTGAGTTGCTTGTTGTTATCGCTTTAATTGGAATTTTATCAACGATTGGCATTGTAACTTATACCGGCTTTACAGAATCTGCTGCGCAAAAATCTGCAGAGAGTAGTTTAAATTCTATGACTCTAGCTCAGCAAGAATATCGCTCAAATAATGGAACCTATTATCCAACTTCAGGAACATCAGGAGCTTGCACACCTACACTTGCAACATCAACCCTTTTAAATGATCAATTATTTGGCGGGACTCAAACTGATAATTTAACAAAGGGCAGATATTATTTTTGTTCAACTGCAACAGCATCATCTTACACGATAACCGCAAAGCATACTTCTAAAACTTGTCAGGTAACTCTTACTGAAAAAAATGTTTATAACAGAACAGGCTGCGATGGTTAAAAAAGCTTTCACATTAATTGAGGTATTGGTTGCTGTTATAATAATGGGGATTTTATCTTCTCTTGGGGTAATAGGTTATAATAATTATACAGCTTCTGTAAAAGATACTGCAACAAAAGCAAATTATGAAACAATTAATAAACTATCAGAATCTGAATTTGCTAAATGTAAACTAAATAAAAATTCAAAAATTTTTAATAATCACGATTGTAAATCATCGACTCCACCCACCATCGCTCAGTTGGATGACTATTTTACTAACTTGCAAAAATTAAAAAATCCTTATGACCAAAAACAAAAAGTAATACAAAATGACATTTGTGTAGCAGGAGGGGTGACTTTAAAGACAACTAATACAGGAGTATTTGAAACAAGTTATTTCTCACAAAAAAATAATACTAAAAATACATCAAATATTAATTCTACTTGGGCACAAAAATTTACAGATACTACATCAACAAGTGTTTCATTTACTTGTACTCAGACAGCAGGTACAAGTTCTCCACCAGCAACTTCTGTGCCAGCGGGTTCTTTTTCTACTTATTCGGTACCTGCAAACTGTCCATCTAAAAATTGCTTAGGAGCATATATTAAAGTTGATAAAGACGGAAAAATGACAGGAGATTACGATGGAGGCGCTGTAATGGAAAAAGATGTTGCACAAAGTTGGAGTAATGCGAATTATAAATGGGTTTTAGTAAATCCAGCTGATGCAACAGGAAATGTTTATTCAGCATGTGCAGGTAGGGCTTGTAGTTATAATTTTTCTAATAATACTTATACTGTAAGGACAACAATTTATGATCCATTAACGGGTAAACCAAAATAGAAATTGAGATTAAAAGCATTTACATTAATTGAACTTTTAGTTGTTGTTGCAATTATTGGAATTTTATCTGCTGTTGGAATATTTGGTTTTAGTAAATATACTGATTATGCGAAGAGAAAAGCCACAGAAAAAAATTTTTTTACAGCTATAAGTGTTATCGAAGCTGAGATTGCAAAATGTAAATTATCTGGCAATAGACCCACAGCACTGACTTTCAATTTACCCTGTCCTTTTCAAGCATCGGCATATTATCAAGAGTGTGCTGCTGTATATATGTCATGGAAATATAAAATTTATAATCCTTTAATGCCTAAAGAAGCAAGCGGTTGGTCAGCTGGTAGTAAATGTCCAACACCAGTTGAAGAAACTATTAGAGGAGGAGTTAGATCGGGGGACGGTCAGCAGGATGGAGATGTGAATATTGTAATATGTCCAAGATCTCCTTATTGTTCTGCAGATCCAGCCACAGATGGAAAAATAAAAGTGATGTGGTGGTATGATGGTTTAAAAATGCAAGACTCAAGAATCGTCCAATTGATAAAGTGATAAAAGCTTTTACATTAATTGAACTATTAGTTGTTGTTGCAATTATTGGAATTCTTGCAGCAGTTGGAGTTGTTTCTTTTAGTGGTTTTACAGAAAGTGCAAAAGTATCAGCAACAAAACAAATTCAGTCGCAAACTATCAAATATGCAAAAGCTGAAATTATGAAATGCAAACTTGGTGCTGCTACAGCTATGAGTGGGTATTTAAATTGTACAGCTTCTAACCCAGGTTTATTTGCCTTTAACGTTATGCAAGCTTTAACAAATGTGAGTTCTTTAAGAGTTGGAAATGTTGATTATGGTGTATTGAAGGACTCTAAAAACCCTTACGATAATTCTTTGCCCGCAATAAGATCACGAGCTGATTATGAGGTGGGTCAAGTAAGCATTTCTGTTATTGATACAAATTTGCAGATAAAAACTTGTTATAGAAGTGGATGTGCTGCAGCAGATACTTCTTTAGTCTTAATTTCAACTACTGATTAAATAGATTTTTAAGCAAATATTACTCCTAAAATACAAGTTTTTTCCATTTTCTTTTAAGGTATAATTAATCAAAAATTTATAAACATGCTTAATAAAATAAGTGAACTTGCCAAAACTAATCTTAAAATTTCGGATTTTCATTTAAGAGAAGGATCAAACATTGCATACCGTGTGCTAGGTGAGATCTTTCAAGACACAAATTCATTAATTAAAAAAAGTGATTTAGAAGAATTATTAAAAAAGAATTGCACCGAAGAGGAAGTTCAAAATTTTCATAAAAATAATGAATTAGATTGCGCCATAAATCTTGCAGATTTTAGATTTAGAGCAAATTTTTTTAAAACATTAAATGGAATTGCGGCAGTGCTAAGAAGAATTGTAACTAAAATTCCATCTATGGAGGAGTTAAATTTACCACCTATTATGTATGAAATAGTTGAGGCGCATAAAGGTTTAGTTTTAGTAACTGGCCCCACAGGATCTGGAAAATCTACAACACTTGCCGCAATCATTGGAAAAATTAATGAACTAAGACCTAAAAATATTATCACCATTGAAGATCCGGTGGAGTTTATTCATCATGATAAAAAAAGTATTATTTCACAACGAGAAGTTGGTAAACAAACATCCTCATTTGCACGAGCTTTAAAAAGTGCTCTCCGAGAAGATCCAGACGTTATTTTGGTTGGTGAGATGCGAGATTTGGAAACTATTTCCATGGCACTTACTGCTGCAGAGACAGGACATTTAGTTTTAGGTACACTTCACACAAGTGGTGCTCCTAATACTATTAATAGAATTATCGATGTTTTTCCTCCAGGTCAGCAAGGACAAATTAGAGCGCAAATTGCAGAATCTTTGAAAATGATTATTACTCAAAAGTTAATAAAGAAAAAAGATGGAACGGGCCGAGTTGCGGCATTTGAAATTTTAACTTGCACTGCTCCAATTAAGAATTTAATTCGAGAAGCTAAAGTTCACCAAATTCCTAGTGTAATGCAAACCTCTCAAAAAGATGGAATGGTTACCATGGAAAAATCCATTGAGATCTTAACTCAAAGTGGGGCAATCTCAGGTGCAATTGAATAAGCAAAAAGGATTTTCGTTAATAGAATTATTAGTGGTGATTGCCTTACTTGGTATAATCTCACTTGTTGCAGTGCCAAATATAAGAGAATGGCTTGTAAAAAAAGAAATGGAGAAGGACTTAAATACCATTATGAGCATTGTAAAAAATGTATCAAACGACATTGGCAATAATCTTTACGAAATGGGCGGGGTATTCTTTGACAATAACAACGGCAATGGATTAATTGTTAAAGTTAGATATCGAGGACCTGATAAATATCGTACTTTTCAAACTTGCAACAACAATGACTCTGAGTGGGATGGAGTTGAAACTTATAGCTCGAGTTCTGCTTCAGAACATTACTCAACATTTTCAAACATTAGACTAGATAGAGCCACTGCCAATTTTTGTTTTTCAAAGAATTTTACAGTGAATTTCACAGGTAATGTAAGTTTGTGCCATAAAGAAAAAAATACTAATGCCACATGTCAGCTGGTGAATACAAATGACCCTTATTATGATCTAATTGTTCAAAGAACAGGTAGATCAGAATTATTAAAATACTCTTATGCGCAAAAAGCCTGGCTTAAACAATAAAGGAATTAGCTTAATAGAAGCTTTAGTTTCAATCGTTATATTAACCGTTGGTATTGTGTCGGTTTTACAATTATCAGTTTATGCAGTTCGAACAGCCGACGTTACACTTGAAAAAACTAAAGTTAATTTTTTATCTGAAATGATGATGGAAACTTTAGTTGTAAATCAAAGTGCCTTACAAAGTTATCAATTAAGCATCAATGATTGTAATTATACTTTTAATAATAATTTACAAAAAATTTGGACAGAAACTTATAAAAACGTTTTAGACACTAATACCAAAACAACACGATGTCTTCCAGGAGATAAAAAACTTGCAACAATCACTAATAATACGAATGCAAGTATAAATTTTAGTGTTGGGGGTGGTAAGCAAAATAAATTTTTAGGGTTTTCGAAAATTGAATAATTTTTTAAAAAATAATAAGGGTTTAACCCTCGTTGAAATTTTAGTAGCCTCCGTTATTGGTAGCATTACAGTTGCAACAATTTATTTTTCCTTTGGAATATTTTCTAGTACTTACCTTGGTATAGTTTCAAAAGTACAAGTGAGCAAAGACATAAGAAATGCATTGACGGTTATAACCAAAGATGTTCGTCTTGCAGGATATACTTCAAAAATTCCAACTCAAAGTGGCGGGGTAAGCTTTGCACCATTTTCAACGATGAATAATAAAATTATTGTTAGAAAAAATACGTACTTTAACCAAAATTCAACTCCTGGATCTTATGCTTCAGGAACTAATGATGTTTTAGAAGTTATTTATGATCGAGACCGAAGCACAAGAGTGAGAGTTTCTTATGCACAAAGTAATGATGGTTTTTTGAAAAAAAGATTATCAAGATGTTTAAATGCAGACTGCTCTGGGGATAGCGATTATGTTTATAATGAAACTGGGTTTTATGATTATCAGCCCATCGCTGGTCAAGGACTAGAGGGTTTTAAAGTCACAGCATTTAATTCTGCAGGAACTGAACTTGCATCTACGCAAGCAAATCAAGCACAATTTATTAGGGTATCAGTGCTTTATTCATCTGCAACAAATGGTGAAGTTCATAAAACCGAACAACAACAAACCTTTAAAGTGGAAGAATTAACAGTTTCTAAAAATGATAAATTTTTTAGAGATATGGCAAGTGTTCTAATTTACCCAAGAAATATTCAGACATTAAAATGATAAAAAAAATAAAAAAAAATAACCAGCAACAACAAAAAGGATTTGCCCTTGTGCTAGCTATTCTTTTATTAGTTGTGATGTCTATAATGGGTGTGACATTGGTTACAATTGTTTCAGGGGACTTTAACGAAAATGAAAAAAGAGATGAATATCAACAATCGCTTTATGCAGCCGAAACAGCTGTTAACGATGCAAAAGTTTGGCTAAGAAAAACAGGTTTACCTACAACTCCTCAAGCTTTTAATGGAGGTGGCGTGACTGGTTGGTGTCAGATTTCAAGATTTAATGATTTAACAAATCTTGCAAATACTTTAGTTCTTGGCACTGCCACAAGTGGCGGAAAAAATTTTAATGCTATCATTAATTCAACCGGCGCTGATAAGACAAAGTATGAAAGTTTTGAATTTTATTGGTTTGTAACTTTCCCACCAACTTGGGATACTGCAACAAGCACTTATAAGACAATAACTCAAATTACAGCAAGCGCATCAGGCAGCACGGGTACTAATATTGGCGAAAGTGCAAATTATAAAAGCTCATCATCGAGCTCTGGTCTTTATTATAAAATTTATGCATGTGGAAGAAAAAAACCATCACTATTAAATCCTTTTGAAAATACTCCGGTTGCAGCTTTAGATGTAATAGTAAAGGCAGTTCGATGATAAAAATAAATTTTAAATATTTGATTTTATTTTTAATTCTTCTTACTAGTGAGGTTTTTGCTTGTAATATAAAATTTAGAAATTTTGGCTCAAGCCCTGATGCTGTAAAATTAAACCCACCACCGTTAATGTTGAATGATCCTTTGGGTGGATTAAATATCTTAACTCCCATTTCAGCTTTGTGTCCTCAAAACAAAGAATTATTTGGAACTATGGTCTCTTTGTTTTACATTAATAATGAGCTCGTTGAGATTAGATTAGAACGTTATAATCAAAACGATAGAGCATTGATGGATCTTGCAATTGCAAGGTATGGAGATTTTAAACGCTCTTTAGCTTTCGATAGAAAAAATTGGCAAGGATTTCATAAATGGGAAAATAGTAATGAAGTCATTAATTATTTAGCAACTCCTATCCAAGGAGGAAATACTGAAAAACTAAGTATCACCTCAAAGCAACACATTAATAAAATTTCAGAATATTTTTCAAAAAAAGAACAATGGAAAAAATAGTTAAAATTTTACTTCTTATTTCTTTTTTAGTTTTTACAAAAAATGTAAATTCTAAATCTCCACCGCCAGGCACCGGAACTAGCGATATTCCAGCAAATATCATGATTATGTTAGATAATTCTGGCAGCATGAACTGGGCTTTAAATTCTAGCTCAGCAAGTAGTTTAGAATATCCAATCGATGTTGCAGTTGATAGCTCAGGTAATATTTACGCGCTAGAATATTTTAGATGTAGAGTTGTAAAGTATAATAGTTCTGGAACTTTTATAAGAGCATTTGGATCTTGCGGATATGGTGATAATCAATTTCAAACGCCATATCAAATTACTATAAGTGGAAGTGAAATTTTTATTGCAAATTCTGGAAATGACAAAATAGATGTTAAAGATTTAGATGGAAACTTTAAAAGACGCTTATCTATAGGCTCTAGTACGCAGCCTTTAGTCAGAGGTGTTGCAGTGAGTGGAAATTATTTATACATAAATTCAAGTAATCAATTAAGAGTTTATAATAAAAATGCCTCTGGTGCTGCCGGCGCATTGCAAATATATAATCTTGCAACAAATGTTTGTGCATATCCTGTGGGGCTTGATGTATCTAACGATGGCACAAAACTTCTTGTAAGTTGTGTAGACTCATATGCAGGAGGTCAGCAACTTTTAGTTTACACTTTATCAGGAGGTACGATCACTGGTGCTTATACTTCGGTCGCAAGTACAGGATATCAAACATCAAATGGTAGATTTTATTACACTTGGGATGCAGTATTTGATAGCAGTAATAATATTTATGCAACAGACTATGTTAATTATAGAATTCAGAAATTTACATCATCTTATGTTTACTCTGCTAAGTATGGTTCTTACTCTAGTAGTGCTCCATTTCTTCAGCCAAGAGGTATAGGAAAAGATTCTGCAGATAATATTTATGTTGCAGATTTTTGGCAAAATAAAATTTATAAACTTAACTCTTCTTTAAGCACTGTCTCAACCATTTCAGGCGGTAATAGAATGGATGTTGCAAAAAGTGTTATAAAGAAAATTGTCTCTAATACTGAACTTACATCAAAGGCTAATTTTGGTCTCATGGAATGGGGTTGGCCTTATGCAACAAGTAATGGCGGCCTTAGAATCAGAGTTCCAATAAGCTCATCTGGAGCAAAGACAATTTTTACTAATGTTGATGGAGTTATTGCTGATGGAGGAACTTATTTAAATAATGCTTTAGGTCTTGCAAAAAGTTATTTTGCCGGTTCAGCAGGGTATCCTTCACCTATAATTTCAGGAGCAAGTTGTCAGCTTAATTATTTAATTGTGATTAGTGATGGTGAGTGGGCAGATCCTTCAGGTGTAGTGAGTACAGCAACTGCACTTGCAAATCAAACTCCCCCTATTAAAACTTTCGCGGTAGGACTTGCACTTGGTAGCAGTTCTACAAATTACTCAAATCTTGCGGTGGCTGGCGGTACTAAAGTTCCACTATACGCAAGTAATGAGCAGGAATTATTAGCAGCATTAACCGATGCCATTAAACAAGTAATATCATCTACTTTAACCTTTTCAGCTCCAGCAGTTACTTCTGAGATAACAAAAGATAATTTTATTTATCAATCTACATTTAGTTATGCTCCAAATAAACAATGGGAGGGAAGTTTAAAAAAATATAAATTAAATGCTGATAGCACTATTGGTAATTTAGAGTGGGACGCTGGTGCAAAGCTAAATAGCAAAAGTGTATCTAGTCGGCAACTATGGACAGTTGGATTAACAGGAACAGGCTTAAATAATTTTACAACATCTTATCGAAGTGAATTAAGAGATCGCTTCCAATCAAGTCTTGCATCAACCGATGCCCAAGTTGATAAATTAATAAATTTTGTAAGAGGTGTTGATACTTACGATCAAGATGCAGATGGCAATACTTCTGAGGAAAGACATAAGTTAAATGATATTTATCATTCACAAATTTCAATCGTAAGCCCTCCCTCATCATCTATTACCTATACTTCGATTTATGAGGACTCTTATTACCGAAGTGTAAATAATTACACAAATTTTACAGGGGGAGGAACTTGTGGAGGAGGATGTACTAGTCGAAGAGAAATAGTTTTAGCAGGATCTAATGCTGGAATTTTACATGCTTTCGATGCATCTTCTGGAGAAGAGTTATGGGGATTTATCCCGCCAAGCATGTTAAATAAATTACCTAAAATAATATCAAGCACTTCTAATGTTACCAATGCAATTTTTGGAGTAGATGGCTCGCCAGTTGTTAAAGATATTTATTATGGCGGAGTTTGGAGAACAATTGTTCTTACAGGATTAGGAAGAGGTGGAAATAGTTATTTTGCTTTAGATATTACAAACCCTAATTCCCCAACACATTTATTTACAATTGAAAATGATGATGTTGGAAAAGTTGTAAACTTTTGGAATAGTTCAGGCACTAAAACTAGTTATCTTCATAGCTTTGGATCCGTTGCAGATGCTACTAAAGACTATTCAAAATTAGGAGAGGCATGGTCGACGCCTAGAATTATTCGTATGCGAATAAGTAATGTTGATAAATGGGTTGCAGTTTTTGGCGCAGGTTTTAATGGAGGTGTAAATCCTAATCTAGGATCTGCAGCATTTGTTATGGATCTTGAAAATGAAGGAAACCTTTTAAAGAAAATTGATATTACCGATAAATCAAACACTATTGCAAATTCAGTGCCATCCGATCTTGTGGTTATTACTGCAAACGGTACAGCTAAAGCTCAATATTATGGAGCTATGGTTTATGTTCCTGATTATGAGGGAAAAATTACAAAAATTAACTTAACAAGTTCAGGCACTCTTTATCAATCTACACAATTATTTGATGCAGATTCATCAACGACCAATGGTCGATATATATTAAATGGCGCAGAATCCACAATAAATTCCGATACTTTATGGCTGTACTTTGGAACAGGGGATTCAGAAAAACTTCAAGATCAAATTTCAGGAACAGAAAACAGACTTTACGGAATTAAAGATGTGAATTTTCCAAATTTTGTATCATTAGGATCACCTGGTACAATAGCTAATTGTAGAAACACAACAACACAAACAAGTTGTCCAACAAGTAGTGATCTTGGTTGGTACGTCAATTTACCAAATGCTCAAAAATTAACTGCCCAACCAACTATTAAAAATACGTCAGTATATTTTCCAGTTTATGAACCAACAACTGGCGCATATATTTGTAATACTGGAAAAGCAATATTAAAAGCAACGGGAACAACTTGCGGCGACTCTTTGTTATCTGCAACTTTAGGAACTGGAGTTTTGTCTAAAGTTACAACTTCTGGCACTAAAGTAATTGTTGGAATAAGTGGAACTGCTGATACAAGTCAAGCTGCAGGATTTGTTAAAAAAGATAATTTAATAACAGGCGAACAGGTTGGAACGCCTTCAACGTCAACAATTATAATTGAGTCATGGAGAGAAAATTAAAAATCTCATCCATAAAAATTAGATAAACTAGATTTCCAATAATTATAAAAGGCCCAAAGGGTATTTCATTTTTCATCTTTATTTTACCCATCATCAATTTTGGAGCAATTACAATTAGAGCAATAATTGAGGCTAAAAATATTATAATAAATACCGACTGATAACCAAACCACAGTCCAATTCCACAAAATAATTTTGCATCACCTAGCCCCATCCCTTCAATATTTTTTAATTTTTTATAAATTTTTATAATTCCCCAAATCATTCCGTAACCTATAATCCCTCCAAAAATTGATGAGATAGGATCTGAAAATAAGAATTCATCTAATTGAGGTATAAAATTTTTAAAGAACCCTGAAATAATAAGAGTAAAATTTAAAGAATTTGGAATAATAAAATGTTTAAGATCAATAAAAAAAATAATTAAATAAATTGAGAAGATAAAAATAAGTAATAGTGTTTCAATTGAAAAACCAAACATATAATAAATACTTATAAAGCTAAAAGCAGAAATGACTTCGACAATCAAATATTGTGAAGAAATTTTTTTTTTACAATAGAAACATTTGCCTATCAGAAACAGGTAGGAAAATATTGGAATATTCAAAAACCAAGCAATTTTTTTTTTACAATTTGGACAGTATGAGCGATTTGTAACAATACTTTGCTCTAAGGGTAGACGGTAAATACATACATTTGCAAAGCTACCAAAGATTGCTCCTAGCAAAAATAAGAGCACATAAATTTCAAAAAACATCAGATTAGTAATTTAAAATTATAAGTAATTAATGTATATTTTATTTATAAATACTTTCTAAAAACCAATGAAAATTAAGGGTTTTACACTCATCGAACTTCTTGTTGTTGTGGCTATCATTGGAATATTGTCTGCAGTAGGTTTTTATAGTTTTAAAAACTTTACAGTCAGTGCTAAGATTAATGCAACAAAATCACAACATACAAAAATAAAGACATTTATCGAGAGCTCGTTTGGAAAATGTAAACTAAATAAAAATGCATATTTAATTCTAAAAACCTGCACGACTTCTTCAGATTGGTTTTGTAACTTTGGAGGCACTATCGTGCCACCAGATCAGAAAAAAATTCTTTGTACAGATTCTTTCGCAAGCGCCTTAAATATTGCTTACGCATTTGTTTATAATTTTAATAATGAAGGATTTAAAAATATATATAATACTGATGGACCAATTATGGCGGGCATTGGTGGTTTTGATAAAAAACAATGTTGTTTAATGCAAAGTTGGGATCCTAGACCCGGAAGCACGCACATCTGGGGAGATAATAATAATAATAAAATCAATATAAAAACTAATATCGGTGATTCTGAGGGTGGGAATGTATTTATTACTGAGACTGTAGCTTGGCCCGGAATAGGTTTTAGATGAGAACAAAAGCATTTACATTATTAGAACTCCTAGTTGTTGTTGTGATAATTGGAATTTTGTCTGCGGTTGGAGTAGTTGCTTATAATAATTTTACATTATCTGCAAAAATTAACACTACAAAAAAAATCTTTGCTATTTCTGAAAAACATTTAAAAACGGCAGCCACTGCTTGTAGATCAGGAGAGGGTTTTACTTGGGCAGATGGTAGAAAATGTACACCAGGACCTTTAGCAAGTGGTGACACTATAGCTGCCGGTACACATAGAGATATAGCAAATATTTATAAAACAAATGTCTATGATCCTAAAGCTAAAGCGACTGAATGGAATCAAACTTATGGATTTGCTTATTGCCCAATTTCAAGATCAGCTATTATACCAAAAGGTCAAATTGTTTTTGGTTATGGAGAGGATGGAGCTAAAAATTATTGCAGGATGGGTGGGGGCAATATGTCATGCATAAGGGCAAATATTGGAGATAAAGATGGAAATGATTTCTATTTAGAGGCTGTATTTAATATGTGTGATTTTAGATGAAAATTATTTAGATGCGAATAAAAGCTTTTACGTTAATTGAACTTTTAGTTGTTGTTGCAATTATTGGAGTCTTGGCTGCAGTTGGTGTTGTTTCTTTTAGTGGTTTTACAGAATCGGCAAAAATAAATGCAGCAAAAGCTCATCACAGTAATGCTGTTAAGTTTATTAGATTAAATATTAGTAATTGCGCTATTAATGGGAAAACGAACTTAAAGTATAAAGCAAACGACAGTGTTTCTTATTCGGTTAATTGTAGTAGAAACGCGATTCCTAACACTGATACTTTATCTGGATACTTAATGAATCATTTGATTAATGATGGAGCTAAAAATTCTTATAATACTAATCAATTTGCGCATACTGGAGAAATTTATGATGTAGGGCAAACATGGTTTGGAGTTTCTGGAAATATGTCAGGAATTACAGATTTTACTATTATCACAAGAATAGACAGTAATGCAGCAAATAACCTAACAACAAAATTTAAAGATGAAAGATAAAGTAAATTTTGGGTTTACGTTAATAGAACTTTTAGTTGTTGTTGCTATTATTGGAATATTAGCTGCAGTTGGAGTAGTTGCGTACAATGATTTTGTAGGAAGCACTAAAGTAAAAAGAGCAACTTATGATCATAATCAGGCAATTAGACAGATGAAAACATTAATTTATTCATGCTCAACAGTTGGATATGTCACGCTGACAACTTCACCAAATGGTTCCACCTCTCGGTTCCCATGTAGTACAAGTTTTGCAGTTTTAAAAGTTGAATTTACAGCTCATTTTTACTGGAGTGGTTTTAGAAATGTTTGGGGCGATCCCAATAGATGCTGCGCAGTTGCTGGTGACAGTAGAATGAAAGGATATATGATTGGCTATTCTTGTAATCAAAATCCTGACCTAGGCTTTATGAATTTGTGCGACGTAAGTTCCACATCAATGTATGCCAGTACAAATGTAGGAACTTCTAGTGGTGGAAATAACATTATTACAACTTATTTTGATATTCCTCGTTAAAAATAAAATTTATGTCTATTATTAAGATAATCGAATTAATGCTAATTTTAGCAGTCCCTGTAATAATTATGACAATTGGATTATCCTACTTATTGGATAAGGATAGACCAGAAAGTAGATTAGGTAAAATTTACGGTGCAATTTTATGGATAATCTTACCAATTATTTTTATAATATTCGTATTAAATAAATATTTGCACTGAATGTGCTCTCATATGATGAATGAGGCTTTAAAAAAATAGATTATTAATATGATTGTAAATTTTATCAAAAAATCAGGCATTGTATCAATATTATACTTAATACCACTTATATATTTTATCGTTAGTATAATAAATTTTAATTTTGAAAATATAATTGTTTCTTTAGTTATTTTTATAATAATATTTTTAATAGATATTACCAACAGATACTATAAAGAAAAAATTTTAATTGAAAATAAAAATTTATTTCAAAAAATTATTTTTTATTTTCCACTATTTTTATATCTAACTATTTTGATTGGTATTTTAAAATTTGATACAATTTCATCTAATGGTTTACCTGGAGATGGCCTATTTTTTATTACTTTTGGGTTACTCTTTTTTATCCAAGCACTGATTAACCTATTCAAATCAAGCAATAATGGACTGCGAAAAATTATATATATATTTATACTTATTTCTTTTCCAGTATCATGTAGTGTTAATATTTTTTCGGTTATCAAGTAGTCAAACGCAGTATTTATAAATATCATGCCTGAACTTTGCTTTGCTAAACCTTGTAAAAGTGAAGAGAACCGTCTTAAAGATACTATAACGTTTCAATGAAAAAAAATGGCTTCACTCTGATCGAGTTACTTGTCGTTGTTGCAATAATTGGAATTTTGGCTGCGGTTGGAGTGGTTACTTATAATAATTTTACTGAAAATACTAAAATAAATGTTTTAAAATCTAACCATCAAAATATAGTAAAAGTAATTAAAACTACTTACACATATTGTGCAACCGGTGCCCCGTCTCTTAAATTAAGTAAAAATGTAACAATTGATTGTTCCAACAAAGATTCCTCTAACATCATAGGTCAATTTAGAACTTATACAGACGATATAGGAATGAAAAATCCATACACCGGATATCCTGCTCATGATCCTAGAGGAGGAAGATGGAATGGCATGTCTACCGGATGTTGTGGTAAGAGTGGACAAAGCTGGATAAATATTCACACTTTTTGGAACATAGGTGCATCTAAACCTGATTTAGAAGATTTAATTTATTGGGAACAATAATTCCGTTCTATGGATTTAAAAAAGGGTTTTACTCTCATTGAACTTCTGGTTGTTGTGGCAATTATTGGAATATTAGCTGCTGTAGCTGTGGTAAATTTTGGAGGATTTACGGCAGGGGCTAAGGCAAGTGCTGTTAAAGCAAATCATGCATCTGTTGTAAAATTTATAAGTACTAAAATTAATGAGTGTAATATTATGGGTAGCAAACCAACTAGCCAATTTTATTTAAAAAGCGCTCGTGGAGACAACACCGTTACAGTTGCATGCTCAAAAAATAATGTCAGTTCTTATGATCTTGTAGGACATTTTGTAAATCATTTTAATGGAACAGGGATTTCTTCAACGCGTGGCACGTCTGATGGAACACAAGTTACAATTAATGAGAATGGTAATATTTCTTTAACAATAAGAACTGCTTATATAGACCCTAATGACTCCACTAAAAGAGTTTTTTTAGAAAATACAATCGCTGATGAAAGATAATAATAAAGCTTTCACATTATTAGAACTCCTAGTTGTTGTGGCTATAATTGGAATTTTAGCTGCGGTTGGAGTGGTTGGTTATAATGGGTATACAACAGCAGCGAAAAGGAATGCAGTAAAAGCAAATTTTGCTATGACTGTTAAATATGTCAAAAGCGAAATAATGAAATGCGAATTAAATAGTAATAACAAGATTTTGGAAGGTTTAGTAGACTGCAAGGAAAGAGCCAAAGTAATTGCAGGAAATGCATCTAAAAATGAATTTAGAGAAAATTTTGGTATTAGCTTAGCACAAGCTATAAAACTAAAAAATCCATACAAGACAGAAGCAAATGGAGTGAGCGTTCAAAACTCCTGTGATAGTGAGAGCATGGTGGGATATGTATGTGTTTTATATAATAATTACGCTGGTTATACGCTTGATAAATATTTAGCGATAGAAGCTTGTTATGAATTACCGTGTCCTGCAAATGGAGGCTCTACAAGAAATGAAACAAATAAATTATTTGCTGAAATAGACTTATTTTAAAAATTTTTTTTTAAATAATATGAATAAAAAAGCTTTTACGTTAGTACATATTTTAATAATTTTTGGTTTTATTATTGCAAGTATATTGGTTAGTATTTTTGTAATTAAGAATTATTCACTTTCAAATAAAATATCAAAAACTATTAACCAACATGAGAGCATTTATAGGTTTATTGTGGCTTATCAATTTATGTGCAAAACCAGCCCTGCAAACGTTTTAACTTTTAAAACTTGTGCTGGAAATAATAGTGAATGTAAGAAGGGTAGAATTGTAACCCCAGGAGTAACCAAGATCTCATGTTCTAGCAAATCAGTGAGTGCTGAGAATGTTGCAGATTATTTTGTTATGCATTTTAATGAGAATGGATATGTAAATTATTATAATAAAAAAAATGCTAAAATTGATGAAAATTTAAAATTGTGCTGTCTTGTTAAAAATTCAAATCCTAAAAAAGGACAGACTTATATTTATGGAGATAATAAAAATAATATAATAAAAATTATAACAAATGTAGGCAGCAAACTTTCAAAGGATGTTTATTTAACTAATACGGTTGATTGGCCTGGTAAAGATTTTAAATGAAGAATAAAGCATTCACTCTCATAGAACTTTTGGTTGTTGTAGCAATAATTGGAATCTTGGCTGCGGTTGGAATTACTCAGTTTGGTGGATTTACGGAAAATGCAAAACAGAATGCAACTAAATCAAATCACAATGTCTACGTTAAATTTATAACGGCACAATTATTAAAATGTGCAATACAAGATAACAAAGGGTATTTTGAAGTAAAATCGTATCAGTTTCAACAAACGGTTAACAATGTATCCTGTAATCCCACTCAAACAAGCACCGAAGATTTAAGATTAATTTATGTATATCATTTTGAAAATGAGGGATATCGAAACCCTTATAATTCCAAACAAACACAACTTCATCCCGATACCGGAATAGCAGGTAATTTTGGAACACCAAATGCAGGTTCCTCACATATTACCAGATCGTCAGATTACAAAAATTTAATTATAACAACATCTTATAAAACTGGTGAGCAACCTTTAATCTCAATTATTAGAGATCCAAGAATATAATGAATAAGGCTTTTACATTGATAGAATTATTAGTTGTTGTAGCTATCATTGGAATTTTGGCAGCCGTTGGAGTTGTTTCATTTAGTGGGTTCACTGATGCTGCTAAAGCAAATGTAGTTAAAAGCAATCATAAGACAGTTGTAAATTTTATTTCTGCTTCTTTAGGAAAATGCACTATTGGTGATGAGTTAAAACTTAAAGCTTGGAATCCATGGGGTAATTTTTACGATACAGCAAATTTATGCAAAGCCTCTAATTCAGTGCTAGCAGCAGGTTTTGGCAATCATTTTACATATCTTGGTTTTAAAAATCCTTATGTAAATATTAGTCACGTATATAGTGCTGTTGTTGAAAATCCAACATCATGCCAAGATGCTGAGCTTGGCTATGTTTGTATTATAGTTGGAACAACAAATATTAAAGTTCAAAGCCAATACAAAACTGGAGAATATCTTAATAATGAAATTCAAAGATAATATTGGTTTCACGTTAATAGAGCTTTTGGTTGTTGTAGCAATAATTGGAATTCTAGCTGCAGTAGGTATTGTTTCATATAATAACTTTACAAGTGCAGCTAAAGTGAATGTAGTAAAAAATAATTTTAATGAATTAACTAATTTTATTAAAATTACTTATGCTAAATGTGACGCGGGCCAAAAGGTAATTTTAAATGATCAAAATGGTAATCCTATAGATGTAACAAGTGTGTTTTGTGGAGGATATGCTGCAACGGGAGCTTGTCATCATTTTTCCCAACATTTTAAGTCTTTAGGTTGGAAAAATCCTTATACTGATTATTATTATTATGGTTCAGAAAGTACGTGGACATTACATTGCAGAAACTCAGGATGGCCATCGACACAATTAGATCAAAGGGCAGGATATATATTTATTGATGCTGTTTCTGGAGAGCCAAAAACCATGAGGCTTAGTATGCGTTGGGATAATGATTATAGTGGTGATTGGTCGAAAAGATACTCCAGAGCGGATATAACTATGCAATAAATCAAATGAGAAAAAAAGGTTTCACCCTTATTGAGCTTCTAGTAGTTGTAGCAATTATTGGAATATTAGCTGCAGTCGGGATTGTCACTTTCACTGGATTTACAGAAAAAGCAAAAGAAAATTCTGCAAAAAGCAATCATCAAGCTGTTGTAAAATTTATAACAACAACAATGCACAAATCTAATTTTAATGGTGGTTATTTTGAACAAATGTACCCAAATTGGCCTACTTGCGATTATACAGTAAAACAAAAAATTACACCAAGCACTGTAGATAGTGTTTCACAAAAATTTATGACTCACTTGCGTTGTTTAATTAAAACTCATCCTTTTAATGACCCCGTATATCCAGCAGTTAATTGGGGTCCAAGAGGGATATTGGGAACAGTTGAATTTCATAATAAATGTGTAGATTCAAAACCAGTAATAGAAATAGTTACAAAATATAATTCTAAAAATGAAAATTTAGTGACCCAAATTCTCATGTCCGATTATAATGTGTCATGTTATTAATGAGAATTAAGTTTTATGTTTTTGTACGCAAAAAATTAAACAGAATTATTTAAATGAAAATACAATTCTTCACCCCTAACCTTGAAGCTGTGTATGAGAAGGGGGTTTTGTTTGTTAAATATTGTTATTATGGGATTTTACAGATTGCAACTTCAATCAATTTTTAGATTAATAATGGGCCTAGGGGGTAGGCCCATTATATTTTGTTAATTAACTTTTCTTTGGCTCTTTTTTAAGATCTTTTTTTTGTTGATGTTCTGATTTTCTAGCTTGCCAATATGCTTTTCGTTCATCCGGAGTGAGTTTGCCATCTTTATTTGCATCCATCCGTGTGAACATTTCTTCAGCATGTTTTATATATTCTGCTTTAGTTACTATTCGTTTTTCATCTTTATCCATCTCAGCAAAAGCTGCTGAATTAAGAAAAAAAATGCTAGCTAAAGCTAGGGTTATTATTTTTTTCATTATACCTCCAAGATTAATTACTGATTTTATGAACTTTTATTATGACTTTTTTTAGGTAAATTATTAGTCGAAACTTTCTAGTACAGGTTGACAAATTAATTAATTTAATATACTTTAATAATTCAGGATTAATTCCTGCGAGCTTTTAGCTCTAAGTTTCGTAAGTCTTTAAAACTACGCACCCTTAAATAAGGCCGCTAGACGGTGGGTTTCTCAAAACAATGTGTGCTAGCAAGCAGCTTTTTGCTGCGCGTTAGCAAAAATAAATTTTAACTAGGAGAAATCCATGAGTAAAAAAAATAATATAGAAAATGCAACCTCTATTAAACGAATTAATGCAAATAGAGAGAATGCTAAAAAAAGTACAGGACCTAAAACTGCAAGTGGCAAATTTAGATCTTGTCGTAATGCATTAAAGCACGGCCTTGATTCTAGAAAACATCTAATTATTGGCGAAGATGTTAAAGAATTTCAAGAGATGAAAGAATCTTACATTAAAATGTTAGAGCCTTTAAATATTCTTGAGGTCGAAGATTGCATGCAAATTATTGCAGTGAGCTGGAAGATTAGAAGACTTTCTGTTGTTGAAACAGGTCTTTATAATCAAGATATCATGCAACAATTAAAAAGTAGCACTAATGAGCTTTCTGCAATTTTATTAAGACGCGCTGACTTTGAAAGCGTTGCAAAGGAGCTTGATCAAGTTCCAGAATTGCAAGGTCTTTCTTATAGAAGAGATTGCAAGGAAGAAAATGCAAATATTAAACTGAATACCATGTATGTCAGATTAGTCATTACTCGAAATAAATTGATCGAGAATTATTTTGCAAGAAAAAATTGGAATAACAATAAAAAAATACATTAAGGAGATTTATGAGAAAATTATATTTCAA
>CAXNJM010000002.1:0-128000 GCA_964202895.1 Rickettsiales bacterium UBA1997 | reverse complement strand
AGAGTCGATCATTATAATATTAAAAAAAATCATAACAAAGCAGAGCTGGAAAATATAGAAAATTTAAAAAAATTGATTGAAAAAATATTTCAAAAACTAATAGAAATAAGCGATGAATTTATTATTGAAAAAAATCAAAGAATAAATAAAATTCATCATAATCAATGCCAAGAAACATTAGGAATCAACAACAAAGATAAGAGCCCCACAACTTATGAAAATTATTTAAATTGCAGAAAATCATTATTAAAATCGTATGAATCTTTGCCTGCATTTGGCAAATTATCTTATTTAAAATATCCAAACAAAAGCTACAACCTCATAAACATCGTTAAAAGAAATATTGACGAAGATATTTTGAATCAAAAAATTCAAAATGAAGAATATCCAGAATGCAGTAAATTCAATATAAAATCTCATAATTTTAAAAACTGCACCGAATCAAGTAAAAAATCAAAACAATGCTTTTCAGAAGTAATTAAAAAAAGATTTTTACAAGAAGTAAAATTAAAATCCCTTTGTCATCAACAAGCATATAGTAGATTTCCCTATGAATTATTAAAAAAATCAACAGAATTTGATTTTCAAAAAGAGCAACAAAATAAATTGCTCTTCACTGACGATAAAAACAACTCAAGCTTTTATTCTCT
Source organism: Rickettsiales bacterium UBA1997 (assembly GCA_964202895.1). Classification (GTDB taxonomy): domain Bacteria; phylum Pseudomonadota; class Alphaproteobacteria; order Rickettsiales; family UBA1997; genus JAJTDS01. Next base: position 127,350 of record CAXNJM010000002.1, on the reverse strand, counting down.
AGGTCTTAACAAAGTCGATATTGAAAAATTTCAACTAAAAAATAATGAAGAAAAATCGCTAGAAGCGGAAGAAAAAAACATCGATAAAAACAAGGCAGAAAAGGAAAATAAAAATAATCAAGACTCTATATTTAGCAAAGATGAAGAGTTAAAAATTGCCAATTCTAGCAAGAATTTATACTCGAAAGCGGAGCTAGTTGCAGTGCAACAAAAATATATCGAAGAATGCATGGTCAATAAAGAGTTGGAACTATCAAAATTCAATCAAAAACTTGAAGAAGATTGCGAAAAAATCAATAAAAGTAAAAAAAAATAAAATGATAAAAAAAATAAAAATTGCAATTATAGGTGCCTCAGGCTATACCGGAGCAGAATTGATTAGACTTTTGTTGCAACATCCAAATGCAGAAATTAAAAAATTAGTTGCCAATAGCAATGCCAATCAATCAATCGAAAATATTTATCCTCATTTAAAAAACTTTAATTTACCAATATTATCAAGCTTTGAAGATGTTAATTTTTCAGAAATTGATTTGGCTTTTTGTTGCCTGCCCCACTCTACAACTCAAGAAATTGTTAATAAAATTAAATTTGATAAGTCGGGAAAATCAATAAATAATCATTTGAAGATCATTGATCTTTCGGCGGATTTTAGAATAAAAAATGCTAGCGAATACCAAAAATGGTATAATCATGAGCATATCTCCTTGAATTTACAAGAAACTGCAATTTATGGATTGAGTGAAATCAATAGAGATAAAATCAAAAAAAGCTCCTTGATTGCTTGCCCCGGATGTTACCCGACTTCAGCTCTAATGCCGTTGATTCCACTTTTAAAAAATAGCATTATTAGCCCAAAAAACATAATCATCGATTCAAAGTCGGGGGCAACAGGAGCCGGAAGAGCATTAAAACAAGGAAGTTTATTTTGTGAAATCAATGATAATATGAGGGCCTACAGCATAGGAAATCACCGCCATATCGCAGAAATAAAACAGGAGCTTGAAAATGCTAATAATTTATCGATTAACAAAACAAAAGAAGATGAAAATATAGACTTTGAATTCACTCCTCACTTACTGCCAGTTAATAGGGGGATAATTTCAACAATATATGCGACAATTCAAAAAAACATAACAATTGAAGATGTAAATAACTGCCTCGAAACATTTTATCAAGATGAATATTTTGTTAATTTAGTTAATCACGAACCTTCCATCAAAGAAGTTGTTGGCACTAATTTTTGCTTGATATCTGTAAAACCAGCATTAAATCCTAACAAAGTTATAATCGTTTCTGTAATTGACAATCTTTGCAAAGGAGCTTCCGGTCAAGCATTACAAAACATGAATATAGTTTTTGGTCTTGACGAAAGATCAGGACTCAACTTTAGCCCTTTATTTCCTTAATTAAAAAACTATGACACTAAGCAAACACACAGTAAAATCTTACGACAACGACTTACAAAACATCTCCTCAACAATTGAAGAGATGCTAGATTTAGCAATCGAATCAATCGATATGGTGCTTGATACCATTAAAAACAACCTGCCTGACTCGGTTGAAAAAATTACCGCTCATGACTACAAAATTAACAGTCTCGATTTTTTAATTGAAAGAAAAGTAACTGCCATTCTTGCCTTAAGACAGCCTATGGCGGTTGATTTAAGATACATTGTCTCTGCGATAAAAGTATCCTCAAACCTTGAGAGAATAGGAGATCAGGCAAAAAGCATTATCAAAAAAATTATCAATGCCGGAGATGCTTTGCTTGACGAAAAACTTAGAGCTCCGTTACTTGAAATGATAAGTCTTTCAAAAATTATGGTGAAAGATTCAGTTAAAGCATTCAATAATCAAGATCTGCAAATATCAGAATTAGTGCTTGAAAAAGACGATGAAATTGATGAGATATATAGCGGTTTATTTGAAATTATAGATAATAGCAATTTTGATAAAGTTAAAATCGCCAAAATTATTAATATAATGTTTATTGCCAAAAGCTTTGAAAGGCTTGCGGATCATGCAACAAATATTGCGGAAATAAATAAATATGTAGTAACGGGAGAAACCAAATAATTTAAAATAAACCGTAGCAAAAAATTTGTTTTGAAAATTGACTTTAAAAAACTATTAACTATTTTGTTTGCTTAACAATATTTTAAAAAATAAAAACACAAACCTTTAACAATCAATGGAAACCTTTATTTCTAAGTCGCTTGAATTTTTTATAGCTATTTCGGCGATAATTTTACCAATAATTGGCAAAATTTTATTAGTGATAGCTCCATTAATAGGAGCTGTAGCATATTTAACATTGATGGAAAGAAAAGTTATTGCCTCAATGCAATTAAGAAAAGGCCCTAATGTTGTTGGATGGTTTGGCATTCTTCAGCCTTTAGCAGACGGTCTGAAGCTTTTATTGAAAGAAGTTATCTTGCCCGATAATGCAAATAAAATATTATTTTTGCTTGCTCCCGTCATAACATTTACCCTTGCATTAATAGGCTGGGCAGTCATTCCCTTTTCTGAAAAATTTGTGATTGCCAATCTGAATGTCGGTGTCTTATATTTGCTAGCAACCTCCTCTCTTGGAGTTTATGGAATTATCATCGCAGGGTGGGCAAGTAATTCAAAATATGCCTTCCTTGGAGCAATCAGGTCTTCTGCACAAATGATATCCTATGAAGTTTCTATTGGCTTAATTATTGTTTCGGTAATTTTAAATGTCGGCTCTTTAAATCTTACGGATATAATACTAGCTCAAAAAAATCAATGGTTTGCAATTAAGCTATTTCCGATATTCATCATATTCTTCGCTTCAGCATTAGCAGAAACAAATCGTCACCCGTTTGACTTACCCGAAGCAGAATCTGAATTAGTAGCAGGTTACAATGTGGAATACAGCTCGATGCCATTCTCAATGTTTTTCTTAGGAGAATATGCCAACATGATTCTAATTTCTGCATTCATGAGCCTCTTATTTTTAGGCGGTTGGTTAAGCCCTATAAATAACGACTTCTTTAACAGCATACCAGGGCCCATCTGGCTTCTTGTAAAAATATTTATATTGCTATTTTGCTTTATATGGGTTAGAGCGACATTGCCTCGCTATCGTTACGACCAATTAATGAGGTTGGGATGGAAAGTTTTTTTACCAATTTCTTTAATTTGGGTTGTTGCAACCGCCTATTTTTTGGTTTATTTTAAATAATCAACGAGATTAATAATGAATTTATTTAATAAAATATCTATTTACACCCGTTCCTTTTTGCTAAAAGAGATATTTTTTGGACATTTTTTAACCCTAAAATATTTTTTCAAAAAGAAAGTTACTATAAATTATCCTTTTGAAAAAAATCCGATTAGCCCTAGATTCAGAGGAGAACACGCCCTAAGAAGATACCCAAACGGAGAAGAAAGATGCATAGCCTGTAAATTATGCGAAGCCATATGCCCCGCACAGGCCATAACAATTGAAGCCGAAGAAAGAGCTGACGGAAAAAGAGTAACCACAAAATACGATATAGACATGCTTAAATGTATATATTGCGGATTATGCCAAGAGGCTTGTCCAGTTGATGCGATAGTTGAAGGTCCAAATTTTGAATTTGCCACCGAAACTAGAGAAGAACTTTATTACAACAAAGAAAAACTTCTTGAAAATGGCGACAGATTTGAGGCCTCACTTGCTCAAAACATCAAATTAGATGTCAATAATCGTTAATCAAATATTTTAAAAATGAACTTTACCCTTTTATTATTCTATATTTTTTCTATAATTACTATAGCATCTTCGTTGGCAGTAGTTACGACTAGAAACACAATATATTCAGTATTATTTTTAATATTAGTTTTTTTCAATGTTTCGGGATTATTCATCTTATTGAATGCAGAATTTTTAGCAATGCTATTAATAATTGTTTATGTTGGAGCGATAGCGGTTTTATTTCTTTTTGTGGTAATGATGCTCAATGTTGATTCAATGGACTTAAAAAAACAAATTCGCCCCTTCTTGCCAATATTAATTATGATATCGATAACAATATTTGGAGAAATATTTCTTTTTGAGAAAATTTCAATGATTGAGAATTATCAGATCTCTACTTCATTTCCAATCAATCAAAATATTAGCAACATTAAATCAATAGGAAATGTCCTTTACACTGATTTCATATTGCCGTTTCAAATTTCAGGAGCAGCATTATTCGTTGCAATGATAGGAGCAATTTTATTGACTCTAAAAAACGAAAATAAACAAACCGCTAAAAAACAAGATATATTTAAACAAATTAGCCACAACAAAGCAAATTCAATAGAACTTGTTAAAGTTGAGTCTGGCAAAGGAATCAATATCTAACTCAATGAATCATAAATTATGCAACAAATAGGCATCGAAAATTTTTTAACTCTTACTGCAATATTATTTTCCATAGGTTTAAGTGGAATATTTATTAACAGAAAAAATATAATCTCTCTTTTAATGTCAATTGAAATAATGTTATTATCGATAAATATTAACTTTGTAGCATTCTCAGCCCTCCTAAATGATATAGTCGGTCAAATATTTTCTATTTTTATCCTTACAATAGCGGGGGCAGAAGCTGCAATTGGATTAGCGATTTTAGTAGTTTACTTTAATAATCGTAAAAATATATCAATTGAAGGAGCATCGCAATTAAAAGGCTAGCAATGAAGAGAGAGAGAAAATATTTATTTAAAACCATTAAATCAACATCCTTAGCTATATTTTCTTTGCTATCTGTAAGGCCATCATTTGCATTAAATCCCCCAGCAAATCCCCAAGCGAATCCAACAGAAAATAAGCAAATAAAAGAGCTTAAAACCGTTAACAATTCAACAAACACAGAAAAAAACAATCATTTTAAATTTATTAATGGTTGCGACATAAACGATCAAATTCGTAATCAAATTATTGAGATTATTGAAAAAAACAATAATTTATCAGAGTTGCCAGAATGCCTAAAACTAGACCAAAGATTGCTGTTCAAGCTAATTTTGATTAACCTTAAACATTTTCAAAGCATTGACCCGAGTTTAAAAAAAGATAGTATTTTTATTTATCGAATAACAAAAATTAATCCCGAAATAATACCCCTAATAGATGAAGAATTGTTAAAAAACAGCGATTTTATCAGTAAAATCTCTTATTCCTATCGCGATGCTTTGAAATATTCTCACCCTAGCCTAAAAGATGATTTTGCATTTATTTCCCAAATGATAAAAAAAGATTCTCGCAACTATATTTATGCATCAGAAAGGTTAAAATCCAATAAAGAATTAGCTATACCGGCATTCGAGGATAATCCTTTATTGCTTGCTAATGCACCAGAATTGATAAAGCAAAATAAAGAAATCGCAGAATTGGCAATAAAAATAAATCCGCATGCATTTGAGTTTATTAGTAAAAAACTTAAAGAAGATAAAAATCTTATAAAACTTGCGGAAATGAATGACTACAGCGATCTATCTCAAGCTCACTCAACCAAGATTAATCAATTTATTGAAAATAATTACATAACAACCAGCCAAACAGCAAATCAAGCAAAGCAAATTAACAATCAGGGGAAGTTTTTTACAAAAAACAAAATAATCAACCGCCCATTTATAGTAAAATGGCAGAAATTCTCAAGCCAAAATAACAAAAATCAATATAATCTAAAGCTTGTCAATGTTAAAGAAAGAAATAATCATAAAAAATGGGCTAAAGATTTTTTAAAATATCCAGAATTGATTCAAAAAATTAACAACTTTCTTATTAATAGGAATATCGATCAAAATACAATAGATAATCTTGTTACAACCTATTTATGGAAATTTAATGTCGATAAACAAATGGTGGTGGCATTTAACTTATATAATCTAAGAGAAAGTCGTGAAAATAATATTTACAACAAAGAAAGAAATAATTTCGTTAACATTACATCCCTCACAGCAATTGCAAACTTCAATGCAGGAAAATGGTCTCTGACTGTAGTAGACACAATTCTTGATAATGATATAAAAACAGATATATCATATCGCGAAGGGCATAAAAAATATATCTTATGGGATCTTTATCAATTCAATGAAAATGACAAAAATCTTAAATTAATTTTTAAAGTCGAGGATAATTTTAACGAATATTTTGAAATTTTTTCAGCAAATCAAAATAATGAAAATTTAAGCAAATATCAAATGATACACCGCTTCAACCCCCTCTCTGATAAAGATACCGATAAAGATGCCAATAATGCCGATAATAAATAATTATCGCAAAATGGACAACAAAGCCAATAAATACAACATCGAAGCAAGAAATATATCAGTTAAAAATCTATTCTGGCAACATAAAAAAAGCTGGGAAGAATCAATGAAGAATGGCTTGTCTCAAGATGAAAACGGCAATTATGTGCCTTGGATGACTTATGAAGCAATTGATTTTTTAAAAAAAATAATTAAACCAGAATGGCAATTATTTGAATTTGGTTGCGGAGCATCAACTCTATTTTTTAGTCAAAAAGTTAAAAAACTCGTGACAATCGAAACCAATCCCCTATGGAAGAATCTAATTGACAAAAAAAACCAACATAAAACAGAAATTATCTTAATGCTCGATGGAATTAACAACCCCGAATATGAAAAAAGCGCTATAAATTATAGCACTGAGTCTCGTTGTAAATTTGATTTAATCATCATAGACTCAATAAAAAGATATAATTGCGTGATAAACTCAATAGATGCAATTAGCGAGGAAGGAATAATTGTTCTTGACGATAGCGAGAGGAAAAATTATAATAAAATATTTGATTTTTTTACTCATCACGGCTTTAAAAGAATCGACTTTTGGGGAATAGCTCCAGCAGGGCTAAAAATTAAAAATACTAGCTTTTTTACTAGAAAAATATACTAGAGAAATATAGCTTTTTAAGATTATTTTTCATTGCAGAACCCTTTTTAAATCATAATTATCTTTTTGATTTATTAAAAAAATATAAAAATCATTATGTCGAATAAACTGATTGGATTCAACGAATTAGAAGAAAGACTAACCGTTCAAATCAATAATAACAAGCTTCCACAGGCATTATTGATATGCGGTAAATCTGGAATCGGCAAAGCAAGTTTTGCAAAATATTTTGCTAATAAAATTTTAGTTTTAGGAACCGATAAAAATAAAATCATTGGTCAAGATGCTCAAAATCTTGATATGTTTATCGTTGAAAAAAATCCAGAGAAAAAAAATATACTCATCGATCAAATAAGAGAGATGCAAGATTTTATGTATAAAACTCCTCTAATATCAAAAAATAAAATTAGCATCATAGATTCAGCCTGCACTCTAAATAAAAACAGTGCGAATAGCTTGTTAAAGATTCTTGAAGAGCCAAAATCAAATAATTTTTTTATTTTAATCGCTCATAATATATCGTTGGTTATACCAACTATAAGGTCTCGTTGCCAAATTTTTAAAGTCAACAACCTGAATCTTCATCAATTCAAAGAGTTGGTGGGTCAAAATCATCATTTTACTCAAGATGAAATAGAAGTTCTGGCGATAATATGTGAGAATTCTCCCGCCTTAGCAATTAATAATGGCAAGCTATATATAGAAATTTATCAGAATCTGTTGTTATCGCTAAATAATGGCTATTTAAACAATAAAATGATAGAAATAATCAGCAACAAAGACTTCGATATAGATATCATAGAGCGATTAATTACCTTTATGATTTCGCGATTAATTAAATTTATTGAGAACAAGGAGCAATTATGCTATTTTAATGAAAAAGAAGCATTTATAAAAATATCTCAAAAATTATCCAATTATCACATTTTTAGCCTTTATCAGGAAATAAAAAATCAAATAAAAAATTGCAAAAATTTTTATCTCGATAAAAAACTTACATTGATAAATATTTTCAATCTTTTGAATTCATTATGAATAAAAAAATATATCGCGCCATGGGGCTAATGAGCGGAACCTCAATGGATGGCATAGACCTAGCAATTATAGAAAGCGACGGTGAAAATATCATTAATAGGCAATTATTTCATTACCAGCCTTATTCAAATGATTTTAAAGACAGGTTAAGAAGATTAATTATCGCAAAATCAGCTAGTTTTATAGAAATCAAAACACTAGAACAAGAATTAACAATATTGCACAGCAAATTAATTTTAGAAACAATTTTAGAAAATAATATTAAGGCTGAAGATATTGATATAATAGGGTTCCACGGCCATACCCTTTATCATAACCAGCAGAAAAAAATTACTTGGCAAATTGGCGACCCTTTTTTACTTGCAGAAAAAACAAAAATCAAGGTAGTGGCAAATTTTCGCAATAATGATATGGCATTAAACGGCAATGGGGCTCCACTCGTGCCGATTTATCACTTTTTTTTACTAAAAGAAATAAAGCAAAAACTAGCAATCATAAATATTGGCGGAATATCCAATTTAACCTATTTTGAATCAAACAATATCAACAGCCTTACGGCAATGGATATATGCTTTGGCAATGCTTTATTTGATGATCTAGTTTTACAAAAATTAGGAAAAAACTTTGATAATAATGGAGAAATAACAAAAACCGGACTCGCCAGCAAAAACATCAATCAAGAACTAATCGCAGAAATATTAAATAATAAAATTTTTAGCATTACAAAATCAACATCTTTTGACCGCAATGACTTTGCTTTTATTCATGAAAAAATCAAAAATATGAGCTTAGAAGAATCTTTAGCAACCCTTGCAATCATTTATTCAAAACAATTGGTTGAAATTCTAAAAAGAAACAAAATTAACCCTCAGGAGATAATTCTTTGCGGAGGAGGAAGAAAGAATCTTGGCATTAAAATGGCACTCAAGCAAGAAATAAGCAACTTCAACAAAGAGCAAAATTCCAACATTCTTATTAAGGATAGCGATGAATATCAAATAAATGGCGATGCCATTGAAGCGGAAGCATTTGCTTTTTTAGCAATAAGATCAGCAAGAAACCTGCCAATAAGTTTTAAAAATACAAGCGGAGTTGATATTGATAGCTGTAAGGGCGGAGGCTTTTATAATTTTAATTAAAATGCTATAATTTAAACACAAAATTTAAATTATTTTATATTCAACCTTAGCTTTAAAAACTAATTTATAATATTTGATAAATTGTTAATTGAGCCCTTAACAATAGCCTGAGATTGCTGTTGGTCAAGATTAGAATTAAGGAGATCTTTTTCTAGTTGCATAAAGGCATCGGCAATTATCTCATGCTTCATATTGCGAATTATCTGCTCTTTTTCTTGCTCTATTTTTTCTAGGGCAGATTTTATTTTAACTTCACTTTCCAGAGAGCTATTAATTTTAGCTTCTTCAATGATTTTTTCAGCCTCAATTTTAGCTTCTTCAATAATTTTTTTAGCAAATTCTTGAGATTGTTGATAAGATTTTTGAATTTCCTTAAGCATAATTTCAGCATTGTCTCGCAAAATTTTTGCTTGATTCAAGTTATCTACAATTTTTTTAGACTGATCATTAAGCGATGCTAATATTTGCGGTAAAGCAAACTTAAAAATAAGAATTAAGAAGCTGATAAGGGCAATTGATAGCCAAAATTTTTCATCAAAGGTAATATGCATTTTAGTTAATTTTTAATTGATAATTTTTCTTTAATTGCTTGCAGTAAAAAATAAGATGATTGAGCTTTTTCTTCTTTGTTGATATTAATAAAATTAGCAATTTCCAGCTTTGTTTGTTTGTTCAATTCAACAATTTGAGATTTTAATTTAAACTTCATTTCATCACGAATTTTTCCGGAGCTTGATAATGCAGAATCTATTTGATTTTGATAGAAATTTGATGCATCTTTTTTGATTTTATCAACATCTAATTTTAATTGCTTAATTTGGCTATTAATTTTTTCGGCATAATTTTTATTACCCTCTATTATTTGTTCTCTTTCGCCAATGATACCGGCAATTCTTGGAATAATAATAAAAGCAAAGAATAGATAAAGTGCAATAAAGCACAATATCAACCAAAATATCTGCGAGCTATAAGTGGTAAGATCGAACTGAGGCATATTTAGTTTATAATGATATTTTAATTAAAGCCTCTTTTATTTAAGAGGCTTTAATCGTTAACAGTTAAGCAATTTGATGATTTAAAATCATTATCGCTAGAATTAGAGCTAAAATTGCAATAAATTCTACGAATGCAGCTCCAATGAACACTAAGGTTTTGAATTTACTTACTGCAACTGGGTTGCGAGCCACGCTATTAAAGAAAGCAGCAAAAATATTGCCTATTCCTATTCCCGCACCAGCCATACCAATTGATAGAAGGCCGATACCAATATATTTTAATGAAATTAAGTCCATAGTTTATTTTATTTTAAGTTAATAATAGTTAAAAATATTAAATTCAGACTAGTGAATTTAACAATTTAACCTAAGTTACTTCTGCCTGTTGCCTCTTAATTGACGCGAGCTTTCGTGGTGAGAAATTTAATCATAACAAGCTAAAGATTAAATTAGAAAAACAATATTTAATGTTCGTTAGCCATCTCCCCTAGATAGATGCAAACTAAAATTGAAAAAATATAGGCCTGCAAAAATGCCACAAAAAATTCAAAACCAGTTACCAAGATACTGAATATAAAGGGCAGGAAACCCAAAGAAACTCCAAGAGCAATAATAAAACCAGCTATTATCTTCATTAAAACATGCCCTGCAACCATATTTGCAAGCAACCTTAAGGCTAGAGTGAATGGTCGAATTAAAAAAGAAAATAATTCAACTAAAAAAACCATCGGAGCTATCCAAAAAGGGATCCCGCTGGGTAAAAATATTTTGATAAAGCCAAGCGGGCCATTGTGAATTATACCAAACAAAACTACCAATGCAAAACTAGCAATAGAAAGGGTGAAGGTTGTAGCTATTTGACTAGTGGGAGTAAAGCTGTAAGGAAGCATACCCGTGAAGTTACAAGCCAAAATAAAAGTAAACAAAGTGAAAATGAAAGGAAAGAATTTAATTCCGTAGTCACCAATATTGCTTTTCACCATATCTAGCACCATTTGATAAAGAGATTCAGCGATTATTTGTAATTTTGATGGAATTAGGGTTCTTTTTCTGGTCGCAATTAATAAAATAACGATTATTGCTATGGTAGAAAAAATCATTGCCAATGAACTATTGGTAATGCTAATGTCAATGCCAGCAATTTTTATATCAAGAAGCTTTTTTACTTGAAATTGAGCCAAAGGGTCGTGGCTTTTGTGAGAATGCTCAATGGCAATATTTTCGATACTACTAACAGCTTGACTTCCTGTTTCGTGGTTTGTGCTACCTTTAATTATCTGGCTGTGGTCGGAAACATTGTTATCTTGCGACATTTCTTAATTATTTATTTGTTGAATAATCAATATCAAGCAACTTACCTATCAATTGATTGTAATTTAAAAAATATTTAGTTAGATTTGCTAACCATGACTAAATTAATGCTAAATTTTTAATTTAATTTTAAGCAAAGCAAAATAAATTGCCAGCTTTATAAGTCAATAACTTTATTATCAAATTAACCTTTTACATTGTAATTATGAAAAAGAATTTTACATCATTAATCTTAGAGCTATTTTATAAATTTAAAAAAATAATATTTTTTATTATTTTAGTGCAGTTATTAGCAATAGCAAGCTTTCCCGCAATAATTAATGCAAACAATATTTTAGAAAAAAAAGCACCTGCAACTGTTGAATCAATAAAGCCAAATAAGGCGGTTAATCAAAATGATGATGGAAGCGAAATTATCGCAATTCTTAGAAAAAAAATGGATGAAATTATTGAAAAAAATATCGCCATCAAAAAAGATAAGAAAAAACCCGCAGATCGCAATAAGCCCCAAAATAAAAAAACTTATCAAGGTTTTGGCAATCAAGAATTGAATCCATCGGCAAAATCATCAAATACCAAATTAATTGCCAAATTCCAAGATTGGAGCTTGTTTGAAGCAAAATTTGAAAATAATAATTTTTGCTATTTAGCCTCAACACCACTAAAAAGAACGGGAAACCACAATTATCAAGGCGAGCCCTATTTTTTAGTAATTAATTTATTTGACGAGGGAGACGAAATAACAGTTGCTAACGGATCAATTTACCATAATTTATCAGAAATTGAATTATCTTTTGGAGCTAAAAAGTTCTACCTTAAGCCCTTTAAAACACTAGCATGGACCGAAATAAAAAAAGATGATATAGAAATAATTAAACAAATGCAGAATTCTCTAGATTTCACCGTCTACTCAAAAAATTTTAAAGAAGAAATAGCGGAGGATTATTATTCTTTGCTAGGATTTAAAATAGCTTACAACGAAATGAAAAACAGGTGCAATAATCAAAAAATCAACCCGTAAGTATAAAACTTTAATTTTTCTGCAAAAATTGCCCCGCAAAATAAAGAGAACCAGTAATGATTAGCAAAAAATCTTGCGATTCGCACTGATTTTTCATCATTAATTTCGCGAGATTAAAGGCTTCATCTAAATTATCGGCAACCGTATTTTTAATTTTGTTTTTAGAGGCTATTTTTATTAGATCTTGCTTATTTCTGCTTTTTGGCTCATTCTCAATTTCAAGAATTATTAATTCATCGATTAAACCAGCAATATTAGCAAAAAAACCTTCGCTGTCTTTATCTTGCAACATTGCAACCATTGCGATAATTTTTAAATTTTTACCCTCTTTTATTTTATTGCTTTTTTTAAGCTGTAAAAAATCAGCTACCGTTTTTGCTCCCTGTTGATTGTGACTGCCGTCTAAAAATAGCTCAAAATTTGGAACATTATCAATTAGGTCAAAGAATTTTCCAGATTCAATTTTTTGTAGCCTTGCTGGCCATTTAGTGTTAGCGATTCCTTGAGCTATTTTAGCAATTTTTAGCTCAATTCCGCCCTGTTGTAGAATTGCAGTAATTGCGACTGCAACATTAATTAATTGATGCGGGCCATTCAAGCCAATATTTTCTAGCTCAAACTCAATATTATTGTTTTCATTATTAAGAAATAGCTTCTTTTCTTTTTCATTAAGAGCCTTACAAATACTTGATTTTAGCCAATATATTTTTTTCTCTCCAAAATTTATGCCAAAATCTTTGCCAAAACTTATCATCGACGAAGATTTAATTTTAGCCTGATTGGCAATTACCGCAAGAACATTTTCCTCTTGTTTTGAAACGATAACGGGGCAATTATTTTTAATAATGCCAGCCTTTTCAAAGGCTATTTTCTCTAAAGAATCGCCTAAAAATTCTTGATGATCAAAATCAATTGGCGAAATAATTGAGCAGAGATTCTCTAAAATAACATTTGTTGCATCAAGCCTACCGCCCATTCCCGTTTCAAGCAGAATAACATCTGCCTTAATTTTTGAAAAGGCTAATATTGCCCCTATTGTCGTTCCTTCAAAAAATGTTACTTCGATTTTAGGCTCACTTTCAGCTTGCTGTTTACATTGATTAAGCAATGAATTTAGAAAATCTTCTGCGATTGGTTTGCCATCAATAATTATTCTTTCATTAAAATTAACTAAATGAGGCGATATGTAGCAATGAACCCTTAAATTATGCTGTTCGAGAATTGCTTTTACAAATGCCAAGGTTGACCCTTTGCCATTGGTGCCTGCAATATGAATAATTGGCGGTAATTTTAAATGAGGATTATCAAGCCTAGCCAATAAATTAAGAACTCTCTCCAGCCCTAAATTAACATCGCGATGACCAAGAGGATTAGGCCAGAAAGGCATTGAAGTGTTTTTAGAAGTTTCTTTTTGCATTTTAAACTTTAGTAATTGATAAAAATATTTCTTGCTGGATTTTTATTTGATATAATTTAATTTGCATCTAGATTTCTGAAATCAATTGATTGTTGACTGCTTAGCTTTGGTGATTTTTTTGCTTATTTTCTAAATTTAGCCTCTCGATCTCTTGTGCAATTTCTTGCATCTGTTCATCTTTTAATTCTCCGCCCTTTGAATTCATTGCATTGGGAAGGTTCTCTTTGCTCACGATATGCTCATTGCCGTATATATCAACTATCACCACCCCCTCTTCTTCTTTGTCTTCTAGATTAATTTTTGCATCAGCCATGCCCCTTTCGAGCTCTTGCCTTATTTCTTCGAGCCCCATTTCTTGCTCTATTTTATAATATTGACTTTTAAGATTGTTGATAGTTTTTTTTATTCTAAAGAATATCTTGCCAATAAAATAAGCAATTTCAGGAAGGTCGGTAGGCTTAATAAATATAAGAGCAACCAGCAATACCAAGATTAATTCCGCTAATGAAAAACCAAACATAGGCAGGAGAAATTAACGAGCAAATTCAAATAATGGTATTTCACTACCATCTTTGTCGGTTAAGCGGATAGGATATTGATTAGAAAAGCAAGCATCGCAATATTGTGGATTATTGTTATCTCTGTTTTCGGCATTAATTGCACGATAAAGCCCATCAATTGAAATATAGGCAAGAGAATCGACACCAATTATTTTTGCTATTTCATCAACCGAATAGTTAGAGGCGATTAAATCTTCGCGGTTTGGAGTGTCAACCCCATAAAAACAAGGGGCAACAGTTGGCGGAGAAGCTATTAGCATATGAACCTCTTTTGCTCCTGCGTCGCGGATCATTTGCACGATTTTTTTTGAGGTAGTGCCTCTTACAATGCTATCGTCAATTAAAATAACTCTCTTATCTTTTATAATCGCATTATTGGCATTATGTTTTAATTTTACTCCAAAGTGTCTAATTTTATCGGTAGGCTCAATAAATGTTCTGCCAACATAATGATTGCGAATAATCCCCAGCTCAAAAGGAATATTTGCCTCGCTAGCATAACCAATTGAAGCGGGAACCCCAGAATCTGGTATTGGAACCACGATATCGGCATCAATTTTAATTTCTTTGGCTAATTCTCGACCAATTCTTTTTCGCATTTCATAAACACTTTTATTTTCAATAATGCTATCTGGCCTTGAAAAATAAACATACTCAAAAATGCAGAATTTTGGAGACTTACTAACAAAGGGGAAAAGCGATTTAACTCCATCGTTATTAATCAACAGCATTTCGCCATTTTTTATATCTCGTTCAAATTTTGCCCCAATAATATCAAAGGCACAAGTTTCTGAAGCCACCACCCAAGAGCTTCCTAGTTTTGCCAAGGAAAGTGGCCTAACTCCGCTAGGGTCTCGCACTGCGAATATTCCTTCTTTAGTTATGATAGCCAATGAATAGGCTCCTTCAACCTGACTTAAAGCATCGATTACTTTATCAGTAATGGTATTTTTTTGACTAAGTGCCATTAAATGAATAATAACTTCTGTGTCCATTGTTGATTGGAATATTGCTCCCGATTTAATTAACTTATTTCTTAAGCCAATTGCATTGGTAAGATTGCCGTTATGAGCAACCGCCACAAAGCCAAAGCTTAATTGAGCATAAATAGGCTGGTAGTTTCTTGCGGTTTTTTTACCTGCGGTTGAATAGCGAACATGCCCAACTGCGGAGTTGCCGATTAATTTACTTATTATTTCTTGATTATTAAAGTGATCAGAGATTAAGCCATCTGCAAAATGAGCGGAAAACAGGCCGTCTTCTGACATAGAGACGATTCCTCCAGCTTCCTGACCTCGATGCTGAAGAGCATGAAGCCCAAGAGCAGTGTTGACCGAGGCATCACTAGAGCCGTAAATAGCAAAAACTCCACATTCATCGTTAAATTTATCAAAAGCCATAATAATATTTTAGTTTATTTGATTTAAAGGAAATTTAAGGTTTGTAAACTGGCATAATAATCTTGCTTTTATAATAGTCTAGCTGGAAAAACCAAAATTAAAAACAAAAACCTTTGCCTCTACCTTCTTAATTATTTTTAAGGGGAGGTTTAGCAATAGAGTTCGAAGCCAACTCAACTGTCATCGTCATCCCGAACCTTACCGTCATCCCGACGAAAGTCGGGACCCAGTACCTTTTCTTTTCATCGTCATCCCGACGAAAGTCGGGACCCAGCTCTAAATCTTTCTGGGTGCCGTTTTGCAACAGCATGACGAGTGTTTTAGCTCCGCCATCCCGCACTAACAACCGTCATCCTGCACGAAGTTGCAAGTTCCTAAAATTTCTTGCAATTGTCTTTAATATTTATTAAATTGCTTCCAGCGAAGCTTTTAGCCTAAATATTGCCGATTTTATACAGCAAAAATCATTTATAAATAAATTTAGAGTAAAGAAATTATAAAATAACAATGAATATTGCAGTTGAACTTTGCTACCGCTCCCGCCTCTTCCTAATCAAAAAAGAAAGGCTTGAGCATTTATTTAAACTTTACGAAGAGATGACAATTCTTTTAACAACAATCAATTAAATTCTAACAAATGACAGATCAGGACAATTAAAATATCAAAGTTTTTTTAGATAAAGCCATAATTTATCTTGTGAGTAAAGCTAAAAAAACTGGCTTAAACCTAGATAACGATAATTTTAAAAATAATCTTAAGGAAATTGTCAATAATCCAACTTCAGAATATGCTGATAATGTTCATTTGTTTGATAAAATACCAGATCTTAAAAAACAGGAAGAAGAGCTAAATAAGCAAATCAAAATTCTGAAAGCTGAGGTTGATAAATTTAATACAGAAATAGATGGCAAAGAGGGGGCAAATGGTTTAAAGGCTATTGTTAAAGAATTAGAGAATCAACAGCTTGATCTAGAAAAGAAAATAGAAGGAAATGATGAGTCAGAAGATGAAAATGAAAAAAGAGGCTTAGAAGGAGTTGTTAGAGAACTAGAAGAGCTAAGAGATGATTTAGAAATACAACTTAACGGTAAAGATGACGAAATTGGTTTAAAGGCTGAATTAGAAAAACTAAAAAATGAAAGAGATATCTTGAAAAAAGAGATCAATGGCGACGAATCTTCCGAAGATAAACTAAAAAAAGATGGGCTATTAAAATATAAAGAAGATCTTCACGACCAATTATATAGAAAAGGCGGATTAGAAAATAAACGCAGTAATTTATCGAGTCAGATCAATCATTTAACAAAACAGTATTCGGTTGTTGAGAATTTGGCAGAATTAAGAAGTGATGCTAAAAAAGATCAAAAATTTTATTATTGTTGCGTTGGCGTAATGATCTTTTTAATTATTCTTTCATCAGTGTTTGCTTATGATTATGGTAATAGAATCATTAACGACATAACTAAAATAATTGATAAAGATTCTAGGGATTATTTTGGTATGTTTTTAATGAAAATTCCCTTCTCTCTCATGATAATTACTTTTATTTCTGGTGGCTTTATTTTTATAAGTAAACTTTTGGTAATAATTGAAAGAATTAATAACCAACTTAGAAATATTTCACAAATTAGCGTTATAGCATCTCAAATTGATCAAAGAACCATCGATATTATTAGTGGAAAGAAACAGGAAGATAAAACAGAGTTAGAAGAAGCCAAAAAAAAGAAAGAAGAAAAAACATTATTTTATAATCTTATCACAGACTACTTGGTCAATTTAAGTAAAAATGAGGTAGAACTTAAAGAGAAAAAGGGAAGTCAGCTCAAGATGCTAAAGGAGCTGGCAGAAATAATTCATAAAGTAAAACCATCATCACAGGAGTAAAAAATGTTTTTTAAAAAGAAAAATTAAGCTCGGTCTAATCACTCCCCCCTTGAGGGGGAGTCAAACGGCTGTAAGCTGTTTGGTGGGGGGATTGAAACCCCTTGTTGCCGATAGTAATAGAGTTCGAAGCCAACTCAACTGTCATCGTCATCCCGACCTTTACCGTCATCCCGACGAAAGTCGGGACCCAGCCCTAAATCTTTCTGGGTGCCGTTTTTCAACGGCATGACGAGTGTTTTAGCTCCGCCATCCTGCACCAACAACTGTCATCCTGCACGAAGTTGCAGGAACCAGAAAGGTAATAGATTCTGCGACTTCGCGCAGAATGACGAAGAAGGAAAACCCTTAAGCCCTAATTTTGTTAAATGTATTTACCGCAAGGGGTTGAAACCCCTTGTTGCCGAAGGGGAAGAGACCGAACATAACTTTAACAAGGCTGAAACCCCTTATTTCCGTTGATAGAAAGCTCGAAGCTAGAATTGCAAGCAGTTAAAATATCTTCTCTAATAACCCCTACCCCTTAATTATTTTTGAGGGAGGGTCGCAGAGCCAACTTGTTGGCGATGCAGAGGAGAGGTCAGAAATATTTTAATAACATTAGGCATGGAGTTATAACTAGTTTTTTGACCCCTCCCCGAAATTGCTAGCAATTTCGACCCTCCCTCAAGGGGAGGGTTATTGTGTAGCAAGGTTTTACTAAGATTCTGCCTTCGGAGAGGGGCATTTTTTGTATTGATTTAATCGTATCATGTCTTTTTTTGCATTTTAGTGAGTATATTTTTTGCATCGCCATCATCAATTCTTGATTCTACTAACTTAATGGCATCTTGAAAATTATTTGCTTTTTTTGCTAAAATTAGAGCTAAGGCACTATTGATTACAACAATATTGCGGTAGGGAGATTTTTTACCATCAAGTAAATCAATTAAAGCCCCCGCATTATATTCGGGGCTACCGCCCGTTAAATCAAACATATCAACCTTTTCAAAGCCAAAATCAGTTGGGTTAAACACTTCTTTTTTGATATTGCCATTGATTAATTTTACAATCTGTGAATTGGCTGTAAGGGTCAACTCATCCATTCCATCGTCGCCATTAACAAAATAAACCTCTTTTTGCGATATTTTTTGCGAGATAATTACTTGCGACATTTTTTCTATCATACTTGCATTTGCCACCCCAATTATTTGTTTATCAACTTGCAACGGGTTAAGTAAAGGCCCTAAATAATTGAAAATGGTCGGTTGTTTGATTAATTTACGAATCGGGGCAACATTTTTAAGGCTTTGATGAAAATATGGAGCAAATAAAAAAACCAAATTATTATTTTCTAGGCTTGATATTATCGATTCTTCATCTTTAGAAAATTCAATATTTAAAATTTCAAAGATATCCGCAGAGCCAGATTTAGAAGAGGAAGCTCGATTGCCATTTTTAGCCACTTTTACCCCACAAGAAGCAACAACAAAAGAAGTGGCAGTTGAAATATTGAAGCTATTAAGGCGATCACCGCCCGTTCCGCATAAATCAATAGTTTGTGCCAATAAATTATTGCTCACATTGATCTTTAACATTTTACTCTTAAGGGCATTAAAAGCTCCAATCATTGCCTCAACTGGATATTGCAATTGATTAATTTTTAGTAATATTTCAATTATTTTATCGTCAGAAAATTTTTGTTCTAAAATTTGAGTAAAAATTTCAGTAAATTTATTGGAATCAATATTTTCTAAATTGGAGAAGTTAAAAATAGCAGTCATTAGCTACGATAATCTTTATTAATCTTAACATATTCTTCATTGAGATCACAGCCCCAAACAGTTGCAGAATAAAGATCTTGCTTCATAGTTTGAGAGGCAGAAATATTTTTTATTTCTTGTGTTTTGTTAATTCCTAGATCGACAATAATTTTTACTTCTTCTTTTTTTAGATATTCATGAACATTTGCCTCGTTGTAATCATTAACTCTAGAGCCATTTTCAGCAATTAAGAAATCGCCAATTTTAACTTTAATTTGTTGAGGAGAAATATTCGTGGTTGATTTACCAATTGCCATGATAATTCTTCCCCAATTTGGGTCAGAGGCCGCCATGGCACTTTTTACCAATGGCGAGTTAGCAATTGCCATCGCCACTATTTTAGCTTGTTGATAATTTGTTGCATTAACAACATTGATTTCAATCAGCTTTTTAGCACCCTCGCCGTCAATCACTATCATTTTAGCCAATTCAATTGCCAATTCTTCCATTGCTATTTTAAAATTAGCAATTGATTGATTTTCAGCATTATCGATAAAATTATGCTCAGCAGTTGCAGTTGCAAAGGCGAGAACTGTATCATTGGTTGATTGATCGGAATCAACAGTTATTGAATTAAAGCTTTTTTCGACAATATCAGCAAGAATTTTTTGCAAAACATCACTGGAAACATTGGCATCGGTAAAGATATAGCCAAGCATCGTCGCCATATTGGGAGCAATCATTCCTGAACCCTTAGCAAAACCTATAATATTAACTTCCTGCGAATCAATTAGGCATTTTTTTTGCACTAATTTCATTTTAGTGTCAGTAGTCATGATTGCCTTTGAAGCCTTGATAATCATTGATTCATCATCATTTGCTTGCAGAATCATTTCGTCGATTTTTCGTGTAATTAAATTAACATCGAATAATTCACCAATAACCCCCGTTGAACTAACAAATATTTGGCTTGATGTTGCATTTAAGGAAGAAGAAATTTTATCAACGGTTTTTTGCACTATCGTTTCGCCAACCTCCCCCGTGAAGGCATTAGCATTGCCAGAGTTAACGATTAAAGCACGAGCTTGTTTTTGCTGAAGAGCTTTTTGACAATGAATAACAGGAGATGCTGACATTGTTGAGCTGGTAAACAAACCCGCTACCGCTACTGGCTTTTCAAAAATTACTAGCAATAAATCATCGCGATTTTTATATTTTATACCGCAATTTGCAGTGGCTATTTTCATGTCTCCGATAGAAATTTTTTGTTCAGATTTTAATTGACTCATTTTTATTTAATTAATTATTTAATAAACGACCCTGAATAAAAGATTTAGAAGGGTTCACCAGCATCTTCATTTTTTTGATTGCATCTCTACCAATCAATAAATCAAAGCTCATCGTGGCACGATTAGTTAGACTCAAATCAATTGGCACTTTTAAATTATTAATTGAAATATCGATTACAATAATTGGCCTAACCTCCCTTCTGCCACCTGAATCGGAAATTGAGCGATATTCCAAGATTGGTGCTTTGCATAATATTGCTGATTGATTAGTTTTTTTAGCAAGATAAACTTTAAACTCAACCCATTCTTGCCCCTTAATTCTGTAGAATCTTAAATCTTCACTGTGAATTGCCGAGGTTTTTGCCCCCGTGTCAATCTTGCCTTTAATGGCGGTTATTGATAAATCAGGAATAGAAAACCATTCTTGCCAACCAACTAAATTTGATTTTTTAATTTTAATGATTTTTGGGTTCTTCATATTAAAATTATTGTTTTGTAGCAATATAGATAGCTCTAACCCTTAGAAGATCTTGCTCCGTGTCAACAGAAAATGGATGATTATCAACAATTTTTACCATTATACTCATTTTATTTTCAAGTGCTCGCAACTGCTCAAGGCTCTCTCTTTTTTCTAACTTAGAAGGAGATAATTTTATAAAATTCTCTAAAGCCTGAATTTTATAGCCATAAACTCCGATATGGTGAAAATAGTCGTCAGCGGTAATTATTTTACTTTCTTGATAAGGAATTGGAGACCTAGAGAAATATAATGCCTCACCAATATTGTTTTCTAGATTTGCTATAGCAATTTTGACAACATTAGAGTTGATAACTTCTTCATAATTATTAATTCGAGAAGCAATGGTAGCGATATCGCAATCACTATTTAAAATTAATTCTGCAACTGAAATAATTGATTCACTTTCAATAATTGGTAAATCGCCTTGCAAATTAATGATTGCTTGATATTGATTCTGAAGATTATTTTTTTCCACAAAAACTCGATAAGCATTGTAAATTCTATCAGTGCCAGATGGTAGTTTTGGGTCAGTAATCACAAAATTTGCACCAATATTTCTGGCAATATTGGCGATTTCTTCGCCATCGCAAGCAATTAAAACATCGCCAACTTTTGAGGCAATTGCTCTTTCATAAACTCTTTCTATCATTGGTTTGCCCGCTATATCGGCAAGTGGTTTATTTGGCAATCGAGTAGATGCAAGCCTTGCTGGTATTACGATTAGGATTTTTTTATTCATATTAAATAAAATTTAAGATTTAATGCGATAGCCTATTTTTAATAATCTATAAATAAAAATCATCATAACAAAATTAATTGCTAAAATATAAATTGCTCCCATCAATAAATTGCCGTCGCAATGCCCAGTAATAGAATAGCGGAAACCATCAATCATTTGAAAAAAAGGATTAAAATGAGCGATATTTTGCCAAAATTTTGGCAAGGATTCAATTGAATAGAATGTTCCCGATAAAAAAGTTAATGGAGTAATTAGATAACTAGTAACCGCAGACATTTGGTCGAAGCCGTCAGAAATGATACCGCACAAAACCCCCATTAAGCCTAGAAAACAGCAAGAAAAAACTAAATAAAAAATCATTAAATAAAAATTAAAAATCGGCAATTTCACAAAGCAAGAAATGACTAAAAATGAAACCAATGCAACCGCAAGCCCTCTTAATATTGCCCCCAATGTAAAAGCATAAATAATTTCAAATGCTTGAAGCGGAGGAATTAAATAATCAATGATATGACCCACAACCTTACTCATCACAAAAGAAGATGAGCTATTGGCAAAAGCATTTTGCATTGATGCCATCATTATCAAGCCTGCAGAGACAAATACTGAGAATTCAACTTCACCAATATTGTTAATTTTGTCTCCCACCGATAGCGAGAAAACAGCTAAAAATAAAATTATATTTACTACTGGAGAAAATAAAGTTTGGTGATAAACTTTTAAAAATCTTAAAACTTCTTTTTTTAGAAGAGTATTTGCTCCAAACCAATTAATTAACATATCTATATTTATTTATGAATGAAATTTTGAATAATAGCTCTGTAGCTAATTTAGAAAAAAAATTAAAAAGCCTTGATAATGATTTTGAACTAGAAATCGCTAAGGTCAAGAGCTTAATTCAAATTGAAGAAATTAGAATAAATTTTCTTGGCAAAAAGTCAATTATCGTTGATTTATTTTCACAACTAAAAACCTTTATCAATGAAGATAAAAAAACAGCCGGAGCTTTAATAAACAATCAAAGAGAAAAAATATCCAATCAAATTGAATCAATTAAGCATAAATTTGAAACACAATATTTACAAGAAAAATTAGCAACAGAAAAAATCGATGCCACTGCCCCTTATCGCAAACAACAAGTTGGTTTATTGCATCCTTTAAGTAAGGTTTTTCAGGAAATAAAAGAAATTTTTGGAAATCTTGGCTTTGAGCTTTGCGAAGGTCCAGAAATAGAAGATGATTTTCACAATTTTAGTGCTTTAAATATTCCAAAACACCACCCTGCAAGACAAATGCAAGATACCTTCTATCTTAAAAATTCAGAAAAATTATTAAGAACTCACACATCAAATGTTCAAATTCGTGAAATGATAAAAAAGAAGCCTCCACTTAAAATTATCGCCCTAGGAAGAGTATTCCGCTCAGATTCCGACCAGACACACACCCCGATGTTTCATCAAATTGAAGGCTTTGTAGTTGATAAGGAAGCCAATTTTGGCAATCTTAAATGGGTGCTAGAAAGTTTTCTTGAACAATTTTTTGAAACTAAAAACCTTGAATTAAGGCTTAGACCAAGCTTTTTCCCTTTCACCGAACCTTCAGCGGAAGTGGATATAAATTATCAAATCGAAAATGGCAGAATTAAAATTGGCAAAGGCGATAAATTCCTTGAAATATTAGGTTGTGGAATAATAAATCAGGAAGTTTTAAAGAATTGTCAAATTGATAGTGAAGAATTTCAAGGCTTTGCCTTTGGCATTGGAGTCGAAAGACTGGCAATGTTAAAATATGGCATCACCGACCTAAGAATGCTTTTTGATAATGATATTCGCTTTCTTGAGCATTACGGCTTTAAAGCTTATCAATTTTAAAGCAATAAATTAGCTGATCTAATAAGGCAAGCTATAAGCCGGGTTCTGTAATTAGCATTACAAATAAATGTAAAGCTAATCGGCGATTATTCATCTAGGATAATTGTCACCAATTATCTCAAGCAACCTACCCGAACAAGAATGCGAGAAACATTGATAGCTAAAAAGCCACCTCACTTATAAAATGCTTGT
Organism: Rickettsiales bacterium UBA1997; assembly: GCA_964202895.1. Taxonomy (GTDB): domain Bacteria; phylum Pseudomonadota; class Alphaproteobacteria; order Rickettsiales; family UBA1997; genus JAJTDS01. The sequence continues at coordinate 103,327 of CAXNJM010000002.1, read as the reverse complement.
TCCTATTTGGTCTTGCTTCCAGCAGGGTTTTTCAAAATTATTGTTACCAATAAAAATTGTGAGCTCTTACCTCGCATTTTCACCCTTACCTCTAGATTTTAAAGCCTAGAGGCGGTATATTCTCTGTGACACTTTCCCTTGCAAAGTCTATATATTTAACTTTACAGCCAGCTATTAACTGGTGCTGATTTCTCGTGAAGCCCGGACTTTCCTCTAATTTTCAACATTTACAATTTAATAATTAAAATATAAAATTAGCAACCACCCACTTGCCTTACAAGATTTGGCAATTTAGAATTAAAAAATTCTTCTGCAACAAATTTTTTAATAAATAAAATAAAAATTATGAGAAAAACAATATTATCGGGGGTTCAACCCACGGGGAACCTGCATCTTGGCAATTATCTTGGTTCAATTAGAAATTGGCTTAATTTGCAAAATGAATATGATTGCCTATTTGGCATTATGAACCTTCATGCAATTACCGTTCATCAAGAGCCAAAAATATTAAGAGAAAACATCATCAACACTATTGCAACTTATTTAGCTTGCGGTCTTGACCCTGAAAAAAGTATCATCTTTTTACAAAGCGATATTTCCGAACATCTTGAATTGGCATGGGTTCTAGCTTGCAACACCTCGCTCGGCTGGCTTAATAGAATGACTCAATTCAAAGAAAAATCCGCCAATAATGAAAATTTAGGGCTTTATAGCTACCCAGTGTTAATGGCATCAGATATTTTATTATATAGTGCAGATTTAGTGCCAGTTGGCGAAGATCAAAAACAACATTTAGAACTAGCTAGAGATTTAGCAGGATCATTTAATCGCCAATATCAAGAAAATTTCTTTAAGCTTCCTGAGCCATTAATAATTAAGCAAGTTAAAAGAATTATGTCTTTGCAAGATGGTGCCAAAAAAATGAGTAAATCCGATAGTTCCGAGCTTTCGCGAATCAACCTAACCGACGAAAGCGATGTTATCATCAAAAAAATCAAAAAAGCAAAAACCGATTCCATAAACAGCATTGAATATCAAGAAGAAAGACCAGAAATTTACAATCTTCTCAATATATTTGCCAGTTTTGTTAATAAAGAGCCAATCGCAATTGCTAATCAATATGAAAATTTAGGTTACGGTAAATTTAAAAGCGATTTAGCAGAAATTTTAGTTGAAAAAATAAAACCAATTCAGCAAAATATTGCAAAATTAAAAAATGAACAACATTATTTATTAAAAATTTTAAGTGATGGTAGCTCCAAAGCCAAGGAAATAGCCTACCAAAATCGAAATAAAATATTTTCAATTATAGGCTTTAAATGAACAAAATAAATTCACAGCTACTCACCTCAAAGGCAATCAATGCAATTGAACTAGACTTTGCAAATATTGATTTAGTAGCGGAAATAAAAAAATTAAAACAACAAAATAATGCCATCATCCTTGCTCACTTTTATCAAGATTCAGAAATACAAGATATCGCCGATTTTATAGGGGATTCCCTCGATTTATCACGAAAAGCATCAAATAACTCCGCCAGTCAAATCATATTTTGCGGTGTTCGTTTTATGGCAGAAGTTGCAAAAATACTATCTCCAGAAAAAACAGTGTTGATTCCTGATTTTAAAGCAGGTTGTAGCCTTGAAGATTCTTGCCAACCAAAAGATTTCGCTTTATTTAGAGCAAAACATCCTCAAGCAATAGCAATGAGTTACATTAATTGTTCGGCTGAAATAAAAGCCTTATCCGACATAATAGTTACTTCTAGCAATGCCGAAAAAATAATTTCCCAACTACCAGAAAATCAAGAAATTATCTTTGCTCCCGATCAACATCTGGGAAGATATATCGCCAAAAAAACAGGTCGAAACTTAATTTTGTGGCAAGGAAGCTGTATGGTTCACGAACAATTTAGTGAAAGAGAATTAATAAAATTAACCGTAAAACATCCGCAGGCCTTGGTAATTGCTCATCCAGAATGCCCTGAAAACCTATTAAATTATGCTCATCATATTGGCTCCACCTCATCTTTATTAAAATTTGTTGGCGAAAATCAAGATAAAGAATTTATAGTTTTAACCGAACCACACATAATCCACCAAATGAATAAAATAAACCCTCAAGGTAAATTTTACGACTGCCAATTTATCAATCAAGCAGGTTGCTCCGCTTGTAATAACTGCCCTCACATGCAACTAAATACTCTTGAAAAGCTTTATTTAGTAATGCTAAAAGGCAATCAATCGCCATTTGGCGGAGAGCTGATAATTGAAGAATCCCTACGAATCAAAGCATTAAAACCTTTAGAAAAAATGCTTGCAATGTCTTAATTTAAATAAATATGCAAAAATTAACAATACTAATCCTATTACTTACAATTTTTACTAAAAATCAAGCTTTTGCTCAGAGCAATATTCAGCCTATAAAATTTTATAGTGAAGCAGGAATATCAAGCTTTGAAGTGGCAAAATATAAAAATGATTTCTATCAATTGGTAAATTTTTTTCAACCTCAAATCAACTCATTATATTGCGGAATAGCAAGTTCTGTAATCGTGTTAAATGCCTTAAATTATGGCGACATAACCAGCAACAGCTACGGAGAAACAACTCTACCAAAAGCGATGGGAGAGAAAGCGCTTCCTTATAATCTCTACACTCAGCAAAATTTTTTAAACAGCGAAACGAATAAAATCAAGCATCGCGACATTATCGAATTAAAATCTCCTAAAAAAACAGTTAATCAAAATGAAATATTTGACCCAGGACTAACTCTTGGCGAACTATCATCAATATTAAGAGAAAACCATAAATTGAAGGTAGAAACTTTTTATACTGAAAAAAATAATCTCGTAGAAATTGAAAAATTTCGTCAACTTCTTAAAAATACAGTTTCCGATAAAAGTAGTTTTTTAATTAGTAATTTTGATGGAAAAACATTTCGCAACTCGCCTACGGGGCATATATCGCCCGTGGTAGCATATAATCAAGAAAATGATACTGCCCTAATTCTCGATGTCGCGACACATAAAAGCGAATGGTATTGGGTAAAAATAGAGCATCTTTACACCTCAATGAATAGCAGAGATGGTGAAAATTATCGCGGTTTTATAATTGTCCGCAAATAAATTAAATTAAATCGCTACAATAACCCAAGGAAATATTCCATTGAAAGAGGAGTTGAGTCAAAAAATATTTGTTGCAACTTTTGATTTTTAAACCAAGTAATTTGCCTTTTCGCATAATTTCTAGTTTTTTGACTTGCAAGCTCAACCATTTTATTATAATCAATTTTTTGATAACCATCCAAGCCTAGAAAGCAAGCTATTTCGTTAAATCCTAGGGTTTTGATAATTGGCAATTTTTGACTAAAAACAACATCTCTGTAAATATCGAAGAATCTTTCAACCTCTTCAATTGCACCACTCTTAATCATCAATAAAAAGCGGTCATTACAATTTTTATAAACTTCTGGTTTTGAAAGATTTAGATTAAAATGCAAGAATTGAGAATCTGCAAAAAATTTATTAATATCATTGCTTTGCCAAAATGATAGGCTTTTACCAGTTTGCAACAAAACTTCGTATCTCCTGATTAATCTTTGCTTGTCAAGAACATTAGAAGCATCTGCATCGCCCATTAAAATTAGATTTTCCAAAAAATTATCTTTACCTAATTTGCAAAATAGACTATTCGCTTCTTCATTAATCATGCCATCAATTTCTGGAACCAGCGAGATGCCGTTAATTAATTTGTCGATATACATTCCACTCCCCCCAACCACTATTGGCAATTTGCCTTCGTTTAAAGCTTGCTTGATAATTTTTACCGCACAATCAAGCCATAAGGCTACTGAACCTTTTTCAAAAGGAGAAAGATAGGAATATAAAAAATGCTGGACTTGATTCTGAAAAATAATATCTGGTTGAGCGGATAATATTGGCAAGCCTTGATATATCTGCATTGCATCTGCATTAATAATAACTGAATTTTGTCTTTTCGCAATCTCAAATGCTAAGCTAGATTTGCCAGAAGCGGTGGCTCCAGAAATAATTAGAATTTTATTCTCAAGATTTCTGTTCACTGTTTAAATCGTTTAATAAATTTTGCAATTGACATAAATCTTCTGGAAAAGGCACTTCAAAAGACATCAGCTTTTCACTTCTTGGGTGCAGAAAGCTGATTCTGTAGGCATGAAGAGCTTGACGGCTAAAATTTTCAACAAAACCTTTTATTTCATTATATTTATCAATATCAAGCTCCAATAAGTTATTGCTAGCTAGGTTTTTTCTGCAGGAATTATAAAGCTGATCACCAATCAAAGAATGTTTAATTGACTCAAAATGAACTCTAATTTGATGAGTCCTTCCAGTTTCTAGCTTACATTCTACTAGACTGGCAAAATTATTTCCATAAATTTGCTTAGTTTGATAATGAGTGATTGCAATTTTACCATCATTATTACTCGCCATCATTTTAAGGCGATTTCTATTCGAACGAATAATGTTGCGATTAATGGTTCCAGTACTTGGAGCCAAAACCCCAAATATAAAAGCAAAATAATAGCGGTTAATATTTCTTTTTTGCAAAGCGGTACTTAATTTTAAATGAGTAAAATCATTTTTCGCAACCAACAATAAACCGCTAGTGTCTTTGTCGAGACGATGAACTATTCCTGGCCTAACATTTCCGTTAATAGTTGACAACTGACTAGAATGGCTAAAAAGCAAACCATTTACTAATGTGTCTTGATAATTGCCAGCACCGGGGTGAACCGTTAAATTAATTGGCTTGTTAATAACTAAAATATCATCATCTTCAAAAACAATATCAAACTTAACTTGATTTGCTTTCATCAAAGCAGGCTCTTGATCTTTAATTTTAACAGTAAATTCTTGATTTATTTTGGTTTTTTGAGATAAGTTTTTTACTGGCCGATCAGTTTCATCAAAAATTAAGTTTTGCTCACAAAAATTTTGAATCTTACTGCGAGTAATTTCAGGCTTTATCGCCAAAAATTGCTGAGTTAAATATTTATCAAGCCTTATCCCGGAACCGTTTACATCAACAACAAATTTATAAATATTCATATTTTCCAAAATTATAATAAACTAAAAGAATTTAATTTATTATTTTAATTAACTATTTAATCGCCTTGATCTTTATATTCAAAGCCAAGTTTTTCAAAAATTTCTTTGATAATCTTGCTACAAGCTTTACCACTAGTATCAATTTTAAAATCAGCCATTCGATAAATAGGCTCTCTTGCTTTTAATAAATCAACAATAATATTTCTTGTATCTTGATTCTGATTTATTAAAGGGCGATTCTTTTTTTTACTTAAACGAGCATATATTTCATCAATCGATGCTTCCAACCAAATTGAAGTTGCCTTTGATTTTATAGCCGAACGAGTTTTTTCATTAATAAAAGCACCTCCACCCAAAGAAAAAACGATTTTTTCATCTCGTTGCAAATTGTCAATAATAAAATTTTTTTCAAGCTCCCGAAAATAAGCCTCTCCTTTTGTTGCAAAAATTTCATTGATGGAAATAGCTTCGATATCTTCTATTTCTTGATCGGAATCGATAAAATAATAACCGAGTTTTTTTGCCAACCTACTGCCGATTGTTGTTTTACCAACTCCCATCATTCCAACTAAGCAAATAATTGACTTAGAATGCATTTTTACCTCAATATTTTTGAAATTCTTATTAGCCTAAATAATTTTTTAACAAAATTTACAAGAAATCTGTTGAAATTTTTTTAAATAAGATTATATATTAACAGGCTAATGTTTTTTAACAACTTACAAACTAATTATCAATTAAAATATGTCTATTTTTTCAAATTCCCGTCAAAATTATTACAGCTCTTCCATCGCATCATCCGCTACTAGAGATGTCGGCCTTAGAGATTACATGCTTAAAGTTTATAATTTTATGGCAATTGCTCTTGCTATATCTGGAGCAACAGCTTTTTTAGTTGCCAGCTCTCCGCAATTAATGAGTCTAATTTTTGGCACTCCGCTTCGTTGGGTTGCAATTCTTGCTCCAATAGCTTTTGTGTTCTTTTTTTCTTTTAAATTACAATCAATTTCAGCATCAACTGCAAAAAATTATCTATGGGCATACTCCGCATTAATGGGCGTTTCTTTGGCATCTCTTTTAATAGTTTATACCGGAGCAAGTGTCGCTAGAGTTTTCTTTATTACCGCTTCTGTTTTTGGAGCAATGAGCATTTACGGTTATACCACAAAAAAAGATCTAACAAATTTAGGTTCATTCTTAATAATGGGCTTAATAGGTGTTATTATCGCATCTTTAGTTAATTTATTTTTAAAAAGCCCCGCTCTTTATTTTGCTCTTTCAATTCTTGGCACCCTTATCTTTATTGGCCTTACTGCTTACGATGTACAAAAAATAAAACAAAACTACTACCTATCTTCTGGAGATCAAGAGTCAATTAATAAAAGCGCAACCATTGGTGCATTAGTTTTATACATGGATTTCATCAATCTATTTATCCATCTATTGCAATTAATTGGCAATAAAAGAGACTAATTCTCTATAAACCTTCCCAAAATATCTTAGAAATTTAACTAATTAAATTTCTAAGATAAGGCTAAATACATCACAAAATTCAATGAACTACAAGCATCAATATCACTTCGGAAATTTCGCCGATATTTTTAAGCACATAATTTTAACCGTCTCTCTTGAAGAATTTGTTAAAAATAAAAGACCATTCTTGGCCATAGACACTCATGCTGGCGATGGAAAATACAGCTTTGACCCAGATTTCATAAACGGCAGTAAGAGTCATGAGTCGCAAAATGGCATATTAAAAATATTAAAAAATCAAGAAATAACAAACTTATTACCAAAGAAATTCCTAGATATTTTGGCGAAAATTAATTTAACAGAAATTGAAAATCTAAAAAATAAAATCCTCTCTTATTCAGGCTCGCCTTACATCATAAAATATTTTATTCAACCATGGGATAAAGGAATATTTTGCGAACTAGAAGAAGCAAGCTTCAACAGCTTAAAAAGAAATTTTGCAGGCAATAAAAAATTCTTACTTCTAAAAAAAGATGGCTTCAAAATTTTAGAGCATGAGGCTCTAGCAAATGATATAAGAAAAATAATTTTAATTGACCCTCCGTTTGAGAAATTTGAAAACAAGATTTCAAATGATTATCAAAGAATTATAAATTTTCTAGAAGAAGCAAAAAACCACCCACAAGACCTATCAATACTAGTTTGGTACCCTATAATTGATGAAAATTTTATCAAAAATTTTCATTTCAAAATCAATAAGATTGGATTTAAAAATATCTTATACAAGACAATAAAAATGCCAGAAAATTTAACGACTAACAAAATGAATAGCTGTGGAATGCTTATAATCAACCCAGCAAGCAACGAATTAGAAAAAAGAATAGATGGTTATTTATTAAAAATTAGTCAATTTTTAACAGAAACGGCAATTTAACGAAGAGCAATCAAAGAAATATTTCTTCCGCAATCATCAATTTTTAACAATTTAGCCCTACGAAAACTAAAAAAATCATCGCTTGCGAATGTATCAATCTGAGGATTAACTACATTATCAACGCCGTTTTTACGAAGCTCATCTTCTATGTATCCACCGAGATTAAATAAATATTTATTTTCCTCCTTATCACTTACGAAAAACCTCCTATTTGCAATATTTTTAAAGATAAAATCATTATAAAAATCTTGTGAAATTTGGTAAGATTTTTGCTGTATCATTGGACCAATAAATCCACGTAAATTAAGATTAGAAGAGTCTGTGATAGATCTAATTTTATTAATTGTGTTGGTGATAATTCCCGCTATAGCACCCCTCCAACCGCAATGTATAGCGGCAATAATTTGCAAATTAGGCTCAACCAATAAAATTGGGGAACAATCAGCAGTAAAAATTCCAATAGCAACATTTTTAAGATTAGTAATAATTACATCAGCGCTTGGCTTAAGTGAATTGCTGTATATTTTTTCATAACTATCAATCACGACCACTTCGCTACTGTGAATTTGATTCAAAAATAAAATTTCTTGATAATGGCAATTTTTTAATTGCAAATTTTTTTGCAAATTCTCTAAATTAAATAAATTTCTATCAATTAAGCATTCTTTGCCAAAAAAATGATAATCAAACTTGTTGAAATTTGTAATATTCATAATTTTTTTGCATTTACAATTTTTTTTGCTTCGAGACAGAAGAAATCACCTCTCTCTTCAAAGTTTTTCCATTGATCGAAAGAGGCACAAGCCGGAGAAAGCAATATATTATTAACTAAATCATCTTTAAATTGATTGCAACCATCAAAGAAAGCTGAATTTGTCGCATTGAGAAGATTTTCACATTTTTCATAAACAACATTGTTTTTAGATAAAAAATTTGCAAAATCATCGCTTGATTCTCCTATCAAATATGCTTTTTTAACCCTTGATAAATAAGGTTTTAATGAGCTTATTCCGCCATCTTTTTGCTTACCGCCGACTATCCATAAAATATTATCAAAAGCCAACAGTGCATTGCTGGTTGATTCTGCATTAGTTGCTTTACTGTCATTAATAAAGTTAATGTTATCAATTTTTTCTATCATCTGCAGACGGTGTCTCAAGCCCTGAAAATCCAATATAAATGCAATGATTTTTTCATCATCAATTTCTTGATTAATTAATTTGAAATAACATTTAGTTATTGCAAAAGCAAAGGCGATATTTTGAGAATTATGCTCCCCCTTAAGAAATTGCGATGAACATTTATATTTTTCTACTTTTCCAATATTGAAATTATGATAAATCACTTCATCAATCATTGATATCATTGGAGTTGATGGGCTTTTTAACCCTAATATTGGCGGAAGTTTTTTAGTGGAAATTGCCACTACTTTTTGCTGACGATTATTTAGTAGTTCTTCATAGACTTTACCAGATTCAATATTGTCAATATTTATGATTGCAAAATCTTCTTGATTTTGATTATTAAAAACCCTCTTTTTAGCTTTAATATATTCATCCATTGAATTATGGCGATCAAGATGGTCGGGAGTAATGTTAGTAAGAGCGGATATTTTAAAATGAGAATTAGAAAGCAAATCAAGTTGATATGAAGAAGTTTCGAATATAAATGCCGTTTTTTTGTTCTTATTGCTATTCTTGACCTCGCAATCAAAGCAAGGCTTACCTATATTGCCACCAATTGCCGATTTTAATTGCAATTTCTCAAATAAAAAGCCAACAAGAGCAGTCACTGTTGATTTACCATTAGTGCCCGTAATTGCAATAAAATCATCATTAAAATTAAGGCGATAAAAAATCTCAATATCGCATGCAAGCTTAGCCTTGCTTTTATGAATCAATCCAAGAATTGGATGAGGCTTTGGAAAATAAAGTGGAATACCTGGGGAAAAGCTAATTATGGTTTTTTCATCATAAATAATTTCACTATTTTTAGTAAAAATTATTTTATCTACAAATGGAAAATTTTCTGCAATTAATTTTTGCTTTGCTTTTTCTATATTTTCCAGATTATCATCGGTTGCATATAATTCATATTGCTGAATTTGAGAATTAATTAAATTTATGGCAAAAAATTTTAATGTCGAGATGCCGGAAATTCCCAATCCATAAACAATAATTTTTTTAAATTCGATATCCAACATTGCAAATTAAATTAATCGTTAATCACAAAACCACTTTCTTGAAAATACTCAAAAAATTACTCGTGGTTTGAGATAATATGGTTGCTAGATCTAGATTTTTAATTACCGCAATCATTTTAGCAACCTCAATTACAAAGGCAGGCTGATTGACTTGCCCTCTATGTGGAACTGGAGCTAGATAAGGGGAGTCAGTTTCTATCATTAGATATTCTAAAGGAACATTTTTGATTATATCTTGCAATTCTTTGGCATTTTTAAAAGTTACTATTCCGGCAACAGAAATTTTTATATCAAGGTCAATTGCAATATTTGCAAGCTCTGCCGAACTAGAAAAACAATGCAACAAGGCTGGGAATTTAAAGTTTTTTTGTTCGCTTTTTAAAATATCAATCATCATTTTATCGGCATTACGACTATGTATTATTAACGGCAATTGAGTATTTTGAGATAATTCAATATGACTCAAAAAACTTTGCTTTTGCAATAAATGATTATCGTTTTGATGATAAAAATCAAGACCCGTCTCGCCAATTCCTATAATTTTAGGGCTTTTATTGCATAACTTTAACATATCCTCTGCCTTAAGGATATTTTCTTTATTTACATTACAAGGATGAAGGCCCACTGAATTGTAAACCTCATCATATTTATTGCTATAAGCAATCAACTTATCTAAATCATCAAAATTCGTGCAGATGGTTTGCATGATTTTGACTCCTGATTTTATGGCATCAGCAACAACAACATCAATATTATAGCCATCCTTCTCAAGAAGGTCTAGATGACAATGGCTATCAACAGCAAATTCATTTTGCATCGTAAAATATAGTTGAATTTAATTGCATATTAATATTTAAAAAATTTACCACAAGACAGCAAGCCCAGTGAATAAATGATTGGAGAAGCTGGTATATATTTTATTATCAACAACAATTGGTGCATGATTATTTTTAAAACCACCAATATAAGAATATTCTATTTTATTATCTAATGGGTTGTAAATAATAAAATCACCATCGACATTAGAAATTATTATTTTATCGCCCGCCATAACAAGGCCATTATAAATAATTTTAGTCTGCGGTTTTTTGGGATTTTTAAAATGAGGAAGGCTGAATATCTGCTTAATTTTACCGCCTTTCTTCTCGATAATTATTAATTGATTTTCGCTATTAATGCTGTATATAAAACCGCCCGCCAACCAGAAGCTAGAAGCACTGCCAATATAAAAAAGTTCGGATTCAACATTATTAAATAAGGCCTTACTCCATAAATTCTCGCCATTTTCTAAGTTAAAAGCATTTAAAATGCCGTTATTAGAAGCCACATAAATAGCACCATCTTTTAATACGATATTCGCATCAATATCATTAAGATAAAAATTAGAGCTGTTGGCAATTTTTATATTTAGATTTCTAGACCACCTCACCTCACCATTTGCGATATTTAACTTATAAACTTCTCCAGAACTATATCCAACAATAACAAAATCTTGAAATATAATTGGAGCAGAGCTCCCAACTAAGTTAAGAGAGCTTGTGGAGGCGGAATGAGTCCATATTATTTCGCCAGTGTTAGAGTTTAAGCAATAAAGCTTATCGTTAGTAAGAATTAACAGCATATTTTGATTGGCTATCGGGGTCGCAATTGGAATTGCAGAAATTTCTTTTCGCCACAGCTCTAAACCATCTTTTTTGCGATTTGCGACAACTTGATTATCTCCTATAATAGAAAAAATCACTTCTTGATTTTCGCCAATTTTAGGATAGCGATAGGCGACATTAATTTTTTTAAAAACTTTTTTTCGCCAATTAATTTTTTTACTTTCTAAACTAATGGCGACCAAGTGACCAGAAGGCTCTAAATAAAAAGCAATATCTTTGTCTATTATAGCTACAGAACCAACATTATTAGATTTATTAATAGAAAATTTAGAATAAACTATCGATTTTTTGATGTCGGGCAATTCTTTTTTATACTCAAATGTCTTGTGGATATTTTCAATATCAAGATCCATTTGAATATTTATAGGCCAAAATTTAACTGTTTTTTGCTTAGGAATATCTATTTTAGTGTCTTTAAGCTCGTCATCTATTTTTATCGATGTTGACAAGCTAACAATCGATTGCGGATCGATGGATTGTGTTTTTTTATTTCGAGCACAGCCAATGGTTAAAAAGACTGTACTTAGTAAGATAAAAAGAACAATTTTTGACATTATTTACTTGCTTGATTATTTGATTTATAGCCTTTAGCAAAAATTACTTGCAATTTTTCTTTTGCTCTTTCTTTTAAGGTTTGCGAAGAATCTTTAGCATTCTCAATTTGAGTAAGGGCCTTGAAGGCAAGGTCTAAATTTTGCTGAATAATTGCCAAATTAGCTTTTTGCTCAATTATTTGATATTTAAAGTTTTTGTTTTTATTTTCAATTTTTTCTATATCTTTAATTGCCTGTTGATTGGATGCAGATTTCTCGTCTTGAACAATAATTTTTACATATAAAAAACCCGCAAGATCTTTAATAAATTCACCGCTTCTTGACTGATTAATTTCTAGATAAACTTGCTTTGCTTCATCGATTTTATTTTGAGAAAGCAATAAATTTGCATAATTTAGCTTTGCAATTGGTTTTGTCGAACCGGAAAAATAAGAATTGGAGATTTCTTTAAAGGCAATTTTCGCCTCTTCTATTTGACCCTGTTTAGATTTAGCAATAGCCTCAAATAGCAAAGCTGAGTATTTTTCATTTTGAGATTTTTGATAAAAACTACAAAATATTGATATTAAAGCCAATATTGACAATATGGCAACAAAAATAACCGATAAACGAATGTTATTTTTTACAAGAGCGATAATCGAAAATTTTTTAGTTTTGCTAATTATTTGATTTAATAATAATTTTTTTTTCATAAAACGACAATGGTTTAATTGATTTTAGGGGATTTAATTAATTTTAGGGGATTTAATTGATTTTAGAGCTTTTATTGATTATTTTTAAACAACATTTAAGGGTATTTTTTAATAAGTAAGCTATTGTCATTGGCCCAACTCCACCAGGAACTGGGGTTATTGAAGAGGCAACGGTAATTGCAGATTCAAAATTAACATCACCTACTATTTTGGTTTTATTCCCATCAACATTAATACGATTAATTCCAACATCAATAATTATTGCATCTTTTTTTATCATTGAAGCATCTATTAGGTTTGGAACTCCAGTTGCTGATATTACTATATCGGCAAGTAAAGACTCGGATTTTAAGTCTCTTGTTGAGCGATTAGCAATTGTAACCGTACAACCCTCTAACATCAAAAGCCTTGCCATTGGTCTGCCCACTATATTTGAAGTGCCAATTACCAATGCCTTTAAACCAACTAAGGTGCTATAAGTAGAGGATTTAGAAATTGCATCTTTAATTAAGTGCAAACAACCAAGAGGAGTGCAAGGAATTATCGCCGAATCTTCACCCTCTAACTCTCCAACCGATAATTTACCCACATTTATTATATTAAAACCATCAACATCTTTTGTTGAATCAATTGCTTTAATTACATTTTTTGAATCTATATGCTTAGGCAAAGGTAACTGCACCAATATTCCATGAACATTATTATCAGAATTAAGTTCATTGATTTTTTTAATTAAATCAATTTCATTAATATCGTCAGAAAATTTAAACTGCATTGAATTCATGCCTACAAAATGAGCAGATTTTTCTTTATTTCCAACATAAACTTCACTAGCTGGATCGCTTCCAACCAGTATAACCGCTAATGTAGGAGTAATAGAAAATTTTTGCTTAATCTCCTTAACTTGTTGAGCAATTTCATTTTTGATATTATCAGCAATGGCCTTGCCGTCAATAATCTTAGGGCTTTTATTATTTGTCATTTATTTTAGAGTTATTTTTGAAAATATTAAAAACAAAAATTAAATATTTTTTTTTAAAAATAAAGTTATTTGTTTTTCTTGACTAAAAAAATATTATGTTAAAAATTATTGACTTTTTAAAAGCAGTTTTTGAAATATTTCATTTTTAGTAAGTTGATTACTACAAAATCAATATATCAAGTAAATTAATATAAACACTTAAAATTTCATTCATATGGCTGGAAAACCTAAAGCTTCAAAATCAAAAAGAAGCTCTATCTTATTTAAAATGGTTAGCACCGCTGGAACTGGCTATTTCTACCTTGCTCGTCGCAACCCAAAACAAAAAACAGACAAAATGCTTTTCAGCAAGTATGATCCTGTAGTTCGTAAACACGTTGAATTCAAAGAACAAAAGCTTTCTAGCTAGTTAGAAAGCAACCCTTAAAAGAATAAATCAGTTAAACAATGTCAGAAGATTTCAATAAAAACAGCGAAACTAACTCCTTAGTCGCTGGTAAATCAATAGAAAAGCCTGCTCCACAAACAACGGAAGAAAACAACTTTGCTCCTGCAAATTTTATTCCTTTGATTTTAATTTTTGTAATATTTTACTTTTTTATTATTCGCCCGCAAAGCAAGAAACATCGCCAACATCAAGAGACGATAAATAATCTTAAAATTGGAGAAGTAGTTGTTACAACTAGCGGAATTATCGGCAAAATAAAATCTAATCCCGATAAAAATTCTTTTTTTGACTTAGAAATTTCCGATAATTTAATAATCAAAATCGCTAAAAATCATATTACAGAAGTCTTTATTGATAAAAGTAAAATTGAAAAATCAAGCAAAACTGAAAAAAGTAAAAAGCTTTTAAAGAAATAAATTTTAGAAAATGCTTAAATTCTCGAAAACAAAAATCTTTTTAATTACTTTAATCGCTATATCAGCAATCTTTTTCTCTCTACCTTCCTTTTTTAGAAATAGCAAAATATTAGAAAAAATACCGCATAGCAAAGTTGGTCTAGGCCTTGATTTAAGAGGTGGGTCGCATTTGCTATTAGAAGTAGGATTTAATCAATATATTCAAGAGCAATTAGAAAACCTCAAAGAGGACATTAAAAATCTACTTCGTGATGGTGCTATAAAAATAACCCACGAAATCGCAGGCGATAAGCTAATAATCACAGTAAATGAAACTAAAGATTCGGAAGAAGCAATCAAAATAATCAAGAAAAATTACCCTAAAATTGACATAAAACATTCAGAAAACAAAATACAGCTTTCTTTTTCAAATGCAGAAATTTCTGAAATGAAGAAGAATCTAGTCAAGCAATCAATAGAAATACTACGAAGAAGAATTGATGAAAATGGCACCAAAGAACCAACGATTCAGCCTCAAGGCGATAGTCAAATTTTATTGCAAGTTCCTCAATCAGATACAAGCAATAAAAATCTCGATAACCAAAACCTTAAAGAAATAATTGGAAGAACAGCCAAGATGTCTTTTCATTTCGTTAGCGAAAAAACTATTGACAATTCTTTAGTAATATCATCCTCCATAAACACCGAAACAATTTATGACAATGAAGGAAACCCATATTCAATAGAAAAACCTATAATATTAGGTGGTGAGCTTTTAATAAGTGCAAACCCAACCTATTATCAAGGGGAGCCTGCCGTTGCCTTTCGCTTTAACAATATTGGAGCCAAAAAATTTGCTCAAATTACCAAAGAAAATATCGGCAGATTCTTTGCCGTTGTCCTTGACAATAAAGTCGTTACCGCACCTAGAATAAACTCTGTAATTAATCAAGGTTCCGGCATTATTTCCGGCTCATTTACAATTAAAGAAGCAACGCAAGTAGCCTTACTATTAAGGGCAGGAGCACTGCCAGCTCCCCTTAAGATAATTGAAGAAAGAACCATTGGCCCATCGCTTGGTCAAGACTCAATTAAACAAGGAGCAATAGCTTCGGTAGCGGGCATTATTTTCGTCGCTATATTTATGATAACTTTCTACGGTCTATTTGGATTATTCGCAAATATCGCAATGATAATAAATGTAACAGCCATAATAACCATACTTTCAATGATTGGAGCAACATTGACTTTACCAGGAATAGCTGGAATAGTTTTAACAATGGGCATGGCTGTCGATGCCAATGTTTTGATTTTCGAAAGAATAAAAGAAGAGCTTAGATCTAAACAAAAACCTATTATCGCCATAGAGCAAGGCTTCTCGCAAGCTTTCAGAACCATTGCAGACTCAAATATAACTACACTTATTGTGGCATTTTTTCTTTATGCCTTTGGTAGCGGTTCTGTAAAAGGCTTCGCAGTAACTCTTTCAATTGGCATTCTAGCATCAATGTTTTCAGCCATTCTTCTAACAAGAATGATGATAGCTCTGTATCTAAAATTCCTCTCAAAAAGAAGAAAGGTAATCAAGTTAAATTTGATTTAACAAATAAATGTGTTAATCCCAAATAAAATTAAAAGAAACAACAATATAAATATAATCAAAATCCCTAAAAATAGATTATTTATTTACAACACACTGATCCTCTTGTCAATTCTTGTTTTTTTCAATTCTGGCAACCTTGCAATCGCTAAAAATAAAATTAAATCACAAAGCAACTCAAAAGCAGAGCCAAGTTCTTTACCTATAAAAATTATTGCCGACAAGATTGATGGAGATGCAAATTCAAATAAAATAAATGCCAGTGGCAATGTTGAATTGCTAAGAAATAATGCAATCATTTATGCAGATAAGGTAATTTACGATAAAAATACAAATCGATTTGAAGTTAAAGATAATATCAAAATTCAAAATATTGAAGTTGGGAATGTTTATGCAGAAAGTGCTGAAATGAAAGAAGATTTTTCCGCTGGAAGTTTTAACAATGCCCAAATAATAATAAATAATGGCTCATTTTTAATATCTCCTAAAATAATAAGAGAAAATAAAAATGTCACAATATTAGAAAAAGCAATAATATCGCTATGTCCCAATCCATTAATTGACATTGAAAATAAGTTAGAAAAATTTGACAAAGATTTAATTTCAATCGATTCATCCACGATCAAAATTGATAAAAAAGAATCTTCATTAGCCATAAAAGGAGCAATCATTAATTTTTATAAGGTTCCCGTATTTTACATACCTTATTTAAAAATTCCACTGCCTGGAAATCAAAGAAAAAGTGGCTTCTTGAGCCCTTCTTATACCAAAAACAATCGCTTTGGAATAGGCTTGATAACTCCATATTATATAGCTATATCAGAAGATAAAGAGCTAACCATTACTCCGCACTTATATTCAATTTCCGGACAAATAATCCTCAATAATAAGTTTGAACACCTATCTTCATTTGGAAGATATATGCTTGAAGGCGAGTTAGCAAATAATAAAATTCAAGACTCCCAAGATACTATAGCAAGAAATCGAACCCAAAGCAATTATCGCTGGAGAATAAAAGGGCTCGGATCTTTTGATTTTACAAAAAACATTGGAGCGAATTTTTCAATTAATCGCCTTTCGGATTCAAATTATTTAAGGGATTACTATTACGACTACACAAATTACTCGGTTTCAAAAGCAAATTTTGACTATATATATCAAAGAAGCTATCACAACATTACAGCAATTAATTTTCAGGAGTTAGAATATGGCAAAAACACTAACAACACACCCACCATCTTACCAACGATAGAATCGCACATCGAAACCAAGCCGTTGCTATTCAAAGAAAAATTATTACTAAATAGCAATTATACAAACCTGACTCGCTCAGATGGATTACGCTATCAAAGACTTTCAATTGCTCCAGAAATCAACCTTCCCGCCAACTTTTATGGAAATTTATTTTCTTTAAATGGAAAATTTGAATCAGATATTTATCATCTAAAAAACGATAATAACAGCTTAAATAATAAAACAAATTTTGATAAATCCCCAATAAACTATCAACCAGAAGGCTCTTTATCTTGGCACTTACCTTTATTGCGAAGAAGCAAAAACGGAACCCTGACTATTGAGCCAATGGCAAATTTTGTAGTAAGCTCCTTTAAATCAAGGTTTCAAGAAATACCAAATGAAGATGGCAATAATTCGGAATTAACAATAAGCAACCTCTTTCTTAACGATAGAATTGCAGGCTTTGATAGAAGTGAAGTTGGAAAAAGATTTAATTATGGAGTTAGAACGGCCTACTTCAATAATGACGGAGAATATAGATTATCCATTGGGCAAAGCATTAAAAAAAGCAACAAACTACAAGATGTTAGTATTATAGGTTTTAGCTCCAATTCTAAATCCAATATCGTCGGCGAACTTTATTATAACAAAAAAAACTGGCTTAATATAACTTATAATTTTCAATTAAACGAAAAAAATTATCAGAACGATATTAATGAGGTTATAATTGGAACGGCAATATATAAACTAACTATCAATGGAACTTATTTGTTAATCAAAAAAACAACTCAAAACAATCAAGAGATTCAACAAACAAACCTTCTATTTTCAATGCCAATTAGCAAAAAAACTACAGTTGATTTTAATATTAATCGCGATATAACAAACAAAAGAAACATAACTCGCAACATTGCAATTAAATATGAGGGATGCTGTTCTTCTTCAGGCTTTGCAATTAGTGAGAACAATCAAAGCTCTCTATTAAAACCTCAAAGATCTTTTAATATTAACTTTACAATCAAAAATTAACTATATGACTCAATTAATAAACATTTTAGACCTTCATCAAGAAGAGTTGGCAGAAAAAATCAGCATCCTCAACATTCCCAAATTTCGCTCCAAGCAAATTTGGAACTGGACTTACTCAAAAGGAGCGAAAGATTTTCAATTAATGAAAAATATTGGCAATAAAGAATTAACAATGCTAACCGATAACTTTAGCATTGAGCGACCAAAAGTAGCCCTTGACATCACCTCTCTGGACGGAACTAGAAAATGGTTGATTTCCTTTGCAGATAACAAACAAGTTGAAATGATTTTTATCCCCGAAACAGAAAGAGGAACAATCTGCATATCTTCTCAAATTGGCTGTACATTATCGTGCAAATTTTGTCACACAGGAACACAGACATTAGTAAGAAACCTAGAATGCTTTGAAATCGTTTCTCAAATTATTTTAGCAAAAGATTTGCTAAATGACTGGGATAACGAGCAAAAAAAAATCACCAACATAGTATTTATGGGAATGGGTGAGCCATTTTTTAATTACGACAATGTCGCGAAATCAATAAAAATAATAACTAACCAAGAAGGTTTGGGGTTTGGCCTAAGAAAAATAACCGTTTCAACCTCTGGCTTAGCTCCAGAAATAATTCGCAGTGCAAGTGAAATAAAATCAAATTTAGCAATATCCTTACATTCTACTAACGATGAATCAAGAAGCAACATTATGGCAATCAATAAAAGATATCCTCTTATTGAATTGATGAAAGCTTGCAAATATTACAACCAACTAAATAAGAAGCAAAAAATTACCTTTGAATATGTAATGCTAGAAAATGTTAATGATAGCACCAAAAATGCTCTTGAGTTAGTCAATTTGATTAAAAAATTCAACCTTCATTGCAAAGTTAATTTAATCCCGTTTAACCCTTGGGATGGCTGTCAATTCTCCAATAGCAACATCGAGGCTATTGAAAATTTTCAAAAAATTCTTAAAGAAAATAAAATCATTACAACCATTCGCAAAACTAGAGGAGAAGATATTCTTGGAGCTTGCGGTCAACTTAAATCACTCTCTCAAAGACCAAAAACCAATGCAAGTTAATAACCAAATAATTATCAACGATTGCGAGGAAATGAAAAATTTTGCTCAAAATATTGCATCCAAAATTAGTGAAAATTCAATATTTATGCTATTTGGCACTCTTGGAGTTGGAAAAAGCTTTTTTGCAAGAAGCTTAATCCAATCGCTTCTCGATAAAAAAACTGAGGTTCCTAGTCCAACTTTTAATTTAATATATCAATATCAAAATCAGCACGGAAAAATAAAAAATATATTTCACTTTGATTTATATCGCCTTTATCAATCTAAGACTAAAAATCTTAATCTTTATCAAGAGCTTGAAAATATAGGATTATTTTCTTCTATAAATCAAGGTTTAGTTTTAATAGAGTGGCCAGAAATAGCGGAATCATTAATTTCAAACGATTCTTACAAATTATATTTTGAGTTTAATGAAAATGACCAAGAAAATGACCAAAAAAATGAAAATTCAAGAAGAATAATATTAAATCATGAATTCGCCAAAAAGTTTCTTTAGTATTTTTTTTCTAATAATCACATTATTAAATATCGTTTTTTCGCCAGAATCATTTGCATCAAATCATCCAAAAGAGCTAATAATCGCCTCGAAATACACAATAAAGAATATAGATTACAATAATTTTACATTAAGCAAAATACATAAAAAACTAACAATAGTAATATTCTGGGCAAGTTGGTGCGGTAATTGCCCCGATAAACTATTGTTTCTTGAAAATTTATATCAAAAATATCAATCGCGAGACTTAGAAATTATAGCAATTAATATTGATAACGGCAAAAATATAAAAAATTTTATAAAATTCTCAAGCGAGATTAATTTTTTTAATATTTTAATAAAAAACATTACAAGATTAGAGCTTCCCGCACCAACATCTCTTCCCGACATCTATTTAATTGATAAAAACTTTAATATTAAAAGAATTAGCGAAATAGAGTTAAAATCTTTGAATATCGTCGCTCTGCTTGCGGAGAATAGCTCAGCCTTACAGCCACTAAACTAAATTAATTTAATAATTTGAGCCATTATCAAGAGTTGACTTTAACAAGATTTCAATTAGATTTTCCTAAAATTAAATCAATATCAAATTAATATGTTCAGAATTGCAATTATTGGCAGACCAAATGTTGGAAAATCAACCCTTTTTAATAAGTTGGTAGGCAAAAAATTCGCCATTACCGATGATATTTCAGGAGTAACTCGCGACCGCAAAGAATCTATCGCACAAATTGGACCAATTAAATTCATTGCCGTAGACACAGCAGGGATGGAAACCTTCGCTAAAACAGATTCTCTTGCCAAAAGAACAACCAGGCAAAGTGAATTAGCCATAGAAATGGCAGATTTATGCCTATTTATGGTTGATGGCAAACTGGGAATTCAACCAGAAGACAGATCTTTAGCTAGCTTACTAAGAAAGAATCATAAAAATTACTTATTGGTTGTTAATAAATTTGAAGGAAAGAATGAAGCGATTCTTGATAAAGAGTTTTATCAATTGGGGCTTGGAGAGCCGTTGGCAATATCAGCAGAGCATAAAGAGGGTTTTAATGTTTTGTACGAAAGAATTGAGCCTTTTTTTGACAAATATCAAGAAAATCATCAAAAAAATTTTTCACAATTTGAAATCCAAGAAGAATCAGAAAATCAAGAAAACAAGGCTAATAAGCCGTTCTTACAAATCGCAATTGTTGGCAGACCGAATGCTGGAAAATCAACTCTACTTAACAAAATTATTGGCTCAGAAAGGCTAGTAACTGGCCCAGAAGCAGGAATCACTCGAGATGCAATCGCCGTCGAGCATATTTTAAACGGAGAAAAAATTCGCTTTATAGATACTGCGGGAATCAGAAAAAAAGCTGTTGCAGTTGATAAGCTTGAAAAAATATCTCTCAAAGACAGTTTTAGGGCCATTGAATTGGCACAAGTTGTAATATTGATAATTGATGCCAACTTAGCAATGGATAGACAAGATATGGCGATAGCTGGCCAGATTCTCAAGGAAGGAAGGGCGATTATTTTTGCAATTAACAAAATAGATCAGATAAAAGGAAATAAAGAACTATTTTTAAAGGAAATCAGAACTCAAATTCAAGAATTATTTCCTGAAATTTCTGGGTCGCCAATAATTGGAATATCAGCACATAATGGCTATAATATCGATAAAATGCTTAATTATGCTCTTGAAACTTATCAACAATGGCAATCATACATAAATACAACTCGTCTTTACACTTGGCTAGAACAAGTCAGAGAAACTCACACTCCAAAACTTCACAAAGGCAAGCAAACCAAAATAAAATACATAACTCAAATTAAGCATCGCCCCCCTACTTTTGCAGTTTTTACCAACCATATTGAGGCGGTTGAGGGCGATTATCAAAGATATCTTGTTAATAGCCTAAGAAAAGATTTTCATCTCAATCTAACTCCGATTAGAATGCTGATTAAAAAAAGCGAAAATCCATATAAAGATAAAAAAGTCAAAACTTTCTCCAAAAAACTTAAGACTTAAATTTACCTAAATCATTATTTAAAAGCTTCTGTATTCGCGGTTGATAGCATTGGTTTTTTGGCTTAGGCTCAACAAAACTATGTCTAATAGTGGTAATTACTTGAACCTCCCCTTTATTAAAAATTTTAGGAAGGGCATTATTGATATTACGACTACTCTCACATTTACTTTGTATTAAATCTAGGACACCAATTGCTTTATCAAGCTTTTTTTTATCGCACTCATTTTTTTGATAAGATTGATTTTTTGATTCCTCATCAGGTCTCAAAAAAGCTCCAATAAGACGAATTCCCTTAAATCTACCTTTATCAAAAACTTCAGTAAAAACATTCTTCGATTTTTGTGAAATAGTAGTTTCATAAGATTTTTTATTTAGATTTAAATCCCTCGAACCACACTTATTATTGATGCTGTATTTTGAATAATTATCAATTTCATCTATTAATCTACGTACATTTTTTTTCTGTTCGTTAAATTGAACAATTAATGGCGCATCTTTTTTTCCTGCATTATTCTTGCTAAACTTAGGAACGAAATCTTTAACAACATGAGCATTAACAATCCCAATATTTTGTGAGCCAATAATTGTTTTATCAGATTTTTTATTTAGATAATTATCAATTTTATTGATTATGCCATGCACCTCTTCTCTACGCTTCTTCAATTGATCAATTAATGGCTTGTTGTGTTGAGAATGATAATTATTCAAAAAAGGCTTTTTATTGTTTTTTGGATCTATCTTTAGATGAAATTTAGGTGCTTCTATTTTTTTATCACTTCCCTCATTTAAATCATCAGTATCCGCTCCGCTATTTTTGTTACTATCTATATTGGTTGAGGTCCCTGAATCGCTTTTTAAATGTCCATTATTTTTTAACCACTCTTCGACTTTAACAACTTTTTGCTCTAAATTTTTTTCACCAGAATCATCGGAATACTTTATCCATACTTTACCTTTTTTATCTTTATATTCCTTACCTTTCATAATATTATTTCAATTATTGACATTATGTAACATTATTAATTTCATTTATAATTTTCTCTCTAATAAATGATAAATTGCTGACATGAGGAGCATGACCGCAATTTTTTATTAATTCTAAACAAAAATCAGGGCATAGTTTTTGAAAAATTTGAGCCTGACTAAAATGCACTACCATATCTCCCAAGCCTTGAAAAAACAATATTCTGGGCATTTTTGAGAAATCAATATCAAAACAAGAGAATCTTGCTAATTCAGCAAGCCACAATTGCCAATTTTTATGATTATTTAAATCAAGACTATCAATAATTTGAGATTTATTAACATCGTTCATTGAAGTTAATATTGAAAATTCTTGCAATGTTTTCGATGGAGCCAAGCAAAAATTTTGATAAAAATTATTAAATTTATCAATCGACATTCCAGCACTAATTCTGGATGGCTTTTGAGCATCTTGCCCAACGATAATTTCGCTTTCGATAATTTCGCTTTTTAGCTGATTATCAACAATAGAAACCTCTAGACACTGCTTCACCATTTGAAAAGGCGGAGAAATAAGAATAATTAATGAAGGATTAAAAATCTTTTTTGCTACTAAACGAACAATTATTTGAGCCCCCAGACTCCAACCAATCATTATATTCGCAGAATTATCAGGAGGAATTAGGCGATGAATATTTTTTAATAAATCTTCAAAACTAAAAAACTTACTATAATCGACGCTGTTTATAGTAAGTTTTTTATTGATTTTATCAAAAGAGTTGTTAGCAAAAATTTTTTCTAAAGAATTATATTTTTGCCCCCAGCCAGAAAATGCAACTATCCCTAACTTAGAATCGCTAAACAAACTAAGTAATTAAAGTTTAATAATTGCCAAATTTAGCATTAAATCTAGAAATTCTTTCATTGTTGACATCGACAGTGCTTTTACCGTCAGCCCGCCAAGCGGGGTGGTTTTTAGGGTCAGCATCAAGAATAAGAGTTTCTCCTTCCTTTCCCCATGTAGTCGTGATCTGAAATTGAGAGCCGTCAGTCATTTTAACATTGATTAAATGTTGCTTAGGATGACCAATAACTTCTTGCTTTTCTTTTTTTACAGTATTTTTAGACATAATTTTTAATTAAATTAATTGCTAGTAAAATTATTTTTTGAGACAGAAGCCTTATATTTCAAGATACTATACCGCTTAAAAAACATTAGAAAAATAATTTCTTGACTTAAAAGATTAAATTTGAAATAATATTTCCAGTTAAAAGTAAATCAAATTAGAATTAATTTTTTAGAAATCAAGAGAAATTCACAAGCTGCTTTAATATTTATCTTAACAAATATATTAAGATAAATAAAAATTTATAAACCAAACTTACTAAAATAATCGCAATTTGATTATTTTACTATAATATTAATTCTATTGATTTATCGAATTTATAAAAGGCTAATCAACAAATAGCCCTTTATAAATGTTTATTATAAATCGATAAATAAATAAAATTATGAAAAATCAATATTTTGCCATCCTCCTGAAATTAGCCTACTTTGCCGTAAAATCTTGTTATTACAAAATTTCCGTTCTTTGTAAAAAGCTATTTGGCAAAAAAACCTTTGTTTTGCTAGGAAAAAGAAACATTACAACAATAAATATCTCAACAACTACACAAATTTTTATACTAAGCTTAATATGCTTCATCTTCTTATTCTTTGGAGAATTTATTGATCGCTCAATAAAATCAAACTCAATAATTTTAGATAAAAACAAAGAAATAGAAAGCCTAAAAGCTGTAAACAGCTACTTTAAAACCGAATTTGATAATTTGAATGAAAAGCTCGATAAATTAGATAAATACTTAACAAACAACAATCAATCGGTTGAGAATATCGAAAAATCTAGCACAACAAAAATTTTTGATATTTTAAGTAAAATTGCCAATAGCAAAGAGGAGAGTTCTCTAAAAGAAATTGCCGAAGTAAATAAAAAAGCAGAAAGAATAGAAAACCTAATATCCGCTAAATCAAACAAAATCGAACAAGCAATAAAAGTAACTGGGCTAAATCTTAAAAATATACCCGGAATATCTAAAAAAGCTACCTCCGATTATAAAAATGAAATTGTTGAAATTTCTCTCAACAATCCTAACGATCTTATTAAAAAACAGGGCGGGCCCTTAATGCTTGCAAAGAATCCCTTTTCTCGATTCGATCAAGATAAAATTTCTAAGGCTCTAGCAATAGAAAAAGAGAATTTTAAAAATAAAGTTGAAAAACTCTTGGCATTAGAAAAAATGGTAAAGAACCTTCCTTTTGCAAGACCAATGAAAAACTATTACATATCAAGCACTTTTGGAACAAGATTTGACCCAATAACTGGCTCTAGAGCATCCCATCAAGGACTTGATTTTGTTGGCAAAAATAATGAAAAAATTATTAGTCCCGCTCAAGGCAAGATTACTCTTGCAGGAAAATTCAGCGACTATGGAAATGCAATCGTAATAGATCATGGGTTTGGAATAACTACTCGCTACGGGCATTTATCGCAAACATTAGTCAATGAAGGGGATGTCGTTGAAAAAGGGCAAATAATAGCCCATCAAGGAAGCACTGGCAGAAGCACTGGAGAGCATCTTCATTATGAAGTTAGATATAAAAATATTCCCCTAGACCCTAAAAAATTTTTAGAGGCAGGCGAAATATTAAAAAACCAAAACAATCTCTAAAATGATAACCAGCAAAACAGAAAATTCAAACAAAGATATTCAGGAACATACATCTGTTATTAAAAATCCAAAAAAAGAAAATCGATTTATTAAAAAATTTGAAATTATTAATTCTTTTAAAACATTGCCCTCAATAATCGCAAGCAATTTAAGCATAGAAGGCATAATCAATTCAACAGGAACAATTGAGATTGAAGGTTATATAAAAGGAAATGTCATTGGAAACTGTATTTCTATCCGCGAGACTGGAAAAGTAGAGGGGGAAATATCTGCCAATCAAGTTAATATTAGGGGGAAGTTTACTGGAAACATCAAGGCAAAGAATTTAAACATTTTCAGTAAAGCGGAGGTATTTGGGGAAATAGCTTATCAAAACTTAACCGTAGAAGATGGAGCCTCAATTGACGGGCAATTTAAAAAATTCTAATATTTTTTGATTTAAAATGCAAAATTTAACAAACCAAATATTTGACAGGGAAAAGCTCGCTACAATTAGAAGATGGTGGATGGATATCGATAAAATAAATCTATTACTGGTTGTTGGACTAATTTTGTTTGGCTTCATAATGACTGTAAGCTCTAGCACCGCAATCGCAAAAAGAATCGAAGTTGATAAATTTTATTTTATAAAAAAACAATTCCTGTTTATTATAATTGGAATTTCAATAATTATAATCATATCGTCTTTTGAATATAATCAAATAAAAAAATTCAGTTACATCGGAATAACCATTGCCTTTATTTTGCTAATTAGTGTATTTTTATTTGGCTCCTCTGCAAAAGGCTCAAAAAGATGGATAACTTTAATGGGCTTCACTCTACAACCCTCAGAATTAGCTAAAACATTCTTTGTCATGGCAAATGCGGTATTACTTGATAAGTTCAGTAATCTAGCGATGTTAAAAAGATACACCCTTTCTTTCGGTTTATTTTTTCTGCTGGTAGCATTAGTAGCAATTCAACCCGATATCGGAATGTCATTTTCTTTTACAATTCTGTGGCTGTTGCAAATTTTTCTTGATGGAATATGGCTATTTCTAATCATAATTCTCGCTCTATTTTCATTAATTGGGGCAATCATTGCTTACATAACCTTTCCCCATGTCAGAGAAAGATTAACCAGCTTTATCAGCTCTGAATCAGGCAAAAACTATCAAGCAGAAAGATCAATTGACGGCTTTGTAAATGGAGGTCTATTTGGAACAGGGCCGGGAAATGGAGTGGTAAAAAGCTATATTCCAGATGCTCATACCGATTTTATATTTGCCGTTATCGGCGAAGAATATGGGATAATTTCCTGCATTTTATTAATATTTATTTTTCTTTATTTAATTACAAGAATTATTAATAAAATTCGCCTAGAAAATGATCGCTTTATTTATCTAGCACTGTCTGGATTAATATTTCAATTTGCAATACAGCTTGCAATCAATATCGCAGTAAGTCTAAAGCTATTTCCCACTAAAGGCATGACACTGCCATTTATAAGTTATGGTGGCTCATCGATGATTGCAATGTCTATTTGCTTTGGTCTAATTTTAGCTTTTACAAAAAAAACTTATCATAAAAATCTTGATTATGGAAATGTTAATCTTATAATTTCTCCTCGAATTAAAGATTGATTAACTGAAATTTTTAATAAAAAAGATGTTAAAAATTTTAAATAAATATTTGCTTAATCTGTTTAAAAAATATCAATAAATTAGTTTTTAAGATTAAATAATTTTGTGCTTTATCTAACCCTATCTACAGCAGTCAACCTTGTTAGCTTAAAAGCATATAGCTTCGTGGCGACTCACCCTACTCTCCTACACGAGATTGGAGTGCATGCTTTAGCACATACTATGTATAGCTATGTTAGAAGCGGTAGAAGCATTGGCATAAGCAGAAGATTAAATCGCAGAAAAACGAATCAAAAAAAAAGATGGTTCGTTGACAACATAATTATGCATCATAAAAGGCTCCACGATCGCAATCGCGAAATAGCGATGAGCAATGCAAGACAAAGAGCCGTCGAAAGAAACAAGAAAAAAAATAAAGAAAATCTTGACTTAGAAATATCGAAATTAAACAATTCACCAAATAAAAATATTTGGCGTCAAAAAATTGCAATGCAAGAAAGATCTCAACAAATTAGAGGGCGAATTGATGCGAGAAGAACAAGAGCCAGAAGTAGATGGTTAAGCATTTCAAGCGACAAAAAAAACAACTAAATCAATTAAGGACACCTCTAAAAATTCACCAAAATTGGTGATCCATTGGCTCAGCTCAATGAACAAATAAACTGGTAAAAAAAGACCGGTCAATGCTGATTCCGCGGCTACCTAAAATACTTGTCATGCCGTTGTAAAACGGCGCCCAGAAATAGGAAGCTGGGTCCCGACTTTCGTCGGGATGACGGTAAGGGTAAGGTTCGCGATGACGATTACAGGTTAGTTGGTTTCGCACTCTCTACTTAACACGGCAACAAGGGGCTTCAGCCCCTTGCATTTTATTCTTGGGGGGCTTCAGCCCCTTGCATTTTATTCTTGGGGGTGGCTTCAACCCCTTGCCTTTTTTCTGGATGACGGAACTAAAAAACTCACCAAAATTCATAAAAAAACTTAAAAAACCTTGCCAAATTAAGCTGTAAAAATAAGATTTTTTGAACTTAGTTTTTAATTTAAAAATTCAAAACTAAAAAATCTCTGAAGTTCAAATTTATTGGGTTAAATTTAGATTTTTAGAGGCTCCCTTAACTAATAAATATTTTATGGACAAAAAATATCAAGAATCAACCAAGATTATTCATGCCGGTAGAAACCCTAAACAACAAGGCTGGATGGTCAATCCTCCGATTTATCAAAGCTCTACCATTGTTTTTCCAACTTTAAAAGATCTTCTCTATGCAGAAAGAGGCTATTCAAACAATGATTTAGTTGAGCCTTACGAGTTAAAATATGGCAGATACGGCACTCAAACTAATTTTGCCCTTGAGCAAGCAATTGCTGAAATAGAAAATGGCTACAATACATTCGTCACCTCTTCAGGAGCTGCTGCCATTAACACTGCATTAGTCGCATTTTTAAAGCAAGGCGATCATATGCTAGTAGTTGACAACACTTATTCCCCAACTCGTAGCTTTGCGGATAAATTTCTAAAGAAATTAGGAGTAGAAACCACTTATTACGATCCATCGATAGGCGAAGATATTAAAAAACTAATTAAAAAAAATACTAAAGTTATTTTTATGGAAAGCCCCGGTTCATTGAGTTTTGAAGTGCAAGATGTGTCTGCAATTTGCAAGATTGCAAAAAAACATAATATAGTTACCATTCTTGATAATTCTTGGGCGAGCGGTATCTATTTTAAGCCACTTGATTATGGAGTTGATGTTTCAGTTATGGCCCTTACTAAATATATCAATGGTCATTCTGATATAATGATGGGAGCAATCACTGTTCAAGAGAAGCACTTTAGAACAATGTATGAATCATTTCGCCATATGGCGGTTACGGCAGCGCCATTCTGCTCTTACATGGTGCAAAGAGGCCTGAGAACAGTAAAACTGAGAATGGATCATTGCTTTAAATCTGCCCTTGCAATCGCAAAGTGGCTAGAGGCAAGAGATGATGTTGAAAAAGTTTTATACCCCGCCCTTGAATCCGACTCCAGTTACAGCCTTTGGAAACAAGATTTCACTGGTGCGGCAGGATTATTCTCTATAATTCTTGATAAAAAATATTCTAACGAATCTTTGGCTAGAATGCTTGATAAGCTTCATCTCTACGGAATGGGATATTCTTGGGGTGGCTATGAATCTTTAATATTGCCTTTTGATGCCTCTAAAATTAGAACCGCCACCAATTGGAAATTTGGCGACAAAACCTGCATAAGAATCAATATTGGCCTAGAAGATATTGAAGATTTAAAAGAAGATTTAGAATTAGGCTTTAAAAGATTAAAAAGGTAGTTTTAAATAAAAATTAACCGCCATTATTGTCAGTAAAAACATAATTGGCGGTTACATTTTGAACATCATCGCAATCTTCCAGA
Source organism: Rickettsiales bacterium UBA1997 (assembly GCA_964202895.1). Lineage (GTDB taxonomy): Bacteria > Pseudomonadota > Alphaproteobacteria > Rickettsiales > UBA1997 > JAJTDS01. The sequence continues at coordinate 73,708 of CAXNJM010000002.1, read as the reverse complement.
GCATCTATCATCTTAATAATAGTTTGAGCCTTTTCATAACTAAGCTCAACAGTGTTCTTTGCTTTCCAATCGAGCTTTGCAGACACTGAATCACCAAGCTTTTCTATTAAAAAATCACGACTATTGATAAAATTATCCGGATCAGTAATCGCAATATGAAACTCTTCATCGCTATAAACATCGCTTGCACCAGCTTCAATTGCTATATCAAAAAAAATGTCATTTGACATATTGTTTCTGAAAAATTTTATAATTCCTATTCTTTCAAATAAAAACCCTACGGAACCAGTTTCACCAAGAACACCGCCATTTTTAGCGAAAATACTCCTCACCTCGCTAGCAGTGCGATTGCGGTTATCGGTTAGAGCCTCAACTATTACAGCGACACCGTTTATTCCATAACCTTCATAGCGAATTTCTTCAAAATTATCATTATCATTGCCGGCAATAACTTTTTTAATTGCCGCCTCCACTCTATCTTTTGGCAAATTATGATTTCTAGCTTCAATAATTGCATTTCTTAAGCGAGGATTGAAATTAGGATCTGGTTGTCCAGATTTTGCGGATACAGTTATTTCTCTTAGTATTTTAGTAAATATTTTAGCTTTTTTAGCATCTTGAGCACCTTTGCGATGCTTAATATTAGCGAATTGTGAGTGTCCTGCCATATATTAATTAACTATTTATTATTAAAAAATTTCTTAAATTTATCTTTTAATCCATCAAAATCTTTTGCTTGAGGCATTGGCTCTTTTCTCTTTGTAATCACCGGCCATTCTTTAGCATATTTACGGTTAATCTCTATCCATTCAATCAAATTAGCGGATTCAGGAGATATAGCCTCTGCCGGACATTCTGGAACACAAACTCCACAATCAATACAGCCCTCAGGGTCAATAACCAGCATATTTTCGCCTTCATAAAAACAATCAACGGGGCAAACTGTAACGCAATCTGTGTATTTGCACATCACACAATTATCAGTAACAACATAAGTCATAACTAGTTTATTTTAAGTTTACGATGGATTTTATTGATATTAATTAGAGTTTTTATTCTAATTAAAGAAAGCAAAACAGATAATATTAAAAAAGTTGCAAAGCTTAGTAATAAAGGTTTCAGCATTGAAGAATGTATCGCGATTCCTTTGCTTCTAATTATACTAGCTGGCTGATGAAGAGAACTCCAATATTCAACTGAAAATTTTATAAATGGAATATTGACAAAACCAATAATAGCAATAATTGCAGATATTTTATCGGCTTTATCGCGGTCAGAAAAAGAATTAATTAAAATTATATAGCTAAGATATAAAAAAAATAAAATTAACATCGAAGTAAGGCGAGCATCCCAAGCCCAGTAGGTTCCCCAAATTGGCTTACCCCATATCGAACCTGTAATTAGGGTAATTGCGGTAAAGCTTGCACCGATTATTGCAATTGATCTTGATATTATGTAAAAAAATGGATTGCGAAAAATAAAAGCAGATAAATTAAAAATCGCCAAGAAGCTGTAAATTAACATCGACATCCAAGCAGAAGGAACATGAATATACATGATTTTTACCGCATTTCCTTGCTGATAATCAACTGGAGAATTGATAATCGCAACTCCAGTTAAATAAATTAACAATATTAAAATTGGCGACAAAGCAAGAAGCAAAAGGCGACTTAACTGATTAAAATTTTTTAAATGAAGAAAATTTATCATTATCTAAAATATTAACGATGCTTTTTAACAATTAACCATTGCTGTAGAATTGACAATATATTGCTCCAAGTCCAGTATATAACTAGCCCCGCAGGAAAATTAGCCAACACTACGGTTAAGACATAAGGCATTAATTTGAATATTTTTGCCTGAATTGGGTCGGTGGTTGTGGGGTTAAGCTTTTGCTGTATAATCATCGTTACTCCCATCAAAATTGGCCATATACCAATATTGATAAAAGCAGGAAACGGTAACAAGCCAAATAAATTAAAAATCGAAGTAGGGTCAGATACAGAGAGATCTTTTATCCAGCCGTAAAATGGAGCATGCCTCATATCAAGAGTAACGAACAACACCTTATAAAGAGCAAAGAATACTGGAATTTGGATTATTATTGGCAGACATCCTGCGGCAGGGTTAACTTTTTCTCTTTTATAAAGCTCCATCAATTCTTTATTTAATTGAATTTTATCGCCACCATATTGTTCTCGCAACTTTCCAATTTTCGGCTGTAACTTCTTCATTTTTGCAATTGCCGCAAATGATTTATTCGCCATTGGAAATAAAGCCAATTTAACCAGAATAGTCATTACAAGAATTGCCAATCCAAAGTTTTTTAAAATTTCATATAAAAAATCAACAACAAAAAAGAAAGGCTTCGTTAAAAAGTAGAACCAACCAAAATCAATCGCACGGTCAAATAGCTTCAAAGAGAGTTTTTTTGCATAATAATCAAGAAGCTTTACATTCTTTGCCCCAGCAAATAAATGCTGTTGAAAAATATTGCTACTTTTAGCATCGACAATAAATTCATCAGATAAGAATTGCACCACAAAATTTTTCAAATTATTTAAATCTTGTTGCTTAAAATCAATTTGATAAGAAGTCTTGCCAGCTGGAACAATCGCACTAAGCCAATATTTATCACTAAATCCTAGCCAAATATTTGATTTTTCTTTTTCTACAGAATTTTGAAATGCTTGTTTTTTGATTTTAACAAGCTTTTCGTAGGAAGTTTCGGTTATTCTGCCATCCAATTCAACAATTGGACCCTCATGGAGAATGTAATTTGATTTATCGACTTTTCCTAGGGCGCGGTTTATTCTGCCATAACTAGCCACTCTAATTGCCTTATCTGAATTATTATTAATTTGTTGTGTTAAGGAGATTAGATAATCTTTATCAATTTCAATCTTAATAATAAACTCAATATTTTGACGATTTTTCCAACTTAATGTTACAGGACTATTAATTTCAAGCTTTTTACGATTAGCAACCCACAATGTTTCAGAATTTGGCATATCGATATTTTGACCCTCATGCTGATTTGCCACCCATCCAAAATCAACAAAATATCGCTCTCTACTGTTATTTGGAGCGAATAAAACTACGGGATCTTTTTTAGTTAAATCAGTGAAATGTTGAGACAATGTTAAGTCATCGAATCTTGCCCCTTTAAGATAAATAGAACCTTTAACTGTGCCGTTATCAATCAGCACTCTATCTTGAGCAGTTTTTGCAATTTGTTCTTTTCTATCTTGAATTAATAAATTATTTTGAGTATTCGCAAGAGAAGGCAGGCTACTACTGATTGTAGAATCAATATTTTTTAGGTTTTTATCGCTAGAAACTGAAGATAAAGCGGAATCGCCATTAGATTGAAAATTTTGAGATTGCATAAAAGCTTTTTGCTTTGCTATTCTCTCTGCTTTTGGCTTTTCATAAAACCAAGACCAGCCCAATAGAACAATTGCAGACAAAATAGTGGCAGCAATAATATTATGTTCGTTTTTCATATTTATTTATATAAAACTCCAAATAAGGAAGGAAATTAATTGTTGTTAATATTGCAATTCAATTATTTAGAAATGCAAAATTTAAAAATTCAATAATAATATTATTTATAATATTTATTGAGCGAATATTTAATCGTAAAAAACTTTTTTTTGTTTATATCGCTTAAAATAGAGGAATCCCAAGTTTTAAGAGAATATTTTTTAATTCTACCGGTTTTTTTATCAACGATAAATACATATTTTTTAATATCTTTTCTTGGCACTAAATCATCGGCATTAATGAACTCATTTCTTGCTAAGAAATTGTGGCAATAAACTGGCCCCAGCAAAAGAACTTTCCCCCGATTCGCCCCGATTCGCTTAGCCCAGCAATAACATGAATTTTCTTCGCAGTAAAATTAAAGCATTATTAAGAATAAAAGTAAAGTATCAAGTATTTTTATTATTTCCAAGATTATTAGAAACCAGACACTCGTCAAGAGCCTGCCTTATATGGCTAATCGGCATAATTCTTAATTTATCCAACACCTCTTTAGGCATTTCTTTTAAATCTTTTTTATTTTCATCGGGAATTAAAACCGTTTTTATACCGCCCCTTAAAGCAGCTAGTAATTTTTCTTTTAAGCCACCAATTGGTAGTATTTTACCACTAAGAGTTATTTCTCCTGTCATTGCAATATCTTTGCGAACTTTAATATTGGTTATTGCAGAAACCAAAGAAACACAAAGTGCAACACCTGCTGAAGGGCCATCCTTAGGAGTAGCTCCTTCTGGAACATGGATATGAAAATCAAATGCTTTAAATTTTTTTGCATCAATTTTTAACTCACCTCCAATTGAACGAGCATAACTCAATGCCGCCTGTGCAGATTCTTTCATAACATCTCCCAATTTACCAGTAATTTGTATTTTACCGCTTCCTTCAAATTTAAGAGCCTCTATATCGAGTAGATCTCCACCATAGCTAGTATATGCGAGCCCAGTGCTAACACCAACAACATCTTCAATTTTTGCAACTCCAAATGAATATTTAGCGGAGCCTGCATATTCAGCAAGATTCTTTTTATTTATTTTAATCGACTTATCTTCATTGCAGATGATTTCTTTAACCGCTTTTCTTGCCAGATTAGCAAGCTCTCGGTTTAAATTTCTAACCCCCGCCTCAAAAGTATATTTGCGAATCAACTCTAGCAATGCTTCGTCGTTAATTTTAAATTCAGATTCTTTTAATCCGTTTTCTTTGATTTGCTGTTTAATTAGATGATTCTTTGCAATATGAAGCTTTTCATTTTCAGTGTAGCCAGAAAGATTAATTATCTCCATTCTATCTTTTAGTGGCGCTGGAATGTTGCTAATATTATTAGCTGTTGCAACAAACATAACCCTTGATAAATCATATTCAACTTCTAAGTAATGATCGGCAAAACTCTTATTCTGCTCAGGGTCAAGCACTTCTAGCATTGCAGAAGCGGGGTCTCCACGAAAATCAAACGACATTTTATCGATCTCATCAAGTAAAATTAAAGGATTAATAGTTTTGGCCCTTTTCATTGATTGAATTATCTTGCCCGGCATTGCTCCTATGTAGGTTCGGCGATGACCTCTTATTTCAGATTCATCCCTAACTCCACCAAGAGATATTTTGATATATTTTCTTCCTAGTGCCTCGGCAACAGATTTCGCAAGAGATGTCTTGCCAACTCCGGGAGCCCCAACTAAACATAAGATTGGGCTGCGAGAATCGCTAGAGTTCTTGGTTTTCATTTGCACCGCAATAAATTCAACTATTCTTTCTTTAACCTTTTCAAGCCCAAAATGATGATTATCAAGCATATCTTTTGCTTGCTTTATGTCATTAGAAAATTTCGATTTCTCGGACCAAGGTAAGCTTACTAGCCACTCTAAGTAACTCCTCACAATTCCAGACTCGGAAGAAAAGGGGTTCATTTTTTCAAGCTTCAATAGCTCTAAATCGGCTTTATTCTTAACTTCTTTCGGCATTTTTGCCTTAATAATTTTCTTTTTAAGATCTTCTATTTCGTTATCTTCTTCTTGTCCAAGCTCTTTCTTGATGTTTTTTAATTGCTCGTTAAGATAAAATTCACGATGATTTTTAGCAACTTTTTCTTGAATTTTTCGATTTATTCTATCTTCGGTTTTGACTATTTCTATCTCTGTTTTTAAAAGCTCAATAATTTTATATAATTTTTTGTCAATATCAAAAATTGCAAGAATCTCTTGTTTATTAACAACTGAAAAATTAATTGTCGTCGCTATAATATAAGCTAAATGATGACCGTTTTCAGTTTTTGCAATTAGGGATATTCTCTCTCTATTAATTTTTTTATCTATTTCGGCATAATGGATAAAGTTTTCAATACAACTTTTAATCAAGCCGATTCTGTTGGGGCTTGATTTTCCCTCTTCAGCATCTTCAATTATTAAAGCTTTGCATGTTAATAGATTTTCCTGAGCAGAGAATTTATCGATTTTTACCTTTACTAAACCACGAATTATCGCCTTAACATTGCCATCGGAAGTTTTGATTGATTCAACGATATTGCACAATGTTCCATAATGATATAAGGATTCATCGTTAAAATCGTTATTTTCAGCATCAATTTGTGCAACAACAACAATTGGCAAGTTGTTTTCTTTGGCTTTTTCAATAGTTGCAACTGAATTATGGCGACCAATTAAAACCGCATTAGTAGTTTTGGGAAATATAACTAAATCTCTCAGAGGTAAGGCTAGGAAGTTTGCTTCAATGGGGCTTTTAGAAAATAAAGAAGAAGTTTGCTGATTGTAAATTATAGTTTGCAAAAATTCAGAATCGTTTTTATTTTGCTTGTTTTGGCTCATTTTAATTTAAATTTGAATTTTTCAATTATTAATCACGAATAAATAGAGCTTAAATATTTAAGATTTCTTTAAATAAAAACAAGGGCAATAATTATTAAATTAATTATTTATTAATATTTATAAAATTAATGCTGATTATTTTGACTATTTAAGGCTTGCAGGTGGCTTGATATCGATTTTATTTAAATATAAATCTAGAAGCAATATTTTAATCTTAGAAATATCTGGTGCGGTCGAGAAGATTTGAACTTCCACGGGTTTTACCCCACAACGACCTCAACGTTGCGCGTATACCAATTCCGCCACGACCGCAATTTTATTAAAATTTTATTTTAAAACTTATAATTTGCAGTTTAATTAAAAACTAAAATCCTTTATTTTCAAGTGCTTTTTCTTGTTTAAAAAATTTAGTCAATAAACTTAAAATTTATATTTTTAATTAAATCTTTTATTTAAAAATAAAATAAAAAAAATGTTGAGAATTTTTAGATTATTTGCAATAATGCATTTATCAAATCTTCATTCAACAAATAATTTAAATTTTTAATATGGTTAAAAAATTTACTGCCAATTGTCAATTTAATAATGGAGCGTTTTATCCAGTGGTGTTATATGTTGGAAGCCCCGCTAAAGACTCTCACCCATTATGTTTTCAAAATAAATGGCTTTCAAGCGAAAAGGGGGGCTCAATCCCCTCTGAAATCATGGATTCCTTTGCAAAATTACAAAAAATATCCGAAGATACCAATGTTCCCTTTGAAGATCTCTGTGCTTATGTTATCGAAGAGCTTAATGCCAATAAAAAACTAAAAGAAGATATTGCTAAAGGGGCCTCAATTTCAGAAGAAACACCAGACAAAAAGTCAACCACCTAAATCATTTAAAAAATTCTAAAATAACAAAAATGATTAATTTAAAAGATATAAAAATAATTTTTACTAAAAATGTTAAATAAAAACCACAAAATAGCAACTTTATTTGGGGGCTGGAACAAAGAAAGAGAAGTGTCTATCGCTTCTGGAGAAGGAGTTCACAACAGCCTAATCAAAATGGGTTATAACAGCATCAAAATCGATGTCGATAAAAATATTTTTACAAAATTAACAGAAATTAAACCCGATCTTGTATTTAATGCTATGCATGGCACCTTCGGAGAAGATGGAAGAATGCAAGCTTTACTCGATTTACTCGAAATAAAATATACTCATTCAGGTGTTGAAGCCTGTGCCGTATGCATGGACAAAATATTCACTCGCAAAGTTTGCAATGATAGCGGAGCAGAAACCGCAGAATATTGCATCATAAAAAAGAATCAAAACCAACTTAATCAACAAAAACTCGCATCTCTTGGCAAGCCCTTTGTAATTAAGCCTATTAACGAAGGCTCTAGTGTTGGGGTGGAAATCATTCTCGATAATCAAAATTTTGACCTCGAAAATTATCAATGGCAATTTGGCAATGAAATGCTAGTTGAAAAATATATCGCCGGACAAGAAATTCAGGTTGCAGTATTTGATATAATAAATCTGGACAATGAATTTTCACAAAAATTATTTACCGCATTCTGTCAAATTCGCCAAAAATATTCGCCTTCAACAAATGCAAGCATCGAAGATCTAAAAACAGAATTTTTAAGCAAAAAATCAATTGCCTTAGGAGCTATAGAAATTCGCCCTAAACACTTATTTTATGATTATGAATGCAAATATACAGCAGGAATGACTGAATATATAATGCCCGCCGAAATATCGGGAGAAAAATATCTCGAAATATTGGCAATCGCAGAAAAATGCTACGAAGCAACAAAGTGTAGAGGGCTCGCCCGAATTGACTTCATCCTCAATAATAAAAATAATGGCAATAACAAGTTTTATCTTCTTGAGATCAACACCTTGCCCGGCTTCACTCCAACTTCCTTAGTGCCAAAAATAGCTAAATATTATAACATATCTTTTGATGAAATTGTAAAGTTTTTATTAGAAAATGCACAAAATAACTAAATTTCAGCAAATTATCAATATTTTCTAATGTTAAAAAAGAAAAAAAGGTCAGATAATTTAAATGCAATAATCAGCGAAAAGCTAACTGAAAGCATCTTAATCAGAAAGGTTAGAAACTACTGGCATCATAAAATAAAACCAACAATATTAAAAATTATTTTACTTTTCTTCTTGGCCCTAGTATTTTCAGGCTTTATAAGCTATAAGTTTTTCCCCAACATAATTTACAAAATTGAAAAAATCATCATCAACAAATTTGACCAAAACACCAATTTACTTAACTGGAAAAATCTAGAATTAAAAATTACTGGCAATCAAAGAACCAATGGCGAAGAATTAATAGCGGTAGCAAAAAATACTATCGACAATTATATTAAACAAAATTCACTCCTAAATAATAATTTTCATTCTAACCTAAAATCACCAATCAATCCAATTATTGAAAATATCAAAAAACATTCTCCTTGGATAAACTCGGTTGAAATTAGGCGGAATTTAACAAATATTCTTGAAATTAAAATAACCGAATATCAGCCATTTGCAATTTGGCAAGATGATAAACAAAAATATATTGCCGACAAAACTGGGCATATGATAAAAATCGATAATCAAGAAGAAAGTTTTGATTCAATGATAATAATCTCAGGAGATAAAGCTTATGAAAATATCGATTCTTTATTCAATATTTTTGTTAGCAATCCAGAATTAGGTGCAAAAATCTATTCAGCAACTTGGATAGGCAATAGAAGGTGGGACATCAGATTTGACAATGGAGTATTGGTAAAATTACCAGAAAATAACATTAATATCGCTTGGGGGAAATTATTACAAATTTATCAAAACACCAATTATTTTAGCGAGATTAAATTAATTGATTTAAGAATAGATGATAAAAGCTATATTGAATATTATGGAATCAGCAATCCCAGCATTGCCAGCAATAAAACCGATAATTCTTAGGTAAATTATGCAAAAAATCGCTCGCAAGCCACCTATAAATTTAGGTTTATTTATAGCTTCATTATTAACTGCCTCGCTACTCGGAATATTGGCTTTAAAAAAAGGAGAAAATATTTCTTCAATATGGATAATTATTTGCAGTGCCTCAGTTTACATTATTTTTTATCGCTTTTACAGCAAATGGATAGCATTAAAAATATTAAATTTAGACAATAAGAGAGTCACACCAGCAATAAAAATTAACGACGGCAACGATTTCGTGCCAACCAATCGCTGGATAGTTTTTGGACATCATTTTGCTGCAATTGCAGGGCCCGGACCGCTTATCGGCCCTACCCTCGCCACTCAATTCGGATATTTACCAAGTATTTTATGGATAGTGATTGGGGCGGTAATCGGCGGAGCAGTTCAAGATATGATAATTTTATTCGCCTCGGTTAGAAGAGATGGCAAAAGCCTCGGACAAATGATAAAAGATGAAATTAGCCCACTCGCTGGCTTCATCGCTCTTTTTACCACTCTTTCAATTATTATTATTTTGATTGCAGTATTGGGGCTAATTGTAGTTAAGGCTTTAATGCATAGCCCATGGGGAACCTTTACCGTATCGGCGACTATTCCAATTGCAATGTTTATAGGGCTTTATATGTTTTATTTAAGACCAGCAAAGGTTTTAGAGGCAAGCCTTATAGGAATAGCCTTATTTTTACTTGCAACCATCGGTGGAAAATGGATCAACGAAAACCCTGCTTTAGCACAAATTTTTGACCATAATGGCAAATTTTTAGCAATTTCAATCATTATTTACGGTTTTTTTGCTTCCGCAATGCCAATTTGGCTACTACTCGCACCAAGAGACTATCTCTCCTCTTTCTTAAAAATTGGCACTTTAATTTTACTGGCATTAGCATTATTAATTTTTCAACCACATCTACAAATGCCCGCAATTACACAATTTATTGATGGCAGTGGACCAATTTTTAGTGGCAAAATCTTTCCATTTCTATTTATCACCATCGCCTGCGGTGCAATTTCAGGCTTTCATAGCCTAGTGGCATCAGGCACAACCTCAAAAATTATTAGCAATGAGAGTGATGTAAGAATGGTTGGTTATGGCAGTATGCTCATTGAATCAATGGTGGCAATAATGGCAGTAATTTGTGCCTCGATTCTTGAGCCGGGAGTCTATTTTGCAATAAATTCACCCTTAGCAAACTTTGGCAATGATATCAACAATGCCGTCACTACAATTAACAGCTGGGGCTTTGCAGTATCAAGCGAAGAAATGGATAATCTTGCTAAAAAAATGGGCGAAACCTCTTTATTCGACAGAACTGGAGGAGCGCCGTCTTTAGCCGTAGGTATGGCAAATATTTTCAGCAAAGGCTTTGGAGGCAGCTCTAACCTTACTGCAATTTGGTATCACTTTGCAATTATGTTTGAAGCGATATTTATTCTCACTACTCTCGATGCAGGAACTCGAGTCGCAAGATTCATGCTTCAAGACCTGCTATCCAATATCAACAAAAAATTAGGATTAAACAATAAACATCCGAATGCAAAAAAATCACAATTCATACACCACTTATCTACAATATTTACCAGCCTTATAATTGTCAGCTGTTGGGGATATTTTTTATATTTAGGGGTTATTGACCCAAATGGAGGCATCAACATATTGTGGCCTTTATTTGGTATTTCTAATCAAATATTAGCAGTAATTGCCCTTGCTCTTGCAACTACCATTATCGCTAAAAAGCACAAAAAACCCTATTTTTTAATTACCGCGATACCATTAATATTCCTAACCATAACAATTTCTAGCACTCTCTGGCAAAAAACTTTTTCCGACAATCATAAAATCAGCTTCTTTGCTCTCGCTAATCATCTGCAAGAAAAAATTAATCAAAATCAGATTATTGGAGAAGAAAAAATTCAGGAAGCCTTACAAATAATTTTTAATCAACGGCTAGTTGGCTCGATAGCACTTATTTTTTTCTCAGCACTATTAGTAATATTATTTGAAACCACCCGCCAATTAATAAAATTAAAAAGAATTAATATCAAATAATAATTTTTCCATAAAATATTTTGTAATAATCGCCAACCATTACTACAGGAGCATCTTTTATATCATTATTCCAACAAACTTCAATATCGCCACCCTTAAAATGTAGTAATAATTTTTTACTACTAACTAAATTATGTTTAATCGCTGAAATAGCCACCGCACAAGCACCACTGCCACAAGCAAGAGTTTCACCGCAACCTCTTTCCCATACCCTTACATCAATATTGCAATCATCAATAATTTTGGCAAATTCAACATTAATTTTTTGAGGAAAATATTGATGATTTTCAATTAATGGAGAAATTCTAAAAAACTCTTCATCCTCTATTGATTTATCAATGAAAGTTACTAGATGAGGGTTGCCAACTGATAAAACAAAGAATTTACGACCAAATAAATTAATATTTTGTGAATCAATTATTTGATTATTAAAATTCTCAACTAGCGGTATATCCGCATTAGCAAAGGTTGGAATTGCTAATTCTACGGCGATTTTTTTGTTATCTCTGAGGTTGCATTTGATGATCCCTGCAATTGTAGCAATTGAAAAAGCATCTTTTTTAGTTTCTTCAAACAGCAAACCAGCAACTGCACGAGTAGCATTGCCACAGGCTCTTGCTTCAGAACCATCAGCATTATATATTTCCATAAAAATGATAATATTATTTTTTGCCAATGCACCTTCATTAATTGCCAACTTGCTCAATGCTAAATCAGGGCTACGAATAACAATAAACTGGTCGCAACCGATATTTTGCCTCTTAGAAAAAAAAGCAATCTGCTCGCTATTAATTGAAATATCAATTTTTCTAGCATCAATGATGATAAAATCATTGCCCGAAGCATTCATTTTAATAAATTCTAACATATCGATGTTTTTAAATTACGATGATAATTCTTTAGACCTTGCAATTGCTGAATCTATCGCTTCAATAAAAATATTATTCAATTGATTATCTTGAGTTAAAATTGCAATTGCCGATTCCGTGGTTCCTTTTTTAGAAGTTACTTGCTCTCTCAATTCAATTAAAGACTGCAAATTCAATTTTGCATCATCAGCAATATATTTTTCAACCATTAACGAGCTACCAAAAAATAAATGATTAACCAGCCTTACAGCCTGCTCTTCTTTAATGCCATTTTTTGTAGCAATATTTACCAATATTTCTTGTAATAGAAAAATATAGGCAGGACCAGAGCCAAAAATCGCCGTTACCACATTAAAAAGCTCTTCATTTTCTAATAATAACAATTCTCCAAAGCTTGAAAATATTGATTCTAAATAGGTAATATCATTTTGCTGGAGATTTTTATTCATTTTATAAGCAAAAATTCCTTTACCCTGTTTAATTGGCAAATTAGGCATCGTTCTAACAATTTTAGGCTCAACAATAAATTGCTTAAAAATTTCTTCTAGAAAATTTATTGTTTTGCCAGCAAGAATAGAAATAAATATTGTGTTTTCACTAGTAATTTTGCGGTTTAACAATTTAGAAGTTGCTAATATTGCATCTTGAGGCTTAACAGATATAAATATTATATCGGCACAATAATCAGAGGGGAAATCGCTAGAATCATCAATAATCAATAAATCATCATGCCAACTTTTTTTATGACTAAAAATTACCTTATCGCAATTATTTTTTATAACCGCAATTTGTTGAGGCTTGATTTTACTGATTTCAACTAGGTTTGCAAGCAATATGGAGCCCATCTTACCGCATCCTAAAAACAAAATTTTCTTATCCATTTTTAAAAAATTATTAAAATTATCTAACCTTATTAAAATCAGGAAATAAAAGATTTATATCTTTGCATCAACGATATTGGGGTTTTTATTCAGCAAACAAAAAAGTTAACAAAAAACTACATCATTCTTTAAAGAATTTTTAACCTATTATATGACTAAGTAAGCTAATGATTGAGTTAAGCTTTTTTGCTGGCAATAGCCTGCTTAATTTTACCAATTGCTTTTGCCGGGTTTAAGCCTTTGGGGCAAGCACTAGCACAATTCATGATAGTATGGCAACGATATAATTTAAAGGAATCTTCAAGAGCATCAAGCCTTTCGTCGGTTGCTTCGTCTCTGGAGTCTACTATCCATCTTTGGGCTTGCAATAAGGTTGCGGGGCCAAGATATTTATCGCCGTTCCACCAATAGCTAGGGCAAGAAGTTGAACAACAAGCACAAAGAATACACTCATAAAGACCGTCTAGTTTTTCTCTTTCTTCGGGAGATTGCAACCTTTCTTTGTCGCTAGCTTCTGGCTTATCAGCCTTCAACCATGGCTCAATTGATTTGTATTGCTCATAAAAATTAGTTAAATCAGGAACCAGATCTTTAATTACAGGCATATGCGGTAAAGGATAAATTTTAACCGCAGATTTACTGCAATCGCCAATTGCCCTAGTGCAAGCTAAACCATTAGTGCCGTCAATATTCATTGAGCATGAACCGCAAATTCCTTCTCGGCAAGATCTACGAAAAGTAAGGGAGCTGTCTAGCTCTCCCTTGATTTTAATTAAAGCATCAAGAATCATCGGACCACAATTATCAAGATCAATTTCAAATTTATCGATATGAGGGTTCTTTTTTTCTAGATCTTCGGGGTCGTAGCGATAAATTTCAAAGATACGGGTATTTTTTGCACCATCTGGAGCCTTATAAAAATTGCCTGCATTTTTGTCAATTTGCGAATTTTTAGGAAGCTTAAACTCTGCCATAATTAATTTATTTAGATTTATTGATAATGTTAATTAATTTTTAACTAAAATTGTTTTTATTATTTTACGATACATGAATTCTTAATAAACTCTTTTCTTTGGTGGAAAAGATTGAATATTGTTAGTCATTGGCTTTAAAACAACATCGCGATAATCGATTTTTGTGTCGCCATTTTCATTGCACCACATAATGCTGTGCTTTAGCCAATTTTCATCATCTCTATCTTTGTAATCTTCTCGAGCATGAGCACCACGACTTTCTTTGCGGTTATGAGCAGATTTTATAGTTACCAATGCTTGAGAGCGAAGATTATCAAGCTCTAAGGCTTCAATTAAATCGCTATTCCAAATTAGACCACGATCTTTAATTTTTATATCAGAAAATTGATTAAAGATATCATGCATTTGATTCACACCTTCAGCAAGAGTTGCTTCAGTTCTAAATACCGCAGCTTTTTCTTGCATAGTTTTTTGCATTTTAAAACGGACGGAAGCAACAGAGCTAGAACCATCGCTATTTCTTATTTTGTCGAATCTTGCGATTGATTCTTCTCCGGCATCATTAGCAAATTCTGCATGAGAAGAATTTGGCTTAATAATTTCACTAGCACGAATTGCGGCAGCCCTACCAAAAACGACTAAATCAAGCAAAGAGTTCGAACCTAAGCGGTTTGCACCATGAACAGAAACACAAGCCGCCTCACCGATAGCCATCAACCCAGCAACTACTTCTGTCTTGCCGTTTTTAACATTTAAAACTTCGCCTTTAAAATTAGTCGGAATACCGCCCATATTGTAGTGAACAGTTGGCAGAACGGGAATAGGTTGTTTAGTGACATCGATGCCAGCAAAGATTTTTGCAGTTTCGGAAATACCTGGTAATCTTTCGTGAAGAACTTTTGGCTCTAAGTGATTAAGATGCAAATAAATGTGGTCTTTGTTAGGCCCAACACCTCTTCCTGCGATAATTTCCATTGTCATAGCTCGGGAAACAACATCCCTACTAGCAAGATCTTTAGCATTTGGAGCATATCTTTCCATAAATCTCTCGCCTTCAGAATTTACTAAATAACCGCCTTCTCCTCTTGCTCCTTCAGTTATTAGACAACCAGAACCGTAAACTCCAGTTGGATGAAATTGCACAAATTCCATATCTTGCAACGGTAGGCCGGCTCTTAATATCATTGCATTGCCGTCTCCCGTGCAGGTATGAGCGGAAGTAGCAGAAAAATAAGCTCTTCCGTAGCCACCAGTAGCAAGAACAACTAAATTAGCTTTGAAGCGATGCATTTCACCATCAACCATTGATATTGCAGTAACTCCACGACAAATTCCATTTTCCATGATTAAATCGAGAGCAAAATATTCAATGAAGAATTTTGCATTATGCTTTAAAGATTGCTGATAAAGAGTGTGTAGAATAGCATGACCAGTTCTATCTGCGGCAGCACAAGTTCTTTGGGCGGCACTACCCTCACCGTAGTTTGTTGTCATTCCACCGAAAGGTCTTTGATAAATTTTACCTTCTTTAGTTCGCGAAAATGGCACTCCATAATGCTCTAATTCAATTATTGCATCTGGGGCTTCGCTACACATATATTCAATTGCATCTTGATCACCTAGCCAATCAGATCCTTTAATGGTGTCGAAAGCATGCCATCTCCAATCGTCTTCTCCCATATTGCCAAGAGCAGCCGAAATACCACCTTGAGCCGCAACAGTATGAGAGCGGGTAGGGAAAACTTTTGTAATACAAGCGGTTGAAAGCCCCTTAGAAGACATACCAAGAGTTGCTCTTAAACCTGCTCCGCCAGCACCAATTACCAAGACATCAAATTGATGATCAATTATTGAATAATTAGCAATTTTACCCATTGATTTTACTCCGTTTTTTTATTATATTTATAAATTAATATTTAATAAATCTATTTTATACTCAAATTTTATTTAGTAAAAAATTAGTAGATTATTAATAGTAAATTTTTTTTAAAATATCAAGATATTTATCCAATTAATTTTAAGTTAAATTTCAGAAATCGCTTTCGCTAAAATTATTCCACAAGAAATAGCGACATTAAAGCATCTGAGGCTATTTTTCATAGCGATAAAAACTCTTTCATGAGATTTATTAAAAACCTCATGCGGAACACCAGAACTTTCGCTACCAAACATCAATATATCATTTTCATTAAATTTAAAATCCAAATAATTAATGCTGGCTTTAGTTGAAGCCAAAACAAGCCTTGAGTCTTTGTTTAAAAGCTCAAGATTATAAAAACTCTCAAAATTTTGATGACGAATAATTTTAGCTTTAAAAATATAGTCTAAGGCAGATTTTTTAATTCTCTGAATATCAAAAGGAAATCCGCAAGGCTCGATAACATGCAACTCGACATCAAAGCCCACACAAGTGCGAATGATTGTTCCAACATTGCCAGCGATATCTGGCTCAAATAAAGCAACTTTTATCATTTTTTAATTAAAAACTTGTATTTATAAAAAATATTTATAGAAATGAGTGTGTTTTTTAAATGCTTATTTTACAGAATTTAACAAAATAAAATTACATAACCCTGAATTTGCAAAATAGAACATTTTAGAAAGCAAATTTACAATTGAAACAGTTTTATTTTCAAATTTTAAGTTGCTAAAAAACTTCACAATGTTTAGATAAATCATCAAATTATTAAAAGTTCAATTTCAAATGAGAAATTACTCCAAAAGAAGAAAGGCCAGAAGAACAATCATCCTTATTGCAATTTTTTCAATATTTTCAATTGCAATTTCTTCGTATTTTGTTAATAAAATCCCTCAATCAGAAATAATTGCCGAAGTTAATGGTTACAAAATATTAAAATCAGATCTACAAAATAAAATAACTGAGGCTCTAGGAAAAGAATTTATTAATTTTAAAAATAATCAAAATTACGAAAGAATTAATTTTGACAAACTGCCAAAAGAACTCGTTGAATCTTTGGTTAAAGAAATTTATCTTGAAAATGAATTCATTAAAGAAGCAAAAAAATCAAATATTGCAAAAAACAAAGAAGTGAAGCTTGCAATTGAAAAAGAAACCAACAGAATAATCAAAGATGCATTCATTAAAAATACCATAAAAAATGAGGCAAACGAACAAAAAACAAATCAAAAATATCTCGATTTAAGTCGTGAATTTGAAGGGAAAAAAGAATATAAAATTATAGAAGCAACATTCGAAACAAAAGAACAGGCTGAAGAAATTTATAAAAAAATTAACGAAAAAATCCTTAATGAAAATTTAAACACAGAAATACTTCAGCATTACAGTTCAAAAAAACCAGAAAAACGAAATGACTCCACGAATAAAACGAAAACTCATGAAAATACAGAAATAACAAAATTATTTTACAATGAAAATGACGGCTATATAATCGAAGATCAAATTAAAATTGAAATTTTAAAAATCTTAATAACCATGAAGCCAAATCAAATTTCTGAACCAATTTTCACTAGTGCTGGTTGGCACATTATCAAATTACTCGATTCCCGCTCTGTAAAAATACCCCACATTGAGCAAATAAAAGAAAAAATCAAGATTGAGCTGGCAACAGAAGCAATAGCAAAAATAAATCGCCGAATCCTTAAAAACACAAACACTACACTCTTTATAAATTTTCGACAAACAAATGAGATTATAAAACAAGAAAAAATAAAAACAGAAATTTTAGATAAATCAAAAGATCTAACAATTGAAAATCAAGCTATTGACAATGAAAAAACCAATAAAAAGGAGATTATCAAAAAAGAAAAAACTAAATCACTAAATGAAAAAAAGCCCGAAGAAGCAGAGCCTAAACTAGAAGACCCCATTAAAACAAAAGAAGAGGCTGAAAATTCAGAAAACAACCAAGCAAAAAAGTCAATAAAAAAAACTGAAGAGAAAAAAGACGATGAAGATAAAAAATTAGAAAAAGACGAAAAATTACCAGAAAAAAACAATGAAAAGAAAACAAATCAAAATAAAATCGAACAATAATTCTCCCAATGAACTTTGGCTATACGGAAAGCATCCAGTTTTTTCAGCCATTCAGAGCCAAAAAAGAGAAATTCATAAAATTATCGTTAGCAAAAATTCAGCTATTGATTTAGAAAAATTTATTGATAAAATAAAAAATTCTCTTGATAGTAAGTTTTACCATAAATTAGTTTCAAATTTAGAAATTACCGATATTAACAAAATCGATAATTTAGTTGGTAAAAATAATTTACATCAAGGGTTAATTGCCAACTGCTCTTACTTGCCGATTAATGATCAGTTCACTTTATTAGCTGAACTTTATAAAATTTCTGAGGCGGAGCAAGAATTGCCGAATTTATTATTACTTGATCAGTTATCTGATCCTCAAAATATTGGAGCAATAATTCGTAGTGCTATAAGCTTTGGAATAACTAAAATAGTTTTTACAAAACATAATAGCCCTAAAGAAAATGCCACAATGATAAAATCGTCAGCAGGAACAATTGAAAATGCTGAATTATTTGAGGTAGTTAATTTTAGTAATTTATTGGAGAAACTTAAAGAGCTAGGATACTGGTCAATTGGTCTCGAAGGAACATCAAAAACTCAAATTTCTAACCTTAAAGGCTATAAAAATATAGCTCTTGTTGTTGGATCTGAAGGTTCAGGAATCCGCACTTTAGTTAAAAAAAATTGCGACATTCTTGCGAAAATCGAAATCAGTGATAAAGTGGAAAGTTTAAATGCTTCAGTTGCAACGGCAATAGCACTTTATGAGCTTTTTGGCAAAAATTAAAATTAAAATATGAACAACACTATAAAAAAAATACTTAGCGGAGTGGTCTCAATCACCTCTTTTGCTACCATTAAAACTAAAAAACAATATCCTTTTACTGAAGAAAGCGAAGCACTTGAAAAAGATTGGCTGGAACTATATTTTGATATTGTAAAAACTGAAAAAAACTTAAAACAACAAACAATCGAAAATGCAAGAAAATAATAGAAATCGTCCCAAATTTTATAATGGCAATAAATCAATATCTGCAAAACAAGTAACAGAAAGATTCGACAACAATATTGACCAAAATGTTAACTTTGCTTCATTGGTAAAAAAAGAGCAAGATTCTCGTTTAAAATGGCAAGATAAACAACTATCTAGCTATAATTTCAATGTACGACTTGGTCAGATTTGTGCACTAATTTACAATATTGCATTACTCTATTTTATAAAAGATCTAATAAATAACGGAGAAAAAGACCTCGCGGTTAGATTTTTCTTAATCAATGCCTTGCTATTACTGGTTGCAGTTATATTTACAAGCTTTGAAAGAAGAATAAGTTTCCGCAAGCCAAATCGCAAAAATTTTGAGAAAAAATATCCCAAAAAGAGCCCTCAAAAAACTTATTAATTTTTGTAAAATCTTGCTAAATAACAACTCTTAACATTTAGGAGTTGTTATTTTTCAGAATTTTTCCCAGAATTTTTCCCAGAATTTTTCCTTGAAAAATATATCATAATTAATATATTGCAGATATTAAATTTCACAAATTCTTAAAACTTATTTAATACAGAAATTTTAATACTAAATATGTCTATAGAAATATCTAAAAACGAAGATAAAAATAATAAACTTACAGAAAAATCATTATCCACCAAAGATTATTATGGCAACATAAGATCAGAGAATCGTAGCTTTTTGCAGTATCTCAATAAAATCCACAAATTTCCAATTTTAACTCCAGAAGAAGAAATAGAGCACTCTAATCGTTTCAAAAATTTTAATGATAAGGAGTCTGCTAAGGCATTGATTCAAAGCCACCTAAGGTTGGTTGTAAAAATCGCTAGCAAATTTCGCAACTACGGATTGCCAATGGTTGATTTAGTTTCGGAAGGAAATATGGGGCTAATGCAGGCACTAAAAAAATTTGAACCCAGCAAAGGCTTTCGCTTTTCTACTTATGCAATGTGGTGGGTAAGAGCTTCGATTCAAGAGTTTGTTCTAAAATCTTGGTCTCTAGTAAAAATCGGCACCACAGCAGCTCAAAAAAAATTATTTTTTAATTTAAATAAAATAAAAAAGAAACTTGGCGAAACCTCAAATAAAGCAATATCGCCAAATAATTTAAAAATAATTTCTCAAAATCTCAATGTTTCAGAAAAAGAAGTTATTGAAATGGATATTAGACTCAATAATTCAGATAACTCTTTGAATCAAAAAATCAACGAAGATGAAGATCTTGAAGCTGGAGACATAATTGCCTCTCAAGAACCAAATCAAGAAGAAATAGCATCCTACAATCAAATAAAGCATCGCCAAGAGTCTATTTTCAACAAATCTCTAGAAGTTTTAAATGAAAGAGAAAAAGAAATCATTAAAAACCGTCATTTAATTGAATCTCCACTAACTCTTGAAGAATTAAGCAAACTTTATCAAGTATCCCGAGAAAGAATCCGCCAAATTGAAGAATCCGCAATCAACAAAATTAAAAAAGAAGCCCTCAGAATGAATCGACAAAGGCTTTTTTCATAAAATGTTTACAGGAATAATTACCAATCTTGGAGTCCTCAAGCAAATTATTAGCACTCCAAATCAAGATACCTTAATAACAATCTTATTAAATCTACCTCTAAACCACAATGAAAAACAAGCAAGAAGCCTTGAAATTGGATGTTCTATCGCTTGCAACGGTATTTGCTTAACTCTAATCAAAAAGAATCAAATTGAAGATCAAAAATTTGAACTTGATTTTCAGGCATCACAAGAAACTATCAATAAAACCAATATTCACAAATGGAAAATTGGAGAAATTATCAATATCGAATTTTCACTAAAAATTGGCGATGAGTTAGGCGGGCATCTTGTTTCAGGGCATATTGATGAAACTGTGGAAATATGCAATATTTTGGCAGTTAAGGATTCTTGGCAATTTTATTTTTCACTAACAGCATCAAACAAACAATTTATTGCTCCTAAAGGCTCAGCAACCATCAATGGAGTCTCCCTAACCATAAACGAGGCATCGCAAAATAGCTTCATGATTAACATTGTGCCTCACACTTTTGAAAATACTAATTTTAAATATTGTAAAATTGGCGATTTATGCAATCTGGAAGTAGATTTAATAGCTCGTTATCTTGCTAATTTATTAAAAAATCAATAATTAAAAAATTTTCACCCCCCCCCATCAATAAGTTGGTAACAGGCTGATTAAATATATTTTCACTAGAAAATACTTGCTTGATTAAAATTATCTTTTATTGTTAATTTCTCATAAAATTTATCAATTTTATTTATCAAATTAATTCAATAAATATCATAAAACAGCTATGAAAGTTTTTTACGAAAAAGACACTGACCTCAATATAATTAAAAACAAAAAAGTTGGAATTGTTGGTTACGGTAGTCAAGCACATGCACATGCGCAAAATCTAAGAGACAGCGGAGTTTCTCAAATAAAAATCGCTCTTAAAGAGGGCTCTTCATCAATCGCTAAAGCTCAAAATGCTGGCTTTGAAGTTAGTTCTAACTCTGAAGTTGCTAAATGGGCAGATGTTTTGATGGTTTTAACTCCCGATGAATCGCAGGCTGAAATTTATGAAAAAGATTTACAAAATAACCTAAAACAAGGTGCCTCTCTAGCATTTGCTCATGGTCTAAATATTCATTTTGAGCTTATTAAAGCTAGAGCAGATCTTGATGTGTTTATGATTGCTCCAAAAGGCCCTGGGCACACTGTAAGAGGTGAGTATACTAAGGGTGGTGGAGTTCCTTGTTTAGTAGCAATCTCTCAAAATAAAACCGGCGATGCCTTATCAATAGCATTATCTTATGCTTCTGCGATTGGCGGAGCTAAATCTGGGATTATCGAAACCACCTTTAAAGAAGAATGCGAAACCGACCTATTTGGCGAACAAGCTGTTTTATGCGGTGGAGTTACCGCTCTAATTACTGCAGGGTTTGAAACCCTTGTAGAAGCGGGATACGCCCCCGAAATGGCATATTTTGAATGTCTGCATGAAATGAAATTAATAGTTGATCTCCTTTATGAAGGTGGAATCGCCAATATGAGATACTCTATTTCTAATACCGCAGAATATGGCGATCTAACTCGCGGAAGCAGAGTTGTTGATTCAAGAACCAAGGCTGAAATGAAAAAAATCCTTGAAGAAATTCAATCTGGACAATTCGTTAAAGAATTTATGGCTGAAAATAAATCTGGCAAAAAGAATTTTGATGAATTAAGGGCAAAAGGCAAAAAACATCAAATTGAAGAGGTTGGCGAAAAACTTCGCTCAATGATGCCTTGGATTTCAAAAAACAAATTGGTAAATAAAAATATCAATTAGAATATTTAGTTAAATCATATAATATCTAATTTTCTATGTTTAAATAAGATTAAATAGACACTTATTTATCAAAACTTATTATCTAAAATTTTAATTTTTTTAAATTCTGACTAATGCAATCTTATTTAGGCATATTTTTGCTTGTTTAATTGAAATTCCATAATTTACTAAATAATATGAGCCTTCAAACTTCGATAATCAAAAACATTAACAATCAAAGTAATATCGTAGAGGCTAAAAACGATATATCGATTATAATTCTTGCTGCTGGCAAAGGCACAAGAATGAAATCAAACCTTCCTAAGGTTATGCATCAAGTAGCAGGAAGGTCAATGCTACAAATTGTTATTGACGAAGCAAAAAAAATAAATCCTCAAAATATAGCCATTGTAATATCTGCAGAAATGCAAAAATATCAAAATGAGATTATTAAAAATAACCCCGATATTAAATTAAATTTTGCCCTGCAACTTGAAAGAAAAGGCACTGGCGATGCAGTAAAAATGGCTTTACAATTTTTACAGCAAACAAAAATCAATATCGCAAAAAAAATTCTTATTCTCTATGGAGACACCCCTTTATTAACAGCATCAACAATGGGGGAAATCAATAATCAACTTGAAGCAATAGATGAAAATAATCTGGTGGTGCTAGGTTTTGAAAATCAACAAAAAGATTATCAACAAAGCCCCTACGGCAGACTGGTTATCACCAACAATAAATTACTTAAAATAGTTGAATTTAAAGATGCTAATGATGAAGAAAAATCAATTAAACTATGCAACGGCGGAATTATCGGAATAAAAAATAATAAACCTCTTGAATTGCTAAACAAAATCAATAATCAGAATGCTTCACAAGAATTTTATCTGACCGATATTGTCGCTATAGCGAATAAATCTGATATTCATTGTTCGTTTATCATTACCTCGCCTCTAGAATTGCTTGGGGTTAATTCAAAAAATGAACTAGCCGAAATTGAGAAAATAAAACAGGATCAACTAAGAAAAAAATTGATGGAGTCAGGAGTTACAATGCTCGACCCCAGCACAATATATTTATCTTGCGATACCAAGATAGGAGCAGGTAGCATAATTCATCAAAATGTAGTAATTGGTAATAATGTTGAAATTGAAGAAGAGGTTGAAATAAAATCTTTTAGCGATCTTGAAGGTTGCAAGATAAAATCTAATGCTGTGATTGGTCCCTTCGCTAGAATTAGACCTCAAACTGAAATCGCAGAATCGGCAAGGATTGGCAATTTTGTTGAAATCAAAAACAGCAAAATTCAAGCATTAAGCAAAATCAATCATTTGAGTTATATTGGCGATAGTCACATCGGCGAAAATGTAAATATTGGAGCAGGAACGATTACTTGCAACTATAATGGCTTCGAAAAATTTTCTACCACCATTGAAAATAATGCATTTATCGGTTCAAATACTTGTCTAGTTGCTCCTGTAAACATCGGCAATAATGCAATTATCGGGGCTGGAAGTGTTATCAATAAAAATGTGAAGGCGAATAGCATAGCAATAGCGAGATCAAGACAAGAAGAAGTCGAAAATGGAGCAACTAAATTTAAACAAAAATATACCAAACCCAACAATTCAAAAAAATAATTAATATGGCTCAATTTATAATTTATCAACCCGTAAAAAGCCCAATGCAATCTGGAAGAAGAAATTGCCAAAAATGGCTATTATCGCTAACGGAATCAATTAAACACAGAACCATAAACCCTTTAATGGGATGGGTTTCAAGCTCAAATACTAGTCATCAATTAAAATTAATCTTCTCAAGCAAAGAACAGGCAGTTGATTATGCAACTAAAAAATCACTAAATTTTAAAATAATTGAATCTAAGGAAGTCAAAATTCAACCAAAATCTTACTCGAATAATTTCACTGGTTAAATTAATGGCAATAATCAAAATTCTAGAAGAAAAAATCAATCAAAAAAAAGATGAAATTAATCTATTTTTTATCAAAAAATATCAACAATTTTCTGGCAAAACATTATATAATTCCTTTGATATTCGCCATTCTGGCAATAAAATAGCAGTAGTTGATAGCAACTGCTTTCCCGCTGGATTTAACAATATAAAAGGGGAATCATTGAAAAAAACTCAATTAGAAGTCAAGAAATTTCTAGAGGAGATCATCAAAACAGAATCAAAAATTGCTAACAAGAAAGCTGAAGATTTAAGAATCATAATTATCGGTGAAAATCATAGCAGAAATTTGAATTATTTAGAAAATCTACTAACCCTACAAAATATTTTCAGCTTCAATAGCAATAAAGCAAAAATTGCCACCACTCTTGATTCACCAGATCATGAAAATTATAAAACAATAATGATATCAGAAGGCAAAGAAATAAAAATTGAATATCTTGCCCTAAAAAATAAACAAATTCAAACCTTAGAAGGCTTTGTCGCAGATCTTATAATTCTCAACAATGATCTTACGGATGGAGTCCCAGAATTAATAAAAAATAGCGATACAATCGTAGTTCCAAACCATAAATTAGGGTGGTATAGGCGGAAAAAATCTCATCATTTTCAAATATATAATCAATTGGCGGAAGAATTATCAAAAATTCTTGAGATTGATAGTTGGTTTATTTCTACAATTATTGACAGTGCTGAAAATATTGATTTTAAAAACCTAATTGGGCTTGACGATCTCGCTAATAAAACGGAAAATTTAATTGCCAAAATTTTTGCAAAATATCAACAATATAATATCAAAGATAAACCTTACTGCTATATCAAGGCAGATAATGGAACCTATGGAATGGCGGTAATGCCCGTTTTTAGCGGAGACGATATTTTAACAATAAATAAAAAAGAAAGAAACAAAATGAATGCCATCAAAGGCTCGCATTTGAATCATCAAGTAATTATCCAAGAAGGAATTATTACTCAAGATTTAATCACCAACAAAACTGCTGAACCCTTAATTTATATGGTAAATGGCGAAGTTGTAGCAAATTTATTTCGCCTCAATCAAAGAAAAGATAATTATGCCAACCTTAATAGCAGTGGAGCTGAATTTGTTGATTCGCACGATATAACTTCTGAACTTGCATCAATTGGAGGTTCTAATGCTTTTTTAGCATATCAATTACTAGCGAAATTAGGCTCTCTTGCTTCTTCAATAGAGATAAATCATTAACAATCTAAAGCTTCTTTAAATAGATATTAAAATTTATAAAGATAACTTAAATTTGCACCAATCAAAGAAGCCTTGCTCGAAGCTGAATTTAAAGAAGACTCTTTTATATTTGCCCTAGTTAAATCAATCGCAAAGCCATTTTTAAATTTATAACCAACCGAAATTTGAGCTTGATAATCTCTGATTGAATAATTCTTAATTTTACTTTTTATGTTGCGATTAATAAAACTACCGCTCATATTCCAATTATTATATCGCAACATCATTGCGGTGGTTGAATATAGGGCATTTCTATCTTTCTCACCAGTAAAATTGTTAATTTTAACCAATTCAAAAAACGGAACAATTGACATTTTTCCATATTGCCAAAGATATTCAGAATTTAAAACCATACCAAATTCTCGAGAATTATTTAAAGCATTCTTTACACCTAGGCTTCTATAGCCTAAATTACTGAACCAATTGTCAAAACCTAAAGTTTTTGAAGTTTTTAAATTAACTGAATAAGAAGATAAATTACCGTTATTTCCTGATATAGCCTGATTTTGAGATGCTTGTCCGCGATTATTTATGGCACTCTCACTAAGAGGAGTTGTGTCGTTAAAAAAGCTATTAAGGCTTATCTGGCTATTTTCTAACAAGATATTTAAATTGCCCCCTATTTTTTCTCGCAGATTATAATCTTCGGTGAAATCTCTAGTAAAAACCCCTAATTTCTTTGATTTAAAGTGAGCAGTTCCAAAAGTGGGGTCAAATTTTCCAATATTCGCGGTTAAATCTTCATTTTCAAAATTAATCTTAATCTCCTCGGCAATTAAACCCATTCTATCCAACATGCCTATTGAGCGATCATTTTGCAATATTGTGCGATATCGCTCTGGAAATTCTACATTTCTTGTAGTGATAACATTATTGGGCTGTAATCTCCAATTGGTTTTGATTTGCCAAAATTGATTGATGTGAAGATTGCTATTATTTTCAACATAAAAAAATGAGTTATTTACCTTAAGATTATTAGATGTTTTTCTTGAATAAATATGATCGCTACGATTCTCAATCAAAATATCTCCCGACAAAAATGGATATTTTAAGCCATCTTCCGCTCTTGCAGAAATTGAATAAAGAGCGATTAAGATATAAAAAGATTTCGAGATGGTTATTTTTGGCATTTTACCACTAATAATGTTGAATTTATTTTTAAGGATCATTTTAGATTATTTATTTTAATTAATATTACTTAGATTTAACAAATTTTTAAAATTTTTTGGAGAAATAGTTTTATCGACTGGCAAAGTTATAATTGCAGTAGTTCCAACGCCCTCTTTGCTAGTAATTTTTATCGAGCCATTGTGCAAATTAACAAAATTTCTGCTTAGATATAATCCAATACCAGTTCCAGAAACCCCTAAACTATTACCAGCTCGAAAAAACTTTTTTCCAACATCTTCAAGGTCAGAGCTTGGTATTCCTATACCGCTATCTATTATTGTAATTAAAATTTCTGCTTGATTAGATTTGCCAATGATTGATATTTCTGAATTTTCATTAGAATATTTCATTGCATTAGAGATCATATTGGTAAAAACATGGTCTAATAGCCCTTGATCGGCAAAAAAGCTATTTGGCAACTCATTAATATCAATATTTACCCTTAAATTACGATTATTTGCAATATTGCCACTTCTATCTACGATATCAATTATTAAAGATCGTATGTCAAAATATTTTTTATTTGGCTGAATTTGATTGGGATCGCTATCTAATTTTGCAAGATTAATAGTGCTGTCTATTAGCCCCGTCATTCTTGAAACTCCATTTTTTATTTTTTCAAAATCTTTTTCAATATTTTCATCGAAAATTGCCGTATTTTTTAATTTTCGCATCATCAATTCTCTAGTGCTATCAATTATTTGCAATGGGGTTTTGAATTCATGAGAAACAGTTGCTACAAATTCATTTTGAGTTTTTCTTAATTCTTTTTCCTTTCTCAATGCATCTTTTAATTGATGGGTTTTTTCAGTTAATTGATGATTAGTTATCATAATTTTATCAATTGAGCGAGAGCGATCGACTGCAATGGCAAATTGATCGGCTATCATTTCAATCATTTCTATTTCATCAACAAGCCACTTTCTTCTTTCGTTCTGATGAATATATATGCCATTATTCACTTGATTGTTTATTTTACTAATAACCGATATCTGAGAAACGATGCCAAATTTTTGACAAATATCTTGAATGGGAGCAAAATTATGATCAAAAATTACATCCTCAACAAAGATTGATATATTCTGCTTTTTTTCACCATATTCATTATTTCTTAGCCATAATTTTTTATATAATTCATTTTGAAAATGAAGATATTTAATTAAATCTTGACATTCTTGAGAAACTACATCTTTTTGATGATTCTTTTTTATTGATTGGGAAATTATTGGCTTCATGGATTTACTGCAATTCTCAACCACAAAATTAGTGCTGGAATCGTCTTCAAGATCGTGTATCAAGCATCTATCAACCTTAAAATGTTCACATAAAATTTTAGCAATTTTTTGTGCGATTTCCTCAATTTCTATATCAGAAACCACTAAATAGCTTATCGATCTTAATAAACGCTCATTTCTGAGCATTCTTTCAAGGTTACTAACAAAACCAGAATTTTCAATTTGTGAAGCATAATAATCGTTTTGCTCTTTAGCTACTTTTTGAAATATGATAGTTGCAAATTTTTTGTCTGAAATTATTTTTCCAGGATTAAAATTAATGTTAAAAGATTCTTGGTAATCAAAATTTCTTGGCAACAAACCTTTGATATCAATAATTGCAGAGCAAAATTTAAAGTTTTTTACCGCTTTAATTAACTTTGCATATTCATGATATTGAAGAGACTCACAATTTAAGTCGATATCTTTAAATAGAAAATCAAAATCTTTGCCAACCACTAAAAAATGCTCAACATTGAACAAGTTAAGAAATGCTTTATTAGCATAAGTAATTGAAAAACAGTTAGGATTAGATGAATCTGAGGTGCATAAAATTGCAGACTCTTCTTGCTTTGATATTTTTTTAATTAATTCAATAACATAATCAGCCTCTTCTCTATCGATGTCTGATATTTCAAATTCTTCTTGCATCAGCTTAAATGATTGTGCTTATTTTGGTTTAGTGATTAATTATTTGCAACCTGATTGCAAAATATTATGATTTATAATAGAAATCTATGGTTTTATTTGCAAGATATTAGCTATTTTTTCTAATATTAATTTTTTAAATGAGCCATTGCGAAAAAATGCTGAATTGCCAAAGTCGATTACCATGGTCGATTACCAAGGTCTGTTGACTGGCAATTGCTTATTTCATCAAAGCATAAGATAAAATTTTATAGCATAATTTTGCGGTCATAAAATCACAAGAATGGAGGTGCTTAACCGGAGCCAATTCAACGACATCGGCACCAACAAAATTACTTATTTTGCTAGCTTCTTTTATTATATCCATGGCATCTTCCCAAAAAAACCCTCCCGGTTCTGGGGTTCCTGTTGCCTGCATTAAGCTTGCATCAAAACCATCAATATCAAAAGTTAAAAATACTGGTCTGCCTTTTAATGGGGCAACAATTTTTTTAATATCCCAGCTTCTTCTATCTTTAGCGAAATGAATCTTGATTCTATCCTTATTTGCCTCTAGATAAGGTATTTCTCCGGCAGATATATTGCGAATTCCACAAGAAATTAAAGTTGAAATGTCGTTATCCATTACTCTTCTAAGAGCAGATGCATGTGAATAATGTTCGCCGTCATAGCCATCTCTAAGATCGGCATGAGCATCAAAGTGCAGAATTGCAATATTAGGATATTTTTTTACAAAAGGACGAATAGAGCCAGCGGTTATCGAATGCTCTCCACCAAGAATTAAAGGAAATTTATCATAATCAAGAATGGTTTCGGTAATAGATTCAAGCTGTTTAAGGGCTTTTTCAATTGATGTTTTATCGATCTTTGTTGGTTTTGCAGTAATAACTCCGTATTCCTTGCAAGGCTCGCACCAAAATTCTTCGTCAAATAATTCAACTTGATGAGATGCTTTAATGATTGCGGTAGGGCCATTTTTTGTGCCTCCGCCGTAACTTACTGACTTTTCTAAGCCAAAAGGCACGACCACGACTTTAGCATTATCAATATCGCCCTTTTCATATTTTTCAGATATCCCTAAAAAGCCATCTTCTTGTTTAAAAAGAGATATTTTGTCCGCTATTGTTTTAGGCTTATCAACCTTTTTTTGATTACTTTTTTTAATATCGTTTTTTTTAACTTGTATTTTTGTATTTTTTGTTTTCATAAGTTTATATTTTATGCCATAAACATTCCGCCGTTAATATGCAGAGTGTGGCCAGTTATGTATGAAGCTTCATCGCTAGCTAAAAAAGCCACTCCGTTAGCTATATCAATTGGCAAGCCCATTTTACCCGCAGGAATTTTGTGTAAAATAGCCGATTTTTGTTGATCAGTAAGAATTTCTGTCATTGGGCTTTCAATAAAACCGGGAGCGACAGAGTTAATTGTAATGCCACGGCTAGCAATTTCTTGTGCCATAGATTTTGACATTCCTATCATTCCCGCTTTAGAGGCGACATAATTAGATTGACCTGGGTTACCAGTGACTGCAACAACTGAAGAAATATTGATAATTCTGCCGTATTTTCTTTTCATCATTTTTTTTATTGCATCGCGATTCAAAATAAAAGTTGAGCGAAGATTGATATCTAGCACCGATTCGAAATCTTCGTCTTTCATTCTTAAAATTAGATTATCTTTAGTAACACCAGCATTACAAATTAATATATCGATTTGCCCGACCAACTCTTCTGCCTTATCAAATAGAGCGGAAACACTCGCTTTATCTGCCAAATTACAAGTAGCAATTTGATGCTCTCCGTTGCTATTATTGGTTAAAGAAGAAATTAATTCTTTTAATTTATCTTCTTTAGTTGAAGATAAAACCAGCCTAGCTCCTTGCTTAGCAAGAGTTTTAGCAATTGCATTACCGATACCGCCAGTTGCACCAGTAATTAGGGCATTTTTATTTTTTAGTGAAAACATTTTTATAAGATTTGTTTATTATTAATTTCTCAAAACCTTTTTTAAGGGCTTGTTTAGATAAAAGCAAAATCAATTAATCAATAATTTAAGTGAAGATTTAATAATATTCTTTTTATTTAAAAAACAAATATTTATTTTTAATAATTTTTGAACAAAAGAGACCTAGATAATAGGGGAATTTAAAAAAATAATTACACCTAAACTCACTATTTATCAATAAAGTCGATTAGTTTTTTCGCAATTTCATTAGAATATATTTCAGCACCATCATTATTAAAATGAGCTCTATCATAAAAATAACTTAGGTCATATGTTTTGATATAGCCGTAAGGAATAAAAATATTTGGATTATTTTTTTTAAAATTTTCCAATTCATTAACAAAGGGCATAACTTTATCGGAGACATTGCAAGCAACAGGGTTAAAAATCAATGCAACCTTTAAATTAGGGTGATTACTGGCAAATTTCTTAATTTTCTGAAGCCCCCCTCTAAAACTCAAGATATTATCTTCTAAATTGATAAAATCTTCAACAATAAATTTTCCACAATCACCAACGGGAATAATATCATTCATATTATTATAAAGAGGGAACCAACCTTTTTCTTTATCAAAAAAACTGGCAATATTCTCTTGATTGACACCAGAATTATTTAAAAAACCTTCATAAAACGAAAAGCCTTGAAGATATTGATAAGGAAATATTTTGTAATATAATGAATTTATAACATCTTTTCTAAAATAAAGGGAAGGAAGATTGTAAAACATTTTCCACCTCTGGCTATATACAGATTCTATATTCTCACTTAATTCATTGCTAAATTTATGCTCAATAATTTTTGGCAAACCATATGCCGAAAAATGAAAAATTAAATATTTTATATTTTTATTATTTTTTAAATAATAATCCGCAATCTCTCTATGTCCATTCCAGCTAATTTCAGCGGTAATTGATAGATTAATAGTTTTGTGATTTTTGAAGTAATTATTAATAACACTAGGTTTTAAGCCATATAAGCCCGAAGAATCGCCAACTATTAATATATCAGAATCTTGATTAAGAAGAAAAAAATTTTTAACACTAATCATTTTTTTTGTAAATGCCTCTTTTTTTAGAAAAGACATTTCTAAGATATTTTCTGCCCTTATAATTTTTAATAAATCTTCATAATTATTCACCAAAAACACCGTTAATTCAATCACCAGAATCAGGCATATCGCCAACAATAATTTGCTAAAAGAACGAAAAATAACTAACATCTAAAATTGAAAATAAATAAAATTATAACTACCGCGAGATGCTAAAAACAAGGTTAAGTAAAACATGGCAACAAATAAGCTAATTTTAACAAAACCTCTAAATTTTGGATATAAATCAACAAATTCACGGTTTCTTTTATAGCCAATAATATCAGTAACTAAAATCGGTAGAACAAAAATTAATAAACCATATAATAATTTTATAAACTCTGGAGTGGGGCTATTTTTTAAGAATATAATTTCTTTAATTTGCAGAAAACTGCTAGAAATATCAATAAAATCATTAAGTGTTTTTGACCAAAAAATCATCATTCCGTAGGAAATCAGAAAAAACATTATCGTTATACTAAAAAAATTACCAATTTTTTTCCCTAGAATGAAGGGGAGAATTTTATGAAGTGGTATAATTTTATAAATAAGCACCAATGTTGAAAAAAATAAACCGTATAAAATATAGAAAATACCAGCTCCGTGCCATGCGCCAATTATAAACATAGTAAAATAAAGATTAAAAATGCTTCTAACTAAAGAGCATCTATTACCTCCCATCGGAATATAAATATAGTCTCTAACCCAATTAGAAAGAGTAATGTTCCATTTCTTAAATAAATCGCCAGGATTAGTAATTAGTAGCGGGTTTAAAAAATTCCTACCCAATCTAATTGAGAAGAGTTTGGCAACTCCTCTGGCGATATCGCAATAGGCACTGAAATCGCAATATATTTGATAAGAAAAAGCAATGGCAAGAATTAAGCCAACTCCTGCATTGTTAATATTTTCTCTGCATCTATCTACCAAATGGCCAAGATTATCAGCGAATACAAGTTTTTTGAACAAACCCCAGCTAATCAAGAAAATTGCCATTTCAATATTGCGGTAGCTAGGTCTTTTTCTTAATTTAGTAAGTTGTGGCAATAACTCATGGGCCCTCATAATTGGTCCAGCTACTAACTTAGGGAAGAAAGCAATGAAAGTTAAATAATCAAGAAAATTTTTAGTAGGTTTGAATTGTTTTCGATATATATCTATAATATAGCTAAGGCTTTCAAAGGTATAAAATGAAATTGCTACTGGCAAAGGAAGATAATGTTTTAAGAAGGTTAAATCAATAAATAAGCCATCTTCTATTAAGCCAATTAACCAATCCCAATATTTAAAGAAAGCTAGCAGAGAGATATTAAAAACAATACTGGTGATTAAGATTATTTTTCTTTGGCGATTAATCGCTAAAATATTAATTTCTTGCTTATTATCGCTAATTAATAATTTTTGATTTAATAAATTAATTTTTTGTGCAAGAGTAAAATCAACCACCGCAGAAGAAATCAAGATCAATGCCCACCACCAATTACCCCAAGCATAAAAGATAAAGCTAGTAATAATTAAAATAATATTTCTAAAGCCATTATTCTTACTAACATAATAAGCAGTAAGAGCCAAGGGCAAGAATAGCAATAAAAAATTAAAAGATTGAAAGATCATGAAATCATTTTCTTTTGCCAAAAATTGCCGAACCAATTCTAATATGAGTTGCCCCTAAAGCAATAGCTTGCTTAAAATCATTACTCATTCCCATTGATAAATTTTTAAGATGATATTTTTTTGCAAATTTTGCTAATAATCCAAAATATAGAGCTACATCGCCATTTTCAACAGCATTTTCAGGCGGAATAGCCATCAAACCAACTAAATTCAATTTGCAATCATTTTTTACAAGATTAATAAAATCTTCTAATTCATTAATTGCAATTCCAGACTTTTGCAACTCATTACCAATATTGACTTGGATAAAAATTTGTGGATTTTTTTGATATTTGCGAGCAGATTTAGCAATTGCAATTGCAAGTTTTTCGCTGTCTAAACTATCGATTGAATCAAATAATTGCAATGCTTCATCGCTTTTATTGCTTTGCAGATGCCCAATTAAATGCAATTTTATTTGCGGAAACTTTAATTTAATTTCGGGCCATTTTTCTTTTGCTTCTTGCACATAATTTTCACCAAAAACCTTGCAACCATTCTCAATTGCTTGATAAATTAAGCTTTTATCTACTGTTTTTGAAACCGCAATCAAATTAACTTGATTAGCATTAAAACCAAAAATATTACAAGTTTTTTCTATCTCTTGATTGATAATTAAGAGATTTTGTTTAATATCTAACATTATATTTAGCAATATTGATTTGATTGTTAATTTTTTTAACTTTAAAGAATTGTAAAAAATAAACTCAATATATAAAACTTGCAAGATATAAAAATCTAGTTAGATTTTGTAAAATTTTAATCCTTATATATAAATCAAATAAACAAATTATGAATATAGAAAAAATATCCATTGGCAAGAACCCCCCACATCAAGTAAATGTTATTATTGAAGTGCCAATGAATGCCGATCCTGTAAAATATGAAGCCGATAAAGATTCGGGAGCAATCTTTGTCGATCGCTTTATTGGCACCGCAATGTATTACCCATGCAATTATGGCTTCATTCCTCACACATTATCAGAAGACGGCGACCCCGCAGATGTATTAGTTGTTTCTGATTTTCCAATTATTTCAGGAGCAGTAATCGCAGTTAAGCCAATTGGTGTTTTAATTATGGAAGACGAAAAAGGAATGGACGAAAAAATTCTTGCCGTTCCCGCTCAAAAACTAAATTCTCAATTTGAAAATATTGAATCTTATCAAGATCTCCCTGCAAATTTAATCAATAAAATTAAACATTTTTTTGAACATTATAAAGATCTTGAAAGTGGAAAATGGGTTAAAGTAAAAGGCTTTGAAGATGAGAAAAAAGCCAAAATTATCATTGAAGAAGCAATTAAAAGATATCAAAAATAATATAAGCAAACCTTGCAATCACTTACTTTGCAAGGTTATTCTAAACACAATAAATAAAATAGAGCAATCGCAAAAAATAAAATGGATTTAAATTTAAAAAAACACAAGGATGATCTCCTTTTCATAGCACTTGGTGGTGCCAATGAAATAGGAATGAATGTCAATCTTTATCACTTAAATGGTAAATGGCTAATGGTTGACCTTGGAGTAGGTTTTGCCAGCAATATCCCCGGTGTTGATATGATGACCGCAGATATTTCCTTCATCAAGGCTCACAAAAAAGATCTTATCGGCATAATTTTAACCCATATTCACGAAGATCACCTTGGCGCAGTGCAATATTTATGGGAAGAACTAAACGCTCCCGTATATTGCTCGCTATTAACTGCCAACTTTTTGAAATCTAAACTTGCAGAATATAAGTTAGATAAAGTTGTTCCAATTCATATCATCGACCCTAAAATAGAATTAAAGTTAAACCCGTTTACCATTGAATTTATTGGGCTGACTCACTCAGTTCCTGAGATGAAAGCATTGATAATAAAAACCGAAAAAGGCAACATTCTTCACACCGGAGATTGGAAATTCGACCCCGAACCAGTAGTAGGAGAAATATCAGATAAAAAAAGAATCAAAGAATTGGGCGATAATAACGAAATTCTTGCCGTTATCTGCGACTCAACCAATGCATTATCCGCAGGGCATTCTCGTTCAGAAGGAGAACTTTACCAATCTTTAAAAGAGCTAATTATAGGCAGAACTGGCTATGTTGGAGTCAGCACATTTGCTTCAAATATTGCCAGAATTTATACCATCGCCAAAATTGCCAAAGAAGTGGGAAGAAAAGTAGTATTAGCTGGCTATTCTTTACAAAGAATCTGCGAAGTGGGAAAAAGAAGCGGTTATTTTGATGAAAATTTTGAATTTATATCCGATAAGCAAATTAAAGGCTATTCTAAAAATGAAATCCTGATCATCTGCACTGGTTGTCAAGGGGAATTACTTGCTTCTGCAAGAAAAATAGCCACCGATAATCATCCGACTATTCGTTTTAATAAAAATGATTTAATGATATTTTCATCTAAAATCATTCCTGGTAATGAAAAAAAGATTTTTGAACTATTCGATGCTCTAGCAAAAAGGCAGATCGATGTAATGACCGAAAAAGATCATTTTGTTCATGTTTCAGGGCACCCCTCGCAAGATGAATTAAGAGAAATGTATCAATTGGCACAACCAAAAATCGCCATTCCTGTTCACGGTGAATTTTTGCACACCAAAGCTCATAGCGAAATTGCTAGAGATTGCGGAGTTGAAAAAGTTCTTCAAATAGAAAATGGCCTAGCGGTAAAAATATCAAGAGAAGAATGTCAAAAAGTTGGCTATGTTAAATCTGGCTATTTTGCAGTTGACGGCAAGCAACTACTCTATATGCAGAGCGATGTTTTAAGAGAAAGAAAAAAACTTCAGGAAACTGGAATTGTCATAATCTCAATGGCAATCGACATTTCACTCAAAATTATCAATAAACCAAAAATAAATTGTATTGGCTCTTTTGACTTAAAAAACGACAGAGAAACCCTGCAATACCTTGAAAGAGAAGTAACTAACATTGTCAATAATAAATCTAGAGAACTAATCAGAGATTCTGGATCACAGAAAAAACAATTATTTAATATCGATTTCCTTAAAAAGAAAAAAGGCAAAATAGATAGCAAAAAAATCGTTAACGAGCTTGAAAAATCAACTCGCTCAAGAGTTATTAAAATTTTTGAAGATATCATGGGCAAAAGACCAGCAACCGAGGTTTATATTCACTTCATCGAATAAAGTATGAATTATCAATTTTTAGGAAAATTCCCCGAAACACGATTAAGAAGAAACAGGCAAAACCAAGAAATAAGAAGCCTAGTTGCAGAAACAAGCATCACCGCAAATGACTTAATCTTACCATTATTCGTTTGCGAAGGAACTCAAATAAAAGAGGAAATCAGCACTATTCCCGATGTTTTTCGCTATTCGATTGACAATTTATTAAAAATTATTGAAGAAGCATGCAATTTAGGCATAAAAGCGATAATGCTCTTTCCAGTAATTGACAACACCTTAAAAGATATTCAAGCCTCAGAAAGCAGTAATTCAAATAATTTGATTTGCAGAACAATTAAAGCAATAAAAAGTCAATTTAAAAATATTTTAATAATTTGCGATGTGGCTCTTGACCCTTATACTGCAAGCGGTCATGATGGTATAATTGATGAAAATGGCAATATTATAAATGATGAGACCATTCATTATCTAGAAAAACAAGCCCTAACTTGCGCAAAAGCAGGTTGCGATATGGTGGCACCATCCGATATGATGGATGGCAGAATTACGGCGATAAGAAAATTTCTTGATAATAATAATTTTCAAAATGTTGGCATTATTTCTTATAGTGCAAAATATGCATCAAATTTTTATGGCCCATTCCGCGATGCAGTTGGTTCAAGCAACAATCTAAAGCAAGGAAATAAAAAAACCTATCAGATGGATTTCCACAATAGTGGCGAAGCTTTAAGAGAAGTTGCCTTCGATATTGAAGAAGGTGCCGATGCAATAATAATCAAGCCAGCCCTGCCTTATCTTGATATCATTGCCAATAGTAGAAGAAGCTTTCCGATTCCAATTTTTGCTTATCAAGTTAGCGGAGAATTTGCTATGCTGAAATTTGCTGAAAAACACAATATTCTTAACTTTATCAATAGTTATTATGAAAGCTTAATTGCCATCAAAAGAGCTGGAGCAAATGCAATTATAACTTATGGAGCCATAGAAATATGTCAATTTCTTAAAAATAATCCTCAGACTACATAATAAAAGCAACGAGTATTGAGTTTCCGTCATCACTCATCCCGACCCCTGCCGTCCCCGACCTTTACCGTCATCCCGACGAAAGTCGGGACCCAGCTCATAACTCTTTCTGGGTGCCGTTTTGCAACGGCATGACGAGTGAGCTGGCTTCGAACTCTATTACTAAAGGCAACAAGGGGTTTTAACCCCCAAGATTCTAAAGGCAACAAGGGGTTTCAACCCCTTGTCGTTGATTGCTGGAGAATTATAACTTCACCACAAGGGGCTGAAGCCCGTTGTTGCCTTCTTTCTGGGGCTTCATTTCTTCGTCATCCCGACGAAAGTCGGGACCCAGCTTCTTTTCCTTCTGGTTCCTGCAACTTTCTTGCGGGGGTAGTGAATGAGGGGTTTCTATAATAATTTTTTATATTGCTGTAAATTATTATAACTAGATTCAAATATTGGTAAATATCGCTTGATTCTTATAAATATTAGCTTTGCACTATCTTCATTATAAGCATGAGAAGTGTTATTTCTATCATCAAGCATAGAAAGCCAAACCTCTTCATCATTGATTAATTTATACTGAAAGGCTTTGTTGATAACATCTCTAGGGGTTGTTGATTCTATTTTTTCATATGATAATATTTTTTTTAAGACCTTCCAGAATAGCTCAATAACAAATTCAAATCTTTGTATTGAAGCATCTCTCATATAATCAATATTATCTATATCTTTATGCTCTAGCAATTCTTTAAAACGAGAAATAGCATTGTCTAAACTGTCAAAAATATTATGATTATTTTGTTGCATAAATTTTTTGTAAATTATTATTTTATCTCGCAATATATTATGATATAAATCTTCACCAATAAAAGCTTTATCAAATCTAACACAATCTATTTTTAACAATGTATCGCTATTTTCAATAATCCTTACCACTTGCAACCACTGCAAAGAAGTTGCGGTGGGGCAAATAATTGCAATTTTACAATATCACTAATATTCAATATCGAAAAGTTCGTTGGTAAATTTTCCGCCTTCATTGACAGGGCATATTGTAGGAACTCCGTTTTCTTCGCAAATAATTTGATCGTCTTCGCCAAAGGCGGGAGCAAGGTGAACTATCCCCGTTCCGTCTTCAGTTGAGACGAAATCGCCACTAAGCACTGAAAATACTTTATCGCAAGCAATAAGCTTAGGATGATTAACAAAATAAGGAAATAACGGTTGATATTTTAAACCTAGTAAATCGGCTCCAGCTATTGATAATATTGGCTCAAACCCCTCTAGCTCTTTAGAATATTTACCAGTTAATTTATTGGCAATAATTAAAAATTGCCTTTTATTGTCATTGATTGCATTGATTACATTACTGGCAAGAATTGTGTAATTAATATTTTTACCAACCGCTAGTGCAAGGTTAGAAGGGAGAGTCCAGGGGGTGGTAGTCCATACTAAAAAGCTAATCTGACAATTTGCATTGAATATTTCTGCCTTTATTTGCTCATTGCAATTTTCCATTTTTTTAAGCAATGCCGAATAGCTAGCAGGAGCAATATTGAACTTTACCGTGATTGCCTTGCTTTCTTTTTGGCGGTAAGCATTATCCATTCTGGTTTCGAAGTTTGAAAGCGGAGTTTGGCAAGCCCAAGAATAAGGCACCACTCTTAGCTTTTCATAGATTAAACCTTTATTATAAAGCTCTTTAAAAGCCCAAATAACTGATTCCATATAAGAAACATCCATCGTTTTGTAGCTATCTTTAAAATCAACGAACCTTCCTTGACGGGTGACATATTCCTCCCATTTATCGGCATATTTCATTACTGAACTTTGACAAGCTTGATTAAATTTTTCAATTCCATATTCTTGAATGGCAATTTGCCCAGAAATCGCCCTTCCCTCTTTGGCGGTAAGCTCTTTCTCGGTTTCCATTTCAACTGGCAGGCCGTGGGTATCCCAACCGAATTTTCTTTCAACTTTTTTGCCCTTCATAGTTTGATAGCGAGCGAATAAATCTTTGATAAAACCAGTTAGTAGATGCCCATAATGCGGTAGACCATTGGCAAAAGGCGGGCCATCGTAAAATACAAATTCATTGCGAGCATTATCATTGCTAGAATTGAGATGATTGCAATGATAATGATTGTTTAATTTACAGCTTTCTTCAACGGGGGAGACTATATCTTCTTCGTGATTTTCATCAAAATTTCTAATTTCTATCGATTTTTCAAAAACTTGATTTTCTTGCCAAAATTTAAGAATTTCCTTTTCTATATTTGCAAGATCAAGGTTTTGATTGGGTTGAGGATAAAAATTAGAATTTTGTTTTTCTTCCTTAGGCATTGATTTATAAGTTAATATTGAAGATTATTTTTAATTAAAAGATATTGTAAGCTATATTTTTGTAAAACCAATTTGCCCAATTCGCCAATAGCGATAGCCAGTAACCACGGTTAATAACGAGGCCATGCAAAATAAGAATTTTGCTAAATTAATGATAACATTAGTAATGATATTTTTGATATCCATTTCCATCCAATTACCGATGAGATATTGCACTGTATAGTCTGAGCCCTTTTCCCCGAGTAGCAAGCCAGTAATTGCAACCATTTGCACCATAGTTTTATATTTGGCAAGTTTTGAAACGGGAACATTAAGATGAAACTCCGCCAAAAATTCTCTAAGCCCAGAAACTAAAATTTCACGGCAAATTATTATCAAACCGGGGAATAGAATCCATGGATTATGGCTGTTGAAATTTACCAACATAACAATCGCAACTGCCACCAACAATTTATCGGCAATTGGGTCGAGACATTTACCAAAATTTGACTGCATCTTCATTGAGCGAGCAAAATAACCGTCGAAATAATCAGTAATGCAAGCAACCGCAAATAAAGAAGCAACCACTAAATGAGCAGTAAGCCCCGGAATATAAAATGAGGCTACTAATATTGGAATTATCGCAATACGAAACATTGTCAATAAGTTCGGCAAATTTTTAATATTTTTCATAAACTTTATTTTAAATATCGTTAATTATTAAAATTTTTATAAAATTAAAGCCTTTTTAGTTTTACTTAGCTGGCAATAAGTAGCTATCGTGGTGCTGTCAGCGGGAATCGAACCCGCGACCTCTTCATTACCAATGAAGTGCTCTACCGCTGAGCTATGACAGCCAAATTGATATAAGTATGACTTAAGGGCTATTGATATTGAAACTAATTGCCAAAACCATCTCGAAATTGTGTTTTTTTAAATAAATAAATCAACAATTAAATTAAAAAAAAGCAAAAAAACTCTTGATTTATTTATTTTTATTTTAATAATTTTCGTTCGTATTTTTTGCCACCTTATATTCCTTGGTAGCTCAGTGGTAGAGCAGTTGACTGTTAATCAATTGG
Organism: Rickettsiales bacterium UBA1997; assembly: GCA_964202895.1. Lineage (GTDB taxonomy): Bacteria > Pseudomonadota > Alphaproteobacteria > Rickettsiales > UBA1997 > JAJTDS01. The sequence goes on along the minus strand of CAXNJM010000002.1, from coordinate 32,620 downwards.
TCGGGGGTTCGAATCCCTCCCGAGGAGCCATTCTTGACGATCCGTCAAACTTAAGAACATATTCTGATAAACTATTGCTGTGGCGAGCCTTCAACTCAAAAAACACCAACGGAATGCCATAATGTCGTCATCCTGACCCTTACCTTCACCGTCATCGCGACCTTTACCGCCATCCCGACGAAAGTCGGGATCCAGCCCCAACTCTTTCTGGGTGCCGTTTTTCAACGGCATGACGAGTGTTTTAATTCCGTAATCCAAAAAGAAGGCAACAAGGGGAGGAAATAAAAAGCATAACTTCACTACAAGGATCCGAATCCTCCTTCTCCGTCATCCCGACGAAAGTCGGGATCCAGCCCCAACTCTTTCTGGGTGCCGTTTTTCAACGGCATGACGAGTTGCCCAAATTCTAAAATTTGTCGCTCTTTTAGAATTAACCCTATAACCAACGGCAATAATGGCATCTAGGTTGTAAAATTCTAGCTCTCGCGAAACTTCTCTGTTTCCTTCTTTTTGAACTAGTGCAATTTTTGCACTAGTTGAGTTTTTCCTTAACTCTCCTTCTTCAAAGATATTATTTAGATGCTTGGTAATTGCCGTTCTATCAACATCAAACAACTCAGCCATCTTCTTTTGTGTGAGCCAAACTGTTTCATCTTTTAAAAATACCTCAATTTTAACATCTCCGTTATCTGAGTTATATAATAAAAATTCTGATTCTTTTAATTCTCTGTTCATATTGGTTGGTTTTTTAGTTGGTGATAAAGTTTAGTTTTTGTGATTTAGCAAATTCAATAAAAGCCTCTGCAACCCTATTTTCTAACTCGCCTGCGTGATTGTGTAAATCGCGATCAATAATAAAATGACCAAATTTATCAATTTTGCTTGGCATATTTATTTTTATAACTTGATTTTTTTAGCCAAAAAAACAGGCAAATCGATATTTTTTCCGCAGTTTACTATCGACAACAAAGATAAAATATCAAGTTATTTAGTAATAAATTCAGTATTCATAAACATTTAATTCACAGCAATAAAAGAAAATCTTAATCCAAACTTAGCCCAAATTCAAAGAATAAAAAGCCTTACTGAATCAATTGCCCACGAAACAAGAAGAAGCTTTGGGCAACCCCTCCCAATTTGTTAACAATGGCGAACCCTTGACATTTCAAATTTAAGAAGACATACTCCAGCCCTTTAATAAATAATAATAAATTTTGGTATAATCCAATGAAAAATTCAAAACTTTACAAGCTCCTGATATTTGTTATATTTTTTGCAATACAAACATATAACAAATGCTAAAACAAGTTTGGAGTGGGCAAATTACGAAAAGCCTTTATTGGTTGCTGTTGATGTCAGTGATTATAATGGCGATACTTTAGAAGCTGGAAGATATAAAGCTGAGGTTAGAGAAGATAAAGGAGATGGTACATCAGAAATATTCGATATAGTAGTTTCCGATAAAGAGCTTTCTATAAGCACTTGTATTTCCATCATAAGAGATGCATATTCAGAATCTTATAAGTCAAATGTAAAAGATAAATTTAATCACTACGCCATTGGCGGATTTCAAAACACTCCTTTTGATATTAATTTAATTAAAGGACAATATGTCTGGATTATTCCCAACAAATATTATTCTATAGAAAGAAATCTGAACAATGACTATGACTATCCAAGTAATTTATCTGGCGTATTTCGCCTATCTAAAATTTAAAGCGAAGCATAAGAAACACAATCCCCACCCGGATAATTTGTATAAATATGCTGATAAACTTGGTCACTTCTCTGCCTAACTTCGTCATCAACATAAGCTTCTTGTGGCAACCACTGCATACTGTCAAAAATAACAGTTCTTACCTGTGCGGTCAATTGCGTGCTTTCACGCCAACGCTCAATTTTTAATTTTTCTTCCTTGAGAATTTGAAGGGTTTCTACCGCAACTTTTTTTACTTCTTCCTCTTCTTTTTTAGAGAGAGTCGGCTTTTTTATTAAATCAAAAATCGCCAGAGTTTCTTCGTCCAGCCCTTCGTGAATAGCTCGCAATTCCTCTACGGAAAGTTCCTTCATAAAATTTTGTAAATTATGAAATGCATTTTGAACAGCTTGCAGATCTTTGCCATCGTTATATTCCTCGATGATTTTTTTGTATTTCTCGTAGAACTCCAGTCGCAATGGATTTTGTTGCACCATCTTTTCTAGCTTACTCTCAATTGCTTTTTGCAAATCAAAAACCACCAAGTTTTGATTTTTAGATTTAGCAAATGCCTGCCGCAGTTTGTCAAAACCAACTTCGCTAAATCCACATAATCATCATCATTATTGTTTGAATCACCAACCACAACACTCATATTCACCTCTTGCTGAAGCCTGCAAATCACACTTGTAATATCCGCGCTTTTCACCTTCTGATTCAGCTGTGCGTAGATTGCCTCAATGGCATTATGGTCTTTGATAAACTGCTTAATCTGCTCTTCTGGATAAAGTGCTTTGTATTTACGAAACACATCTCGCGCCGTAAATTCAAACTCAGCGCGGGTTTTTTCATTCAAACAAATGCAGTTCATGGCCTTTTTAATTAGTGCCAATTTTTCCATTGAACTTGCAGCGTTCACCAAGCCACCAAGCTCAAATTCCACGCCAATTAAAAACCGCTTCACTGCACCAATTGAAGATTCAATTTCCAACACCAAGCCTTCCAATTTTGCCGTTGGTGTTTGTAGATTTTTACCAACATCATTCTTTGCTCCCTTGTTATCTCCTTCGCCATAAACCGAATAAGCTTCCTCAAGCTTTTTGTAAACATTGCCGTAATCAACAATCAGCCCATTTTCTTTTTCATCATCGTAGACCCTATTGGCTCTAGCAATCGTCTGCATCAAAGTGTGACCCTTGATAGGCTTATCAAGATAAATAGTCGAAACACACGGCACATCAAAACCAGTAATCCACATCGCACAAACAATCGCCAAGCGGAAGGGGTTTTCATCTTCCTTAAACTCTTTCTCTAAAACACGCTCCCTCATCTTTTTACGGTGAGGCTCAATTTCCAAATTCATCTTTCTAAACCTATCAACTTCGTTTTGCTCGCCACCACCACTTACAACTACGCAAACTTCAGTTTTTAAAACACGCTTCAGCTGATGTTTTAACTTTAATTCTTCTTGTTGATCGGATACTTGTTCAATTTTTTTCTTCAATTCAGCCACATATTGCGGCCAATATTTCATCGCCAGATCATACATCCTCACCGCCGTTGGCTTATCAAGCGCCACAAACATCGCCTTGCCTTGATAACCGCGCTCGTTGAAGTGCCAAACCAAATCTTTAGCAATGGCATCCAATCGGCTTTGAGAAGTTAAAATTGGATAATTGCGCGCAAACTCTCTTTGTAATTTAGCGCGCTGATCTTCGTCTAAATCTTCATTCTCGATAATTTCAGCCATTCGCTCATCAAGCTCTGGGTTTTCAATTCCAAGCTTCTCACCGCGGTTTGAATAGCGTAGAGGAAGTGTCGCCTTGTCTTCAATGGCACGTTTAAAATCATAAACCGAAACATATTCACCAAAAATATTTTTGGTCAACTCTAGCTCTTCTTTAATGATTGGCGTGCCGGTAAAACCTAAATAAGAAGCATTAGGAATGCCGTTAAACCGCATATTCTGAGCAAACTTTCCGCCCTGCGTGCGATGAGCTTCGTCCGAAATAACAATGATATTTTTGCGATCAGCAATCAGCGGATATTCACTCTCTTTTTGTGGATCGATTGAAAATTTGTGAATGAGTGTAAAAACATAACGATGATTTTGCGCCAGCAATTCACGCAAATGATTACGGTTTTCAGCTTTAATATTTTTTTCCGTCACCGCACCGCAACCAGTAAAGGTTTCGTAAAGCTGACCTTCCAATTCAGTGCGATCAACCACGATTAAAAAAGTGTAAGAACCACCAAATTTGCGATGAATTTTTTGGCATAAAAACACCATCGAATAAGATTTTCCCGAACCTTGTGTATGCCAAAAAACGCCTAGCTTTCCCTTCAAATCTTCAATGTTCTTCGCCTGATCTTTTATTTGGGCAATCACTTTATTCACACCAATAAACTGGTGATTCTTCGCCATAATTTTCACCACCTCGCCATCTTTGCCGTCAAAGAGTAAAAAGTTTTCGAATAAGTCAATTAAGCGGGCACGATCGCAAGTGCCTCGTAGCATGGTATCAAGGTTCACAACACCTTCTTCATCTTCTTCAACACGCTTCCAATCTAAAAAGAATTTGTAGGGGCTGGTGATGGTTCCAAGCTTGGCGTCGGTGCCGTTGCTTAAAATAATAAAAGCATTGCAATGAAAAAGGCTTTCTATCGTTCCTTTAATTTCTTTCGTTCCTTTGTAATCGGTAAGGTTATCGCGATAAGCTGCTTCAAGCTCAATGTGATGAGCCTTTAACTCAAAAAACACCAACGGAATGCCATTTACAAAACCAATCACATCGGGGCGACTATTACCAAGTTCGCCAACGATTTCTAACTGCCGCACTGCCAAAAATTCATTTTCCAGCGGATGGTTAAAATCAAAAACCTTCAACGTTTTTTCTTCGATTACGCCTTTGTCGTTACGAAAACTAACCTTCACGCCCTTGGTTAAAAGTTGGTGCTTTTCTTGATTAATTTGCGCCAAAGTTTTGTCGGCAGATTTTTCTGCAATCTGCAAAATAGCATGAGAATAAGCCAGCTCCGGCAAGTTTGGGTTGAGCTTTTTTAAAGCTGAAAGCAGATGTCGTTTTAAAATAACTTCCGATTTATTAGCGCGACCCAAATTAGTTTTACCAAGATTCTCTTGGCTGAGCAAGCCGACTTCACCAAAAGTTTCTTTCTTCCAAGCGGTAACAACTCGCCAGCCTAAAGCTTCAAGAACCTCTTGCGTGGCAGTTTCCACTAAACCATCTTCTGAATATTCATAGCTCATAGCTTTACCTCATTGTTATTATTTTTAGTTCCGTCATCTCGACCCTTACCGTCATCCCGACGAAAGTCGGGACCCAGCCCTACCTCTTTCTGGGTGCCGTTTTGCAACGGCATGACGACGGCGGGATATTTTTCAACATCAATGACTCCCGTCATTAGGCGTGGAAGTAAGATATCACGAGCTTCGCGAAGGCGTTGGTTTTGCTCTTCAAATAATTGAATGGTTAAAAAATTCTGCTCCACCAAATCAGCAAAATGCTTTTCAATATTTTTTGGAGGCAGAGTTATTTCAACTGCATACGCAGCATCACGATTAAGTCCTGGAACGGCGGCATCGCTATTATCAAATTTAGAATTTCTGAGAGCGTAGTAAAGAAAATGCAGTTCATGCAAAGAGGTTACAAAATAGACGGTGTCTATTGGATAAAAGCTGTCATGTGACCAAAAAACACTTCCGACATTACCTTTGCGCCCTACGATTATTCCCACCCCATCAACTAAAGCAAAATTATGCATCCCAACTATTCCTGACGATCCATAAACAGGAATACTGCCTTGAATACGAGTATCTGCTTTTAAAGCTTTACCATAATTTAGTTTCAGGACTTCTCGTAGTTTAACTTTCTTCCACCCCTCAGGCAAGCCAGTTGTGGGATTGATTGGGGTTGTGGCGTGGCCGGGGAAGCGGAGGCGCACGAACCATTCTTCGTAGGTGATTTGTGCCATTTCTTCCAGCAACTTGAGTGCCCTTAAATTGTTTTCGATCAAGTCATCATAAGCCGATAAAATCCCCGCAATTTTCTTTTGAAGTGGGAGTGGCGGGAGTGGGATTTTTATTTTTTTTAAAGAATCAATCGTAAGCGCTTTTTGGGACGAACCTATAAGATTATTTTGGATCTCTTTTTGCCCAACATTGGACGAAAGCCAAAGATAAATGTAATAAGGCTCTACTTCTTCAATAATATCTTTGACCCAAGTCAGATTTCCATCTTTAAAATAAAATGGTGAATCATTTCTAACGAGATGTGGAACCCCAACAGTGCCAACGCTGGTTAATAGAATGTCTCCTTTGTTTGGAACGCCAAATTTTGCTTTTATTTCATTATATTTTTCTTTGGCAATGAACAGCTCCGTTGAAACATTTTTCCCATGAAATTGCTCTATTACCTCTTTAGATCTCCAAAAAGGAATTCCGAATTCAACATAATCGCTAAGAAAAATACGCTTACTCGAAGTAACTTTTGCAATGTCACCTATTGATCGCTTACTCCACCCCTTCATCACGCTACCTCCTTCAAAATCTTCTTCATCTCTTTATCAAAATCAGAAACATAATTTTTATCCTGATTTTGGCGGTATTTTTCAAATTCTTCTTCCGCCTTAATTTCCGCATCTTTGGCACTGATATTTTCCGCTGATTGCAAAAGATTTTTATCGGAAATTGTCAAAAATTCATCGAGCTTTTTTATCCAATCTTGCATCTTCATCAACTTTCCTGAACTCGCTTGCAACTCGGCAAAATCGAGGTAGAGCGACACAATTAAATTGAGCTGTTTTATCTCGTCTTCGGTTAAATAATTTTTGGCAATTTTGGTGTCGCCTTCGGTGATGTAGTCGTTTTTAAAACTAGTTAAACCCATCAATGGCTTGCTAGCATTGGCACGGCTGTTGATAATTTCTGCGGCGGTTTTGCCATGAACGGCAAAGTGCATTTTATTTTGCACAGTGGCGAAGAATTTTTGGGTTAACTCTGAATCTAGTTTGTAATCAATGCTTGAGGCGTAAATGTCGGTGATTTTTTGGTAGAACATTCTCTCAGAGCTTCGGATGTCGCGAATTCTCTGCAATAATTCTTCAAAATAGCGTGAGCGACCGCCACCTTGTTTTAAGAGCTCGTCGTCCATAGTGAAGCCTTTGATTAGATATTCTCGTAATCTTTCTGTTGCCCATTTTCGAAACTGCACGCCTTGAGATGAGCGCACGCGATAGCCAACTGCCAATATTGCATCGAGGTTGTAATATTTGGTGTCGTAATTTTTACCGTCTTTGGCAGTTATTAGGAAATTCCTAATAACTGAATTTTCTGTCAATTCTTGCTCTTCGAAAATGTTTTTAAAATGTTCATTAACCGTTGGAATGCTGATTTTGAAAAGCTCGGCGATTAATTTTTGAGTGAGCCAAACATTTTCATCTTCAATTCTAACGCGAATTTTTTGGCCGTCGCCAAGAGGTTGATAAATTGAAATTTGTGGTTTTTCGATTTCTGTTTTCATGGCCGGTGTTGGTGTTTTTGTTTTATTTAGCGGCATCTTGCCCCCGACAAAATCTTCTCCATCAAACCAACAGCTTCATCATTCAAGCTTTTCAACTCGCTGTGAATTTCTCCAAGTCTTTTGGTATAATCAAAATCTTCATCAAGAGTGATTGAATAGCCGACATATCTTCCGGGAGTTAGGCTCCAATCATTTTCTTCAACCTCTTTCATATCAACAATTTTGCACAGGCCTTCAACATCTTCATATTTTCCGTTTGCGAAAGTTTCTTTTAACCAAGAATTGCTGGCAAAATCTTGAGTAACATTTTCGCCACGATAAGATTTTATTATTGCGGTTAAGCCTTGCATTTGCTCGGGTGAAAAATCACGAAGTGTGGTGTTAATTTGACGGAAGGTGTTTCTGGCATCAATCATCAAAATTTTATTCTTGTTTTTTTCTGCTTTGCCGCGATCCAAAAACCATAAATGGCAAGGTAGCGAGCGGGTGTAGAAGAAATTATTGCCCACCGCAACAATGCAATCCACGCCTCCCGTTTCGATTAATTTTTGACGAATTAATTTTTCGCTATTTCCAGCATCAGTTGCCGAAGATGCCATAACAAAGCCGGCGCGACCTTTGGCATTTAGATAATGATAAAAATATTGAATCCACAAATAGTTGCCATTGTCGGCTTTGGGCAGACCAATATCGCCAAATAAACGCTTGTCGGTTTTTACGAAGTCTTTGCCTTTATCGACTTTATTCACATTGAAAGGTGGGTTTGCCATTACAAAATCACATTTGCCAACAAGGTTGTGCGGGTCGGAATAGAAACTGTTGCTCTCAATAATTTTGCCCTCGATGCCATGAATGGCGAGGTTCATTTTGGCGAGGCGGGTGTTGTTAGATTTTAGCTCGGTGCCGTAAACTTTGATGGCCTCATTGACTGCTTTTTTGCTGTGATTTTCTACGAAATGACCAGTTTGCACAAACATACCGCCCGATCCGCAGGCTGGGTCGTGGATGATGCCGTGATCTGGCTGAATAAAATTGACGATTAATTGCACCAAAGATGGTGGCGTAAAGAATTCTCCGCCCTCTTGCGCACCGGCACCGCTCATAGAAAATTTCATTAAGAAAAATTCGTAAATACGACCAAAGATGTCGCCTTTAAGTTTTTTGACCGAGTCTTTGTTGAAAACACGGATCAGCTCGCGCAGTAATTCTGCATCTAATTCTTGATAATTTTTTGGCAAAATTCCGGCAAGGTCGGCGTAGTTTTCTTCGATAAGGCGCATGGCTTCGTTCAAGGCTTCGCAGATGTCTGCACCTTCAGGCAAATTGGCGAGATAGCCATATTGTGATTTTTCGGGAAGCATCATGGCGCCAGAAGCAAGAAAATCTGCTTGAGTGGCGGGGCGTTTGCCTCTTGGGTTTGACGGAATTTTTTCTTCAATAGCAATTTTTGCTTCTTCAAAACGATTTTGGGCATAGCGCAGAAGGATTAATCCAAGAACCGGGTCTTTGTATTCTGCGGCTGTTAATTTGGAGTTAGCGCGGAGATTATCGGCAGAATCCCAAAGTTCTTTTTCGAGTTGCTTGATTTGTTCGCTGTTCATTTTTTTTAAGAATTTAGATTTTTAAATTATTCAATTATTCCCCGCCACTTCTTGCCCAAAAAATAACCACGATTCTTTTCGCTTTTAAAGCTCGCTTCAATAAAACCAGTTTCAAGCCATTTGGGTGAATGGTGGCGATTTGATGATAGCAGGCGATTGGGGTGATGATTAGTAGAGGTAAGTTTTTTTTCTAACTTAAATTATTGGTATAAATAATGCTAATAAACTACGAATAAAATGCCATTAATTTCTTTAGTTACTTTTAAACAGAAACAACCTTAATTTGAACAATAAGAATCCTAAACAGGGATTCAAATCCGATCCCCAATAAAATTAAATAAAAAATATTAACCAAAGCAATATCTAAGCTATTGCAAGGTTTTATTTATTTCTCCAATATTGGTTCTAAATTTATTAATAACAAGGCGAGTTTAGAAAAATAAGCATTTGCAACACTCTGAAAACTTTTTCTATTTCATATTCCAAAACAGCATTAGAGCCATTATTGATAAAGCTTCTTGAAAATTCTATATCACTTGTTTTATTTCGAAACCAATTCACAAACAACTTGTTGTTTTAAATTTTAATTATAAATTGGAATCTCATATTCAACCAACCTTCAATTTACTATGTTGCTAACATCTATACTAACACCCATTATTGTTGTAATCGGAATTCTCTTCATTCTATTTTCATCTGGAGTTTTGTTTATTGTAGAGCAACAAAGGGTATCCATAATCGAAAGATTTGGTAAATTTATTGGCCTTGCAAAGCCCGGTTTAAATTTCAAACTTCCCTACCCAATTAGTGTAGTAGCTCAAAAAGCAAGCCTTAGAATTACCCAATCAAATCATGAATTAGGAATAAAAACCAAAGATAATGCCTTCATTAAACTGCCCGTAATAACTCAATTAAAGGTAATTGAAGATAAGATTGCAGAATCTTTTTATAAACTTGATAACCCAATTAATCAGATAAATGCTTTTATTTTAAATACTATTAGATCAAAAGCAGCAACCTTAGATTTAGAAGATATATACACTAAAAAGAATGAAATTGCTCAGCATGTCACTGAATCTTTGCACAGCAAAATAGAAGAATATGGCTATGAAATAATTGATATTTTAGTTGATGAACCAGAGCCATCTCCAGAGGTTAAAGAAGCCTACAACAATGTAATTGCATCTCAAAGACAACTTGATGCCTCAAGAAATCAGGCAGAAGCCAAAAAAATATTACTTGTTGGTGAAGCAGAAGCTGAAGCCAGAAGCCTTGAATTGAAGGCTGAATCTTATGCAATACAGAGAAGAGTGATTAGCAAGGGCCTTTCTGAGGCCTTAGATCAACTTAAAGAGAAAAATATTGATCCTCATTATATACTTGAATTTATAGCTGGAATTGATTACAGAGACACCTTAAGAGATGTTGCTAAATCAGATTCAAACACCCTGATTTTTTCGAATAATCCTAAAATGGCAAGTAAGAAGGGTAACTATCTAACTTACGAAAAAATTAGATTGAGATTATTTTTGACTCTAACAATATTTTTGTCATTTCTTGCGAGCAATGTTTTTAGTCGTCCAATTTCCTACTCAGGAGGCAAGACAATCATGCAAATGAATGATGCCATGAAAAATTCTATTCATGCCCATTACTCACCAAGCTACAAATACTCAGTTGGCTATAAAGGAGAATATTTTAGAAAAAATCAAATAGCCCTAAATGGCATTCAATTAAATAATCTGATTAAAAGGTGGAACTTACCATCCTCACAAGGAAATCTTTATCTTGAATCAAATATTGGCAATGCTAATAAATCAGGAAAAAATGAATTATACGGCTTTGTGGGAATTGCCGGAGACTTTGAGACTAGAAAATATTTCATCTCTTACGAAAACAAATATTATAAATCTGACGGAGATATTCTTAGTAATTTTGAGCAATCAGCAAGAATTGGTATCGCCCCTTATGTAGCTAATTATGGCAATCTTCATACTTGGTTGATGCTTCAAGCTTCTCATCAACCAGAATTTAAAGGGGACAAAGTAATTGCCACCCCTCTTGTTAGAATCTTTAAAGGAGCTCATTTAGCTGAATTTGGAGTAAGCTCTAATAAGAGAATTTTATTTAATTTTATTGCAAGGTTTTAATGATGTTTAAAAAATTTATTACTGTTTTTTCGCTTATATTTTTAATCAATATTTCTTCTGTTTTTGCTAAGGAAATTAATATTGATGTAAATGGTTTAGTTTGTGAATTTTGTGTTGTCACAATAGAAAAAAACTTTAACAAAAGAGATGAAATCAAGAAGGTTAGGGTTGATTTAGATCAAAAGAAAGTATTTCTAACTTTTCAAGATGGCAAAGATTTATCCGATGAAATTATCAAAGATATCATAGTTAATAATGGCTACAATGTAGTTAAAATTAATCGTTAGGGCTTTTAATATGATTAAGATAAAAGAATCGTTGCTCCCGTTTTTTGGATTATTTACTTCCGTTTCGACAATTCTTTGCTGTGCATTACCAATAATTTTAGTAACATTAGGAATTGGGGCGGTTTTTGCTAACTTAACCGCAAACTTCCCTTTTATTACATGGTTAGCTGAAAGAAGTTTATATTTATTTACTATAGCTACGAATCTTCTTTTAATTGGCGGATATTTTATCTTTATCAAACCACAGACATGCCCAGCTGATAAGAAATTAGCTGAGATATGCAATAAAACCAAAAAATTTAACAAAATTGTATGGTGGATGTCGGTTATAATATTGGCAATCAGCTTCTTTTTTAAATATATTCTAATTCTATTAATTTCTTAAAAATTGTAGAGCTGGTTAATGGCATTATAAAGATGATTGAAGATAAAGGTAATTTTATCAATGCCAACCAAATCAGGCTTAAGCTCGCTCTAACATTTATTTAGAATTGTCTTTTAGCTCTTCAATTGAAACATATTCAAGGCACTTTTGATGGCAACTCTCTAGGATGATTCTAGGGGCAACTTTATTTTTCAATGCCTCTATCCATCTCAAAATGCATAAGCACCATTTATCGCCAGCTTTTAGGCCAACAAAATTATATTCAGGAATGGGAGTAATAAGATCATTGCCCATTTTTTTGCTAAATTCTAAAAATTCATCCGTCATAATAGCACAAATTATATGCCTACCGCGATCATTATGGTCGGTATTACAAAAACCATCTCGATAAAAACCTGTTTTTGGCTCGAAGCAGCATGGTTCTAGTTTTGTACCTAAAACATTTTTAGCTTCATTGTCATTTGCTATCATAATAGTTCTTCAATTTTTTTAATTATTATTGGTGAATTAGGTTTAGTTGACGAAGAAAACCAAGCCACAAAATTACCATTTTTATCGATTAAATATTTATGAAAATTCCATTTAGGAGAACCTATAAAACCAGCCTTATTATTTGCCCATAAGTAGAATGGATGGGCATTTTCGCCCTTAACTTTTGTAATTGTAGTTAAAGGAAAGGTAATGCGAAATTCTTTAGCGGTAAATTCTTTTACTTGTGAAGTTTGAGCAAATTCCTGATTCGCAAAATCTGCCGACGGAACAGCGATTATAACCAAACCTTTATTTTTATATTTTTCGTGTAATTCTTGTAAATCTTTATATTGAGTAGTAAGGCCACACTTTGAAGCGGTGTTTACAATGAGCATTACTTTTCCTTTAAAATCTGACAAATTGATTGCTTTATCGTCAATTGATGTAAGTGAAAATTGATAAGCATTTGAAATTGTCATATTTGCTCCAAAACTAAAAGAGCTAAGACTAGCTAGTAATAGCGATATTAGGGTTATTTTAAAAAATTTCATTTTATTGTAAATTGAGTTAAAAATTATGGGTTGTTTTATTAATGGGTTGATGCTTAATTCATTATCGGTGTTATCACCCTCCCTCAAGGGGAGGGTGATAACACCGAGTTTTGCCGAGTTTTGCCGAGTTTTGCCGAGTTTTGCCGAGTTTTGTTTTATATTATCAACCCATTAGTCAAACAATCCGAAAAATTTTGCCAAGTTATTCATAGATTAATTTAACTCTTAAGCAAGATATGAAAAAAGAACAATTAGTAAAAATTTTAACATACTCCGGAAGCCTGCCATTTATATTCTTAACCTGTTTTAGATTTTCTGATTTAAGTCAATCTTTTATAATTGACACCTCTCTAATTCTTATATCTTATGGAGCGGTTATTTTAACTTTTATTTCAGGAATGCATTTCTCTTATGCAATTTTACAAAATAAAATCAACACTAGGCTTTTAATAGCGAGCAATATCATGGCAATTATCTCTTGGCTATGTTTACTAATAAATTTTAAATTAGCCTTAGTAGTTATGATTACAGGATTCATATCTAACTTGATTATTGATTTAGTTTCTTATAAAAATTCAATAATTGAAAAATGGTTTTTTAATTTAAGACTTAAAATTAGCTTAATCGTTATATTTTGCCTTGTTTTGAATTTTTTGAACATTTCTTAGAGCAATATTTAACTTTGTCCCAATTTTTTAACCATTTTTTTCGCCAAACAAATCTTAGATTGCAAATAGGGCATACCTTCTCTGGCAAATTCAACTTTTTATGCATTTTATTAAATCTTCAATTTCATTTTTTATTTGACCTAATATTTTGCTTAATGACAAGAAACTTTGCTCTTTTCCTTTTTTTAAAAATAGTTTAGTTTTTTTATCAAAAAACAGCCCGCTTTCATACCTACTTACTACATTATCTTGATTGCAATCATAAAATTTTCTTGGAATGCTGTAAGTGGTTTTTAATGCTCTATATTTTTTATCTTCATCATATAAAATTAAAGACTCCAGAACCACCAACATCACAAAAAAAATATGCAGTTGAACGGAGTATTCTGAACCCGCAGAGGCTAATCTAAATTCTATTCTAGAGTTTTTTTGCCAATCATATTGATGATCTAAAACTTTATAACCTAAATTATCAAAATTAATATCAAGATTATTCGGTAAATCTTTTTTGTTTTTTTCAAGATAACAGGCGATACTGCCTTTATTTCCACCTGAAATGTCATGTGGAGACAGCAATTTTTCTTGCAAGCCATAATCTTCTTTTAAAAACAAACGATCTAAGCTTTCTTGATTTGGAATAAAAAATATTAAATTATTAACAGAATTCTTAATTAATGAATTTTGCAAAAAGAAGGCAAAATTTTTGTTAGCCAGCATATTAAATCCCTCTTTCCAGAGGCTGATATTGAGCTGTATGGCATTTGGCACATGAATTAATTTATTATTTAACTCTTGCCACTTATAGTTTATTGGTTGAATTTTGGGTATTTGAGGGTAGAAAATCTGATCAATATTTTGACAAAACTTTTGATAATTATTTATTGTTTGCGATACATCGCCTATTTGAAAATCTGATTCATATTCCCATTGATTTTGCCAGAATTCAGGCTTTAGTTTGGCTTTAATTTCTAGCTTTTTAAGCTCAGAATTTGTTCTCTCATAGAAATAATTTTTTGATAAGTTCTCACTATCTAAATAAACACCCTCTAATTCAATATTAATTGAAGATTTTACACCCCTTTCCTCAAGAGCATCTTCAATCAACATGATGCATTTCATTAATTTGTAATTGCAAATATTATTAACAAAACTATTATTTTCGCTAGTACTCATCTAATTATAAAGAATTTAATCATGAAATCTAAAATAGTTTTACCAATCGCAAAAAGCTTTGCAAAAAGGTTTGAAGCAATTAATTTTACAGAAATAGAAGAAATCTTACCGCATTACATTGATAAAAATTACTCTAAACACTCAATTATAAACAACAAAATAATATCTTTGCAATCATTAAATATCAATTCTGGCAAGGAAGAATATTTAAAATATTTCAATAATTGCTGGCTTTTAACTGAAGTTTTATTCTCAAGCCTTAAATATAAGGAATCATTTTATCAAACACCTTATCACTCATTAAGGCACCCTCTAATATTTTACTACGGCCATGTAGCCTCGTTTTATGTTAATAAAATGTTATTAGCAGGCTTAATTAACAAAGGTGTGAACAAGGAATTTGAAAATATTTTCGAAACTGGAGTAGACGAAATGACTTGGGATGTCAACACTCAAGATGGCAAAATTAACTGGCCAACTCTGGAAGAAGTCTTCACCTATCGGGAGGAAGCTTATAATTTGGTCACTGATATTATCAATAAAAACGAGCAATTATTTACAACAAAAATATCCGCTAAAACCACACTTGACAAAACCCCTCTTGACAAAACCCCTCTCTGGTCACTGCTAATGTCCTTTGAACATGAAAGAATACACCTAGAAACATCTAGTGTGTTAATTAGGGAAATGCAGATAGAGCACATTAGAAATCCTAAATATTTTACAGAACCAACTCATCGTCAACAAGAAAATCCATTTCCTCTAGTTGAAATTGATTATCCTGAGAATGAATTACTCAGCATTGAATCTAAAGTAGTTCATATCGGAAAAAAAGACATCACAACCTATGGATGGGACAACGAATACGGTCTTGATACAAGAAAGGTTAACAATTTCGATGTTAGTCAATATTTAATCAGCAATGGTGAATTCTTTGAATTTGTTAAAGATGATGGCTATTATATTGACAAATATTGGTGCGATAATGGTCTTTCTTGGCGAAAATTTAGAAACACCTATCATCCAACATTCTGGGTTGCAAATGGCCCTAAAGACTCTAATTTATTTAAATTAAGAAGCTGTTTTGATATCATTGATATGCAGTGGGATTATCCAGTAATTGTAAATCATTACGAAGCAAAGGCATTTTGTAGGTATAAATCGGAGCTAGATGGCAAAAATTACAGGCTTCCCTTTGAAGCTGAACACCGAGCTTTACAAGATTTTGAAACCGACCCTATCAATAGTCAATTTCACAATAATTTCAATTTTAATCTACAAAATTTAAGTGAAAATGCTGTAAATATCAATAAGCACACCGAAAATAATCTACACGACATACATGGCAATGTTTGGCAATGGCTTGAAGATGATTTTCATCCATTAAAAGGCTTTAAAATTCATTCTTACTATAAAGATTTTTCTACTCCATGTTTTGATGGTAAACATAAAATGATTGCCGGATCATCATTTTTTAGCACTGGCAACCTTGCTTCTGCTGATTCTAGATATCATTTTAGGCCCCATTTTTTTCAACATGCGGGTTTTAGAATAGTCAATGACAAGCAAAATTACATCAAAAATAACATTCAAATTGAATTTGAAACTATAAACCAAGCAACTGGAGTTAAATATATTATTTTTAAAGAGAATAATGAGCTAAAAGTTCTCGAAAAAGAAATCTTTAATCAAAGGTTTTGGCAATAAAATAAATACTCTGAGATTTAAAGATAAAATATGACGAACCTTATCAATGACTAGGCATTAATTAATGTTTTATATAAATCTAATCCGCTTAAAAAGGCATTTTCAACTCTCCCTGAAATCAACCAATCTCCACAAATTCCTAGATTTAAATTTGGGTCAAAAAGCGATTTATCTCCTGTTCTTAAAGTTGCATTTGCATATCTCCAGCGATGAATATTTTGGCAACTTAGATTACTTATATCAAAATCAATTATCTGCCCTAAAGAAATAATCATTTTTTCTTTTATAATTTCTAAATCTTCTTCAATATTTTCATCGGCCCATTTATTGCTAGAATTAACAATCAAAGAAAATCCTTTTGGTCTTTCTGGTTTAGAGCTATTAACGGATATCCAGCTAATGTTTGATTCTTTCACTAAACCTGCATCAAATTCGATTGATAATTTTTCTTTAAAACCAAGCATTAAGGTAAAGCAACTAGACATTCTTATGCTTGAGACAATATCAAAATATTTAAAATTTTTTGGTAGCAAATTAATGACCTGATGAGAGGGAATTGCCAGAATTAAATAGTCAAAATTATTAAAAATTTCATCTTCAACTGTTTTTAAGCGCCATTTTTTATCATCAAAATTGATAGACTTAACTTGTTTACCTAGTAAAATATTAAGATCTTTGGCAATATATTTACACAAACTATTCATTTGTGGCTTTGCTACAAAATGAGGCTTATCATTATTAAATTGATATTTTTTACTGATTTTATTCCCTGTTATTTCTACAAAATCACAATTCCATTCTTCAATTATTTTATCATTTTTTGCTTTGTTGCAAAATTCTTTAAATTCCTGACTTTTAGCAGTAAAAAACTGGGCTCCGTGATCAAAATGATAATCATCAATTCTTTTTGTCGCCATTCTTCCGCCAACTCCTCTAGATTTATCAAAAATAGTTACTTCATTAAGTTTTGATAACTCTTTAGCGACTGTAAGCCCTGATATTCCAGCTCCTATTATGGCTATTTTTTTATTTTGCATTTTATTAATCATTACTAATTAAATATTGGGAAATAATTCTTTTATAAGAATAGGCTTTTTTGCTGACTTGTTCTAGTGTTGGCAAAGATTATCCATTCATAAAAGTTTATAAACTTAACAATGATTAAAATCAAGTTTTTTGATGCCGATTTAATAATGGCAATATTTAGAGCATCCGCCATATTATTTCTGGGTGCCGTTTTTCAACGGCATGACGAGTGTTTTAGTTCCGTCATCCTGCACGAAGTTGCAGGATCCAGAAAAGCAATAGATCCTGCAACTTTGCTTCGCTTCGTGCAGGATGACGGGTGAGTTGGCTTCGAACTCTCTGCTAACGGCAACAAAATAAAATCGATTGATTATTAGCGAGGATTTGCAATTATTAGTTGATAGCATTATTATTTCACAAATTTACTACTTAAATATTTTTATTTCCGATGAATCTTAAAACAACTGGTTTAATGTTGTTATTACTTCTTTTTAATAACAACACTATTATAGCGAGCAATATTATGAATAATGATAAAAATTTAACTGAATTGCAAAAAAATGTAATCTTTCAAAATGGCACTGAAAGGGCATTTGATAATGAATATTGGAACAACAAAGCAGAAGGCATTTATGTTGATGTTCTAAGCGGTAAGCCACTTTTTTCTTCGAAAGATAAATTTGATTCTGGCACTGGCTGGCCAAGCTTTACAAAGCCCATCAACGATAATTCAATAAAAGAAAAAACCGATTACTCTCACGGAATGAGCAGAACCGAGGCAAGATCAAAAGATTCAGACATCCATCTAGGGCACATTTTTAGCGATGGTCCAAAAAATAAAGGGGGAGCCCGCTATTGCATTAACTCCGCATCGTTGCGATTTATCCCTAAAGAGAATCTAAAAAAAGAAGGCTATGAAGAATATTTAAAGATTTTTGATGAACAAAAAGCGGTAAAATATCAAAAAGCAATAGTCAGTGGAGGCTGTTTCTGGGGGATGGAAGACTTATTTTCTAAATTAACAGGGGTAATCGATGTTGTAAATGGCTATAGTGGTGGCAATATACCGAACCCAACCTATGAAATTGTAAGCTCGGGAATCAGCAACCATGCCGAATCTATAGAAATTACCTTTGACCCTGCAAAAATTTCTTATGAAAAAATTCTGAGATTCTTTTTTAAAATTCACGATCCAACCACTTTAAACAAGCAAGGAAATGATATTGGCACTCAATATAGAAGTGCCATTTTTTACTCAAATGAGGAGCAGAAAAAAACAGCACAAGATTTAATCGACAAAGCCAATAAATCAGGGCTGTTTCCAAAAAAAATTGTCACTAGCCTAGAAAAATTCGATAAATTTTATAAAGCAGAAGAATATCATCAGAATTATTTATCGAAAAACCCAAATGGCTACACCTGCCACAGCATTAGAAAAGACTGGGAATTCTAAATGAAAATCACTAATTCTTATCATCAATTAGGTGGCGATTTTTACAAAGAACAACAGCCCGATAAGATTAAAAATCCGCAATTAATTGCATTTAACCAAAAATTAGCCACGGAGCTAGGTATTAAAATAGGCGAGGATGCAAAATATTTAGTTGATATTTTTTCTGGCAATGAATTATTGCCTAATTCTAAGCCAATTTCTCTGGCTTATGCCGGGCATCAATTTGGTCATTTTGTGCCCCAATTGGGCGATGGAAGGGCTGTTTTATTAGGAGAAATAAAAGACAAAAATAATATCCTACACGATATTCAACTGAAAGGCTCGGGTAGAAGTTTTTTTTCTAGAAATGGCGACGGCAAATGCCCCTTAAACTCTGCGATTAGAGAATATATCGTTAGCGAGGCGATGCATTATCTTAAAATTCCCACCACCAGATCTCTTGCAATCATAAAATCAGATGAATTCATTCAAAGAGATGAATTCTTGCCCGCAAGCATCATTACTAGAATCGCTAAAAGCCATATTAGAGTTGGAACCTTTGAATATTTCGCTTGCAGAAACGACATAAAAAACCTCAAAATCTTGGCAGATTATGCCATTGACAGGCATTTCCCAGAATATAGCCATCAAAATGATAAATATCTTTATTTGTTAAAATCAGTAATGAAGTTGCAAGCAGAGCTTATTACCTCTTGGATATCAGTTGGCTTCATTCACGGGGTTATGAATACTGACAATATTGCAATATCTGGTCAAACCCTAGATTATGGGCCCTGTGCCTTTATTGACGAATATGAAAGCAATAAGGTTTTTAGCTTTATTGATAAAAGCGGAAGATATAGCTTTTCTAATCAAAAAAACATTATTTTATGGAATTTAATCAAGTTTGCTGAAGCTCTTTTACCGCTAATAAACAATGATATCAAAGAAGCCGTCAAAGCAGTGGAAACGGAGCTGAATCAATTTGCAGTTTTATTTGATAAAATCTATTATCAAAAAATGTCTAAAAAGCTAGGGATTTCAAGCTTTAAGAACAATCAAGAAGATAAAAATTTAATCGATGATTTTTTAAAAATATTAGAAGACAATAAAATTGATTTTACCAATGGCTTTAGAATTTTAAGCAAAATCTTACTGCCAGAAAGCATTCAAGAAAGCAGTCAAGAGAACACTAAAAAGACTAGTTTTTATGTGGCAGATAGAAAATATCTTGATTGGCAAGAAAAATGGCAAAATCGCTTAAAAAAAGAAAGCTCCGAACTCAATGAAATTGCCACCGCAATGGATAAAGTAAATCCGATTTTAATAGCAAGAAATCACATTATCGCCAATATAATTAAAAAGTCAGTTTTTAAAAATGATTACAGTGAATTTAATGAATTTTTACAAGCAATCCAAAACCCTTTCACGGAAAATAAAAAATACCACAAATACTACTCACCACCGCAAGAACACGAAAGAGTGCTAAACACTTTTTGTGGCACTTAAATCGATTTTTCACAATTTCTTACAGATAAATAAATATCTTGTTTTATAAAAACTCCTTTGCAAAATTCAGCTCGCTAGTTATAATATACCAAAGCCACTTCAAGCTTGAAAAATTTTGCCTTGGTATATGCTTTGGTATGTGGGGAACCCCGCGAGGCGGGGCGGGGCTCGTGCCCCGTAAAATATTTATAATATATATCAAGGTCCAGAGGACTTTGATATGCCACCATCTAAGAAATAAAAAATTTTTACTTAATAAAAAGTTTAAAAAATAAAAAAACAATGACAAAAAAAGAGACAAATATCAATGACATAAAATTTATTGATTTATTTGCAGGAATCGGTGGCTTTCATTTTGCTCTTCATAGACAAGGATCCAAGTGTGTTTTTGCCAGCGAAATAGATCAACAAGCAAGATTAACTTATAAATATAATTTTCAAAAAATTAGCCCCGATTTATTTGAGGAGGATCTTTTTGTAGATAAAAATTTATTCAACAAAGATATCACCAAAATCGATCCAAAAGATATTCCAGAGCATGACATTTTATGTGGCGGGTTTCCTTGTCAGCCTTTCAGTATAGCTGGTTATCGCAAAGGCTTTGATGACAAAGATAGGGGAGACTTAATTTTTAATATTATTGAAATTATAAAAATAAAACAACCAAAGGTAATTTTTTTAGAAAATGTCAAAAATTTATATTCTCACGATAAAGGAGAAACCTACAACTACATAAAAGAACTAATTAAGAAGCAGGGTTATTTTGTAAAGGAAAAAGTTCTAAATACCATGGAATATGGAAACTTACCGCAAAACAGAGAGAGGCTTTATATTTTAGGCTTCAAAAATAAAGACGAGCACGATAAGTTTGAATTTCCTAAGCCTCAAAAATTAACCCAAAAATTAATCGATATTTTAGAAAAAACAGAGGTTGATAATTACTATTATTACAACGATAAACCTCTTTTTGAGAAAATTAAAAATGATATAATTAAAGAAAATACAGCATATCAATGGCGAAGAGTCTATACTAGAGAAAATAAAAGCGAAGTTTGCCCAACACTTACTGCAAATATGGGAACAGGAGGCCATAATGTACCAATCATTAAAGACAAAAAAGGCATAAGAAAATTAGTGCCAATGGAATGCATTAGATTGCAAGGCTTTCCCCCAAATTTTACCTTCCCAAAAACTGTAAATAGAAGCAATCAGTATAAACAGGCTGGAAATTCAATATCCTTGCCAGTTGTGGAAGCAATAGCCAAAAATATCTTACAGGCAATTTTATAATTTTATGCAGTATTTTAAATTGAATTTAGACGATTTTAAAAGAGTTTTTGAATTTGGAACAAATTACTACATAGATCCAACTAAAAATACAACAGGCAGAACTACTGGAGAGCCAAGAGGCTTAGGTGCAGTTTTAGATGCCTTTACACTCGGCAAATTAACAGAAATTGGAATTGAAAAAATATTAACAGAATTTAACCCAAATAAAAAATATATTTTAGATTTTGATATAAAAGGCAATAACGAAGTCAGGGACGAGCCAGATATAGTTGAAATCGTAGAAAATAGCACTCTTAGAGAGCCTCAAGTTTTTATAGAAATTAAAAACACTTCCGAGAATGATCGCTGGATTGGTCTAACCGAGGAACAATACAACACCATCAAAAGATCCGCAAAAAACAAACAAATTTATATGATTTATGCTTCTTTAAGATCCGATACACTAAACAACAATCCCAAAACAACCGATTTAACAGGTATGTTTTTAAAAGAAGTTGAAGATAAAGAAAAAAGCACTATTTTTCAAAAATTTTCTAATTTAAATGCCGAATGTAAAATTGAGTTTATTTTAACAAGTCAAGATCTAGAAAATTTTTCTTTTCCCTTTGAAAGAGGTATGAATATGTATGAAACCAATTTATTTGAAGAAAAAAATTAACTTCATTTTATTCTGCTAATGGCATTAGAAAAGATGTTTTAAAAATCCAAGAATTTAAAAATCTAGATGAAGATATTTTTATTGAAATAGCGAATGGCATAAAAGCAGAAAGAGAGGAGATTTCTAAATTTCATATCGCTGGAAGCTTTAAACTAATCACCAAAAAGAAGAAAATTTATATTGAATGCACTACCGATGTTTATTTATCTAATAGCATATTTGGTAAATTTAATTTAAAACAAGGTAAATTTTATAACTTTAATCTTGCTACCATTGGAAGAGACCCAAAACTAAAAAGAAATAATATCTTTATAGCAAAAAATAGAGTTTATCAACTTATTGATGAAGATAAAATTAGAAAACCTGAAGAAGTTATAAAAGAAATTGTTGAAAAAATTTAATATACCAAAACCCAATGGGCTTTTGTATGTATTTATAAATTATATACGGGGCACGAGCCTTGCCCCACCTTGCGGGGTTCCCCATATACCAAACAAAGTTTTAATGCCAGAAAGCACTCAAGAAAGCAGTCAAGAAAACACTAAAAAGACCAGCTTTTATGTAGCAGATAAAAAATATCTTGATTGGCAAGAAAAATGGCAAAATCGCTTAAAAAAAGAAAGCTCCGAACTCAATGAAATTGCCACCGCAATGGATAAAGTAAATCCGATTTTAATAGCTAGAAATCACATCATCGCCGACATAATTCAACAATCAGTTTTTAAAAATGATTACAGTGAATTTAATGAATTTTTACAAGCAATCCAAAACCCTTTCACGGAAAATAAAAAATACCACAAATACTACTCACCACCGCAAGAACACGAAAGAGTGCTAAACACTTTTTGTGGCACTTAAAAAGCAATGATATTTTTAGTTATATTTATATTTATTAATTTTGCTAAGTCTTCAGCTTTTATGGCAAAATGACCCTTAACACATTTTTTAATGGCAGAATCTTTTGATAAATCTTCATTCTTTGGTAGCTTTCTGCTATTAGAAATACAACCAACACCATATCTCTTTTTTTTTACAAATTGGCGCTTATAATTTAAAAATTTCAATAGTCTGTTTTTCACAGAAAACTTGATATTTTTTGCAAAGCTTGATTAAATCACTATAATTTATCAATGCCACCTTGCCCTCTTTGTAATTTTGAGCCTCTTCTCTTGATTTTTGACTAAAATCAGATGTGGTAATAAATACACCCTTATTGCCCCTAACATTATATAGAAACTCCTTCATATCTTTAGGCTGTATATTATTGTTATCCCATTTTTTTGCCTGAATGTAAATCTTTCCTTTTAAACCAAGTTCATCTTCAAAAATTTCTCCATCAATTCCACCGTCACCAACTCTAATTTGTCTTTTTGATGCCACTCCATAACCCATTTTCTCAAGAAGAGTAGCGCACAAATCTTCGAACTCTTGCCAACTCATCGCTTTAATTTTTTGCAATAACATAAAGTTAAACTCATTATCGACTTTTTCTAGCTCAGCCTCTAAATCAAAAATTACATCACTTTCATCATTTTCTTCATTTAATTGAATTTCGTTATTTTGCTTTTTTATTTGCCAATTATTTAAGTAATTAATCGAATTTTTTTCTAAATATTTTTTATCTATAAAAATATGTTTTTCTTCTGCCTCTTTAAGGGCATCTAACCCTAAATTTGCAATACGATAAACAGCTTTTCGCTCCGTTAATTCTATGTATTCAGCTTTGGTTAGGTAGGTAAAAGCCCAACCAACCCTATTTTCAAATTTATAAGTACCAGAAGAAATTTTCTCATTTTTATCTTCTTCAGTCAATTTAAAAATTTTTACTAAATTTTCAGCAGCACTTCTTCTGGTTAAAGCCTCTCTGGCAATAAGCTTTAATAATGGATGAATTATTTCAGTGTATTTAGGAATCATTGCATTTCTAGTTAAATATTTTTAAAATTAAATTATCTCTAAACCATCTCCTCGGCCTTGACCCATTTGTCGAAATCGGCATCAGAAACTAGGCCTAGTTCAAGTGCGGATTCTTTTAAGGTAATGCCTTTTTTATGAGCATTCTTAGCAATTTTTGCTGAATTATCGTAGCCAATATAGGGGTTGAGTGCAGTTACTAACATTAAAGATTGTTCAACTAATTGCTTGATTCTTGCTTCGTTGGCGATAATTCCCACCAAACAATTATCAATAAAGCTGTTAATACCGTCGGATATTAGATTAATTGATTCCAAGATGTTTCTAATTATCATCGGGCGAAACACATTAAGCTCAAAATGCCCTTGCATTCCGCCGGTAGTAATTGCCACATTATTGCCAATAACCTGACAAGCAAGCATTGTCAAGGCTTCGCACTGTGTCGGGTTGACTTTTCCGGGCATTATTGAAGAGCCCGGTTCATTTTCAGGAAGGCTAATTTCACCAAGTCCAGAACGAGGACCAGAGGCGAGGAAGCGAATATCGTTGGCGATTTTCATTAAAGAGCCCGCCAAACTATTGAGTGAACCAGAAAAATTAACCAACTCATCATTGCAAGCAAGAGCAAAAAATTTATTCTTACTGCTATAAAAAGCATCGCCATGATTAAGCCCAAGAGTAGCGAGGTTAGATTCCCTAACCTTCCACCAGCCGTCTTTGGCATCGCTTCTGCATAATTCAAGCTCTAGCAATTGATGATGAAGATCTTTAATTTTAGATATTTCAGTAATTTTAGAAGCAAAATTTTGAGCAAATTGCGGGTGGCAATTAAGCCCCGTTCCAACAGCAGTGCCACCTTGAGCGAGGTGAACAACATAACAAATTGCCTGCGAAACAAAAACCGAAGCGGTTTGAATTTGAATTTTATAGGCAGAAAATTCTTGTCCTAGAGTAACGGGGGTTGCATCTTGAGTGTGAGTTCTGCCAATTTTAACGATATTTTTAAATTGCTCTTCTTTTTTAGCTAATTCATTGGCAAAGCGAATTAGAGTTGGCAATAATTTTTCATAGGTTGTGAGAACCGTTGCAATGTGCATCGCGGTTGGGAAGGTGTCGTTAGAACTTTGCCCTAAATTACAGTGATCATTTGGGTGAACTGGCTCTTTACCGCCCTTCTTTCCTGTAACTTTTTCATTGGCAACCGAAGCAATAACCTCATTAACATTCATATTAGTTTGAGTGCCAGAACCAGTTTGCCAAACAACCAAGGGGAAATGATGTTCATAGAACCAATCAAACCTTGAAATTATTGTATCCACCGCATCAATAATTTTATCGGCAATTTCAGGAGAAAATTTCTTAAACTCTATAGAATTTGGGTCGATAGCCATTAATTCTTTATTGGTCAGTGCCGAAGCTTTTTTTATCAACAGCATTGCATAAATAACTTCTTTTGGCATTTTATGCCCTGCATTATTATGGCAAATGGGGAAATTTTGCACCGATCTTTGAGTTTGAGCCCCGTAATAAGAATCTGCGGGAACTTTTATTTCACCGAAGGAATCTGATTCTAAACGAAAATTTTGTTGATTTTGCATAATTTAACAATGGTTTATTAACAATAAATTTTAAAAACATCAAATTAAAACAAGTATTTTACTTTACAAGATTAATTGTTTTTGCTTGTTTTCAGATTACGCAACTTCGTGAAGCAGGACAATCTCGAGTTATCCTGCGGTTGTCATCCCTACCCCCCGCCGTCATCCCGACCCCGCCGTCATCCCGACGAAAGTCGGGACCCAGTCCTTTTTCCCAGTTTATTTGTTTATTATTTCCTGAAAAACCCCTAAAAACCCCCTTGGAAAATCTTGGGAATAAAAGGTTTGGAGGTGAATTTTTAGAGGCGTCCAAGAAATTTTAAAAGCTTGCTGATTATAGATTCCACGACTTCGCGAGACAATGAAAGCCAATTTATAGCGGGTCAATGTCGATATTTAATCTAATGCTTTTGGGAATTTCGATATTTTTTAGAACATTATTGATTAATTTTTGAATATTAACATTTTTTTGAGTTTTTAAATTTACTAAAAAATTGTGACGGTTTTTCACCCTTTGAATTCTTGCGGATATTGGCCCCATAAGCATAATTTTTTCATCAATGGGAAAGTATTTAATAAAATCTATCGCGAATCTTTTTGCATCCTGCTCTTTTAACGAGCTAATTTTAAAACTTGCCATTCTAGCAAATGGCGGTAAATCAAGCATTTGACGACTTGATAACTCAAAATTATAAAAATCATTTTGATTGCCTTTGATAATTTTTTCAAAAATTAAATTTTCAGGATTGTGGCTTTGCAAGATAATTCTACCCGCTTCTTCATGCCTCCCCGCCCTGCCAATAACTTGAGTTAGCATTTGATAAGCTCTTTCGGTGCATCGCAAATCACTAGAATAAAAAAAGCTGTCCGCATCAATCACACCAACTAAAGCAAGGTGCTTAAAATCATAACCCTTAGTTATCATTTGTGTGCCAATAATAATATCAATTTCGCGGTTGCTAATTTTTTCGATTATTTCAGAACTTTTAGTAAAATTATCGATATTATCACTGGTAATCATTGCAATTCTTGCACCTTCAAACTGCAAAGCAACTTGTTCTAATATTTTTTCTACCCCCATTCCCACAGAAATTAATTCGCCATCACCTTGGCAATCTTGACATTGATTAAATGAAGCCTTTTGATAACCACAATGATGACAAGCTAAAATATTTTTACTCTTATGAAAAACCAGATGAAAATCGCAATTTAAGCATTTTTGTTTATTGCCACATTTATTGCAAATTGCTAAAGGGGCATAACCTCTGCGATTAAGAAATAGCAACACTTGCCTTTGATTATTGAGAGTTTCTTGGATGGCGGTTTTTAAAGCAGGAGAGATTGGATTTTTTTTAAAATCTTTATAATTTTTAAGGTCAACAATATCAATTTTATTTTCTTTGGCAAAGAATTTACTTTCTAAATGAAAATGCTTATATTTATGAATTTTATAATTATAAAAGCTTTCAATCGATGGAGTTGCCGAAGCAAGAACAACGGGGCATTGAGCAATTTTTCCGTAGATAATTGCCATATCTCTAGCACTAAAATTAAATAAATCTTCTTGTTTAAATGAAGGGTCGTGCTCTTCATCAACGATAATTAATCTTAGATTTTTGAATGGCAACAACAATGCCGACCTTGCTCCTATCAATATTTGCAAACTTCCGCTGTTGAGCCCGTGAAATATTTCTAATTTATTTTTAGCAGTAATTTGCGAATGCCACAAAGCGGGAGGAAAATTAAATTGCTCTTGAAATCTTTTAATAATTTGGCTAGTAAGAGCAATTTCTGGCAACAAAATTAATATTTGAGCCTTTTGAGGAGATTGATTTTGCAATAACTCAGCAATTAGCTTGAAATAAATTTCAGTTTTTCCAGAGCCTGTAACTCCTTCGAGCAATATTGGTAAAGGCTTGTCAATATTGATTTCTTCGCTTATTTTATCGGCAATTTTTTGCTGTTGATCGGATAATTTTTTTAATATAATTTGATGATTGCAAAAATCATCAGACTTAGCGATTATTGCCTTCTTCCGCTTTTTATTGCTATTGATAATATTTAAAAAAGATTTAAGCACCATCCCGCGAGAAGCAAGATTATAAGAGGCTATTTTCTCAATAAATTCAATTATTTGAGGAGTAAAAAATAAATCTGGATGAATATTGATAACATCTTTAATTTTATAGGCCGGAGCTTCTTCGGCAGAAGCGACATTAATTTCAACGATAATTCCCCAAATTTTTTGACGACCAAACTCTACCTCAACCACCGCTCCAACCTTGATATTGCTATCGGCATAATAGGTAAAACTTTTATCAAAAACTAATGGCAACAAAACCTGCACCAAAATTTTATCTGACAAAGCTTGATTTTCAAGCTTGCGGGACATAAATATTGAGGAAAATTATTTAATTAATATCCTTTAACTCTATATAATATTCTCATGCCTTCATCTCTTTTGAATTGAGAATCTTTCATAATGTGTTTATCAATCTTTAATTTAGCTTTGATAATTTTTTCTTCCTTTGGAGCCAAAGTAAAGCGAGAACCGCATAAACATTTTCGTTTCGAGACATATTTTTCTAAGTCAACTGGCTCAATTTTTAATTCAAGAAAAAAGCTAATTGGCTTATCTGATTTATTTTTTATTAAATATTCAAACTCACTGGTTCTGCCATTGATAATAACCTCTTTAACCGTCTCAATTGCTTCAAATTGGAGATCTTTCATTTCATTCTCGGTTTCAACTAAAATTGAAGCTTTGTAATCGGGATAATTATTTGGTAAGTAATCTAGAATATCGCTAAAATAAATTGGCGAACATTTATTGAAGGCATTGCAAATCAAGTTATAAGGACGAGTTATTAAAAAAACAACTGCACCAATAATAAACAAACGAATGATTGGTCTCATTCTAGGATTGTGGATAAAAAGCATAAATTAAGTAAATTAAATTATAAAAACTATAAAAATAAAGATTATAATCATTTTTTTATTAATTGCAACGGAGCATTTTTAACAAAAAATTAAGATTTATATTTCTTTGGCAACAATATTAGCAACCTCTGGTGGCATATAATTTTCATCATGCTTGACTAAAAGCTGTGTAGCATTAAAAATTTTTTTTTCTAAATCAAAAAAACCAACCGCAACTACTCCTTGCTTTTCGCGAAATAAATCAGGCAATATTCCTTGATAATTAATTACAATTTCATTTTTTAAATCAGTTACAATAAAAACAATATTTTGATTATCTTTTTTGTCAAAACTTCCCTCTTTCACCAGCCCGCCTACTCTTATTTTAAAGAACTTGCTTTCTAATTTACTTTTTAATTTTGCATTGAGATTGTCATAATTAATAATGTCGCTAGGAGAATAAAAAAAAGATAAATTGCTTTGAAAATCTTTAATAATAACGAAGACTGCAAATATTGAAAATGATACAACTGTTAAAATAAAAGCGATTCTTTTTTTATAAGCAGATTTCTTGTAATTACTCATAATTTTTTAATATTAGGCTTGAGCCAGTCATTTCGGTTGGTTGCTTTATATTCATCAACTCAATTATGGTGGGTGCGACATCTTGCAAACCGCCATTTTTAAGCTTTATTTTATTAGAATTCCCAAATTCTTTATTGATAATAATAAAAGGAACGGGGTTGGTGGTATGAGAAGTGTGAGGTTGTTGATTTTCATCTTGCAAGGATTCAATATTGCCATGATCCGCAGTAATAACCAGCGAGCCTTCAGATTCTAATGTTGCATTAGTTAATAGCTCTAATTGACTATCAATTGTTTTGCAAGCAATAATCGATGCCTCAAGATTACCGCTATGCCCAACCATATCAGCATTGGCATAATTGACTACAATAAAATCAAATTTTCTTGATTTTATTGCTTCGCACAGCTTAGCTCCAAGTTCACTTGCTGACATTTCTGGCTGTTGATCATAAGTTTCAACTTTAGGAGAAGGTATTAATATACGATTTTCACCTTTAAATTCAAGCTCCCTACCGCAAGAAAAAAAGAAAGAAACATGGGCATATTTTTCGGTTTCAGCGATTCTCAGTTGAGTTTTGCCGTGATTTTGCAACAATTCACCTAGAGAATTATTGATTGATTGGCTAGGAAAAAGAATTTTAAAATATTGATTAAGCTCCGCAGAATATTCTGCCATCGCAATTTTATGAGAAAAATTTATTTTTCTGCGGTTAAAAAAAGTAAAATCATCAGCCACCAATGCCTGCGATAATTGCCTCGCTCTATCAGCACGAAAATTTATAAATATTAATGCATCGTCATTTTTAATGCCTTGATAGTTGCTACTAACTGCAGGCTTGATAAATTCATCAGTAATATTTTGTTGATAAGATTGATTGATGAAATCTAGGTAATTATTAAATCGATGATTGTCGATATTATTAACTCCATCAATGATTGCAGAATGAGCTAAACTTATTCTTTCCCATTTATTGTCGCGATCCATAGCATAATAACGACCAGAAATAGTGGCAATATTAAAATTACTAACTTTATCAAGATATTTTAAAGCACTCTTTTGTGCCACATCTCTGCCATCAAGAAAGCAATGCAAGGCAACCTTAACTTTATTGGCAAGCAAAAATTCAGTAATAAAAATAATGTGATCAAGGTGAGAATGAACTCCACCGTCAGAAAGCAACCCCATTAAATGGCATATTTTATCGCTATCACGAAACTCGGTTACAAGATTCTGCAAATATTGATTTGATTGCAATGAATTATCAATAATACTGTTGTTAATTCTTGGCAGATCTTGAAATACCACCCTACCAGCACCAATTGTAAAATGCCCGACCTCGGAATTTCCCATTTGCCCTTCTGGCAAACCAACCGCATCACCAGAAGTTTTAAGAGTGGAATTCGGATATTTCTCCAAAATTTGTGGATAAAAATGCAAATCAGCCTTAGCGATAGCATTAAAAGCAGAATTTTGATTACCAACACCCCAACCATCAAGAATACATAATATTACTGGCTTTTTCATTTTATAGTTAATTTAAATTTTATTTTCTTGGTTCCTTCTTTTCTTTCTCTTTCTTCTTGTTATCTTCCCCAGCTTTTCTTTCTTTTTGACTTTTTCCATCCGAGCCTAACTTATCGCTAATTGATTTTTCAGGGTCAAAACCTTTGCTCTTAGCTGCATTTTTAGCAAGATTAAAGCCAGCACCAGCCACACCTTTTGCTGAGGCTTTTAAATTATCAACAACACTACTTGCAGTAATGTAAGACCCTGCAATAGTTGAAGCTAGTCCAGACATAAAATTAATAAATTTATCTCCTAATGATGCTGTTAACCATAAAAATAAAACTGAAAATAGAGACGGAGAACTTGAAGCACTACCACCATCACCGCCAAAATCGCTATATCCAGCAATTGAAGGCGATTCAGAGATTTTCCAAGCGGAAAGAAGACTAATTTTGATAATTCCAAGTGGAAGTGTCCAGACCGGCTCAAAACACACCTCATAATTAAGGATCATTTTTAAAACTTCGTAAAACATCATACTGAAAAAACCAAGAGTCATCATCAGAAATATTTGTTGCAACGAAAAAGATATTAACTGCTTAACCCAATTATCAAAAAAGCTTTTGGTTCTGCTATAAAGCAAGAAAACAAAAAATACAGGAGCAATTGCAAATAATATACTTATAAACATTTGAGCGGTAATATATAACATCACTGCACTCACAACAGATACTATATAAATATAAAAACCCCAATATACTAACAAAAAGAATATCCAACCAACCCAACCTTCAAAAAACAAGGCGGAGATTTTCTTTTGCACTATAGGCGATATAAATAAATCTATCACCTTATCGATTGGTCTAAATAAAATTGACTTATCGTAAAATTGATTAGATTTAATCGCAACTCCAACAGAATCATCAAATGATGATGCCATTGAAAATGTTAAATAGTTAACTCCATCTTTAAAAAACTCAACAAATATAAGTTGAAACCATTCCCAGCCTCTTGCCCCTAAAAACATATAAACCAAGCCTATCTTAACAATTCTTGTTATCACTTCTCCATAACTAAACTCTGATAAGCCCATCACATAAAATAAACCGTAAAATGCCACAAATAATATTAAGGACATTTTCAAAACTACTTGAAATGAAGGGTTGCTAATTATATATTTATAAACATTCATCGACTGACCATTGACTTCATAAATTATTTCACCACTGCTATCTTTTGAAATATTGCCATTCGTATCTTTTTTTGGCACTCCATCTAAAAATTCAGTAACTGGAGTAATTAGACTTTGAATTAAACCAGAGTAAGAAGTTGAGCCATCTTTAACAATTCTAGTTTTAACTTCTGCAAAATAACTACCGCTATTATTAGCATATTGAGTAGTACAATAATATTGTTTTTGACAAACCAAACTAGTGTTAGCCATTTCAGTTGCAGTACAAATTTTATTTGTAGTATCGGAACCTGCAACATAACGAGAGTTCTCTCTTTTTAAACCTACATTATTTTTATTGCATGTAGTGCGACATGAGTTAATAATTGGGCTTACAACCTGATCACTGCATTCGTTATTTGTTACAGTTAAAACACCTCTGCTACAATTATAAGAAAGCTTTTTACTTGTATCATTTTGACACTGAACTGAACCGCCAGTAGCTATAGAAGCATTATTAGCAACTCCCGTAATGTCTTTAATTTCACATGTATTGCCACATTTAGTATCGCAATCTTCTGTTAAAAAACACTCTGGATTTGTTTCGTTTATGGGCTCTGGATCTTTTATCTTAAAACCCATCGATAACTTATTATAATCAATGCTAGATGATGCTGGAATTTTAAAACAATAAAAATCAACACCCGCAGAAGTTGATATTTTCCCAATTTCTGGCTTACAATCATAATTCGTTAAAGCGCCACTCCTTCTTCTTAATATTC
>CAXNJM010000001.1:0-1225155 GCA_964202895.1 Rickettsiales bacterium UBA1997 | reverse complement strand
ATAAACATTCATCGACTGACCATTGACTTCATAAATTATTTCACCACTGCTATCTTTTGAAATATTGCCATTCGTATCTTTTTTTGGCACTCCATCTAAAAATTCAGTAACTGGAGTAATTAGACTTTGAATTAAACCAGAGTAAGAAGTTGAGCCATCTTTAACAATTCTAGTTTTAACTTCTGCAAAATAACTACCGCTATTATTAGCATATTGAGTAGTACAATAATATTGTTTTTGACAAACCAAACTAGTGTTAGCCATTTCAGTTGCAGTACAAATTTTATTTGTAGTATCGGAACCTGCAACATAACGAGAGTTCTCTCTTTTTAAACCTACATTATTTTTATTGCATGTAGTGCGACATGAGTTAATAATTGGGCTTACAACCTGATCACTGCATTCGTTATTTGTTACAGTTAAAACACCTCTGCTACAATTATAAGAAAGCTTTTTACTTGTATCATTTTGACACTGAACTGAACCGCCAGTAGCTATAGAAGCATTATTAGCAACTCCCGTAATGTCTTTAATTTCACATGTATTGCCACATTTAGTATCGCAATCTTCTGTTAAAAAACACTCTGGATTTGTTTCGTTTATGGGCTCTGGATCTTTTATCTTAAAACCCATCGATAACTTATTATAATCAATGCTAGATGATGCTGGAATTTTAAAACAATAAAAATCAACACCCGCAGAAGTTGATATTTTCCCAATTTCTGGCTTACAATCATAATTCGTTAAAGCGCCACTCCTTCTTCTTAATATTCCATTGTCATCAAAATTATAAACACTCTTATCGTCAAGAACAGGAGAGCTAGCTGTAGATATTGAATCCTTTATTTTAACAACATTATTAAATAGGTCATCCTCAACAATATCAACACAAGATGCCGAAGATTTATTGCAAATTTTTGCTTCTAGCCATTTTCCTCCGCTATATTTAGGAATATTGATTTGTGGCTTTAGAATAATTTTTTTGTTGAGACTATCTTTTGAGTAGCCTGTTAATAAAAAATCTTCTTTGTTTAAAATAAAAACTCCAACTCTTGAATTTTTTGTAATATTAATTGGCGCTGAATTAAAATAATTTAGATTACTGTCAATTGAATCAGACTGAAATGAAGGTAAATAATTAGAAGTGCCACTATTTATAGAACCATAACCCTTACTAGAATCAAATGCCTCTAAATATTTCGCCCCCTTCATATCAGCAAGATTGTATTTTTGATTTGTTGTTATTGAAGTTTTAAAAGATCTGATCGAGCCTTTATAATCTTCAAAATCAAAACATTGCGGAATATAATCATCAACAGAAGTAAGTATCAGTTTCTCAAGATGGGCTTTG
Organism: Rickettsiales bacterium UBA1997; assembly: GCA_964202895.1. GTDB lineage: Bacteria > Pseudomonadota > Alphaproteobacteria > Rickettsiales > UBA1997 > JAJTDS01. The sequence continues at coordinate 1,223,804 of CAXNJM010000001.1, read as the reverse complement.
ATTTTATTTGTTTTAGGGTTACTATTTTGAGAAAGGCACTTGTCGCAATCGCCACCTGCTGTGCTACATGTATTTACATAACCCTTACAAACCGAATCTCTTTGGCAAGGAACAGAAGAATTATTAACACAACCATTTGTAGGAATTATATTTTCAGCACATAATACACCGCTGACACTTGCATTAGAAAGTATCTTAGTATCACAGCCCGTGGCATTGCAAGGAGAATTGGACTTAGAAATAGAAAAGATATTGCAGGCTTCAGTTGAAGGAAGTGTTTTACAAGTTAGGTCAATATAACATTTACCACCACCGCCAGAATTTGTCTCTAGGCATTTTTGGCAGTTTTTTTCTGTGGTTGAGTCATTGTAGGACATATTAAAATCACAACCAATAACTTTTCCACTAGAATCAGTTTTCTGATTTGCACATCCAGCATCTTTAAGCCTAGATCCATTATTTAAACATAATAAAGCTGGCCTTGCTTCAATATGATAAGCCAGACCTTTTGAGCAACTCATTTCATAATACACACCACTAACCTTCATCCTCCATTTTCTAGCAAAACTTTCTGGAGATATTCTTATAACCTGCCCCTTTCTTACAAAAAAACGGTTTTCATAATTAGGACTATTAAAATATTGAAAATTAAAACCCGCATCTACACCATTGCCCCCGCTGTAAAAAGGATCATCATCATCGTACTCAAGATAATTTTTTGGATCATCGGATTGACTAGGGTTAACTATAAAACCCTTAATTTTACAGGAGTTAACATTTTCAGAAGAAAGTGTAGAGGAGACGGTAGAAAAAGTTAGTAAGCCAGATTTTTCGGCAACGATATCAACAGGTGGAGGCAGTAATCTAATTGCAAATTTACAACCCTCTGGGTTTTTAACAAATATTTGAAAGCCTTTTTTGAAATAACCGCCAGTATTGAAGAAAAATGCTCCTTTACTTGAGTCATATTCGTATGATTTGGAAAATACTTCTTTATAATCAGAGTCTTTTATCTTTATTTCTAGCGCCTTACTTCCATCTGAAGATCCAGGGCAAGAAAAACGATATTTTAATTCATGAACAGCATCATCAGTAATGTTAAAATAACTATCCCCAATTGTAACAGAGTCAAGTATTGATGAAGTGATATTTTGAACATAGCAATTTTTAGATTTATCAGACGATTCACCACAAGAAGAATCTTCAATACCAGTATCGCTGTAAGAAGAGCTGTTGTTAAAAACCAATTTAACAGGGAATGTTGTATTTGCTAAATTATTATTAACCTTATCATAATCAACAAGACTATAATCGCTTTTACAACTAACAATCTTATTATCCACAGAATCAAGATTATAATCACATCTCCATGATTGAGGATTGCTATCGAATGGCACCCCACTGGTTCCAGATGAGTCCGATGAGATGTTTTCTGCAAAAATATGACCTTCAGGGTTTGGCTTTACAAAAACCGCAATTCTTCTAGCAAAATTATAATAATCTTGCAAGGTAGGGCCGGTTTTTGTAGGGCTGGTTCTTGTGGAACATTTTACTCCACTTGCACAATTTACCGCATCTAAATCTCCACCAAATTTTAAAATTAAACTCTGGCCACTTTTTAGGCTTGCAATGTAAGGATCGATTGATGATTTATCATATTCATATAAATTAGGCATAAAACTACTAGACGAAAAATATAGTTTAGGCAAATATTTTCCATCCGTTAAAGATACATTACCCTTAACCGTTACCCAAACTTCAGAACCGGGATAAAATTTGAGACCGCTATTTCCATTTTTTAAACTAGTATAAACCCAATCTAGAGCAGATGAAGAGGTGGGATCTAAAGACGATAAGCTAGGACAGTCTGACTTGCAGTCATTAAGACAAGTTTGTTTTTGAGTATTTGTTTTAGTTGCAGAAGAACAATCTTTATCAATTAAACATTTTTTTAGGGTCGCTCCATGATTTGCAGTTATACTTAGGGGGTCGCTGACAGTGCTATCAAATTTACAATTTTGAGCATTTGAACCAGAAGGGACATCGATAATTTCAAAATCGTATTCTCCGTAGTTATCAGCACTAATACAATTATTGACATCCTGACAAGAGGATAAAACAAAAAATATACTCAAGATCAATAAAATTCTTGAAATTTTTTCAAACAAGAATCTAGATAAAAATTCAAATAAAAATCTAAGGGAAATACTTTGAAAACTATTACGCTGTAGAAAAAGCCCTAATAACAATGTTTTTGGTAATTTATTGAGTTATTTATTATATTAAGAAGGGAATTTTATTTTTTATTATTTATAAAGCAAGAAAATAACTATGCAATTAATCCCATCTTTTTTGCAAACTATCTATCAAATTAACTGTTTTATTTTTATCAAGACTTTTATCATCTGTAAATTTTGCTCCTTTTGCTAGCAATAAATCAATTATCTGGTTGTTTTTATTGGCTTGAGCAAAACTAATTGCATTTAAACCGCCTTGATTGCAAGAATTGACATTAATAAAATTTGCAAAAAACTCCACCAACTCAAAAGAATTAACCATTGCAGAATGAATTAAATAATTATTACCCTCTCTATCTTGAAATGCAATATTGGCATTATAATTTTTTAAAATTTGCACGGAATTTAGATCTTTTCTCTCAATGGAAATCTGCATTGGTCTATAGCCTAAATCGTTAACTAAATCAGGATCAGAGCCTTTAGCCAATATTGAAGTCATCAAACTATAGCGACCAAGCATAGTTGCATATGTTAAAAATGTATCGCCAGTATTGCTTTTAGTATTGGGATCATTAATTTTTTTATAAAGCTCATTAAAGCTATTTACATCATTTTGATAAATCGCCACAAATGCCCCATCAATTATATCTTGCTTATTTACAAACAGGGGGATGTGAATATTTTCAACAGCTCTAATGTTGTTGACTATAATTGGAGAAGGAGATTCTTTGCTTAAAAATTTATCATCGTTGCGAGATTTAGGTTCTATATTTTTAGAATTTTTATCAAACTCCGCCTCTAGCTCTAAATATTTATTTTTACTTATTTCTAAAGGGCTAAGATTTTTTATTTCTTTTTTAATAACAGCTATTACTTCACCTTCGGATGATTTTTTACTTATCCGTACACTTTTTTTCTTTTCAGGAATTTTTGATTTTATTTTATTCGCATCGTTATCTTTATTGGCATTGTCGCTTGTTTTAGCAATTTTATTAATATCTAAATTGATTTGCTTTACAGCATCATTAAGTGTTTGTGAGGAATTATTTTGAGAAGAATTTATAACAGCATCTTTATTTTTAGAGCCTTGTTGCGATGAATTTAATTGATTATCTTGCTTAATATTTTCTTGCTTAATATTTTTCTTTGTATGAATAAATTGATCGCCAATTATTTGTGCTGGAACTTGAGAATTAACAGCTTTAATATCAAATAAAAACAATATCGCAAAAAATAAAAATTTTAATCGATAATTATTTTTTTTAAATTTTTTCATTGACTGTATTTGTTTTGCAATAATTATTAGAATAAGGCTTTACTTTGGTTGGCATGTCGAAAAAATCTCTTTTCGAAAAAGGGTGGCAAGATAATATTCTTTTTATTGATAAAAATAACCCCGTAAACAGACCAAAACTTTTTAGAGAAATTATTAAATATTGCGAACAACTCGGGTAATATCTACATTTCTTGTTGCCAAGCAAAGGAGATATGAAGTATTGGTAAAATTTTGCTAATAAAACCAGTAATTTAATTATAAATTTACTTATGACAATTGAAAATGATTGTTTTAAGCTTTATTAAGGAGGGATATAATTGATATTCTTAATAAAGCCACTAAAAAGGCTTTGAAATTTAAAACATATTCTTGTTCAATTTCAAAGCCTTGATAAACTATTTTAAGCTGTTAACTTTTTTAGCTTTTTTAGCTTTTTTGCCTGATTTTTTTAATTTAGCATCAGATTTTTTTTCTGATTTTTCATTGATTTTAAGCTCTTCCGCTTTTAAAGATTCAATTTTTTTATCTTCACATTCTGCGCCGATACATTTTACACCAGCATTTTTATTAGCACAAGAAGCAATTAAAGACAAAGCAGAAATAGCTACTACAACTGATTTTAAGAATTGTTTTTTCATTTTTAAGGTTTTTAAGGTTTTCATTTAAACAAGGCAAAAAAATACCATTAGATAAACTAATAGAATTTTTTCTTCATACCGTTTTCAATTTTAAGATTTGAAAGCGGTATTATTTCCAGTTCATTAAATTATATTTTTTGACTTTGTCAAGATTTTTTAAAAAAATCATTATCAAAAAACTAATTTAAATTAAATATCAAGATTTTCAACCCGCAGGGCATTTTCTTGAATGAATTCTCTTCTAGGCTCGACAACATTTCCCATCAAAATTGAAAATGTTTGATCCGCCTCATCAAATTCATCTATTTTGACTTGCAACAAGGTTCTGTTTGCACTATCAAGTGTTGTTTCCCATAATTGCTCAGCATTCATTTCTCCGAGACCTTTGAATCTCTGGAAGGTAAGATTTTTTTTACCTAAAGAGTTGATTAAATTAAGAAGCTCTAACGGCTTTTTAATAACAAAAACTTCATCATTCTTAATAAATTTAAGTTCTTCTTTAAAAATATCAATAATTTGTTCGTTAATTTGATTAATTGCAATAGCCTCTGCGGTATCAAAATAAGATTTTTTTATCACAATATTATTCTTAACCCCTCTTGATTCTTTAATAGCATTAATATCGCCATTTTCATCAACTAAAACACTCCATTTACTATCTTCATCTGAATTTAATTGCAGAGATTTTAATAATCTCTGCATCGCATTATCAAATTCTACTTTATCTTGCTGGCAATTTTTGTTAAATAGCCCAGAAAGAGCAATATTTTCAACAATTTCTATTGGCATTAAACGAGATAAACTAACTATAAAAGAAGACAACTTGTTTATTTTATTAATTAAATCAAGTAAATCAATTCCAGAACGAGATTCGCTACTTGATCTAAGGACACTGTTATGCAAAGCATTTTCTACGATATAATTTTGCAATGCTTGTTCGTTTTTAAGATAAAACTCACTGCTACCTTTTTTAATTTTGTAGAGTGGCGGTTGAGCTATATATAAAAAACCTGACTCAATTAATTTTGGCATATGACGAAAAAAGAAAGTAAGTAGCAATGTTCTAATGTGAGAACCGTCAACATCGGCATCCGCCATAATAACAATTTTATGGTATCGAACTTTCGAAATATCAAATTCTTCCCCGATTCCAGTGCCAAGAGCTGTTATTATTGTTCCTATCTCAACAGATGAAAGCATTTTATCGAATCTTGCCCTTTCGACATTAAGGATTTTTCCTCTAATAGGCAATATTGCCTGAAATTTACGGTTTCTACCGCTTTTTGCTGAACCGCCTGCTGAATTACCTTCAACAATAAATATTTCACTGAGAGAGGGGTCTTTTTCTTGACAATCAGCAAGTTTTCCTGGAAGGTTGGAAATCTCTAAAGCGGATTTTCTTCTCGTTAATTCCCTAGCTTTTCTTGCCGCTTCTCTTGCTTGAGCAGCCTCTAAAGCCTTACCAATAATTATTTTTGCTTCACTTGGCCTTTCTTCAAACCATTGAGATAATTTATCATTAACTGCAGACTCAACAAATGGCCTCACTTCACTGGAAACTAATTTATCTTTAGTTTGGGAAGAAAATTTTGGATCTGGAACCTTGACAGAAAGCACACAAGTAAGACCTTCTCTTACATCTTCACCACTTAAAACGATTTTTTCTTTTTTAAAAAGCTTATTATCGCTAGCATAATTATTAATGGTTCTTGTTAGTGCTGCCTTCATACCCACAAGGTGGGTTCCGCCATCTCTTTGTCTGATATTATTAGTAAAACAAAGAATATTTTCATGATAACTATCATTCCACTGCATTGCCAATTCAAGGCTAATACCGCTATTTTTATCGCTAGAGTTAACACTAACAGTTTGATGGAGGCTGTTTTTACTCTTATCAAGATATTTTACATAAGCCTCGATTCCGCCTTCATATAATAAAATTACTTCGCGACAGTTAGTCAACTTAACTTCTTTATTTAGATCAGGCTCTTGAATTACTAATTGAGAGACTTCTTGACGAAAATCTTGTAAGATAATTTTTACCCCTGAATTTAAAAAAGAAAGTTCTCTTAATCTGTGTTCTAGGGTTGAAAAATTAAAATCAATAAATGCGAATGTGCTAAGTGAAGGGAAAAAGGTTACTTGAGTTCCTTTTTTACCATTAGAATCACCAACAGTTATTAGAGGGGCAACTGCATCTCCTTTTTCAAATCTGACATAGCTTTCTTTGCCATCTCTCCAAATTCTAAGGTCAAGCCAATCAGAAAGAGCATTAACGACGGAAATACCAACTCCGTGCAAACCACCAGAAACCTTATAAGAATTCTGATCAAATTTACCTCCGGCATGAAGTTGAGTCATTATAACTTCCGCCGCAGAAATGCCCTCTTCTTTGTGAATATCAGTTGGGATACCCCTACCATTGTCTCTTACCGTAACTGAACCGTCAAGGTTTATTGATACTAAAACTTCATCGCAATGCCCTGCCAATGCTTCATCAATGGCATTATCGACTACTTCATAAACCATATGATGCAACCCACTGCCGTCATCGGTATCGCCAATATACATTCCCGGCCTTTTTCTCACGGCCTCCAATCCTCTTAAAACCTTGATTGAATCTGCGGCATAAGAACCTTGAGATATGGTTTCTTCTTCTTTATTGCCCGTTAACTGTATTGAGTTATCTTGAGTTTCTTGTTTTGACATTTTTAAGTAATTTTATCATTATGTTAATTTCATTAAACCCTAAAAACAAAGTGTTTCCTAAAAACAAAATATTTAAATGGTAAAATTTGCACTTATTGCTAGTTTTAATTCATTATATAAAAATTAAACGATATCCTATATTTCCTTATTATCAAGAGTTATACCAAAAAATAAATCCGTTACCTTGTTTTGATGTAAGTTAAGATAAAAATTTAGTTTTTTATTTCAAATTCAATTGAATTTTTTGGTGATTTTCGATTGACAACAATTTTTTGCTCATAACTTTTAATTTTACAAACTGATTTTTTAGCCTGTTCGCAATAATAGAAAGTTCCCTGAAGTAGGTAATCTTTGCCGTTCTCCAGAGGTGGAATTGCTATTGAAAGATCGTTAAATTCATTCCAATCAAAATTCTTAATTAAATTTGCACTATTGGCTCCAGTTATTTCAAGAAGATTCAAGAAATTAGGAGCATCGAAATTAATTTTAAATTTTTTATCAAGATTAATTTTAAATTCAATGTCTTTACCGCTAGCAATTTCAACTTCCATTGCCGGATATAAATTCGGCATATATTCTAATAAATCATTCTTGGTGATTTTAAGAGGAGGTATAATATCGAGCAATTCAACATTCATTTGCGAGCGATTTATTTTCAACAAACGATTATTGTTGGCATCGGTTAAATAAAAATCTCCGACCACTGCTATCATTGACTGCGGGTTATTTAATAATATTTTCTTTGCATTATAATCAAAACTATCTCCTCTTATTCCAGAATTACTTCCTGCAATCACGGAAATAAATTTACCTTTGCTATCATATTTAGCAACATTGTGAGCTACAGCATCGACAACATAAATTCCCGTATCATCAACAAATAACCCAACAGGATTTTTAGTTAAATTTTTAGAAATCAATATTTTAACATTACCGTCTTTTCCGATTACTCTAATTAAGGAAGTTTCTCCGTCGATAAAGTAAAGAGAGCCATCATACCAAGCAATATCAATAGGATAAGCAAGGCCAGCATTTTCTTTTGGACCATCTTGCGAACCTTTAGCACCGCTTCCCGCGAAGATATCTAGCTTTCGTTTGGCAAGATCGAAAATTAAAATTTGATTGGAGCCCGCATTAGCTATTGCAAATATTGGCTTAGGCTTCATTGGTGCAACCGACCTGATTTGATTTAGAAGCTTTTTATTAGATTTTATATCAATTTTATCTGCATTATCTTGTTGTGTTTTAGAGCTAATTGAACCCTTTGCTAAAGCTTTGCGAAGAGTCGCCTTGTTTTTATTGATATCTTCATTAGTAATTGATGTGAATGTTACGGGCTTATTAAAAAGAATAATATCGGTAGGGCTTGATAATTCTAGATCATCAGCTTTAGATATAGTAACCGATTCCTCGACAGGAGAGCCTTTTTCGCCTGAACCAATGAGAGTTGAGACCTTTTCACTTTCAAAATCAACCTCGCGAATAGCATGATTATTGGTATCCGCAATATATAAGTGATTATCGTGATAAAGAACGGATTGAGGGTTATTAAATTTTGCCGATTCAAAATTTCCGTCTTCAAAGCCTGCAATATTAGAGCCTATTTTTACTATCATTTCACCCGTCAAGGAACTAACGACAATATTGTTATCAAAGCTATTAGCAATAATAACCGCTGGAATATTTCTTGATTTATAATTAAAGCTGGGAGCAAAGACAATTTTAGTAGGAAAATTCAACACATTACGATTATCATTAGCATTTTCTAATAAATTATCTATTTCACTTCTTTCAATGTTGTTTTTGTTGCTGGTTATTATCTTTTTTATTACCTTCTTAAGCTTGATATAGCTTGAATCTTGCGATTCTTGACTTTTAGAATTTTTACCCAACTTTTCATAATCAACTATATTGCCTTTATTATCAATTAGAACAACATTTGGGAAGCTTTCAATTTTAAAATAATTAGCAATTTCTTCTTGATAGTCAATAACGATAGGATGATATATTTTGCTGTGGTTAATATTGATAGAAATATCATTTTTAAGCTTGCTATAGCTTGATTTTTCGCTGTAAATATCGATTAGAAAAATTTGATTTCCGAATAGATCTTTGAGATTTTTTATATCTTCATCTTTAATATTGCAAAAACCACAATTTATGTTATCTGGCCTTTTAAAATTAAGCAGAATAACTCTTTTTTTCAGAGATTTTAAATTGATTTCTTTGCTATTAAACCATAGCGAATCATTATTTTCTAGGCTATCGTTAATGTTTTCTTCAGCCACTACAACTTTTTTATTAACAATATTAATAAAATTTGCTAAATCGGATTTTTTTATCGCAATATTAAACAAAACAGAGGAAGCTATAGAATAAACTATTGATAATGCTAGGAATATAGCAACTATAAAAATTATGAGAGAATGATCTTTTTGAGTTAGCTTCATTTATTTGTCAGGTGACTTAGTTTTATAATTAAAGGCTACCAATTAAATATGATTCGATTGATAGCCTTTAACAATTGACTTTAAATATTAAAAGAACTCACCTTTACGAGCCTTTTTTTTACGGGTAATATTTTCTTCAATTCTTCTTTTTTTAGCTTCAGAAGGTTTTTCGTAGGCTTTTCTTCTTCTGGCTTCTTTAACTAAGCCATCTTTCTGAGCTTTTTTTCTGAAGGCACGAATAGCAACCTCTAGATTATTTTTACCATTGACAGTAACTTGCATTTTTATTTTACCTCCGTATCAGTAAACTTAAGTTGAATAAATAAAAATTTTTTAATAAATTTTGAGCAAAAAATATAAATTATTTTAATTTAATAATCAAGCATCTAAAAAATATTTATTCAATATTGCTAGATATCCAGCCTCCGCCAAGCATTTTGGTTTCTTGATAAAATACACAAGCCTGCCCTGGAGTAATTGCTCTAGTTGAAAAATTCATCATAACAGTTGCGGTGTCATCTTGATGAATTGTTAAGGTTGCTGGTTGCTCTTGATGACCAGAGCGAAGCCTTGCCATTACTGAAATTGGTTGATCGATTTTTTTGTCTCCTACTAACCAATTCAACTCTTTAATCATAAATTTATAATTATTAAGATAATGCTCTTCTCCCACTAAAATTTGATTATTTTTTGCATCAATTTTAATCACATAAAGCGGTTCGGGGTTTGCAATTCCTATGCCCTTTCTTTGACCTAAAGTGAAATTGATAATGCCGTTATGTTTTCCTAAAATTTTCTTGCTCTCAAAATGAATAATATCGCCACTCTTAAAAGCGGTTGGTCTTAAATTTTTGACCACCTCAGCATAATTACCATTTGGCACAAAGCAGATGTCTTGAGAATCTGGTTTATTGGCAATTTCTAAACCTAATCTGACCGCATTTTTTCTAGTCGTTTCTTTATCAACTCCACCAAGGGGGAACCTAAGAAAATCAAGCTGTTCTTGTGTTGTGGCAAATAAAAAATAGCTTTGATCTTTATTTTCATCAAATGCTTTATGCATTTCAGCAACTCCGTTTTGATTAACAATTCGCTGAACATAATGACCAGTTGCTAAGGCATCAGCATCGAGATCTTTAGCCACTTTCATTAAATCACGAAATTTTACCGATTGATTACAGCGAACACAAGGAATTGGAGTTTCACCTTTTAAATAGCTATCAGCAAAATCATCAATAACTTCTTGCTTAAAGAGGTTTTGATAATTTAAAACATAATGAGGAAAATCATACTTCCAAGCCACATTTTTAGCATCCATAATATCAACTCCAGCACAGCAAGCATTTTTCTTTTTTAGTGCCTCGCCTAAATCATATAATTGCAAAGTAATGCCTATAACTTGATATCCCTGCTCTTTTAATAAGCAAGCCACCACTGAAGAATCAACCCCTCCAGACATTGCAACCACAATTTTTGTTTCATTGATTGGTTTTTTAGTAATCATTTGTTACTTAAAAATAAATTTTAATATTTTAATCTAATTGACAATTTAATATCTTCAAACAAGTAAAAACTTGTAATTTTGATTAAGTATTTTATCTTCGTTTTTTTTAAATTAATATTAAAATCTATAGGTTATTTTATGAAATATCTCTCCTACAAAAATAAATATAAAGAACATAAGTTGAATCTTGATGAATTATTTATTGAAGAAGTTTCTTTGGCAGAAATTGCAAAAACAATTCCAACCCCATTTTACTGCTATTCAAAGCAAAATATCATCGATAATTTCAACGATTTCGTAACTTCTTTTGCAAAACAAGAAATTAAAGATTATAAAATCTGCTATGCAATTAAAGCAAATTGCAATCTTAATTTAGTTAAAATACTAGCCAATGAAGGAGCAGGAGTAGATGCAGTTTCCGCTGGAGAAATTTTTAGAGCAATAAAAGCGGGGATCAATCCAAAGAAAATAGTATTCGCAGGGGTTGGTAAAAGCCCTGAAGAAATAGCATTCGCCCTAAAAAGCGGGGTTGAAGAATTTTCCGTTGAATCGCCTGCGGAGCTGTTAATTCTAAATCAAGTAGCGGGAATTATCGGCAAAAAAGCCAAATTTTCACTAAGAGTCAACCCCGCAATTGATGCAAAAACTCACGACAAAATTAGCACAGGCAGAAAAACCGATAAATTTGGGGTAGATATTAATCTGGCAGAAGAAATCTACCACCAAGCAAGCCATTTACCAAATCTTGAAATATTTGGAATATCAATGCATATTGGCTCACAAATCACTAAAATTGAACCATTTGAAAAGGCATTTTCTAAATTGCGAGATTTATGCATAAAATTGAGAAATGCGGGCTTTGCAATTCAAAACCTTGATTTTGGCGGTGGCATAGGCATTTTATATAATAATGAAAGCACTCTAATAATTGATGATTATGCAAAACTAATCAAAGAAACCACTAAAAATTTAGATGTCAATATCACTATCGCCCCCGGAAGGGCAATTATAGGCAATGCTGGGCTATTAGCAACCTCAACAATTTTAATTAAAAATGCTGGAAATAAAAATTTCGCTATTATCGATGCAGGAATGAACGATTTAATGAGGCCGGGGCTTTATGATTCTTATCACGATGCTATTTCGGTAGTTAAAAAATATGGCACTCCACAAATATTTGACCTTGCTGGCCCAGTTTGCGAATCTACCGATATTCTTGCCAAAGAAAGAAAATTCATCAACCTCAAAAAGGGAGATATAATCGCAATATTAAGTGCTGGGGCTTATGGCTCTTCAATGTCGAATGAATATAATTCCAGACCTCTCATTCCTGAAATTTTAGTTGATAAAGATAAATTTACCATCATCAGAAGAAGGCCTAGCTTTGAAGAAATGATTCAATATGAAGTATAATCAATTAATCAATTTAAAAAATGACAATTTTCAATGAATATATCAAAAAAATCAAAGAAGTAAAAGATGAGCTTGAGCATAGTGGCAGAACCTTCTTGCAAAATCTGCTTACCAATTTTACCGATGCATATGAAATCAAAATCATTCACGAATCGAAACGAGACACACAAGGGCGAGGAGCCCCAGATTTCAAGTTTTTATTTAATGACACGGAAATTGGCTATTTAGAAAATAAAAAAATTGGCGAAGATTTAGACGAAGTTTTAAAATCTGACCAAATTAGAAAATATAAAACTCTAACCGACAACCTAATTTTAACCGATTATTTACGATGGATCTGGATCTATCAAGGCGAAATAATCAAAGATATTCGCTTGTGCGAAAAAAGCCTATTCGAACAAAAAATCATTACATTAAATCAACAAAATTGCCAAAATGTAACAGCTTTAATTAACGATTTTCTTTCACAAAAACCGCAAGAGATTACCAGAGCAAAGGAGTTAGCAGAAAAACTTTCAAAACCAACACGAACAATTAAAGAGGAAATTAACGATATAGTAACGGATAGTGAAAGCAATAAAACTTCAAGAATAATTGGAACTTATAAAGTTTTTAAAACAGAAATATCTCAAAATATAACAGCTGAAGAATTTGCCGATGCCTTCTCTCAAACTCTAACCTATAGCCTGTTTTTAACAAAAATTACATTAACCTCCAGCGAAAACCTAACACTTTCAAATATTGCGAATTTAACACCAAAATCTTTTGCTTTAATTAAAGATATTCTTGCTTTTATTAATGAAATTGAAGATTACCCACAACTAAAACCTTATATTGAAAGAATTTTTCATATTATAAATCACACGAATGCTTTTGAGGTTGTAAGCGATTTGCAAAATAATAAAGATGAGTTTGAAGATGCATATATTCATTTTTATGAAAACTTTTTAACAGCTTATGATAAAGAAAAGCGAAAAGAACTTGGTGTTTGGTACACTCCAAAGCCAGTTGTTAGAAGCATTATTAATAACATTCACGAGATTTTAAAAGAAGATTTTAATCTTACAGATGGGCTTGCGGATGAATCTGTTAAATTACTTGATTTTGCCTGCGGAACAGGAACCTTTTTATTTGAGGTTTATGATAAAATTTTATCCGAAATATCAAAAAATTCACTAAAACGAGCGGGGCTTATAAAAAATCATATTCTAAAAAACATCTTTGGTTTTGAGTTGTTGATTCCTGCTTATTGTGTTTCACATTTAAAACTTTCGCAATATTTAAAAGATGAAGGCTATGCCCTTGAAAAAGATGACCGCATAAGAGTATATTTCACAAATACCCTAGAAAACCGTCATCCAGATAAACAGGCAAGTTTCTATGAAAATTTCTTCCCAGCCATTGCAAAAGAAGGCAAGGAAGCACAAGAAATAAAAGATGATAAATCAATTTTGGTAATTACAGGCAACCCACCTTACAATGCAAAATCAAAAAATGTTTTAGCGGGCGAGTTGTTGAAATTTCACGATCGATACAAATGCGATGACGAGACAAATTCAAAGTCAATCCAAGATGACTATGTTAAATTTATTGCCTTTGCACACCGTAAAATAAAACTTGCAGGGTATGGAATTTTTGGGCTTATTGTAAATAATTCATTTTTAAGTGGCTTAACTCACCGCAAAATGCGAAACGAACTTATGAAAGATTTTGATAAAATTTACATCATAAACCTGCACGGAGGCGGGGAAATTAACGGCACAAAAGATGAAAATGTTTTTGCAATCAAGCAAAATGTTTGCATAGCGATTTTTGTCAAAAATGACAAAATAAAAGATAAAGGTGTGTTTCAAACCGATTTAATTGGCAAAAGGCTTGGAAAGTTTAAAACCTTACTAGAGCTTGACCGCAAATCCTTTGAAAAGCTTGAAATTGATGAGTTCAACAAGGCTTTTAAAGCAACCAATTGGGGCAAAAACAGATTTACAGATGACCTTTCGTTTTTTTACCCAATGCGAGAGGCAAAAGCAATGCTTGAATATGGCAAGTTTATTGGCTTGACGGATATTTTTGGGGAGTATACAAGTGGGGTTTGCACTGAAAAAGATGATAAATTCATTCATTTTAAAGATGATTTTCAAAAATCAATTGATGGATATGATAAAGAAAAAGTTCAAGAAATAGCATATAGACCGTTTGATACAAGATATTGTTATTACGATGTCAAGCTTCTTGGAAGAGCTAGATTTGATATAATGCAACACATGTTTAAAGGTGATAATATCGGTCTTGCATTTGAGAGAGGGGATGATTATCTGAATTGGCAACATATAATAGTTTCCGATAATATTGCAGATTGTCATCTTACTGGAGCTAAATCATACCTCGCACCCCTCTACCTCTACAAAAACGAACAGGATCTAATTGAAGAAGAAATTGCCATAATTAAGCAACGCAGAAAAAGCGGTACAATTAGCGAAATGGACAGAAATAACCTGATACAGAAACTCAAAGAAAAGACACAAACAGCAAGCGAAGAAAAGCGAAAAATCCCAAATTTCAAGCCAGAATTTGTTAAAATGCTTAATAGCCATTTTAATTCATTTAATAACTCCCCCCCACATAATTTTAATGAGGGGGAGTCGAAATTGCATTGCAATTTCGGTGGGGGGTCAAAAAAACTAGCAACCAACTCAAATCCTAATTTTGCTAAAAATATTATCGAAGACCCCTCCCCGCATCGCCAACAAGTTGGCTCTGCGACCCTCCCTCAAGGGGAGGGTTATAAAAAAACCTCAATATCTTATAACACAGATCAACAAAATAAAATAAACAAAATTACTCCCGAAGAGGTTTTAGCCTACATTTATGCAGTGCTTCACTCGCCAAGCTATCGCACAAAATATTTAGAATTTTTAAAAATAGATTTTCCGAGAATTAATTTTGATGTTGATTTAACAAGCTTTAATCGCCTTGCAATCATCGGACAAGAATTAATTGATGCCCATTTGATGAAAAAAATTCCTACTTCAAAAATTGGCGAGCCTGAATCTGATGGCAAGCAAAATTTTAAAGTTGAAAAAGTGTCATATAGCCAAGAAAATCAAAGGCTTTATTTTAACAAAACTTGTTATTTTGCGGATGTTTCGTTAAAAGTTTGGGAATTCAAAATTGGTGGCTATCAAGTTTTAGACAAATATTTAAAATCACGAAAAGATTTAAGCATCTTGGAAGATTTAAATCACATTCAAAATATCATTAAAGTTTTAGAATTTACAATCACAAAGATGAATGAAATAGAGCGCATTGCTAGCTTTTAAGGCAACAAGGGGCTTCAGCCCCTTGCCTTCTTTCTGGATGACGATGAAAAAAGGTACTGGGTCCCGACTTTCGTCGGGATGACGGGTGAAGTGGCTTCGAACTCTCTATTTAACGGCAACAAGGGGTTTGAAGCCCCCAAGATATTAGGGACCTAATGATAACAAACTGCAAGTTACTCCCACTCAATGGTTCCAGGGGGTTTTGAGGTGTAGTCGTAAACCACGCGGTTGATGCCTCTTACTTCGTTAATGATGCGGTTGCTAATTTTTGCCAACAAGTGAGAGTCAAAATGATAAATATCCGCAGTCATACCATCAACAGAAGTAACTGCTCTTAATGCTAAAACCGATTCATAAGTTCGGCAATCCCCCATAACTCCAACCGTTTTAACGGGCAGTAAAACAGCAAATGCTTGCCATATTTCATTATATAGCCCCGCTTTTTTAATTTCTTCAATATAGATTGCATCTGCATCTTGTAAGATTTTGATTTTTTCAATAGTAATTGCACCAATAATTCTAATTGCAAGCCCTGGACCCGGAAAAGGATGCCTACCAACTATGATATCTGGCAAACCTAGCTCTTTGCCAAGAACCCGAACTTCGTCTTTAAAAAGCATTCTAAGGGGCTCAATTAGCTTGAAATTCATTCTTTTTGGCAAGCCACCAACATTATGATGAGATTTTATTGTTTGACTAACACCTTGATTTGGATGCAAAGATTCAATAACATCAGGATATAAAGTGCCTTGTGCCAAAAATTTTGCATTTTTTATCTTTAATGCCTCTTGATTAAAAACCTCAATAAATGTTTTGCCAATGATTTTTCTCTTTTTTTCTGGGTCGGAAACATTTTTTAATCTACCAATAAATAGCTCCGAAGCATCAACATAAATAAAATTAATATCAAAATTTTCAGTAAAAATTTTCTTAACCTCAACACCTTCATTTTTTCTTAATAAACCATGATCAACAAAAATGCAAGTTAACTGCCGATTGATTGCATTGCTAATTAGAACGGAAACAACCGAAGAATCAACTCCACCACTTAAACCGCAAATAACTTGATTTTCCCCCACTTTTTCTCTAATCGCAAGAATTTGCTCTTCTTTAAAATTTTTCATTGTCCATTCTTGCTTAGATTTTGCAATATCAACAACGAAGTTTTTAATTATTTTGGCACCGTCAATTGAATGAACTACTTCTGGATGAAATTGAACCGCATATATTTTTTTTTCTTGATTAGCGATTACTGCAAAGGGAGCATTATCGGTTTTTGCTACAACCTCGAATCCAAGGGGAATTTTATTGACTTTATCGCCATGACTCATCCACACTTGATAATTATTGATATTTTTTAATAAAGGAGAATCTTTGACAATTTTTATTTCTGCCTTGCCATATTCTCTTTCATTGGCTTTACCAACTTCTCCGCCTAGCAAATGACAAATAATTTGCTGTCCGTAGCAAATTCCTAGAATGGGGATTTTTAAATCAAAAATTTCTTTGCTAATTGTTGGTGAATTTTCTTCATAAACAGAGCAAGGACCGCCTGAAAAGATGATGCCATTAGGGTTGAAATTATTTATTTCGGCAATTGATATTTTTGAGTTTTTGATTTCACAATAAACCCCCAATTCACGAATTCTTCTGGCGATTAGTTGAGTTACCTGACTACCAAAATCAATAATTAAAATCGAACTAGATGGTTTGTTTTTAGCAACTTCTTGAGTTTTTTGAGGTTTCATTTTAAGAGCTTGTTAGGATAATTTTTTCAAAATAATATTTAAAATCTTGATTAGAGATTTTATTCTCAACTATTAATTTTACAATATTGGCAATAGTAAATTCATCTTTATTATTATCAATATTTTTGTTAATTTTAGTAATGATTTCGCTGATTCTGATTGCTGAATTAGCTCCTTCGCAATGCTTATCAAACCTTGTTTTTGCTTGCTCGCTAAAAAAACTAAATTCTAAAGGTTTTTTTGCTATTTCAAAACCCAATAAATAATTTCTAGATGTTTTTGAGGAGCAAGTCAGAAAAATATCGCCAAAACCAGCATAAATCGGCAAATCGGAGCTGTTAGTAATGATTTTGCATAAAGATTTAATTTCTTTTAAGCCCTGAGAAACAATTGATGCCTTAAAATTTTCACCAAAATTCATACCGTCGCAAATACCGCAAGCAATCGCAATGATATTTTTAAATATTCCGCAAATTTCAACATTGGTTGGATTATCAAAATATTCACATCTGAAATCATTAGCATTAATTAATGCTGATAAGCGGTTAAAAGATTCTAGACTCTTACTAGAAATTGTAGTGGTTGAGAAATTTCTTTTAGCAACTTCAGTAGCAAAATTAGGCCCAGCCATTATCGCCACCGAGTTATTAGGCAGTAGATCGCTCACTATTTCATTAAAAAATTTTGGAATATAGCCATCAACACCTTTAGCACAAATAACAATTGATAAATTTTTAGGGATTTTATATTCAGCAATGCTTGCGATGATTTTTGAAAATTCTTTTGCAGGAGTAACAATAAATAAAAATTCATACTCCGCCAAATCAATATTTTCTAGGCTTTGCTTTGCAATAATGTTGTTTGGCAATTTTATGTCTTGAAGATATTTTTGATTGCAATGGCGATTATTAATATCATCAATCACCGCTTGATTTCTTGCGACAATCACAACCTCTTTATCTGCATTGTTTCTAGCAACTAAATGAGCAATTGCAGCGCCCCAAGCACCGCTACCAAAAATCATGACTTTATTTCTTAAATTTTTTTCTGGCTTTTTTTCTGGCATATTTTCTGGCATATTTAAAATATTTCAATGGTTACAAAGGCAATTGCCAAGGCTTCATTTCCCTTAACTTCGTCACTCAAAGATAAATGAATTTTAAAATTACTAGAACCTATTATTTGCAATAGCTTATCGCGATTATTAATTATTCTCAATTCTGGCTTACCTAAATTATTGTTAAAAATTTCTATATCGCAAAAGTTTATTCCTCTGCCGATTCCGACTCCAAGAGCTTTACTAAAAGCCTCTTTAGCAACGAATCTTTTCGCATAAAATTTAGATTTTTGTAAAAAAACCAATTTATAATCTGAGCCTTTAATTTGACAAGACCTTTCCAGCTCAAGCTTTGTAAATAATTTATTTTCAAATTTTGAGCCAAATTTTTGATAAATTTTTTCTATTCTTGGGACAGAAATTAGATCAACCCCGATTCCATATATCATTGTTGTTGATTTTATTGATTTAAAACTTATTTTCTATTAAACTTAAGTTAAATTAATTGATTAATTTTATTTTTTAATCTTTATTTTTTAAAATTGTGAATTTTCATAAAATCTAAAAAATTACCAAAAAAAATCAATGCCAAAAAATCAATGCCAAAAAATCAATGATTGTTGAACAAAAAATTATCGTAACAATTGGTAGCCAAATTTCAATTGTATCGCTTCATAGCAATAATCAAATCAAAGAAAAAATTTATATTGAAACACTAAATGATGAAAGCAAAAAACAGTTAAAAGAGTTTTTTTCTAAAAATAAAATCTCTGAAATTTTTATCATCCTAGATGGAATTGATCAAATATATAAGAAGAAAAGCTATCCCACAATGCAAAAAGGAGATGTCCTGCATTTAATAAAAAGAGAAATTACAAACGATCCCGACAAAGATTCAATAAAAAATTTCTTACTTTTTGAGAAAAAAAAGATTAAAAAAATTCCTCCAAAGCAACAAAATGGCAAAATTAAGGAAAAAATTGAAAAAAGCTGGGATTGTATGTTTATCTCATTTTCAAATTCAGAATTGCTAACAAATTGGATAGAATTTTTACTATCAATGCCTAATCATCTTTGCGGAATATATTCGCTATCCGTTGAGGCTTTCGAATTATCAACAGCAATCATCAAACAGCAAAATAAAGAAATTGACAAACAGCAAGAAAAAAACAAAAAAGATGAAAAAAAACAACCAAACAAAAGCGATAAAGAACAGCAAGAAAACTTAGAAGAAGCAAATGGAATCAACAAGCAAGTCGATAAAAAAATATTGAAAAAAGAAGAGGAGCTAAAGCTCTATTGCTTTGTCATTAAAAGCAAAGTAAGTGGCACAAGGCAGATTGTTTTTTCTAAAAATGGCATAGTCTTTACAAGGGCTGTAAGTTACGAGAAGGATAAAAATGATTTTGCGGAAAAATATTATCAAGATATATTTAGCACCTTTGAATATTTAAAAAGAATATATCCCGAACTTCAAATTGAACAGTTAGAAATAGTAAATATTCTATCGAAAGAACATAATGAAAAAATTAAAAATAGCAATAACGAATTAGCAATCTCAGGCTTTACACCTGCTAGCTTTTCTGAGCTATTTGGCTATAAAAATTTAATTGAAGAAGATGAGGAAAATTCCGATTTATTAATTGCTCAAATTTTTAGCAAATCAAAGCCTATTTTAAAATTCAGCACTCCTAAAATATTGGCAACAGATAGATTATTTTTTATTCTAAAAAGCCTTTATTTTACAAATTTAGCTGGATTGGTGGCAATATTATTGTCACTGGTAATGGTTATATTGTTTGAAAAATCAATGCTTGACCTAGTGGAAGAGGCATCTAAAAAAAAAGAACTAGCTTTCAAAAAACTAAGCAAAGTTAAGAAAAGCACTTTTAATGGCGACGAAATTATTGAAAATAATGAACCAGTCTCAATCGATAGAATATCTGATTTTGGTAAGTTTGAAGAATATTTAAAAACCGATTATGAAAATTTTGAGAAATTTTACAAAGATCTAAGATTTCTAAAAAAATTTGATGCAACTCTTGAAGGTTTTTCTTATAATTCGCCAACTATTGACATAAAAACTCCAAAATCAAATAATGAATATAAAATTGTATTTTTTGGTAAAATGTTAAATCGCAATGGAGATATAGAGCAATTATTTTCAAGTTTTGATGCCTTAACTGCAGAAGTAAAAAATAGTTTTGCAAATCATAAAGTTAAATATGTAGAATTGCCAAGAGACATTGATTTTGCAAAAAAATATTATGATACAAAAATTCAATTTTCCATTCAAAAAAACTGATGCAAATTGCAATTATTAGAAAAAAAATTATTAAAAATATCGCCTTAACCATTGTTTTTGTAATATTTTTTGCTGGGTCAATATTTTTAAAAATATATCGCGAAAATCTTTTACAAGAAAGAATAAGAAACATTGAAAACGAAGCAATGAAAACTTCTCAACAAGCAACAGAAATGGAACAAAAAGCAACAGAGGCAAAGAAATATCGCGATGTATGGAAAACTCTTTCCAATGAAAAAAAGATGATTACAGGTATAAAATCAGAAAAAGTCACTGAAACAATAGACATAATAGCAGAAAAATACCACTCTCAGATTGATTCGGTAAAATTATCAATCCCTCAAAATATGCAAGGAGAATCTTTTGATTACAAAACCGTTGTAGTAGTTGCATCAAAAGTAACATTGCTATTCAAGGTATTTACAGATATTGATGCCTTAAATTTCTTAATCGACCTTAAAAAATCAATTCCCAATTACATTGTTTTTAAAACCGTAGAAATAAAAAAAGAAAAAAATATGAGCAAGAAGATTATCTAAATATAGCAATAAAAAAACCGGGCGGCTTAATAATTTGTAAGGCTGAATTTATAATTTATGCCTATAAAGATAAAGAGAAAGAAGTCGCGATAGATAAGAACAAAATTAATATCAATAATTTAACAAAAAATGTTGCAAACACCAATCCAAGCAACGACCAAAAAACAGAAGTCAGTATAAAAAAAGACGATAACATTAACTCAAACGACAAGTTAAATAGTGTGAATGAAAATCCAGTAAAAACAAACAATCAAACCGAGCCAATAAACAGCAAATTAACTGAAAAAAATACAGAGAATAACAATAAAAATAAGCAATGATAAAAAATATTATACAAATATTCATCGCAATTCTAGCATTTTTAATAATTGACTGCAAAATAGCGGAATCACAAACCCCTCCAAAAAAAGAGGATACAAAACAAGAGGCTATAAAAGAGAATATTACCAATAATCAGACAAACAATAAAGATCCAAAAGCAAACGATACCAATACCGCAACAACCAAAATACTAGAAGATCCAAAAATAACTGACATCAAAGCCACAACAACCAAAATACCAACAAATAACGAACAAAAATCAGAACAAAAGCCAGAACAAAGGCCAGAAGAAAAAATAGAGCTTATAAAAAACTCAAAAGATAAAGAAATAAAAGAATTGGCAGATAAAAAATATGACTCATTAATGTTAACAGAAGTAGAATTGAAAAATATTAAAAAAGCCAATGAAGCGGCAAATAACGGTCAACCATTTGTTGCAGAAGCTGAAGAAGAAGTTAAAATTAAAGACCCCAAAGGAGAACAAGACAAATTAAAGGAAAAGAAGAAGAAAGAGCAGGAGGAAAAGTTAAAAAAAGAAGAGGATGAACAGGGAAACGAGAAATCCTATATATATCTAGCATCAATAATCTACTTTAATCAAAAAGATTGGGTAATATGGATTAATGATCAAAAAATAACTCCAAAAACTAACCAAAGAAACAAAGAACTTTATATAAAAAAAGTTCATGAAAATCGAATAGATGTAGTATGGAAACTCAGTATTACTAAATGGAAAATAATTTCTGGAAAAAAGTCAGAAACAATAGCACCTAAAATTAACAAAGATAATCAAATCGAGGTTTCTTTTAGTCTAAAACCTAATCAAACCTTTATGTTAAGTAATAATTCGGTTGTTGAAGGAAAAGCGGTTATAAATCTGATTAAAAAGAAAGAAAAACAAAATTCAATTAACTCCATACTCAATGAAATGAAGGGCGATAAAAAAGAAGATAACAAAGAAACTAAGAAAGAAAATGACTTTTTTAATTCTCTAGATATACCGTAGAATTTTTATCTAAATAATCTAAGCTATAAATTTGAGTAATAAATTTAAAAAGTCTAAAATTAATTTGATTTTTACTTTTTAATTTAGAAAATGAATTTTTTTAATATATTACTTACAAACATTTTTAATTTACCAATTAACCCAATAAAATGCTATTAAAACTAGTTTTGTTTCTGCCCTTATTTGGCTTCTTAACATCTGGCATTGTTTCAAAATTAGCGAAAAATCGCTATCGTGCCGATATTTTTTCTCAATACTTTACAACCGCCCTTTTATCGATATCAGCGGTTTGCTCTATAAAACTTTTCTCTGATGTTTTTATCAACAAAACTACTTATTTTGAATATCTAGCTCCTTGGATAAACTCAGGAAATCTTGTAGCCAATTGGGCAATTAAAGTCGATTCACTTACTTCAATTATGCTAGTTGTAGTAACCCTAATCTCAACTCTTGTTCATTTATATTCAATTGGCTATATGCATGAAGATAAATCAATTTCAAGATTTATGTGCTATCTATCACTATTTACATTTTTTATGTTAATATTGGTCGTTTCAGATAATTTCTTGCAACTTTTTGTTGGCTGGGAAGGTGTTGGCTTATCATCTTATCTATTAATCGGGTTTTGGTTTCAAAAAGAAAGTGCTAACTGTGCTTCAATTAAGGCATTTGTTACTAATCGCGTGGGAGATCTTGGCCTCATAATCGCAATATCGCTAATCTATTTAACATTTGGCTCTATTGAATTTAAACAAGTTTTTAATCAAGTTAGCAACCATCTTAATGATAATTTTTCTATATTGGGCTATAACCTTAATAATATCGACATAATATGCATATTCCTATTTATTGGAGCAATGGGAAAGTCAGCTCAAATTGGCCTACATGTTTGGCTTGCTGATGCAATGGAAGGCCCTACTCCCGTTTCTGCACTAATTCATGCCGCAACAATGGTTACTGCGGGAATTTTCTTAATAGCAAGATGCTCCCCTATTTTCGAATATTCAGAAGTAGCCTTATCAATGATAACAATTGTTGGAGCGACAACCGCTTTATTTTCAGCAACAATTGCTATTACTCAAAACGACATTAAAAAAATTATTGCCTACTCAACCTGTAGTCAGCTTGGATACATGTTTTTTGCTTGTGGTCTTTCTGCCTATTCTGTTGCAATATTTCATCTTGCAACCCATGCATTTTTTAAAGCCCTATTATTTCTTAGTGCTGGCAGTGTAATTCATGCAATGCATCACGAACAAAATATCCAAAAAATGGGCGGTCTTTATAAAAAAATCCCCCTTACTTGTGCAATGATGTGGATAGGATCTCTCGCTCTCGCTGGCTTTCCGCCTCTTGCAGGCTTTTTCTCAAAAGATTTAATTCTCGAAGTTGCTTATCAATCTCATCATAAATTTGGAAAATTAGCTTACATAGCAGGAATTATATCCGCTTTCTTAACTGCATTTTATTCTTGGAGATTAATATTTCTCGTATTTTACGGCAAAAATCGTGGAGATCATCATAGATTTGAAAATGCCCATGAATCACCAAAAACAATGACTATTCCACTAATTATTTTATCCATTGGTTCAATATTTGCAGGCTTTGTGGGTAGTAAAATCTTAAGCCTTACCGATAATAAAAATGGCTTTTTTATTGATTCAATTTTTACAGCAACAGAAAGATTAAACACAATTGAAGAAGCTCACCATGCACCATTATTAATAAAATTATCAGCAATTATTGTTGGGGTTTTAGCAATTATGCTCGCATTCTACTTTTATCTTAAAAATAAATCAATTTTGAATAAAATTCCTAAAATTTTATTACCTCTTTATAAAATATCATTCAATAAATGGTATTTTGATGAAATATACAATATCGCCATAATAAAATCGACTAAAAATTTAGGCTTATTTTTATGGAAAATAATTGATATGAAAATTATTGATAAATTTTCTAATTTATTAATTTGTGTCACTAAAATATTCTCAAAAGGAGCATCTACAATTCAAACTGGCTACATTTATAATCACTCCTTATCAATGATTATCGGATTGATATCAATTGGAGCATTTTTACTTTTACTATTAAAATTTTTGCTTTTTATTTAGAGCTACATTACAATAAATCAAAACATAATTAACCATTTTTTAAAGAATTTATGTCTCTTAAACTTGATATACCTCAACATGATCTACTAAAACCAAAAATCATTATTTTTGGAGTTGGCGGTGCCGGAGGAAATGCAATAAACAATATGATACGATCTAATCTTGAAGGAGTTGAATTTGTAGCAGCCAATACAGATGCTCAGGCTTTATCCAACTCTTTAGCTCCCAACATTATACAATTAGGTCTTGCGACAACAAAAGGTCTTGGCGCAGGTTCATTCCCTGATCGCGGTAGAGTAGCTGCCGAAGAAAACATCAAAGAGATTGAGAATTTTCTTGAAGGCTGTCATATGGTCTTCATCGCCGCGGGAATGGGCGGTGGAACTGGAACCGGAGCGGCCCCTGTTATTGCGAAACTAGCAAGAGAGCGAGACATATTAACCGTTGGAGTAGTAACAAAACCATTTCATTTTGAAGGCAAATATCGTATGGATATAGCAAATAACGGAATTGAAGAATTAAAAAAATTTGTCGACACACTAATCATAATACCTAATCAAAATTTATTTAGAATTGCCAACGAACAAACAACATTTGAATCAGCATTCAAGATGGCCGATGATGTTCTTCATGCTGGGGTAAGAGGTGTCACAGACTTAATAACCATGCCCGGCTTAGTTAACCTTGATTTTGCAGACATTAGAACCATCATGACAAAAATGGGCAAAGCAATGATGGGAACTGGCGAAGCCGAAGGTCAAGATAGAGCGGTTTTAGCTTGCGAGGCTGCAATTGCTAACCCCCTACTAGACGATATCTCAATCAAGGGAGCAAAAGGAGTATTGGTTAACATGACAGGAGGCCCAGATATGACATTATTTGAAGCTGAACTTGCGGTGAATACAATTAAAAAACAAGTTGATAGCAATGCAAACATAATATTTGGTTCCGCTTTTAACGATAATATGAAGGGTAAAATAAGAATTTCAGTAGTTGCAACAGGCATAGATATTGAAGACAATGCCAAAAATGAGAATAATGATTATAATCGCTCTAATAACGACGAAAAAAATACACTTCATGAGCCGTTAAAAAATAATCGTAATTTTTTTGATGCAGGAGCAATCATAAAAACCAAAAAAGAAGAAATTATAGAAGAAATAAATTCATCAGATTTTAAGCCTGCAAAAACCTATCTAAAAGATCCGAATCCACTATATCAAGATTATGAAAAAGCCGATTCGGTAGAAGAATTTGAACAATTTAATTTCTCAAACAAAGATCAAAACAAAAATTTATTTAATAAAAATTTTTTACCAAAACAAGAGGAAACTAAAAAAGCAAAATTTATTGAAGATACAAATAAAGATCTTGAAATTAAGAAAGACACAAAAACAAATAACGATCAACATAAAAATAAAAAAGACTCGTCTGGAGGCTTTAATTTGTTTGGTTTTATGAATAATGCTTTGGGGAAGAAAAACAATGAAAAGCCTGCCAAATCAATCTTAAAGAACAAATCCATCGAGGAGCATGAAGCAGAAATTGAAGAAGATGCTAAAAATAAATTTTTTATCCAGAATAATGATGATGACCTTTTTAATGATAAATTATCGAGATCACAAAATATTGACAATCTATTTTTAAGCGATGAAGAGGATAAAAAAACCAATTTTTCGAAGAAAAATAATTTAACAATTTTTGAAGACAAAGATCTGAAAAAAAATCAAGATAGAAATTTAGAAATCGAAGAAGATGACGACATTATAAATGTCCCCGCATTTTTTAGAAAAAAAGTTTAACAATAAAAATCTTAACAAATCTTAAATTTATGAATAAAAAACAAGAAAAACCAACATCCCCTCATTTGCAAATATATAAATGGAGCGTTGCATCTTTTAGCTCAATTATGCATCGCTTTACAGGCATAGTATTATATTTTTCAATAATCGCCATATGTTCTGCAATCGTAATTTATGGAAATTGGCAAGAATTTGCCCCTAGCAATACAATGAAAAGCGGGGAACACTGCGATTGCTGGGTTTGGAACCTAGCCAGATACTTAATTTTCTGCTCTGTAACATTAATTTCTTTTTCTCTTTATTATCATTTTTGCAACGGAATACGTCATCTATTTTGGGATATCGGAAAAGGATTTAACAAAGAAAATGCTCGTTACAACGGAATATTAGTAATAATATCAGCAATAATACTAACTTGTCTAACTGTTTTTGGTTGCTATTATTTTCTTGGACTTCACTTTAAATTATAATTTTCTATATTATGAACAAAATAAAAACATCTTCTAATCATAGTGGCTTTAATCACTGGATATTGCAAAAAATTACTGCCATCGCTTTAATTCCTTTAGTAGTATGGCTTGTAATGTCTTTATTGCAAATTGCACAAAATCCAATTATTTACTTGCCAATATTCTTTTCCTACTGGTTTAATGCAACAATGTCAATTCTTCTAATTGCAACTTCTTTATATCACGGAACATTGGGAATGCAGGTAGTTTTCGAGGATTACATCTCTTCAAAATCTCAAAGAATTTTTTATATCAACCTAATTAGATTTCTATCTATATTTGTTGGATTTGCAGTTAGCACAACAATTCTAAAATTATATATAGTTGGCTCTTTAATTAACTAAAAGCTCAACTGTAATTTTATTAATAAAATTACAGTTGAATTCTAAACTCTTGAAACTTAAAGCCCTAAAACTTAAAGCCCTAAAACTTAAAGCCTTGAAATTTAAAGCATTTCACCAATCTTTTTCTTTTTAAGAATTTCTCTTGCTTTAATATATTTTTCATCATACCAAAAAATTAAACAACCGTTGCAACCCTTGCCACAGCAACCTTCTTTTCCTATTTTTGGGGTTTTGGTAGATAATGTTGAATTGCTATTTATATCTTCCTCTATAAAGCTCAGAGCTTCGAAATATTGATTCCTTTTTCTTTGATATTTTTCTTCCTTGACTTCACCAGCTTCAAGCGAGTGAGAAAGCTGTCGAGATTCTACTTTTAGCTTTTCCGCCTCATCGAGCGACTTCTCTTTTCTGGCAATAGCTTGAGGAGGCAGTAATTTCTTGATGTTTTCTTTATCTTCCAGATGAAATAATTCAGCCTTGATTCTAATTTTTGGCTTTTGCCCCGCATTCACAACTTTAGTAATTTTATTAGGGTTCTCAGCATCAATAAAATCATATATTCTTAACAAAATCGGCTTTCTTTGTGAAGGAGATAGAAATTCGATAACATCGCCTTCTTCTAACTTATTTTTAACCTCTAAAATTAAGTCATCTTCTTGCCACTCAACAACTCTTCCTGCAAATTCATAAAAACTAGTCGAGCCAGTACTTTCATAATCATGAGCTAATTCAGTAAGCCTACCGTCATGAAAAGCTAAGCTATAGCCACGATTAGCAATTGCATTAATTTCATTCATATAATCTTGATAATGCCAATTTTCAGGATCATTAAAATAATCGTCAATCGCAGCACGATAAACCCTTGCTACTGAACCAACATAAAATTCGGTTTTGTTTCTGCCTTCAACCTTGAAAGAATCAAGACCAAGCTTAATATATTCATCAAGTTTTGGCAATAAGCATAAATCTTTAGCATTAAGAATATAAGAGCCATTTACATCTTCTTCAAATGGCATCAATGCACCCGGCCTGATTTCTTCTTCTAAAAAGAAATCAAAAAGATCTTTATTTTGATCGTTAATTTCAATTTCATGCTCGGTATTATCTTTTAATTTTATTTTTAATTTATAACCCCAACGACAACTATGAGCACAACTGCCCTGATTAGCACCTCTTTCTGCCATAAAATTTGAAAGCAAGCACCTACCGGAGTAAGTCATGCACATTGAGCCGTGAACAAATGTTTCAAGCTTTATATTCGGGCATTTTTCTCTAATTTCTCTAAGTTCGTCAAAAGAAACTTCTCTTGCTAGAACCACAAGACTTGCTCCTTGTTGCTCCCAAAAATCTACAGTTAGCCAAGAACAAACATTAGCCTGAGTTGAAACATGAAGCTCCAATTCAGGAGCATATTTTTTTACAAAACTAAAAACTCCAGGGTCAGAAACTATTAACCCGTCAGGTTTAACCAAGCGAACGGTTTCTAGGAATTGAGGCAATTTTTCGATATCTTTATTGTGAGAAAATAAATTTAGAGTTAAATAAACTTTTTTACCATAAAGATGAGCAAATTCGATACCCTCGACTACATCCTCAAGAGTAAAAGATGATTTTACTCTCAATGACATGTCTGGAGTACCACAGTAAACGGCATCCGCTCCATAAAGAATAGCGGTTTTTAAACGAGCAAGATTACCTGCTGGCATTAGTAATTCTGGCTTTTTTAGGGGTAATTTCATGTTTTTTTTATCATTAATAAGATTATTTTTATACTAAATCAATAATATTTGCTTCATTAAAACCTTGATTTCTTAACAAGCAAGAATCGCATTTTTGACAAGATTTAATTTTTTCAATTAAACCAAAGTTATTTTTAACAATAATTGGGTCGTAGCAACTATGAGTCAAGGAATAATCAACTCCCAACTCTATTCCTTTTTTAATAATATCAGATTTTGACATTTTTATTAATGGAGCTTTAATTTGCAAGCTTTTACTGTTATTATTTGCTCCCGCAATGTTAATTAAATTTTGAAATGCCGAAATAAATTGAGGTCTGCAATCAGGATAACCGCTATAATCAACCGCATTAACCCCCACAAAAATAGCATCAGCACCGATAGTTTCTGCATATCCAAAAGCAAAAGCAAGAAATATAGTATTTCTAGCAGGAACATAGGTATTTGGCACCTTATCGCTAGAAATTTCGTGTTTTATCTCAGAAATATCTCGATTTTTTAAAACTTCTAAAGATTGATTAAGTAAAGCAGAAGTTGAAAATATTGATAAGTCAATTTTTGCTACTTTATGCTCGATAATATTGAATTTCTTGTCATTTTTAGCAATAAATTTACTTGCAACCTCTAATTCTACTTTATGTCTTTGATTATAATCAAAACTTAAAGCATAATTTAAATAATTTTCTTGATTTGCAATCGCAAGAACTGTTGAAGAATCTAAGCCACCGCTAAATAATGTTATTGCTTTTTTCATCGATTGTTAAATTAATTTAAAAATCATCATAATTGCAATAGCGATTACACCCGATAATATTCCCGAGACTAAATCATCCAGCATAACTCCTAAACCTCCCTTAACTTCACGGTCAATTTTGCCAATGAATGATGGCTTAACTATATCAAAAAAACGAAATAATACTAAGCAAATCAACGGATTAACAAACTCAATAAACCATATTTTATTAGCATTAAGCAAGGCGGATTCAACAAAAAAACTAATATAGATAAAACTTATGTTTAGAGCCAGCATTTGCCCTACAAACTCATCAATTACTACTGAAGAAGGGTCTTTTTGATTAAGATGCTGTTCATAAAATGGCACCGCAATAACCCCATAAAAGAAAGCAATAACAGTAACCACTAACCAAATTAAATTAATTTGTGAAGCAAATTCAGATAATAAAAATAAAGAGCAATGCCAAATGATTACGGTAATAATGCTAGCAACGGTTCCGGGGGCAAATTTTGCATTACCGCAAGTAAATAAAGTTAAAAATTTTTCATGTTTTGCTAAAGAAAAATTTTTACCAATAAAAAAATTCTCTAGCCACTTCTTATAAATCTCAAATTGCTTACTGTAAATATTAGTCATATTTCTAAATTTGGTTAAATTTTTCTAAAATTAATAAGTAAATTTTATAAAGATCGTTAATTTCATTTAAATTAGCATATTCATTAACTTGATGAGCGGTTTTATTGACTAAACCCAATTCAATCACTTGCGCATAATCTTTAATAAATCTGGCATCAGAAGTTCCGCCCGTAGTGCTTAATTTTGGCTTGAAACCAGTAATTTCGTTGGTCGCTTCAACCGCTATTTTAGCAAGCTCCTTTGGCTCGCTTAAAAATGATTCACCGCTTAATCTATAATTTAATTCATATTGAGCCTGCATCGCTATTGCATTTTTACTGCAAACAAAATCTATCAATTCAATAATTTGTTTTGAGTGATGAAAATCATTAAAGCGAATGTTAAAATTAGCATTTGCTTGCATTGGAACCACATTATTGCCAAAATTATCAGAATTAATTGCGGTAATTTCTAGATTAGTGGGGTCAAAAAATTTATTCCCATCATCAAAGCGATGTTGCTTTAAAGTTTTTAAAATATCCACCAAGATAGTAGTAGGATTAATTGCATTTTCTGGATAAGCAACATGACCTTGCTTACCAATGATTTTTAGTGAAAAATTAATACTACCTCTTCTGCCAATTTTTATCATTTCCCCTAGATGGTTGGGGTTGGTTGGCTCGCCAACAATTGCATGAGTTATTGGCAATTGTTTTTCTTTTATCCATTGTAAAATTTTTTTAGTGCCGTTAATACCGTCAGCCTCTTCATCGTTGGTAATTAAAAAACCAATTGCAAAATTAATATCACCTTGCTTACTAGTAATAAAATCAAGAACAGCGGAAATAAAGCAAGCAATCGCACATTTCATATCGCTTGCTCCTCTACCAAATAATTTGCCATCATCAATTGTTGCTGAAAAAGGATCAAACTGCCATTTTGCTAAATCACCAATTGCCACAACATCTGTATGACCTGCGAAATAAAGGGCTTTTTTAGCATTATTAGGATTATAAATTGCATATAAATTATTGACGGGGTAGGAGCCGTCGCCATCAAAATCAAGAATATGGCAATCAAAATTATGCTTTTTTAATAAATTGGCAATAAATTCTATTACCTCTTGATGCTTGCCACTAAAAGAAGGAAAGGCGATTAGTTGTTGCGACAATTCAATTGCCAAGTTATTTCTTACTGTCATTTTACTTTAATTTTCTTGATTTTTGTATAGCGTAAATTCCTTCCATCATTTCTTTAGATTCTTCTTCTGTACAGCCTTTTGTTTTTAAATCATTTACATCCCTCTCTTTCAAAACATCATTTTTTAAATAGTCTTCTCTTGCCTTTGTCAATTTTTCATAAAACGACTTCTCTAACAACTTCTCTTCTGATTTGTTAGGATTTGGCTTTAAATGATTATTTTTTAATTGCTCAATGTCTGTCACGGAACCCCACATCGCAACTTCCTGAAATGCAGCCTTCGAAGATTCAGAACCTTTGAGATAACCGCCAGCATTAGTTACTGCTAATCTTTCAATTTTTCTAAAGCCATCTTCCTTCAATGAAGAGTTCTGAAGCGCTCTACTCTTAATATCGCCCATTTTTATTTTTTTATTGCCAACAAGAGGTTTATTAGCAACCGTTTTATTATTATTTTGCGGAATAGCTGGCTTGCTATTATTTATTGGAATATTGTTGTCTTGCCCTTGATTTGCATTTGACTGAATTTGCTGTTGATTAGAAATAACATCGCTATTTTCCTCAGGAGTTTTATCAGGAACTTTATCCTCTGACTTATTTTGATTATCACCCTGATTTAAAACTGGCTCTTCCCCTGTTTTGTCAGTTAATTCTGTGGAGGACTTATCTTCAATATTATTGACAGTATTATCCTGAGAATCTTGAGGATTCTGCTCTTGCTTATTATCATTATCTTGCTGAACAACTCCATCCTTCTTATCGTCTTGAGGAGCTGGCTCTTCCTCTTTGTTATTAGTTAATTCTGCAGGCTGATCAATATTATTATCATTGCCTTGAGAATTCTGCTCTTGCGACTGATCTTGAGTATCTTGAGGATTTTGGTTTTGTTCATTATTATCTTGCTGATTAATAACTTCGTCCTTCTTATCATCAACTTCATTGTTTGATTGAATAGCTGGCTCGATAACATCATTGCTTTTCTCAGGATTTTGAACCTCAGGAACAACAGTAGTTTCAACCTCAGGAACGACAGAATTTGTGTTTCCTTGATCGGTTTTTGGTAAATCTTTCCTATCTTCTTTCTCATTAATACCATCAATTGAATCATTTTTTTGCTCTTTTACATTCAATTGATCTTGATCGCCTTTAATCTCTTCTCCTTTTGGCTGATTTTGATTATTATCGCCTAAATTTTCTTTATTAACTAAATCTGTTTGATTAGTTGTTTGATTAGTTTGGTGAATTTTTTGCTCCGCATCTTTTGCACCACCTTCTAATTTAACAGGCTGTTGAGAAGATTGACCGCCAGAATTATCTTCATCTTTCTTGTTGGAATATTGATCAAGATTATGCCTATAATCTCTTCTTGCATCATTAACAGAACCGCCAATTTTTCTTGCCAACCCCATTCCTTTTTGTTGAGTACTACGAATTGAAGAATAAATTGATGATAATTGACCAAGAGCCTCAGTAGCGGAGCTCCAATCTCCACCATCTACAGAAGAGCCTCCAACTAAAGCTCTTGCTAAATCTGGTATTTTAGCCCCAGCAAATGAAAAAATTATAAATAAAAATGCACTTTTTAAAATTGTTATAATCGCTAATTTATTATCTATCAAGCCAACTAACTGCGGTATTCCTATGCTCAAAGCTTCAAAACCAGTATAATTTTTTACCTTAGTAAGACCAAAAATACAATAAATGCTGTTGCTATTGGCATTAGTATTGGTGTTGGTGTTGGTATTTTGATTTGTGCATAAAGTGTTTTTAGGAGATTGTTTGCCGTCACCTTGAAACATTGTTTCTTTACCAACTATAACAGCATCAAATAGAGCAATAAAAATACCTAGATAGGCATATATTATCATTGGCTGAAGGGCATATCCCAATAACTCAGACAACCAACTGTCAAAAATATTTTTTGTTTTATCGAAAAGTGCCATAGTTATTGTAATCGGAGAAACAAAAATCAGAATAATAATCGCTAACATTGAAACCAAAAACATATGAAATGCCTGAATAACTAAATGAATCAGAAAAATTGCAAAAGCCAAAACCGCGATCACAAATAATATTCCAAGACCGCCCGTAAAGAAACCAGCTAAAATAGTGAGAATTAAATTGGCGGTTGTTGCACCAGGAGCCATTCCTATCGCTCTCGCAATTTTACAATCAAGAGTATCCCATATTTTTAAATATTCATTACCGGGAGCATATTTAGGATTATTAAAAAGTTCAGGAGAAGTTAAGCTTTTTGAATAATCATATCTAGGAAACTGACAACCATCTAAAAAATTAATATCGTCGCTTTTATTTGTATCTTTAGCTTTTTTAGCATCTAAATCATAATCACTAGAAAACATCAAGCCAGCCAAAAAATTTGAGCTATCCATAACCCCTTTCATAAAATGCGTTTGCCAAGCATCTCCAATCACAAAATAAATAATTACAGCAATTTTTGCAATATATCCAAAGATAAGTTTTTTGTTCACCTCTTCTCCCATCGCTATCTTTCCACCAAGAAATATTACCGAGAATGTCAATAATATTTTTATCACATTTTTTAGTTTTTTTTGCATTTTAACAAAAAAAGAATCTCCAGAAATTGAACCTCCTTTTCTTTGAATATAACCACT
The DNA here is from genome assembly GCA_964202895.1 of Rickettsiales bacterium UBA1997. Classification (GTDB taxonomy): domain Bacteria; phylum Pseudomonadota; class Alphaproteobacteria; order Rickettsiales; family UBA1997; genus JAJTDS01. The sequence continues at coordinate 1,189,586 of CAXNJM010000001.1, read as the reverse complement.
ATCACACACTCCATTCTTAGCCTCTTCATTAGCATCGACACATTTTGTATAGCCAGCCTTATTAAAAAAAGCATTCTCTAAAGTTTCTTTAAAACATTGAACTATTGCCGATGAAAAACTATTAGTACCAATAATGGAAGAGGTAAAATCGTAGTTATTTTGACTATCGCCCTTCATATCACGACAAGATTGCGATATAAAAGAACCGCTTAGATTAGAGGTTTTAAAATAAAGCTTACTCGGTATTTTCGAGCAGTGATACATATATTGACAATAATTAGCGATATCGTATGAATTAGGGTTGCCATCCGTATTGGAACTAGTAGACATGTCTTCAGTACCGCCACCAAGAGGATGATTATAAGGACAAACCGAATAAGTTTCAGCGCAAATATAGCCTGCATTTTTTCTACTTTCGTAAACATTATAATAAACTTCACTATTAATTCCTGCTACACCATTAGATCCATTGCCCGATAAAGAACAGTTATTATCACCAATTTTACAAAATTTATAACCATTATTTCTCTCAAGACAAATTGTATTTTGCGACCTCTTTTGACAACATTCAAAAGCTTCAGCTTCGGATTTTGTATCCTCACCTACTAAAAAACGATAACAAGCAAAAGAAGGAGTTTCCTTCGCACCCTTCATATAATATCTTTGATTGTCAGTTGGGTATCCGAGATATGTATTCCTTGTGTCAGAATCCCATCCAGTAGGATTTTTGCAAGCTCCACTGCCATTATCTTCATATTCAACTCCTCCATAAATAAACTCGCGGTAATTTTGGTTGCCAATCGTGGGTGAACCTACTGGATCAGAAACTGTTTTAGCTTTAGAGCCATCATAAGCTCCTTTTGTCCAAACTGTGCTTGTTGCATCTTTTTGCCAACTTAGCCACTTATGGCCACATATTCTCGCATCTTCATAAGCATCTTTAGCAATTGCATAAACTATCGCAAAAGAACCAACCATAGCAGCGTAGGATGCAAGTTGAGCCCCCCAACTAGCACAACATCTAGTCGCAGCTGGACAAGCAATGAGTTTAGTTGCTGGATCTCCTAATGCACAAGAACTTGTATAAATACCGCAGGTGCCACCATTTTTTGCTACACCTATCATTAAAATAGCAGGATTAAAAAACGAAGCCTTAAGAATAGCATTAGACTCAGCACTAGGATCAGCAGGGTTACATTGTTTATTAGCAAAATAATCAGAAGTATTTGCGAGCACGACAGAGGTAGCCATCAATGTAAGGCATACTGGATTAGAAATTTCCCAATTTACATCCGGATTTCCCGTAAAAAATGGATCAAATTTTAACCCCTCTTTATCGCATAATTTAGTAGATGAGTTATAGCTTATTTCGCTTCTAACCCTATCTCCAACTGAAGCATATAAATATTGCATCGAAGAAGAAAGAAACATCAATATAAAAACAACAATACTAAAGATTTTGTTAAATTTTTTTATATAAAAGATATTGTTTCTTGTTAAATTAAGCATCAATAGAGAGAGGCTTTAAATTATTGTCTAATTTACTAATCAAAAAATTAATTTTCTGATTATTCGCCTTGAAAGAATAGCGATTGGCAACAAAATAAGAGCTGACATCTTTTATTTTTAATATTTCAACAAGATTATTTTGTAGCAAAGTTTCTCCCGTACTAACAAGATCAAGGATAAAATCGCACAAATTAAGGTGAGGAGCTATTTCAATCGCACCATTTAATTTTATCGCCTCAACCTGAACTCCAATTTGTGAAAAATAATTTTCTGCTAAATTGATATATTTAGTTGCAAGGCGGATATGGCTGGATTTTTCTAAGTCTTGTAAGCTCTTATTTAAAGAAGCAACTGAGATTCGACATTTAGAAATTTTTAGGTCAAGCAGTTTTAATATTTGGTCGGACGGAAATTCTTCAAGAACATCTGAGCCACAGATTCCGATATCCGCAGAGCCAAATTTAATGAAAGTAGCAACATCAAAGCCACGAACTTTTGCTATTTCTATAGATTCATCGCTAGTTTTAAAGATTATTTTGCGAGAATCTTCGTTAAAGAAATCTGGCTCAGGATCAATTTCTGCCATTTTTAACAATGGTTGCAATTGTTTTAAGATTCTACCTTTTGGAACCACCATTAATAGTTTTTTCATATTTTTTAAAAATTTTTACTATAACGAATCAAGGCTCCCAGCCCCCTTTGCTCTTTAAAAGAAGATGCAGAAGATTTTACTGAATTGCGAAAATCTTTATAGCCTATTTGCAACAATAAGCTGTCAAAAATATTATTTTTACTGAATTCATACCCAGTTGACAATTCAACTAGATTATCTTCTGTTGTATAATTGTTGAGTTTTTTTTGCATTTTATTGCTGTTGCTAACCGTTATATTGATATTTTTATTATATTTAGCAATCAAGTTATTGATAAAATATCGTTGAGAAATATCGACATCTCCATTAAAGTTTTCAACCATCACATATTCCGTTAAAAAATCAATAGAAATATTTTCATTTAAAGATCTTTTGTAATCAACGCCAGCAAGCCATGAAGATTGATCTTTTAGATTTGTTTTATCGACACTGGAAAATCTTTTATTAACTGCAGATTTTAAATAACCAAATTTATAATGTAACTCTTCTTGATTATGCACTTTTTCACTAAAATCAAAATCAATTTTTAAGTTAATATTAAAGGATTTAAAGATATTTTCATCTCCAGGAACGGCATCTTGCTTGGTGGCGGAGATTCTTTTAATAAAAATAGAATTATCTAGATATTTTCTATCATTTTTAAAAAAATTAAAAGATAAATCGTATCTGCCTATATCTCGCTTCGACCCCCTAGAAATTGAAGAGCCAACAACTATTTTTTCAAACTGACGATATTCTCTGCTAATTTCATCGCTCCAAACTCCACGATTCCAAGCCCATCCTTGACCGAAATCCATATTAACTTTACCCAAAACAAAACTATAATCAGTTAAGTTGTTAATTTTATTTTCATAATTAAGGTTGATTTCTTGCAGAGCCAAGCCTTCATTGTCTAGAAAGCTAATTTGATTAGGTTGTTGATGATTAAATTGATTAACTAATACTTGCGATTTAACGATTAAGTTTTGATTAAGATGTAAATTGTTAATGAATCTAGCTCTAACAAGGGTTTGATTAAACTCTCTTTTGTTATCTAAATAATTTCTACTTTTATGAGATACTAAATCAACAAAGAGATCGCTATTAATTTTTGCATTTGCAAAATAGTTATCGGCAACAGAATTAGTTGATTTTGCTATTGATTTATTTGCAAAAAAAGCAAATAGCAAAAAAACTTTTAATGTAGAGTTGATGATTTTTAAAGTCATATTTTTATTTTTAAAACTAATTAAAAATTTTTAATTTATCTGTTGATTACTAAGTAAAGATTGAAATAATTGGCTTTTTTTAAGTTAATTTTATGTAATTTATCCAGTTTATTTTATCCAATATAACTCTAAATGCTAGGTATTTCTTTATTAATAGCAACAGCTTTTTCAATCGGATTTTTCATAGAAAGCATAGTTGGTTTTGGCGGTGGTTTAATTGCTTATTTTATATTGGGCTTTTTCATTGATTTAAAAACAATGATTATGGCAGGACTTTACATCGGCACTTGTTCAAGCTTTTATATCGCAATTACTGATATAAAAAATTTCGATAAAAAAATATTTTTAAAATCAATGCCAATTGCTTTAATTGGCACAATAATTGGGGTTTATGCCTTTAGCCATTTATCAGAAAGCCTGTTGTCGATTATTTTCGGAACAATATTACTTCTTTTATCTCTAAAAATCATTGCTTTTGATAATTATGAGCTACCTAAAATCTTTAAAAATCAACTAATTTTGATTGGCGGTATTTCGCAGGGAGCATTTGGAATAGGCGGTCCATTTTGGGTAAATGCTCTAAAAAACGATTTTCTCAATAAATCGCAATTAAGAACCACTATGGCAATTTTTTTTGTATTTTTTAACTTGACTCGCTTTATTAATCTTTCTATTAATAAACAGCTAAAGTTAGAATTATTTAGCAATATTTTATGGGTTATAATTCCCGTTTTTATATCGATAAAGCTTGGACATCTGCTTCATTTAATAATTAGTGAAAGTTTTTTTAAAAAACTAATTGGTCTAGTAACGATGTTTGCTGGCTTAAAATTTGGTTTAAAAATATTTTTATAAATGATATTGTATCTTCATTTATTAACAACTATATTAAAAACTAAATTAATGTATTATATCTAAAAAAATAGATTCAAACATTATCAACCACAATCTGCTAAAGCAATAAAAATAACTAAAAACTTAAAATTATGATAAAAAAAATCAATTTCTATAATTTACTATTAATTTCTCTAATCATTTTTAATTCTGATTTTGCAATTGCCCAATCGCAAAACAATACCACAAAAAACAATGCAAAATTTCAATTTCAAAGCTTTAGCTTCAAAGAGGGCGGAAAAATAAGCAATAGTCAGGTTTTTAAAGGATTTGGCTGTTCAGGAGAAAATAAATCCCCACAATTAATCTGGAAAAATGCTCCTCTAGAAACAAAAAGCTTCGCAATTACTGCCTATGATCCAGATGCTCCAACTGGTAGTGGTTGGTGGCATTGGTCGGTTGTCAATATTCCCGCGACTTATTCACAGCTCCCAGTAAATTTTGGAGCTCAAAATAAACCAGAACTACAAGAAGGAATATTGCAAATTAAAAACGATTATGGAACCTATGCTTTTGGTGGCCCCTGCCCTCCACAAGGCGATAAAGCACATCGCTATATTTTTACAATTTATGCTTTAAAAGTTCATAAATTAGAATTACCGAAAGACCCTTCTCCTGCATTAGTTGGCTTTACAATAAATCAAAATATGATTGCTAAAACTCAAACAATTGGCAAATATTCCAGATAATCAACCGATAAAATCTCCTCTCTTTTTCTTTAGGTAAATAATAAAAAGAGAGGAGAAGAAAGTTAAAAATCTACAAATTAATCTAAAAAACAATTTAATATATTATTTAGATGCAAAAAATATCAGTATTTGGAGCTAATTACCGCGAAATAGAAATAGGGGAAATAATTAATTTAGGTGCAGATAAGCCTCTATTGCTTAGCAATGGCACTGCGATTAGTAATTTTCCTATCGCTTATCAAACCTATGGAGAACTAAATCAAGATAAATCTAATGCAATTCTGATTTGTCATGCCCTCACGGGAGACCAATACGTCGCTTCTACAAACCCCGTTAACGAGAAAGATGGCTGGTGGAAATTCATCGTTGGAGAAGGCTTGGCGATCGATACCAATAAATTTTTTGTCATCTGCTCTAATGTAATAGGAGGTTGCATGGGCTCCTTTGGACCAAAAGAAATCAATCAAGATACGGGGGAAATATATGGGGGAAGCTTCCCCGCCATCAATATCAACGATATAGTCAATGCTCAAAATTTGCTAATTGAACATTTTGGAATTAAAAAATTATATGCTGTTGTTGGAGGCTCAACGGGAGGAATGCAGGCCTTAACTTGGTCAATAATTTATCCACAAAAAATCAATAAAATTATTGCCCTAGCCTGCTCTTACAGGCATAGCCCGCAAAACATTGCCTTTCACGAAGTGGGTAGACAAGCAATATTAACTGATCCAAATTTTTGTCAGGGAAACTACCTACTAGAAAAAACTTTTCCTAGTAGAGGGCTTGCAGTCGCAAGAATGACAGCACATATTACCTATCTATCAGAATCATCACTACAAAGAAAATTCGGCAGAAATTTACAAAATAATAATCATCAAAAAATTGTCAGCATTGATTCTAAGCACTCTCCTGAATTTGAAGTTGAAAATTATTTACATTATCAAGGCCTGAATTTTATTGAGAGATTTGACCCTAATTCCTATATTGCAATCACTAAAGCGGTTGATTATTTTGACTTAGAAAAAGATTTCAATAATAATTTAAGTCTTGCTTTTGCAAATTCTTCACATATTGATTTTTGCATCATATCATTCAGCGATGATTGGCTATTTCCAGCTTGTGAAGCTAAAAAATTAACCATGAGCATTCTTGCCTGCAATGCAAAAGTGAGCTTTGTTACAATTAACAGTTGCAATGGTCACGACTCATTTTTAGTTAAAAATGAACCAACCAGCCAAGCAATTGCAAATTTTCTTAATTAATTTATGGATATCACTGAAAACATTATCAATAAAAATATTCGTTACGATCTAGAAATAATTTCTGAAATGATCAAACCAAAAAGCAAGGTTCTTGATATTGGTTGCGGAAATGGAGAGCTTTTGCACTTTTTAAAAATGCAAAAAAATATCGATGGCAGAGGTTTGGAAATATCGCAAGAAAAACTAACCGAAGCAATGAAAGGCGGTATTTCAGTAATTCACGGCAATGCAGATAATGATTTAAGTTATTATCCAGATGATAGTTTTGATTATGCAATCTTAAGCCAAACTATGCAGGCGACTAATAATCCTAAGAAAATATTGCAAGAAATGTTAAGAATCGCAAATTTTGCAATTATTTCTTTTCCTAATTTTGCTTATTTTCAAAATAGATTGCATCTTGCAATTAAAGGAACAATGCCCGTAAATAAAAACATTCCCTTTCAATGGTTCAATACTCCCAATATTCACTTTTGCTCAATTATTGATTTTGAAAAACTATGTCAAGATCTTGATTTTACAATAAAAAAACGATTATTTCTTACTAATAAAAAATTATTAAATAAAATTCTTTCAACTCAATATCTAGCTAATTTATTCGCTCAATATGGCATATTCTTAATCACCAAGAATCAGCTTTGCTTAACTGGAGAAGAGGTGCTGGTAGAGGAATTTAGCAATAATCCTCTCAATAACCAAATTTTATCACCATCTCCTCTTAGTAATATCAAGCAATAATCACTAATGAAGCAATATATTTATCGCCTATTAATAACTATTATTATTTTAAATTTAATCAGCTGTGCAAATAATATCAAAGATCATAAAATTGGCAAAAAAAAGAGTTCTACCAAAACCCTAATTCAAAAAAGGAATTTTAAGAAAAAACTATCAAAACTATCTCCAAGCGATAGTAGCTATTTCGAGAGCCAAGAATTGTTTAATAATTTTCAAGAAAAGGAAGATATAAAAATTAATTTACAAGACCCAGAATTAAACAACAAAGAAACAGAATTAGTCGATTATAGTGCCTTGTTTGACCATGATGAAATTGTTGATGAGAATGGCAATTACAATGCTAATTTTAAAGTTGGCAACCCCTACATTGTCGAGGGCAAACATTATCAACCAAAAACATATGAATCCTATCAAGAAACTGGCAAAGCCTCTTGGTATGGAAATGAATTTAACGGCAGAAGAACTGCAAATGGCGAGCTATATAATGTTCAGAGTCTAACGGCGGCACATCGCACCTTGCCATTGCCGTCTTGGGTAAAAATTACCAATTTAAGAAATAATAAATCAGTAATTGCCAGAGTAAATGATCGCGGGCCTTTTGCTAAAAGCAGAATCATCGATGTTTCGCAAAAAGTTGCAGAGAAATTAGGCTTTAAAAATCAAGGCACCACCGAGGTTAGAGTGGAGCTACTTCCTAAACAAACTAAAAATATTTTACAAAAATTAAACATTAACAAAAATGAGTAACTATAAAAACAAGAATATTGATTTTAAAAATCTAAAGATTGAAACCCAACTAGTTAGAGGTGGTTCAATTCGCTCAAATTTTGGCGAAACATCAGAAGCAATTTTCATGAATTCAGGATTCTGTTACAACGATGCCGAAACAGCAGAAAGAAGATTCAACAAAGAAGAGCCTGGTTTTGTTTATTCTCGCTATCTCAACCCTAACTTAAAAATGCTCGAAGATAGATTATCGCTAATAGAAAATGCAGAATCTGCCTGTGTAATGGCTAGCGGAATGTCGGCAGTGTTTTCTGCAATTATGTGTCAACTAAAAACAGGAGACCACTTTATTGCCTCTAAGGTTTTATTTGGCTCTTGTTTCCACATTGCCACGAAAATACTTCCTAATTATGGAATTGAGGTAACTCTTGTTGAAGGAACTAATCAAGAAAATTGGGAGAAAGCCTTTCGCCCTAATACCAAATTAGTTTTTATCGAAACTCCTGCAAACCCAACCCTTGAAATCATTGATATCGCAATGATAGCTAAAATTTGCAAAAAAAATAATACCCAATTAATTGTCGATAATATATTTGCTTCGCCATATTGCCAAAAGCCCCTTGAGTTAGGAGCAGATATCATAGTTTATTCTACCACTAAGCATTTTGACGGACAAGGCAGGTCTCTCGGCGGTTGTGTGCTTGGCAAAGCAGATTTTATCAATGAAATATTGTTGCCTTTTCATCGCCATACCGGCCCCGCATTGAGCCCTTTTAATAGCTGGATAATTTTAAAATCTCTTGAAACATTTCATCTAAGAATGGAAAGACATTGCATTAATGCCCTTGAAATTGCTAAGTTCTTAGATAATCACCCTAAAATAAAAAGAACATTTTACCCCTCTTTATCTTCTCATCCTCAATATGAAATCGCGAAATCGCAAATGAATTCAGGTGGTGCGATGATAGCATTTGAAATTAACGGCAACAAACAGCAAACTTTTAATTTTTTAAATAAATTAAATTTAATTGATATATCAAACAATTTAGGCGATTCTAAATCTCTCATTACTCATCCAGCAACCACTACCCATTCTAATTTATCGGCGGAGGAGCAGTTAGAAATCAACATTAAGCCAACAAGCTGTAGGCTTTCAGTAGGGATAGAGAATTATCAAGATTTAATCAATGATATAAAAAATGCCTTAGAGGTTATATAACCAGCTATTTCGCTGATTTATCCCACCTTTTAGCTATTAAAATAACTATCTCAAAGAAAAGAATCATTGGCAATGCTAATAAAACCTGACTCACGACATCGGGAGGGGTTAAAATTGCTGAAATTATAAAAATAATTACAATCCAATATCTTCTTTTTTGTGCCAAAAATTTTACTGAAATTATTTTAAATTTTAGCAATAATAGTAATATTAACGGCAATTGAAAGGCTATGCCAAAGCCCATAATTAAATTGATAATTAATTTTAAATATTCGCTAATTCTAGTTTCTAATTGCAATTGCAAATTACTAGCTCCAAAATTAACCGCTTCAAAGCTTAAAAAAAACTTTAATGCCAAAGGGGCAATAAAAAAATAAGCCATTAAGGAGCCTAACAAAAACAAAGCAGGAGAGCCAACAATTATCGATAGAGCATATTTTTTTTCATTTTTATAAAGAGCGGGAGCGAGAAATAAATAAAATTGATTTAAGAAAATCGGGGCAGTTAAAAAAATTGCCGACCATAATGACAAACGAAGATAAGTTGTAAAGGCTTCAGCGGGATTAGTATAAATTAAGCGATAATCACCATTTTTGTTGGAAATAGCATTAGCAAAGGGTCTCAACAATATTTTATAAATTTCTTCAGCAAAATAATAACAAAAAATAAAGGCAATTATAAAACTAATTACAGATATAACAAGGCGAGACCTTAATTCTGCGATATGATATTGCAATGTTGCATCTTGTTGCATTATTAATGTTTTTGACCCTCTCTATTACCAATAGGGTTAAAGCTACCCAAATTGATATCTTGAGTTACCTTATCATTTGGAGCTATGGTTGCCATTTCTTTTGGTAATCCGCCACTGTTAATATTGCCAACCATTGCTTGACCCGCAGCATCAAATAATGGTTTTAAATCGGTTCCATCGACAACAAACATCGACATTGCACTATCTAAACCAGATTTATTAATAATATCTCTACCAATATCACTACCAACTTCTCCAAGAGCATTAGCACCTTGACCACCATTACCTGAAACCATGGAACCTTGATGACCGCTATGAGAACTCATAGATGCCAGCATTGCTGAATTAACGCCCGGTGTTGCTGAAGAATCTGCCATATAAATATTGCGGTTAAGTTAATATAATTAAAATTTCCTTTAATTAAAGAATATTTTTTATAACAATCAATAAAAATTATCTTTCTAAAATTTTTTTAACCCGCATTAAAGAATTTTTTAACCAAAAACACTTTTTAACTTCCAGCACCACAACAGAGCCAATTTGCAGAAGCGATAAGCTTTAGAGCCGTTTATTTTATATCTTTATAAATAGTTTTTTCGTCTTGTTGCAGGAAGTCAAATCTTTCATCAAGATGCTCTTGATTAACCATTTGCGATATTAATTTTGCTGAACCAGCACAAAGTGTCCAGCCTAAGGAGCCATGCCCCATATTTAGAAAAAGATTATTATATTTACTAACTTTACAAATTAATGGTGTGGAATTGGGCCTGAAGGGCCTTAGACCGGACCATTTTTTAATTTCATTGATATTTCCATAATGAGTAAAGCTATTAATAATAGCTTTTTTAATAAAAAATAAGTTTTTTTTATTAAGATGATTACTAAAGCCAGCAATATCAATGGTTCCTGCACTTCTGAAAATGTTTCCTAATTTACTATAAACAATTTTATTCTCAATATCAGTAAGCCCTATTTTAGGAGCAGGAAATTCATCATTTGTTTCGATTGAGAGGCTATAGCCTTTTATTGGATATATTTGCGGATCAATTCTAATTCCCTGCAATAATTTATTTCCATATGCTCCCAATGCTGAAATATAAGCATCGCCATGAAATACTTGTTTATCAGTGTTGATTCCTGTAATGTTGGCATGATTAGTTAGAATATTTTTTACTTCACAATTATATTCAAATTCAACTCCGTATTTTTCACGACAGATTTTTTCTAAACCAACGGTAAATAAATGACCATCTCCCACCGCATCATTTTTATAAAATATTCCTCCTGCTAGTTTATTTTTTTCATAAAGCTTAATTAGGCTAGGCTCTTTTCTAATCAGCTCTTCTGGGCTCAAAACTTGCATTGGACATTTTATTGATTTCTTAAAATCCAATTTTTTCAATTCTCTTTCAAAAATTTTTTTACTACGGAAGAAATGTATAATACCTTCTTGATTATAATGAAATTTAAGATCTTTTTCAATTAATCTTATTTCATCAAGAGCCTTGAGGCTGTAGGTTGAAAGAGTGAATAAGTTTTTTGCGATAGATGTATTTTTTTTAGAATTATTGTTTTTAATAAATTTTCTAAACCACCACAAAAAACTAGGGGCAAAAACTTTCGAGCCAGAAATAAAAGAGGAAGGCTTAAAAAAATTAGCTATAATTGACAGAAAATTTATTTCAGACCATGGATCAATATGAGAGTAGCTTAATTGACCGCCATTAGCAAAAGAACATTGCGCACCCGCATTAGATTGTTTTTCAACAACAACAACTTGATGCCCTTCGCGGGCAAGAAAATAAGCGGTTGTTACCCCGATTAAACCCGCACCCATAATAATAATTTTCATTAGTTAAATTTATTAATTTTTTTAATAGTAAAAAATATTCTTGCTATTATCGCAGATAACATAAAGCACAGCAACATTGAAATTAAGGTGTCGCCAAAAAAATGATCCCCTTTTATTATTTGGTAGGAGCCGATAATCCAACCTGCCAAAATAGCCATAATCAATGATGATATTTGCAAAAATCTAGTTTGAAAAACAAAAAACAAAATAAATAAAGAAAAGCCCGCAACCGCATGACCAGCAGGAAAACATTGCCCTTTCTTGTTTTTTAATTCATCTGGCTGATTAATGTAAAATATCTTATGATAATCATGATTGCCACTATATATTTTAAGCTGTGCTGGACAATATATGTTAGTAAATTTTTTAATATTTGCTGAAATAATTGGGTTAACAGTTAGGCCAATTACAATCAATAAAGCTTGCTGATAACGAAAATAATTATTTTTTCTATATTTAAAAGCAAAAAATATTGTTAATAAAATCAATAATCCAAAAATAATTTTTGGCAATTTGTGAAATATATATTTTTTAAACGGCTCGCTCTTGTCAATTAGCCATTCCTTGTCAGTAAAATCAAAAAAATAATTTTGAATAAAGACATCAATATTCGATAATTTAATTAAAAATAAGGTTAAAATTATCAACAATAAAGTTGTTAAAATCAACAAATCGATATTTTTATTTTTGTAGGTCTGCAAAATTTTTGAGTTGCCCATTTTGAAATAAATAACTAGCTATTTGATAGTATGAAGTTGCATAATTAAGCTCTTTTTGCAAATTTTGACTATATTGTTGAAAAGCAGGATTAACAATCTCAAGATTGTCTTGATTTTTATCCGATTGCCTGTTGCGGGCTATTATTTCCTCCTGCGAACCTTGATAACCAAACTTTTCAAATTTAACATCAAAAACTTTATAAACTTTTTTTGGTTTTAGCAAATAAAGTTTATCTTCTTTGAAATAGCCAATATCGGTGTAGGTGCTAACAAATGAATGTAAATTAAGATAATTACTGTTGGCAATCACATCCGTGCCAAAAAATTTTGACGGATATTCTAAATTGAGAAAGCCGAGTAAAGTTGGGGCAATGTCAATTTGACTAATATTTTTATCAAAAATCTGCGGTTTAATAATTTTAGGAGCATAAAATATTGCAGGAATTTGATATCTCCACAATGGCACATCTGTGTTGCCAGCACTACCAGCACAATGATCAGCAACAAATACGAAAATTGTTTTGTCAAACCAAGGCTTATTTTTTGAGTTTTCGATTAATTTTCCAACTGCATAATCTGCATATTTTACCGCCCCATCGCGATTAGACTTAGAAGGAATGTCAATTTTATTATCTGGATAAGAAAATGGGCGATGATTAGATGTAGTCATTACAAAATTAATAAAATTACTGCCTTTACTAAAAGATTCATCCGCCTCTTTAATAACTTTGTTGTATAGATCTTCGTCGGCAACGCCCCAAGCATTGCTAAAGGTTATCTCTTCTTTAGTAAAGTTTTTTCTGTCAATAGCCCTAAAACCATTATTAGCAAAAAAACCGTTCATATTGTCAAAATAACCGTCGCCACCATATATAAATTTAGCTTCATAGCCTCTATTTTTTAGCGGACTAGAAATATTGAATAAATTTTCGTTATTTTTTCTTCTGACAATTGAATTGCCGGGAGTAGGCGGAACAGAAAGAGATAAAGCCTCGAGACCTCTTACCGTTCTGGTTCCCGTTGCTTTTAAATTACTAAAAAACAAACCCTCTTTGGTTAATTTATCAAGATTAGGAGTAAGATTATCTTTATTGCCAAAATGAGCCATGAAATCAGCGCTTAGGCTCTCCATCGTGATAAATATAATGTTATATTTTTGCTCAGATTGAAGAGGGATTCTTTTAGCGATTAATCGAGAAATATCAGCATTATCTTGGTTTTGATTCAGGAATTTTGAATTAGGCTCTTGTTTTTCCATTGCCTCTCTCAATAAATTAGATGCTTTCTGATGTTCAATTGAGTGATAAAGAGCAAGAAAATCAATTTGATTGTTGCGGTAGGCAGAAAAAAGTTGATATATACCATTTGCCGATATTTCATTGAGATAATTATTGTCAGATATTTTTGTTAATTTTGAACTGTCAATGCATAAGAATGAAGCTATAAAAGCAATTAATATAACGATTAATTCTTTAAATTTTGTTTTATATGATTTTTTACTAACAAAATTCAGTTTTTTAAAAGTGAAGAAAAATATTGTGGAGGCAATAATTGCAATAATTAGCAGTAGTTTATAAATTGGATAAGATTCAATAATGTTATTAACTACTTCGGTAGTGTAAATTAAGTAATCAACGGCAATAAAATTGAAGCGAGTTTGGAATTCCTCCCAAAAAACCACTTCTGAAAAAAAGGAAAATAATATTACAAATATCATTGTAAAATAAAGACCTAGATTAAATAAATAATGGCGAGAAGAATTAAAAAATTTATTAGGCACTAGATAATAATAGATTAGAGGCAACAGTGATATATAAAAAAATGCAACAATATCAAATGATATGCCAACTGCAAAAACTTTCAATAAAGTTGCAATTGTTAGTGTTTTAACCTCTTGATATTGCCAAACAATCAAAGAAATTCTTAAAATAAAATTAAAAACTAAAAATAAACCAAGACCAAAAAGCCAACTACTACAATGATTTAGCGATTGTTTTTTATTAGAATTTGAGGCTCTAGAATTTTTTTTTACTGGTTTTTTGCGAAACATCGATGAAATTTAAATAAATTGTTTTAGTTAATTTTAAGCAATAACTTATTAGCTTGATTAATTTTTATTATTTGCCAAAAAACATATCGATGCGATAACCGCTTTATTTGACTTGCAATTATAAAAAGATATTAAAAAATGAAAACATAAAATATTGTTTTGAATTTATTTTTTCAACAAAATTTGATAAATATTTTCTTTACTACTCACGAATCATTCTTATAAAGCAAATAATAGCAATATATTTAAAAAATGAATAAAAAAATAACAATTATCAATCACAGCAATGGTCTTAGAGTTTCTAGCGATGAAATGAAAGAAGTTGATACCGTTTCAGTTGGTGTGTTCGTAAATACCGGAAGCCGTAATGAAGACAAATTAAATAATGGTATTTCTCATTTTCTTGAGCATCTTGCCTTCAAAGGCACCAAAAAAAGAAGTGCAAAAGAAATTGCTGAACAATTTGAAGCAATAGGGGGAAGAATAAATGCCTACACTTCCAGAGAAAAAACCGTTTATTATGCAAAAATTTTAAAGAAAGATAGTGAATTCGCAATTGAATTTCTGGCGGATATCATTCAAAATTCAATTTTTGATAGCAGTGAATTAGAAAAAGAAAGAGGGGTTATCTTGCAAGAAATCGCAATGACTAACGATACTCCTGACGATATTATTTTCGATTATTTTCAAGAAACTGCATTCCCTAAACAGGCGATAGGGCTATCAATTCTTGGCCCTAAAAAAAACATTAAAAAATTTAATAGCGAAAATTTCATTAATTATGTTAAAAAACAATATAATTATAGCAACATTGCAATTAGTGCTTCGGGAGCAATAGACAACAAAACTCTAGATTCCCTAACTGGCAAATATTTTAAAAACTTATCTGCTAATCAAATTGCTGAATTTGAGCCTGCTAAATATCAAGGCGGGGATTTTCGTAAAAATAAAAAATTAGAACAAAACAACATTCTGATTGGCTTCGAAGGCTTGTCTTATAATCACCCACAATATTATGCAACACAAATGCTGGCAATGATATTAGGAGGCGGAATGTCTTCCCGCTTATTTCAAGAAGTTAGAGAAAAACTTGGGCTAGCTTATTCTATATATGCCTTTAATCAATCTTACCAAGATTGTGGAATTTTTGGAATCTATGCTGGCACCACTCCAGAAAATACTAACAAACTAATCGAAACCACAATCGAAGAAATTAAGAAAATTTGTGAAAAAATCACCGATGCAGAAATTAATAAGGTTTCTAATCAATTTGAAGCTGGGCTATTAATGGCAAAAGAAAGCACCAGTAGCAGAATGCAAAGGCTTGGCAATGATATAATCAATTTCAATCGTGTCATTAGCGACGAAGAAATAATCGAGCAAATTAAAAATGTCACTAAAAAAGACTTAATAAAAATTGCTCATCAGATATTTTATCAAAGCAAACCAACATTTACGGCAATTGGCAAAATAGCAAATGTAATTGATTACCAAAGTTTTTGTCAAAAATTACAATAATCTTATCAAATAAAGCTGTTGCAAATAGTTTTATACATCGTTATTCAATGCAACCTTTAATTGCAATTGCTAGTTTCTTAATGCCTTCATTATAGCCATCTTGATTAAGATGGCGATTTTCATTCTGCCATAAATTAACTTGCAGAAATTTAATATTATTATTTTCAGCAAGTTTTTTTGCAGAACTTTTTTCGCTATGAGCATCTCCAAATATGCATCTAATTTTATTTTGCTTAATTAATGAATTAAACTTTTTAAGATCAGCAATTGAAATCTCCTTATCATCATCATAAAGCATTGACATCACTGGGTTTAAATGAAAATATTTTTCAAAATAACTATAGCCGTTATGATAAAATAAATATGAATGTTGATAATCTTTATTCTTTGAAAGCTGTTTTCTAGCGAATAAATTATTGATAAAATTAATATTTTTAATGGTTTGTCTATTGAAATTGCTAGATCTATTTTGATAATATGATTTATTGTCAGGGTCTAAAGAGATTAACTTTTCTGCAACATCACTAGCAATGATGATTGCATTTTCTGGATTAAGCCATAAATGAGAATCTCCCTCTATAGTTTTAATATCAGGTAAATAGGCTATTTTAAACACTGTTAAATTAGGAAAATTCTTTACTAATTTACTAAGATTATAATCTATTTTATCATCGATATAATAAAATATTTTTACTTGCGATAATTTTTCTAAATCACTTTTATTAAATTTTTGATTATGCTCGGAATTGCTACCGCCATTGATTAAAATTAATTGCTCTGGATTTAATGCAATTGCTTGCATAATTTGATAAATAGCAGGATTGGCGGTTGCAATTAAAGGCTTTTGATTATAATTATTAATGATATTTTGCTGATGATTGTTTTTTAACGGGGGTTGCAAATTAGCAAATACTAATTGAGAATAAAGGCCGTAAGAAATAAATAAAAATATTTTTAAACAAACCTTTTTTTGTAATTTTTTAAAAAAATAAATCATAATGACAGTTTTTAGTAATTTAAAGAAAATTCACCAATCTAACAATTCTGTAATTGCAAGCCTAGATAATGTTAGTTTAATTATTGATAATAAGAAAATCTTAGAAAATATATCTTGTCAATTCACAGCAGGGAAAATCACCACTATAATTGGCCCCAACGGAGGAGGCAAAACCTCAATTGCAAGAATATTGCTACGATTAATCAAGGCAAGCTCTGGTAAAGTTTTTATTGCAGAAAAAGCCAGAATTGGCTACATGCCACAAAAAGTTATTCTCGACAAATCATTGCCAATTAATGGGCTTGATTTTTTAGCAATCTTAAATAATTGCAAGAAAAAAAATCTGTTTCAAAATAATAATTTACTAAGCCTTATTCGGAGAATGAATCTAGAGAATTACTTAGAATCTTCGGTTCATAATTTGTCGGGCGGACAATTGCAGAAACTGCTATTTATTCAAGCAATAAGCAATAATCCTGATTTACTGGTAATTGACGAACCAACTCAATATATGGATATCGAAGCGATTAAACAATTTTATCAAATTATTGAGGAATTAAGAAATAATTCTAAATGCTCTATTTTACTTATTTCTCACGATTTATATGCTGTTATGCAGAAAACTGATGAAGTATTGTGTGTAAATCAACATTTATGTTGCTCTGGGTCGCCAAGCTCAGTTAATCAACACCCCGCTTATTTATCTTTATTTGGCAAAACGGATGATTTAGCTATTTATCAACATCATCATAATCATTCTCATTAATCAAAGCTTTTTAATTACCTGCTCTTTCAATTGCTGGCTCTTTAATTACTGGCTCTTTAATTACTAAGGCGGTCAATTATTTTTTGACGATTAATTATTTTAATTAGGCTTTTCATTTCTGGTCCATGCTCTAAGCCCGTCAAAGCTAGACGGATAGGCATAAATAGAGTTTTACCTTTTCTTTGAGAGTGCTCATTATTACTAGCTAGTTGCCAATTTTTTATATTATCAAGCCAATGTTGCCAAGCATTATCGTTATTGGTTTCTTCTGGCAATAAATTAATTATTTCTTTTAAAAAAAGTTGATCTTCTTTGGAATTTGAATAAAGAAAATTAGATTGAACGACATCCTGCCATGATTTTATTTCAGTGATTAAACTAAGATTTGGCTTTATTGTTTCAAAAAAATCTTTAGTAATCGTTAAATTATGAATTGTTAAACTTGCCTCTAGATCTTTAAAATCAGTAATTTGTAGCATTTTATGATTAATATTTTTAAGTTCATTAATATCGTAACTAGTTGATGATTTGCTAAATTTCTTAAAATCAAAATTATTAATTAAATTATTGATATCGGGATAAATATTAATCGCTTCAGAAGTGCCAATTTGAGCAAGAAAATTAATTATGGTTAATGGTTCGTAACCATCTTTTCTAAGGCCAGCAACATCAAAACCTCCTTCTCTTTTTGAAATTTTACCACTACTTGCCTTTACTAGTGCCAAATGAGAAAAATGAGGAATTTTTGCTTGCAATGCCTCAAATATTTGTATTTGTATTGCGGTATTGGTGATATGATCTTCTCCGCGAATAACATCGCTAATATTCATATCAATATCATCAACCACTGAACAAAATGTGTAGGTAGGAACTCCATTATCACGAATCAGCACTGGGTCAGAAAAATGGCGATCTTGATAAGAAATATGCCCTTTAATTTTATCTTCCCAACTGGTAATTCCATCACGCAAGAGAAAGCGATAATGAGGCTTAATGCCCTGTTCTTTTAATTTATTTTTTTGCTCTCCGCTTAGCTTTAAAGAGCCTCTATCATAAACTGGCGGAACACCGCTAGATGTTTGAACTCTTCTTTGCATATTTAGCTCCTCAGGAGTTTCAAAACATTCATATAAATGACCGCTTTTAATCAACAAATTTTTTGCCTGCTCGTATTTATCAAGTCTTTTCGATTGAAATTGCAATTCATCAAATTCAAGACCAAGCCATTTCATATCTTCAATTATTGCTAGGCGATATTCTTCCTTAACCCTTTGAATATCGGTATCATCAAGCCTTAGTATAAACTTTGCTCCTGTTTTTTTAGCATATAAATAATTAACGATCGCGGTGCGAATATTACCGACATGTAGGAACCCAGTAGGGGAAGGTGCAAAACGACAAATATTAGCCATAATTTAAAAGTAATTTAATAAATAAAGCGATAATTTAGGCTAAAAATTTTATTTTACAAATTAATTAATTAATCATTAGATAATGCAATATTTTACAAAGATTACAAAATTAACAACCCTATTTTTCTTCAATAATAACCTTATTATCTAAGGTTATTATTGAGAATTTTAGAGAATTATTGTATCTTTGCCCTTAGCTGTTTAGTGGCATTAACCATAATTTGCAAAGCGGTTTTTGTTTCTGGCCAATCACGAGTTTTAAGACCGCAATCAGGATTAACCCAAACCTGCTCAACATTAAGCACCGACAAAGCTTTATCTAATAATTGCTCAACTTCTTGCTGAGTAGGAACTCTTGGCGAATGAATATCGTAAACGCCGGGCCCGATTTCATTAGGATATTTAAAATTAATGAATGCATTTAAAAGCTCCATTCTTGAGCGGGAAGTTTCAATTGATATAACATCAGCATCCATTTCCGCTATTGCATCGATGATATCGTTAAATTCCGAATAACACATATGAGTGTGAATTTGAGTCGCATCATTAACTATTGCAGAACTAATTTTAAAAGCATCAACCGCCCATTTTAGGTAATCTTTTTTTTGTGCATTGCGAATTGGCAACCCCTCTCTCAGGGCCGCTTCATCAATTTGGATAATTTTAATACCCGCATCTTCAAGATCTTTTACCTCGTCGCGAATTGCAAAAGCTATTTGCATTGAGGTATCTTTTCTCGCCTGATCATCTCTAACAAAAGACCATTGCAATATAGTAATTGGACCAGTAAGCATTCCTTTCATTATTTTTTTAGTAAGCCCTTGAGCAAATTTTGCCCATTTGACTGTCATTTGTTTTGGACGATAGACATCTCCGTATATTACAGGAGGCTTGACACATCTTGAGCCGTAGCTTTGTACCCAGCCATTTTGAGTAAAGCAAAAGCCAGCCAATTGCTCGCCAAAATATTCAACCATATCGTTTCTTTCAAACTCGCCGTGAACCAATACATCGAGGTCGATTTCTTCTTGAAATCTAACGGTTTTGACAATTTCTTGCTCTATAAAAGCTTGATATTCATCATTGCTAATTTTACCAATTTTATAATCAGCTCTGAATTTTCTAACCTCTTTAGTTTGTGGAAATGAGCCGATAGTAGTAGTGGGAAGAATTGGCAATTGAATATGATTTAATTGCACTTTTTTTCTTTCTGTAAAATCACTATTTCTTTTAGTGATTGAATAGTTAATGTTGGCAACCCTTTCTTTTACTGCTTGATTATGTATTAAAGGTGATTTTTTTCTTAATTCAAAAGATTGTTGATTTTTCAGTAATATTGCTTTTGCATTATTATCGGTAGCAGTGGAATCGTCAGCAAGAGTTGCAATAGCAGTGATTTCCTCGATTTTCTGCATCGCAAAAGCAAGCCAAGATTTTATCTCACCAGATAAATTATGCTCAACCGATAAATCAACAGGAACATGCAATAATTGACAAGAAGGTGCAATAACAACTCTTTCTGTGCCTAATTTAGCAATTGCTTTTTTTACTATTGATATTGAGTTCTCAATATTGTTTATCCAGATATTTCTACCATCAACCACACCAAGAGAAATAGTTTGATGATCTTTGATTAAATTTAAACAATTATCCAATTGATTGGGAGCTCTAACCAAATCAATGTGAATACTATCTGTTTCTAGATCAAAGGCTAAAGCAGTATTTTCATTTAAACCTTCAAAATAAGTGGCAAGATGGAGTTTTATTTTTCCAGCAAATTTGCGAATCTGCGGATAGCTATTTAAATAAGCATTAATTGCATCAGAATTTAAGTCTGTAACAAGAAAAGGCTCATCAATTTGTAGGTCTGTAACTCCGATTTCTTGCAATTTAATGAATAATTGTTGATATGCCAATAATAAGTTTGGCAATAAATCAAAACGATTAAAATCAGAGTTAGTTTTTGCAAGCATTAAAAAGGTTATAGGGCCTAGTATTACTGGTCTAGTGTGGATTCCTATTTTTTTTGCCTCAAGAAAATCATCAAAGATTTTAGTGGTTGAGAGTGTAAATTGTTGATTTTCCTCTAATTCTGCAACTATATAGTGATAATTAGTGTCAAACCATTTTGTCATTTCCATTGCAGTAATATCAACACCATTTTTTTGAACACCACGAGACATTGCAAATATTGTATCTAACTCAATATTACTACCAAAGTTATGATTAAATCTTGCTGGTACGGCTCCAAATAAAGCTATATTATCAACTATTTGATCGTAAAATGAAAAATCATTGCTGGGAATATAGGTAATTTGAGAATCTTTCTGCGATTGCCAGTTTTTTTCTTTAATTTGCGATGCTGTGTTTTTGAGGTCTTGCAATGTGGAATTTTGTTTCCAATATGATTCAACGGCCTTTTTTAATTCACGATTAAGACCGATTCTTGGAAAGCCAAGGGTTGCTGTTTTTAACATAGTTTTTGAGATTATAATTTATGCAAGGCTTTGCAAAATATTAATGGCAGTAATTCAGCATTAGGTGTATTTATATAACCTAAATCTTACAAATTAATGCCCTGAGAATTTATTTTTATTATTTTTAATTGCAACATAAATTTAATATAGAAAAACTTAAAATATCAACAAAATATATTGCATATTAAAAGAACTTAGCTTTATAATTGGCAACATTTTTGGGCATTATTTTGCCAATTTACCATTTTACTTTTAAATATTATGTCATTTACAGAAAGACTTGATGGTATAGTCATTAGGTTTAAAGATTTAGAGCAAAAATTACTTGACCCAAATGCTCTGGGGGGCAATTTTGCTAGATTATCTAAAGAACATTCAGATATGCAAATTATTGTTGAATTAATTGAAGCTTGTAAAAAAAAACAACAAGAGTTAAAAGATATATTGGAAATGCTCAAAGTTGTCGAAGAAAAAGAAATGAAAGATCTTCTAGAGCAAGAATCTATAGACCTTAGTAAGGCTATTCCCGTAATTGAAAAACAAATTAAATTAGCATTATTGCCAAAAGATTCTGCCGATGAAAAAAATGCCATTCTTGAAGTTAGGGCAGGAACAGGCGGAGAAGAAGCTGCCCTTTTTTGCTATAAATTATTTTCAATGTATCAGAGATATGCCGAAAGAAATCGCTGGAAATTTGAAATATTATCTCTTTCCGATACTGGGCTTGGTGGCTACAAAGAGGCATCAGCAATTATATGTGGCAAAGGAGCATTTGCTCGCTTAAAATTTGAGTCAGGAGTTCATAGGGTTCAAAGAGTTCCAGAAACAGAATCTTCTGGTCGAGTTCATACTTCCGCGGCCACTATTGCTGTTCTTCCTGAAGCGGAAGAAATTGATATTAAAATAGAAGAAAAAGACCTAAGAATAGATGTATTTCGCGCATCTGGCCCAGGAGGGCAATCTGTCAACACAACAGATAGTGCAGTAAGAATCGTGCATCTACCTACTGGCATTACAGTTTCTCAACAAGATGAAAAATCGCAACATAAAAATCGCGAGAAGGGAATGAAAATCCTTCGCTCAAGAGTTTATGAAGCAGAAAGAGAAAAGGCAGATAAAGAAAGATCAGCATCTAGAAAAGAACAAGTCGGAAGCGGAGACAGGTCAGAAAGAATCAGAACTTATAACTTTCCTCAAAATAGAGTTACTGATCATCGCATAAATTTAACTAGCTATCGCATGGAAGGAATAATGCTTGGAGAATTAGACGAATTTATTGATGCACTAATTGCCAATGACGAAGCAAGAAAACTCTCTGAAAACGAATAATTTATAAAATTGCCTTTCTAGATTCGCACTCCTTTATAACGGCAACAAGGGGCTTCAGCCCCTTGGCTTAATAATAGCGGAATGTAACTTCACCACAAGTGGTTGAAACCCCTTGTTGCCGAAGGGGGGGAATCGGACATAACTTGAATGAGTTGAAACAAATTCGCTTTTCTGGATCCTGCAACTTCGTGCAGGATGACGGTAATGTTAAGGTTCGCGATGAAAGAACTAAAACACTCGTCATGCCGTTGCAAAACGGCACCCAGAAAGATTTAAAACTGGGTCCCAACTTTCGTCGGGATGACGGTAAGGGTTGAGATGACAAGTGAACTAGCTTTGAACTTTCTATCAACAACAAGTGGTTGAAACCCCTTGTTGCCGTTAGCAGAGAGTTCGAGGTCAACTCACCCGTCATCCTGCACGAAGCGAAGCGAAGTTGCAGGATCTATCAGGTTTCTGGATCCTGCAACTTCGTGCAGGATGACGGTAATGTTAAAGTTGGCGATGAAAGAACTAAAACACTCGTCATGCCGTTGCAAAACGGCACCCAGAAAGATTTAGGGCTGGGTCCCGACTTTCGTCGGGATGACGGGCGGAGAGTGCGGGATGACAAGTGAACTAGCTTTGAACTTTCTATCAACAACAAGGGGCTGAAGCCTCTTGTTGCTGTCCATAGAGAGGGCTAAACAATCGCTAAGCAATCATAATTGGCTACATTAAGACAATAAAGATTCTTCGATTCTTGTTAGCCACACTGAAACCGTTGCTTGAGATGCAATCCCCTCTCCTCTACCAGTAAAACCGAGCTTTTCTGTGGTTGTGGCTTTAATGTTGACTCTAGATTCCTCTATGTTAAGCACGCTAGCAATTTCAGCTCTCATCGCTTTTTTGTACTGAGAAATTTTTGGATTCTCACAAATAATTATTAAGTCAAGGTTTAGTATCTTTCCACTCTTCTTTTTCAATAAACTATCAACTATTCTTAGCATCTCACGAGAATCAATACCCCGCCATTTATCATCATTTGGCGGAAAGTGCTCTCCAATATCACCGCAACCTATCGCACCGAGAATAGCATCCATCAAAGCATGAATTGCAACATCGCCATCCGAATGTGCTAATATTTTTTTATTAAAAGGCACTTTAACCCCACATAAATGAATAACATTATTTTCATCAACCTTATCATCACTGAATTTATGGACATCAAACCCTATTCCACAGCGATTTTCTTCTTTTACATTTTTAATCAATAAACCCGCCATTCTTTGGGCTCTTTCATAATCTTCTTGATTGGTAATTTTAAAATTATTTTGCGAACCGGGGATAATTGCAACAGGAATTCCTGCATATTCATTAAGTGCAGAATCATCAGTAAAATGAAGATCTTTAAAAGCAATATGAGAATTTAAGATGTCGCTATAAATAAAGCCTTGCGGAGTCTGGGCTCGCCATAGATTTTCCCTTTCTAAAGTCCATTCTATCTTGCCATCATCGCATTTTTTTATTGTATCCTCAACTATAATCGCTGGAATAACTGCGGGATGAGTTTCTAATTTTTCAATAACACCATTAATTATTCTTTTCGAAATAAAAGGCCTAACACCATCATGAATTAAAACCTTAGTTGGATTATATTGCTCTAATGCTTCAAGACCCATTCTAATTGATGCCTGACGAGTATCGCCTCCAAATACGGGGTTCAACAAATCAAGGCCCATTGCCGCTTCTTCATAAAGCTTAACATCTTGAGGATGAACCACACAAATCACATCATCAACTTGACGATGGTTTAGAAAAGCTAATATGCTATGACGAAGAAGTGGAACACCTGCAAGTTGCATATATTGCTTAGGAGTTCCATCGCTAGCAAACCGAGTTCCTCTTCCGCAGGCTGTTATTAGAGCCACTATTTTAGTCATTATTTTAATTAATTAAGGTTTGAGATTGTGGATTTTCTTTTAAATTAATTTTCTTTTGATAGTTTGCGACACGATATTTTTCTAAATCATTAATTACTCTAATTTGACTAGCCATAGTATAGCTATTATTATGCAAATATCTGCTGGCAAGAGTTCTTATTCTGTCTGGCCTAGTTAGGTATACCCACTCAACTTCAAGAAGCTCAATTTTATCTTCGTAGCTAGAAATTTTATTATTTGCTTTTGCAATCTGATCTTGCAAGCCTTCAACCTTAAATTGAATAATAAACATTGTTGCAATAATTGCAAATAAAGAGACTATTGTTAGTAAATGGCAAATATAAATTTTGTTTCTTTTTAAATTATCGTTCATATCTTAAATTTTAATGGCACTTCTCATTTTTGCCGAACGAGAACGATTATTAACTGCGATTTCATCGTCAGTTGGAATAATTACAGTTGATTTTTTAAGAAAAAAACTTGGATTTTTATCGGATTGATTAATATTTGGTTGATATCTAGATATCCCAGAACTAGTAGTTTCGCATTCTTTTTTAAAAAAATTTTTCACAATTCTATCTTCAAGAGAATGAAAAGAAACCACCACTATTCTTCCCCCGCTTTTTAAAATAGTTTTTGATGCCTCAAGAATTAGCTCCAACTCTTTTAACTCTTGATTAATATGTATTCTTAATGCTTGAAATGTTTTAGTTGCGGGGTCTTTTTTATAATAGCCATAATAACAAGATCTAACAATTTTTGCGAGATCACAGCATTTTAAAATTGGAGTATTAATTCTTTGATTAATAATTTTTCTAGCAATCGATTTAGCCTTCGGCTCTTCTCCAAAATTTTTAATTATTTGACATAACGATTCAAAGTCATAATTATTAACGATGTC
This sequence comes from Rickettsiales bacterium UBA1997, assembly GCA_964202895.1. Lineage (GTDB taxonomy): Bacteria > Pseudomonadota > Alphaproteobacteria > Rickettsiales > UBA1997 > JAJTDS01. The sequence goes on along the minus strand of CAXNJM010000001.1, from coordinate 1,163,989 downwards.
TTTCGCGGTAATATTTTGTTCATTTTGATTCATTCTCATATCGAGCAACTCTTCACTATCAAACGAAAAACCTCTTTGCTCTTCATCAATCTGCATCGAAGAAACCCCTATATCAAGAACTAGGCCATCAATTTGAGAAATTTTTTGCTCCATTAAAAGTTCTTTAATTTCAGAAAATCTACCCATCATCAGGGTAAATCGATCAGGAAATAAATCTTCTATTTTATTGGCAAATTTTTTTACCGAAGGGTCGCGATCAATTGCAAAAAGCTTGCAATTTGCTTTTTCAACTATTGCCTTTGAATAACCACCAGCACCAAATGTTGCATCAACATAAATCTCATTGTCTCTTGGGTCAAGAGCATCAATAACTTCCTTTAACATTACAGGAAAATGATATTCAAATTGATGGCCGTTATTGATTTCTTTAGTCATTATTTTTGCTCAATCTTAACATATTTCTTTTTTCCTTAGCTATTTCCCGAGCTTTAAGCGAATAATCGTTAAATTTATTTACTTCCCAGATTTCAAAAGTTGAACCCTTGCCTACAAAAACAACATTATTTTTAATATTCATTTTTTTTATTAGCTCTTGCGGGATTATTATTCTGCCCTCGCCATCAATCGTAAGTTGAATAGCCCCACCGAGAACGGTTGCAGAAAAAGCATCTCTTTCTTCTGAAAATGGGTCAAGATCATCAATTGCTTGTGATATTTTTTTAATTCTTTCAATATCACAACCTTCAATTGCTTGATTGATAAAAGATTCGTAAACTATAACAACATTAGGAGCATCAACACTAAGAACGGAGCGAAATTGAGCGGGCAAAGAAACTCTGCCTTTTGTATCGACTTTATTAATGAATGTTGAAAGAAATAGTGCCATTAGTTATTTAATTTTATTTGTTTCGCTAATCTTTACAATAATTTTTTGGAAAAAAATGGAAAAATTTAGTAAAAAAATGGAATTTAATGGATTTTAACAAAATTATTCTTTTACTGTCAAGAAACTTTTAAAAAAATTAATAAATATTAAAAAATACTTGCATTTGATTTTTTGTTTTAAAAAATGATTAGATAATTAATCCTTGAATATTTAACTTTTTATTAAAATATGGTCGATAATGTAAAAATAATTTTCATCGTTAAGGGTGAAAAAAAAGAGTTTCTTGTTCCAGTTGGTACAACTGTTCTAGAGGCAGCTCATAATAATGACATTGATTTGGAAGGCGCTTGCGAAGGTTCTTTAGCTTGCTCAACTTGCCATGTTATTGTTGATAAATCTCATTATTCAAAACTTGAACAAGCTTCAGAAGACGAAGAAGACATGCTCGATTTAGCATTCGGCTTAACTCCAACATCTAGGCTTGGTTGTCAGATTACAATGACAAAAGATCTAGACGGTCTAACCTTGACAGTTCCCGACGAAACAAGAAATGTTTCTGTTTAATCCTAATTATCAATCTCAAAACTATTAAAATATGAATAAAGCTCCGGCAATAAAACTAGGAATAATCTTTCTAGTTATAACAATTTCTTATAGCTTTTTTTGGTTTGTAAGAACTGGTCAAACAGAAAAAAAAATCAATAATTTAATTAGTAAAAATAGTTCTAGCATATCGGCATCAAGCGTTTCGGTGTCCGGATTCCCATTTTCCCAAAAAATCACAATATCTGATTTAAAATTTAACATTCCCTCCATTTCTAAATATCAGGTTACCGTCAAAAAACTTGAGGCAAATACCGGAATTTTTAGTAAATCATTCTCTGCCAATATATTAGAACAAGTAACCGTTTTCGATAATGATTCTAACACTATCAGAAATATTGAATTTAAAGAAAGCCCAAAAATCAGCATCTCTTTCAATAATGAAGGAATATCAAGCTTCGACTATCAAGATTCTGGCTACACTATCTTAGAAGATCAAAAACCCCCTTTTTACAGCTCTTCTAGCAATATCATCAAAATGGAAACTTTAGAAACTGCTAACAATCAAGTTGCTCTAAAATTTAATATTGATATCAAAGACATGGAAGGAGTTAACCTTGCTAGCATTTATCAAAATGTTTTTGAGAAAAAAATAAATGAAGGAATAAAAACAGGAGAAATAACCATTGGCAACAACATTAACAACTCAACAAATAGCACATTGCTAATCAATCCAGAGCAACAAGTTACAACAGGATCACAAATAAATTCTATCAATTCAACCATAAATTCCTCAATAAATTCCTCAATAAATTCACAGGCAATTCCTCCTATTAAAACAGAATTAAAGCCTGCAAGCGAATTAGGTTCAAATTCTAACATCAATAATCCACAAGTAGCTCCACAACAAGTAGCTTCTAACGACAATATTAATCCAAATATAAATCCCAATAATAATTCTGGAACATCGAATAATAATCAGCCAATTAATCCGCAAGAAGCAGTAAAAATAGCCTCTCAATCTGGCTCGCCTGCCCTTGCTCAACAAGTTAGTGCCTCAGTCAATAATTCACCTACAATCAATAGCAATGCTCCAGCTGTAAATTCGGTTGATGTCGTGCCGAATCCTGCAAACAATGCTTCAGCTATCGCCAACAATACTAACGGTCAAGTTGAACAGCCAAAAATAATAATCGAGCCCAGTAAACAAAATTCAAAATTCAATCTTTCTTTAGATTTTGTATATACAGTAATTAATAGTTCAGAATCTACTGCAAAGAAAGAAAATAATATTAAAACAGCAAATGCTCAACCAGCAACAGAACAAGCAAATAACATAAACCCTAGCCCTACTACAAACAATGTTAATGCTTCAAATGCTAATCCCACCCCTTCTGATGTGAATAACATACCGCCAGTTCCTACTGTAGCAAATAATCAAAACACTCCTGCGCCAACATTGCCAGAAATATCGCCTGCTCATAAATCAGAAATAGGCACTAATTCTGGATATTCTATCAAGATAAATAATTTTGAACTATCTAGCAATGAAATAAAATTCACTGCTAATGGTCAAATTGATAATTTTATTGATGACAACTCACCTTCTGGTTCAGTTACTTTAAAAATAGATAAATTTCCATCTTTCAATACCGCAATTTCTTCTGCAGTTGAAAGCATCAAAAGTAACATTATAGCTAAACAAAATAAAGGATTATCGCAACAAAATAATGTTCCTTATGACAATTTTTTAAACAAAATTAACGAAAAACTATTCTTAATTTTAGAAGAAATATCAAAAAAGAATGCTCTAACAAAACCTGAAACCGCAGTTCTTGAAATAAGAAGAGAAAAAAATCTTGAGTTTATTATAAACGAAACTCCAATGCGAGAAGTTGCTGGTAAATTTTAATGGAAATTAATATTGCACTTAAAAAAGCGATAGAAATTTTAACAGACTCAAAATCAAAAAAAACCCCTCCATTTTCTGAAAAATCATCAGAGAATGGAGGGGTTTTTATTAGCCATCAAAACTACATATTAGATTCAAGACTTCTAATGCTTCACAGCTTTAAATTAAAGAATTCTGAAAAATCTTTAGAGTGGCTTGTATTCAATCCAAACTTCTTGCTAGATAAAAACCACCAATCAATATTTTTTGAATTAATTAGAAGAAGGTCAGAAAATGAACCTGTATCAAAAATAAGAGGCTATAAAGAATTTTATGACTCTAATTTTTTAGTAAGTCGAAATGTTCTCGACCCTAGACCAGACTCGGAAACATTAATAGAATTGATTATAGAATATTTTAAAAATAACAACGATAACACTAAAATTAATAAAAGATTCTTAGAAATGTTTACTGGCTCTGGCTGTTTAGCAATAACCATCTTAAAACAATTCACTAACTTTACTGCTATTGCTAGCGATATCAGTAACGAAGCAATCAATATTGCCGGACAAAATGCAACCATTAATCAAGTTGTCGATAGAATAAATTTTGTTAATAGCGATAATTTCGACAATATTTCAGGAGAGTTTGATTTTTTTATTGCCAACCCGCCTTACATAGCAACATCAGATATTAAAGATCTACAACCAGATGTTAGAGACTACGAACCATTAATATCGCTGGATGGCGGTTTTGATGGGCTTGATTTTTATCGCATTATTGCTAAAAAAGTTGGCAATTTTCTAAAGAAAGATTCTCCAATATTTCTAGAAATAGGACACGATCAATTCGCAGATGTAAATAAAATTTTTATAAATAATAATTTTGTTTTAGAAAATTTTAAACAAGACTTATCTGGAATCAATAGAGCTCTTTGTTTCAAGAAGCTAAAGGGCATCTAGAAGGAGAGGTCTGGGTCCCGACTTTCGTCGGGATGACGAAGAGGGGGAGTTCCAGAAAGAAGGCAACAAGGGGCTTCAGCCCCTTGTATTCTTTTGCCTTGGGGGGCTTCAGCCCCTTGTATTCTTTTGCCTTGGGGGGCTTCGGCCCCTTGGCTTAATAATGGCGGAATGTAACTTCACCACAAGGGGTTGAAACCCCTTGTTGCCTTTTATCTAGGGGGTTGAAACCCCTTGTTGCCTTTTATCTAGGGGGTTGAAACCCCTTGTTGCCGAAGGAAGAGAAATCGAGTATAACTTGAATGAGTTGTAACGAAGTCGCAGGATCTATTGCCTTCTTTCTGGATGACGGAACTAAAACACAAAAACCACAACCAAAATTCATAAAAAACTTAAAAAACCTTGCCAAATTAAGCTGTAAAAATAAGATTTTTTGAACTTAATTTTTAATGTAAAAATTCAAAACCAAAAAATTTCTGAAGTTAAAATTTATTGAGTTAAATTTCGATTTTTAGAGGTTTCCTAAACAAAAATATTCTATAGAGTTATCAATGAATATAATGAATAACAGAAGAATCAGACTCGGTGTTAATATCGATCATATTGCAACTATCAGAAATGCAAGAGGCGGAGCTCATCCAAGCCCCGTTTTAGGTGCTATGATAGCACAAAAATGCGGTGCCGACGGCATTACCCTTCACCTTAGAGAAGATAGAAGGCACATCAGGGATGAAGATTTATCCTCCATAGCAGAAGCAATAAAATTACCGATTAATCTCGAGATGGCACCAACAGAAGAAATGCTTGAAATTGCCATCAAATTTAAGCCTAATGCAGTTTGTATAGTTCCAGAAAAAAGGCAGGAAATAACCACTGAAGGGGGTCTTGATGTTATTCGCAACAGCAATAAGCTAGCAAAAATTATTACAAAACTAAAACAACATAATATTCTAGTTTCTATTTTTGTTGAAGCCAATAAAGAGCAAATCTTAAAATGCAAAGAACTTGGAGCCAATATCGTTGAATTGCATAGCGGTAGATTTTGTGAACTGCATCAAATTAATCAATCAACAGAAGAATATCATAAAATTGAAGATTGTGCCAAAATGGCAGTCTCAATAGGTCTAGAATGTCATTTAGGTCATGGACTAAACTATGAAACCGCTCAAATTCTTGCTAACATAAAAGAAATTAGCGAATTCAATATTGGTCATTTCATAATTGGCGAAGCAATAATTGAAGGGCTCGGCATTGTTATCGAAAAAATGAATAATGCAATCAATAAAGCGGTTTAATATGTTTAAAATATTATTTATTATTTTATTGAATCTCAATTTTATTCCTATCTTTTATTCCAATACATTGGCAAATTCTTCAGAAATAAAAGAAGTTAATTATTTTTCATCCTTAAGAAGCGAAGAAACCAATGTTAGAGCTGGTCCCGGTCATCAATATCCGATTAAATTTATTTACAAAATAAAATCCGCTCCTATCAAAGTAATTAGCGAGTATGATAATTGGTGCGAGATAGAAGATTACGAAAAACAAACTGGCTGGGTTAGTAAAACATTACTAACGAAAAAAAGAACCATCATGGTAAATAGCAAAAAGCCAAAAATATCAATGCATCGCAAAAATAAAGATAATTCTAAAATTATTTACTATCTTGAAAATAAGGTACTAGCCCAATATTTACAATGCGATGATTTATGGTGCCAAATTAGAATTAACAATAAAAAAGGCTGGGTATTAAAACAAGATATCTATGGAATATAGCAAAATAGAGCGAAAATGCCCCGCCAAAATTAATTTATTTTTAAAAATTCTTGGCAAAAGGGAAGATAATTATCACAATCTTTATTCGCTAATGGCTTTTATTGATTTATACGATGAATTATCAGTTGCTAAAAGTGACAATTTTAGCCTAAAAATAAATGGTCAATTTTCAAACGAAGTCGATGAAAAAAATAATTTATTGACTCAAATTTTAGATTTTTTTGTTAAAGAATTTAAAATTAGCAATAATTTAGAAATAAAGTTACAAAAAAACATTCCCGTAGGAGCAGGACTAGGCGGAGGCTCTAGCAATGCCCGCTGTTTTATAGATGCCATTAATATAATTTTTAATCTAAAATTAAATAAGGAAGATCTTATTAAAATTAGTTTAAAATTTGGTTCAGATATTCCATTTTTTTTCAGCGATCAAGCTAGTATTATCAAAGGCAGAGGAGAAATTATCGAAAAATTTCCTTATTTTGAAGATTTGCCAATTTTATTAATTAATCCAAAAATAAATTTATCTACCGCAAAAATATTTAACCTTACAAAACAAGATAATTCTAGCGATGAAAATGCCCTTAAATCAATTATTGCCAATAAAGAATTTTATCAAATTATTAAGCAAATAGAAAATGATCTCACCCTCCCAGCTATTTCAATATGCCCCGAGATAAAAGAAATTATTGAGGAGTTAAAAAATTTAAAACCATTGGTTGCAAGAATGTCTGGCAGTGGCTCAACCTGCTTTGCGATATTTAAAAATGAAGAAGAATTGAAAAAAAGTTATGATTATTTTTATAAAAAATTCAATGATTATTTCGTCATTCAAACAAGAATGAGATATAAAAACCATTCTAGATAATATCTAATTAGCTAAAATCATCAAGCGGCCAATTGCTTCTAGCCTTAAAATCAAGATCATTAACTTTACCCAACAATAAATTTTCAATTCCTGCCCAGGCTATCATCACCGCATTATCAGTGCATAGATCAATCGGCGGAGCAATTAATTTTAAACCATGATTTTCAACTGATTTTTGTAAATAATTAAATAAAAATTGATTAGCAGCAACCCCGCCTGCAATTACAACATTTTGCAATTGATTATTTGCAACGAGAGCTTTTATTTCAGCTTTATTTAAAACATTTTCTAATCTATTGGCAATAATTTCAGCAACAGTAAATTGAAAAGATGCAGAAATATCTTTTTTATTTTCTAAGCTGATTTTAGAGGGGCTGGTTAGGTGGTGAAAAGGCTCTTCATTAACTTTTTCAATCAATCTTCTGACCGCAGTTTTTAGACCCGAAAAAGAAAAATTGTAAAGATTGCTTTTATCGTTATGATTATTATCAATTAAAGGCTTTGGTAATTTAAAATTATTGCGATTGCCTTCTTTAGCCATCTGTTCAATTGCCGGGCCTCCGGGATAACCCATACCAAGCATTTGAGCAACCTTATCAAAAGCTTCTCCGAGAGCATCGTCAATTGTTTCGCCGATTTTTAGATAATTACCCACACCCTTCGCGAGCAATATTTGGCAATGCCCTCCCGATAATAGCAATAAAAGATAGGGAAACTCAATATTATGAGAGAATCTTGCGGTTAAACTGTGCCCCTCAAGATGATTTACAGCGATAAATGGCTTGCGGTAGAGAGAAGCAAGGGTTTTGGCAGTCATCATTCCAACAATAACCGCCCCGATTAAACCGGGGCCAGAAGTTCCTGCAAAAGCATCAATTTCTTCAAAGCTAATTTTAGCAATGTTTTTTGCTTCCAAAATTAATTTATCTAAAATTTCAAGATGACTTCTTGAAGCAAGCTCTGGCACCACTCCGCCATAAATTTGATGAAGGGGGATTTGTGAATTTATAACATTTGCAAGAACTTTCTTTTGAGAATTTTTATATTCAATAATCGCAACCGCAGTTTCATCGCAAGAGGTTTCAATTCCGAGCACTATCATTAATGATGACCATCTAAATTATTAAATCTGGTAAATTCTGCATCAAAATAAAGGCTAATATTACCAATTGGCCCATTTCTTTGCTTAGCAATAATAACTTCGGATAAATGATTTAACTCACTCATTTCAACCGCCCATTTTTCAAATTCTTCTCTTTTTGATTCTGGAGGCTTCTTTCTTTCGTGATAATAGCTCTCGCGATAAATAAAGGCAACGACATCGGCATCTTGCTCAATTGAACCGGACTCTCTTAAATCGGATAATTGTGGCCTTTTATCTTCTCTTTGTTCTACCGCCCTTGAAAGCTGAGACAAGGCTAAAACCGGAATATTAAGCTCTTTGGCGATGGCCTTAAGCCCCTGAGTAATTTCTGAAATTTCTTGCACTCTGCCGTCGCTAGAGCGAGATTTAACTCCACGAATTAATTGCAAATAATCAATAACCAACAAAGATAAATTGTGCTTTCTGACCATTCTTCTTGCTCTAGTGCGAATTGCCGAAATTGATAATGCAGGAGTATCGTCAATAAAAAATGGCAGTTTTGAAATTTGACCACTTCTTGTGGCGATAACCTCCCATTCATTTTCATCAATCTGACCAGTGCGGAATTTAGTTGCATTAACACTAGTTTCCATTGATAAAATTCTTGCTGATAATTGTTGAGCAGACATTTCAAGCGAGAAAAAACCTACCGCCTTCTGCTTTTCAGAGTTATCGTCATTTAATATCTTGCAAGCATTGACTGCGATATTAATCGCAAGAGCGGTTTTACCCATTGAAGGGCGACCAGCTAATATTATAAGATCTGACCTTTGCATTCCGCCAAGCATTTTATCAACATCTATCAAACCAGTTGAAATACCGCTGATATTGCTATCGCTTTGCCTAGCAATTGCAATATTTTGAAGAGCCTCTTTTAGCGATAAAGAGATATTACGGAAATCGCTTTTTCCATTACTATTTTCAGTAAGTTCAAATAATTTTGCTTCCGCCATTTCAATTTGCTGACTTGCTAAAGCCTCTTTTTGACTATCAAAAGCATTGATAACTATATCTTCGCCAATAATTGCAAGCTTTCTTTTTAAAAATAAATCATAGATAATGGTAGCATATTCAACAATATCAATAATTGAAGATGCTTTATAAATTAATTCTACTAGATAATTAGCACCACCCTGCTCTTTTATTAAATGATTATCAATACAAAATTGTTTTAGAGTCATTTGATTGGCAACCTGCGATTTCTCAAGGTTGGCAACTATTTTTTCATAAATAGCCTGATGAGCAGGATAATAAAAATGCTGTGGCTGTAGAAATTCAGACACTCTTTCATAATAGCTATTATTGGTGATAATACTACCAATAACCACTTGCTCTATTTCAAAATTAGCAAGCTCTTTTTTTTCTAATAGATGAGATGTAAGAGCTGTGCTTTCTTTTTCTGTGTCGTTATTTTTTTTTGACATTGCGGGCGGTAAGGTAGACATTTATTTTGCAACAATTCCTAATTTATTAAACAATTCTTGATCTCTTGCTACTTCTGGATTGTCGGTGGTTAGGAGTTTTTCACCATAAAAAATTGAATTGGCTCCCGCAAGAAAGCATAAAGCTTGAGTTTGTTCGTTCATTTCATTTCTTCCTGCTGATAATCTCACGACCGATTCTGGCATCATAATTCTAGCAATCGCAATAGTTCTAACAAATTCAAAATGATCAAGATTTTCAATATTTTCAAGCGGGGTTCCTGCTACTTTTACCAGCATATTGATTGGAACCGATTGCGGATGACTGGGAAGATTAGCAAGTATAATCAACATTCTGGCTCTATCGATACGGGATTCCCCCATGCCGACAATTCCCCCGCTACAAACATTGATTCCAGATTTTCTAACATTTTCAAGGGTTTGAAGCCTATCAGAAAAGTTGCGGGTAGTAATAATTTCTGAATAAAATTCGGGCGAAGTGTCAATATTGTGATTATAAAAATCAAGCCCCGCATCTTTTAATTTAAAGCTTTGTTCTGCTGTTAGCATACCGAGAGTCATGCAGGTTTCAAGGCCAGTTTCTTTTACCGATTGAACTATTTTACAAATTTGATCAACATCTCTATCGTTAAGGCTTCTCCATGCTGCGCCCATGCAAAAACGAGAAGCTCCTGCATTTTTAGCATCAATTGCCGATTCAATAATTTTGTCAATTGACATCAATTGCTCTTTTTCAAGCCCAGTGTTATAGTGCGCCGATTGCGGACAATATTTACAATTTTCCGGGCAAGAACCAGTTTTTATACTCAATAAACTACTAACTTGCACTTGATTAGCCGGATGAAATTTACGGTGAATTTGGGCAGATTTAAGAATTAAATCATTGAAAGGTAAATCGAATAGAGATAATATCTCTTCAACTGTAAAATCGTGGCGAATTAATGTTTGAGAATTCTCAATATTATAATCTTGACTACCAACCCTACTAAAACTTGTTTCAATCATATTTGAAAATTATGAAAATTAATATTATTGCCTGCGGAAAACTAGGCTCAGGAAATCTTGATTCTTCATTTCAAACCATTTTAAAAGATTATCAAAAAAGATTAAAATGGAAATTAGAAATTATTGAAATTAATTTAAAAAGCTCAACGAAAAATTTCAATAATAATGAAATCGAGCAATATAAAAAAGCCGAAGCAATGTTAATTATCAAGGCTTATAAAAGCAACTCAAAATTTAGCAATAATTCAAAATTAATTGCCCTTGATGAAAACGGTAAACAATTTTCAAGCTTTAATTTTAGCAAAATAATTGCGGATTATCAATTAAATGGCTGTTCGGAATTAAATTTTGTAATCGGCGGAGCCTTTGGCTTAGCTAAAGAAGTTTTAGAATTGGCAAATTTGCAACTTTCACTGGGAGCAATGACAATGCCTCATATGATTGCTCGGATGACATTAATTGAACAAATTTATCGTGCCCAAACCATTATTGCAGGACACCCCTATCACAAAGAATAAGAATTGCCAACAATAATACCAAATCCCATCCTTAAAGTTTTAAAAAATGTTAAAGTTGAGATTTGGTATTATTTTTAACAAAATTCTTGCAATAATTTTTTTAAAAAATTTAATTATCTACATTAAATCTTTTTTAAATCATTATAAAAATTAAAATTATTCAATCTATGACCATCGAATTTAAAAATATCATTGAAAAATCATTTGAAGAAAGAGCTAAAATAAACAGCCAAACCACAGAAATTGAAGGAATTGGCAATGTTAGAAGAGCAGTAAATTATGCACTAAATGAATTAGATACTGGTCGACTTAAAATTTGCGATAAAATCAACGGAGAATGGCAAGTTAATCAATGGCTTAAAAAGGCTATTTTGCTATATTTTCGCCTTAATGACAATAAAATCAGCAAACAAAATAATTTCTCTAACGATTCTAAATTTTTCGGAGACAGCCTCACTCATTTTGATAAAGTGCCATTAAAATTCAATAATTGGCAAGAAAAAAATTTTCTTGATGCCGGCTTTAGAGCGGTTGCTGGTTCAATTGTAAGATATTCAGCCTTTATTTCTAAGGGAGTAATTTTAATGCCTTCTTTTGTTAATGTTGGAGCATTTGTTGATGAAGGAACAATGATTGACAGCTGGGCAACGGTTGGTTCTTGCGCACAAATTGGCAAAAATTGCCACATTTCAGGAGGAGTCGGAATTGGCGGAGTGCTAGAGCCATTACAAGCAAACCCCGTAATCATTGAAGATGATTGCTTCATTGGGGCAAGAAGTGAAATTGCCGAAGGTGTTATCGTTGAAAAAGGGTCGGTAATATCAATGGGTGTTTATCTTGGATCATCAACTAAAATAATTGACAGAACTACGGGTGAAGTTTTTTATGGCAGAGTTCCCGCCTATTCAGTAGTTGTGCCCGGTTCAGTAAAATCAACCACTGGTGATTGCAATTTATATGCCGGAATAATCGTTAAAAGAGTAGATGAAAAAACAAGAAGCAAAACCTCAATCAACGAACTGCTAAGAGATTAAAAGAGATATTTTAGATCTCGAGAAAGAAACTGACGGGATTTTGAAGGAAATAATTTCTTAAAAAATAAATTCTTAAAGTAAAATAAAAATTTTCTTATTTTACTTTATAGCCTTAAAGTAAAATAAGAAAATTTTTATTTTACTTTAATTCAACTTAAAAAATTTATGATTCTAGAAAACTACAAGTCAGGAAACTTAATAAAATCAACAGCTGGTTATAAATACTTTTTACCAACAAAAATCAATGAAGAATGGATTTGGCAAGATCAACAAATTGGTAAATTACTTGAAAAAGCAGCAATAAAACTTGGCGAACTCAATTCTTTTTCAATACTAGTTCCCAATATTGATTTATTTATTCAGTTGCACATCAGTAAAGAAGCCGTTATTTCAAGCAGAATTGAAGGAACAAAAACCGAAATTGACGAATCTTTTTTAAGCGAATCAGAAATTTTACCCGAAAGAAGAAATGATTGGAAAGAGGTCGCAAATTATACCAAGGCAATAAATCAAGCAATCTTAGATCTACAAAACCTACCCATCTCCTCAAGATTGATAAAAGAAACTCACAAAGTTTTACTAAACAGTGTCAGAGGTCAGGAAAAACAACCTGGGAAATTCCGCACAAGTCAAAACTGGATTGGCGGAAGCTCACCTTCTGATGCTATTTTTGTGCCTCCAAGCTTTGAGCATGTAGAAGAATTGATGAGTGATTTAGAAAAATTTATTCATAACGACGAAATCAATGTCCCTGATTTAATTAGGATAGCCTTAGTTCATTACCAATTCGAAACCATTCACCCGTTTTTGGATGGCAATGGCAGAATTGGCAGGCTTTTAATCACACTCTTTTTGGTCGATAAAAAAATTCTTACCAAACCCCTGCTTTATCTGTCGGCATATTTTGAAGAAAACAAGGGCCTATATTACGATAATTTAACTTTTGTTCGCACCAAAAACGACATGAAGCAATGGCTAAAATATTTCTTAGTTGGGATTGAAAAAGCTGCTACAAAATCAGCCGAAACACTTTCAAAAGTCTTAATCCTAAAAAGTGATTTAGAAAAAATGATTAACAAAAATTTTGGCAAGAAATCGCTAAGTGCCATAACTTTGCTTAATCACTTATTCGAAAAGCCAAGCCTTTATGTCAAAGAAGCTCAAGAAATAGCCAAACTAAGCTACAAGTCAGCAAATGATTTAGTTGATGATTTTGTCAAGGCAGAAATTCTTGAAGAGATAACCGGGCAAAGTCGCAACCGCATTTTTGTTTTTAGAAAATATTTCGATCTTTTTAAGTAGCACCACGAAAAACACAAATAAAATGAAAGATAGCGGGATTCCTTGACTGAGAGAGATTCCTGAAAGTTGGCAATGTCAGAGGGTTAAGTATTTAATGCAAAAAACAACTTCCTCAGTTAAATTAGTATGAGTCGGGACCCAGCACCTTTTATTTCTGGGTGCCGTTTTACAACGGCATGACGAGTTTTTTAGTTCCCTCATCCAGAAAGAAGACAAGGGGTTGAAGCTCCTTGTTGCCGTTAGCAGAAAGTGCGAAACCAACTCACCTACAATCGTCATCGCGACCATTATCTTCATCGTCATCCCGACGAAAGTCGGGACCCAGTTTTAAATCTTTCTGGGTGCCGTTTTACAACGGCATGACGAGTGTTTTAGTTCCCTCATCCAGAATTTTAATGTGGTATTGGCAATATTAATCAAATTTATAAAATTCTTCGCCAATTTCTATTTCTTCGCGGTTGTTTTTTCGTCGCCATTCATTGCTATCTCTAAGAGAATAAATACAACCGCAATATTCTTGCTTGTAAAATTCTTCTTTTTTTGCTATTTCATACATTCTTGAAGCTCCGCCTGCCTTTCTCCAGTTGTAGGTCCAGTAATTGATTCCTTCGTATTTTTTAACCACCCTTGAACCACAATCATTAATTTGATCCATATCTTTCCATCTTGAAATACCAAGTGATGAAGTAATAATTTTAAAATTATTTTCAAAAGCATAAAGTGCTGTTCTTTCGAATCTCATATCAAAGCATTTTGTGCATCTTTCTCCTCTTTCTGGCTCATTTTCCAAGCCTTTGGCTCTTGAAAACCAGTTTTGCACATCATAATCGGCATCAATAAACGGTATTCCTAGCTTCTCGGCAAATTTAATATTTTCTTCTTTGCGAATTAAATATTCTTTTTTAGGGTGGATATTGGGATTATAAAAAAATATTGTTAAATCAATGTTAGAAGCGATCATTCTCTCCATTAAATCACCTGCACAAGGAGCACAACAGCTATGCATTAAAACTCGATTATCAGTTGCATAATCGGGAAGCTTTAGTAAATATTCATATTCTTGCTTTAACATAATTTAATTAATAATTTTAATTGTTTTTTAGTTATTTTAGAAAAAAATATCCTAACAATAATAATTAATTTTTTCAAGTAAGAAATGCCAGAATTGCCAGAGGTTGAAACCATTAAAACCAGCCTAATTAATGCCAATATTATCAATGGCAAAATAACTGAAATATTTCGTTCGCAATATAAATTAAGAACCGCCTCCACCCTTGATTTAAAAGAGTTAACAAACCTTACCATTAAAAAAATATCACGAAGAGCCCGATATTTAATGATTGAACTTGATAATCAAACCAGCCTAATAATTCACTTGGGAATGAGTGGCAGATTACTACTAAAAACAACATCTCCAACCACAAAGCACGATCATTTTGCTCTCAAAATTAATTATCAAAATGATGAGAAATGGCTTATTTTCAACGATCCTAGAAGATTCGGGCTTATCGATTTAATTGATAATCAAAATATAAAGCAACATCAACTGCTTGCGAAGCTTGGTCCTGAGCCATTATCTGCAGATTTTAATCATCAATATTTAGCTAATAAACTTGCTAATAAAAATATTAATATTAAAACTAGCTTAATGGATAATCAAATTGTAGTGGGTGTTGGCAATATTTATGCTAATGAATCGCTATTTTTATCTAAAATTTTACCGTTAAGGTCATCAAAATCAATTAATGATGCAGAAATTAAAAATTTAGTTAAATCAATTAAATTTATTCTGAATCAAGCAATTGAAAATAAAGGCTCTTCAATAAATGATTATGTCGATGCCGATGGCAATATTGGCAATTTTCAAAATAACTTCAAAGTTTACGGAAGAATGAATCAAAATTGCATAAAATGCTCAAATAAAATTGAAAAGGTAATACAAAATGGTCGCTCTAGTTTTTTCTGTCAAAAATGTCAAAAATAATATGTTTTATAAAAAATTAAAATCTCTTACAATCATCATTAGTTCTATCGCTATTCTTACAACCTCTTGCTCTGGCACTAAAGAATTTAGCCCTA
The DNA here is from genome assembly GCA_964202895.1 of Rickettsiales bacterium UBA1997. Taxonomy (GTDB): domain Bacteria; phylum Pseudomonadota; class Alphaproteobacteria; order Rickettsiales; family UBA1997; genus JAJTDS01. Next base: position 1,148,545 of record CAXNJM010000001.1, on the reverse strand, counting down.
AAAAATATGCAATTAAAACAAAAGAATGGCTAAAACAAGCCAAAAATAAAACCTCTAATAATTTTAGCAAAATTTTTCATCACGAAGAAAAGCCCGAAGAAAAGCTTGAAATTATTGACGAAAAACCAATTAGTCAGCCTGCACAAAGCAATAAAATCAAGCAAAATTTTGTTTATGGCACGAAAGATGTTCCGCTTGCCGATGGTTTAATTAAGATTGGCGAAGATAGCTTAAATTTCGACCTAGATTATGGTAGCATCATTTCATCTTCTTACAAAACCGAACAAGATATCTCAATTATTCAAAAATTTTATCAAGAAACCTTGCTACAAATGGGCTGGAATCTTACCGAAAATTCATCAGAATTATTGAAATTTACAAGAGATAATGAAAAATTAACCATCAATTTCAAAAAATCAAATGATCAAGAAGTTAATCAAAAAAACGAATTGATAATAAATTTTACAGTATCTGCAACCGTTAATTCTTCTAATCAAAGCGGAATCTTCTTTGAAGAATAAAAATGACAACAATATTTTCTACCATAACCTCTACAAATGGTGGCTCCGTAGCGATAATTCGTATTTCTGGCGAAAAAACAGTTAATTGCCTGAATGCTCTTGGCATCAATAAAAAACTAAATCATAACCAAATATTATTTACCAAAATATATGATTTAGAACATAATAAACTACTCGATGAGGCTGTAATTTCAAGCTTTGAAGCTCCTAACAGCTTTACCGGAGAAAATGTTATCGAAATAAATATTCATAATTCAATTTTTATTATCAAAAGAATTTTTGCCATTTTATCAAAAGTCGAAGATGTAGCAATAGCCGAGGCTGGCGAATTTTCTAAAAGAGCTTTTTTGAATGGAAAAATCGATTTAGTACAAGCAGAAGCAATTCCTGACTTAATCAAAGCAGAAACGGAAATTCAGCATCGACAGGCATTGCAACAATTAACGGGAACTCTAGGGCAAAAATATGAAAATTGGCGAAGCGAGATAATTCAAGCCCTATCAATGATAGAAGCGGTTATTGATTTTCCTGAAGATGATTTACCTACCGAAATTATTGATTCAGTAGAAAATAAGGTGCAAAACTTAATTGTAGGAATAACTCTTCATCTACAAAATAAATCAATCGGGCAGAAAATAAAACAAGGTTTAAGCCTTGTCATTATTGGCTCTCCAAATGTTGGAAAATCTAGTTTAATTAATTTTCTTGCCCAAAGCGAAGTGGCAATTGTTTCCGATATCGCAGGCACAACTCGAGATATTATAGATACTCACCTAGAAATTGCAGGAATGATGGTAAAAATTTCTGACACTGCAGGAATTAGAAAAACCAATAATCCAATTGAAAAAGAAGGCATTGAAAGAGCAATAAAAAGAGCAAGCGAAGCTGATTTTAAAGTTTTTGTTGTTGAGCTTAATAATTATCAAATATTAACAGAAAATTCTCATCTAATTGACGAAAGAAGCTTAATCATCATTAATAAAATCGATAATAATCATCTTGGCGAAAACTTGAGTCTTAACGATGAAGAAATCATAAATTTAAAAGTAAATAATTGGCTACAAAACCTTGATAATCAATCATTGCGAGCAATGATAATTCCCGTCTCCATCAAAGAAAATTTAAATATGAATAAATTTTTGCAGTCACTAGAAATAATAATTGGCAAAACTTTTATTATTGGTAGTAATGTTGAAATGATTACTCAACAAAGATACATAAATGCCTTGCAAAAGGCTTTAGAGGCACTCAAAAACTTTGATTTAAATAATAATATTGAAATAGCAGGAGAAGAGCTAAGAATCGCCTCACGAGAAATTGGCAAAATAACAGGCAAAGTTGGTGTTGAGAATATTCTTGACAATATTTTCAGTAAGTTCTGCATTGGCAAATAAAAAACCAGAAAAACTAATAAATTATTACTAAACAGCCCCTTGCTTAGCGACTTTGTTAAGGACTTTGTTTGGCAGAAGCTTGATGCGACAAGGCAATTTCAACAAATTCATCAGCTTCAAGGCTTGCTTTACCAATCAAGAGACCGTCAATATTATCAATAGCAAGAATTGAGGCTGAATTTTTACTATTTACTGAACCACCATAAAGCACTGACACATTGGCATTATTGGCAATTTTATTTTGCGATTTTAATTCATTAATCGTTGCAATTATTGCATCTGATATTTCTTTAATTTCTAGAATCGTAGGAACATTACCACTACCAATCGACCAAATTGGCTCGTAAGCAATTAAAAGCTCAAATGATTGATTAGAATCAAGCATTAATAATGCTTCTTTTAGCTGTTCTTGCACAAAATTAATATGCTCTTTTTTGTTTCTAACCGCTAGATTTTCGCCAATACATAAAATTGGCATAAATTTTTGACTTATCGCTAAATTGAGCTTTTTGGCGATAATTTGATTGTCTTCAGCATTGAATTCTCTTCGTTCAGAATGACCAATAATTACAAATTCGCAACCGACCTCCTTAAGATTAAGCAAAGAGGTATTGCCTGTAAAAGATCCAGAAAGCTCGTAGTGACAATCTTGACCCCCGATTTTGATAATTTTTTCTTCAATTAGAATTTTATCAATTTCTTCGTCAGTAAGCCTAGAAAGAGTTTGTTTTCTCTTGGCGATTGTGTCTTCTAACTGCTCTAGACCTTCATCCATAACTTCGCTATCGATATAATCGAGCAAAATAGTTGATGGACAAATTACGAAGGTAAGGTTGTCAAATTTATCACGATTGGAATAGAAAGCACGAAAAAACTTATCAAGCCAGATATCTGTTGACTCGAAACCGTGATTCATCTTCCAGTTTGCAATAATAAAAGGTTTTTTATAAAGATTCGGCATTAATAATTGTTGCTATTGGTTCGCTCAGTAAATCTTGTCTCCATCCACTTAAATGAATATTTAAGTTATTTGGCTGAGAAATGATTTTTTTTAGAATATAAGAATTTATTAAAAACTGACCACTAATATTGTAATCTTGAGCTATTTTTGCAACTAATTTTTGTAGATTTTGTAAGGTTTTTTTCTGATCGTTATTTAATCGCACCGATTCGTTTTTTTTGATGTGGAGAATATCAGTGTATGAGGGGCGGGTGTTTAAAATTGTGGCTATACTAGAAGATATAAAGTCGCTAATGCAGTTAAAGAGCAATCTCTTCTGCGACTGCAATTGATATATTATCCGCTCATTAATAATATTATTAGAGCGAAGTTGTAGCAATTTAATAACAGCATCAACATTAACAGTGGCAATAATTCGATTAGAAATATCGGAAACAATTTTTTTAATAAAATAACTTTCTGCCACTTCAATATTTGGTACAAAATCAATATCCACTGAGTTTACCTCTTGATTTTGGGCTTGTGAATTAGATTCTTTATTTTCAAAATCAGGATGATTTGCCACCATATCTTCCTGCAACTCCTCTCTTTTTATCTCTTCGCCAAAGCTAGCATTGTAATTAATTATTTTTGCGATTATTTCATCTTCGACAAAATGTTGCCTCGGTAAATTAATTATTTTAACCAATTCTTCTCGCCACAACAAAAATTGATTCATATGGTTCTTTTGTTGATAACCGCAATCTCTTGGACAAATCTTGCGGAAAATATGGTCAATTTCATAGCTACAAGCAGTAGCAACAAGATTAGAAAGATCTTCTTGTAGCCAATTTTGGCGACCTAATTTTGTAATATTTTGCAATAATTCTTGGTAAACTGGAATCAAAAACAAAACATCTTCAACCGCATATTCTAGCTGTTCAACAGTAAGCGGTCTTCGCCCCCAATCGCTTCTTTGTTGATTTTTGTTGATTTTATAATTACAAAATTTTTCAACTAAAGATTGATAGCTTTGATTAATATTAGAATCGACTATATTGGACATTATTTGAGTATCAAAAATATTTTCTGGTAATTTACTTTTATCTTCCGCATTCATATCATTATGAATTCTTTGGAAGATCTGCAAATCTTGCATCGAGGAATGAAAAATTTTAATAATTTTTTGATCATAAACTAATTTAACTATTTCTAGCAGGTTAATTTCAGCTAAACAATCTATTAAAAAGACTTCGATATTTTCTTCATTCTGAATTGCGATTTGAATTAATGATAATAACGGAAAATAAGTTTTTTCTCTTACAAATTCTGTATCAATAGCCATCATTTTAAACTTTTTGATTTTTTCTATCAGCAATTTCAACTCTTGTTGACTATTAATATAATTGTGTTTTTTCATAAGAAAGTACTCCAAATTTATCTTACTATTGATTTTATATTCATAATATTATTAAAAACCTTACAGCCAAATATACGAAATTATGCATTTATCAGATAGTAAGACAATGTTTTAAATGAATCTAGGGTTTTTGGTTATTTTCCAAGTTAGTTTTTGTTTTTTGAAAAATGGTTGCTAAATAAATATTTTTTAATTATCTTTTTAAAAAATAACAGTTCAAATAAATTACTTAAATTTTATTAATAAACCAAATATCTAGCTTGCAAAATAATAAAATAACACAGCTTAAAGAAGTTATGCCGAGCGAAGCATTTTTAACTTTAAAATCACAAAAAAACTCCGTTTTAATCGATGTTAGAACCCCTTCAGAGTGGAAAAACATTGGTATTGTTGACGAAAAATCATTAGCTAATCCTATAATATTTGTTTCTTTGCAAATCCCGCCATTTATGGAGTTTAATAATAATTTAATTAAAGAAGTTGAATCTTGTTTAGAAAATATTTTTAACAAAAATTTTGATAAAAATGATTTAACATTATTTTTTATATGTCGCATCGGAGCAAGATCTTATCAAGCTTCTCAATATTTTATAGATAACGGATACCTCAATATCAACAATATTATCGGTGGTTTTGAAGGCGAAGCTAACAATGCAGGGGCGAGATCTTTAATAAGTGGCTGGCAATACGAAAAACTACCTTGGGAAAAACTACCTTGGGAAAAATTACCTTGGGAAAAACTACCTTGAAAACTTAATCTTAACCAATAACTCAATGTTTGAAAATTCCCTAAAAGAAGCACTTTTTGCAACATCTGTTTTAGTTCATAAAAGACTAGAAGAAGTTCTGCCAATTGATAAAGATTCAACCTTAATGAAGGCGATGCGATATTCGGCAATGTCTGATGGCAAAAGAATCAGGCCTTTCTTAACTATGACATCAGCACAAATATTTGGAATATCGCCAGTAATATCGCTAAATAGCGCCACTGCACTTGAAATAATTCATACTTATTCATTAATTCACGACGATCTACCCGCTATGGATGATGATGATTTTCGCAGAGGAAGATTATCGTCTCATAAAATGTTTAATGAAGCAACGGCAATACTATCTGGAGATGCCCTGCTAACATTAGCCTTTGAATTATTATCCGACCCTAAAACTCACAAAGATGCCAATGTTCGTTGCGAAATAATCAATGTAATAGCTAAAGCTGCTGGCTATCGTGGAACAGTCGGAGGTCAAATGCTTGATTTAGAAAGCTCTAATCGCAAAATATCAAAAGAAGAATTGGCAAAATTGCATCGCTTAAAAACAGGAGAATTATTCATTTCTGCCTGTGAAATAGGTGCGATAATTGGCAGAGCAAGCGAAGAAGAGCGAAAAGCACTTCGTTATTTTGCAAATGATCTTGGTCTTGCATTTCAAATTAAAGATGACATACTTGACCACTGCGGAATTTCAATTGGCAAAACCGATATTGACGAAAATATTCACAAAAAACCAAAAGATAACATAAGTATTGTTGATGTCGTTGGTATGGATAGTGCTTTAGAGCAACTAAAAATGCTTCGCGATCAAGCAATTGCACATCTTAGAATTTTTGGTGAAAAAGCTATTTTATTAAAAGATCTTGCAGAATTTGTGATTAATCGTCAAAATTAATAAGTAATAATATGAAAAATTCTAAATTTATAAAAATAATCTCCAAACTAACCTTCATATTTATGCTTAATAATTTATTTTCCTGTGCCATCAAAGACCCAGAACATTATTCGCAAAAAAGCCCCCAACTAGATATCAGAGAATATTTTAACGGCAATATTGAGGCCTATGGAGTCCTGAAAGACTGGAAAGGAGAAGTGAAGAGAAAATTCACCGTTACAATGCAATCAAGCTGGAATGAAAATGTAGGAACATTGAAAGAGCATTTTATTTTCGATGACGGCAAAGAAGAAGATAGAATCTGGACTCTAGAACTAAGCGACAAGCATCATTTTACTGGCACCGCTCATGATGTTGTAAAAACCGCCAAAGGAAGACAATTTGGCAATGCAATGAGAATGGATTATACACTAAGAGTTGATATTGATAATAAAAAAGTAGATTTAAAAGTTGAAGATTGGATGTATTTAATAAGCGATAAAAATCTTATCAATGAATCAAAATTAAAAAAATTTGGTATTACTGTTGCAAAATTAACAATTGGCTTCAATAAATTATAAATTTATTGTAAATTATTTTATTGATAATAAATTCATTATTCTTTTATCATTAACCTTATTTAATATACTTCAAACCAACTATCAAATTTTTACCGCAAATTTTTACCACTATAAAATTTTTATCAGTTGAATCTTATAAATATTCTTTTAGAAATTAAATTAATCAATTTTTTAACTACCAATTAATAATAAACAAATGAAAATTAATAAATTCTTAAAATTAAAACTCTTATTAGCGGTTTCATTATTTACAGCAGGTGAAGAAGTCATAGCCTCTACAAAATATATATCTCTTGGTACTGGTAGTGTTACAGGAGTTTATTATCCAGCTGGTGGAGCAATATGTCGATTAATTAATCGTGGCAGAAAAGAGCACGGAATTCGCTGTTCAGTTGAATCAACAGGCGGTTCAGTTGCAAATTTAAATGCTATTCGCAATGGCGATATAGACATAGGAATAGTTCAATCGGATTGGCAATATCATGCCTATAATGGCACTGGCTTCTTTTCAGATCAAAAACCTTTTAAAGAGCTTCGCTCAATATTTTCATTACATAACGAAACTTTTACTATAGCTGTTACAGAAAAATCCGGAATCAAATCTCTTGACGAAATAGTCGGAAAAAGAGTTAATTTTGGCCCGCAAGGCTCTGGAATGTATTCAACAATGGAAGTGTTAATGCTGGTTAAAAAATGGAGAAAAGAATCATTTTCTAATGTGACCTACCTACAGCCTTCAGAACAAACTAAAGCTTTATGCAATGGAAAAATTGATGTCATGATCTATGCTTCTGGAAACCCAAACGGTGTCCTTCAAGAAGCAACTCAAACTTGCCGTGTTAAAATCATTCCTATTGACTCGCAAACTATTGAAGCACTAACAAAAGTTAATCCATTTTATGTTAAAGCAGTAATAGCCGGCGGTACTTACCCTAACAACCCACAAAATATTGAAACTTTTGGTGTCAAAGCTGGGCTTGTGACCACTGAAAAAACTAGCTCCGATGTTGTTTATCAAGTAACTAAAGCTGTTTTTGAGAATTTCGATAATTTCAAAACTCTTCATCCCGTATTTTCAACTCTAAAAAAATCAGATATGATATCAGAAGGAAACTCTGCACCAATGCACCCTGGAGCAGAAAAATACTTCAAAGAAGTTGATTTGATAAAATAATCAATAAATGAGTGGGAAGTTAAAAAAAAAGAGTAAGCCATTCACTTGTCTTGATGTTGGTTCGTCAAGATTAATCTGCATTATAGCCGAAATTACCGAAGATGAAATAAAAATAATTGGCTATGGGCATAAAGAATCTCGCGGTCTTATTGGTTGCAATATTTCCGATATGAGATTGGCTCAAAAATCAATAATAAGCACTGTTGCTGAAGCAGAAAAAATGGCAGGAATTTCAATCAAAGACATAACTTTGATTGTCTCTTCTGCTCAAACAACTTCTAGCCATCAAGATTCTTCAATTAAAATTGCTGGAAACACCATTAAATCTAGCGATATAATTTCCCTTACAAATAAAATTAGAGAGTATTTTAGAAAAAATAATCACGAAATATTTCACTTCATTCCTCTACAATACAGAATTGATGACTCTCTGCCGATAGTAAATCCTCACCATATGTCTGGAGACACCCTTTATACTAAGTTTCATATTATTTCTGCATCTCAAACCACGATTAAGAATATTGAAAAATGCCTAAAAGAATGCCAATTATCAATTGATAACTACCTAATTGAGCCTTACTCCTCTTTATTTGCAACCCTCACTGAAAATGAAATGCATCTCGGTTCAATGATTATAGATATCGGCTCCTTTAATACATCATTCGGATTAGTAATTGACGGAAAATTCACTCATTCTGCAAATTTTCCTATTGCTGGAGCCCATATAACAAAAGACATCGCAACAATTTTGAATATCAGCTTAACTCTTGCAGAAAAAATAAAAAATCTTAATAACTCGTTAATAATTAGCCCCATTGAAGCAAAAGATTTAATAAATCTAAGAAATATCAACGAGTCAGATGGCTCCGACTTAATTAAAATTTCCAAATCCGATCTGGCGGAAATAATAAAATCAAGACTTGAAGAAATTTTTGAAAATATCAAAAAAGTTGCCTATAAAAATAAAATCCCTATCTCTCTTGTTAATAATGTTGTTATTACGGGTGGCTCAGCAACTATTGTTGGAGCAGAGAGATTGGCAAGCGAAGTTTTAAATAAAAATGCTAGAATTGGCTATCCCAATAAAATTAAAAATCTTGATTTTGAAATTAACAACCCCGGACATGCTTCTGTGCTTGGTGCATTAACAATATTTCAAAATAATTACATAAAAAATAAAAATAAGGCTATAGAGCCCGAAAAACAAGGCATCATCAATAGAATCATCAATAAAATAGCTAGTTTATAATTATCGGAACCAGATTATAAACCACAAAACCAACAATATAATGTTAAAACGATTTAAAAAAATATTTGAACTTGAAGCCTCAACGGGAATTTTACTATTAATCTCAACCATTATCGCCTTATTAATTGCCAATTCTCAAAACTTTCATATCTACGAACAGTTTTTAGCAATTAAACTGCCTTTATCGCTACCATTCAACATAAATAAAGAATTAACCATTCATAGCTGGATAAATGATGGCTTAATGGCAATATTTTTCTTATTAATTGGTCTAGAACTAAAAGAAGAAATTATCAATGGAGAACTTTCTAGCAAAGAAAAAATAACACTACCAGCAATAGCAGCAATTGGAGGGGTGATATTTCCTGCAATTATTTTTTATCTATGCAATTTACAAAAACCAGAAAATCTATCAGGATTTGCCATTCCCACCGCTACCGATATTGCTTTTGCCTATGGTGTAATTTGTATGTTTGGCAATAAAATACCAAAATCTTTAAAGGTTTTTTTAATATCATTGGCAATATTTGATGATTTAATCGCAATTATTATTATTGCTATTTTTTATAGTCAGAATTTAAAGATGATTTATTTTTTATATGTCGGATGCCTAATTTCTATACTTCTATTGTTAAATTTTATTAATTCTAGGAATATGCTTTACTACTTATTGGCAGGTATATTAATTTGGCTAGCAATATTATTTTCAGGTGTTCATGCCACAATTGCAGGGATCATTCTTGCAATTTTTATTCCTCACAAAAATAATATGCTTCATAAATTAATCAAAACAATTGCCCCAACGGTGAATTTTCTAGTGCTACCAATATTTGCATTTGCAAATAGTGGAGTCAGAATTAATGATTTTTCTTTCTCGATTTTTCAAGATCCTTTAATTATGGGGATTGTCTTAGGGCTATTTCTTGGCAAACAAATTGGGGTTATGCTTTTTAGCTTTCTTGCGGTTAGATATAAAATTGCCACACTTCCTAAACTAGACGAAAGGCCTAACCAGATCAGTAAAAATGTCGGTTGGTTAGAGTTTTATGGTGTCGCAATCCTTACGGGAATAGGCTTCACAATGAGCTTTTTTATTGGTTCATTGGCATTTAAAGATAATCATTCTGCTTTTGACACAGCAAAAATAGGAGTTCTCTCCGCTTCTTTAATTTCAGCAATATTTGGCATATTAGTTATTTTCATTGCCAATAAAATTAAAAAAACACCATACAAACTAAATATTTATCGCCTTCCGCGATAATAAGCTCTAGCCATTGTCATAAAATCTAATTAACAAATATCTTAAATTTTATTTTTGATTTTTACTATTTTGTAAAAGTTTTTTGGCATTTGTTTGAGCAACAACTTTTTTACCAGTTTTAGCTTCTAGCTCCTTTCTGGCATTGCCTGCAACTGAACCGCCTTGCCTTGCAATTTTCTTGCTTTCGGCAAAATTTTTTGGATTTACAGCCTTAGAAATATCTTTAGTTGAGGCTTCAGCAAGCATATTTAAAATTAGCTCAGTGTTAGTCATATTATCTCGTAGATTTTCTTTTTTTAACCCCTTCAAAACCTTATATTCTTTAACATTTTTACCGCTCCAGCTTTTAGTAATGATATCGGTTAAAGTGGCAAACTGCCCGCCTTGTTTTAATCCAACTCACTTCCATTCATCAGTTAATTCTTTTCTAATTTCAATGCTTTTGAGCCTTTGATTAATCCAACTTTCGCTATAGCCAAGATTCAAATATTGCTCTAAAGCCCTATCAATACTAAGCTCCGGGTCTTGCATTTCATCCAATCTTTCACTGCCAATTTTTGCCAACCACAATTTAAAAGGTTCGGCTTTTTTGGAAGGAATCGATTGAATAAGGCGAAATAGTTGCTCGATTGTTGCAACATCGGTTAATCGCATTTTACCATCATTTGCCTCAATTTTCAACTGGTTACAATTTGTAACCGTTTCATGTCCTTCTTTTATCAATCTATGCTTTAATACCTTCCAATAATTCCTTGCACCTTGATAGTTATTTTGTTCAGTCAGTATTGCGATAACATCAACAATTGAAAAATACCATTGTTCTTGGTTTGTATCCCAGATGCTTCGCACTTTTTTATCTTCAAATAATTTAATTTCGTTTTTGGTGTTTTTCATAATTGTGGTTTTTTGTTTTTAATTATGTTTTATTATTAATATTGAGTATCAAGCTGATTAAGTTTTTTATCGCCCTTAAAGCCTGCAACAACACCAGTTCTTGAGATTCCTTCTAGCCCCAAGAATGATAATTCATTTAAAACTTTATCAATCATTTCTGAAGTTCCAATTACTTCAAATACTATTGAATCACCACTAATATCAATAATGTTAGTGCGATAGCGGTCAACTATTTTCATTGCCAATTCTCTTTTTTCTTCATTGCCAATAATTTTTACTAGAGCAAGCTCTCTTTCAATATAGCCATATTCTCTGGTTAGTTCAACGGCGCGATATACTGGCACTATTTTTTCTAGCAACTTACAAATTAAATCAATTGATTTAGTCGAGCAATAAGAGGTAATGGTAATTCTCGATATTTTTTTATCACTAGTAATCGGAGAAACATTGAGGGTTTCGATATTGCAACCTCTAGCAGAAAATAACTCAACAATTCTGGCCAATGCCCCAAATTCATTATCCACTAAAATTGCTACCACTTGTTTTTTGATGGGATCTGTCATTTATATTTTAATTAATTTAATAAATTGGCTATCAAATTAGCGAGAAAAGCTTTCTAAACACAAATTTGCAAAGATTTAATAAACTTTTAATTTAAATTTCTAATTTATCAAGAAACTTTTTAAAATGAAGTTTATTAAGGTTATTATTCAAAAAATCATAAATTTGATTTTTGCTTTTTTCAAAAACATCATCGCTAATTGAGCCTGTGTGATGCTGAAAAATCAAATAGAGCAAGTAGCTATTTAGCACATCGGTTTCACAATAATCTCTTATTTCTTGTAATTTTCCATCATCATACATTTCTTCAACCTTTGAGCCGTCTGTATCTATCTTGCCAGCAAGTTTAAATACGGCACATAATTCATTCATTTTGACTCTTGCCGACGAACCAAAATCAGAAAATGCATCCGCTAAATCGCAATGCCAATCAAGAGAATATTTTTGTTGATAATTATTCCATTTATCGCCCATTTTATGAAGCCATGAAGCCTCTATTTTATGCTTCATCGCTCCATATTTTAATACGGGTAAATCAAAATTCTTGCCGTTAAAACTCACTAAACGAGAAGGATTCTTTTTTAAATGGTGAAAAAAACCCTTAATTAATTCTGCTTCGGAACTAGCTAAATCGCCACCTGAACGAAGTTGTTTAAAGTTATATTTTTCTTGCCCATTTTCATCAATCATTAATTCCGCCTCCAAAAAACTAATTGCCACCACTTTGTGAAATGGCTGACGAAGGAAATCATTCTTGCCGTCAGTAATTTGTAGATGATAATCACTCAATGCCTTTCTAACCTCACCATTATCAGCATTTTCAAGACCTAACAACCTTCTCCCTGCCTCAATATCTGGCACCGTTTCAATATCAAATACAAAAAGATTTTTAAAATATTTCATAATTAAATTTGTTTAATTGTTGTTTTTTATCAAAATTATAGGCTTTTAATTATTTTGCATTATTTTTGTCAAGTAAATTAACTAAAAGCATTAATATTTATATAAATAAAGTGATTGGAAAGTTTTAACCTGTTGCAGTGAAGTTATATTCGGTCTTGTTGCCGAAGAAAAAAATGAAGAAGAATTGAATAGCCGTCATTCTGCGCGGAGTAGCAGAATCCACAATCAGATAAGAATGGATCCTGCAACTTCGTGCAGGATGACGGTGATGGTTAGGGATAGCAGAACTAAAACACTCGTCATGCCTTTGCAAAACGGCACCCAGAAAAAGAAAGCTGGGTCCCGACTTTCGTCGGGATGACGGTAAGAGTTAGGATGACAGCAGGGGGGGTTGAAACCCCTTGTTGCCGTTGATAGATTAGTTCGAGGCAAGAAAGACAAAGTATTGAACTTTTTTCACCAAACCTTCCTAGTTCTTATTGGCAATTGTTTTATTGGCTATTTCTTGTTTGATGAGGTTAATAAAATCTGTTAACGACATTGTTTTTTGCGATTCTTCACCAAATTTTCTAACGGAAATAAGCTCTTGCTCCGCCTCTTTCTTGCCGATAGCAATGATATAAGGCACTTTCTTTAAAGAATGTTGACGAATTTTGCCATTAATTTTTTGGGCATCAAAATCAACTTCAACCCTCAATTGATGAGTTTGTAAAATTTCCGCTACTTTTTTTGCATAATTATCAGATTCATTGGTGATGGTAGCAACAACCACCTGAACTGGAGCCAACCAAACGGGGAATTTTCCACCATAATTCTCGATCAAGATACCGATGAATCTCTCTAAGCTACCTAGAATTGCACGATGCAACATAACTGGGTGCTTCTTGCTACCATCGCTAGCAACATAATAAACACTAAGCCTTTGTGGCAAAATGAAATCAACTTGCAAGGTTCCGCATTGCCAATGCCTTTTTAATGCATCAACTAAAGTAAATTCAAGCTTAGGACCATAAAATGCCCCTTCTCCAGGATTTAATTCATAATCAAGCCCAGCAAGCTCAACAGCCTTAGCAAGAGCATTTTCTGCTTTGTCCCAAACTTCGTCGCTTCCCGCTCTTTTTTCTGGTCGAGTGGAAAATTTAACCAACACTTCTGTAAAACCAAAATCGTGATAAACTTCTTGCAATAATTTACAAAAGGAAATTGTTTCTTGATTTATTTGCTCTTCTTCGCAAAAAATATGAGCATCATCTTGAGTAAAAGAACGAACTCGCATTATGCCATGCAAAGCCCCCGAAGGTTCATTGCGATGACAAGAGCCAAATTCCGCCATTCTAAGCGGTAATTGACGGTATGATTTTAATTCTTGATTAAAAATTTGTGTATGACCAGGGCAATTCATTGGCTTAACTGCAAGTAGCCTAGATTCGCTTTCGGCGATAAACATATTTTCGTGGAATTTTTCCCAATGCCCAGATTTCTCCCACAAAACCCTATCAATTAATTGCGGGGTTTTTACTTCAATATAACCATTATTTTCAAGCTTAGAGCGAATATAATTTTCAATTAAACGATAAATTATCCAGCCCTTATGATGCCAAAATACTGAACCTACAGCCTCTTCTTGTATGTGAAATAGATCTAATTCTTTTCCTAATTTGCGATGATCTCTTTTTCCTGCTTCTTCAAGCATTGTTAAATATTGCTCTAAAGCCTCTTTTGATTCCCAAGCGGTGCCATATATTCTTTGCAACATTTGATTTTTTGAATCGCCTCGCCAGTAGGCACCAGCAACCTTCATAAGCTTAAAATATTTTAAGTTTCCGGTGCTAAGAGAGTGCGGGCCCCGACATACATCAATAAAATTGCCTTGACGATATAAAGAAATTGGTTCATTCGCAGGGATTGAAGCGATAATTTCAGCTTTATATTTTTCATTAATTTTTGTAAAAAAGCTTAGTGCTTCGTCTCTATGCCATATTTCTCTAGTAATTGCTTGATTTAATTTTGCTAATTGAAGCATTTTATCTTCAATTTTTAGCAGATCGCCTTCATGAAAAGGTTCTTGACTAGCAAAATCATAATAAAAACCATTTTCAATTGAGGGCCCGATTGTAACTGCAACTTCAGGATAAAGCTCCTTCACTGCTTGTGCCATTAAATGGGCGGTATCGTGCCTAATAATTTCTCTGGCTATTTCAAGAGATTTTCCTTGAGATTTAGGAGTAATGACCTCGATTTTTGCATCACAACTAATTGGAATTGATAAATCTTGCAATTTATCGTTAACAATAATTGCAATTGCAGATTTAGCCAAGCTACTAGCGATATTTTGAGCTATTTCAATGCCTGTAATGCCACTATTAAATTCACGAACAGTGCCATCATATAGCGATATTTTAATATTATTCATAATTATTTATACTGAATTAAGGTGCTGAAAAGTAAGTTATTTTTCAAATTGCTACAATTTATTTAAAATTTTACTAAATTCAACTTGAAAATAAGGTTTTATTATATAATTTTAGCTCTCATCTGGGGACTGTTGAATTATTGGGGCTATAGCACAGTTGGTAGTGTGCTTGCATGGCATGCAAGAGGTCAGGGGTTCGAATCCCCTTAGCTCCACCATAACAAAAAACCTTAAAATAAAATTATTATTTTTTAAATTTCACCAAATTAAACAATGATTAGAATTAAATCTTTATTGGCACTGGCGAATGACCAATAATAAACAGCTCTGTTGTGGTTTTTTTGCCTGCCGATGCGATAAAGTCAATTAAATCAATAATTGGTGGCGAATCATTTAAATAAAAGCCTTCCACCTCAATTAAAAAATTATTAGCCTTGTGCGATTGAGAATTATCAACAAACCTTGCTTTGATGTTATTTTTCTTAAATAATTTAGTTATCATCTTTTGATCTAGTTCGCTATTTTTAATCACCAAATAGCTATAATCAGCTTGCGAAGCCTCGCATTCTTTATCAGCAACCGCAATCAATTCAGTTTGCTTTTGGTTTGAAAATTGATAAAAAGGAATTTTTGTAAATATTTTTAGATGACTATATTTAGTTATTTCAAGCCACCAGACATTATCCTCGCTTTTTTCAAGAAGATTAAAAATTGCAATTTGATATTCTTTTGCATCAAGCATTTTCAAAACTTTTGCAGATTTAACAAAATTAGCAGAAGTAAAGGAGTGTTGATAATATTGATTTATTAGCAGATTATAATCATTGATTTTAGAGGGGTTGTAAATCGCAATTTTTACTTCCTGTTCAGCAATATTCGCAGAAGAGATAATTTTTCGCCAAATATCAATAATCGCTTCAATGGGAAGCTCTGGCAATGATAATTTTTTGTGATTATCTTGCATTTTAACAATTAAGTTTTTTATCATATCCGCTTCACGGTTAGAGCGAATAAAAAACTTTTGTTGATGCAGTGATTTCAACTCTCCTACCTGATTAATTATCAACATTCTTTTTTGTAATAATTCTAATATTTGACAATCTGTTTTATCAATTTCATCACGAAATTTATTTAAACTGACCTCAAAATTATTATCTTTAATATTTCCTTGAGAAGATTTGTTAATTTTCTTTTTCATCTTAGCTTTGAATTAATTGATTGGCAACTGCAAGTGCTTCTTCGCTTACTTCATCGCCCGATAACATTCTGGCTATTTCGTTTTTGCGAGTTTCTTCATCAAGCTTCTCAATTACAGTATTTACAACTTGTTGATGTTGTTGATTCGTAACCATAATTTTACTTATTCTAAAG
Organism: Rickettsiales bacterium UBA1997; assembly: GCA_964202895.1. Taxonomy (GTDB): domain Bacteria; phylum Pseudomonadota; class Alphaproteobacteria; order Rickettsiales; family UBA1997; genus JAJTDS01. The sequence goes on along the minus strand of CAXNJM010000001.1, from coordinate 1,132,216 downwards.
TGCTGGCTGGCTTGCGAGGCTATTTGTGGCTGATGAGTAACAACAAAAATTTGCAATTTCTCTGCCAAAAACTTCAACCTTCTGCCTACCGCTGAAGCAGTAGCACCGCCTATGCCACTATCTATTTCATCAAAAATTATTGTAGGAACAGATTTAATATTAATTAAAGCAACTTTCAATGCCAACATAAACCTTGATAATTCGCCACCTGAAGCAACTTTGGCAATATCTTCGAATTTATCATTATTGATTGCAACCACAAAACTAACCTTATCATAACCATTTTGATGATAAATATTATTATCACCATTTTGATAAATAGATTCAATTTTTACCTTAAATTTTGCCCTTGACATCTTTAAGAACATCAATTCTTCTTCGACCTTTTGAGCAAGTTCTAGCCCTGCCTTATTGCGATTATCGCTAATTTTTTTTGCTAATTGATGATATTCTGCTAATAATTTATTTTTTTCTTCCTGCCAATTATGAAAGGATTTTTCTTCATTATTAAGATTTGCTAATTTATTTTTTGCATCGTCGATGAGTGTTTGAAATTGCTCGGTTTTGCAATCAAATTTTCTCATTAAATTACGAATTAAAAATAATCTTTCATCAATTTCAGCAATATTATAATCTTCACTAGAGAATTTTCTCATTAGCTTATCATTCTTTGAAATAATTAGCTCTAACTGCTCATTTTGTTGATTAATAATTTTAAGATCTTCTTCAAAATTATCGGCCTCTTGATTAAAAAAATTATTGATTAAATTTTGTTGTCTTGATATCAATCTATCCGCCATTAGTAATTGCGAACCGCTCTGATTTAGAAAGTTATTTAATTCACCAATAAAATTAACAACTTTATCGCGGTTAATCATTTGATTTTTGATAGATTTTAACCTTTCATCTTCACCTTCTTCAATATTTGCCGACTCAAGCTCGGCAATTATATGATTTAAATATTCTTGCTCTCGTTGTTTTTGCAATAACTCTTGATTGAAGCTATTTATTTTTTCATCAATTATTTTTAAGCTCTCTACCGTCGAACGAAGATTTTGTAATGAAGGTTTATGGTTGGCAAATTCATCAAGGATAAGATGGTGAATATTGCTATTTAATAAGCCGTGCTGATAATGTTGACCATTTATTTCAATTAAATTATTACCAATTTGAGTAAGTAAAGTTAAGCTTATCGAGTTATCGTTAACATAAATTTTACTGCTATGATTATTAGCTTCATCTTTATAAATTATTCTTCTAATTCTTAAGAAATTAGAGTTCTCTTGATCTAGCAGTTGGTAATTGTTAAGAATTTCTCTGCATTTTAAATTATTGGTAATATCAAATTCTGCTATTACAACCGCAGAATTACTAGCCTCACCTATTAATCTAACATTTGCACGAGACCCAATTGCTAAACCTAAAGCATCAAGAAGAATTGATTTTCCAGACCCCGTTTCACCGCTAAGAATAAAAAGACCGCCTTTATAATTATAGTTCTCAACAAAATCAAGCTTTGCCTCATTTATCAAGACAATATTTTGGATTGATAAAAAATTTAACATTTATTTTCTATTATTTTTTCTTTTTTCTTTAATGCTATCTAATAAATCCTTTCCTTTTGATTTGGTAACATTTGAAATCATAGTAGCAAAAGATGCGGCTTTAAACATTGTTTGAGCAATATCTGCACCTCCAACACCGGATGTTGAAGCTACACCACCGCCCAATAAAGTTTTACCAATTCCCGGAATTTCACTCATAAAACTTGACAACACAAATAGTATCATAATGCATCTTAATATCGCCAATGTCATCAACTCTATGCTAAATCTTCCATCTGCTGGCAATAACATTGTTTTAAAGAACAGCCCGATAAAAGAAAGCCCCGGCCAATCAACAAAAGCATTTGGCTTATTAGCAAAATCAATAATACAAGCTACACTATTATTAGTTGGCTGTATTTTTTGAGTTAATATTCCATTAATAATCGGACATTCTGTTGTAGTTCCTTGAATCTCTTCAGTGCTTTTGCTACCATTTGTATACCAATTACCGTCAGTTCTTTTTTGATAAATATTGCTATCCTTAGTGCAATACTCATCGCAATCTAAAACCTTTATGTTACCACTGCCCCTAAATTTACCATCACCAATTACTGAAGAATCGAGCACGGAAATAAAGATGCCAAGATAAGCAAAAAGAACTATCGGCTGAATCGCTGTGCCTAGTAATGTTTTTAACCATTTATTATAAATATCTTCTGTTTTTTTAAACAAACATAGAGGAATAATAATTGGAGATATATAAACCAACAAAATAATTAAAAATGCAGAAGAAATAAAAATATGTAAAGCTCGTATTGCGGTTGCAATTAATATACATCCAAAAATCATAAATAAGAATGATAAGAATATTCCCGCCTTATTAAGCAAAGCAGTAATAGGAAGTAAAGATGATAATAAATTGGCGGTAATCATTTTGCCTATTGCTGACATCGAACTATCAGAAACTCCTAGATAACGGGCTATTTTACAATCAATAGTATCCCATATCGCCAGATATTCTTTATTTGCGGGATATATTTTATCAGCCACTTGTGTTGTTGAACCGTCGCTAAATGACACTCTGCCAAACTGACAACCATCTATTCTTTCAGGATTATCACTTACCACAACATTAAATACTAATCTTGAAGCAACTTCTGAGGCTCTGTAAACTCCATCAAAGAAAACAGATTGCCATGCATTCCCCATTACAAAATAAACCACCAAACCTATTTTAAGTAAAAATACTAGTAATTCTGGTTTTTTAATTGAACCTACTCCTAGTAATATTTTAAAACCCAAAAACATTACCGCAAAACTTAAGATTGCTTTAACTACATTTAACATTTGCTCCTGCAATATCTGAAAAAAAGACCTTTCATTGACCTTATTACCCATTTTCATTTCAGAAGTTCCTCTAATCAAATAACCACTAGAACAATAGCCAGAAGATGTTGGTTTTTCTAAACTATTATCGCAATATGATTTTCCGTAACGATTATAAAATATATTTTCAATTGTTTCTCTAAAACACTGAACTATTGGGGTTGTAAAATTAGTAACCGACTTTAGATATAAATTTGCACTAACTCCATTTTGAGAATCTCCGACAAAATCATAACAAGCTTGAGGAAAATATGGAGAAGATAAAGAGCTTTTATAAGGTGAATTATTTACCTTTGGAGGAACAGTGCAATGCCTTAGATATTGACAGTAATTTTTGCATTTATTAAAATTATTTTTAAAACTGCAATCTGGGTTTCTTGCCTCACTTATATCGTTGCACTTACCAGTATCTTTATATACTTTTCTATCTGCTTCAGAATAAGAGTGAAAACTTTTCCACACTCCATCTTTATTGATTCCGTCTTTTACTTGATCGCAAACATCAGTTCCACCGCCAATTGAAAAATTATAAGGACACAATGAATAGCTTTCAGCACAAATCAGTCGACCATTTAATTTGCTAATAATATCATAATATATCACTAATCCTGCACTTGGATCTTGGTGACTAATTTTGCATTTTTCTCCCGCTTTACAAAAATAATTTTTATTAAAAGAATTAATGCAAATATAGTTTTTAGACCTATTAACACAACAATTATAAGCTAATTTAAATTCTAATCTTCTCTCGTTAGTCCAATATTGACGATTAACTGGATCTTTTTCATATTTTTTATCATCATACTTATTGCAATTAAAATTACCACTCATCAAACCTCTCATATAGTATTTTTGCTGAGGCTTAGAGCTAAGAGTTGGGTCAATGCAATAATCTTCATCAACAGGATTATCTTCAACTTCTACTCCATCATAATACCATTCTCTATGTTTCTGTTTAGTAAAATCAACTGCTTGATTTCGCAACTCTTCATAAACATCTGTAGCTCTTCTTTTTTTCTCCCCCGTTAACTCAGCTGTTACATTACTTGGATCTCTCGCATCAACCCAACCATCACCACAAATTTTTGTGTTATTATAATTTTCTTGGGCAATTTTTTTCGTTATCGCCATTTCAGCAAAAAATGATGCCAAAATTACGTCCATCGCACCAACAGAAGTTTTGCAATTGGGACTACCAGAAATCGCCTTTCCATTACATGAAACAATTGCCTTGACATCATTCCAAGGCTGAGGAGTTAAACTAAAACTATAATTAACTCCACATTGAGTAGCGGCAGCAAATATTGAGATTTTAACTGCGGCATAGCCAGCAATAGCCTTTACTGCACAAGCAGTATTAGTTAGATCAACAGAAAACTCTTTATCGAAAAGACCTATCTTACTAAATTCATTTTCCGCGACTCCACTACTACAGCTTCTTGTTCTATTGATGCCATATTCATTGTCGTCAGAAGAACTACTGGCAAATAATGAACTAGTAAAAAAATTTAAAATAGCTATTATAGCTAAAAATAATATCGATAGTTTTTTATTATTCTTTTTATTTAATATTTTTATAGTCACAAATTAATATTTAACGTTTTGTTGGGCGACTTCTGTCATAAAATATTGGCAACCAATCATCAGGATCGTCGCCTACTTGATCAATAATTTCATCGAGCAAAATAATAGTTTCTACTCTTGCAGATAAAACTCTAACAACATCATCCATGCCACTAAGGTCAATTCTTGAAATTACTCCATCATTATCTTGCTTCACTAAAAAGTAACGAGTTGAAGGATCGGTAGTTTTTACTAAAGTAAACTCTCTTTCTGAAAGCATAAATACTTCGCGATAGATTGGAGTCGCCTTAAGATTAGGAAGAAATATTTGAGTTGCAGTTTGTTGCACTAGAGTATCAGATATACTGCTTTTTGCAGCATCTTCAACTGATTGAGTTGCAAACACCACAAAAGTATTTAGTTTTCTTAATACTTTTAACCAATCTTTTATCTTAGGAGCAAATACTTGATTGCCAATCAATGCCCAAGCTTCGTCAAGAACTATCATTGTAGGAGAGCCATCTAAGGAGCTTTGAATTCTATGAAATAGATATAGTAAAACAGGGCTTAAACTAATTTTATCATTAAGGATATTAGCCATTTCAATGCCAAAGCTTCTCGCTGAAGTAAAATCAATTCTGTCTTCTGCATTATCAAATAATTTTGTATGAGAACCATCGGAATGCCACATTGAGAGCCTTCCTGCTAAGGTTCCAGGGCCTGCTATACCCATAAAAGGAGCTATATTTCTTAGTCTTCTTTTTTCAAAAGGAAGTTTATAATTACCATTAACCGCTTCGTTAATTCTTTCTACTTCGTGGGCTGGCAAAGGCTGATCTCCAACCGCCACCAAAACTTTAAGAAATTCAATTAAAAATGAACGATTTTCATTGTTATCGACTAGTTGAAAAGGATTAAAACCAGAAACTTTAGCAATATCGGGAACCATATATCTTCCCCGAATAGCTCTAATAAATATTTCTGCACCCCTATCTTTGTCAAAGAAGAATAAACGGCACCTAAATTTTTGAGATTGAGCACATAAAAAGTTTAACAACACTGTTTTACCAGCACCAGTAGGACCAATTATCATTGTATGACCTACATCTCTAACATGAAAACTAAAAAAGAACGGTGTTCCTGAAACAGTTTTTAGAACGGTAACCGCATCTCCCCAATGGTTTTTCTTTCTTTTTCCTGAGGGATAATTATGAAAGGAAGCAAATGAAGCAATGTTAAGAGTGTTAACCGTTGAACGACGAGCCATAAATTCAGCATTACAAGGAAGTTGAGCCCAAAAAGCAGGCTCCATGTTCAATCTTTCTCTAACTGCTGTAATTCCACAATTTGAAAATTCAACCACCGCCATTGACAAAGCACTTTCTAAAGATTTTACACTATCTTCAATGCACATTACTGAAGCATGATGATTGCCAAAAGCGAATTCTCCGCTCATTGCAGAATCAAGAGCAGAATCAATTTCTTGTATTTGTGAAATTGCAACATCTTCAGCCTGAACTAATCTTCTTTGTTGCAGTTGCATTGAGCTAATTGCTATCATTCTATCAATAAAAGAAAATGATTGACTGATGATTAGTTCAAACGGCATCTGCATAAAACCATCAAAAACTCCCGCATGAGTAGATGGCCTATATTCTTTAATTGCCACCATTCCTGCATATTTTATTGAATTTGGATGATGAACTTCTATTGACTTATTGCCAAAGTAAAGCCTACTAATTGGCAAATGGTTGCCAATATTAGCCATTGGAGCAGTAACCTGAGCAGAATATCCGCAATTAATTATTTTGGAAAGAAAACTCAATAGATTAGAGGTTAAAATTCCGTTATGTTCTTCAATGTCAAGCAGTTCAGCCCCGTAATTACCAAAGCCGTTTAAAACTCTTTCTGTCATCTCATCCAACTCATCAAATGATTCTCTCATATGATTTTCCCAAGATGATTTATCTGCTTTATGCTGAAACTTTTTAGCAATATTTGCAATTCCAGCTACACCAGAGGTATTTTGACCTCGTATTATTGTTATATAATGCTCATTTACAAAACTCCTGGTATCTGAATGTTTGTTTGCCCATTCTCTATTAACTCTTTCAGAGAATGAATCTGCCATAACTCCATCGGGGAAGCCTTTTTCTTTTCTTCTAAAAGTATGAAAATAAAGAGAAAAATTTCCCGATGCCATACCTTTTAGCAAGTTGTTACGGGCATTTTTCTTTAGATCAATATCGATATCATCAGCAGTTTCAAAGGCAAAACCTTTTATTTTTATTACTCTTAATAATTCTTCTTTATGAGTAATTATGGTGTTAGAATTCCAATGACATTTATAAGGAATAAAATGACTAGCGGATGCTTCATTTTTAATGATCTTTTCTTTAGCTGGTTTTGTTGTGAAAATTTTTATCATCAATTCAATATAGGTAAAATATTTTATTTGCTAATCGGCATTTTTACTGCAAAAAAAGCACAAAAAAAGCACAGTGAATTGTATTAATAATTAAACAAAAATCAATATAATTTTTTTATTAATATTTATTAATTTAAACTATTTTATATCTAATTTTCTAAAATTGGTTTCACACCTAGAATTGGAGCAATATTTTTAATAATATTGCCAGCTACAGGAGCCGAAACCATACCGCCCGTGTTAAATATATAGTTACTCCTATCAAAAACCACTAAAACCAAATATTGTGGCTTAGATGAAGGAAATACAGCAACAAAAGAAGCGATGGTCGATTTTTCATTATACCCTCCAGATTCCGCTCTGTTTGCAGTACCAGTTTTTCCGCCCACTTCATAGCCATCAATATTTGAATGCCTACCAGTTCCTTTGGTTACAACCATTCTTATAATTTCTCGCATTTTTGCGGAAGCCTCCTCATCGAAGACTTTCTTTCCTTTTGGCTTTTCTTTTAATTTTAAGAATGAAGGTTGATACAATGTTCCTCCATTAACAATTGCAGATACTGCTGTTGCTATATGAAGGGGAGTTGTTGCAATGCCGTGACCATAAGCAATGGTAAAAAGATTAATTTCTCGCCACTCTTTATTTTTAGGAAATATTGGGGTTCGAAGCCCCGGAAATTTTGCTTCAAGCCTTGACAGCAAATTAAGTTTTTGCAAAAACTCTCTTTGACTCTCAATTCCGATCTTTTTTGCGATGTGTATGGTACCAATATTAGAAGAATATGCAAATATCTCGCCCACCGTCATTTTATCTTGATAGCGATGATCATCGTTGATAGTAAATCTACCATATTTTATTGGCTCACTAACATCGTAAACATCAGAAATTTTAATTAACTTTTTCTCAAATGCATTAGCAATAGTAAAAATTTTAAAAATCGAACCAAGTTCATAAACACCGTTAGTAGCTCGGTTGAATCTTTCATCTTCATTAGCTTCTTTTTGTAGATTGGGGTCAAAAGTTGGAAGAGAGGAAATGGCAAGAATTTCACCGTTATTAACATCGAAAACAATACCAGAAGCCCCTTTGGCTTTATAATTAATCAAACCTTTAATTAATTCATTATGCAGTATATCTTGAATTCTAACATCCATTGCTAGCTCTAATTCGCTATTACTCTCGCTTAACTTTTCATCATATTGCATTTCAATTGCAGATAGCCCTTTGCGGTCGGAATCTACATAGCCAATAAGGTGGCTTGCTATTTCTCTTTGCGGATAAACTCTTATTAAATCATCTTCAAAAATCAAGCCCGCAATTTTTAAATCATTAATTTTATTAACCTCGTGCGGAGTGAGATTTCTTCTGATTAAGATCCATTTTTTACTCTTTTTTCCTTCATTAATTTTTTTTAACAATTCTTTGTAATCAAGCTCAGGAAATAATTCGCCAAGCCTTGAAACTAAGAGCTGAGAATCTTTAATTAAGATACTGCTTGCATATAATGATTTTGTTTTAAGATCGGTTGCAACCAGTATTCTATTGCGATCAAATATTTTACCTCTTTTTCCAAAATATCTGGGGTCATATTCCTTTTTTAACTTATTTTTATCATTAGTAATAACAATATAGAACAGCCTAAATATTACTATTGAGAAAAATAGTAATATGCAAATATAAACAAAGTTGAGTCTTGATTTTTTTATTTCGTATTCAGCCACATAATCAAAAATTTAAATTATATTCAATCTAGTCAAGTTTTAGGCATGGAGACTATTTAAATGGTGATTCTAAAGCTAAAATCACCATTTATTTTGAATCAAAATTAAGATAATTTTATTTCATCTATAAGCTTTTTTACTGCATCAACAGACTTTTCAAACATTACCTGCTCTTCTTGATTTAATTTTATTTCAACGATTTTTTCAACTCCGTTAGAGCCGATAATTGCAGGCACCCCAATAAATAAGCCATTAACTCCAAATTCACCATTGAGCTTTGTAGCAACTGGTAGGATTCTTTTTTTGTCAAGTAAATAGCTTTCTGCCATTGCAACCGCAGAAGAAGCTGGAGCATAAAAAGCAGAGCCATTGCCTAATAATTTAACAATTTCAGCCCCACCATCGCGGGTTCTTTGCACTATTTCTTCGATTTTTTCTTTAGTAGTCCAGCCCATTGAAATTAGATCTGGCAACGGAATTCCCGCAACTGAAGAATAGCGAATTAAAGGCACCATACTATCGCCATGACCACCCAAAACACAGCATTGAACATCTTCAACAGAAACATTAAATTCTCTGGCTAAAAATAGAGACATTCTTGAAGAATCTAGCACCCCAGCCATACCAACAACTTTATTAGCAGGTAAACCGCTAACTTTTTGCATTACATAAACCATTGCATCAAGCGGGTTAGTAACAACAATAACAAAGGCTTGGGGAGAATATTTTTTTATACCTTCAGCAACAGATTTAATAATATTGACATTTGTTGATAACAGATCGTCTCTACTCATTCCGGGCTTTCTAGCAATACCAGCGGTGACTATAATTACATCGGAATCGCTTATATCTTGATAATTATTGGTTCCAGTAATTTTAGCATCGAAAGATTCAACTATCGAAGATTGTTCAATATCAAGAGATTTGCCTCTCGCAACACCATCAGCAACATCAAGCAAGGTAATGTCTCCCAAATTTTTTAGCCCGATTAAATGAGCCAAAGTTCCGCCGATATTTCCTGCACCAATTAAGGTAATTTTATTTCTTTTAATCATTGTATTTATTAGTTTGGTTGTTTTAATTATTTGTTTTAAAAGGTTTTCTAAAAAGAAGATTGCAAATAATAGCCTATTAATCAATAATTGCAATAATTTATCTTAAATTAATATCACTTACATTTATTATTTTCAAATTATTATTTTCAAATGGAATATAAAAATAAATTAGAAGAAATCGTTAAAAATAAAAGAAATATCAATATTTCTTTTGAATTTTTTCCACCAAAAAACATTGAAATGGAGCAAAGCCTTTGGAATGCAATCGCCAAATTAAAGAATTTAAACCCCGCTTTTGTTTCAGTAACCTACGGCGCAGGGGGCTCAACTCGTGAAAGAACTCATAACACCATTGCGAAAATATTAACAGAAACCAATTTAAAACCCGCTCCACACCTTACTTGCATTGCTTCACCAAAATCAGAAATAGAAGAAATAGCAAAAAATTATTGGAAAATAGGAGTAAGGCACATAGTTGCATTAAGAGGAGATATGCCTGCCAATAGCCCAAATTATCAATTACACCCAGATGGCTACCAATATGCAAATCAACTAGTTACCGCTTTAAGAAAAATTGCCGATTTTGAGATTTCAGTAGCTGGATACCCCGACAAACACCCAGAATCACCGAATCTTGATATCGATATTGATAATCTAAAAAGAAAAATTGATGCAGGAGCGACAAGAATAATCACTCAATTTTTTTTTAATACTGATAGCTACTTTTATTTCGTTGACAAATGCTTAAAAAACGGTATCAAAGCACAGATAGTGCCGGGAATTCTTCCCGTTTCAAATTTTAAACAAGTTAAACATTTTGCAAAAATGTGTGGAACAAAAATTCCTCAATGGATGGAAGATTTATTCAACGGTCTTGATGATAGGCAAGAAACTAGACAAATTATTGCCGGAGTAGTAGCGGTTGAAATGTGTCGCATATTGCATAATGGCGGAGTTGATGATTTTCACTTCTACACTCTTAACCGCTCCGAAATGACAACCGCAATATGTCATATTCTAGGGGTAACCGAGCCAGTATTGTTGAATCATAATTAAAAACAGCCAATAATATTGCCCACAATTAATTTTGTAAGCCCTTTTCTTTGTTGTGAAATTTAGTAAAATAAAAATCTTCAATTTTATTTTTAGGCTTAATAATTTCGCCTTGTTGTAGAGAATTATTATTAGCAATTGCAATTTGAGGCAGTGGGAAATTTGTAATTCCGTTTACTAAAAGAGCAATATTAGTAAGAAAATAATCTTTATTATAATCCGCAGAATCTTGCTTTAGAAGCGATTCAAACAATATGGAATTAAGATTCTCTTGATTCTTGCGAATCGAAGGAATTTGATCTTTAAATTCTCTCAAAATTAAATTATGTTGTTGCAAATTTTTATCATTATCAGTGCCGGCAATCAAATTATTCACTACAAAATCTAATTTTTTATTAAGCGGTTCATTTTTATAAAAATCGTTAAAATTCTGTGAATCGATAATTTCTTTATTAAGCACCTTACTCACTAGAAAATTCAGCACTCCATTGCAATAATTATCGCTTTCTTTAATTAAATCATCGTTGAAATTAAGCCCTTTAGCTCTTTCTGAATTAAAATTGGCAATTTGATACAATTCCTTAACCATTATGTTGAAAAATAATTTTGAATTAAATAAATCAATATTCTGACCGTTAAACGATTCTAGATCTTCTCGCAACGGAAAACCGCAATGCTGAAGCAATCCTAGATAAGCGGTGGTAAAAGAGGCATTAATTGCTCTTTGATCACTATATTTTACTACACCATCACTTCCTCTTGTGCCCTGATTATTGCTGTAACAACGATTAATTACTTGCATCGCTTTATCTGTTATTTTTTCATTAAATTGCTGGATTATTAAGCCATCTTCATCGCCAAGAAAGTAGCGATGAGCTTTAATGGCAAGATTTTGAAAATTTTCATCAATCCCCATAAAATTATCCTCACTGTAATGGTTTCTAAGCCTCTGATTATTAGCAATAATTGATTTGGCGGATTGAGAATTAAGAGAAATTAAGTTAGAGCCCTGAATGGTTGAGCCATTAAAATTTGCAAATATTGAGTTATTATCTCTTTTAGTCGATGTTCCCTGACCGTATTCTTGTACCAAATCAACATTACCTAAGTTTAACAAGGGGTGAGAGATAGAAAAATCTTTAAATAATTTTGCAAGATTAAAAGATAAATTATTGATCATTGCGATTGACATCGAGCCAACATCTTTAGTTAAATCGCTAGGTCCAGAGAAATTACCAAGAATAAATTGATTATCCTCGTTAACCACAAATTTTCTAAGCTGATTAAATAATTTATTTTGCTCTTCTGAGTTTGCTTCAGTTGAAAATATCGAATTATACTCGTTATCGATTTCTTTTAAAAAGTTAGCAAAATTCTTTTCCGCCCCTATTACTGCCGTCTCAGTTTCACATAAAGGCAATATAACTTGATTAATTACAATATTTTGCTTTAATTTTTTTGATAAAAATTCTTCGCTATTTTTTATTATTGCCACTAATTGCCACAGCATCTTGTTGTTGGCAGGAAAGTCTGACAAAACTATTGCTGAAGCATTAACAAATGCTGGTAGACAGGTTCTTAATATTGTGTCTAATGGATGGTTGATATTATTGGATTCAAATTTTGTATTTTCTAAAAATTGATAAAATAATTCTTTTAATTCATTGTTATTAATGTCTTTAAAGCAATTGATTTGATTTATTCCAGAAATTTTTTCTAACTGCTCAACTAAACCGCTAACCCCCTTTTTTCCTGCTTTGCAAGATATTCTTGGTTCATAATAAAAACTATAATCAAATTTCTTAGCAAGATTTTCCTGTTTGCAAATAGCAAATATTTCTGCAATATCCTTATTGTTGCATTCTTGCGGAATAATATTGCTAATCACATTATCCGCATCGCCATCAGCATCAACCTTATACCAACTTTTTAGATATTGACCATCATTTTTTGATAAAACATTGCTTAAAATTGAATTTTTTATAATCCCTTGAGCATCTTGAACTGCTGGCTTAATAACCTTATTGCTAATACCAATTTCTACCACTCCGCCAAACAACTCTTCGCAAATATTTTTAGCAATTCTGTTAAAATCTTCCAATGATTCAATTTTTGTATCTTTATTTTTAATTTTAGCAACAGAATTATCAATTATCGAAGTTGCAAAATCAACAATTGAAGAATATTCTTGATTGCTTTTATTATCGAGATTAGCAAGTGACTTTTGCAATATTTCTTTTGCCTCGCTTAGATATTGCTGAATTTTACTCAAATTATTCGCAATATCATTTTCTTCATTAGCAAGAATGCGGATTTTTAGATTGTTGATTTGTCTTGATAAATCGAATAAAAGTAGGCTTGGGGTTGAAATATTGCCTATTGGATGCGGAGTACTAATGAAATAATAGCCTTGAGCTCTATCTTTATTTTCTTGAGAATCATTTTTTGATAAGAATTTTTGCCTGAAATAAGCATTCTCAGCCATTACTTGAAAATCTTTTAAATATTCAATTCCATATTGATTAAATTCAATATTTTTAAATCTGTTAATTTGACTGCTTTTCATTGTCAATTATGTTGTGCTTAAATAAGATATGGCTATTATTCCCATCAGAAATGGGGTAGAATAATAATTAATCAGAGTTTGCAAGCAAATTATTTTTAGAAAAATTTCTTAATTCTTTTTTGTCAGCTTCATTTTGAAACACAAATTTATTAAAAAAATATTCACTAAGTTCAAGCCCTGCTATTAAATCTTGGTTAGAAAAAGCGAGATTATAATCATCTTTAATATTATGATTTTGTAGTAAAAATTGTGGCAATTTGAATAATTTATTGCCGTATTTGACACCAACTTCAAAGCAAACCGCTCTGCCAGTTTTTGGCGACACAAAGGCTAAATCATCAGTTTTGTTGCTAACTGCACATTTAGAAAAATCAAGCCCGTAACCAAGCTCTTTCAATATTTGAAGCTCCGCTTTAATATAATGAGTTAATAAAATTTTATCACTAACATTAAAGTTAATTGCCAGTTCTAAAAAGCTTAAAAGCTCGACAAAAAGATTGTGATGATTTTGATTCTCTAAAAAACTACGATTGATTATTGAAAATAGAGAAGAAACATAAGAAAGACGAAATTTTTCAAATAATAATAGCGAAGCAAATGATTTTACATTGTCAATATCTATAAATTTAGCCAGATTATCAATGCCACTTCTGCGAAACTCGAACTCTACTAAATTGCCGATTTGAATGTCATATTTCTTTTTGCTTGACTTTGCTTTTTTAATGAACCCGCTATATACACCATTTTGAGAAGAAAATATTTTAATTATTAATGAATCTTCCCCAAAATTACGATGGTTAATAATTATCCCTCGATCTTTAAAATTCATTAATTTAAACCCTATATTTAATAATTTATTTAATGATTTGTGGATGAAGATGATTAATATAAATCGTTGCCCCAACTGCATCAATTAGAGATTCTTTGCCATTATTATCAGCAGTAATTTTATAACTTCCGCCCCTAGCAACTGGATATGAAAAATTACCAACAAAAATTTCAAAAAATAAACCACAATAATCATTAGATTTTTTATTACCAAATAAATCAAAACACACTTCAATATTGGGAAATCGATTATTTATGAATTGAAATATTTTATTAATCTTATCAATCATTGGTATTATTGCATCGCTAACATTGCAGGCCATAATTTTACTAATAATATTGCCTAAATTATGATTATTTAGCATAATTTCTATCAATAATTCTTGCTTTGAAATATCTAAATTTTCAATTTGAGAAAGTAAATTTTTTGCATTTGAAATGTTTTTATCAAATATCGCTTGAATCAATGATGGCAATGGTTTGATATTAAATTCATTCAGCAATTTTTCTAAAAATTTAGGCAAAGAAAATTCAATTAAAATTTTAGGAAGAATGTTATTTCTGCTTAAAGGTGGCAATAAAATATTGTTAACGGCAAATAATGTTTTTTCAATAACTTCAATTTCTGAATAATTTTCTGTATAATGAATAATTTCAAGCCCTAATTGGGTTTGTTGACGGTGGGCATAAAGCTCATCACTCTTACTGGCTATAACATCTCCGCTATAACATAATTTAAGGGGCAAATTATAGTTAGCAAGAGAGCTATTGAGTATTCTCGCAATTTGCGAAGTGATATCATTTCTAAAAACCATATTTTCACCAGAAAATAAATCGGTAAAGTATAGTAAATTTTCGCTTTTAGAATTTTTATTATCTTGCAAATATTGATCAGCGAATTCAACAAGGCTAGGTTTAATCAAGCGATATCCCTCCCCCATAAAATAGTTAATAATATCATTCACTTGTCGATGATTATTTTCCGCCTCTGCAAAAATTAAATCATAAAAACCGATTGGCATCAATTTTTTGTTCAATTGATTATTTTTAGAATTTCCCATTTTGTTCAGTTATGATTATAATATTTCGGATTTATACACTTTATGGTTGATTTAAGTAGTGATATTGACATGAATAAACTCATTAGCATATTGCTTTGCACTATGATTATGCGATAAGTGATAAAAACTTTCATTATAACCTTTAAAATCATCAGTCATCAAAACCCTATTTAAAACATCAACATTATTCTTTGCAATTCTTCTCAAGTCAATAAATTTTGATTTCTTTTGAATAATAGTTTGAACTTTTTTGCCTCTTTTAATTGTTGGCAAATTGCTGTCAAGATAATAATACCAAATCCCATCTTAAAACTTTTAAAAAACAATAAAATTATAATCGATTACTGAGTTTTTTATGAATGCGATGATAAATTGAATGATGAATTTAATGAGTTTTCATGAGAAGGATTTATATTTATACTGTTGCTGGGAGTTTGAGCATTCGTAGTTTCGGTAGCAGTAACAATAGATTCATCTGTTACTAGGTTAAAACGTGGATTACCTTCTAAAGCTTCCAATCCTTCAAATACTACTCCTTCTGGAAGGATATATTCTGCTTCAAAGTTAATATTTGGGTTGTTTGCCAAGATTTCAGTCAATAATCCCACCGAAGCTTGATTAATTAAATTAAGTGAAAAATTAAATTCTTGCAAATTTGCTATCAAATGGTTTTCGGCAATGTTAATGTTCGCCAATAAAACATTTAAATGATCGGAATTTATATTATTATTTCTAATATCAAGACGAGTTATTTGGCTATGTGGACTCAATATAATATTTGATAATAAATTCATTGACTCTTCATCCATTCCTACATTATACCCATCAAGAGCATTGCTTGAAATTTGTAAGGAGTATAACCCTTGAAATTGTGGATTTTCAGCATTCAGCCCATCTAAAATTCCTTGTAAAATAAGGTTTGTGCTATTTGCGGTTAAGCTATTTTCGTTAATAATTAATTCTCCACCTTCGTTTCTGACGGAATCCAATATAATTGTTGATAAGCCAGGATAACTATCAAAATTGATTAGCTCCGGATAATCAACTGACGGCACCTCTTGATCGATATTGTAGAGCGCTTGAATATAATCATAAATTGCAGACTCGTTATAACCATCTCTTAAGCCATTGTGTAAAGTTTGTATGATTTCTGGTAACTCGAGATTAGCAATTACTTCAGCACTATTATCAGACTCAGAAGATTCAGAATTATGATTAGACTCGGAATCAGAGTTATGATTAGACTCGGAATCAGAGTTATGATTAGACTCAGAAGGTTCAGAATTATTAGGGTTAGGGTTAAGTTTTACTTGTTTATGTATATTTGGTTCGTAGTTTTCCATAAGTTAGCTTTATATTGAATTTTAGTATTTAGAAATAAGTTTTATAAAAATTTTTTTTAAGTTAAGTTAATAAAATATTGTTTGCAATAGTAAAAAATAACTTTAATAAAATAAATCTGATTTTGCAAAACAATCAAATCTAATGTCAATGAGCTTTTAGCATTAAAGACATAGCTGAAAACCTTTTTTGCAATTAAATATGGAGCGGTAAAAGATTGCGACAACCATTGCAGTGATGGCAAAATTCTGCTTTTAATGGGCTGGTGTTTTCACTTTCAGAATAAACATATTTTCGTTGGTTAAAATCTAAAAATGATTAAATTAACTAAGTTTTATTGCAATAGTTTTGCTACTTAATAAATCTAAAATTTTTTATTTCAACATCAGTGCTAAGAAAATCAAGCTTTATTGGCTCTTTTTTTGTTAAATCAGTTGATAAATACTTCATTGAAGAATCGCAGAAAATGGTCGCAATAGTTGCATCTTCATCTTCAGCAAGTAATTTTAGGGCAGCGATAAAATTACCGCCACTAGAAATTCCAACCGATAAACCGGCATTATTAATCTTCTGTGCCATTAATATTGCATCGCCATCATCAACAGACACTATATTCGATAATTGATTTAATTTTAATATTTCGGGAATAAATTCATCACTAACTCCCTGAATACGATGTTTACCAATTTTCTCACCGCCAGTAGTCAGAGTTGGCGAATTTGATGGCTCCATAGGGTGACAAGAGCAATTTAAGTTATTTTCTTGGCAATATTTTAAAAAACCCATTACCGTTCCGCCAGTTCCAACACCAGCAACAAAATAATTAGGAGCCAAATTGATTTTCGCCAATTGTTCAAAAATTTCTTTAGCCGTGGTTTTGCAATGAGCGTTAATATTTTCAGGATTAGTAAATTGTTCAGGGCAAAATACATTTTTATTATTCGTCGCAAACTTGCGAGCCTCTTCAATCGATCTTATAAAACCGCCTTGTTCTTTGGTAATGCGGATAACTTCCGCTCCAAAAGATTCAATGATTTGATATCTTTCTGTGCTAAGCCAGTCGGGCATATATATTCTTACATTGTGCCCCAATGCTTTACCAATAGCAGAGAATGCTATTCCTGTATTACCGCTAGTTGCTTCAACAATGATATCGCCTTCTTTAATTTTATTTAATTGATAAGCATTTTTCATGATATGAAGAGCGATTCTATCTTTAATTGAACCGCTAAAATTAAAGGCTTCATATTTAGCATAAATTTTTCTAATCTTATTTTTATAGGAAAAAACCACTTCTACTAACGGAGTGTTTCCGAATGCTGATTCAAGGGCGGAGATTTTTTCTAGAATATTCTGTGACATTGAAAATAATATATTGTAAATAATTAAGAATTGTGAGAGCCGTCACAAAAAACACCATTGCTAGTTTTTTTACAACCGCAAAAATAAATATCTTGGTCTTTTTCTGCAATATATGCAACTGATTTGCTAACTGGAGTACCGTCAGTGTTAGTATGGCTTTTATGAGCGCCATCACAAAAGGGTTGTTTTTGAGAGTATCCACAAGAACACCAAGAATATTTTTTTCCGGCTTCAACTGCAATTTTAAAGGGTTGATTGTTCATAAAATTTTAATTAATTAATAGTTTTGCTAAATCGCAACAGAATAATTGTTATTTTCTAGCTTTTAGATAGAGTAAAAATATTTTTTATTATTATAATTTCAATATAAAATATTTAAATTATTTGAGGAAGGTTAAAAGTGGTGCCCAGAGAAGTTGTGCCCAGAGAAATGGTGCCTAGAGAAATGGTGCCTAGAGACGGAATCGAACCGCCGACACAAGGATTTTCAGTCCTTTGCTCTACCGACTGAGCTATCTAGGCATTTTTATCAAGATAGATGATAAGACTTAAAAAGAGTTAACAAATTAATTTAACTTTTAATTTTTGCAAGCTATATTTTTATTTTAACTTAACATTATTGGCAAATTTATATGACAAAAATAAATGACTATTCTTTTTATGTTAGCAATGCCTATTTAATTGGCTTTATAATTGTTTCCTTGCTTTCATTATTCATTCTGGGTGAATATTTTTTTTATCAAAAAAAACTAAAAAAATTAACTATTAAAAATAATACCAAATCCTAACTTTAAATAAAATTACAACAAAATAGTTTTTACGATAAAAATCTTTAAAAAATGAAGCTGTATATCAATATAGTTGAGGCTTTTTAGAGATTTTTAGCCAAAAATATGAAGTTAGAATTTTATTTAAAGATGGGATTTAGTATAAGTAGCTACTCAACAGCAAAATCTACCCTAATATCTTTAATAATATCGCTATCAAGCCCTCCGAATCTCCACTTATATAAGCTTGCAACTAATAATTTATTAATAAGCACATTATTAGTTGGCTCAATTAATTTTACCCCATAGACAATGCCATTATTATTGATTTGAAGCCTTGCTAATGCATGGATATGAAAATCATTATGCCGTAATTCATCAGGAATTTTTGGTAATTCTTGATGAATTAAGTAAATTTTTTTGCCATTTGATTGATTTGATGACACTTGACCGCTTGAAACTCCAGAATCAATATCGCTTTTTTCATCTATAACATTTTGCAACTTTTCATCATTTTTTTTTATCGAATTTGTAAATTTTTGATTATTTTTGATTGATAAGGATTTTTTAATATTATGCGAGTTATTTTGAGTGGAATTACTGATAAGATTACTAATTGCAAGCTGTTCAGCGGAAACTAATAATAATTTTTGATTACCTTCTAAAGATATCGCATTGCTAATTAAAATATCAATTATTAGACCTAAAAATAGAGCCATCATAACAATAATAAGGCTATTTTTAGGATAATGCATATTTATTTATTATTAGTTGCAATTGCAAAATGCTTAAAACCTGACTGCTTAGCAATATCAATAACATTAATAACAACACCATGGCTTGCATCTTTATCGGCACTAATAGTAATTTCATCAATATTGTCTAATTTATTCAATTTAGCTAGGCTGGCTTTTATTTTATCGCTATTAGTTTGAATCTCATCAAGAAAAATTATATTGCCATTAGTTATAGAAATTGTATGAACTGCGGAATTTGATGATTTATTAGCATTATTAACTTTTGGCAATTCAATATTATTTAATTTTAAAAGATGCTGATGCTGAATTTGCAGGGAGGAAAGCATTATTGTGGCCAATAAAAAAAACATAATGTCAATCATTGGGATAATTTCAATTCTGGCTTTTTTAATATCTTTTCTGTGTGGAATCTTCATTGTCTAGATTTTGCTATCAACTTTATCAATTAATTGAGAGTTACTTATCATTGCATTTGGCTTCTCAGATTTTATTTCGATAGGTCTTCCGAGCCCAAGATATTGATAAACTTGATTAAGATTAGTTTGATGTTCAATATTTTTTATTGAGCCAGTAAGGGCGCTAGCAATGCTAATTGGAATTGGCTTTTTAAAATTATCAGTCAAAAAGATAGTATTGGCGACTCCGTTAAGCTGACTGTTGTTAAAATTTATTTTACCGCTTAAAATTGCGGTTATGGCTGGTGCTGAAGCATTGATTTTAAACTTTCCTTCTTCTTTATTGATAAGCAGTTGCCCATTGGCACTTTTAAAAGTTGTTTGATTAGCGGGATTGAATAATATTTTTTCTGGACTACTTAAATCACTGCGATTGCGAGAAGATGAAAACATTTTTTGCACTAATTGAGTCAATCCATAACCTTCAATTGCAGGAGAATTAATATTAAATTTAATATCAGCCTTAAGATTTTTAATAAATTCTTTTTTATCGGTGGCATTACTGCTTATTGCACTAGAAACATTAGAAATTCCGCTCAGATTATTTATTTCAAAATTTTCCCTTAACATTGTTGCTAAGTCAATTCCTGAGGCATTTAAGTTTCCTGAAATAATTTTTTTAAATCTTAAACCGATTGAACCCTTGTAAATAAATTTACCTGCATATGTTTCTCCTGTTAAATTAGCTTCCTTCAGAACCCCATCATGTAATTTTCCGCTCATTTTAAAATTTTCTACTTTTAGGTAATCCAACCCCATATTTTCAAGCTGAATATTGATTTTTCCGTTAAAATTATCTAGTGAAGGCAGGGCAAAAAACTGATCAAATATATTAAAATTAATTAATTTATTATCTTGTTTATTATTAGTATTTTTTTGCTCCAGCAAAATATTTCTTATATTCTTGCCTTGCTCTGAGTTTTCTAAATTGGATTGATAGTTAAAAGATTTGCCATTAAGATTCAGATTAAATTCTGGATGCTCTTTATCAATATTAATAGCGAGACCACCAACAAAACTATTATTAAGAGAATTCAGAGAGAGATTAGCTATTTCTAAATATCCCTGACCGACTTTAAGATTAATTTTACTGTCAGTAAAATCCTCACCGCGATAATTGATTCTATCAAACTCAATATTGCAATTATATCCTGTATCAATTTCATTAAGCCATAACATTTTACGAAATAAACTGCCGTAAGATATGTAATCACTAGGTCGAGGTGGCAATAAATAATCATCATAATTAAAATTATCAACCCTTAAATTTGAAGTTATCATTTTTTGATTTTCAGTATCATCGATTTTTAAATCCCCTATAAATTGACTTTGATCTTGATTTAGAGACATATAAAAGCCATTCATGATAATTTGATCGGGCATCATTATCAAGCCAGAGCTGATTTTATATTGCTTGAATGCATCTTTTTTGATATAAGGAGAGTTAATTTTTAAAAATTGCAATATTTTATTAAAATCATTGCCATAAGCATCAAGATTTCCAATCAATGTTGGGGAAATCTGATTATTATCTAAAAAACCAATTAAACGAAAAATACCAGAATTAGGCACATTAAAGATTAGTGGCAATATAGATACTTGACCAGTTCTTGATATAGTTAAATAAAGGCTTAAATCGGTTATTTTCTCTTCAAAATACTTGATATTTTTGATATTAATTTCAGCATTAAGATCGAATTCTTTTTTTTTGTCTGTAAAGCTAACTTTTTTAGCAAGCTTTTCTAGATCTAATATATTATTACGATAATTCACTTTATATCCCTCAAAGCGGTTGAGAATACTATTTTCAGAGTCATTAGAAAATTTATTCACCGCATCCGAATTAATAACCTCCTTGCTTTTATCAGAAACATCTAGGGGGGGTTGCTCTTTTTTACTGGATGAATTATCTAAAATTTGATTATTTTGATTATTGGACTGATTTGGCAATAATTGCGGTTGTGGATTCGAGTTTTGTGACACTGGCTGATTTTGCGATAAATCACCCTCGTCACCTTCGGCTGGCTGATTGGGGCTGGGGTTGGAAATATCATTAAAAATTGATAAATCATCATTTATGATTTGATTATTCTTTTTTTCTTCGTTTTTTATCAATTCTTGATTATCTGTATTTTTATCTTCACTTTTCTTTGTTGGTTTATTTGGCTGATTGTTAATTGGTTTTTTTTGATTAGCATCAAGCTTGTTAGAATTCCGCAAAAATTTTGCCCTATCTAAAGACCAAACCGAAGTTAAATCAAGATTTTCTAGATCTAAAGAAATATCAATAAGTGGAATTTTATAGTTAAAATCTAATATTAAGTTACCCTTACCATTTATTGAATCCGAATTAAACAATAAATTATCAACTATGATTTCTCCGCCACCAGCCTTAACACTGCCATTAATTTTTATAGATTGATTGTTTTGCTTAAGCTTTTCATAGATTGCATCAACATTTATAAATGATTTATAAGCATTTTTAACATTAAAAATCTCTGCATTTATTTTACCTTCAAAATCCAATTCTTTGAAAATTTTTTTATTTGAGATAAAGTCTCCCGTAACTTCTACATTAAATGCCGACGAACTAAGATTAAAAAAAGATTCATAACTACCGACTCTACTGCCAAAATTAATTAATCCATTAAATTTATGAGGCAAATCATCATTTATAAAATCACCATAAACCTTTATTTTAGAAGGATCAAATCTTAATCTAAAATTTATTTGGTCGATTTTTTTATAGTTACCATTTTGATTATAAAGAATTATATCAGAGTTTTTAAAAACTAAGTTCTTGAGATTAATTGAATTGCTATTAATTTCGTTGATATCAAATATTTTAAGACTTAATTCGTTGTTACTAACTTTATTTTGGGTCTTGTCATTGAGTTCTTGATGATTAAATTTTGCAAAATATGCAGTGAATTTATTGCTATTATTTTCAATTTTAGAATCTTGATAATAACACTCCGCAGAGGCATTTTCAAAAACAATCTTATTGACATCTCCATCGCTTCCACCAAAGAAAGGGAAGGAAATTTTAATTTTACCGACCCCCAAATTACATATTTTGCCATCATTATGATATTTTAATAAAAAACTATCTTGAATTTTAACTGTTGGTGTTGGCAAAAAACTAATATCAACATTTCCGTTAATGTTAAAATTAGCCTTAGTTATATTACTAACCTTTTGTTCGATGGCGAATTTAAGACCTTTAGTCGATAAAATAAACGGTATAATAAATAGAAAAAATAATATAACAACAAACACAACCGAAAATATCTTAAAACCTTCGGATTTTGTAACTAATTGCAAATTCTTGAAATCAAATAATTTACACAACTTTATTAATGACTTAGAAACCTTATTTTCTAACGAATTATTCATTTTTATTTTTGATTTTTTCAAAATCTTCGATTATTATTTGAGATGACACATTGGGAATCATTGCCTCTTGAAGATTATAAAAGATTAAAAGAAAGAAAAATATTGCAAAACCTAACCAGAAACTATTTATAATATCGCTTTTACTTGGGCTAAGATTATCAACTTCACCAATATTTATTAATTTATGTCGACTATATTTTATCAAATCAAGATATTGACAACAATTCTTAATTTCTTGTTCGATAATTTGCTCATCAATCTTAAGAAATTTAGCATAAGCCCTAATAACCCCCGGCTTATAAAAAGATATATTATCACCACCTAAACGACCTTGCTCAATTGCCTCTATATCTCTAATTTTTATTTTTAAAGCATTGCTTATAATACCTATAGGCATAGACAAAACTTCTCTTTGAGAGGCTAGCATCTTGCCAAGCTTCCAATTTTCAAAATAATCAATATTTACTTTTTGAAAATCGTTGCGATGATTTTTCTTAAATTTAAAATTTAGATTATTTTCAAGCCAAAGCTCTATTTTTTTAAGATTTTTATAAAAAATTACTTTTATCATTAATTTGCAAATTCTTCAGTAATAAGTTTTATCATTTTTAGCTTAGAATCATTAATTATAAAACCACAAGCTGACTGCGACATTTTTTTTAACAATTCTCTATTTTCAATGATTTTCATTAGCATATCGCCAAAATAATCAACTTTAAGATCTTCTTCATTAACCATTATAGCTAAACCATTTTTTTCAAAAATTTTAGCATTCTTTTCTTGATGATTGTCCGCCGATTTTGCGAAAGGTATAATTATCATTGGCTTTCTTGCAATTGCAAGTTCAAATAATGTCGATGAACCAGCTCTTGTAATGACGATATCCGCTTCTTTGATTTTTTTATCGATATCATGAAAAAAGCTCTTGACTTCAAACCGCACATTATAATTACTATATTTTTTAATTAAAACCTCGCTATCTTCTTTTCTGCATTGCTGTATTATTTTGAAACATTTTTCTGAGTTTTTTAGATTATTAACAAAAACTTCTGGCAATATTTCGCTAAAAATTTTAGCACCGCCACTTCCTCCAATTACTAGAATTGTAAAATATTTCTGATTATTTTCTTCTTGTAAATTTTGCTCCCCAATCTTTTCCCCAATCTTTTCCCCCATATTTTCCCCGATATTTTCCCCGATATTTTCAAATTCTGATCGAATAAAATTGCCTATCAATAATGTTTTTGTTAAATTTTTTGGAGAAATTCCAGATGTATCAAAAAAAGAAAGGGCAATTTTTTCTGCATAATTAGCAAAATAGCGATTTACTTTGCCAAGATGAGCATTTTGTTCATGAAGAATAACTTTAGTTCTTGTCAATACGGATGCTATTAAGATTGGAAAAGTAGTGTAACCACCAAATGCAACAACTAGTTTTGGGCGATATTTAATGATTAATAAAATGGATTGCAAAACACCAAAAAATATTAAAATTACAGCTAGAATTAAAGAAAATGGCTTATTAATTAAATTTTTACTCAATTGAGAAGAAAAAACTATTTTATTGATGAATTTATCGGTCGTATTTTGATAAAATTGATATTTTTTATCTGCGACAACAACAACTTTTTGATTGGCATTATTTTTAATAATCTCGCCAGCAATCGCCCTTGCGGGGTTAATATGCCCACCTGTACCGCCAGTAGCTATAAAGATACTTCTATTCATGATATTTCTAAGAAAATCTATAATTTAATATAAAAAAATTTTAATTTAGCTAACTTTCCATCAAAAAGGTACGGATTATATTTTGATTATCGAGCTCTTCCACCACTAATTCACTGCCTCCGAATGCCGACTGCAAAGAAACAACCCTTGCAGTGTGATAATTTTGATCTTGATAATCATAAAACTCGATAATATTACCATTTCTAACAGTATTACCAGGATGAATTTCAACAATAAAATTAGTCGAAATATCTCTTCCGCTCCAGACAGAACCAGCATAAGCATCTTTAAAAGAAGTTAAGAATACTGAAATTAAAATAAACAAAATAAATTTTAGGTGTTTCATTTGTCAAATTTGGTTGATTTGATTTAATTATTGCTTTTTTGTGATATTAAAATTATTTTTCAAGCAGATAATTGGGTATTATTATTTTAATATAATTCTTTTCAAGATTTATTTCTGGGAAAATTGCATTTTTAAAAGCAAAATTTTCGATTTTAGTAAAATTAAGATTCTGACTCAAAAAATTTTGATTGAATTCAATTTCTATCATTCCCCCCGCCCCAAAATCATTAACATTAACAACATTACCTATCGCTACATTACTTGATTCTTCCAAAACCTCAAGCCCAATTAAATCAACAAAATAAAATTCATTTTCATCGGTTGATTTGAGGTCTTGCTGATTAATGAATAATTCCATTTGATGATATTTTTCTGCATCATTTCTGTTATTGATATCATTGATTCTAGCAATTAAAATTGATTCTCCCGCTTTATTCTCTCCGATAATCTTTTTATTATTAATAGCTAATTTTATTTTCTCATTTTTTTGATTAGTTAGACTATATCCTTCTATATCCAAAGGGTTTTGACAATAGCTTATTACTTTTACTTCGCCTTTAATGCCAAAAGCCGAGATTATTTTGCCGATTAAAATTTTTTTAGACATAATTTATTTTTTTTGTTTACGATGATATTCTGTTAAATCATTGATTAGAGAATTGCGAACATTTGATGCAATAATTTTAGTTAAATTAATGGTAAAGTAATCTTCAGCAACAAATGTTCCGTATCTATTGCTATTAATATTGTAATTATCTGTTGCGGTCACAGTTCCGGAAGATATTTTTTGTTGATTATCAATTAATCTTAGCTCGTAATAAACTTTCATAATAATTTTATTTCTTCCCGATCCCCCTGTTGCGGTGATAAAAGTAGTAATAGTTTTTTTATCAATTTTTAATACTAAAAAATATTTTGACTCAACTTTTATATAATCTGGATTAAATACATCATATAAATTATTTTTGAGCTGTTGATCTATTTTATCGCGAGTCTTTTTAATTTTTATTGCAGACAGTTCGCCTTGATAAAACGAATAATGATTAGATTGATTTAATGAGCTATTGTTTTGCTTTAAATCATCACGATAAACCACCTCAAAGCCACAAGAGGCGGTTAAAACTAGGAATATAAAAGCAAAAATTATTAAAGACTTCTGCATGCTATGAATTAGATTTTTTCTTTTCAATGGCACTTTTGACAAAAGCAACAAATAAAGGATGCGGAGCGAATGGTTTTGATTTTAACTCTGGATGAAACTGCACTCCAACAAAAAATGGATGATTTGCAACTTCAACAATTTCAGTTAATTTACCGTCAGGAGAAATTCCAGAAAATTTAAGGCCGGCTTTCTCAAATTTTTCTCGCCAATTAATGTTAACTTCGTAGCGATGGCGATGTCTTTCTGATATTTGAGCTTTTTGATAAATAGAAAATGCTAGGCTATCTTTGTCAATATTGCATTTATAAGCACCAAGCCTCATAGTTCCGCCTAAATTAGCACTTGCTTTGCTCGTAGCTCCAGAATCGTTAATCCATTCATTCATCATCCCCACTACAAATTCGCCATCATCTGAAATTTCACTAGAAGTTGCATTTTTAACTTTTAAAACATTTCTTGCATATTCAATTATCGCCATTTGCATACCGAAGCATATTCCCAAATAAGGAACTTTATTAATTCTTGCATATTCTATCATTTTTATTTTTCCTTCCGTACCATCAACACCAAAACCACCCGGCACTAAAATAGCATCGAAATTATCTTGTATTTCTTCAAAATTATTAATCTTGCGAGCATTGATCCAATTAATTTTTATTTTAGTTTTTAAGGAAAAAGCTGAATGATCTAGAGCTTCTAATAGAGATTTGTAGGAATCGCGATAATCATTATATTTACCGACAAGAGCTATTCTGACTTCGCCTTGTGGATTTTTAATGGCATCAGAAATATTTTCCCATTTTGATAAATCAGGTTTTGATTGGTAATCTAAGTTAAAAAATTTTAATATTTCGACATCAAGCTTATTTTGATGATAAAGCAATGGAACTTCGTAGATACTATTAGCATTAGTTGCAGGAATTACTGAAGATATCGGCACCGAACACATTTTAGCAATTTTTTCTAGATGAGATTGATTAACCCTTCTTTCAGCCCTACATAACAAAACACTAGGCTGAATGCCAATCGAACGAAGCTCTTTTACTGAATGTTGAGTAGGCTTTGTTTTTAGTTCGTCAGCACTTTCAATGTAAGGCAATAGGGTTAGATGCAAAAAAGCACATTGCTTAGAGCCTAATTCATAACCTAATTGACGAATTGCCTCAAAAAAAGGTAAAGCTTCTATGTCGCCAACCGTTCCCCCTATTTCACATAGTGCAAAATCAACATCCTCAACATCGTTTAAAATAAATTCTTTAATTAGGTCGGTAACATGGGGAATGACCTGAACCGTTCCGCCAAGATAATCCCCCCTTCTTTCTTTATTGAGAAGCTTGCTGTAAATTCTTCCGGCAGTAATGCTATCAGATTTTTTGGCATCGACTCCTGTAAACCTTTCATAATGACCGATATCGAGATCGGTTTCCGCACCATCTTCCGTAACGAAAACTTCGCCATGTTGAGTTGGGCTCATCGTTCCGGGATCAATATTCAGATAAGGATCTAATTTTCTTAATCGCACTTTATAACCTCTAGCTTGCAATAAAGCACCAAGCGAAGCAGAAGCTAAGCCCTTACCAAGAGAAGAAACAACACCACCAGTAATAAAAATAAAACGAGTATTTGATTTCAATACCTCGCCAACTTGTTTTTTAACCATAATAAAGATTGAATTTGAATTAAGCCTACAGGTTTATTGATTTATCGTGTCAGTTAATTTTATTTTGAAATTCTATATTTTGAACTTAATTTTAATAAAAAATGACATAAGTAAGGAATTGTATTTTTAAAATCAAATTTTTCAAAATATATTTTAAGTTTTTTCTAACATCAATAAATATCTAATTTACCATAATTAATTGGCAAAAATATTAATCAGCAAAAATTTAAAAAAAAAGCTTTGAAAATTAATTTTTATTATTAAAAATCTCTGTTAATTATTAATTTTATTTAATTACCTTTTTAGTACTGCAAATTTCAATATTTGGTGTCAAAATTTTTAAAATATCAATTCAAAACAATTAAAAAATGAAAAAGTTATTTCTAGCTATTCCAGTTATTTGCTTATTATCCCTCAATGCAAAAGCAACAAATATCGCTATTATTGATGCTGAAAAAACTCTGAAAGAATCACTGGCAATGAAAGATATACAAAGCAAAATCATCAAAAAACAAGATGAATATCAAAAAGAAATCAACAAAAAGCAACTCGAACTAGAAGCAGAGCAAAAATCAATTAAAAATAAAGAATCAATATTGAGTGAAGAAAAACTCCAAGAAGAAACAAAAAAATTTGAGAAAAAAGTTGAAATATTCAAAATATTTGCTGATAAAAAACAAAATTCTTTAAACAAAGCTTCTCTTGATGCAATCGGTAAAATTAACGATCAAGTAAAGAAAGTGGTTAAAGATATATCCGAAGAAAAACAAATTGATGTAGTTATTGGTAGCTCGCAAGTTGTTTTCTCAAATAAAAATGTTTTAGACATCTCTAGCGATGTAGTAGCAAGACTCAATAAAACAATCACAAAAGTAGAAATTAAATTTACTGAATAATTAAATTTTTTTAGATTGTTTGTAAATCTTAGAACCCACACCACCTATTCTCTTTGCAAGGGTGCAATTAAAGTTGAAGAACTAATTTCTAAGGCTGAGAGCTATAAAATGCCCGCCTTAGGAATTTGCGACTGTCAAAATTTATTTGGAGCCCTTGAATTTTCAACTTACTGCAAAAAAGCCGGAATACAGCCAATTATTGGTTGCGAATTATTAGTAAATTTCAATAATCATCTCAATAAAACAGATAATAACGGGTCAAAAGCAAAAACTCTTAGCAATCTTGATATTGAAAAGTCGCTGGTTAAAATGCCAATCATTGCAACCAAAGAAATAGGCTACAAGAATTTAATGCATCTAGTTAGCTCTAGCTTCATTAATCGTCAAGATGGAATTTCACCGCATGTTGATTTTGATATGGTGATTAAAAATTCATCTGGTTTGATTGCCTTTTCAGGGGGAATAGATGGCATAATTGCAAAATTAATTGAACATAATCAAAATCACAAAATAGAAGAAATTCTCTCAACCTTAAAAAATACATTTCCGAATAATAATTTCTACATGGAAATTAGCAGAATAGGGCTAGAAAATGAAAAAAAATTAGAACCTATTTTTATTGATTTAGCGATAAAAAATCAAATACCTCTAGTTGCTACCAACGATACTTATTTCCTCAATAGCGATATGCACGAAGCTCAAGATATATTATCGGCAATAGGAGAAGGCAAAACATTAATTGACAACGACAGAGCTCACTTCTCGCCAGAGCAATTTTTTCAATCTCCCGAATTAATAGAAAAAAAATTTAGCGATTTACCAGAGGCAATAATCAACACTTCTTTAATTGCAAAAAAATGCACAATTATGGCATTTGAAAGGTTGCCAACTCTACCAAAATTTAACAAGGCAGAAAATTTTAGTGAGTCAGAAGAATTAAAAAAGCAATCTAATGAAGGTCTAAAAACACGACTAGAAAAAAAATTCATTCTTGACAGCATAAAACCAGATCTCCAAAATAAAATTACTGAAGAATATCAAGAAAGACTTGATTTTGAAATAGCTGTAATTATCGGAATGAATTTTCCTGGATATTTTTTAATTGTATCAGATTTCATTAAATGGGCGAAAAATAATAATATTCCAGTTGGTCCCGGTAGAGGTTCTGGTGCCGGCTCTCTAGTTGCTTGGTGTCTACAAATTACCGACTTAGACCCTTTAAGGTTCGGCTTACTATTCGAAAGGTTTCTTAACCCAGAAAGAGTCTCAATGCCAGATTTTGATATTGATTTTTGCCAAGCGAGAAGAGACGAAGTAATTAAGTATGTTGAACAGAAATATAATCTACAAGAAAATGAACTAGATTCACAATATAAAGGGGAAGATGCCATTACTCAATCATCTAAAAAGGTTGCAAAAATATTCGTTGCTCAGATTATAACTTTTGGTAAGTTGCAAGCAAGAGCAGTTCTGAAGGATGTCGGAAGAGTGCTACAAATGCCTTATAATCAAGTAGATAGAATTTGCAAATTAATTCCTTTTAATGCCATTGAAGCTGTTACACTTGAAAAAGCCATTACAATGGATAAAGACTTGCAAGAAGCAATTCGCGAAGATGCTCAGATTACCAAATTGGTTAATATCGGTCTAAAGCTAGAGGGCTTAAACCGACATGCCTCTACTCATGCCGCAGGAATTGTAATTGGCGATAAACCTCTCAATGAAATATGTGCTCTTTATAGCGACGATGCAAAATCAATGCCGGCAGTTAGCTACTCTATGAAATATGCTGAGAGTGCTGGTTTAGTTAAATTTGATTTTCTAGGTCTAAAAACTCTAACGGTGATTGCCGAAACAGTAAAATTAGTAAAATATAATCGAGATATCGATATCGACATTCTATCTATTCCACTCGCAGATAAAGCAACCTTCTCAATGCTTGCCGATGGCGATTCTATTGGCGTTTTTCAAATTGAATCTTCTGGTATGAGGTCCGTCCTAAAGCAAATGAAAGCAGATAAAATTGAAGATATTATCGCCTTAATTTCTCTCTATCGACCAGGGCCTATGGATAATATCCCCACCTATATTCGCAGAAAACACAGGGAAGAAAAAATAGAATATCCTCACCCTCTTCTTGAATCAACTCTTGGAGAAACCTACGGAGTTATTGTTTATCAAGAACAAGTAATGGAAATTGCTAAAATATTAGCTGGATACACTCTTGGAGGTGCGGATTTACTAAGAAGAGCAATGGGTAAAAAAATCAAGGAAGAAATGGATCAACAAAGAGAAGTATTTGTTCTTGGGGCAACTAAGAATGGAGTCAATGAAAAACAAGCCAATGAAATATTTGATTTAGTTGATAAATTCGCGGGGTACGGATTCAACAAATCGCATGCCGCAGCCTATGCAATGATATCTTACCAAACTGCTTATCTAAAAGCAAATTTTTTACCAGAATTTCTCACCGCTTCAATTAATCTAGAAATAGACAATGTTGACAAAATTAATGTTTTTTTACAAGTTGCAAAAGAGCATGGTATCGCTATCTTACCCCCAAATATTAACGAAAGCGAAAGTTATTTCAGCATCGAAAGAGTCTAGTCTAGCTTTATAAATTATGTATTCATATAAAATACCACATAGTGCAAGAATTGCCATTCTAAACAAAATTGAGCGAGAAGCTATATTTTATGATAATTTTCAAGATTACCTCATTAGCGACCAAGAAATTCAATTAAACAACAAAAAATTTTACTGCCATTTATATCACAATAAAATTATTGAAAATATAAATTTTGCAAATAGCCAACTCACAGATTATTTACCAGAGCAACTAGACGATGTGGATAATTACTTACTAACCATTGCAGATAAAAATAAAACTCTTTATCGAATTAATTTTATAAACAATATTTTTTCTAATCACCCTTTAAAATCAGCTTTTATTTTAAATAATTTTATACAACTCAATGCTTTTCCAAAGCTACCGGCATTAATCCCAGATAATTTTAATCAAAACCATGAATTTTTGTCAGTGGCCTTAATCTCTGCATTTAGCAATATTATTGTTGGAAATATAAAATTAAAAGATAACAATGATTTTGAGTTAAAAAAAATGCCAAATCTTTTTAATCAAGATCATCAATCATTAAAAATATTTGATCCTTTATTTGAGTGGGAAAAGAAATCTTCTTTATTTAGATTTTCTTGCATAGGAAGATATGAGCCCTATTATGACGATTATTACGGCACAATAAAAATTAGGCATATAAAAATTTTTGAAACCTTTGAAAATTATCTAGATTATATAAATTTTTATCAAAAATATTCTTTTAATATAAAATTACCAATTAATAATGATTTACCAAGTGTTTCTATAAAACCTAACAAACAAGAAAAAATATTATTAACACAGAAAAATGAATCAGCAAATATTGCAACATTTTATTGATGCAACCAATCAATTAAAGGCACAAAACCGCTATCGTGAATTTGTTGATATAACAAGAATATGCAATGAATTTCCGTTTGCAATCAACAATAAAAATAAACAAAAAATTATTGTTTGGTGCTCTAACGACTATCTTGCAATGTCTCAAAACAGAAATGCAATAGATCAAGCAAAATTAGCTCTCGATAATTATGGTGTCGGCTCTGGCGGAACTCGCAACATTTCTGGAAACCATAATTTAATCACTAAGCTAGAAACAGAAATAGCGAAGCTTCACAATAAAGAAAGTGGGTTAGTTTTTTCTTCTGGATATGTCGCAAATGATGCGACTATTCAGGCTTTAGCAAAAATTATTCCCTCTTTAGTTATATTTTCTGACCAAAAAAATCATGCTTCAATCATCGCTGGGGTTAGAAATAGCAAGTTAACAAAATATATTTTTCAACATAATAACTTAATTGATTTGGAAAATAAATTACAACAACTAGACATTAATATACCTAAAATAATTATTGCCGAATCAGTATATTCAATGGATGGTGATTTTGGCAATATTCCTGCAATCGTCGAATTAGCTAAAAAATATCAAGCATTAACTTTTATTGACGAGGTTCACGCGGTTGGATTATACGGAGACAATGGAGCTGGACTATGCCGTCAATGGCAAATTGAAAATGAAATTGACATTATTCAAGGAACATTTGCAAAAGCTTTTGGAGTTATTGGTGGCTATATTGCTGGAAAAAAAGCAGTTATTGATGCCATTCGCTCATTTGCTTCAGGGTTTATTTTTAGCACCTCGATGCCCCCTTCAATTATATCGGCAATTATGGCTAATGTTGATCATCTCAAAAATAGCAATCACGAAAGAATTATTCATCAAGCAAATGTTAAATTATTAAAGAAAAAACTATCTGATGCACAAATACCAATAGTTTGCACAGATTCACATATCATTTCAATTAGAATTGGCGATGCTTTAAAGGCGAAATTAATTTCACAAAAATTACTAAATGACTTCAATCTTTATATACAGCATATTAACTATCCTACGGTTGATTATGGCGATGAGAGGCTTAGAATCACTATTTCACCACTTCATAGCGAAGAAATGATAAATCAATTAATTGATGCTTTAAAGATTTGCCTTAATAATCAAGAATGTAATTAATTATTGCAATTCCCTAGATAAGAGCCTGAAATTATTGATACTTATGATTTATAATAATCGATTGCATATAATTTAACTCCCATTCTGAAGCAGAAAATTATTATAATCATAAATGATAAAAAGATTCTTGTTTATTGTTGTAATTAACATAATTTTCAATCACTAATCATAAATTTATCACTTTCATTTAAGATATTTCTTTAATTTATCTTAAATGTATGCAAAACAAATCCCCTACTAAACCATCAGCATTTTCTTTAATTGAGTTATCTATAGTGTTGATTATCATTGGTTTGTTAGCAGGTGGTATTGTAGTAGGAAGTAGTCTAGTTAAAAGAGCAAGAATAGAATCAGCTAAATCTCTTACTAATAGATCTCCAATTAAAGCAACAGAAGATCTAGTAATGTGGTTTGAAGGTAGTTTATTAGATAGTTTTGCTAATGGTCAATCAACTAATGGCACATCTATTAGTAGTGGGTGGAATAATATTTGGTGGGGTTAATAATATATCATCAGCAACTGTCGATGGCACTGCTCCAATCTATGCTAATAGTATCAACAGCATTCCTGCGGTAAAGTTTGAAGGTAATAATGCTTTAAAAGTAGGAGTTGACTCAATTAACAACTCTGATTATACTATAATGATAACAGAGCAAAGAGAAAGCAATAAAGCAGATAATTATCTTTTAGGAGATCCCTCAATTACAGGAACTAATCAAAATTTATTAATTGGTTATAAAACTGATGGCACAATTGTTCATAGTCAGGGGGGAGCAACTACCAGCTACACCTCAGCAATTAATGGCTATGCTTCTTATGCAGGTCCAAGAGTAATTATCGTTACTCACTCCGCTAGTGAAGGTAATAAAACCTATGTTAATGGTATATTGGCTGGTAAGCTAACTACTAATACAGCAAAAGAACCTATTGCAGATTTAGCTAATCTCTCTATAGGTAAAAATTATATTGGTCAAATTGGTGAATTAGCAGTTTTTAAAAGAGCATTATCTGATACCGAAATTACTGATATATCTGATTATATGAGTAATAAATGGCGAATTAAAGTTGATACTAAAAACACAGATTGTTCTGCTGGTATTGTTACTGATAATGGTTGCGATGCATCTTCTTGCCCAATAAGCATTGCAGGTATCTCTAAAACCTCAGTTGATGGCACTGCCTCTACCTCTACTTTAAGTTGTGATAAAACAGGCTATACTGGTTCTATTACTTATAGCTGTATCAATAAAACCTTTGCTACTACTCCTGCCAATGCAAGCTGTTCTTGTGCTACTGGTTATACTCTTGTCTCTGGCTCTTGTATTCCCTCTTGTAATGTTCCAACTACTAACGGTATTACCACTACTCAAGTTACAGGTAATAATGGCACTCTTAACTGCACCACTACTGGCTATACTGGCTCAGTTGCTTATAGCTGTGCTTCTCAAGGGTCTAATGCCACCATTACCGGAAGTTGTAGCTGTGCTACTGGTTATAGTTTAGTAAGTGGAGCTTGTGTACCAATAAACTGCCCAGTTAGTGTTACAGGAATATCTTCTCCATCATCAGTATCTTATACCTCAACTTCTACCCCTCTTACTTGTAATGCTACTGGCTATACTGGAACTGTTAATTATACTTGCACTACAGGAACATTAACTGCAACAGGGAGCTGTTCTTGTGCTACTGGTTATAGTTTTAGTAAGTGGAGTTTGTACTCCAATTACTTGTAGTATAACTAGTGTTACGGGAATAAACAACAAAACCGGACTAGCTTATGCATCTTCTGCTACAGCCATTCCAAACAGCCCAACTTCAGCCTGTGCATCAGGATATTCTGGTTCTCCTACTTATACTTGTAATGCAACTGGAGCTGCGACAATTGTGAGTAATAGTTGTAGTGCACAAGGAATAGCGCAATTTTCTGGATATAAAGCTTGGGCTGATGGTGCATATGCCACAAACTGTAATGAATATAGAAATCCTAGCGGAAGCAAAACTTATAGTGGAAGTACGGGAGATGGTATATATCGAATTAGTCCAGCTGGAACCCCATTCGATATATATTGCGACATGAATACCAGTGGCGGAGGCTGGTCTTTGATAGGGAAAATTGGAGATCCAAGATATTTACCAAGATTAGCATTATTTAATTTATCAACTCAGCTAGATCCTAATTTATCTCAAAATTGGATTCATGCAAATTATAGTTCGATTACTGGGAAAAATATTATGGTCGGGGTTATGATTGGAAATGGCTCAAATGTTGGAAATTTTTATCAAATTTCTAACTGTAATGGTGGAGATGCATCCTGTTGGTATAATTATTTTATCAACCAAAATGATGGAGATTCATTTGGAGCATGGATCCTTAATGGCGGTTCTTATGGCTTAGTTCCTTCTGGTTGCACAGTAGATAAGTGTCCAGCTTCTGGTGGTGACAGAGATCATTCCGCAACATATAGAGTGGCAATTTTTGGAGGCGACTGTCATAGCTCGTGTAATACTCAAGGCGATGACTATCTTAATGGCTTTATTTTTAGAGATTATGGTACTGCAACATCCCCTTCAAGAATTGGAAATCAAGCATATTGGAGTTATGCTACTACTGGACAAGGTAGCAGTTTAAACCTTTCATCTACAGGCGGCACAGACTACGGACAAGGCGGTACACAATATAGAAACCTTTGGATTAAATAGTTTTTATAATAAAACTTATTGTTAAGTATTTTCTATTAATGAAAAATTAATTTTTGTAGTTCGAATAATAAATTGGGGTTATAATTAATAATCATTGATTATATTAACAATTTTAGCAATATCTTCATCAGCAAGAGTATGATAAATCGGCAAGCTCAAAACTTCATTGTGGATCTTTTCAGTGATTGGCAAATGTAAGTGATTAAATTCTCGATAAGCCCCTTGTTTATGAGGCGGAATCGGATAATGAATCACAGTTTGCACTCCTCTTTCTAGTAGATATTTTTGCAAATCATCTCTCTTATCGCAACGAATAACAAATAAATGCCAAACACAAGATTTTTGATTCTGCGGATAACTTGGCAAAATGATATTTTTGTTTTTAATATTTTCGCAATAAAATTTTGCTATTTTTTGTCTTTCTTTATTTTCATCATCAAGATATTTCAACTTGATTGATAAAATAGTTGCCTGAATTTCATCAAGCCGAGAATTAAAACCCTTATAAAGATTATGATATTTCTGATGAGAGCCGTAATTTCTAAGAGCCTTAATAACTTCTGCAAGCTTGCCATCATTAGTTGTGATTGCTCCGCCGTCGCCAATAGCTCCAAGATTTTTACCGGGGTAAAAACTAAAAGCACTAGCATTGGATAAATCACCAACTCTTTTATTATTTTCAATGGCTCCATGTGCCTGAGCAGAATCTTCAACCACTTGCAAATTATATTTTTTAGCAATTTCATTGATTCTAGCCATTTCTGAAACCCTACCATAAAGATGAACCGCTAGAATTGCTTTAGTTTTGGCAGTAATTTTCTCTTCGATTAAATCAGGGTCAATATTATAGGTTGCAATATTAGGCTCCACCAAAATCGGCACTAGATTATTGGCAGAAATAGCCAAAATAGAGGCAATGTAAGTGTTAGCAGGAACTAACACCTCATCACCATCTTTCATTAACCCCAGCTCTTTATAGGCACGAAAAATAAGAATTAAAGCATCAAGACCATTAGCAACCCCCAAACAATGCTTAACACCGCAATATTTAGCAAATTCATCTTCAAAGACCTCCCCCTCTTTTCCTAAAATATACCAACCAGAATCAACAACCCTCGCCGTTGCTTTTTTTATTTGCTGACTATAATTTGCATTTATTTTTTTTAAATCAAGAAATGGGATCATGTTGTAATTAATTTTGATATTAAAAATTTTCTAGATGGCTCTTCAATAATATAGTACGAAGCAATTGAAATTATAATATTCAAAAATAGCACCATTAAAACCAGAGAAAACGACGAAATGCCAAAATCTTTTTTTAGAAACCTTCCAAACTCTATTGCAACAAATTGCCATATATAGAATGAGTATGATATTTTCCCTAAAAAATTAGTAATAGAATTTTGCATTACTATGCTTTTTGAGTGATGTAAGGAAAAAATAAATAATCCAAAAAACATAGTAATAAAAAATTGCATCCCCATAAACTGATAACTCATTTTCGACTGAGAAACTGCAGTTAGAGTAAAAATTACAAGAAAAAGAAAAATTCCTGATTTTAAAACTTTTGGCAAATTGTTTAGCTTGTTCTCATTTCCCAAAATAAAAAATACAATACCGATAATAAAATCTGGTATTCTCATAACTGGATTAGAGTAAACATCTACACTACCAGCAGGAACAATACCAAACAAAACATTTGCATTAACGACCAGTAAAAGTAGAGAGCCAAAAAATAATAAACCAATATGGCAATTCCTAAAAAGCATTAGAAATGGAAAAACTAAGTATAAAAAAACTTCAACAGAAACACTCCAAGTTCCACCATTCATTCCGAACGAAAACATTTTTGAAAATAATGATTGAGTTAAAAATAAATCATTTACAATAACCCCCCCCCACTGGCTTATTGTGTATGGTTCCGCTGGCTTTATAAATAAAAAAAACGCAATTGTTCCAACAAAATAGACTGGGTAAATTTTGGCAAATCTTTTTTTATAAAATACAAATACTTCTTCAAGCTTAGTAAAATCTTTACCCTGATAAACATAAGCCATTATATATCCAGAAAGCACAAAAAAACCCGTCATAAAAACAGCACCATTTTTGATAAACTTGTCAACAAGTTTTATATCAAACCGAAAATCAAGATGAATATAGCAATGAAAAAGAAATACTACGAAGGCGGTTAGAAATCGAAATGATGTGAGTGATCTTATCTCTCCTTTTATTTGTTGACTATAATTTGCATTTATTTTTTTTAAATCAAGAAATGGGATCATATTAATTTTGAATTAAAAATTTTTTATATTTAATTTTTGAAATTTGATAATCATCAACAGAAAAATTAAAAAAATAATCTAATTCATCTTCCTTGATGATTTTTGCTCCAAATCTTAGATAAAAATTATTGGCATGGCCGTTGTTTTTTCGACAATCAAAGAAACAATTTTCTAGCAATAATGTCTCAAAAGAAAATCTTAAAATTAAATTCATAGATTCAAATGCGGATAATTTATGAGCAAATTGACGATTTATAATAAAACTTCCGAATGTAAATACCCTATTTTTATAGTCAATTTCATAAATTCTTACCGTGCCAATTGGCAGAGAATCTTTATTTTCGATAATGAAATAATATTCTTGTTTCAGTGATTCTCTTTCTTTGTAGAGCTTTATCCATTTTTTCTGCTCTTCAAAGCTTGGGTTAGTATTTGATAAAAATTTACCTTTTTCTAATCTTAAACTTAAGATAAAATCTGCATCATCAATTTCCACAAGACGAAGATTAATATTTTTGCCGATTAATTTTTGCATTTGAATATCTAGTTGTTTTAGCGAATTGTTGTAATTTTCATCATAATCTTATTAATTATTTTGATTATTTTTTTCTTTTTTATAATAATTTTACCACAAAAAGGAACAAAATAAATAAAAATTAAAAATGAATAATAAAATAATTTTATGCTACCTGTAGAAAACGCACTGTTTTTTTCGATAACGCTACCTGTAGAAAGCACCAGGATATTATTTTTCTGATTATGCTCATCTTCTATAATATTTTTATTGTTAATTAAATTAATTTCTAGTAAGTTACTAATTTCAATTAATCTATGTCTCCATCTTCCATTCTTTTCAATTGCATTTTGACATTCTTTTACACATTGCAATCTTAATTCCTCATCATTTAACAGCTTGATACATTTTTGCCTCATATCATATTGATCTTGATATATTATAGCTTCTTTAACTTCTGTAGAAATATATTTTCCAAATACTTCATGCCAATCCGGCTTATCTTCCATAACCAAACAAGAATTGGATGCCATTATGTCTGGCACTCTCCAAGAAAAAGAGTTAATTGCCTGTGGATGGGAAAGGTTTATTGATATTTTTGAAGAATTATAAAGATTTTCATTTTCGATATTAGTTGTTATGGATTTATCTTTATAGCAAGATGCAACTTTTGCATTAACATTAATTAACTCACTCTTCCAATCACTATTGCTATATATCTCCAGACCAAGATCAGAAACACATTCAAGATAGCTAATTCTGTCTTGACCAGCAATTACATATTTTACTCTCTCAATTACTGACTCATCAATCTTAGTTGAGTTATTTTTATAAAAATAATCACTTCTTACAGAATCAAAAATGGAAAAAAAATCTTTTAATTCTGACTCTTTATAATAGTTTATATAGTTATGAAAAAAATTCGATCCAATGAAAGAAATATTAATTTTTGGATCGCTAGTTGGTCTATTCTTAAAATTAGAAGATGGAGAAAAAAATAGTGATTTTTTATCATCTACATCAAAATCAAATATTTTCTTATAAAGCAATTTAGAATTAGATTGATAAAGCAGGTAGTAAAGATTATCTTTATTAAAATTTTTCTTAAGCAATTCCTTGTTAAAAAACATTTCAGGATTATCAGCATCCACAATAAGGATTGGACATTCGACATTATAAAATAACTCCTCAGGCAAGCAATTATTATAGGAGAATATCAAATCTGTTTTAAACAATGCAACTTGTTCTAAAATATTTTTTTTATCCAATGCCGAGTCTTTTACATTTCCCCAGTCTTTTACATTCCACTGAAGAACTCTATTTCCTTCTTCGTATAAAGAATTAGCTAAATCTTGATATTTTGAATTACCGGCAGTTGAGTAGTAACAAATTAAAACATTAGTCATTTAAATAAGATAAAAATTGTTGGTAATCTCTAAAATAATCACTTTCGTCATACACTTCATTGGCTAAAACCATAAGAACACAACCTGGTGAAAAATCAAACATTTCTCTCCAAATCATTGATTCTATTAGTAGCCCTTTATTTGGATTATCTAGCGATACCTCTTCCTTTGATTTTCCATCATCTAATAAAATTTTGCAACTACCAGCCACACAAACTAAAACTTGCTTGAGTTTTTTATGAGCATGAAAGCCTCTTCTAATGCCTTCTACGGTGTTAAAAATGTAATAAACTCTCTTGATATCAA
This sequence comes from Rickettsiales bacterium UBA1997, assembly GCA_964202895.1. Lineage (GTDB taxonomy): Bacteria > Pseudomonadota > Alphaproteobacteria > Rickettsiales > UBA1997 > JAJTDS01. Next base: position 1,091,297 of record CAXNJM010000001.1, on the reverse strand, counting down.
ATGGAACATTTTTATTTTCTTCAAGCGATATAAGGCTACCCCTTTCATCACCCTTAGTATCGAAGTTAATTATTTTTACTCTTATTTTCATTTACTTTATTTCTTTTGTAAAACAACAAAATTAACTGCATGTTTTTTTAATTTTATTGATTCTTTTGAAAATGCTATTTTGCATTTTTCTAAAAATAGATTTTTTTCCCACATTTTTTTCCACATGTATATCATCCAAGTTACAAGAAACCAAGTAGTTAGAGGCGGATAATTCAAAAAATTCACGAGTAGAAAAATTCAATTCTTCCAATATTTGCTTATGATTAGATTTATCGTAAATATTTTTATATATAGCATTCATAGCAAAATTTCTATAAGCCAATGACACAATATTATTTTCAAAACTCTTTAATAATGCTAATTTTGCAATATAAAGATCTTTATATTCGGGTTTTATTTCGGTAAATGTTTTTTTTAATTCTGGAAAGATATTAATCATCAAATTTGTATCTTTTATAGTTAAAAATACTTCCAAAACTTTTTCTGTTTCAAACAAAATTCTTGAAAAAAAATTTGAGTTTTGACTAGTTATAGAACTTAAATTACTATCTGAAATTCTGTAATATGTTAGTTTTTCTTCTAATATTTTAATTTTATGCCCGTTAATTAACATCTTAATCCATAACTCAAAATCTTGCAATTGCAATAAAAAAGGATTAAAATAGCCACAAGATAGCAATGCATCTTTTTTTATTAAGCAACTTGGAGCGCAAAGGTAATTTCCTGTATAAAAAAAATTTCTAAGCATATCAATTTCATTAGTGAAGCTTACATTGAAAATTTTTGTCATTTGATGATCTATTTCTAAATTATTTTCATTGATGGCTTTAACCCAAGTAAAAACAGCATCAACATCTTTATTTAAACTCAAAAATTCAAATGTCTTTTTTAATCTATCTTGATGCATCATATCGTCTGAGGCAATCAATGCTATAAACTCTCCACAAGAGTTTTCTATGGCAATATTTGTATTAATTGATGCACCGTTATTTTCTTTATTTTCAATAATTTTAATTCTTGAATCTTTAAAGCTTTTTGCAATTTCTAAAGTATTATCAGAAGAATTATCATCAGAGATTATAATTTCAAAGTCTTGAAAAGACTGATTTAAAACACTTTCTATAGTATGATAAATGTATTTTTCATGATTATAAGAAGGAATACAAACAGAAATTTTTGACATTATTAGTTATATTTTTTGTTTTTATAATTATGAATCTAAACTGCAGATAGGTAATTAAATATTAACTTATAACAAATATCTAATCTTATTAAAGAAGATTATAATTATTAACAAATAAATGCAATATTAAAAATATCTTTGATTTAAAACAGTTAAATTTATGAATAATTTAGATTTTTATTATTAATAATGTTAAAAATGCTATTATCATAATCAATAAAGATTTAAAGTATAGTCTTTTCAGTTTTTTAAAATTAACGAAATTTATTCCAGCAGGGAATAAAGAAGTAATTCTCAAATAATTTTTAAAATTAAAACCAAAATCTTTTGTTAAAATTGCTATAGTCTCTGGATTTTCATAAACTTTCTGATGCAAAAAATTTAGACCAAAGTCTTTTATCTTTTTCCCATTGGGAACTTTTTTCACATCAAAAAAACCTATAATCATATCTATTAAATAAAAATAACCCTCATAAGAATTATTAACTTTTTTTGAATATTCAGGAAAAATTTTAATAAATTCTTCAAAATTTTTTATTTTTGAATAATTATAAAGAACTCTTGGAGCTTCTAAAGAATCCCTAATTCTTGCTGATTCATTTAGACCGCTAAGATTCGCCTCATTGTCCATTAATCTAAAATTGGTTAATTTTTCTGGCAAAATATGAATTTCATACCCCGCTAGGCAAATTCTTATCCACATATCAAAATCTAATAGACAGATAAAAGCTGGATTAAAAAGACCAACTTTTTCATAGCATAATTTTCTCACTAAAGAGCTCGGGTAGCAAATGCAATTACCATAATAAAACCAGTGATTTAGCCATTCATAACGATTTTTATTTGTGTTAATAAAAGGATTTTTCTTTTTATTTAGAATAATTTTGCCACCCTCATTAATCATATTTACACTAGTGAAGCAGGCCCCGTATTCTGGATTATTATCTAAAAAATCAACCTGCTTTTCTAATTTTTTTTCTTCCCAAGAATCATCTGAATTGATAATTGCAATGTACTCTCCCTTAGATGCTAAAATTAATTCATTAGTATTTTGCACCATGCCACGATTATAAGGAGACTTAAAAACTTTTATTCTAGAATCTTGATTCTCAAAATTTTTGGCAGTTAGAAAACTCTCATCGGTTGAGCAATCATCCATTATTAAAAATTCCCAATCTTGAAAAGATTGCTTTAAAACACTTTGAATTGCTTCGCTGATAAAGCTTTGATGGTTATAGGAAGACATTAAAACCGATACTTTTGCCATAATTTATTAAATTTTAATATTAAAAATATTATCTACTTCAATAACATCGCAACCGCTGAATTTGTTAGGAAACTCATAATTAAGAATTTCTGTAATTGATTGAGGTTTAATATAATTTCTTGACGAACTATTGTTAAATTTTTTTTGCAGATCTTTTCTAATTAGCCACATATGCTCCATTTTCAAATCTTGTGGGTCAAAATATTTAAATTTTTTATGACCATTCATTTTTCGTGTAGGGTCAACCAATACAGGGAAGTAGCTCTTGCGAGATAATTTAGTAAAATAGTGAATTTTGGCAATGAACGGAACATAAAGCTGTGGATCATTTTGAATTTGCCAGATTGGTTGTTTTATGTAGTTGGTAAATTTACAGGATGATGCCTCTATTTTATTAGTGATAATAAATTTTTTTGCTTCTTCGAATTGTTCTTTTTTATAGAATTCATCGCAATCCATATTCAGGAAATGAGTACAAAAGCGACTTTTAGCAATATACAAACCAATATTTCTCTTGAAAAGTTCATTCTTTCCCGCTGATGTATTTTTAGGAGAATAACAATAAATTTTATCAATTAGCTTTTTTCTTAGCAGATCGTGCAATATATCTTCAAGATCTTTAGAGCAAGACTCTCCCCAATTAGAAATTTTTTGATAAACTACATTAATATGATAGCAAGAATCACGAACTGATTTTACAGAATATTCAAGCAACTCCTCGCCATCAAATAAATTATAAGATATTCCGAGTTTCATAATTCTTTGGTTTATTTTAATTTATTTATCAATATTTCATTGACCATTGATGGGTTGGCTTTTCCTTTGGCTTCTTTCATAATTTGTCCAATAAAAAAGCCGAATAGTTTTTCTTTTCCCGCCTTATATTCAGCAACAAAATTAGGGTTGTCATTAAGAATTTTATCAATAATTTTTTCAATTTCACCACTATTGGAAACTTGTTTTAAGCCTTTTTTATTAACAATTTCTTGTGGATCTTCGTTGCTTAGCATCATTTCATCGAGAATATCTTTAGCGATTTTACTGGATATTTCGCCATTTTTTATAAGATCAATTAGTAGAATTAACCTTTCTGGCTTAACAGGCGAATTCTCAAGGTCAATATTGTTTTTATTCAGCCTACCAAATAATTCAACGGTAAGCCAAGTAACAGAAGATTTAGGCTCATGTTTAAGAATTAAAGCTTCAAAATAATTAATACTAGCTTCACTTGCAACAATTAAATTTGCATCATCACTATTTAAACCAAATTGGGTTATGTATCTAGATTTTCTAGCATTAGGAAGCTCGGGAAGGGTTTTTTTAATTTCATCAACTAACGATTGAGAAATAACTAATGGCGGTAGATCTGGGTCGGGGAAATAACGATAATCCATTGCATCTTCTTTGCTTCGCATCGTTGATGTTTCTCCGCTATTAGCATCAAATAAGCGGGTTTCTTGTTCAACCGCAATGCAGTTTTCTATCATTTTAACCTGCCTCTCTGCTTCAAAAATAATAGCACGAGCAATATTTCGCATTGAGTTCAGATTTTTAATTTCGCAACGAGTTCCTAATTTTGTTTCGCCGACTTTTCTTACCGAAACATTAGCATCGCAACGAAGATTACCTTTTTCCATATCGCCATCGGAAGCATTGATTGATCTTAAGATGTCTCTGACAGTTTTAACAAATATTGATGCCTCTTCTGGAGTTGCAATATCAGGCTTGGAAACTATTTCCATCAATGCCACTCCTGCACGATTTAAATCAACCAGCGAATATTGCGGATGTTGGTCATGAATAAGCTTGCCAGCATCTTGCTCAAGGTGTATTCTTTCAATCCTAATGGTTTTTTTATTACCGCCATCAAGATTAATTTCAATCAAACCATCTGTAACTATGGGAGTAAAGAATTGCGATATTTGATAGCCTTGAGGCAAGTCGGGATAAAAATAATTTTTGCGGTCAAAATGAGAAACTAGATTAATTGTTCCGCCGATTGCTAACCCTGTTTTTATGGCTTGATAAACACATTCTTGATTAAGAGTGGGAAGCATTCCCGGCATTCCGCAATCAACCAAAGAAACCTGGCTATTAGGCATAGAACCAAATTTTGTCGATGATCTTGAGAATAATTTTGAATTAGAAGAAATTTGAGCATGTATTTCGCAACCAATAACTAACTCGTAGTCTGAGTTTTTGCCGTTGATAATGTAGGTCATAAAAATTAATTTTAAGTAATTGCAATATTATATTTCTTAGCAAGGTAGTTGAAAATATTTTGTCTAGCCTCTAATTTTAGCGGAGAATCAAAAATAATGACCTCTGAAATTAAGCCATGAAAACCATTATTGGCATTGCTATTATTGCCTATAACAGTGCCACTAATTAGATTTGTTCCAGCATTAAAATTACTAGAATTTTGAAAATTATTAACAAAAAATTTTGAATTCTCTCCATTAAGATAAAATGCAACTATATAAGGTTTTAGCTGGTCTCCGCTATTGCCATTTAATAGAGATTGACTAATTAGAACGGCAGTTTGATTGGCGGAATTAGCAGAATCAAAAATTGTCATTTGATTAGAGCCAGAAAAGTTTGGACTAAAAACCATAAAAATTGTTGCTTGAATTAGCTTGCCCTGCTTTAGATTGTTGATAAATAATTTGCTATCACCTTGTAATTGAAGGCTTGGAAGGTTATTGATGCCTTCTTTTTTATATTTTACATTAACAGAAGTAAGGTCGTTGCTTCCACTTGATCTGTTCTGACTATTGATATTATGCCATTTAGTGATTGAAAAATTTTCGTTATTTTCACCTTTAACCAAAGCAATATCGGAGCTGGTTTCATACCAAGCGACTAGAGATTGAGAATTATTCTCGATTGCTTGATTCGTAAGAGATTTAGCACTACCAAGCCTTGATAATGAAACTAAAAAATTAGACTGCATTACTGCGGTTACTAATATTGCCACCACTATAAACACAACTGAAAGCTCTATTAAGCTAAAAGCTTTTTTTAAAGAGTTTGTAGAGTTATATTTGTGGCAATTATTTGTCATTAACTATCAAACCATGTAAGGATTGGATTCTTCGCTGCTTTAACTTCATCTAGCCTTCTTCTTGGTGTAGAAAGCGGATATTGATGAAATTTATCGCCATTACCTTTTTCAACTTCTTCTGCAATGAATATCATTAGGTTGATGAAATTATCGATAGTTTCTTTGTTTTCGGTTTCGGTAGGCTCAATAAGCATTGCTCCTTGAACCACCAAAGGAAAGAAAATAGTCATTGGATGCATTCCAAATTCAATTAAGGCTTTAGCAATATCAAGGGTTGATATTCCCTTTTCTTTTTGAATTTTATCAGTCAATAGGCATTCATGCATACAATTGCCTTTGAAAGGAACAAAATAGTGGTTTTGCAGCTCTTTCAAAATATAATTAGCACTAATAACTGAATCTTCGGCAACTTTTTGCAAGCCATCTGCCCCATGTGAAAGCATATAGGTTAATGCTCGAACATGCATTCCAAACTGACCATTAAAACCTTTAACCTTGCCAACAGTATTTTTATGAGCAATAAAACGATATTGATTATTTTCTTTTACAACATGAGGAGTAGGTAAGAATTCAAGGAAATCTTTTCTGACCGCTATTGGGCCTGAACCCGGACCGCCCCCACCATGAGGAGTTGAGAAAGTTTTATGAAGATTAAAATGCATAACATCAACACCTAAATCAACAGGGCGAACCTTGCCGACAATAGCATTGTAATTTGCTCCGTCGCAGTAAAAATAACCGCCAGCATCGTGAATTATATCGGCAATTTCTTTAATATTTTTTTCAAACTTTCCACAAGTATTGGGGTTAGTTATCATTGTTCCTGCAATATTGTTAAAATTTTCAGCAACAATTTTTTTAAATGCTTCGATATCGATTAAACCCTCTTTATCAGTAGGTACAACTTTAATTTGAAAACCACAAATTGCAGCGGTTGCAGGGTTGGTTCCATGAGCAGAATCAGGAATAATAACGATATTGCGATGAACATCTCCCTTAACCAAATGAGCCTTACGAATTACAAGCATACCCGCTAGTTCCCCTTGAGCTCCAGCTGCTGGAGCTAATGAAACAGCTTCTAAACCAGTTAAAGTGCCTAACCAATTTTGCAAATTATACATTAATTCAAGAGCTCCTTGAACGGTTGATTCGTCTTGTAATGGGTGGATATCTGCAAAACCCGGTAAACGAGCCATTTTTTCATTAAGGCGAGGATTATGCTTCATAGTGCAAGAACCAAGAGGATAAAAGCCAGAATCAATTGAATAATTTTGATTTGAAAGCCTAACAAAATGGCGAACAACTTGCGGTTCATTAACCTGTGGAAGCCCTATTGACTGCCTTGGCCGTTGATTTATTTTTAATAAAAAGTTAGGAATTTCGGGAAGATCAACCCCGCAAGCACCTTCTCTTGATTGATTTATTAAAAGTGGGGTTTCTTGATTTAGCCCTATTTGAGCAGGAACATAGGTTTGAGTCATTTTTTATTTAAATTGTATTTTGAAATAATCTCCGAGATTCTAAAATTAAATTTAGCAATATTTTTTATAAAATCTTTTAAATTAGCAAGTAAAAAATAAGATTTTTTATAGAAAATACCAACTTGCCAATTCCACTAACCGCAACAAGTTGGCTTTAGCCCCTTGCATTAATGATAACGGAGCATAACTTCATCGCAAGGGGCTGAAGCACATTCTCGATCTAATAACCCTTCCCCTTTTTTTCTGGGTGCCGTTTTGCAACGGCATGACGAGTGTTTTAGTTCCATCATCGTCATCCCGACGAAAGTCGGGACCCAACTTCTACCTCTTTCTGGGTGCTGAAGCCCCTTGTTGCCGAAAGGGGAAGAGACAAACATAATTTCATTATTGGCCTAAAAAATAATTTTAGATATTTTTTTAGCAATTTCTGTGATTATTTTTGTTGCGGGCGAGTTGGGAGAGTTAATTATCAAGGGCTTGCCCGCTTCATTAGCAACAGAAATATCATCATCAATAGGTAAAACTCCGAGTAATTCTAGTGAATTTTGCTTAGCCAATTCTTGAGCTCCACCCTTACCAAAGATAAATTTTTTATTGAAAAATCTTTTAAAAAACCAACCTTCTTTAATCGTTAGATAAGCCATATTTTCTATCATACCAATAATTGGAATATGTAATTTTTTAAAACAATCAATTGATTTTAAAGCATCAATTATTGCCAGCCTTTGTGGTGTTGAAACCATTATCACCCCATCAATCGGAAACTTCTCAGCAATTGTTAAATAAACATCGCCAGTACCGGGAGGCATATCAATAATCATAATATCAACCTCCTCTTGATAGCCAGAACCTTGCCAATTAACATTATGAATTAATTGATGCAAAATTTTAGTAGTCATCGGACCCCTCCAAATTCCTGCATCCGCGGGGTTAATTATTAACCCTATTGACATTACCTTAACATTATGAGCAATAACGGGCTGAATTAAATTATTTATAACTTCTGGTTGACCGCTAATATTCATTAAAAAAGGTATCGAAGGGCCGTAAATATCGGCATCAACCAATGCAACTCGCAAACCTAAATTAGATAAAGCTAAGGCAAGATTGCAGGCAATTGTAGATTTACCAACCCCTCCCTTTGCCGAAGCAACAGCAATAATTTTTTTCAGATGCGGGATTTTTTTAACCTTATCATTTTTTGCTTTATTTTGCTCTGAAGCCTTGTTATCAGAGGACATAGCCTTATTATCAACAAAAATAATTTCAATATTTTTGTCGGGAAATTCTGCGGAAATATTTTGGCGGTAGGTTTCTGTAATTATTTTTAATCTTTCTTGAGTTTGAGAATTAGGCTTTATTAATGCTAGATCAATGATGATTAGTAAGTTTCGCTCTTTTTCAACAACTTCAAAATTATATTTTTTTTCATTATCGTGGAGCGGTTTTAAATCAATTGCAACATTAGTGCCAGTTGCTTCCTGTAAATTTATTGATGATAAAATATCAAATATTTTTTGTTCCATTAATTTAAAAATTAAATATTGTTATCTTAGCTTTATTTGCTTTGATTTTATTTTTTTGATGCCAAAAAATAAATTCATCATTAAAGATAAAAAAATCATCGCTGAACCCGCCCAAATCAATCTAATCATTGGTTTATAATAAGCTCTTACCGCATAATAATTTTTTTCATCTTTTTGACCGATGACTAGATAAATATCGCCTAACCAATAGCGATAAATAGCCGATTCATTGGTAACTTGCTGAGAAACAGGGTAATATCTCAATTCTGGGGTAAGGGTTGTCAATTTTTTTTCAAAAAGCCTAATTTCAAAAATTCCTAGACGGGAGATAAAATTATCTTGAGCCTTGTAATCTGTAGCAACAAAATTAATTTTAAAATTACCAAGAGTAAAATTATCTCGCTCTTTGATGTTAATTTCTTTAGTTATACCAAGCATTGAGCTAATAACAATGCCAATAATTATTAAGGCAAAACCACTATGAGCGATTGCTGAGGTTAGAAATTTTAAATAATAATAATTTTTAGCAAGAGTTAGTGTTTTTATTATCTCAAATACTCCCAAGATTAACAAAATCAACCCTAGAAACAATATTATAATCATTAGCCACGAAAAAACAATATTTTGCTTAATCAATAAATAAGAAGTTAAAGTTATAAATATTGCGGATGTAGCAATTGCAAACCCTAGCACTATATTTTTTTGCTTTTTACTAAAAAAATTTAAGGCTTTATTATCAATAGATAAATGCGAAATAGCAGAAAATACCAGAAACGGAACCATCATAATTGAAAAAATATTATTATAATATTCCGCCCCAATTGCGATTGATTGATTTAGTAAATTTTGTGAAATCAATGGATAAATAGTGCCAAGGAACACAACAAACAAAGCAATTATCAAAAAATAATTATTAACAATAACTAGATTATATTTAGATAATATTCCGTATTTCTCACTATTCTCTAGTAGTTGATATTTTTTAGCAATTTTTGGAGCAAAAAATGCGAATATTAAAAATGCCAGCAAGCCAATAAAACCAATCATCAACAAAATAAAAAAACCTCTTTCAGCATCAACTGCAAAAGAATGAACCGAACTCAATAAACCTGAACGAGTTAGAAAAATACCTATCAAACATAAAATAAAACATAATAGAGCAAGAAATAAATTCCAATTTATCATCATCGCACCTTGTTTAGTAAACTTTGAGCTGTGCACTATTGCTAAAGCTATAAGCCAAGGCATTAAAGAAATATTTTCAACTGGATCCCAAAACCAATATCCTCCCCAACCAAGCTCACGATATGCCCACCAAGAGCCAAGAGTAATGCCTAGAGTTAAAAAACTTAAAGTAAAAAATAGCCATTGACGAAAAACTTTTGCAATCTTTTTATCAAATTTTTGAGTAATTAAAATTGCAACTGCTAAAGAAAAAATTATTGAAAAACCAACATAACCAATATAAAGCATCGGCGGATGCATTGCCAAACCTATATCTTGCAATAAGGGGTTAAGACCCTGACCTTCAATTAAGTAAGTGGCGATATTTTCTGCAAAATAAAGTTTATTATATAAAAAAGGGCTAGAAGTGAAAAGAGTAAATGATGAAAAACTCAAAATTAAGAAGGCCTGAACCGAGTTAACAATAATTTTTATATCATATCTAATTTTAGCAAAATAGCTAAAAGCCAGACTATATAAAGAAATAATCGTGATAAGCAACAGCATTGAACCTTCATGATTACCCCAACTGCCGGCAATCTTGTAAATTAAGGGTTTCAAATGATGAGAATTAAGATAAACATTTTCAATTGAATAATCTGAAACTACATAAGCGAATATCAAAGCTAATTGACAAAATATTGCATTAGCAACAAGGGCAGTAACTAAATAAAAATTTATTTGATGATTTTTTTTGTAAAATTTTACTAATAATCGGCTTTTAAAGCGGTGTTTTTTGATTAATTTATATTGAAAAAAATTATAAATTATAATTACACTGGCGATTATTGATAATAGAATTAATAGGCAGGATCCAATAATAGCTATCATTTGACTTAATATTTAAACATTATTGCCAATAAACTTAGTGATGACATTGAAATCATTGGTTAATATTTCCATTTTTTCATTTTTTTGATATAAATCATTAATAAAATGTGGAAGCCTTACCTTTTTAATTCCTGCCTCAATAACAGTTTGCGAAAATTTTGCAGGATGAGCGGTGCCTAAAATAATCACCGGTTCATTGTGATAGTTTTTACTTGCCATAAAGCTACTACTTACACTAACTCCTATTGCAGTGTGAGGGTCTAAAACCTCTTGATTTTTGTCAAAACTTTTTAAAATTTGTTGCTTTGTTTCTTCATCGTTACAGCTATAAGAATCAAAATCATTAAGAATATCTTGCAGAATCTTAGCATCAACTTTTAAAGAGCCCGTTCTTTCAAAATTTGCCATTAATAATGCCAATTCTTCTGCTCGTTTATTTTTTTTATAAAAATCAAATAATAATCTTTCAAAATTGCTTGAAACTTGAATATTCATACTAGGAGATATTGTTTCGATTAAATTTTTTCTACTATAATCATTATTTTTGATAAAACGATTCAAGATATCGTTGCCATTGGTTGCAATTACTAATTTATTGATGTTTAAGCCCATTCTTTTAGCAAGAAAACCAGCATAAATATCGCCAAAATTACCAGTAGGAACCACAAATGATAAAGGCCTGTCTTTAGAAATACCCAAACGGAATGCGGAATAAAAATAATAAACAATTTGAGCCATTATTCTTGCAAAATTGATTGAATTTACAGCAACCATTTTTGTTCCCTTTAAAAAGGATTGATTAACAAACATTTTTTTTACCAAAGCTTGACAATCATCGAAATTACCTTCAACCGCAATATTAAAAACATTATCAGCAATAATTGTGGTCATTTGTCTTCTTTGAATTTCAGATACTTTTTGATGAGGATGTAAAATAAAAATTTTTGCATTTTCACATTTCATACAACCGTTAATCGCTGCCGAACCAGTATCTCCAGATGTTGCACCAATTATCGCTATTTTTTGATTAGATTTTTTTAATAAATAATCGAGTAAATTTCCTAGGAATTGAAGAGCGAAATCTTTAAAGGCAAGAGTCGGGCCGTGAAACAATTCTAATAAAAATTCTTGATTGCTAATTTGTTTTAATGGTGCCAATGCTTGATTGGAAAAATTTTGGTAAGATTTTTTGATAATTTCTCGATAAATATCTTCAGGAATTTCATTGCCAATAAAATTTTTAGTTACTTCAAAAAATAATTCAGAATATTCTAGATTCTGCATCTGCTTTAGTTTTGATTCATCGAAAACAGGGATAAATTCTGGCACATAAAGCCCCCCATCATTTGCAAGACCTTCAATTACAACATCTAAGAATGAAAGCTTGGGGCTATTGAGTCTAGTTGAAATATAATGCATAAAATAAATATTTTGTTTTGTTTGATTTTTAATATCGGCTGTTGTATTATTTGTAATTAATTAGTCAAGAGATAATATCTCAAAAAACAATTATCAGTTATTAGGGTCAGTTATTAAAATGGCTATTATTAAATTGGTTAGTTGATTAAAAATTTCCAAACAACACTTTAGAATGAATAACAAATCACACAAAACAATGCCTCCTGATTATCTATATCGCAATGGCGTTGGTATTACATTAATCAATCGAGAGAAAAAAATATTTATTGGCAAAAGAATAGACAGCTACGATCATAGCGAAGCTTGGCAAATGCCACAAGGCGGTATTGATATCGGTGAGGAAGAAGAAATTGCAATGTTTCGTGAATTACAAGAGGAAACAGGCATCCATAAAAGCAGTGTTAAAATTATATCTCGCACTCCCAATTACCACTACTACAACCTACCTCCGCAATTACAAAAAAAACTTTGGAATGGTAAATATCTGGGTCAGAAACAAAGATGGTATATTCTACAACTTGAAGATGAAGATTCGGCAATCAATATTAAAACTGAACATCCTGAATTTATTGATTGGAAATGGTCTGATAAAGAAGAAGTTGTTGAATTAATTATTGAATTCAAAAAAGATCTATATCGCGATGTAATAAATACATTTAATCAATTTTTAATTAATACAAATTAAGTTAGTAATTTTTTACAAAAACTGATTTTTGTTGCAATTTTTTTTTAAGAATCTAATTTTCTATCTTCTCAATTAATTAAACATAAAAAAATATGGCTAATCAACATTTTAGCAAAGTTGTAATTATCGGCTCTGGCCCTGCTGGCTTTAGCGCTGGAATATACACTGCAAGAGCTAACCTTGCCCCAATTATGGTAAATGGCAATCAACCGGGAGGTCAACTTACTATAACCACCGAAGTTGAAAATTATCCCGGTTTTGCGGAGCCAATTCAAGGCCCTTGGTTAATGGAGCAAATGGAAAAGCAAGCATTGCATGTTGGCACAAAAATTATCCATGATCACATCAAAAAAGTTGATTTCAGCTCAAATCCCTTCAAGCTTTATGCCGAATCGGGTGATGAATTCATCGCCAATTCAGTAATAATCGCTACTGGCGCTCAAGCTAAATGGCTCGGGCTTGAATCGGAAAAAAAATTCCAAGGCTTTGGAGTTTCTGGTTGTGCAACTTGCGATGGCTTCTTTTTTAAAAATAAAGATGTAATGGTTATAGGAGGCGGAAATTCAGCAGTCGAAGAAGCTCTTTATTTAACTAATCATGCCAGAAAAGTTATCATCGTTCATCGTCAAGACAAATTTAAAGCAGAAAAAATTCTTCAAGAAAGATTGTTCAAAAACCCTAAAATAGAAATATTGTGGAACCATCGTTTAGTTGAAGTTATCGGCAATGAAACTCCTAAATTTGTGACGGGTGCAAAGCTTGAAAATACATCAACTAAACAAATTATAGAACATAAAATTGATGGCATATTTATAGCAATCGGACACAAACCAAATTCCGATATTTTCAAAGAAACTGGTCTAAATATCGATGAAGAAGGCTATATTATCACTAAACCAAATTCAACGGCCACCAATATTGCTGGTGTTTTTGCGGCCGGAGACATACAAGATAAAATATATCGTCAAGCTGTAACCGCCGCTGGAACTGGCTGTATGTCTGCTCTTGAAGCCGAAAAATTCCTTGCTAATCTCGAATAAATTATCAACCATAAATCAAAACCAATGAAGATAAATTTAAGAATCAAAAATATTGCCAACATTATTGAAGATATAAAGCATAAGTCTTTACCAAAAACACTTGGAGCCTTAGATTTAGTCCTACTGGGAATTGGTTGCACCATTGGTACTGGTATCTTTGTTTTAACAGGGACTGCGGCCGCAAATTATGCTGGCCCCGCTATTTGTATCTCTTATCTTCTAGCTGGTTTAGTTTGTGTTTTTGCTGGGCTCGCCTATACAGAATTGGCAGCGATGATGCCCGTCGCAGGCAGTGCCTACACTTATTCTTATGTCGTATTAGGAGAATTTGTCGCTTGGATAGTCGCTTGCGGTCTATTGCTAGAATACACTATGGCCGCATCAACTGTTTCTGCGGGCTGGTCTGGCTATTTCGTGGGAATCCTCAAACAAAGCGGAATTAATTTACCAGAATATCTTATTAAAGTTCCTTCTGAGGGGGGTTTAATCAACCTTCCCGCTAGCTTAATTGCATTATCGGTTGGCTTAATTTTAATGAGAGGAACTAAAGAAAGTGCAATACTAAATCGAATTTTAGTAATAATAAAGCTGGGAGTTATATTTGCATTTCTTTATGTCGCAACCCCACATATCAAAGCAGAGCATTATCAAGATTTTATGCCATTTGGTATTAGCGGTGTTTTAACAGGTGCAGGAGCAATATTTTTTGCTTATTTGGGCTTTGATGCAGTTGCAACCGCAGCAGAAGAAACTAAAAACCCTAATCGCAATTTGCCAATTGGGATAATTGGCTCTCTTTTAATTTGTACATTGCTTTATATTCTTGTTTCTCTTGCCCTTACGGGAATTATCAGCTATAAAGAGCTTGGCAATGCAGAGCCAATGGCATATGCATTAAGAGCTAATGGTAGTAATATCGGTTCGGCATTGATTGGAACTGGAGCAATGTTTGGAATGGTTGCAGTTCTGCTAGTATTAATGTATGGGCAATCAAGAATATTCTTCGTGATGTCAAGAGACGGGCTTTTACCGCCAATTTTTAGCAAACTTCATAAAAAATTTAATACCCCTTATTTTAGCTGTTTATTTGTAACAATTTCAGTAGCAATTATTGCGGGCTTAACTCCCATAAGAACTCTTGGCGATATGGCAAGCTTCGGAACATTATTCGCCTTTGCAATTTCTGCTTTAATAGTCATCATTCTCAAAGTTAAAAAACCAGAATTAGCAAGGCCCTTTAAATGCCCATCCCCCTTTATTGTAGGCGGTTTAGCATTTATAGGTTGCACTTATTTAATGTTTAAATTAGTTGGCAATAGCCCGAAAATATTTGCTATTTGGCTAATAATTTCAATCATCTTTTATTTTTCATTTGGCTATCTCAGAAGCCCTTTCAATAAAAATAAATAAAATATAATATTAATTTTAAATAAAAATAATTAATGAGCTTTAATCTTAGAATAAAAAGCATCAACAATGTTATCAAAGATGCAAAAAAACAATCATTGCCAAAAACACTTGGAGCCCTAGATCTAGTCCTACTGGGAATTGGCTGCACCATTGGCACTGGCATCTTTGTAATCACGGGAACTGCGGCCGCAAATTATGCTGGCCCCGCCATCTCAATCTCTTATCTTTTAGCTGGTTTAGTTTGTGTTTTTGCTGGTCTTGCCTATGCAGAATTAGCAGCGATGATGCCCGTCGCAGGTAGTGCATACACTTATACCTATACAGTAATGGGTGAATTTATCGCTTGGATAGTCGCCTGCGGACTACTACTCGAATATATGGTTGGAGCATCAACCGTTTCCTCGGGCTGGTCTGGCTATTTCGTGGGAATTCTCAAACAAAGCGGGATTAATTTACCAGAATATCTTATTAAAGTTCCTTCTGAGGGTGGTTTAATCAACCTTCCCGCTAGTTTAATTGCATTATCGGTTGGCTTGATTTTAATGAGAGGAACTAAAGAAAGTGCGATGATAAATCGAATTTTAGTTGCAATCAAGCTCATCATAATTTTTTCATTTCTTTATGTTGCAACCCCCTTTATTAAAAGCGAAAATTATACTGATTTTGCACCATTTGGCATTAAAGGCATAATAACAGGCGCTGCCGCAATATTTTATGCTTATCTAGGTTTTGATGCAGTTGCAACCGCAGCAGAAGAAACTAAAAACCCTAATCGCAATTTGCCAATTGGCATTATTGTTTCTCTTATAATTTGCGGATTATTGTATATCCTCGTTTCTCTCGCCCTTACGGGAATTGTCAGCTATAAAGAGCTTGGCAATGCAGAGCCAATGGCATATGCATTAAGAGCTAATGGTAGTAATATCGGTTCGGCATTGATTGGAACTGGAGCAATGTTTGGAATGGTGGCAGTTCTGCTAGTATTAATGTATGGGCAATCAAGAATATTCTTCGTGATGTCAAGAGACGGGCTTTTACCGCCAATTTTTAGCAAACTTCATAAAAAATTTAATACTCCCTATTTCAGCTGTTTATTTGTAACAATTTCAGTAGCAATTATTGCAGGCTTAACTCCCATAAGAATTCTTGGCGATATGACTAGCCTTGGCTCATTATTTGCATTTGCGATTTCCGCTTTAATAGTAATGATTCTCAAAGTTAAAAAACCAGAATTAGCAAGACCTTTTAAATGCCCAGCACCTTTTATTGTAGGCAGTTTAGCATTGATAGGTTGCACCTATTTAATGTTTACTTTAATTAATAATAACATTAAAATATTTGGCATTTGGTTAGCATTATCAACTATTTTTTATTTTAGTTATAGCTATCACAAAAGCCCATTAAAAAAACAAAAATAATTATGTCAAAAACAATCAATATAGAACAAATAATTAAGTTAATACCGCATCGCTATCCTATTTTATTGGTTGATAAAATAATTTATCTTGAGCCAAATAAAAAAATAATTGCAATCAAAAATGTAACTTTCAATGAACCTCATTTTATGGGACATTTTCCTGAAAAGCCAATTATGCCGGGGGTTCTTATTATTGAGGCAATGGCACAAGCTTCTTCAGTAATGGTTTCACACTCTGGAAATTTTAATCCAGAAGAAAAATTGGTTTATTTTATGTCGATTAGCGATGCAAAATTCAGAAAGCCAGTAATTCCGGGAGATGTCCTTGAACTACATATTGATGTGGTTCAAAATCGTGGAGCGGTATGGAAAATGTCTGGAGTAGCCATGGTGGAAGGCAAGAAAGTAGCAGAAGCAAGTTTTTCAGCAATGATAGTCGATAAGTCAAAAACATTAGAACAAGATTAGTAAAATTAAAATGAACAATATTCATCCAACTGCAATTATTGATTCGAAAGCAAATATCGCTGAAAATGTTTCAATTGGAGCATATTCAATCATTGGTGCCAATGTCACTATTGAAACTGGTACCATCGTTAAATCGCATGTTGTCATTGAGGGCAGAACAATTATTGGCAAAAATAATATCATCTTTCCATTTGCATCAATTGGTTTAGAACCCCAAGACCTCAAATTCAAAGGAGAAGATTCCTCCTTAGTAATTGGCGATAACAATCAAATTCGTGAACATTGCACCATTCATCGTGGCACTAAAGACGGAGCAATGACTACTAAAATTGGCAATAATTGCTTGTTTATGGTAGGTTCTCATATAGCTCACGATTGCATAATAGGCAATGAAGTAATATTAGCAAATAATGCAACACTTGCTGGCCATGTTGAAGTTGATGATCAGGCAATTATTGGTGGGCTTTCCGCCGTCAGACAATTTGTTAGAATTGGCAAGGGTGCAATGGTGGGAGGCATGTCAGGAGTTGAAAGCGATGTCATTCCTTTTGGAACAGTATTCGGAGAAAGAGCCTCGCTTAATGGTTTAAATATCATTGGAATGAAAAGAAAATCAATTTCTAGAGAAGAAATCCACCAAGCTAGACATTTTTTTGAAGAATTATTTCATAATGATAAAGAAAATTTTCTTGCTAAAATTGAGCTAGCAAACAATAATTACAACGGTTATGTTGTTAAAGAAATTATTAACTTCATAAAATCACAACAAAGCTCATTAGCTTTCTGTAAACCAAAAAAATAACTATATTCTAAATCTGCGGACTAACTATTTACCAAAAATAATCCATGCGACATATCTGTTTAGACATTGAAACAACTGGTCTTGACCCAAAATCAGGGCACCGAACCATTGAAATCGCATGCATTGAAATGATTAATTTAGTCAAAACCGATAAATTTTTTCATTGCTATGTTAATCCAAAAAGAGATGTCCCATTTGAAGCATTCAAGATTCACAACATTTCCACTGAATTCTTACAAGACAAACCATATTTTGAAAATATTGCTCAAGAATTACTAGATTTTATCGGCGATTCAACTTTAGTAATTCATAACGCTCCATTTGATACTAAATTTCTAAATTTTGAATTAGAAGCAAATGGCTTTAGAAATCTAGCAGAAAAAAACAAAATTGTCGATACTCTACTTATGGCACGAACTAAATTTCCTGGTGGGCAAAATTCCCTCGATGCCTTATGCAGAAGGTTTAACATTGATACCAGCAAAAGAACTTATCACGGAGCATTGGTTGACACCGACCTACTTTGCCAAATATTTGTAGAATTAATGGGCGGAGCGCAAACGGAATTAATGAATAGCAACGAAGAAGCCAGAACATTCAATAATTCGCTGAATAAATCAAAATTCACTACTCAAATTGATAGCGAGAACTCCCCTTATAAAAACCTACCAATTCGCGATTTCTCACCCGATAATCAACAATTAGAAGAGCATTATCAATTTATTAAAAAGAATCTTAAGAAGAATTTTTGGAATTATGAATAAAAAAATTATTGCTTTTCAGGGAGCTCTCGGTGCAAATTCTCATCTTGCCTGCCAAACTTTTTATAAACAATTAGAGCCCCGCTCTTTTTCAACATTTTACGATGTTTTTCAGGCTGTGCTTAATGGCGATACTGATTATGGCATAATTCCCCTTGAAAATTCATATGCAGGAAGAGTCTCAGAGATACACAACCTTCTGCAAGAAAATAATGTTTCAATTGCGGCAGAACATTTCTTTGCCGTTAACCACTATTTAGCCGGCACTGAAGATTCTAAAATAACAGATGGCAAAGAAGTTTATTCGCATCCGCAAGCACTAATGCAATGTCAAAAAAATATTCGCCAATTAAATTTGAAACCAGTAGAATTTTCTAATACTGCCGAGGCAGGAAAATTTATTTCTCTACAAAAAGACAAAACTAAATTTGCAATTTGTTCAGAAGAAGCTTGCAAAATCTACAACCTAAAAATATTGGAAAAAAATTTTCAAGATTCTAACAATGAAAATATTACCATTTTTATTGTAATATCCAAGCAACCAGCCGAGTTAGAAATTGGCTCAAGAAAAATCATAACCTCAATGATATTTACTATCCGCAACATACCGGGTGCTCTATATAAAGCACTGGGAGGCTTTGCAACCAATGGAATTAGTATGATAAAATTAGAAAGCTATATTCCGGGAGGCTCTTCCATTGAAGCAAAATTTTTTATTGCAATTGATGGTCATCCAACCGAAAAAAGAGTCGCTCTTGCCCTTGAAGAGTTAGGCTTCTTCTCAAAAAATGTAAAATTACTTGGAGTTTATTATGCAGATAAATCAAGATTATAAATTGGTAGATTAATAATGAGAATTATTGCAGGCAAATTTAAGGGTAAAAAACTATTAACCGAATCAAAAAAAAACCTCCTCAGACCAACTACCGATAAAAACCGTCAAGCAATTTTTAATGTTATTACTTCATTAAACTTCTTTAATAATCACGATTTTTTAATTGAAAATAGCAAAATTTTAGATCTATGTTGCGGTAGCGGAGCATTAGCAATTGAGGCAATTTCAAGGGGTGCAAAATCTGCCACCTTAGTTGATAGCAATTATAATAATCTAAATTTAGCAAAAAATAATTCTCATCACTTACAAATTAGCGAAAAATTTGCATTTATTAGTAATTATGTAGAAAAACTGCCCTATAATCAAAATTATTTTGACTTAATATTTCTTGACCCACCTTACAAAAGCGATTATCTATGTTTAGTAAAAAATTTAATTACTAATAATTGGTGGCAAAAAAAGTCGATATTAATAATTGAACTTAATTTCAAAAATAATAATTTAATCGATGAAGAATCAATAAAAATGATAAGCGGAACCAGAGGAATAAAGCAAAATTTTCAAAAAATTATCACCGAATTATCAAACCACCTCAATAAAATTCTAGCCCCAGAACTCAATAATCTTGAATTAAATCTCAATGTAATAGATTGCAAAAAATATGGAACAACCTTATTTTTGCTGTTAAAATTAAGTTAAATCGATCGCAAATTTTTTAATTTCGAAATATTAAGCAATTTATTATGATAAAAATCTTTACAAAAAAGCCTTCTTTATACATACAAGTATTAATAGCCATATTTATGGCGATAATATTCGCTATAACAATGCCAGAAAATGCTTTAAAAATGAAGCCACTTGGGGATGTATTCATAAAACTAGTAAAGATGTGCATTCCACTCATCATATTCTGCACCATTACTCTAGCGATGATAAGCGGTTCTGGCTCAAACAGAATTGGCAAAATCGCCTTTAAAACCATCATTTATTTTGAAATTGTAACCACAATAGCAATGATAATAGGAGCTTTAGTGGCTATATATTTCAAACCTGGGGCGGGAATAAATGCTAATCTCGCAGAAATAGATAAATCATTAATTGGAGTTGACAAAATTGCTAAAACTAGCTTTGAAGATTTTATCTTAAATATAGTTCCAAACAGCTTTTTTGAAGCATTTACTAAAAGCGAAATATTGCCCATTTTATTTATTTCAATAATATTCGGCATCGCCTTATCGCAAATCAAAGAAAGGTGCAAAATCATTATTGATGGAATTCATCAATTATCAGAAATAACCTTTAAAATCATTGCTTTAATAATGAAATTAGCACCAATAGGTGCATTTGGAGCAATGAGCTATACAGTTGCAAAATTTGGACCAGAATCACTATTATCATTAACTAAACTATTAGCTTGTTTATATATAACATCTTTTTTATTTGTGATAATTATATTTGGAATTATTCTAAAACTCTGCGGTTCCAGTATTTTCAAATTAATTAGCCACATTAAAGAGGAGATATTCATTACCTTTGGTACCGCATCTTCAGAACCAGCATTACCAAGCTTAATGAAAAAGATGGAAAAATTTGGCTGTTCAAAAGCAATAGCTAATTTTGTTATTCCCGCAGGCTATTCATTGAATTTAGATGGCACCTGCATTTCATTTACAATGATTATAATTTTTATTGCACAAGCTTTTAATATTCAACTCTCAAATTGGCAAATTATTGAAATTATGCTGATCTTGTTAGTTAGCTCAAAAGGAGCAACTGCAATTGTTGGCAGTGCATTCATAACCCTTGCTACTACTTTATCAATGGTGGATACAGTTCCAGTTGCGGGGCTAGTGTTAATTCTTGGAATTGATAGATTTATGGCAGAAGCAAGATCGGTAACTAATCTAATTGGCAATGCTACCGCATCAATAGTAATTTCAAAGCTTGAAAATAATTTTAATCAACAAACAGCAGAAGAAGAATAGTTTAGTTAATTTTTTTCAGAATTATCATTCTTCTCTTTATCATCAAATAATATTCTACCAGCAGAGCCTTCAAGATCTTCAAATTGCTTATTCTTGACACTCCATAAAAATGCTATCAAACCAATTATCGCAAGAAGCAAGGTGATTGGGATTAATATAACTAAAGAAAACATAAAATCTTAATGAGTAAGAGGCTTTAATTTAGCCCCTCCAATAATATGAACATGAAAATGTTCAACTGTTTGGTCTGCATCTTTTCCATTATTGGTTATAATTCTAAAGCCAGCTGGAGAGTTTAAATTGGCTATTTCAGATAGTTTATTAAAAAAATAAGCAATATTTTCTGAAGTAGCCAAATTAATAAAATCGGTGAAATTTCGACATTCTAATTTTGGAACAACTAAAATGTGGACGGGGGCAATCGGAGCAATATCGTTAAATGCAATAATTTGATTATCTTCATAAACTTTATTACAGTTAACTTCCCCTCTAATAATTTTTGCAAAAATATTATTAGGATTATAAAGCATAAATACTCCTAATGCTGTTCAGAAGCCAGATAAACTTTTATCATTTTATCAGGATTTTTTACTTCTCCGTTAAAATTTTGATCACCTTTTTTAATTTTATCAACAATTTCCATTCCATAAATTACTCTTCCCCATATTGTATATTGACGATCTAGGAATCTTGAATCTTTTGTAACGATAAAAAACTGACTATTTGCACTATCAGGGCTTGCTGCTCTAGCCATAGAAAGAGCTCCCCTAATATGAGGCTCGTCAGAAAATTCTGCTTTTAAATTTGGCAATTTACTACCGCCCATACCTGTTCCGGTAGGGTCTCCAGTTTGAGTCATAAAACCATCTATAACACGATGAAACACGATGCCATCATAAAACTTTTGCTTAACAAGAGTTTTTATTCTTTCGACATGCTTAGGGGCTACTTTTGGCAATAATTCTATTAATACATTACCGTCTTTAAGCTCAATAATGATTGCATTTTGTGGGTCTAAACCAGCAGGAAGATTAACGGATTTTGAAATAGCTTCGGAGGTCATAGTAAAAAAGTTAATGATTAGAATATTTACAATAATTTTTGCGATATTTTTTTTAAAATTTAGCAATTTTAACATATTTATTTTTTTAAAATTAATAAAAATCCCAGCTAAGTTTCTTTTGCAAGAACCTAACTGGGAGAAAATATATCTAACTAGGCTTGAGTAGATTTTTTTTGTTTTACAATTTCAATTTCAGATAAACGATTGGTCGCAATAAGTTTTTTCTTAATTTTAACTCTTATTTTTTTAGCAATATCACTTAGTTTATTAAAACGAAAATTCACAAGAAAACTATCAATATTACCATATTTGTTAATGGTTCTGAGAGTAGAAGTTGCAACTTTAAGCTTTAAGTTAGAACCAAGGGTTTCACTAAAGAAGCCAATAGTTTTAAGATTTGGCAAAAAACGACGGCGAGTTTTGCGGTTAGAGTAGGAAACTTTGTTCCCACTCATTGGTTTTACTGAAAGCAGTTCGCAGATACGAGACATTTTATTTTATAAATTTAACTAATTTAGTGGGACAGTAGAAGTGCTTCCTTGTTGCACATCTTTTTGTACAGTACAATCTAGGCCACTAGTTCCTGTGATAGCACTGATGATTTTAGGTGCACCAAAGATTGCAGAGATACCAAGTACAAGAGCTATTAATAAACCCCAGTTTAATTTACCAGTAAAGAAGCCAACACCAGCAGCAACAATTGCAAAAGCACAAAAAGTTTTACCAGCATTACCAGTAGTAATTTTATATACGTTACACAAAACTCTTGAAAGAGGGTTATCTTCAACACTAGTAGCACTTTGAGCAAATGCATGAGATTGACTGACCACAAGACTCAAAAAGCAGAAGGCTAATAATTTAGCAAAGTTTTTTACAATTTTTTTCATAGACACTTAAAATTAAGTTGAATTTATATTTATTTAATTACCCTTAAGTTGAATAGCTTTAACTAAACAAAATTTTAATAGGAAATTTAATAGCTTTATTTTATTTGTCAAATAAAATAAATCAGCAACTTTTAATAAAATTTTAACTTTAAAAACAAGAATTATGAACAAAATATTATTCATTATTACTGGGAGCATTGCTTGTTATAAAGCGGTTGAGGCTATCAGATTATTAAAAAAACAAAATTATCACATAACTCCTATTTTAACTAAGGGAGGGGCAGAATTTATCACCCCTCTATTATTAACCGCAATTAGCGGAAACGAAACATTAAGCGATTTATTTTGTGCCAGCCAAGAAGCAAAAATCAATCATATTGAATTATCCAGATCTAGCGACCTAATCTTTGTAGCTCCTGCCTCCGCAGATTTTATTGCTAAAATTGCCAATGGATATGCCGATGATTTAGCTTCTACTGCCATTATCGCCTCTAATAAAAGACTAGTTATAGCTCCAGCAATGAATGAAAAAATGTGGACTAGTGCTAGTAATCGCGAAAATATTGAAAAGTTAAGAGCCAGAGGGGTTATTATAATTGAGCCAGAAATTGACATCCTTGCCTGTGGAGAAATAGGAGTTGGCAAAATGGCAAATATTAATCTTTTAATTGAATCAATCAATAATATATTTTCGAATCAAAGAAGACTGGAAGGTAAAAAAATTATTATTTCTGGGGGGGCAACATTTGAGCCAATTGATTCAGTAAGATTTATTGGTAATTTTTCTTCGGGAATGCAAGCCATAGCTATTGCTGAGGAGCTTTATTTATCTGGTGCGGAAGTTATATTTATTGCTAGCAACATTTCTCAGCCCGTTAATTTACCTTCCTCACAAATAATTAGAGTAAAAAATAGCCAACAAATGCATCAGATGATTTTAGAAAATCTATCTAATAGTTTTGCTTTTATTTCTTGTGCCGCAGTTTGTGATTTTAAAATTAAAACCTTTAGCAAGCATAAAATTAAGAAGAATGACCGACAAAATTTAACATTAGAATTGGAGCAAAATATTGATATATTGCAAAATATTGCCAACAATAAACTAAGACCACAACTTGTAGTTGGGTTTGCGGCTGAAGATGCGGATATTGATGCCACAACCAGAGAAAATATGGCAAGGCAAAAGCTTGAAAAAAAGAACTGCGATATAATAGTCGCCAACAGCTTGCAAAATGGAGCGGTATTTGGCAATGAATTTACCGAAGCGCTTATTGTTGATAGGAAATCTTCTAATAATTTGGGCATTATCACTAAAAAGTTTTTAGCTAAAAAAATAGTGGAGCTAGTTATTTCAAAGATCTAATTCATTAATTAAGAAATTGTCTATATTTCAAAGCTCAATCTATAATAAAAGGCATATTTGTTGTTATTATTTTCTAATTTAGATGCTGTTAAAGTTTTTGCAAAACTTAATTGACTATTAAACTGCAATTTATCCAATTCTTTAACAATAATTTTTGGCTTAGAATTCAATGTTAAGCCAATGCTACTAAGCCTTCCAGATCGATAATCAATATTTCTTATCGCTCCATAATCGTAAAACATTCCTAATTCAAGATTTTTATAAAATTCTTCACTTTTTAAATCACTCAGATTGATCATTAAATCATTTCTAAAAACATAGCCAGCATCCCCGCTAATTGATGAATTGTTAAAACCTCTCACTGAAGAAACCCCGCCTATTGAGATTTTATCGGCACTAGCTATTTTTCTTTTTACGAATTGGCCATTAAATGCCAAATTATAATTTAGCTTCAAATCACTATTTAAAGAACCTTTGTTTGCTATACTTGATAAGATTTTGCTAAAGTTAATTTTTTGTTGATAATCACAATATATTTCAAATAAATCAAAATCTTTATGCTCTTTGTTTAAATTATAATATTTACTATCTCCCGTAGCCTCAATACCACTAAATGACCTTATAAACGTTGGCTTGATAAACAATTCACCTTCTTTAAATTTTATAATTTGTGATAATCCCAACGAAATAAAACTTGAATTAAAGCTATTATTTTGATTGATTTGATAATTTGTTTTGTTGTTGATTTCTCTTAATCTAATTGAGCTTCTTAACATCAAACGATAATCATTTTTATTAAATAAATTATTTCTCAGTGAGATTTTATGACTAACAACAGAGCCATTTTCTAGCCCTTTATTGTTTTGATATTGGTATTCTTGCTTTTGAAAATAATATCCTAATTGATAATTATCAATTGGAACAGTAAAATCAACTGCCGAAACCAGGTTATATTTATCTTTATTGGAAAGATTACTTATATAGGGCAAGAATTTTGATTGCAATAAAGCGGTTTGATTAATTGTAGAATTAAAATTAAAACTATCGTTAATTTTAAATAAATTATCAACCCTTAGACCTGCATTGATTCTGTTTTTATCAAAAATTAAATTACCAAAATTATCATAATTTAATGAAATTTTAGGATGATTGCTGGTATGATTCTTAATAATAACAATTGAATGATCGTCATCACTGCCAACAGAAACTTCATAACTCGCTTTATTAGAAGGCAGAGAATTAAAGTTTTTTATTCCCCTTTCAATTTGTTGCAAATTAAATTCGCTATCCTGTTTTAAATAACCAAAGGCAAGTGCCAATTTAATCTTTGCTATATCACTATTATCAACAATGTTGTTGGTGATTAATTTTATTGACTCTATATAATGTTTATTGGTTTCTATTATTAAAATTTTCTTTTCTAATAATATAAAATTAAATTTAGGATAAGATTTAGTTAAGCCTTTATTATCAAGCTCTCTTTGAATATATGATTTTAATAATTGGGCATCAAATTTAGTAAAACAATCTTTAGTAAATTTTTTATTAATCTCTAATTTTTGATTATCGTTAATTACTGAAATATTATCAAATTTTATTTGATTGATGATATTGCATTCTTTTTTAGTAAGAAAATCTTCTTCTTTGTTTGATAACAGAGCTTCGTCTTTGGTTTTTTTTTCAACATCTTCTAAAAATTCTCTATCAACCTCCAACTTATCATCTAGTTGCTTCTGATTTTGAATAATTTGATTAGTATCTCCTGCTCTTAAATCGAGAGATAAACATAAGAAAGCAATAAATAAAAGGAGAGCTAAAAGATTTTTTGCCATTATTTTAAATTAATAATATTATTTTTTAAGCATAAATAAATATACTCAAAAAATAATATTAAAAATTAAAATAAGATTATCAATCAATTAATCTTAATTCTAATCAACTTTATCATTATTAATGGCACTTATTGCTGATTGATTATTTGTTGACACTTCCAATATTTGACTTGGAAATTTTCTAATTTCAATACCTGTAAGTAAATCTTTGATTTCATCGCCACTAAGAGTTTCATATTCAAGCAAGGCTTTGGCAAGAGTTTCAATATCAGCTCTTTTTTCATTGATAATTTTTTTTGCCTTACTCAAAGCCTCATCGACTATTCTTTTAATTTCATCATCAATAATTTGCATTGTATTGTCAGAAAATTTTTGAGAAGCGATTCCGTATTTTGATTCTGCATCTTGAGTATAATCAATAGAACCAAGCTTATCGCTTAAACCCCAACTAGTAACCATACTTCTTGCCATTTGAGTAGCTTGCTCAATGTCAGAAGATGCCCCTGTAGTAACTTTATCGTAACCGAATATTATTTCTTCAGATGCTCTACCGCCCATCGCTACCACTAAATCGTCAAGCAATTTTGCTCTAGTGACTGAGAATCTATCTTTTTCTGGAAGTCTCATTACCAAACCAAGAGCTCTACCTCTAGGAATTATTGTTGCCTTGTGTATCGGGTCAGAATTAGGAGAATTAATTGCGGTAATAGCATGGCCAGCTTCATGATATGCAGTAAGTTCTTTTTCTTCTTTTTGCATTATCATACTTCTTCGCTCTGGCCCCATCATTATTTTATCTTTAGCATCTTCGAGATTTTGCATCGACACCAACTTTCCGCCAGCTCTTGCAGCCATTAAAGCACCTTCATTAATTAAATTAGCAAGATCCGCCCCTGCAAAACCTGGGGTTCCCTTGGCAAGAGTTCTGATATTTACATTGGAATCAGTAATAATCTTCTTAATATGAACCGCTATAATTTGCTCTCTACCAGAAATGTCAGGATTTGGAACATTAATTTGACGGTCAAACCTACCCGGTCTTAGCAATGCTCTATCTAAAACATCTGGCCTATTGGTAGCAGCGACGACAATAACTCCTTCATTATCAGAAAAGCCATCCATTTCAACTAATAATTGATTTAAAGTTTGTTCTCTTTCATCGTTCCCGCCACCAACACCACTACCACGATGCCTACCAACCGCATCAATTTCATCAATAAATAAAATGCAGGGAGCAGATTTTTTTGCCTGTTCAAACATATCGCGGACTCTACTTGCACCAATACCAACGAACATTTCAACAAAATCAGAACCAGAGATTGAGAAAAATGGCACACTCGCCTCACCAGCAATTGCTCTCGCAAGCAATGTTTTACCAGTTCCTGGGGCACCTATTAATATACAGCCTCTAGGAATTTTTGCTCCTAATTCAGTATATTTTTTTGGTTCTTTTAAAAAATCAACGATTTCCGACAGCTCTTGCTTTGCTTCGTCAATTCCAGCAACATCAGCAAAAGTAACTTTATGCTTATTTTCTTGCAATAGCTTAGCTCTTGATTTACCAAAACCCAAAGCCTTGTTGCTATTTGCCGACAAGCCCTTAGCAAACATTATCCAAAGAACAACCATTATAATCAACGGCAACCAACCTAAAAGACCACCAATTATTTTCTCTGATTTACTAACTAGAGGCTGAACTTCGATTACTACTTGATTTTCTTGTAATTTATCGATTAAATCTGGATAATTAGGAAGATTGGTAAAAAATTCACTACCATCTTTTAATTTACCAATTAATTCTGAACCCTTTATTTCAACACTTCCAACCTCTTTTGTTTCAACTTTGGTTATGAACTCACTAAATGTAATTTTTTTACCTTTCCCCTCTTGATTAAAAACAGCAAGAAGAAGCATTGGAAGCAAAATTACTGCCCATATAAGAAGATTTTTACGATTATTTTTCATTTTTTAAAACTCAATTTTTAATAGTTTTTAAGATATAAGTATAATATTATCTCTTTTCAAGAACTAAATTTAAAATATTTAGATAGATATACTTATTGATTAAACTTAATTCTTTCAACCATTTCATCGCGAAAGTTTTTTATTAAACCCTGAACAGGCCACGATGCAGCATCGCCTAGAGCACAGATTGTATGACCCTCTATTTGTTTGGTTAAATTATATAATTGATCAATTTCTTCAACCTTTGCATTGCCCTCAACCATTCTGTCCATAATTCTCATTAACCAACCTGTGCCTTCGCGACATGGAGTACATTGACCGCAAGATTCATGTTTATAGAAGTGGGATAATCTAGCAATTGCTTTAATGATATCCGTACTTTTATCCATAACTATAATTCCCGCCGTTCCAAGCCCAGTTCCCACTGCTTTGAGAGAATCAAAATCCATTAAAACGGTGTCGCAAACCTCTTTTTTTATCATCGGCACAGAAGAGCCTCCGGGGATTATAGCGAGAAGATTGTCCCAGCCACCCCTAACTCCGCCAGCATATTTTTCTATTAATTCTTTTAGTGGAATGCCCATTTCTTCTTCAACATTGCAAGGCTTATTAACATGCCCAGAAATACAAAATATTTTTGTACCAGTATTTTTTTCTCTTCCTAAGCCCGCAAACCAAGAAGCACCTCTACGAATTATAGTTGGCACTACAGCAATTGATTCAACATTATTAATCACAGTGGGGCAACCGTAAAGACCTACTAAGGCAGGAAATGGAGGTTTTAATCTTGGTTGACCTTTATTTCCTTCTAGGCTTTCTAATAATGCAGTTTCTTCTCCGCAGATATATGCACCAGCACCACG
This sequence comes from Rickettsiales bacterium UBA1997, assembly GCA_964202895.1. GTDB lineage: Bacteria > Pseudomonadota > Alphaproteobacteria > Rickettsiales > UBA1997 > JAJTDS01. The sequence goes on along the minus strand of CAXNJM010000001.1, from coordinate 1,061,875 downwards.
ATGTATGAATATATCGAGATCCCAACCACTATTACAAGCATTTTTGCCAATTAAATTAGCTTCGTAAGCTTCGTCAATTGCTTTTTGCAATACCCTAGATTCGTTATAATATTCCCCGCGGATGTATATATAGCAAACATTAGCATTTATCGCCCTTGATGCAAAAAGACAGCCTTCTAACAATTTATGAGGCTCGTTTCTTAAAATATCTCTATCTTTACAAGTTCCCGGCTCCGATTCATCGGCATTAACTACTAGATAATGGGGCTTAGAATCTTGGCTTAGGTTGTTTTTTTTGGGAATAAAAGACCATTTCATACCAGTTGGAAAACCTGCACCACCTCTACCTCTTAAGCCAGATTGCTTAACTTGTTCAATTATCCACTCCGCACCATTATCAAGGAAGTTTTTCGTATTAAACCAATCCCCCATTTGTTTCGCCCCTTCTAAGTTAGAAGATTTGTAGCCGTATAAATTGGTAAAAATTTTATCCGATTCTTTAATCATATTTTATTTGATTAGTTAAGTTTTGCTTGTTAATCTTTTTCTTAATGTTTTTATTTATTTATTGACTTATAAAACCATTTTTAGTAAAAATCTCTTTTTAGTGAAAATCTCCATTTAGTTTTCTAAAAAAGTTTGATTTTTAATTATCTCGTTTTAATCAATCTATAAAGTTTTAGTTATTTTTTGATAAATCTTACAAAAATCAAGCTTTATTTCATTTGGTAATGATATTTTTAATCACTTAAAAAATCAATCAACTATATTCTGCAAATTGCATTGCTGTGTTTAACAAAAAAACCATTAACTCAAATATAATAATTATTTTCAACAATAATCTCTGTAAAGCAATTTATAAAAGTTTTTTAGTATTGCTTGTTACAACCTTATTTGCATGCGAAAATGTTAGAAATTCAATGGATGAAATTAAAGATAAAACAAAAATAGATGAAGAAGCCAATCTTAGTCGCAAAGAATTTGAAAAATCAATGTACGGAGGCAAAAAAACAGCAAAAGAAAACCTATCAAAAAGAAACATCTATAAAAATAGAAATTCAGTTGAGATTCCTAAACTCTCAAAAATGATTGCCACCGCACCTCCGCCAAGAATTGGTGGAGATAAATATATCTCATTTTCAACAACCGAACAGGTGCCATTAAAAGATGCCTTAATTGAATTAGCAAGGGTTGCTAAAATCGACATTGATTTAGACCCTTCAATTTCAGGTGGCATTATCTTAAATGCCCGCTCAAGACCATTAAAAGAAGTTTTAGATAGAATAGCAACCCTTGGTAAATTGCGATATTCTTACCAAAATGGAATATTAAGATTCGAAAGAGATGCCCCTTATTACAAAAACTATTTTGTTGATTTTTTATCCTCTAGCGAATTATGGGATCAAGTAGAAGAAAATCTCAATGCGATTATTGAAAAGATCAACAATAACCCCCCAGCTTCTCAATCTCAAAAATCTTCCAATTCAGAAGAAGAATCAGAAGCAGGCACTAAAGCGGAAGATTCTGCAGTAGAACAAATTGCATCAACAATCAAAACCAATAAACCAGCTGGCCTTATTACTGTTTTTGCAACGAAAGCTCAACATCAAGAAATTTCTAAATATCTTGATGATGTTAATAAATCAAGCTCCGCACAAGTTTTAATTGAAGCTAAGGTTGTAGAAGTTAATCTTAAAAAAGAATTTCAATCAGGAATAAATTGGGACCTAATAGATGGAAACGGCATTCAGATTACCGCTTCCAGCACTTCTGTTGCCGATGCCGCAAGCTCTCTAAGTATAAAATTACCAAATATTGCCAAAAGCATAAAATTACCTACTGGTGGCAAGGCAACTGCAAATCTCTCAACAATGATAGGCTTTCTTGATACATTTGGCACTACTAGAGCAATTTCTAGCCCTCGTATTAATGCGATGAATAATCAAGAAGCCGAACTCGATTTCTCTGAAAAATATATTTACTTTACAGTTAGTGCCAGCCAATCTACTCAACTCGGCACTGGCGGAAGTGGCTCTGCAACAACATCAACTCTGAATGTTACTAAAAACGAAGAGCCAATTGGCACACAGCTAAAAATTACTCCATCAATAAATGTTGATTTAAGCGAAGTGGTTCTTGATATAGAGCCAACATTATCAGTTCGCTCCGGAGAAGTATTAGATCCATCAGTTGGTCCAGACGGAAAATCTCTTGGCAATAAAGTTCCTATAGTAAAAAGTCGAACCATGAAAACTACTGCTAAAATCAAAAGTGGTTCAGTGCTTGTAATAGGGGGTCTTTTAAATGAAACATTTGTTAATAGCGATATCGGAGTGCCTCTTATTTCTGAAATTCCATTTCTTGGCAATCTTTTTAAATATAAATCTCGCAGTACCAACATTATAGAAACAGTAATATTCATCAAAGCAACTATTATCAATCCCAATAATAGCATTAAAAAATCAGATCGTGAATTTCATGACAAATTTGTTAATGACAGGGAAAAATATATCAATTAAAATAAAAACTTATGAAAGCAATCATTTTCTATATTCTACTTAATGCAGTAAGAAATAAACTTTATATCGGATTAATATTATTTTTATTAATCGCAATTTCTTTATCAGTTTTTCTTGGCTCAACAGCATTCATTGAAGAGCAGCAATTTACTAATGCTTATATCGCAGGCTTAAGCAGAATTATTATTGAATCTGGAATGATGATATTTGTTTGCATCAATATTGGCAAGGCTTTTGAGAATAAAGAAATTGAATTCATAATATCTAAATCAATTTCACGAGAAAAATTTATATTCTCTTCAATCGCAGGTTTTCTGCTTGCCTCTATCTTAATTATCATACCGCTAATTTTATTAATTTTAATAATTTGCAAAGTAAATTATTTAGGTCTCTTCTTATGGTCTACAACCATTATAACCGAGACTACAATCGCAATATCTTTTGCCTTATTATCTTCTTTAATTTTAAAAAATAGCTTTTCTGCAATTATGGCATCATTTGGCTTTTATATCATTTCTCATCTAATTGGCATTTTCGTAATGTCTATAAAAACGATTGATCAAGTTAATGATCTAAACGGTCAAAGCACAATTTCGCTATTAAAAATAATGTTAAAATTTATTTCGGCAATATTGCCAAGACTAGATCTATTCGCACAAACTCAGTGGCTAAATTATGGAATAAGCGATTTTACTATTTTGCCAATAATAGCACTTCAAGCATTGATTTATATTCCATTAATGATTACAATGTCTTGTCACGATTTTAAAAAAAAGCAATTTTAAATCTATATGGTAATCAAAAATTTTAAACTATACTATCATCTATATTCTCACCGCATTAGTCTAGTTGCTTTCTTGATATTAATTACTTCTCAGTTGTTTTTATGGCAAAAAATAAGAGACATAAAACCAAATGTTGAGATAGTTCCAAACCCCCCAAGCAAAACAGCTATGGATTTCATTAGCCTAGGAGATAAAGAATTTTTATTTCGCTTACTATCGACTCGTTTACAAAATTCTGGAGATGTATTTCTTGGTTTCACTGCTCTTAAAAGTTATGATTATAAAAGAATCTATCTTTGGCTTGAAGCTCTCGATTACTTAAATCAAGAAAGCAACTTTTCTCCCGCCATTGCTTCTTATTACTATTCGCAAACTCAAAATAAAGAGGATACTCGCCTAATCGTTAAATTTATAAATCAACATTCTGCTACAAATCTTAATAAAAAATGGTGGTGGATAGTTCAATCTTCAGATATTGCTTCTCGAATACCAGATATAGACCTTGCAATTAGCAGTGCTGACCTTATTGCTAATAATAATTTTGAAGATGCTCCATTGTGGACTAGAACCTTATCAACAATGCTAAAAGCCAAGAAAAACGGCAATCACGATGGTTGCTTTGTGTTTCAAGTGTTAAAAAAACTATTAGAGGAAAATGAAAGCGGAGCTAGGCCTATCAATGCAGATGAAATGAATTTTATGAGACAATTCATTAAAAGTAAACTTGCAGAATTTAAATATAAAAATTTCGATCCAAGAAACTGCCGATATGAAATCTAAAATAACATCAAAAAACATTAATTTATCACTAGAAAACTCCCCAAAAAACTCTCTAGAAAGATCCCTAGAAACATCTATTAGCAATGCTATAGAAGAAGATAAGGCATTTAACGATATCACCTCCGATGCGGTGGTAAAAAAAAATAGCAAGGTAGAATTTGCCATTATCGCTAGAGAAAATTCAATATTATGTGGAGTTGGAGCAATTAAGATTTGCTTTGATAAATTAAAATTGAATCAAAAATTCTCTAATTGCAATTTAGAATATAAAATTTTAAAAAATGATGGCGATAAATTATCATGTGGCGATAAAATTGCTATTGGCATCGGCGATAGTCACTTAATTTTTAGTGCAGAAAGAACCATTCTTAATTTGATGCAACATTTAAGCGGTATAGCAACCACCACCAATCTTTTTGTAACCAAACTAAATAACCCCAAAATAACCATACTCGATACTCGTAAAACAATAGCGGGGCTCAGAATTTTACAAAAATTCGCGGTTAAAATAGGCGGAGGAGATAATCACCGCCTTGATTTATCTTCAATGATTCTAATAAAAGATAATCATCTTGCTACCGGTAAAAATATTATTATTGCCGTTGATGATGCAAAAAAATATTGTCGTCGCAACAATATTAATAGTAAAATAGAGGTAGAATGCGACAATATTAATCAAGTAAAAGAGGCAATTACCGCACAAGCAGATATTATCATGCTCGATAATATGACGATTGAAGAAGTATCTAATGCAAGTAAATTAATTAGAGAAAACAATGCTATGAAGCCAATTTTAATTGAAGTTTCTGGAGGTATTAGCCTTAACAACATTACTCAATATCAAAATTTAGATATTGATTTCATTTCGATTGGAACATTAACCCACTCTGCCAAAGCAATTGATATAGGCTTAGATATTATAAAATTTCTTTAAAATATTACAGAATATCAACATTAACAAACTTACTGATTAAATCATTTTCAAATTGCCAATTATCAACAGGAATAAAATTCACCATTGATTGACTAATATCACTAAGACCCAATTGACCAATTGACGATATTGCTGGATCGCCAATTATTTTATTGCTTCTTATCCAAAATAATTCGTCAATAAAATTTTGCTTTATCAAAGTTGTTAATAAATAACTACCGCCCTCAACTAATATTGAATTAATTTGCTCTTGAGCCAATATTTTCAATGCCTTCTGCCAATCAATTTGTTGAGAATCTTCTTCATTTGCAGATTCTATATTTTCAGCAAAAATTATTTTAACTCCGATATCAACGAATTCTTGCCAAATTGCCTCTCTGTTATTAGTAATAATAATAACTGGGTTATTCTCTATATTTTGAAAAACATTAGCTTTAATGGGCAAATTATTGCTATTACTAACGATTATAATCTTATTTTGATGAAATTCTAGCCCGCTTAATCTTGTATTTAATGAAGGATTATCTTGCAGTAAAGTATTTTTACCTATCATTATTGCATTATTAATTGACCGTAAATAATGAGCAAACCTAAGAGAGTCTTTGTTGCTAATCCACTTACTGGCAAAATTTGCAGTAGCGATTTTGCCGTCAATTGTAGTAGCAATTTTGGCAGTGATAAGAGGTCTGGCCTTTATTCTATTAGTTCTAAAGGCGATATTAATTTTATTAGCTTGCTCCTCTAGCACCCCAATTTCAACTGCGATTCCCGCCTCTTTTAATTTAGAAACTCCGCCACCATTGACTCTAATATCTGGATCAATTGTTGCAATTACTACTTTCTTAAAATTATATTTAATAATTTCATCGACACAGGGAGGGGTATTGCCAAAATGAGAGCAAGGCTCAAGAGTAATGTAAATTTCGGCATCGCATAATATTGACTTATCAATTATTTTATTGATTGCCACAATTTCAGCATGAGGCCTACCGCCGATTTCAGTAATGCCGGTTGATAAAATTTGACCATCTTTCACTATAACACAACCAACAACTGGGTTAGAACCAGTATTCCCAATGTTTTTTTTACTTAAATTTAATGCAAGGGCAATGAATTTTTTTGATATTTCGCCCGATATTTTACTTAACATTTCATTGAGATTATTTGCTTTCAATAGATTAAAATCTAAAGTTTCTTATTGATAATTTCTATCTGAAAATTAATTATTTTGACTGGAAATATTTTTATAATGCCAAGGCCTATCATATTCTGGAGCCTTTTCTGATAATGGTTGCGAAGGAATATCTGCATAAATTTCTCCGTTCATTTTTACTAGCACATTACCGCTATTAGTAACCCTTCCTATTACTGCAAAGTCAAGCTCCCATTTATCAAAAATAGCTTTTGCAAATTCAGTTTTTTCTGGCTTGATTATCATCAACATTCTTTCTTGACTTTCCGAAAGCATAATTTCGTAGGGAGTCATGTTTTTTTCTCTTTGTGGCACATTTTCAAGATTAAGCTCTATGCCAGTTCCACCCTTACCCGACATTTCAAATGAAGAAGAAGTAAGCCCCGCAGCACCCATATCTTGTATTGATAAAATGCAATCATATTGCATCAATTCTAAACATGCTTCCAATAGAAGCTTTTCAACGAAGGGGTCACCAACCTGAACTGTTGGTCTTTTATCTTCATCACCCTCTTTAAATTCATCAGAGGCCATAACTGCGCCGTTAATGCCATCTCTTCCAGTTTTTGAGCCAACATAAACAACATTTGCACCAATTTCACTAGCAGCAGAATAAAATATTTTATTGCTATCAGCAAGACCAATTGTCATGGCATTAACAATAATATTGCCGTTATAACTTTCATCAAAAGTAGTTTCTCCACCAACAGTTGGAACTCCTACACAATTTCCATAGCCGCCTATTCCCGCGACAACTCCATTTACTAGCTGTTTAGTTTTTGGATGGTTTATTTCTCCGAATCTTAAAGAATTTAAGTTAGCGATTGGGCGAGCCCCCATGGTGAATACATCTCTCAATATACCGCCAACTCCTGTTGCCGCACCTTGATATGGCTCAATAAAAGAAGGATGATTATGGCTCTCCATTTTAAAAATAATTGCCTGATTATCACCAATATCAATAACTCCAGCATTTTCACCCGGCCCACAAATAACCCACGGAGCCTTAGTATGCATGGTTTTAAGCCATTTTTTAGTTGATTTATAGGAACAATGCTCTGACCACATAGCGGAAAAAATTCCTAATTCAGTAATAGTTGGAGCTCTACCAAGAATTTCAAGGATTTTTTGATATTCTTCAGTGGTTAAATTGTGATCCCTAATTAATTTAGGGGTTATTTCGATGCTATGCTTCATTTATAGGTATTTTTTTCTAAATTAATTATTAATTTTACATTGATAATAATCTAAATTCAGGCTTCAAAATTAGAAGTAATTATCTAGTTAAAATTCTGTAGATAATTCTAAAGCCTTATATTATTTTGTAAATAATTTAGCAAAATTTCTTTTCGTTCTTTTTTTCCAAAAGCCACGGTGATAGGCATCTGATGCTAACAAAGGAATTACCGAAGTTGCTTCAGCATAAACCATCTGCTCATATGCAGTATCTACCTTACCCCAAGAACAAGCTTCTTTAAGAGTTGAAGAAGAGCAAGCTCCGTCTCTGGAATCAGCAACTGTAATTTGTATGGCATATTTATGCATTTCAACTTCTTTTCCTAGAATTTCAGCACAAACCACGGTATCTTGAACAAAGTTCTTTGGCACTCCACCGCCAATCATTAATAAACCTGTAGTTCCTACTTTAATTTTAATTTCTGTAAGTTCACGAAAATCGGCTATTGAATCAATAGTTAAATGTTTCTTAGGGTTTTTAACTTGATGCAAAACCAGCCCAAAACCCGCTGAAGAATCGGTAAAAGCAGGGCAGAAAATAGGGACATTATTATCAAATGCTAATTCTATTAAAGAATCTTTTTTCTTAGCATTTTTCTTTAAAAATTTACCCATTTCGTAGATAAATTCTCTTGAAGAATATGGTCTTGGCTCAAGGCTATTGGCTATCTTGAAAATTGCATTATCGCATTTTTGAAGATCTTCTTCATTGATATAGGTATCGTAAATTCGGTCAATATAATTATCTCTTAAAAATTTATCATCAATAAACTGACTACCTTGATAATGCTTAAAACCTAAAGCTTCGAAAAAATCCATATCAACAATTGAAGCACCAGTTGCAACTATTGCATCAACCATATTATTTTTAACCAAATCAGCATAAAGCTTCATACAACCGCCAGCAGAAGTAGAGCCAGCGAGAGAAAGAATTATTGAGCATTTTTTATCTTTTAACATCATATTAAAAATTTCACTAGCCTTAGCAAGATCTCGTGAAGTAAAAGACATATCTGCCATTTGATCAATAATAGGGCGAGCATCAAATGATGTAATATCAATATGTTTAACAGTTTTTTTGAGAAGATCTTTTTTGGTTATTTTTTTAGTCATTTGTAGTTGTTAAAAATTTTTAATAAATATTAGTTAAATTTATAATTTAGACCTTGATAGATAAAGAGCCAATTGATTATTTTCAGTGATAGACTTATACATTGAAACCAAAGGAGTGTCGCTTACTTCAATTTGTATATTTTTATTAAAACCATTGAAATCAGTTCTAATACTTCTTGAGTAAGCACCCATTTGACCTATTTCGATATAGTCGCCTTCTGCAATATTTTCAGGAAGGTAGAATGGCCCCTTCATAAAGTCGAGAGAATCACAAGTTGGACCGTAGAAGCCAAAATCAAGCATTTTAGTCGCTAATTTAGAATTGTTTTTAGTACGAATTGCTTTTGTATGATAAATAAAACTTGGGGTTCCAGCATCAAATAACCCTCCGTAGGTGCCATCGTTCAAATAAAGCATTTGATCTTTTCTGCTCTCAACTCTTACAATAAGCGAGCCAGATTCCGCAACTAATGCTCTTCCCGGTTCGCACCATAATTCGCAATCATCAGGTAGATTCATTTGATTTATCGCTAAAAATATTTCATTAAAATAATTATCCAGACTTTGTGGCGACATTGCAGGATAAGAAGAAGGGAAACCACCACCAATATCAAGTATGTTGATTTTAACTTTTGACTTTTTAATTAATTGCTGAGCAATTTCAATCGCTCCACGATATTGAACAGGATCCATACATTGAGAACCAACATGAAAGCAAATACCAACATTGTTAGCGATGGTTGCAATTTTTCTCAATAAACCCGTTGCCTTTTCTGGAAAAATACCAAATTTACGGGATAAATCAATTGCAGAATGATTATTTGGAATTGCTAATCGCAGATGGAGATTGAGATCTTTAGCATTATTAGTTACTTCGGTAATTTTTTGCAATTCATCGTGACAATCAAGAACAAAATCACGAATTCCGTATTGAAAATAGGCTTGATAGATTGATTCTCTTGATTTTATTGGATGCATAAAAAACATTTTTGCCTTATCGCCAAAGAGATTATTAATGATCTCTATTTCAGCAATGGAAGCAACATCAAAATTTTTAATACCAGCATTAAACAAATGATTTAAAACAGACTTTTCAGGATTACTTTTTACAGAATATAACACTCTAGTTTTATTCTTATTGTGGGAAAAATTTTTGAGAAAAAATTCTGCAGAATCTCTTAAAGAGTGCGGACGAGTTGCATATACTGGCAACATAGGAAGATTGTCTTGAACAAACTCTTTAATTGTTAGCGATTCTTTTGATAAAGATTCGTTGCAGTTATCAATTACTTTTTTTAGATTTTTATCTGGATAGTTTTCAAAAAGATAGTGAATTTTTTTATTTTGCTCTTCTTTTAAATCTTTTTGAAGTGATTCTTTATTTTTAGCAAGATCTTTTTTAATATTGGCTTTTAAAGCTTTGAAGCTTTTTTTATCTTGTTTTTTATCCATTTTTGAGTATCTTAAATAGAAGGGTTGATAGTAATAACAAAAAATTTAAGGAAATTTTGTTAAATAAATAATCATAAAAATTAAGTTTGTTAATATCGTAAAAATAAGATTAAATAAATAAATTTTTAATCAAATTTTTAAAAAAGAAAATGCAAGTTAAATTTTTTTTTTTATTTGTAAATAATAAATTTTAAATATTTTACTAAGCCTTATAAAAACTAGTCGCAACTCAAAATAAATTTACCTAATGAAAATCATTTCATGGAATATAAATTCTCTTAGATTAAGAATAGATCTTTTAGAAAAATTAATCATAGACTCGCAAGCGGACATCATTTGTTTGCAAGAAACCAAGGTTGATAATGATCAATTTCCAATAAAGCAAATTAAGGATCTAGGCTTTAATTATATTGCATTTGATGGGCAAAAATCTTATAACGGAGTGGCAATTATTGCAAAAATACCGTTGCTAAATATCGAAAATATAGATATTTGCAACTATAATCAAGCAAGGCATTTGAAGGTGGATTTTAATTTTACCAATAACAATCAACAAGAATTAATTACTTTACATAATTTTTATATTCCTGCGGGCGGAGATATTCCAGACCCAATAATTAACAATAAATTTGCTCATAAGCTTAATTTTATTGATTGGATGAATGATTTTTTTAAACAACAAGAATTATCGAATAAGAAAATTATTATTCTTGGCGATTTTAATATTGCACCCCTTGAAAATGATGTATGGTCGCACAAACAATTGGCAAATATAGTGTCTCATACTAAAATTGAAATTGATAAATTAATAAATTTACAAAAAACCATCAATTTTATTGACACTCATCGTCATTTTGTAAACGAAAAGGAAAAATTATATAGCTGGTGGAGTTATAGAGGGTTAGAGCCAATGAAATCAAACCGCGGAAGAAGATTGGATCATATTTGGTGTAGCCCTAACTTAAAAAATAATATTAAAAATTTCCAATTTTTTCAAGATTACCGAACCTTAAAAAGACCTTCAGACCATATACCGATTGCCACTATTTTTGAGTAAATTTATGTTGATTAATTCTAAAATATTTAGCAATTAATTTTAATAACGACTCCTTGTTATAGTTGATTTTTTGCCTATTAAAAGCAATATTAGCAATTTTAACCGCATAATTAATGTTGTTACTTGCAATGATATTTGCAGATATAATATCAGTAGCATCAATGATTTTATCAATAAAAAAGCTACTCTCAATTGCCTTTTCCATTAACTCAATTAAATATTCAATTAATTGTTGCTTCAATAAAAATTCCCAATTATTTAAAATATAAAAAATCGTCAACTCAATTGCTAGCTCATCATTTGATACCAAGCAATCTTTAAATAGAATTCTTAACTCATTTTTATTGCGAATTTTAATTGATTTTTCCTCAAATAATTGAGAATTTTTTTGCAAGAAATGCCAATATTTTTTTTCTATTCTAGTACCAGCAATTTGAAGTGCCAGAGACGGTATATCGGTTTCTTTATCAATCAACAAAGCCGATATTTTTAGTCTGTCTATTTTTGCTTCTAAAAATCTATCTATCGCAAGATTGCCACGATTTTTTATTTTATTGACCAATTCTAACAATTTAGCGAAGTTATCGATATTAAATTTTTGGTTTATAATTATTGCTCTCGCACCACAATTCTCAAGCTTTTTTAGTAATAAAATAACATCTTCTGATTTCGAATAAAGAATGATTTTATATAATTCCTGTCTAATTCTTGAAGAAGAAAGTTTTTGCAAATTATTTTGCAATGAAATTGCTTGCTCGACCCCCTCTTTATCATATTCTTCAGCAAATTCAAGGCTAAATCGCCAAAATCTTAATATTCTAAGATAATCTTCGTGAATTCTTGTTGCACAATCGCCAATGAATTTAACTTTCTTAAGCTTTAAATCGGCAAGACCGTTAAAATAATCGAATAGATTCCCTGCTTTATCTAAATATAGAGCATTAATTGTAAAATCTCGCCTTTGTGCATCAAGTTCATAATCTTGGCTAAACATCGGTTGGCAATGCCTACCATTGCTGTTAAAATCTTGTCTTAAGGTTGTAATCTCAAAATTTTTATGGTTAATAACCGCAATCACTGTTCCAAAATTAGCATTAATGGTAATGTTAAAAATTTGGTGTTGATTCAATATTTTGGATACTTGATCTGGTGTTAAAATTGTTGCGAAATCAAAATCATTAACTTTTTTATCAATAATTAAATTTCTAACCGCTCCGCCAACCAACCTTATTTGATTGTCAAAAATATCAAATAATAATTTGACTTCTTCAGCAAAATCAGGAGGAATTTTTTTGATTAAATCTTGCCTAAAATATTGCAATTTTAATAATTATTGAGAGTTTTGTTTTAAATAAGAAATAACATCAGCTCTATCTTGCGGTTTCTTAAGCCCTGAAAATGCCATTTTTGTTCCCGCTATATATTCTTTTGGCTTGATAATGAAGCTGTTAATTGATTCAATATCCCATTTTCCGCCCTTATTTTTCATCGCAACAGAATATTCAAACCCTGCATTTGAGCCTTTATTACGATTCACTACTCCGTAAAGATTAGGGCCAACTTTTGCCATTTCTCCTTTAGCAATTGTATGACAAGAAGCACATTTCTTAAAAATTTTTGCCCCCTTATTAACATCAGCAATTGCCATTAAACTTGCTAAATCAACAGGCTTTTCTTCTTTTTTAACAACCTTACCATCTTCGGTTAACTCTACAAAAAAACCCCTTTTAAATAAAGATTTTGGTTGATAGAGAATTTCAGTAGCAAGAACCGAGAAAATTACAACAATTACTACCAAAAAAGTTGGCAATATATTGATTATAAAGGGTTTGTAAGTTATTTTTTTAAGTAAATTCTTAATTTTATTTTTCATTTTTAGTTAAATAATGTTGAAATAGATTTTTCAAGAGCAATATTTTGAATTGCACTACCAATTAAATTGGCGATAGTAATAATTCTAATATTCTTCGTTGATTTTATTTCAATAGTTGGAGCAATTGAATCGCTAATAATGAGATTTTGTAATCTTGAATTTCCTATTCTTTTATAAGCATCGTTAGAAAGAACTCCGTGAGTAATGTATGCAGATACAGATTTAGCTCCTTTTTCAAGCAATGCTTCGGCAGCATTGCAGAGAGTTCCACCAGAATCAACGATATCATCAACAATTAAACAATTGCGATTATTTACTTCGCCAATAATATTCATTACCTCACTTACTCCTGCTTGAGGCCTTCTTTTATCAACAATTGCCAATTCAGCATTAATTTTTTTAGCCATATCTCTCGCTCTAACAAGACCGCCAACATCTGGAGAAATTATAACCAAATTTTTATCTTCAAAATTTTTTCTAATATCTTCAGCAAAAACAGGAGAAGAATAAAGATTATCAACCGGAATATCAAAAAAACCCTGTATTTGACCAGCATGAAGGTCGAGAGTTAGAACACGATTAGCTCCTGCACAAGTAATTAGATTTGCAACTAATTTAGCAGAAATTGGGGTTCTTGGTGCGACTTTTCTATCTTGGCGGGCATAGCCAAAATATGGAATAACAGCGGTAATTCTTTTGGCAGAAGCCCTTTTTAGAGCATCAATAGTAATTAGAAGCTCCATAATGTGGTCGTTAGCGGGGTAAGATGTTGATTGTATGACGAATACATCTTGCCCTCTAACATTTTCAGTAATTTCAACAAAAATTTCATTATCAGAAAATCTTTTGATATCGGCACAAATAAGTTCTGTTTTTAAGTGATTGGCAATTGCCTTTGATAACTCTTTGTTGCTATTGCAAGAAATTAATTTCATTTTATATTTGTAAATTCAATTTTGATTAACTAACAGCAATATAAGATAATATTTTTAATAATAAATTGAAAAATTTATTATTTTTAGAACTGTAAATAGTTTTTGTAATGATTTTTAATATAAACCATTACCGCCATCATTGATGCAGGCGTTACTCCCTCCATTCTCAAGGCGGAGCCGATAGTATGGGGCCTTGATTTTGTAAGCTTTTCTCTAACCTCATTAGAAAGGCTCTGAATTTGATAATAATCAATTTCTAAAGGTATCTTCATCGCTTCGTCTCTTTTAAATATTACCAAATCTTCCGCTTGTCTTTTAATATAATTTTTATAAAGAAAATCTATCGCTAATTGTTTTTTTATTTCTGGCTCAATTGCTGTAAGTTCTTCTTGCCATATTGGTGCAATCATTTCAAAATTAATGTGCGGAAAAGAAAGTAAATCACCGGCACTTCTAATTACTCCATCTTGCTTAATATGAATGCTGTGTTTTTCTAACTTGCTAGGAGATATTTTTAGATTATCCATTTTATTGGTTTCGTTAATTAATTTTTGTTTTTTTTCTAAAAATATTTCTGCCCTTTCTTTATTAACACAACCTATTGAGATTCCAAGCTCTGTAAGCCTTTGATCGGCATTATCTGCCCTGATTAGAAGTCGATATTCAGCCCTAGAAGTTAGCATTCTGTATGGTTCATTAACTCCAAGAGTTGTAAGATCGTCAATCATCACCCCAATATAAGAAGAAGATCTATCAAGAATAAATTCTTGCTGTGCAACTGATTGAGTTTGCATAATTTTCGCTTTTAAAGCAAGATTAATGCCCGCAATAATTCCTTGACCTCCAGCCTCTTCGTAGCCTGTGGTGCCATTAATTTGACCCGCTAAAAATAAATTCTTTACTTTTTTAGTTTCAAGGGTTGGCAATAACTCTCTAGGATCAATAAAATCATATTCAATTGCATAACCAGCTTGTGCAATTACTGCATTTTCAAGCCCTTCTATTGATTTAATAAATTCTTCTTGCACCTCTAATGGCAATGAGGTTGAGATGCCGTTAGGATAAATTAAATCACTATCTAAGCCCTCTGGCTCTAGGAAAATTTGATGCCTCTCCTTATCGTAAAAACGGTTAATTTTATCTTCAATTGAAGGGCAATAACGAGGTCCAAGACCACTAATATGACCGCCATACATTGCAGACTTAGAAAGATTATCTTTTATAATTTGATGAGTTTTTTGATTGGTATAAGTTATATAGCAACAAGTTTGGTTTACTTCGATTCGCTTATTAAGATAAGAAAAAGGTATGCAGGGGCTATCGCCATGCTGAGGCTCAATTTTAGAAAAATTGATTGACTCTTTGAAAATGCGAGGCGGAGTTCCGGTTTTTAATCTACCAATTTTAAAATTACAATTTTCAAGACTTTTTGCTAATTGTAATGTTGGCTCTTCGTTTATTCTTCCCGCTGGAGTTTTTTTATCGCCAGAATGAATCATTCCCCTCAAAAATGTTCCCGTTGTAATTGCCACAGCATAACAAGGAATTTTAAAATGTTGAAAATCATGCGAAGAATTATTGCTATCTATTTGATAAAATGATGAAAATAATTTATTGTCATTAATCGCTGATTTATCAATTTTTACTATTACCGATTCTACCTTTGAATCAATAATTTCAATATCGCAAACTTCACCAAAAATAATTGATAAATTTTGGTAATTTTCCAGCAGTTGATTTATTGCCTTTTTATAAAGCTTTCTATCTGCTTGAGCTCTTGGAGAATGAACGGCAGGGCCCTTAGAGCTATTTAAAATACGAAAATGAATTCCCGACATATCAATTGCTTTACCCATTATTCCGTCAAGAGCATCAATTTCTCTAACAATTGTCCCCTTTGCAACTCCACCAATAGCAGGATTACAAGACATTTCACCAAGATTTTCTTTACTTTTAGTAATTAAGAGAGTTGGAATTTTCATTCTTGCTGATGCGGTTGCCGCTTCAACCCCTGCATGACCAGCACCGATTATGATATTGTAAATATTGCTAGATGAACTCATTTTATTTATTATCTTGCGTTAGATTGGCAGAATCTTGATTATCTGCTTTGATAATTAATTCAACCAAACGATCTTTATTGAGAATTTCAGATAAAATTAACCCCTCTTTAGCATTTGGACCATAAACTATATTAAAAGGAATTGCGAATCTCTTATGTTTTGTAAGAAAAGACATGATTTTAGGGTTGCTAATCGTTATATCGCCTCGCATTGTAATAATCTTTTTTTGATTGATTAGCTTGATAATTTCTTTATTTTCTAGAATTATCATTTTATTGATTTTACAAGTAATGCACCAATCAGCAGTAATATCAATTAATACAACTCTGCCCTGCATAACATGTTTTTCTATATCCTCCTCATTGAACTCTTGCCAAATATCGCCATTATTTGATTTGTCAATTTTTGAGGGGCCATGATTATTAAAATAGACAACTGATAATAATCCAATAATCACAATATTAATCAAAATAAAATTTAATATTTTTGAAATCTTGTCGCGGTTTTTTATTAATAATAATAAAATTAGGTTAAAAAATAAAATAGCTAGAACCGCTAAATATCCTATTGAAGTAGAAAGAATATGGGCAAGCCATATTATCGCTATAATCAACAAACTTATCATCATATTCTTAACTTGCTTCATCCAAGCACCAGGTTTTGGCAAAAAACTAATTAATTTTGGTGCCAACATTATTAACAAATAAGGCATCGCAAAGCCTATGCCAATCGCAATTGTTATAATTGCAAGAATGAAATAATTTTGAGTGATTGCAAATGAAAGTGCCGAACCTAATATTGGTGCAGAACAAGGTGTTGCTAATAATACCGCCAAGACTCCTGATAAGAAATTAGCAATAAATATATTTTTTTGACGATTAATTTTTTGGTGCAACAAATTAACTGATAGATTGTCAAAGCTGATAATTAGCCACTCTAATAGACTGCCAATAAACAAAACTAGGAGTGTAATAACAAACATTAGAAAATATTTATTTTGAAATTGCAAACCCCAGCCAAGGTAATTTCCACTTAGCTTGATGATAATAGCAATTATCGCAAAACAAATAAAAGAAGTTAGAATACCTAATGTAATCGCAAAAAAATTATAGCGAATCTCTGCTTTGCTTGATTGCCCATGTTTAATTAATGAAATTATCTTGAGAGATAATACTGGCAAAACACATGGCATTACATTCAAAATCAACCCCCCAAACATCGCAACAAATATCATCAGAAATAATAATTTATTACTACCTTTCTTATTTTCTAGCCGTTCAATATTTTTCTCTTCTATTTTTTCTAAGCTATTTGATTGATTTTCCACCGCAGAAAAATTATTTTTATCACCCTCAGAGCTTGATTTTTCGCCATTTATGAAATTATCAACAATCTTAGTTTCAACATTATTTTTCTTTGCTTTTAGCCCCGCCTGCAATTGCAAAATTGGAAAAAACTTATTAATTTCTTTTAAAGAATTTTCATCTTTAAAATCTTCAACATTAATTTTAAAATCAGCACTAGCGGGAATGCAGATATCTCGGCAAATTCCGTAATCAAGATGTAAATTTATTAAATGATTATTTTCGATTTTTGATAACTCAACCTCGATTGGAATAATGGTTTTTTGATGATAAACAGAATATTTAATAACATCCGCCCCTATTTTTTCAGCAACCTCTTCCGCTTTAGGCCATAATATTTTATGATTTAAATAATTTAAAGTGCCTTTAAAATCAGGAGATGGAGGCATCCCCATGCCTGAAGCATCATTTGCATAAACTTTCCATCCATCATTAATTTTAAATTCAACCGCAACTATAATTTTATTATTTTTTTGATTATCGATATTTTCTAATTTAGTAATTAGTAAGCGGGTTTCAGCAGGAATTTTAGTATTTTTATACCATTCGCTAACCTTTGCTAGAACTGGATTAGGGAATAATATTAAGAATATTAAAACTAAGAAATGATGACGATTCATAAGAATATTTTATAATATAATATTTGAAATGGATATTAATCATAAAATTCAGAGACTAAAAAGTCAACAAAACTTGTCTAAATTTATTTATTAATTCACTAATAAATATCCAATTATTAGTTTAATAAACACTTGATTATTTAACAAAATACAACTAATTTTAGTGTCAATAATTTGATGCACATTTCATTAGTAATCAAAAATTTATTATTTTCTGAATTTTAAATGAAATATTCTAAATAATTAAAACCAACATCAATGACAGAAAAAATTAGAACTGCAATTTTTATTTCTGGTCGAGGTAGCAATATGCAAGCACTAATTAATGCCTGCAAAGAAGAAGAAAACTTCCCCGCTGAAATTAGCCTAGTAATTGCCAACAAAAATGCTATAGGTCTAAATTTTGCAGAAAGTCAATCCATTAAAACAAAAATTATTTCTCACGAAATATTTAAAAATCGCCTAGATTTTGAACAAGAAATTCACCAAGAATTAGTTAAAAACAATATCCAACTAGTTTGCCTTGCTGGCTTCATGAGAATTTTATCTCCGTGGCTTGTTGAAAAGTGGGAAAAACGAATCATCAATATTCACCCTTCCTTACTACCAAAATTCAAAGGTGCCCATGCGGTTAGAGATGCCATACTTGCAAAGGCAAAAAAAACCGGATGCACCACTCATTTTGTAACTGCAGAGGTTGACTCTGGCTTAATTATTAAGCAATCTGAAGTCGCCATATTAAACACAGACACCGAAGAATCTTTAGCAAAAAGAATCTTAATCCAAGAACATTTAATTTACACAGAAACCTTAAAAATCGTTGCAGAAAATATAATTAATAATAATTTTTAACTAAAATGACAATTCTAAAACTTATTACCGCCCCCAATTCTTTATTAAAACAAATTTCACAAGATGTAACTAAAATCGACGATGAATTTCGCAATTTTTTAGACGACATGATAGAAACAATGTATTATGAAAATGGAGTTGGCTTAGCCGCAGTGCAAGTTGGGGTATTAAAAAGAGCCTTAGTAATGGATCTCGACTACGAAATAGAGCATCATCATCACCATCATCACGATCACGACCATAATTGTCAAGATAACATCAGAAATAGCAATCCTCAATATTTTATAAATCCAGAAATCATTGAAAAAGACAGCGAACAGAAATCATTTAATGAGGGCTGTTTATCCTTCCCCGAAGCAAGAGCAGAAGTAAAGAGACCAAAATCAATAACCATAAAGTTTCTTGATTATTTTGGCAAAGAGAGAATTGAGCATTTTGAAGGAGTGGCATCAACTTGCCTTCAGCACGAAATAGATCACCTAAACGGCATTACATTTGTTGATCATATTTCTAAAGTTAAAAGAGATATAATTCTCAATAAAATGAAAAAATACAAAAAATAACAACATTACAAGTTGCAATATCGTTATTTCATAAATTTAGCCATATCAATAATTTATTGGCAATAATTTATCGCTCTTTTAAATTGCTTAAAATTCTTAATTAGACTAACAAAATGAATCAATATCGCTATAAAGCCATTAATTTAGAAGGGAAATATGTTAATGGAAGCATGGCATCAGAGAATCCATCCGACTTAACTACAAATCTAAAAAATAAAGGTCTTGAACTCATTTCTTTTAAAATAGAATCCAATAACTCAATTGGTGGCTTTTTTAATAAAATAAAAAATAAAGATCTCATTACTATTTTTTTACATCTAGAACAAATGGACAGAGCTGGAATATCAATTGTTGATTCCATTTGCGACTTAAGAGACACCGCAGAAAACCCTAAAATTAAAAATTTAATGCATGAAATACATGATTCGATTAGAAATGGCAATTTATTTTCAGAAAGCTTAGCAAAGCATCCAAATATATTCGGTAAAGTTTATATCGGCTTAATTGGTACCGCGGAAAAAACAGGGCACCTTGCCGATGCTTTCTCAAGCATTATGGATGATTTAAAATGGAACATGGAGATGAAAAGAAAAATCAAAAAAGCAACATTTGGTCCACTATTTGGAGTATCATTAATGTTTACAGTAATTGGAGTCATGACTACCGTAGTAGTGCCCAAAATCACTGAATTTCTAACCTCTCAACAGATTAGCCTACCTTTCACCACAATCGCACTGGTTGCATTTTCGGGATTCATGAAAAAATACTGGTCCATGTTAATTTTAACTCCCATTATTTTAAATTTAACAATTAAAATAATGTCAAAAAATCAAGAACTAGCTGTAAAAATAGATTATTTAAAACTTAAAATTCCCGTAATTGGCGGAGTAATAAACAAAATTGATGCTGCTCGTTTTTGTCAATTTTTTAGCATGACATTTCAAAGTGGTCTAGGAGTAATTGAATGCCTTGATTCAGCAAGCAATGTGGTTAAAAATACCGCCATTAAAAGAAGTATCAATATTATCAAACAACAGGTTTCCGATGGTCAACCACTTGCGGTTGGAATTGCAAGTTCGGGATACTTCCCGAATCTCGTTATAAGAATGTTTAAGATTGGTGAAGAATCTGGAAATATGGAAAGCTCACTTAAAAATATTAAGTTTTTTTACGACAGAGAAATAAACGATTCAATCGATCAATTAATTGGATTGATGCAACCAACTCTAACTTTTGTAATGGGCGGGCTAATATTCTGGATAGCTATTGCAGTGTTTGGGCCAATTTATGGTTCATTCTCAAAAACTATGTAACTTTTAATTTATTGTTTTTGGGATTAACTTTTTCAGTGACTCTACCTTGTAGGAGGGCTCCACCTTGGGGCTCTAGCCTATAGGACAAAGCCACTGAAATATTACCTTAGATAATTATCTTGGTGCCCTTTCTTGTTGCGAAGAACCCTGATTATTACCTCTTGAGTCTCTTGAACTACCTTCATTTTTGTTCCTAGGCTGATTTTCTGGCATTGCTTGTTTATTTTCAATTCTTCTATTTTGCTGTTGATTGCCACTTGCCTTATCATCTTTCCTATATTCTTCTCTATAATCTCTTCTGTCTTCTCTGCGCTCCTTTCTTTCTTCTCTATTACCTCTTTTCTCGTTTTTATCTTCTCTATGATCCATTTTGCTATGATCATGATGACCTTGATTTTGTGTATTGCTACCCATACCACCTCTAGAACCGCCTTGATTTTGAGAATTTTGATTTATTGCTCTTTTTTCTTTTTGAATATTATCTTGTGTTTCTCTAATTTTTTGATTTTCCATTTTTAATTCTTGAATTTTCTCTCTATTTTCTTTTCTTTTTTGATGCATTTCTTGAAAATTAGCCTGATTATTTTGATTTATTGGCTTATCTGATGAAGGACTAGAGCTTACTGGATTCTGAGCAAATAAATGGACAGAACTAACAGCAAAAACTATTGTTGAATAATTAAATATTTTAAGAAAATTTTTCATAATTTCAAAATTAAAAAGTTAAGGGAAAAATTTGCCTTTAGAAGCAAAAATATACAGTTTTTAATTAATAAATCAGCTATTACTAACTTATTAACAAAACATAATAAGAATTTACTTAAAAAAATTTAATTAGGCAAAAATTTAATTTAACTTTCTAAAAAATAAACATAAAATAAACATAATATGGGAATTTAAACTTTAAATTTATATATTATTTAATAATATTATTATCTATCAAAAACTTTTCAAGATTAAGAAAATCAAGCCAGGCTAGCTTTTTTTTAGTTGGCTGTCTCATTAAATAAGAAGGGTGGAAAATTGTCATTGCTGGTATTGATTTCGCTACAAATTTAGGAGCAAAATTAATTATTTTTCCTCTAATATTGCTAATTTTTTCTTCAGTTTGCAAAACACTATTCATTGCACTAGAGCCAACAAGAATCAATATCTCGGGATTAAATAATGCTATATGCCTTTCAACAAAGGGTCGACAAATCGCCAGCTCTTCGCTTGTGGGAGGTCGATTTCCCGGAGGTCTCCAAAATATAACATTAGTTATATAATAATCTTTACTTCTTTCAAGATTAATTGCCTTAAAAGCTTCATCAAGCAATTTTCCTGAATCGCCACAAAATGGAATACCCTGTAAATCTTCGTTATTACCGGGGGCCTCGCCGATTACCATAATTTTAGCATCGGGATTTCCATCAGCAAACACGGTATTGGTAGCCATCTTTTTTAAACCACAATTCTCAAAATTACTAACCGCCATTTTTAATTCTACAAGATTAGAAGCGGAACTAGCTATTTTCTTAGCTTCATCAATAATTTTATTAATGGACAAAAAATTTTGATTATTTGATAAATTTTCTACAATTTTGTGATTATCCTTACTTATTGAATTTTCAATATTTTTAGCAATATTTTTTTTCTCTGGTTGCATTGAAAATGTATTATTATCGTGTTTTGAAATATATTTTTGCGGATTATCGTTAATAATTTCATCAATTTCATTCACAAAATAATCATTAATTGATAAAAATAGCTCTTTTAAGTGCTTACTATTAGACATTTTATTGATATTAAATGATTATTTGTCAACAATTTCTTTGATGAATCTTTGAAAATCATCAGGCTTCTCAAAATTTTTATAAACCGATGCAAATCTTACAAAGGCGACCTTATCAAGCTTTTTTAATTCATTCATTATGATTTCACCTAATGAGGATGTAGTAATTTCGACATCATTTCCTGTTTCTATTTGGCGGACTATTCCATTAACCAATTTTTCAACTTGCTCTTTCGAGACCGGTCTTTTTCTAAGGGCCATTTCAACAGAATTTTTTAATTTATTGACATCAAACGGCCTTCTTTCGCAATTCTTCTTCACTACACTTATTTCACGAAGCTGAACTCTTTCAAATGTTGTAAAGCGAGAATCGCAATTTGAGCAATATCGCCTTCTTTTAATGGAATTGCCATCTTCAGCAACTCTACTATCTTTGACCTGAGTTTCAATATTTCCGCAAAATGGACAATACATAAAAATAAAAATTTAAAAATTAGTGCCAAAATTAAATTGAAAATTCTGTGAATTGTCAAAAACTTCTTTTTTAGCGATTTTAGCAAAATCAAAACGAATTGGCCCCATCGGAGAAGACCAAGCGACACTTAACCCATAAGATGAGCGAATTGTGCCATTATCAACAACACCATAACCATTGCGATTGATATTATCAACTTTTTTTACTGTCCCATTATCGCTAAATAATATTCCATAAATTCCCAACTCTTTAGGAAGGCCCATCGGAAATCTATACTCAACAGTTCCAACATAATATAAATTTCCACCAATAGTATTACCGCCTTTTGCGGTGCCATCGGCAAATTTTGCTCTAGGCCCTATTCCACCAAATTGAAAACCACGAAAATTATTACCACCCAAGAAAAACCCGTAATTACTTCTTACATCTTGACCTATGCCATCAATAAAACCACCCTTGCTACTTAATTTTAAAATATAATTATCATTAAAAGTTGGTAAATAATATGCAAAATTTGCTTCATATTTATTGTTTTTTATATTACCACCAAAATATGATAAATCTTGACTGACATTGATGATATATCCTCTTCTAGGGTCAAAACGATTATTTCTTTTGTCAATTAAAAAGCTTTGCCCTATTGTTGAGCTGGTAAAAATTCCTTCAAGATTTTTTATATTCTGCGAAGCATTTATATCAACATGCTGTAACGATTCATTGCGATAAGAATAGCGAATTTGATGTTTTAAAAACTCAGTTATAAAATAATCTCCTCTCAGGGTAAAACCTCTTCCTTGTTGATTATAAGGAATTCCGTACCTCTTAACATTATCATATTGAAAAATATCAAAACCGCCATCTAAAGTTGTATCTAAAAGATAGGGCTTTGTATAGCTCAAATCAACAGCTTTAGAAAAAGTGGTTTTTTGTAAATTTATACCCAATTCTCTTCCTGTTCCAAATAAATTTCTTTCTCTGATTCCGATATTAGAGGTGAATTTATCAACCGTACCATAACCAAACATAAAGTTAATTTCTCCTGTCTTTTTTTCTTTTACTTCAATCTCAAGATTAACTTTGTCTGCTTCTTCCAATCTTTTTACTTTAAAATCAACCTTTTCAAAAAATCCTAAATTTTCTATTCTTTGTTTAGAGCGATTAATTTTGCTTGCATTATAAGGGTCTCCTTCCATAATTCTAAGCTCTCTTCTTATAACCTCATCTAGAGTTCTAACATTGCCAACAATATCAATTTTATTGATATAAACACTGGTAGTTGGATTAATAACAAAATCGATATCTATTGTTTTATCGTTTTTATTTCTTTTTAATATTGGCTCAATATTAGTAAAAGCAAACGAATTCTCGGACATTGTTTCGGTTATTTGATCAATGGTTCTTTCAATCAAATCAAGGCTATATACTTGCTTTTTTTTAACTAAAATTTTATTTTTCAATAACTTTTCATCAAAATTTTTAACATTATTAATGATATTAACTTCGCCGACTCTGTATTTAAGACCTTCTTCAACGATAAAGACAATATAAAATTTCAATTTATTTTGCGACAATTGAGAATTGACAGAAATCACATTAAAATCTGCATATCCTAAATTTTGATAGAAACGGTTTAATTTTTCCTTATCAAAATCGATCCTATCGCCATCAAAACTATCGGCAGAAGAAAATAGGCGATACCAATGAGATCTCTTGGTGGTAATTTCACTCAATAATTCATTATCGCTAAAATTATTATTGCCTATAAAATTGATTGTAGATATTTTCGCCTTCGGGCCTTCAAAAACCTCAAAAATTAAATTAACTACCCCATCTTCTTTGGCAATGATTTTTGGCTCAATTTTTGCAAGAAAACGACCAGACTTTATATAGATATCGCTAATTCTCTTAATATCAGCCTGCAATTTAGCTTTACTAAAAATATTTCTTTCTTTCAGTGTAATTTCGCTTTTAAGGATTTTTTCCTCTATTTTTTTATTACCAACAAATTTAATTTCAGCAATTACTGGATTTTCCTTAATCTCGATTAGAATTTTATCTTTTTCGATTTCGCTAATTTTAATATCAGTAAATAAAGCCGACTCATAAAGTTTTTTTATTGATTGATCGATATCGATTTTTGTTTTGTTTTCTAGCTCTTGAGTTGCTAGTAAGTTAATTATTTCCTGCCTTTTAACTCTGACATTGCCAACAATTATAATTTCAGCCTCGTTAATCAACTGATTATTATCTGCAGGCTCTTTTTCTATCTCAAGGTAATAGGTGGTTTTATTTACCTTAGCTTTGTTTAATCTTTTTTTTGCTATAGAATCTTCTTGATAAAAAAATAATAATAAGACTGAATTTATTAAAATAAACCAACCACAATAATTTTGCTTTACTTTGTTATTAGCTATTATTTTATTAAGTAGTTTAGTAATCATTTATGGCTATTGATAAATTATTCTTAGAAATTTTATTTTATGTGGATATCTAAGTTTTCAATTAAATATTTTTAAACAAATATTGATTTAATTTGCTTGGTTCTAAAAATTTTTAAAAAATATTATTGAAATAAATTAAGCTAACTATTTAATAATATAATCTTTTTTTCAATAGCTATTTCAAATTTTTTATCTGCAATAATTTTAAAATCATTAAATCTATAAATTCATGAAACTAAAAATTATCGTTCTTGCATCAATAATATTATCAAATTTTCTGCCTTTAAATTCGAAGGCAAGCAACAAAGACAAAGCCCTAAGTAATTTTAAAAGAAAGCATTTGCAAATTGTTGGCTCTTCAACCGTTTACCCCTTTATTGCCAATATTGCAGAAGATTTTAGTAGAATTGAAAAATTAAGTGATAAAAATGCAAAAAGTCCAATCGTTGAATCGAATGGAACAGGTGGCGGATTCAAACTCTTTTGTAGTGGAGTTGGAGAACTTTATCCAGATTTCATCAATGCCTCAAGAAGAATTGAAATAAGTGAAATAAAATATTGCGAAAGCAACAAAATCAATATTCCAATAGAAATCAAAATTGGTTATGATGGAATAGTTTTGGCAGGAAAAAAAACCGATCAACAAAATGCGATAATCAAAAACTTATCTTTAGAGCAATTGTTTCTTGCTCTTATAGCAGAAATTCCCGATGAAAATGCGAAATTGGATGCCAATAAATATAAAAAGTGGAATGAAATTAATCCGCAATTGCCAAATATTCCAATCAGAATATATGGCCCTCCAACCAGCTCTGGAACTAGAGATGCTTTTGTGGAACTTGCAATTGAAAAGCCCTGCATGAGTCATCAAAGCTTTATAAAATCATATCCAGATAAAAAAATTCGTCAGAAAAAATGCCGTGTTATAAGAACGGACGGAGTATTTATAGAAGCGGGAGAAAACGATAATCTAATTATTCAAAAATTAGTTAATGACGAAAAAGCTTTGGGAATATTTGGTTTTAATTTTTTGCAAGAAAATCAAAATATAATAGCAGGAGTTAACATTAACAATATCAATCCCAATATTGAAAATATAACCTCCCAACTATATCCAATTTCAAGACCTTTATTTATTTATGCAAAAAAAGAACATTTGAATTATGCTTATAAAATGAACGATTTTATTCTAGAAATAACTGGAAATGAACATTTGGGAATCAACGGAGATTTAACCTCCAAAGGGTTAATACCGCTACAAAATCACGAACTAAGAATCATTAGAGAATCTATAGAAAAACAAATAAACCATAAAAATAAGATTTACTAAACTACATCAAAATTGCTAATTTTAGAAAAAACTTGACTTAAAAGAAATTAGGTTCAATATTTATCAACTTTAAAAATGAATTAATAACTCTTGTGGCGATTGACTAAATAGCTAAAAACTATTGAAAATCAAATAAGATTAACAAACAAAATTAAGCAATAAAATCTTAATTTAACAAATCAAATTTAACAAAATTATGAAACTTTGGCAACAAGTTATTATTGGTCTCATCCTAGGAATTATAGCTGGTCTATACTTAAAAGAAGATGCAGTAAACCTAAAAATTTTTGGTACTATTTTTATAAATTTAGTAAAAATGGTAATTGTGCCATTAATATTTTTTGCTTTATTGTCGGGCATTACCTCAATGAGTGGAGAGGGAAACTTTACAACAATTGGCATTAAAGGCTTTTCTAGCTATATTTTAACCTCTATTTTTGCAGTTCTAATCGGCCTCACTGCGGGAACAATTTTTGAACCTGGAGCAGGAATAGATCTAAACTCAATTTTAAAAGGCGGAGTAGCAACCGCAACAGTTGTGGCAAAAACTCCCCCCACTATTTCTGAATTTCTACTTGGCCTTATCCCAACTAATCCAATTAGATCAATGACTGAAGATAATTTCTTGCAAATTATTATTTTTTCAATTTTTACTGGAATTACTATAAATCTTGTTGGAGAAAAAGCAAAGCCAGTCAAAGATTTCATTTACTCCGCATCGCAAGTAACTTTTAAAATGATTGAAAATATCATTAAACTTGCTCCATTTGGAGTTTTTGGCTTTATTTCTTGGGTTGTTGGAACTCAAGGTCTTGATGTATTGCAATCTTTAACAAAATTAATTTTTGTTTTCCTCGGTGCTTGTGTAGTTCAATATTTAGTTTTTGGATTAATGATTCTAATATTTGCTAGATTATCTCCTCTGCCATTTTATCGTAAAATTCTTTTTACTCAATCAATTGCCTTCTCAACCAGCAGTAGTAAAGCAACTCTTTCAACTGCAATGTCACAATTACAACAAAAAATGGGTGTATCAAAAACAAACTCTAATTTTTTAATGCCCCTTGGAGTTTGTATAAATATGGATGGAACGGCAATTTATCTTGGTATTTGTGCATTATTTTTTGCTCAAGCATACGGAATTGACCTAACTTATCATAATTACTTGATGTTAATTTTAACCTGCACATTTGGCTCAATTGGAGCAGCGGGAATTCCAAGTGGATCAATAATATTCATGGGAATGGTTCTTTCGTCGGTTAATCTTCCAATTGAAGGAATTGGAATCATTCTTGGCATCGATCGCGTTCTTGATATGATAAGAACAACAATCAATATCACTGGTGATAGTGCAATCACTTTAATTGTCGACAAATCTGAAGGCGGTCTAGATAAAAAAGCTTATTATTCCAAATAATCTCTATAAAAATGCAAGGGAAGCCGTCCTATTTTATATCCATTAAAAATAATATCAATAGATACTCAAATAGCTTTAAAATAGGCTCTTCCTCATTAATAACAATGTCTAAAAACTTAAAGAGTTTACTTTTTTTTGCTTTTTTTTTGATATTTAACATTAATCAAAGCATTGCAAAAACAGATTTATTATTAAAACACCAAGAAGATTTATTCATAATAGAAAATTATCTAAACAACATTAAGCAATTTTCTGCAAATTTCTACCAAGAATCAAATGATAGCACCGCTAAAGGCAAGTTTTTCTTATCTAAAAACGACAAAAACGGAAAAATTAGAATCGAATATCAAACTAAACCAAAAATATTAATTATCATCAATGGTTCAAAACTAATTTACCAAGATCTTGAACTGGAAGAAACCTCATACATCGATTCAAGTAGCACTCCAGCCTCTTTTTTATTGAAAAATAACATCTCTTTTAGTGATCCAAAAATCTCAATTACAAATATTATCAAAAACGAACAAGAAATCATTATATCTTTAAAACAAAACCAAAAAGAACAACCACAAATTGAATCAAAAATAGCTTTTAATCTTAATCCAACTTTTTTAAAAAGAATTGAGTCAACCAACGAACTTGGTCAAAATGTTATTCTTAGGCTAGAAAATATTGATACATCGACACCAATTTCTAACAAATTATTTATTGCAAAAAATCAAAATCTTTCTCAATAATGGGTTTTAAAATCAACAATACAAATCGTCAGAACAAAAGAAGGGTTGCGATTAGCGAAATAAATATAACCCCTTTCGTTGATATTCTACTTGTATTGTTAATAATTTTTATGGTGGCCGCACCAATGATGACAAGCGGAGTTAATATTGAACTGCCCCAAGGTGTAGCAACTCCTGAAACTGATAAAAATAAATCAATCACTATTTCAATAAAGTCAAACCAAGATATCTACATTGATGATGTGGTTTCCAACATATCAAACCTTGCTTCCCGTCTTATCGTTTTATCTGGAGGAGATCTATCAACAAAAATTCATATCAGGGCAGATAAAAACCTTGATTATGGCATAGTAATGGAAGCGGTTAAAATTATAAATCTAGCCGGATTTAGTCAAGTTATTTTAGTAACTGAATTAATTCAATGATAAAAAATTTAGCTTACTCAGTTTTCTTACACAGCTTGATATTATTCTTGCTTTATGCAAATTTTAAGATTCATCAACCTCGTTCAACCAAAACAAAAGAAATAAAAGTAGGCTTTATGGTTGTAGATAATAGCAAAGATGCTTTGAGTCAAATAGAATCAACTGTTAATCAAATAAAAGAAGCTCCTCAAAATTTAGAAAAAATAACACCAAAAACATCTGAACAGAAAATTAAAAAACAAACATCGGAGCAATTAAAACCTACAATACCAAATCAAAAACCCCAAAATATTAACAAACCTAGCATTATTGCCAAAATAAAACCTAACTCGGTCAAATCTTTATCAAACACAGATCAGATAAATGTTAGCCAACCAGAAAAATCTACTCCGGAGCTAGAATATAAAGCAGTTCCTAGCAATGAAAAAATCGAAACAAATCAAGAGAAATTAGATAATAATGATGAAAATTCAATCTCAACAAATGAAATCAATTCAAACAACAAAACACTAGAAATTATTAACTCAAGAAAAACCTTTAATTTTGAGGCTAATGGCCTATCTAACCGTCAGAAATTTAACATTCAGGCACAAATAAAACTATGTTATCAGAGAGCAATTTTTGAGAGTCGCAAATATAGTAATCAAAAAGTTGTTACTAAGGCTAAAATTAATCAAGATGGCACCATTGAATCAGATATATACCAACAAATTAAAAGTGAAAATTATCTCGACCCCAATAATTATCAATATAAAATTGCCGTTGATAATGTTAAAAGAGCATTAGAACTATGCAATCCAATTAGAAATATTCCCTCAAATATTACAGAACAATTACAAGATTTAATTTTTGAATTTGAAGGAAATTAATCAAAATAATAATTTATGAGTAATCACAAAATACAAGCCGTAAGAGGCACAAAAGACTTATTTGGAATTGATATAGCAAGATTCAATCACATCATTGAAAATGCTAAAAAATATAGCAAAATCTTTGGATTTCAGGAATTACAAACCCCAATATTTGAATTTAGTGAAATTTTTGAAAGAAATCTTGGCGATAATTCAGATATTATCAGTAAGGAAGTGTATAAATTTCTTGATAGAGGAAGCAATTACCTCACTTTAAGACCAGAATTCACCGCATCAATCGTTAGAGCAATTATTGAAAATTCTCAATTAACCAATAATTTACCTGTCAAATTATTTTCTTACGGCCCTCTATTTCGCTATGACAGACCTCAAAAAGGCAGACAAAGACAATTTCATCAAATTAATTTTGAATGCTTTGGCGATGACAGCATTTTTTGTGATGTACAAAATTTAATGCTTGCTAATAAATTACTACAAGAATTAGGCATTAAAAATAACACTAAATTGATTATTAATTCTTTAGGTTCAAATATAATAAAAAATCTTTATCAAGAAGAATTAATTAAATTTTTTAGCAAATACCAAGATCAATTATCAGAAGACTCTAAAGCCCGTCTTCACAAAAACCCATTAAGAATTCTTGATTCAAAAAACCAAAAAGACATTGAAATATCACTTGATGCACCTCAGATTAAAAATTTCTTTGACAATGATTCAAAATCAAGATTCGATAAGATTCTTAATTTGTTAACCGCCTCTAATATTGAGTTTGAGGTTGATTATCGTTTAGTTAGAGGCTTGGATTACTATAACTCTACAGTTTTTGAATTTATCAATAATCATCAAGGTGCACAAAATGCGGTTTTAGCCGGTGGAAGATATGACAATCTCAGTCAGCAAATGGGAGGTAAAAACCTTCCTGCATTTGGTTTTGCAGGAGGAATAGAAAGAATAATGATTATGATAGAAGAAAATACTCAATTTACAGAAAACAAATCGCGACCAATTGTAGTAATTTATATCGGCGAAGATTCTGAAAATACAGCATTTAACATTAGTTGTAAACTTCGTGAGAATAATTTTTATACTGAATTTATGGCAAATAGTAATTTTAAAAAACAGCTAAAATTTGCAACTCAAGTTAATGCAAAATGGGTCATTATAATCGGAGAAAATGAAATAAAAAACCAAGAATTAGTTGTTAAAAACTTTGACGAAGGAAAAGAAACCAAAATTACAAATTCCCAAATAATAGAATTTTTACAGCAAAATCAATAATGAAAACAATAAAAAAACAAAAATCTTTGCTGAAAAATATAGCGATTTTAATGAGGTTAAATAATCCAGCAGGGATATTCCTATTGTTAATTCCTGCCTTGATGGGCATTTTCTTAAATAATCAAATATTTACAATTAATCACGATACTCTAATTAGAACCATTATATTATTTTCAATTGGAGCAATATTCATGAGGAGTGCGGGCTGTATAATCAACGACTTACTGGATATTAATTTTGATAAAAATGTTAAGCGAACAAAAAATCGTCCCCTTGCCTCAAATGCAATTAGCCCTTATCAAGCCTTGATAATATTGGCAGTAAATCTTTTAATTAGCTTGATAATATTGTTGCAATTTAATTTCAAAACCATTGTCGCGGGAGTTGCAATTGCTGGGCTAGTGGCAATATATCCATTAATGAAAAGAATCACCTATTTTCCGCAAATTTTTTTGGGAATCACATTTAATAGCCCGATTATCTTATCAACAATTGCCCTAACTAATTCAATTAATTTTATATCCTTAATATTATATTTAGCGACCATATTATGGACTGTTATTTACGATAGTATTTATGCTTTTCAAGATGTTGAAGATGACCTGCGAATAGGTACAAAATCTACTGCTATCAAATTTTATAAACACCCTAAATATATTTTAGGAATAATCGCAATAATTCAGCTTGCTTTATTGCTATTAATTGCACCAATCGCTAATTTTTCAATAGGATACATTATTATCAATCTAATGGCGATAATATGGCTTATTAAAATCATAAAAAGATGCGATTTTAAAGATTCTAATCAATGCTTAAAAGCTTTTAAAGCAAATCAGAAAATTGGCTTCTTAATGTTGCTAGCCATAATTATTGGTTAAAAATTTTGAAAATTGGCATTCTAGGAGGAAGCTTTAACCCTCCTCATCAAGGACACATAAATATCAGCAATCTAGCTATAAGAAAGCTTAATCTCAATCAATTGTGGTGGGTTCCCACTCAATACAACACTCTAAAAGATATAAATCTTTATCAACCATACGAAACAAGGGTAAATCTCTGTGTTAAAATAACTAATAATAATCCAAAAATTAGAGTTAAACCCTATTCAGAAATTCACAGCTATAAATTGATAAATTACCTACAAAAAAAATATCCGAAACTGCAATTTATATGGATCATGGGGGCAGATTCATTATTTAATTTTCATCACTGGAATCAATTTAAAGAAATATTGGAAATGATTGATATTGCAGTATTTTCAAGAGATAATCTACTCAACAAAATACATAAAAGTAAAAGCTTTATCATTGCAAAAAAAAGATTCTCCAATCAAAAAATAAGGGTGATTAAAACTAGAGAAATAAATATTTCTTCAACAATTATAAGAAAATCGATAAATAAATAATTTAATTTCTTGAAATTAAATTATTTATTTTTAAATTATCCTGCACTTTTATTTTAGCTCAAAATTTCATAAAATTTAGCTTATAAAAGATGCCTTAGATTTAATAATAATTTTAACAAATTTAAAAAATGAATAAAAATAAAATTACAGAATTAGCAATATTTTTTGCATTACTAGTGGTAGCATTTTTGGCCGGAGTAAAATATTCTGACCCTATAAAATCTCATGCTAGCTGGCTTTTTGAAGCGAAAGAGGAAGAGCTAGAATTGCCCGATCTCTCTAATGAAGAAAATACAGAAGAGTTAAACATTGAACAAAATCAGCCTGCGAATAATTCACAAAACACAAATATTAATGGCAATGAGCCAGTTAATAATGTTGAGCCAGCGAATCAAAACCCTAACAATAATCCAGCTTCTAATCCAAGCAATGTTCCGGTAAATAATGCTCCAGTACCTAGCACTGTTGGCTCTACTAAATAAATAATTACCTAATTATCACCAAATTTAAGAGTCTGAATCACCACTAAGGACTCTTCAAAACCAAAATATAACACCTATTTAACACTACAAACCTCTTCTTTCAGAAAAGAGGCACCATAATTTACGACATATGAAATTTAACACCATTATTTTTGTTAAAAAATTTTTACAACTTCTTTATTATATAGCTCTTTCACTAATTTTTAATCAACAATCTTTTGCCCTAGATCTTGAATCAGAAGGCGAAAGAGAAAAATTAATCGGAAATAATGCTCGAAAAATTAATAAAAACCTAAAAAATAATCTCACTACTTTCTCTTTGATTGGCAATTACCAATCGGACTATAATTCAAAATCTTACGAAATAGGAACAAGAATTTTTTGTAAAAAATCTCAATATAATTTAAATATTGACATCAGCCATTCAAATGATTGGGCGGATACTGGCAGTGGCAAGAAAAAAATTATTCTTGCTAAAAAATCAGAATTATATGATGCGCAAATAACTTCAAAAGTCTTGATATTGCAGAGCCCATATTATATCACTACCTATAATCGCGGTATTTACGATGATCTATCTACATATTACTACGATTCTAGACATGCAATTGGCTTTGGAAAAATACTTAACGATATTATTGAGGTTGATTTAAGTATCGGCAAAAGATATAGTAAAAATTTTGAGAGTGCCACATTGCTAGCTCCATCATTTCGATTAAATTGGCAAATTAATAATCTACAATTTTTAAATCGATCTTATTTCTTCACAAACAAAGAAATATCCGATAGCGAATCAATAAGCACTATAAGATACTATATCAACAAGAATCTTGCAATTGAATGAAATCACAATATTGACAAAAGAAGATATATTGATAAAAAACAAATTGTTAATAGAGTAGCTCGTAAAATACAAATAGGCACAACCTACAGATTCTAGCAATAATTTAACCAACATTTCTAACAAAAACATAATTATTATTATCTGATAAATCTCTATTAAAACAATATCCATTAGCTTGAAAATTGGTTATTTCTTTGTGATTATTAATCTTGTTATCAATTATAAATCTTGTCATTAGGCCTCTTGCTTTCTTAGCACTGATACCAATAATTTTCATTTGATTATTTTTTTGTTCTTTAAAAACAACATTAACAATATTGGCATTGATTTTTTTAAGGTTTATTACTCTAAAATATTCTTCTGAAGCAAGATTTACGATGGTTTTATCTTTATGGTTAATAATTTCAGAATTAATAATATCGGTAATTTTATTATTCCAAAAACTATATAAATTAGAAAAATTTTGAGATAATTGGTGATTTTTAAAAATTTTACTATTAGTAAAATTGGTTGACATTTCAAGTCGATATGGCTGAATTAAATCAAGGGGTTTTAAAATTCCATAAAGCCCAGACAATATTCTGATGTTTTTTTGAGCAAAATCAAGAAAATTAGGCAGAACATCATCCTCTACTTTATTTATAGCTATCGCTTCATAAACATCGCCAGCAAAGGCAAATATTGCTGGTCGAGAATTAATAATATCAAAACTTTCTTGAAAATCACTAATTCTATCGAAATTCAGTTGTGCCAATTTATCACTAATTGCCATCATTTTAGAAATTTCTGCAATATTTAGTTTTTGTAATTGTGTTATTAATTCTTTTACTTCACTTTTAAATATAATCTGTGTAAAATTATATTTCTCTTTATTAGGTGTCAGTTGAGAAAAATTTAGATTCTTAGCGGGGGAAATTATTGATAACATTTTTTTAAGTTTATTTTAGTTTTGCTTGCTTTTAAAATTAAAAATTAATTTAATTGGCACTTTACAAGTTTTGTTAATTTTCAAAATATTTAGTTATGAATCAAGAATTTCCTTTAATGAGAAAAGCAACCGCAGTTTGGTTGATTGAGAACACTTCTCTAACATTTAGCCAAATCGCTAATTTTTGCGGTCTACATGAATTAGAAATTCAAGGAATTGCCGACGGAGATGTCGCTAACGGAGTAATTGGACAAAGCCCAATATTCTCTGGTCAGCTAACTGTTGAAGAAATTAAAAGATGCGAACAAGATAAAAAATCTAGCCTAAAAATTAATCGTAGCTCTTCAATTTCGACCGAAACAAGCGGGAAGAAATCCGCAAAATATACTCCAATAGCTCGTCGTCAAGATAAGCCAGATGGCATTACCTTCATTATAAAATATTATCCTGAATTAACCAATAATCAAATTAAAAAACTTATTGGCACAACTGATACAATGATAGATTCTATTAAAAATCGCACTCATTGGAATATGAAAAATATAAAACCTAGAGATATCGTATTACTCGGGCTCTGCAGTCAATCCCAATTAAATGAAGCAATAAATATTACCAAAAGTCTTAAAGAAAAATCTGAAAAGTATGAAGCGGAAATTCTAGAAGATTTAAATAAAAAATCTAACAAAAACTCTCCAAAAGAAGAAAAAACAGAAAATTAAAAAAATAAAATGGCAAAAGAAGAAAAAACTAAGGCATCTCTAATTATCGCAAAAAACAAAGAAAATAACGGCAAAAATTTTGAAGAAAATTCTTTGATAGAAGTTGGCAAGTCTGCACCTCTATTTTCATTACCAAGTGATGACGGGGATATATCAATATCTGAGCTCAAGGGCAAGAATATTGTTTTATATTTTTACCCAAAAGACGATACTCCCGGCTGTACAATTGAGGCCCAAGATTTTACAAAAAATATTGATAAATTTATCGATATGGACTGTGTAATTATTGGGGTTTCAAAAGATAGCATTACTAGTCATTGTAAATTTATTGAAAAATACAAAATTGCCTTCAATCTACTTTCAGATGCCGACGGAGAAGTATGTAAAAAATTTGATGTAATCAAAGAAAAATCAATGTTTGGTAAAAAATACCAAGGAATCGATAGAAGTACCTTCTTAATTAATAAAATTGGTAAAATCTCTGCCGTTTGGCGATCCGTCTCCGTTAAAGGGCATGTAGAGCAAGTATTAAAAGAACTAAGTAAAATTTCAAAATAATATGGCCTTACAATGTGGTATTGTTGGATTGCCAAATGTTGGTAAATCAACTCTTTTTAATGCCTTAACTCAAACTGCATCTGCTCAAGCGGCTAATTATCCATTTTGCACAATTGAACCAAACATCGGCAAGGTCAATGTTCCAGATTTTCGTTTACAAAAACTTGCTAATATCGCTGGATCCAAAGAAATTATTCCCGTACAAATTGAATTTGTTGATATTGCAGGCCTAGTAAGAGGGGCAAGCAAAGGAGAAGGGCTAGGAAATCAATTTCTATCTCATATTCGCGAAGTTGATGCTATAATTAATGTTGTTAGATGTTTTGAAGACGAAAATATAACTCATGTCGAAGGTAAGGTTGATCCGATTAGAGATATTGAATTAATACAGTTGGAATTAATTATTGCAGACCTTGAAAGCCTAGAAAAAAGAATTCCAAATCTTGAAAAAAAAGCTAAAACCGACAAAGAAGCATTAGAACAATTAGCAGTAGCTAAGAAGGTAATAGAATTGCTGGAAAAATCACAACCCGCAAGAAACCTAGTTACCAAAGATATTCAAGAAGCAAAAATTTTAAAATCTTTACAATTAATTACTGCAAAACCACAATTATTTGTTTGCAACCTAAAAGATGACGAAATATCTGGAAATCAACATTCTCAATCAGTGGCAGAATTTACCAAAAACAACCAATATAAAGCTATCAATATTTGTGCCCAAATAGAAGCAGAAGTTGCAAACCTAGAAAGCGAAGAAGAAAAACAAGAATTTTTATCCGCTCTTGATTTAACCGAAACTGGCTTATCACAAATTATCCGTTGTTCCTATGAAATACTAGATTTAATAACATTCTTTACTGTTGGTCCAAAAGAATGCCATGCTTGGATGTTAAAAAATAATTCAACCGCCCCTAAAGCAGCTGGA
The DNA here is from genome assembly GCA_964202895.1 of Rickettsiales bacterium UBA1997. Lineage (GTDB taxonomy): Bacteria > Pseudomonadota > Alphaproteobacteria > Rickettsiales > UBA1997 > JAJTDS01. The sequence continues at coordinate 1,024,614 of CAXNJM010000001.1, read as the reverse complement.
GCTATTCATACAGATTTTGAAAAAGGGTTCATCCGTGCAGAAACAATCTCTTATCAAGATTATGTTAATTTTAATGGCGAAGAAGGAGCCAAGAATGTTGGGAAATTAAAGCTTGAAGGCAAAGAATACACAGTTCAGGACGGAGATGTTTTTCATTTTCGATTTAATGTCTAATAATTCAAACAACGATTCATTAACAGATTTAAATCTTAACTATTGTCAATATTTTCCTCAATGCGGGGGTTGCGATATTATAAATATTGATTCAAATCATTATCAAGAAATAAAAAAAAATTATCTCAAAGAATTACTATCAAAGCATAAAATACCAGAAAAAGAGCTTCAGAAAATCAATTGGGTTTGGCTAAAATCTTCATCTCGCAGAAGAATAAAATTGCAAATAAGCAAACATAATCAATTAGGATTCTTTACAAAAAAAAGTAAAAATTTAGTCGAAATTACAGCCTGTAAAGTTGCAAACCCAAACATTAATCGATCAATCAATATTATAGCGGATTTTATCAATCATCAGGCTCAGAATATGTGGATGAGCATCTCAATTACTGAATTTGATAATATTCTCGATCTAATATTCTACACCTTAAAATCATTAAGTTTTCAACAGAATGAACAACTAAAAGCATTGGCAATAAGAAATAGCTGGAACATATCAATCTCTATAATGAATAAAAATTGCGGAATTATAGAGCCAATTATTATCAATCAACAGCCTCAAATTTTTTATAACTACCATGAAAAATTCGACATAAAACTATCAAGCAATGTATTTTTGCAGGCAACAAAACAAGGCATGGAAACCATTATCTCCATTATCAGAACCTATATTAAACAAGAATTTTATAAAAAAAACTTAAAAATTAAAGTGGTTGATCTTTATTCGGGTTTTGCTGGTTACAGCTTTGGAATTGTTGATTTAATAGATTATGCAACCGCATTCGAAGGAGATGAAAATATGTCAAAAATAGCAAACAAAAATGCTAATGAGAATCAGCTTAAAATTAAATCATTCAGCAAAGACCTTTTCAATTCCCCACTTTTATCAAACGAACTTAATCAATTTGATTTGGCGATAGTTAATCCACCTAGAAATGGAGCCACTCCACAAATTAAAGAAATAGCAAAATCTAAAATCAATCACCTAATTTATGTTTCTTGCAATCCAGCGAGCTGGGCTAACGATAGCCAAAATTTAGTTAGTCAAGGCTTTAAAGTTGAAGAAATCAATGCAATAGACCAATTTTACGGCACCAATAACTTTGAATTAGTCGCTATATTTTCTCGCCTTTATTAGGTTTATAACAATTAAGATCAAGAAGAGTCGTAATTGTAGATTTATAATCATCTTTACGAATAGTAAAAATTAAATGCATTAAAGTCCAAACAAAGAAGGCATTGGGAGAGAAAAAATAATCAGAAATCTCTTTTTCTAAAGGCATTTTTTTATAAAAAAACCAAAAAATTAACAACCCCAAATTTACAAAAAATATTTGTTTTATATAATCAAAAAAGCTTCTACTACTATCTTTATATTTATCATCAGCGATTTTTATATACCAAATTATATAATGATAAATAATTATAAAACTCCACAATGCATCAATAGAAAAACTAACCTTATCCAACTTAAAAATAGCCAAAATAATCAAGTTAGCTAATAGCAAATAAATTAGATAATAATCATAATTCTTTTTTGTAAAAATTTTTATAAATTGCACTACAATTACTAATATATTCAGTATTAGAAGAAAATTATTTAGTGCAGAAAATCTAAAATAAAATCCAAATATAGTAAAATTTGATATTATCAACAAAATAAGCAGTTTCTTGGAAAAATCACCTTCTATTTTTAATATTTTCATTTCATCAAAAAAATGGTGCAGTAAAAAAAATACACTAACAAAAATCGTAAAATTCCTTTGACTCAAATTAGAAGCAAGAAATGATGTAACTAAAATAGCAAAATAAACCATGATATTCTTTAGATAATCAATATTTATAGCACTATTTTTTAACCTTTTAATATAGGTTAGCAAGAAATGTGCATGACCCATTATAATATAGGCAGATTGTAAGTTATTGCTTGGCAATTTATAAATTATTATAGCAGTGAAAAACAACGATATAAGAATTAGATTCATTATAATATTTTCAGAAATATAAATATATTAAAAACCAGCCAAATTATCGTCAATGATTGAAATAAGTAAGGATTAGAATCTTTTTTAATCATTGCTATGTTTAATATTGTTAATATTTGAGCACATAAAAAAACACTAAATTCTAAATTATTTTTATTATAAAATAATAACAAACCAATCGCTAGAGTTAAACAAACTATTTTAGCAAACAAAACCCCAAACTGATTTGGTATCGTCGATATTTTGTTTGCCAAATCGCCATCAATATCTCTAATATCCCAAATTACTTCTATTATAAAAACCATTATAAATGTATGAAAACAAACAAGAATGTTAATTTTATCCAGAAATACAAAACCAATTGTTAAAGGTGTCAATGCCCATACCAATGCAGATATTAAGTTTTTTAATAAAATAATTTCTTTTAGCCTTCTGATTTTTAAAAAACTTAATTGATAGCTATATAAGAATCCGAACAAAAAAGGAACGAAAATATAAAATAGCAACAAGCTTTTATTTACAAAAAATAAGTAGGGAATCGGAAAAACAGCAAAAACTAATGAAAATATAATTGGATAATTTTTATTTTTTATTGGAAAAGATCTGAAATTTAAATTATCTTCTACAATATCAGTTGCTTTATTAAAGACATATATTGCTGAGAAAATCATAGCAAAAGAAAGAGAAATCAAGTAGGAGTCGCTATTAATTCTTCCTTCAAATGAATTAATGCAAATAAAGAAAATTAATAAAACTATATTAATTCTATATCTAAAAAAGCTTTCAATCATTATTGAGTACAAAATTTTAATATAAACCTTCGAATATCATTCGGTTGTTTTTGTGCCATCATAACAACTAACTGTGATAGAGAGAGTTTTTGTTGAGTATTGATTACCGGCAAGCCCACAATAGCGTGAAGTGTCGCCAGAATAACTTAATTTTGGCGAGTTATGAAGCATAATTGCAGATTTGATTAAGTTCTCAAAGTTAATACACCTTTTTTCGCTCCAGTTTACAACATTAAAATCTTCTCCATATGCACCCTTACAAGAACACCCATTACAAGTGCAACACTTTATTGTGTCACACTTTTCAACATCTCCACTAATAGGGCTCGATGTATCGCAATCTCTACAAACATGACAATCGCCAGTGGACTCTAATTGATAGCTTGAATTGCACACAATCTCGCCATCACTGCCACAACCTTTACATGTTGCCGATTGGGTTTCGTTGGCATTTAGGTATGTCATAGTAGAATTATTTGATTGCAAGCCATTAACATTTTGGTTTGCATTCAATGGGCAATATTGAGAGCAAGCATTGGTGCCATCCGCCCTAGAATAATAAGTTTTATCAATATTGCTTGATCCATCGTTAGAACATTTATAAGAAGGAGGAAGAGAGGTATTTTTATCAGCATTATAATAATTTTGAGAGTTATTACAAGAAACTCCGTTGAGATTTAAGTCAGTAGCTATGTAAGATCTAGATTCATTTACTAAAACCCCATTATCACTAGAACTAAAGCTTCTTTTAATGCTATTGCTTGAAGTAGAGGCACAACCATTATTTAAAGATTCCCATTTTCCTGCCATTCCTTCTGAAATATTAATGTTACCGCAACCACGAATTACCACATAATTACCATTGGTTCTATCGCTACCAATGTAGTCAGCAATTGATTGAGAGGAAGATAGTTGAGATTTTGAAAATGAAGCATTTAGATATTTTACTGCACCAACTGTTGCATAATCATTTATTTGACCATAAGCTATTACTTCTTCACCAAAATTAGTTGAAGGCCAAATTATTCTTACTTTTCCTATAGAAGAATCATGCTCAGTAACACCTATACCAATTCTTGCATCTAGATCTCCACTAGGACATTTATTAATACAAATAGAAAGAGGAGCCAACCACCTTGCTGATGAAGTTGAATTAAATTGAGAAAATTCATTAGAGCTACTAAAACATCCTCTTATTGGAAGCCCGTTATTATCAACCGATTGTGTTGCTGAATCAGGGGAAGATTGATCTTTTAACTCTATTGTCGCATCGCCAAAGTCGTCAAAAAGAATTGATGCAGGATATTGCTGATTAACTGTTAAATTAAATGTATTAGTTTTTGAAAAAATTCTATTAACAGAATATGGGTATCTATAATATTCCTTTATACATTTGCTAGCACCAACTATTTTTACTTGACCATTATCCACATTTTCGACCTTTAACCACTCTGAAAAACCATTATTTAGATTATTTCCTACATCTGAATCAATGGCATCGCATTTTCCTGAGCAAGGATTTTTCACTGGACCCCAATTTCCTAGATAATCACACTCTCTACTAGGCGGTCTTCCTCCTGGCATAACTTGATAGCCAATTGCTGAATTGCAAGACCCATAAACAGCTCTGCCAGATTCTATAGTTCTCGATGCAAGAGCTTCACTAAATTCTGCACCATTGATATTTGACCATTGTGCAATTCTTTGCTTCTTTTCATAATCTGATATACCATTTTCAAGCGGGCTGGCAGGTCTAATTGCTGGACACTTAATTTGTTGACAAACATTAGTAGCATCTCCTATCCAGTTACCAGTGTCGTTACATTGTCTTTTAGGGAGATTATTTGGTGAATAAGAATAGTCGGTGATTTTTTGATATATGGCATCTGAAAGACGCAAATCTTGATTAGACATATATTCTGATGAACGAATTGGAGTTGCATTTAGAATTTTATATCCAGGAATGCAACTGTATATTTTCTGATTAGTATTAAAATAAGAACTGACAACTTCTTCAGTGCCATCTCTGGTTTTTAAATAAGCTTGCCAATTAGAAAATCCTAATTTCTTACCAATATCATCTCCAATTTCACCGTTTACTTGAAAATTAGGATTATAGATTGGATAACCACTCTCGGGAAACAAAATATCTGCATAAATATCGGGATATAGCTTACTAAATTTACCAGCGGTAATTTCTGGACAAGAATATCTTATACAATTGCCATTATTTTTAGAAAATTCTACTTTATTATTTGCATTATTATATTGTTCAGCGGAACTATTTTCTGCTGTAATAATATTGCCTGTAGAATTTAACATATTACATTCTCCGTAAGCTGCCTTTGAAGCATCTGGATCGCTCTTCCAATTTCCTTTACACTCTCCCTTAATTTTTTTCATACTAGGAAAAGAGACATCAAACTCTGCATTACCGACATTACTTGCATTTGTTCTCTCTTGATCTGTTTTATAAGTTAATGCAGGACAAGATTTGAGAATTGGCATATTAACACATAAGCCAGCTTCATGGGGATTTTTTTCTCTTAAATCATATTGTGCATTGCTATATTGATTAGGCAATACACTTTTACCAGACCCGTCTAAATCTGCTTCAACACATAAACAGTTTATGCCATCAGCATCGGAACAACTGCAGTCGACGGAGTTGTTACCAGAGTTACAGCTTGATAATTTTGCAACACATGCAGAATTAGAATTCTTACCTTGGCCAGATTTATTATAAACTACAACTTTTCTACTAAATAAATGTTCGAGACCACTTTTAGTTAGGCATATCTCGTTAAACCAACCAGAATATTGCTTATCTCTTGAATATGATTTATATGAATCACTTGAATGTGGACTAGGAAAATTACTATCACTAAAATGCATTAAAGAATTACAATTGCTTTCTAATGATTTACAATAATTTATTGTTTGATTTTCAACAGAAGTGTCTTTTCCTAGTATCTCTTTTCGATTTTTTTGTATATAGCTTGCAATACATTCATTATATATTGAACTGCAATAACTTCTTTGAGCACAAATAACATATTTATCAGAGCCTAAAAGTATATTTTGTTCATTTTCACTCAAATTAAGAGATGAATTTACCTCGCAACTAGAATTATTGTAACTTTTTGGACTTGATAAATAATACTCTTCTCCATAGTGATTTATGCTCGTCAAAGCATCATACTTGGAGTTAAAATTTTTTGGCACAGCATAGCGGTAATATATTCTTTTGTTGGTATATATTTTACCAATTTCATCAATTATATTGACACCACTTGTAATATATCTTCCTAAATCAATTTTTTCATCCACTCCATTACTCTTGCCATATACCGATAAATTAAGCTTTGTTTTATCAATTGGAATACAAGAAACTTCATAATCTTTTGTTTCATAAGAAGATCCAGAAGATTGACTATCTACAACAAAAAATTCACGCCTCATTAAGCATATTTGCGGATTATTTAAAGACTCCCTTCTTTTTAAGAAAACCACAACTCTTTTGACAATAGATTGATTAAAAACTGTTTGCAAAGTAATAGATTTTTGCACTCTTATATCTTCAGCTTGATTATTTGTTAAACTAAAATCACTTCCTGATTTTAAATAGGTATTTCTTGTTAGTTTTCCAAGCTGTTCATTTTCTAGAGGAATATAACTCATTATTTTTCCACCAGCACTATCTTTTATTTCAAAACTACTATATTGATTTTTATATGATTGATTAATAAATGGAGAAATATCGTCAATAATATATTTATAATATTCTGGCTTGTCCAACTTAGAATCATTGCAATTAATATTACTACCTAGCACTGCAAAAGATTTTATGGCAAAAAGCCTTACTTCATTGGAATTATCATAATTGCAATTTCTATTCTTCTGCTGAATATCTGCAAGTTGACTGCCATCTATTACTACACCTTGCTTTACTCCCTTTGATAGCTTTAATTTTAAATTGGTATTTCCGTATGTTACTTCTAATTCTGGCTCAAAAAAATCAACGGCTTTACTACCATTACTTGAAGGATTAAATCCACTTATAAAAAGAGGAGGCTCAAATATTTTAGAGCTATTGCGATAATCTGCTAAATTAAATTGACCAGGAGGTGCTATTCTAGGTTCTATTGGAGCACAAGGCATTTCTTCTACAAATCTCCCAGAAACATCATAGTAACCTGGTACTTCATTATCAAGACCCGTTATTTTTTTCTTAGCTCCCAAAAGAGAGCCAGTATATTGGACTCTAAGCATTGGTCTAAAAACATCAGCCAAACCTTTTTTCCCGTTAGCAGTATTATCAAATGCACCGATGCAGTTACCATAACCATCATTAACTCCGGTTATACAAGTTTCATTGGCTTTTCTACATTTTTCAAGATCTGTTTGACCTACACAAAACCTATCTATTTCTCTTTGGGTCATTGGAATTTTATCATTAGGTCCAATAAATATAGAATCATCATATGCAGTTTGTCCTTTTACATCAAGAAAAGTACAAACCTTATCGCCATACAAAACCGCTCTTAATCTTAAATAACCATCAGCCAGACCAACACTATCCATTAATTTGGAACATTCATTAGTATTTTCTGCTAAAAAACTATCACTCATTGAACATTTTTTAGGATCACTCTCATCGATTTCTAACTCTTTACATACATCTTCACCGCAATATTCAAAACAAGGAAGATCTTCCTCTGTATCTTTAAAAAAATGACAATTTCTTACACAGCTTCTTGCTCCACAAGTATCGTCTCCCCATGGATAAAATGCATTTCTGTATCGCAAACAAACAGTGACTTTTATTTTTCTTTTGCCATTGACATCGTCACTACTCCATATTTCTTGAGGATAACCTTTAAAATAGGCAGTTTGCTCAGATACTTTATTATATAACAGACCCTCATTACCACATAAATAAACATATCCAACTCCACGACCAGTACCTACATTGTGATAAGAAGACCCATAACGATTTTCTGGATAATATGGAGGAGAATAACTTCCGTTTCCTAATTGTTGATAATATGTACCGCAAGCATCGGTCTGACCCAAATTAAGAATTGAGTCACTGGTGGGAGTGAAGTCGCTAATAGGATCCATTTTAACTTTTTGACCAATTGAACAACATTTTCTATTGCTATAATTGAGATCGCCGTCTTTGATATTACTGCTTTCATTAAAATTGTTTTTAGGACTATTGTTAGTGCATGAAGCGCTTGGAGTAGATTCCTTCCCTTCCTCATCAATGCATTTAAATGTAAAAGACGAAGTTATACCTCCCTCTTTAGCATTACCGCCCTTATATTTATCATTTATTTCCTTCATAATATCGCCATTATATAAAGATGATGGAGGGGTTGGGCGATTAAAGTAAGATAATAGATCTTGACTACCAATTTTTTGCTCGATACTACTATTTTCTAGATCATATTCTTTAACAGGAGGAGAGCATAATGGATTATCTGAATTGCTATCACAAACAACCTCTTTAAAACATGAGCCTTGAACACAAGCTGTGTTGCACTCGTTGTTTTTTACAGAAGGCACTGATTCACTTTCATTTGCCTTTGTGCAAGAATAAGAAAACTTTAGAATTGTTGAATTTTTACAATATTTGAGTGTTGCACTGGGATTTGATAGTGAATCATTTGAACAGCTTTCATTATTAATAGCTTTAACATTCTTGCAATATAAGGTTTTATAACCGCTATTTTTATTAACAATGTTACTAAATTCACTTATTGTCTCAGATGCATTATTGGGGTTTGTATAATTGCAACTATGTAAATCACAATTTAATATTCTAGTTACAGGTAATTGCTTTGCAGAATACTGATAACATCTCAAGTTTTGACCTATTGAATCTTTAGTTTTACAGTACTTTTCAAAACAGGAAGCGGCTCCAGAAAGATTAACTCTATCTGTTTCGGATAAGCTTGAAATATTAGCTGGTGGATTTTTATATAAGTCATAGATCTTGCAAATTTTTGCAATTACTGATAATTCTCCTTCAGTTAATAAATTACAAGATATTTTTTCACAACCTGTAGACGGCTCTTCAAATGATCCGTTTGGACTTCCGTTAACTAAGACTTCTTTTGGTTGATGACATTTTCTATTGACACAATTATTTTTTTGCGAACTATCACAAAATTTTACACAACTAATATTGTGACTATTAGATGCTGAAGTTAGGCATTCTTTTACGCAATTTCTTAATTCGCTATTCTCGCCAATTGAGTTGCACAGGGGAAGATGTATTGGATCTGCACAATTAACTCTATAAGAAGAATTGGAGTCGTTACAAGCTGGTAGAGTAATTCCTTCAACGATAGAGCCGTTGCCATTTGACAAACCATTTAAATATATTAAACAATTATTTTTTTTATCCGCTGTAAATAGAGGCAATGCTATTGAGGAATCATTGCAAGACTTAGTTGGAGATGAGCTTTGAGAGTTGATGCTATAAATTACTAAAATAGAAATCAAAAAAGATAAAACAACCAATAAAGACAAAAATACTCTGCCAATTTTCGTTTTTAAGATTCTAGATATTTGTTTTATAGGAAATTTTTCTGGCATTAGACCAATTTTGTGAGTGTCTATTTCAATTAATTTAATATTATCAAAAACTAAAAATATGTTTATTTTTTAGCTTAGTTAAAAGTGTAAAACATTAGTCGTTAGATTTTAATAAAAAGAAAGTTAAAATCAACAGATTTGTTTTTCTTTATGGTTTTAATGTAATATATAAGGTTATAATCAATTAGTTATCCAACTCTTTTGAGAGTAGATTTAGAATTTGCATGCTAAAATTATTAGTTCTTTCGCTAATTTTATTAATTTTATTCGCAAAAATATTATAAAAGAAAACTCCCGGAATAGCGGCGAATAAACCTATTCCTGTTGCCAAAAGAGCTTCTGCGATACCGGGGGCAACAACTGCAAGACTAGTATTTTTAGCAATTGCAATACCTTGAAAACTAACCATTATACCCCAAACTGTGCCAAACAAACCAATAAATGGAGCTGAGGAGCCAATGATAGCAAGAAAACCTAGCCCAGACTCAAGATCGCTTATAGAACGATTGCTACCAATTTGCATTGCACTATATAACCTGTCTTTTAGAGATTGTTTTTTTGCGGAATCTTCTTGCATAATCTGTTTAATATTATTGCTTTTCCACTCCATCATACAGGATAAAAAGGTTGCCGCAAGAGGGTGTTCGCTGGTTGATTTAGCGATTTTATAAATTTGATCGAGACCAACATTTTTCTCAAACATCGATTCAAGTTTGTTGCTTCTTATTTCCACTATTTTTAATTTAATAATTTTCTCAAAAATAATTGTCCACGACCAAATAGAGGCAACAGCCAAAATTGCCATTACTATTTTTACGATAACATCAGCTTGCACTATAAGATCAATTATTGAAATAGAAGTTTGTTTATCCATATGTGTAGTAATTTATCAAATTTTAATTAATAAGAAAATTGTTCTCTTATGATTCTCTCCTCAAGAGAATGATTTGAGTCAAACAATATATTGAATTTTAGATTTCTATCTTCAAAAATATTAACAATTTTAACATTTTTTATTTCGTTAAAATCTGCGGTAACAGATACCGCCCTAGTCTCTGAATCAATAATCTCAAGATCAATGTTGCTATCAGATGGCAATAGGGCCCCTCGCCAATTTCGAGGACGAAAAGGGCTTATTGGAGTGATAGCAATAACTTCTGCTGAAAAAGGAATAATTGGACCTCGCACTGATAGATTATATGCTGTGCTTCCAGCAGGAGTGGCAACCAAAACTCCGTCAGCAATCAAGCAATTTAATCTTTCTTTGTTGTTGATTTTAATGTTGATTTTTGCTGCTTGACTCGAAGATCTAAATAATGCCACCTCATTAATTGCAATATGGGTAAATCTATTACCCTCATTGTCAATAGCATTAACTCTTAAAGGATGAAGCTTTGATAATTCTGCTTTTTTAATATTTTCAAGCAATTTTTCTGCATCAAAAGAATTCATTAAAAACCCCACCGTTCCACAATTTATACCATAAAAACAAATGGGTTTATTTTCGTACTGATGCAGTAAGTGAAGCATTAATCCGTCTCCACCAACCACTAATATTAAATCAACCCCTTCTATATTTTTATCATCAATTGTTATGTCGATAAAGTTATATTTTTTAATAAGGTAGTCTTTTACCTCAATTGCCTGATTATTGCTTTGACCAGCTATGATTGCAATTTTCTTGAATTCCATAACCTAATTACTAAAAGCAGTAGCTATTGTAATTTAAAATGGAATTTCATCATCTTCTTCTATTGATATGTCGGAATTTCTTGATGAATTGTTGCCAGAGTTGTAATTTTCTGTACCGCCTCTTTCTCCTCTTTCTCTTGAATCAAGTATTTGTAGGGTTGAATTATAGTTTTGTAAAACTATTTCAGTGCTGTATTTTTCTACTCCGTTATTGTCAGTCCATTTTCTAGTCTGTAGACAGCCTTCGATATAAATTTTGCTACCTTTTTTAATATATGATTTAGCAATTCCAACTAAACCTTGAGAAAATATTGCAATACGATGCCACTCGGTTCTTTCTTTTTTTTCGCCACTAGATTTATCTTTCCAACTTTCAGTTGTTGCAAGAGAAAAATTTGCAATTTCTCTTCCGTCTTGAGTGACTCTAATTTCTGGGTCTTGCCCAACATTTCCTACTAGTATAACTTTATTGATTGACATTTTGTGATTTTGTAAAAATTTATTAACTTGGTGAGTAATCTACTAACTTTACGATATAATCTCACGATCTATAAAATAAAGTTATCGCCATTAATTTATTAATATTAAAAAAATAAACAAGTAAAATTTTATTTTTTTATTTTATATTTAAGAATTTGTGTTATTTTTCTTATATAGTGAACTTTATTAACGGTAGAGCTTGCAAATAAAGGATATTCAAATTTTTTATAATTTTTAACCTCTATTACCAGATTAGCAATCCGCTCTCCTTTTTGCACAGGAGCATAAATAGGGCCGCTATATTCTATTTTCACTAAAATATCTTTTAAATCTATATCCATAGGAACATTAATAGCAATATCTTCTTTTGATACCGCACCAACATTATCATATTTCCCAAGCCATATTTTTAAATTGGAAATCTCTTTATTTTTGCTAAATAATTCTAATTTTTTATAATCTTCAAACCCATAATCAAATATGGCATTAATTAATTTCGTTCTTATCTGCGGATTACTTGCCTTATTTACAACCCCCACTAATATTCTATTATTTCTTTTAACAGCCCCGACAATACCATAACCCCCATCATTAGTATGGCCAGTTTTGCCACCTATCAGGCCTTCGTAACTTTCTTTTATTAATGGATTTCTGTTTTTTTGAGTAATATTACGGTAAGTAAAATCTTCCAATGCTAAATAATGAACATATTCAGGAAAATCTTGATAGATTCTTGCCATCAATATTGCCAAATCTTTTAAAGTCATGTAATGTTCGGGCTCGTTGAGTCCGTGAGGATTTGTAAAATGACTATTTGTTAAACCAATTTCTTTGGCTTTTTCATTCATTAATGTTATAAAATTATCATATCCACCACCAACCGCTTCAGCTATTGCGATTGCGGCATCATTGCCAGAAACCACTAACAAGCCTTTAAGTAAATCTTCAATCAAAACTATATCGCCATAATTCAAAAACATTGAGGAGCCTCTTTTTCTCCAAGCATCGGTACCAATAACACATTGATTTTCTAGTTTTATTTTTCCTTTTTTCAAATTATCAAACAAAACAAATGCTGTCATTATTTTTGTCATTGATGAAGGAGCCATTCTTTCATTTTCATTTTTTGATATTAATGTTTCCTTGCCTTGATAATCCATTAGCAAAAAATAAGAATTTTGCATTAAATATTCTATATTCTTAATTTTTTTATCAATTGGCCCTGGAAATTCTATACTTGGAGATTTTATATCTTGCTTAGATTGCTCTATTTTACTATTAACAGCAGGGTTTTTAATATTGTTTTTTGTTTTTAGTGGTTTCTTTTTGACATTTTTAAGACTACTTTTTTTATGTTCTAAATTTTTATGCTTTGAAGCAATAGAATTGCCTACTGACAGCATATTAATCACAATAAAAACAGCACAAAAGAGGTATATGTAAATAGTTTTTACTGCTACAATTTTATTAATTTTGTTCATTTTTCTTGGTTGCTATAATAGCGATAGATGTTTCTATATCCTGCTTAGACTTACTATCTTTTACTCCAATAATGCTATATTTCAGCGAAGATTGGGGTATTAGAGGGTATATTTTTTTCTCTAGCCAATAAGATTTATTGCTAGGTATTTTTATTTCATCAAAAGGATTTTCTAGCTTTATAAAAGGACCATACAAGATATTGTAATATGTTATATTAAATTTTTCATCTTGGTTGTTAATTTGCGAAATAATAAAGTTCTCAGACGATAAATTTAAATATTGCCCCGATAATAAATATTGATGAAAATATTGTTCGGACTCAACAAATGGAAAGTACTGCTCATTAAATTCATTGCTTATAATATCTTCCCGCAAAATATCTTCATCATTAGGAAAATTAATTTTTTTAGAAACATCGATTTTTTCAATCTTTTTTTGTTTTTCAGTTTCTTTTATGCCGTATTGCGACTTAATCAGCAAAACCTCTTTACCAAACCTCTTTTGAAACTGATAATTAGGATCAGAATCTTTCTTAACACATGCCAAAACTAGATTCAGTGCTATTGTTATTAAAAAAAGTCTAAATATTTCTAGTGATATTTTTTTATTCAAGCATAATAGCATTTTGGCCGGTTTTTTTAATTTTTTCAATTATTTTCAGAGCCTGTTGACGAGTTTTCAAAGGACCAATCAAAACTTTATGCACTTTGCCATCTAAAGATTCTTCTATTTTTCCATTATTAAAAAATTTTTTATTAGAATTTAAAGATTTTGTAGCATAAGCAATCGTTGAGAAGGATCCAGTTTGTATAAAAATTTTGCCTTTATCGCTAGTTGCTTTATTATTTTTAACTTTATGCTGATCTAGTGGAGTCAAAACATAGCGATTCTTAAACATTATTCTGGTTTCTGAATCATTTTTTGTTAATTTCTTCTGAAAAGGCTCGGCAATTACATTATTTTGAACAACATTTTTGCTTTCTAGGTTTAAACTATTTTTTTGAGATAAATCGCTTTTTTGGGATAAATCATAATTGATTTCATTGTTTATTTTACTGTTTTGAGAATTGAGATCACTGGCTTTATTTGCAGTATTTTTTGCAATTTTTGATTGATTATTTTGGCTTGTTTCTTTTTTCCCCTCTAAAGGAGTTGTTTCTTGCTTCAATTCATTTTTACCCACAACTTTTGTTGAAACAACTTTTTGATTATCAATTTTATTTATTTTATGATCCTCAAATTCAGGCAAAGATTCATTTTGATTTTTCTGCAAAATTTTTGCATTAAAAGAGGGGGTTTTTGGCTGAATAGTTGATGGCTTCCCATCAACACTAACAAGGCGAATAGTTGGAATTTGATTTTCTTTGTTAGCGCAAGAAGAAATCAACATTATTGCAACTATACTGAATAATTTTTTTAACATAAATAATTTTTAAATTAATAATTTTATAAATAAAAACCTTTAAAGCCTCAAATAATGACTATTTATTAGGCTTGAGATTAATAGTTTTATAAAAATTATAAGCCATAATACAAGCTCCTATTAAGAATAACAAACCGCCAATTGCCCTTGTTATATAAAGAGGATGCAATGTTTTTAGAGTCTCGACAAATGAATATTGCAAGAAACCCATTGAATCGTAAGATCTCCACATTAAACCTTGAGTTATACCAGATATCCACATTGCAACAATATAAAGAACTATACCGACTGTAGCAAGCCAAAAGTGAGTTGCTACCAATTTATCACAATATAATTTTTTCTTATTCCATAAAATAGGAACCATATGATAAAGTGCCCCAAAACTAATTAGTGAAACCCAACCAAGAGCACCAGAATGAACATGTCCTATTGTCCAGTCGGTATAGTGAGATAGAGAATTTACAGATCTAATTGACATTAGCGGGCCTTCAAAAGTACTCATGCCATAAAAAGCAACCGCAGTAATTAAGAATCTAAGCACTGCATCTTCTCGAAGCTTATGCCAAGCTCCAGATAGAGTCATGATTCCGTTTATCATACCACCCCAAGAAGGCATCCATAACATAATGGAGAAAGTCATTCCTAGAGTTTGCACCCAATCAGGAAGAGAAGTGTAGTGCAAATGGTGAGGGCCAGCCCAAATGTAAATAAAAATTAGCGACCAGAAGTGTAATATAGAAAGACGATATGAATAAATTGGTCTCTCGGCTCTTTTTGGCACAAAATAATACATTATGCCAATAAAACCTGCGGTTAGAAAAAACCCAACCGCATTATGACCATACCACCATTGAATCATGGCACTCTGAACACCTCCAAATAGTGGATAGCTTTGGGTGCCATTAATTTTAACAGGTATTGATAAATTATTAACAATATGCAAAACTGCCACGGTAGCAATAAAAGCTAAGAAAAACCAATTCGCAACATAAATATGAGGCTCTCGTCGATTTTTTATAGTCATCAAAAAAACGATTAAATAACAAACCCACACAACTAAAAGCAGGAGATCTGCATACCATTCTGGTTCAGCATATTCTTTAGCTTGAGTAACCCCCGTTACATAGCCAATCGCTGCCAAAATAATAAAAAGTTGATAACCCCAAAAAATAAAATTTAATAAGCTTTTATTGCCCCATAATCTTGCTTGACCAGTTCTTTGAACGACAAAAAAACTGGTTGCAAATAAAACATTGCCACCAAAAGCAAATATAACCGTCGAAGTATGAAGAGGTCTTAATCTGCCAAATGTTGTAAATTCATAACCGAGATTAAGTATTGGAAATGCTAGTTGAGAAGCGATAATAACACCCATTAACAGACCAATTACTGCCCAGAAAGTTGAGGCAACGGTAAATAATTTAACTATATCGTAGTTGAATTCTGTATTTTTGCTAATATTCATTTATTAAATTAAGATTTTATTATTTTTAATGCCATAAAGTTTAGCAATAAAAAGTTAGTTATTGAAATTATACGAAACAACCAAATAAATTTAAGGTTTCCTAGGATAAAATAACCACCAATTCCAGAAATTAGTAATGCCGGTATGGTAGAAATACCAAAAAGAAGCATTCCTGTCATTGCTATTATTGGTTTATCTATTACTGCTACCGTTATAAAGGCACTATAAAGAAGACCGCAAGGGATAAATCCAAGCAATAAACCAAGAAAATAGCCCTTAAAGCCAGTTGGATTAACTATTAACTTGCCAATTATTTTAGCAATTATTTTAAACGAAAAAATATTTATTTTTTTTCTAAAAAAACTTTTTAAAAATTCTATAAACAAAAATTTATTTATCAAAAACTTTATTTTGTAAAAAACAGAAAACTTAAAATTTGTTGATTTTTCGCTACCCATAAAACAACCTTTTAAAAAAGATATTGAGGCAATAAATAAGAATATTGAAGCGATGATTTTAAAAAAAATATTATGACTAAAACCACTACCAACCATTGAAATTAAGAGACCAATTAATCCGTAGGTTGTTATTCTGCCTAAATGATAAGAAATCAAAGCAAAGTTTCTTATTTTATTAAGCAAATTATATTGTTCGATTTTAATGTTGCTTAAACGATTATTAATTTGCGAAAAAACAAAAGGCGAACACATGCCAACACAGTGAGTAAAGCCACCAAAAAACCCCATTGAAATCAAGGAAAAGATTAAAATTTTATAATCGAGATAATTCATTAAATTTTTATTTTATTTTTAAATTTATGTTTGAAAATATAATAAATCTATTCATAAAGCAACATCTAATTGCCAAAGCTGGTGATTATATACTTAACACATAAAATTTGTTGATATATTAAATTCACTAAGTATTTAATTAATGTAATTAATAACATTATTTAACTATCTAGATTATGAATTTATTAGAATTTCAACAAAAGTTTTCAAGTGAACAAGCTTGCCGTGATTGGCTAGCAGATAAGCGTTGGGGCAATGAAGAAAATCCTATTTGTCCACATTGTAATTCAAAACAAATTTACACTCATTCAGATGGAAAACTTTATAGCTGTTCTGATTGTAAAAAACAATTTACTGTGCGCATCGGCACAATCTTTGAAGATAGTCGCTTGCCACTTTTTAAATGGTTCATCGCCATTTACCTTTTTACCTCTCTTAAAAAAGGAATTAGTTCAATCCAACTGTCCAAATACATAAATGTAACACAAAAGACAGCTTGGTTTATATTGCATAGAATCCGTGAAGTAATGGACAATAGCGACGATCAAAATCTTTTTGAAGGAACTGCAGAAATTGACGAGGCTTATTTAGGCGGTAGTGAATCAAATAAACGCACTTCTAAAAAAGGAAAAACTGAAAAGATGGTTGTTATTGGAATGGTCAATCGCGAATCACAAACAGTTAGAGCCTTTAAAATTCATACCAATTCAATCGAAGGCTTTTGGGGTGAATTAAAACAAGGCATAAAAAGAATTTATCACTGGGTAAGCAAAAAACATATAAACAAATATTTGAACGAAAGAAAAATAACGGATTTTGAAAAATTCGCTGTTTGGTTTGATAAATGTGAGGATAAGAAATTATCTATATGCAGGATTAATTAACTAAAATTAAAATTTATGTCAGAAAAACAAATGTCTCTACTTCCTCAACAGGGTGAATGTGTAGTAGGAAAATTCTTAAAAAAAGAAGTAAGAAAAATTTATCACGGAGGAGAATGGTGGTTTTCGATGGTTGATATTATCGCATCTTTAACCGAGAGTAAAGATCCAAAGGATTATTGGTATAGATTGAAAAATAGAATGGGAGATGAAGAGTATGCTGAGTTGTCGACAATTTGTCGACAACTCAAATTACCTTCAAAAGATGGAAAAAATTACGAGGCAGATTGTGCCAATATTGAGGGAATTTTGAGAATAGTTCAATCCGTTCCTTCAAAAAATGCCGAACCTTTTAAAAGATGGTTGGCAAAAACTGGATTTGAAAGACTTCAAGAAAATAACAATCCTGATCTTACCATCAGAAGAGCTATGATATGTTATGAATTACAGGGTCGAGATAAACAATGGATTCAAAATAGAATAGACGGTCAATTTACTAAGAACGAACTTACTGGCGAATGGCAAAAGAGAGGTGTTCAAGCTGGTCAAGAATATGCGACATTAACAAACATTATTTCCCAAGAAACATTCGGGGTATCTGTTAGTAAACACAAAGAAATTAAATCTCTAAAAAAAGAGAGTTTACGAGATAATATGACCAACATTGAGCTGATCTTTCAAAGACTAGGTGAGGAATCGACTGTCGAAGTTACTAAGAGAGATAATGCTCAAGGTTTTGAACAAAATAAAAAAGCTGCAAGAAAGGGGGGAGAAAGTGCTGGCGAAGCAAGAAAAGCTTACGAACAAAATATGGGCAGTAAAGTAGTTAGTGGAGATAGTTTTTTAGAAAATAAGAACAAAATAAAACAAATTAAGCTTATGGAAAATTCAGAAATTATTAAATCTATTGAAATAGAAAACCCCGATCTTGAAAATCAAAACTTTGAAAAAAAATTGGAAAAAATCTCGATGCCGAAAAGTAAGTAGCAGAGCATTGATCCGCTAACTTCAATTTTAGTCGTTGTTATAAGGTGAGTTTGGTGCACTTCTATAATGAGGCTTGACGTAAGCGCCATTGTCCTTATAATAACCATTCACGTGAACGTCATCACTATGTTGTCTGTCAGTACTAGCATTAGCACTAAATCCAACTAGAGAAGGAAGACTGGTTGCAGTAATCACTATTTTAATCATAAATAAACTCCTTATAAATTAAAAAAATTTGGAGTTTATTCCAAGGCCAGAATTAACAGTACCTAAAAAAATCTTTGTAGTCTAGCTTTATTTTGAAAATTTTATCTTTTGTCTCTATTAAGCATATAATCACCCCAAAGTTAGTAAAAATGTTGACAATTAAAAAGCCAATGTTATTAGCATCACTATGTAAAATTTTTTTACACTTATATTTTAATAAACAAGTTTAAAAATAAATTTTAATTTTAATTAATCTATCTTGAAATATGTCTCTTATCGCAAATGCACTTAGCAATATCAAGCCCTCTCCCACTATTGCGGTTTCAATGAAAGCCAATGAGTTAAAAGCATCAGGCAAAAACATCATCTCTCTTGGTATGGGAGAACCAGATTTCGACACTCCTCAGCACATAAAAAACGCTGCCATTAATGCAATTAATCAAGGGGATACAAAATACACTGCGGTTGATGGAACTGCTAATCTTAAAAAAGCAATCATCAATAAATTTGTAAGAGAAAATCAATTAAGTTATAAAGCATCAGAAGTTATTGTCAGCACTGGAGCCAAACAAGTTATTTACAATGCCTTAATTGCAACAATTAACCCACTTGATGAAGTTATCATTCCTGCTCCTTATTGGGTTTCTTATCCTGACATGGTACTACTTGCGGGAGGAGTTCCCGTTATCGCTCAATCAAGCTCTGAAAATAATTTTAAAATCACTGCCCATGAGTTGAAATCAAAAATTACTTCTAAAACTAAATGGCTCATCTTAAATTCACCTAGCAACCCTACTGGTGCCTGCTATAATCAAGATGAATTACAATCTCTAGTAGAAGTTTTAATAGAAAATCCACATGTTTATATCTTGACCGACGATATTTACGAACATTTAATTTTTGACGATTTACAATTCTATACTTTGCCCCAAATTGCTCCGCAATTGAAAGATAGATGCTTGGTGGTTAACGGGGTATCTAAAGCATATGCAATGACAGGGTGGAGAATTGGCTATGGTGCTGGCCCAGAAAAATTAATCAAAGCAATGTCGATGATTCAATCACAAAGCACTTCTAGCCCGTCTTCAATTAGTCAAGCAGCTTCTGTTGAGGCACTTAATGGCAATCAAGATTACATTCAACAAGGAAAGAAAATCTTCCAACAAAGAAGAGATTTAGTAGTTTCAATGCTAAATAAAATTGAGGGCATAGAATGCAATCAGCCAAATGGAGCATTTTATGTATTTCCTTCTTGCAAAAAACTATTAGGCAAGAAAGCAGTAATTTCAGGAGTTGAACAAATCATAAAAGACGACAATGATTTTGCTACCTATTTATTAGAAGAGGCACTCGTTGCTGTAGTTCCTGGGGTTGCATTTGGGGCTAGTGGTTTTTTTAGAATTTCTTATGCCGCAAGCGAAGATTTTCTCAAAGATTCAATGTCTAGAATCGCTAAAGCTTGTGAAAAATTAAAATAAATCAAATGTTATTAGCAGTTGATATTGGCAACAGCAATGTTGTTTTGTCAGTATTTGAAAATCATAAAATATTAAATCAGTGGCGAATTAATAGTAGCCTCGATAAATCTACCGATGATTTTGCTGTTGATATCATCGAATTACTATTGACAGCAAAAATTGATATACTGACAATTAATAGATGTATTATTGCTTCGGTTGTCCCTACAATCACGGGAAGAATTGAACAGGCAATTAAAAAAATCGTCAATAATAATATTCTCAAAAAAATTATTATACTCGATGAGCACCGCCACAAATTACCAATCACTATCAATTTAAAAAATAAAAATGAAATTGGCATTGATCGTCTAGTAAATTCAATTATCGCTTATCAAAAATTTGGTCTTACCCAAGATAGCTTAATTATCGTTGATTTTGGAACAGCAACAACATTTGATGTGGTCGGATCAGGCGGAGAATATCTCGGCGGAGCAATTTCTCCCGGCTTGAATTTATCGCTAAAATCATTGCATGAAATGACAGCACAACTGCCTAAAATCAATGTTAAAGCACAAAAAAATGTTATTGGTAAAAACACTATTGAAGCAATGAATTCTGGTGTCTATTTTGGTTATATCGCAATGATAGAAGGCATGGTAAACAGAATAGAAAATGAATTAGGCACTAAAACCAGAAAGATAATTACAGGAGGGCTTGCCGAAATATTCAAAACCGCATTATGCATCGACACAACGGAAGAAGATTTTATAAAACAGCCAATTTCTAATTATTTTTTTCATAGCCCAAATCTTACAGTTGAAGGCCTAGAAATGCTTTATCACAAACTATATTAAGAAATAGATTGATTATTACATCAGTTTTTATAAAAAATTTACAAACATATCTCATAGTTTGAAAATAAAATCTTTGATTGTTTTGCTCTAAATTATCAATCAATAATTAAAAAATCTAAGAAAATAATCGTTTTAAAATGAGTAAAGATAAACATAACGAAAACTTTAATAATGAGTTTGGCATTGACCAAAATATAAAAAATCGCATTATTAATTCGATTAACAACAATCTCAATGCCCCGCTAAAAAAGCTATTCTTAGAGCTACATCCAGCAGATCAAGCAGAGTTACTTTCTAACCTTACCGAAGACCAAATTTCTGCTTTAATTGCAGTAGTTTCAGCTAATCTCGACCCAGAAATATTAACTTATTTAAGCGATGATTTAAAAAATCAAATCATTGAGTTACTAGGCTCCAAAATAAGCGCTAAGGCAATTAATCAGCTTGAAACAGAAGATGCAGTTCAAGTAATTGAAAATCTTGATAATGAAGAAATCAACGAAATTCTTGGTCAAGTATCAAACGAAAAAAGAAGCGAAATTGAAGAGGCTCTTTCTTATCCAGAGAACTCAGTCGGAAGATTGATGAAGCAAAATTTTATAGCATTTAAAAAAGATTGGACAGTAGCGCAAGCAACTTATCATCTACAAAATACCCCCGAATTACCCGATGATTTTCATAAAATTGTAATTGTCGATGACAATTTTAAGCCAATTTCTGAGGTTAAAGTTAGCCAAATACTAAAAAGCAAAAAGCAAATCACGATGTCGCAAATTATGGCGAGAGAAGATAATGCAATAACACTATTTGCAAGCATGGACAAGGAGGAAGCGGCTAAAATATTCACCAAATATTCTTTAAATTATGCTCCCGTTGTTGATGGCGAAGGTATATTATCAGGGGTGCTTTATGCCGATGATATAATCGATATTTTGCAAGATGAAGCGGAAGAAGATATCTTATTTCTTGGCGGGGTGCAAGATGCAAATTTTCGTAGCGGCGCCTTTGAAACCGCAAGATCAAGAATTCCTTGGCTATTAACTAGTTTATTTACTAGCAGTATAGCAGTAAGTATTATAGCCTTATTCTCAGGAGAAATTCAAAAAATAGTTGCCCTTGCAGTAATAATGCCTGTTATTGCATCTCTAGCAGGCAATGCAGGGACACAAGCACTCACTATTTTAGTCAGAGCAATTGCAACTAACGATATCAGAACCTTTGGCAGAGTTAAAATTTTAATTAAAGAAATACTAACCTGCTCTTTAAACGGCATTATTCTTGCTTTAGTTGGTGCTGTGCTTTGTTATTTATGGCAAAAAAATATTCATTTGAGCTTAGTTCTAGCCCTTGCAATGATTACCACTATAATAGTTGGAGGTTTTTTTGGAGCATTGATCCCAATTTTATTACATAAATTAAAATTTGACCCAGCAATATCATCTGGAGTGTTTTTAATTACTATCACCGATGCCTTCTCTTTCTTGGTGTTTTTAGGGCTATCAAAATTATTACTATAAAATTAAACTAAAAATTTCTTATGTCCGATTTAGAAATCATTCTTGCTAAACCTAGGGGTTTTTGTGCTGGAGTAACAAGAGCAATTGAAACCGTTGAATTAGCATTAAAAGAATTTGGTGCCCCAATATTCGTAAGGCACGAAATTGTTCATAATAAATTTGTAGTCGATAATTTAAAAGAAAAAGGAGCAATTTTTGTTGACGAATTGTCAGAAATTAAACAAAAAGATGCAACCGTAATTTTTTCTGCTCATGGAGTTTCTGATAAGGTAGAAAATCAAGCAAAATCAATGAATCTTCAGGTTATAGATGCCACTTGCCCTCTGGTTAGTAAGGTTCATCGTCAAGCAAAAAAATATGAAGAACAAGAATATGAAATAATTTTAATTGGACATAAAGGGCATCCAGAAGTTGAAGGAACAAGCGGTAGAGTTAGCAAGCCCGTAATTCTCGTTACTTGCGAAGATGATGCAAGAAATATCAAAATTAGCCCAGATAAAAAAATTGCTTATGTAACTCAAACAACTCTTAGTGTTGATGATACTAAAAAAATTGTCGCTATTCTGGAAGATAGATTTCCCAATCTTCAGAAAGGGCTAGCAACAAAAGATATTTGTTATGCCACTCAAAATCGTCAAGATGCTGTCAAGGAAATGGCAAAAATTGTTGAAATGATATTAGTAATAGGGGCAAAAAACAGCTCTAATTCTAACCGCCTAAGAGATTTAGGTGAAGAATGCGGATTGCCCTCTTATCTAATAAATTCTGCTTCTGATCTTAATTATCAGTGGTTTATTGGCATCAAAAAAATTGGCATAACTGCGGGGGCATCAGCTCCAGAAATATTAGTGCAACAAGTTGTAGAAGCCATCGGCAAATTATTACAAAAAAAAATATTGGTCACAAATATGGAGGGAGTAACCGAAAATACAGTGTTTATTCTTCCTAAAGAGGTAAGAAAAAAAGCAATTCAACCTTCTGATTTATAATTCAAATGAAATTAACTAAAAATCATTATAAATTTTTTATTATTGCTGGAGAAGCCTCTGGCGACTTGCTCGGTAGCAAATTAATTAACGAGTTAAAAAAGCAGTTAATTAACAAAAGTTGCAGTTTTGAATTTATCGGAATTGGTGGCAAATTAATGCAGGAACAAGGATTAGACACAATATTTGCCATTGAAGAGTTGTCTTTGATGGGTTTTGTAGAAATTTTACCGCACATTCCAAAACTAATTAAATTAATTAATTTTACTGCACAGCAAATTATTGCCAACGAAGTTGATGCCGTGATTTCAATTGATGCACCAGATTTTTCATTTAGAGTAATGAATAAATTAAATAAATTATTAAAAGAAAATAAAAATTTAAATCATCCCAATCATCCCAATCATCCCAATCATCCCAATCATCAAATAAAAAAAATTCATTTAATTGCACCTTCCGTTTGGGCTTATCGCCAATCTAGAGCAGAAAAAATTGCTAAAATTTACAATTTATTGCTTGTGATTTTACCTTTTGAACCGCCATATTTTGAAAAATTTAATCTTAAAACCATATTTATCGGTCATCCAATTATTGAGAATGCACCAAATTTAGCTTTTCGTGAAGAAGAAAAAATGTCTTTTTATCAAAAAAATAACATTAATTCTGACAATTTTTTGATGGCAATAACCGCCGGAAGTCGTAATAGCGAAGTTTTAAAAATATTTCCTCAATTTATTGAAACCGCGAATCAATTATTTAGAGCGGGGTACAAATTCTCCGTGGCACTACCAGTAGTAAGAAAAACTCAAGATATTATTCTATCGATGTCTAAAGCACTAGAAATGCCATATTTTTTAATAGAAAATAAAGAAGAAAAACATTCAATGATGATGGCCTGCGATATAGCAATTTGCAAGTCTGGAACCAATAGTTTAGAATTTTCTCTTTATCAAATTCCTTTAATTATTGGTTATAAAATAAATTTTTTAAGTTATTTAATTTTAAAGATGTTAATTAAAGTGAAATTTGCTAATATTATCAACTTAATCGCCAATCGAGAAGTAATTCCCGAAGCAATTCAGCAAAATTGTAGCCCTAGATATCTTTTACCAAAAATTAAAGAACTACTAACTAATAAAAATTCCGCCCATCAACAAATTGAAGATTCTCAAAAAATCTTAAAAATGCTTGGTCTTGAGCAGACTATTAAACCAACCACCAAAGCATCAATTGCAATTATTGATGAACTTAATTAAGATTTAAAATATTTTTAAATTTGATAATTTTTAGCTTTTTCCTAAGCAATATTGCAATATTGCTTTTTGAATATGAAGACGATTCTCTGCCTCTTCAAAAATTATTGAAGAATTAGAATCTGCAACCTCGGCAGTAGCTTCATAATTGCGGTAAAGCGGAAGACAATGAGTAAATATCGCCCCTTGATTTGCCAATTTCATTAAATTTTGATTAATTTGATAAGGCATTAATAAGGCGAGTTTTTCTTGCTTACTTATTTCATTTTCATCACTGCCATCACCCATTGAGAACCAAGTATCGGTAATTAATATATCCGCATTTTTTGCCATTTCATTGGGGTTGTCGCTTACTATAATTTTTGCTCCTTTGCTAATTGCTAATGAAATTTCTTCATCACAAAAATTATATTTATTCGGCTTAGCAATTCTTAGATTATAGCCAAAAATTACCGCTCCCTGAATGTAAGAATTTAATACATTATTTGCATCACCAAACCAAGCAAGAGTTAAATTGCTAATGTTTCCAAGCCTTTCCTCAATCGCCATAATGCTTGCCATAATTTGACAAGGATGAGAAAAATTAGAGAGCCCATTAATAACGGGTATGGTCGCAGATTTTGCAAAATCAAGCAATGTTTGATGCTGGTAACACCTTATCATTACTGCATCTACCATTCTTGACATAACTTTAGCACTATCTTCAATAGTTTCGCCCTTGCCAAGCTGAGTATCTGATTTATTCATTACAATTGCCGAACCTCCAAGATGTGTAATCGCAGATTCAAAAGATATTCTAGTGCGGGTAGAAGATTTTTCAAAAATCATTGCTAAAATCTTGTGAGGCAGAATTTTTACTTGCTCTTCGCGAAAATTATCTGAATTCTTGATTTGATTCTTCATATTTCTAGCATTGTCAAGAATTAATCTTAATGTTTGCAGGTTAAAATCTGATAAATCGATAAAATGTTTAGGAGAATTTTGTGTTATATTCATTGATCATTACAATTTAAATAAATTTAAAAAGTCAAAAATAATAAAAAACTCTTAAATTTTGTCAAATATTAATTTGTTTTATAAGTAATTTATTCGGCAATTTATTATGCCCACTGTTTTATTAAATTATTTTTTAAATTGTTTTTTAAAATTTATTTACTAGTTTTGATTTTTCGTTAATTTATTTCAGATCAACAATTGAATTTGCAATTAATCTCTTAAAAACTTATTGCAAAATCAACAATCTCCTACTATCAAAAGCTATGAAAAAATTTATTCAAACTTCGCAATTAAAAACTTCTCAAAAAGAATATCAATTTTATTCGTTAGCAGAAGCATCAAAAAAACTTAATCGCAATATCGAAAATTTGCCTTATAGTTTAAAAATATTGCTTGAAAATTTAGTTAGAAATTTTGATGGAGAAATCATTAAAGAAGAGCATTTGCTTGCAGTTATTGATTCGGTAAATAATCCAGAAAAAAGAATTGAAATCGCTTTTAGCCCCGCAAGAGTATTAATGCAAGATTTTACAGGAGTTCCTGCGGTTGTTGATTTAGCCGCAATGCGAGATTCCTTCGTTGCAAAAGGTGCCGATGCAACAAAAATAAACCCTCTAGTGCCAGTAGATCTAGTTATCGATCATTCTGTACAAGTTGATTTTGCAGGCTCTAGCACTGCCCTAGAAAAAAATGTTGAACTAGAATTTACAAGAAATCTTGAAAGATATGAATTTTTAAAATGGGCTCAAAAATCATTTAATAATTTTCGTGTAGTGCCACCCGGCACTGGAATTTGCCATCAAGTAAATCTTGAAAATCTTGCTCAAGTGGTTTGGAGTAAAGAAGAAGAAAATTCATGCCTTGCTTATCCTGATAGTGTAGTTGGAACCGATAGCCACACAACAATGATAAATGGTCTTGCTGTTCTTGGCTGGGGGGTTGGCGGAATTGAAGCCGAAGCCGCAATGCTCGGGCAACCTATATCAATGCTAATTCCTGAAGTTATAGGCTTTAAATTGATTGGCAAATTAAATGAAGGAGTAACAGCAACAGACCTCGTATTAACAATAACCAACATACTCAGAAAAAAATCAGTAGTCGGTAAATTTGTTGAATTTTGTGGGCCTGCTCTAACAGCATTAAGCCTTGCTGATCGTGCTACAATTGCCAATATGGCACCTGAATATGGTGCGACTTGTGGAATTTTTCCAATTGACAATGAAACGATTAGATATCTCGACCTAACCGCAAGAACTACTGAAAATATTGAGCTAGTAAGCAAATACAGCAAAGAACAAGGCTTATTTGTTGAAAACCATCAACAACAGCCAAATTTTAGTGAAATCACTGAACTTGACATTTCAACTGTCAAGCCAAGTCTTGCTGGCCCTAAAAGACCCCAAGATAGAATTGATCTCGCTGATAGCTCTGCCTCTTTTAACAATTTTGCCAATGAATTGAAAATTGCAAATATTAATCAACAATTTAATGTTGATGGCAATAATGATAAATTAGGGCATGGCGATATAGTAATTGCCGCCATCACCTCTTGCACCAACACCTCTAATCCTTCGGTTTTAATTGGAGCAGGTTTGCTAGCAAAAAAAGCCGTTGAAAAAGGGCTAACTGTTAAGCCATTTGTAAAAACTTCTCTTGCTCCCGGTTCGCAAGTTGTAACCGCTTATCTTAATGATTCTGGTTTGCAACAATATCTCGATAAATTAGGTTTTAATGTTATCGGTTACGGTTGCACAACTTGCATTGGCAATTCTGGGCCGTTAGACCCAGCAATTGAAAAAACAATTAAAGATAATAATCTTGCAGTTTCAGCAATTTTATCAGGAAACCGCAATTTTGAGGGCAGAGTTCACCCATTAGTAAAAGCCAATTATTTGGCATCTCCTCTTCTAGTGGTTGCATTTGCAATAGCTGGAACCATTAATATTAATCTAGAAACACAACCAATTGGCTTTGATAATAATCAAAAACCAGTATTTTTAAAAGATTTATGGCCAAGTAAATCAGAAATAGATTCTGTAATTTCAAGCAATATCACTAGAAAAATATTTGCTGAAAAATATTCAAACCTATTTGAAGGCGATACTCAATGGCAAAAAATTAGTGTAGAAAAATCAAAAACCTATAATTGGAACAAGGCAAGTTCTTATATTAGGCTTCCTAGCTTTTTTGAAAATCATAATTATGAAGTTAAAAACATAGAAAATGCAAGAATCCTCGGTATTTTTGGCGATTCAATAACAACAGATCATATTTCTCCCGCTGGCAATATTTCCAACAATTCTCCTGCTTCAAAATATCTGCAATCTTTGAATATTAAACCAATAGATTTCAACTCCTACGGAGCAAGAAGAGGCAACCACGAAGTGATGATTCGCGGAACTTTTGCCAACATTCGCATTAAAAATGAAATGCTAAAAGGGGCTAAAGAAGGCGGATTCACAATCATTGACGAACAAATAGGAAGTGAAAATCCTGAAATTATATCAATTTACGATGCCTCATCTATTTATCAACAAAGAAAGCTACCTTTAGTAATATTTGCGGGCAAAGAATACGGAACTGGCTCTTCGCGAGATTGGGCCGCCAAAGGAACTCAACTACTTGGAGTAAAAGCTGTAATAGCTGAAAGCTTTGAGAGAATTCATCGCTCTAACCTAATTGGAATGGGAGTCCTTCCTTTAATTTTTAAAGATAGTGTTAATCGCCACAATCTTGCATTGTTAGGAAATGAAACAGTATCAATAGTAGGTCTTGACAGCTCAATTAAAGCAAAACAAGATATTGATTGTGTCATTACTCGTAAAGACGGTTCGCAAACAATAATTAAATTATTGTGCGGAATCGACACTAGCAACGAAATTGAATATTACAAACATGGCGGAATATTGCAATTTGTAATGGAACAAATCAGAGCTAATATATAAATTTATCAATTAAAAATAACTAAAAATATGGATATTCGTGTTGCTGGCTCAAACCTTGATATTGGGCAATCTCTTAATAATTATGCCCGCAATAATCTTGAAAAAGCAGTTGGCAAATATTTTCAAAATGCCATAAGTGGAGATATTCGCTTTACTAAAAACGGACAAATGTTTCACACTTCAATCATTATCAATGAAGGGGTTAAAGGCAGAGGAATAACCATTAAAAGTGATGGCGAAGCCGGAGATGTATATGTTTCATTTAATGAGGCAATGGAAAAAGTTATTAAACAACTCAGAAGATACAAAGAAAGAATTAAAGAATATCGTCATCAATATAGTATTAAAAATATTGAAGCAAATGTTGATTCTCTATTGGCAACCAAATATATTGTTCCTCCAATGGCATTTGATATTTTTTCAGAATATGAAAATGAAGAAATCGCCAAAGACAAGTCTTTTAGTATCGACGGCTCAATGAGAATTATAAACGAAAAGGAATCTGAAATTGAAAGTTTATCAGTTGAACAAGCAATAATGAAAATGGATCTGCTAGACCTTCCCGCTCTTGCTTTTATGAATAATAAAAATGGTAAAATTAATTTTATTTATCATCGTAAAGATGGCAATATCTCTTGGATTGACCCACAAAAATAAAATATCAGAAAATAGCCTTATAAAATAAGGCTATTTCTTTAGGAATCTACTTCTTTAGAAATCTACTACCCGGTTTAACGGCAGGTATATTCTTAAGATCATCAGGAACATTATTACCTTCGAATGTCCGCACTTCAATTTCAATTAGTGAAATTACAGGAACTTTTAATTCCTCAGTAAGATTTTTATTAGCACTTCTATCAACTAGACAAGCCTCTGCAACAACAACCCCGCCCAATTGATTAACTAAGTCAAAAGTTTCTAAAGAAGATTTACCAGTTGTTATAACATCTTCAACCACAAGAACTCTGGCTCCTTTTTGCAATTCAAAACCTCTTCGCAACTCAAAAACCCCATTTACTCTTTCGCAAAATATTGATTCATAATTTAACTGTTTTGCCAATTCATAACCGACAACAACCCCTCCCATTGCTGGAGATAAAACTATATCACAAAAATTATTGCCTAATTTTTCAATAATTTTATTAGCAAGTGCCTTACAAAGCCTTTGAGAGCGGGCAGGATTCATTAAAACTCTAGCACATTGCATATAAATATTGCTATGCAAACCAGAAGATAAGATGAAATGACCTTGCAATATTGCATTAGCATCAATAAATTCTTGCAAAAATTGATTATTATCTTTATCTTTGCTGTTGATATTGTTAATGTTTTTACCTTGAGACATTTCGTTTAAAATTAATAGTTAAAAAAACCTGTTTTACCTCTTTAAAATAATTTCTCAATGATTTTTTATCTATTTAAGAGACTGATATTATTGATTCCAACTTTATTTATAATATTCACAATTAATTTCTTTATCATTCAAATGGCTCCCGGTGGACCAGTTGAACAATTAATCAATAAAATTAATCATCAAACTATTAGTGGTGAAGTTGCTATGTCAAGCTCTTTAAACAAATCAATTAGCATTAACCCCATTAACAATACAGCAATTTCTAGCAATAATCAAGCAACTGAAATTGAACCCGAATTACTAGCAGAAATTAACAAAACTTTTGGTTTTAATTTATCTTTACCAGAAAGATTCCTTAAAACCTTGAAACAATTAATTACATTCGATCTTGGTACCAGTTTTTATCAAGATAAAAAGGTTAGCGATTTAATAATTGAAAAACTTCCTGTATCAATTTCCCTTGGCTTCTGGAGCCTCATTATCAGCTATTTAATTGCTATTCCACTTGGAATAAAAAAGGCAGTTAAATGCAATTCTTCATTTGATTTAACCACAACAACAATCATAATTATTTTTAATGCTCTGCCAAGTTTTTTGCTGGCAATTGGCTTAATAATATTATTCTGCGGAGGAAATTTCTTAAAAATATTTCCCCTTAAAGGGCTAATTTCTGATAATTTTACAGAACTCAACTGGTATCAAAAAATTCTTGATTATTTTTGGCATTTAACATTGCCAATACTAGCAATGATAGCAAGCGGAATAGCATCTTTAACAATATTTTGTAAAAACACTTTTTTGGAAGAATTTAATAAAACCTATGTATCATTAGCAATTAGCAAAGGGCTAGGGCTAAAAAAAATTTTATATCACCATATTGCAAGAAATGCCTTAATGCTTATTATTGGAGGCCTGCCAGCTCAATTAATCACAATTATGTTTACCTCTTCGATGTTAATTGAAATAATCTTTTCACTTGATGGTCTCGGATTATTAGGATACGAAGCAACGATATCAAGAGATTATCCTGTAATATTTGGCACAATTTTTTGCTTTAGTTTAATTGGACTAATCGCAAACATTATGAGCGACATTTGTTATCGCCTAATTGACCCAAGAATCAACTATTCAACTAAATCATAATTTTTAACTATTAATTTATAAATTTACCAATGGATTACACAATTGAAATTAATGTCATTATTGTTTTAATATTATTAATTCTTTCTGCTTTATTTTCTTGCTTTGAAACCGCGATAACAGCATCATCAAGAGCAAGAGCTCATCGACTTGCAAATGAAGGAGTAAAAAAAGCCAAAATACTTGAAGAATTATTAAAAAATCGCGACAAAGTAATTAGCACCATGTTGCTTGGAAATAATGCCATCAATATTCTCGCTTCAGCAATTGCAACCAGTGTTTTGATAAAATTATTTGGCGATTCTGGCTTAATCTATGCAACCATTGTAATGACGATATTAGTATTGGTTTTTTCGGAAGTTTTGCCCAAAACCTATGCCATACATCATTCTGATAAGGTAGCATTATTCTTTGCTAGTACTATTAAAACACTGGTAACAGTCTTTTTTCCTTTTATTGACTCAATTCATAAAATAGTCAATATTTTTCTAAATTGCTTTTCCTCAAAAAACAAAAATAATTTTCAAGATAAGCATCTACTTGAGAGAAATGAGATTAGAGATACCGTATATCTTAAGCATAAAGAAGGCTCAATTTATAGCTATGACCGCAAAATGATAGAGGGTGTTCTAGATTTATCAGAAATTGAAATCTGCGAAGTAATGATTCACCGTAAAGATATAATTTCTCTCAATATTGAAATTGAAAACAAAATTTTAATTAAACAGGCCTTAGAATTAAAACACAGTAGAATTCCCTTATGGAGAGATAATCCAGAAAACATTATTGGCGTTCTCAATATTAGAAAACTATTAAAAAATCTTAATTTTGCTAAAAACAATGAAAGCTTTGATTGGAAAGATTTTAATCTTAAGCCTTATTTAATTGATGCTTGGTTTGTTCCCGCCTCTAATTCACTGCGGGCACAATTATCGGCTTTTCGTAGAAAAAAACAAAAAATTGCTTTTGTTGTTGATGAATATGGCTCGCTACAAGGTTTAGTAACTCTTGAAGATATTCTTGAAGAAATAGTTGGTGAAATCAAAGAACAAGACGAAATAAATGCTGGCGAAATAATGAAATTAAAAGATGGTTATTATAAAATTGCCGGAAAATCAATGATAAGAAACATCAACAAAAGACTCGACTGGAATCTTGAAGAAGAAAATGAAGGTTACAATCTTGCTGGACTAATTATTAGTAAGCTTGGTAGAGTGCCAGACGAACAAGAAAAATTTACTATCGATAATTATCAATTTGAAATTTTGCAGAAAAAACATCATCAAATTCAATTTGCAAAAGCAAAGCTTATCAATAATAAACATTAATTTAACAATCTCAGAATGTTTAAAAATAAAGATAAAATCAAGGGAAAGCTAGCAATCTTCGCAGGTCGAGGAAATTTACCTAAAATACTTATCGCAGAATGCCTAAAAAACAAGCAAGAGTTTTGTTTATTTTTATTAGAAGGGGAACATTATCAAAATGATTATAATCAATATAATCCAATTACTGTGCCCTATGGCGCAATTGAGAAATTTCTTGCAATTATCAAGGAAAAGGAGATTAAAGAAATCATTTTTATTGGAGCAGTTAATAAACCAAATTTTAGTAATTTGAAGGTTGATAAAACAGGAGCAATATTGCTTGCAAAAATACTTGCTAACAAAATCTTGGGCGATGATGCGGTTCTAAAAACAGTGTTAAATTTCTTTGCAACAAAGGGCTTAAAAATACTACAGATTGATGATTTACTTGATTGCGTTATTAATAAACCAGAAAATTTAACTCTTATTAAACCATCTTTGGAGCAAATCCATAACATTAAAATTGCCAATAAGGCAATTTGTAATTTTTCTAAATTTGATATAGGGCAAGCAGTGATAATATCACAAAGGCAAATTATTGCCGTTGAAGCAGTGGAGGGAACGGATGCAATGATAGAAAGATGCAAAACATTACCCATTAATTATAATGAGGGAGGAATTTTAGTGAAAATGAAGAAGCGAAACCAAAGCACTAAGGCAGATCTACCAACTATTGGCATTACCACAATCAAAAAATGTTATGAAGCAAAATTATCAGGAATTGCCATCGAAGCAAGATCAACTCTTCTTCTTGAGAAAGAAGAGGCGATTAAATTATCTAATGAATTAGGATTATTCATTAGTGTTTTTAAATAATAGTTTGAACTAAAATTATTAAGAATTCATCGATCTAAAGAAATCTTCATTGCTTTTACTGTTATGAATTTTATCAAGCAAGAATTCCATAGCTTCTAGTGGAGACATAGGGTTTACAATCCTTCTCAACATCCAGATTTTTGCCAAAGTAGCTCTATCAATCAATAACTCTTCTTTACGAGTTCCAGATTTAGTAATATCAATGGCTGGGAATATTCTTTTTTCGGCTATTTTACGGTCAAGCACAACTTCTGAGTTTCCAGTTCCTTTGAATTCTTCAAAAATAACCTCATCCATTTTTGAACCAGTATCAACTAAAGCGGTAGCAATTATAGTAAGGGAACCGCCTTCTTCAATATTTCTAGCAGCACCAAAGAATCTTTTTGGTTTTTGTAGAGCATTAGAATCAACACCGCCAGTTAAAACTTTACCCGATGAAGGAATAACAGTATTATAAGCTCTGGCAAGCCTAGTGATTGAATCAAGCAATATAACAACATCTTTTTTAGCTTCTACTAATCTACGAGCTTTCTCAATTACCATTTCCGCCAATTGAACATGGCGACTTGCTGGCTCATCAAATGTAGAACTCACAACCTCGCCCTTTACCGTTCTAATCATATCAGTAACTTCTTCTGGTCTTTCATCAATCAGAAGCATTATTAAAACGATTTCAGGATTATTAGAGGTTATAGCATGAGCAATATTTTGTAATAAAGAAGTTTTTCCTGTTTTTGGAGGAGCAACAATCAGAGATCTTTGACCTTTACCGATAGGAGCAATCATATCAATAATTCTAGTGCTTATATCTCCATTTAGGGGTCTTTCCTCTTCTAGAATTAATCTATGTTGAGGATGCAAAGGAGTTAAATCATCAAAAAAAACTCTATTGCGAGTTTTTTCTGGTTTATCGTGGTTTACTTCATTGACTCTAAGTAAAGCAAAATATCTTTCTCCTTTTTTTGGAGCCCTAATTTGACCCTTTACCGTATCGCCAGTTCTAAGAGCAAATCTCTTAATTTGACTAGGAGAAACATATATATCGTCAGAACCTGCGAAATAATTGGTTTCTGGAGCTCTTAAAAAACCAAAACCGTCAGCAAGAACTTCCAATACACCTTCGCCAATGATAACATTCTCAGCATCTTGCTCAGAGAAATTTTTCAAAATGTGATAAATTACATCTTGCCTACCAAAATCACCCGTATTCTCAAGATTATATTCATTTGATGCCAATGACATAAGCTCTTCGGCATTTTTTCTTTTTAACTCTTTTAATTCAAGGGTTTTAATATTAGGGTTTTCATCGCTATTTTTATTGCCATTGGAAAGATTGAAATCATTATCTTCGCCTTCATCAACATTATTTACAGCTGTTGAATTATAATTACCTGAACTCTCTTCAAAATGAGTTCTTGCCTCTTCGCCGTGTCTTTCGTTGGTAAATCTTTCTTCATTTTGTCTTGTTGAAGATCGATTCATCACTAATTTTTGATTTGATCTACTAATTAAATTTGCCCTACTAAATCTTTCTGAAATTTTAGGATTAACCGGATTTTTAATAGATAGAGTTCTTTTATTTATTGAATCAGACTCTTGTTCATTGTCTGATTGCTCTGCTAAAGCTTGATTATTTGTAGATAATGCCAAATTAGATTGACCGCTATTCGTTGGTTGGTATTGCTGAGAATTAGAAATTATATTCTCAAAAATACCGCTTTTAGCAGTTGATGATTGATTACTTCTTTTTGCTCTAATTAATGTTGCGGAAATATTTTCTTCTTGATTTGAATCTTGATTGTTAGAGTTTATATTATTCTCAGTAGCTTTTTTTTCAACTTCTTGGTTATTATTAAGGTTTTTAGGATTTGACATTTTGATTTAGTGATTATTGGATATTATAAACTTAATTATATTAAAATTGTGATTACAGACTTAAAAAACAATGATTTCTCTTAAAATAAAGGGCATAAACTTACCAAAATAGAAAGGCAAGCAATATATTCAAAAACGATTAACCGATAGAAAAACAGAAAAGAAAATAATACAAAAATTAATAGATCAACAATAAAATATAATATAATAATGGGTTCAACATTATTAAAATAAATTTTTATTTGTCAAATATAATTTATTACTTTTTAAATCTAATTTTTATTATATTCTTCAATTGTGTATTCATCAACTTCCATAGCATCAATATTAGCATGAAAATATTCTTCTAGAAGTGATTTTTCCGCAACAGAAATTATGTTTTTAGTTAGTGCCAGTTCTAATAATTCTAAATATTTCAGACCTTCTCTTTGTTGATTTGGCAAGTCTTGATTTTTTATTGCTAACTCAATTTTACTTCTAGCATCTTGAGAATTGCGATATAATTCTAAACAATTTTCAAGCCTACCTAGATTGTCGTTTTTATCTTTGTTGACAAAAATTCCTTCACTAATTTTATTTCTTAAATAATCATCGTCTGCAATTAGTTTTTTAGCCACTTTATGGGTTAAATTATCATCGATTGGGCAGGCAAATTGATTAACTCTTGACCATAAAGAAAATATAAACAATATTTTCTTATAAACTCCAGAAAATAAATTTTCATAGATTCCTTCTATCGCGATTTGAGCATTATTCATTAATTCCTTTAAAGCCATTTCTACCACATCTTGTTCTTGAATATTTCTACCATCGTGATCATATTTTTTTAACACCGCAACAGCGAGATACATTGCAGATAGAACATCGCCAAACCTTCCATTTAGCTTTTCTTTTCTTTTTAAATTGCCACCAAACTTTGCTAATGCTATATCAACAAGAAAAGCAAAAGTTGCTGAACACCAAGCAATTTTTTGTTCATATTTGCCAATTTTATCTTTGAATAAAGGGCGATGAGACCTTCCTCTAGTAATAGACAACACAATAGAGCGAGATAAATTGCTAAATAAATGACCTATATGAGCAAAAAATACTTTATCAAAATCAACTAAATTATTTTGCTCTAGAGCAACAATTTCACGATAAGCGAAAGGATGAGACATAATAGCACCTTGACCAAATTGAATCAGGCTTCTAGTCATTATATTTGCCCCTTCGACAGTTATTGAGATTGGGGTTGATAAATATGCATTTGCTAATAGATTTCTTGAACCGCGAATTATCGCCCTTCCGCCTAGAATATCCATACCATCATTAATGTTTTTACGAAATAATTCAGTGGCATGATATTTAGCAATCGCACTAATAACTGCTGGTTTTGCACCTATATCGACAGCTCCCGCAGTAAAAGATCTTAGAGCTTCCAAGGTGTAGTTTCGTGAAATAATTTTTGCAGAAACTTCTTCTATTCCTTCAAATTTACCAATAGATGTACCAAATTGCTTTCTTAAGATACTGTAATTAGCAACCACTCTTGCGACAAGCTTAGAAGCACCAGCACTTGTTGATGGCAAAGATATTCCCCTGCCAACCGATAAGCATTCCATTATCATTTTCCAGCCTTTGCCAAGATTATTTTTACCACCAATTACTCGCGATAAATCGATAATTACATTTTCTCCATTAATTGGAGAATTTACAAACGGTGTAGCAAGCGGGTCGTGTCTTCTGCCTTGCTTAACACCTTCTAAATTGTTAGGTATAAGAGCACAAGTAATGCCGAGATCAAGGTTTTCTCCAATTAGTTTTTCTGGATCTCTGAGTTGAAATGCCAAACCTATAATTGTAGCATATGCACCAAGGGTTATGTATCTCTTACTCCAATTGAGACGAATTTTTATCTCGCCATCATTATCGCGAAACAAAACCCCATTTGAAGAAATAGAGGTTGCATCGCTACCTGCCATTGTTTCAGTTACCGCGAAGCAAGGAAGCTCCCTGCCATCGGCAAGCCTAGGAAGATAATAATTTTTTTGCTCTTCTGTGCCATATTGAATAAGCAATTCAGCTGGCCCTAAAGAATTTGGCACCATTGCAGTAATTGCTAGAGGAGCAGAACGAGAAGATAATTTTTGAATTACCGAACTATGTCCAAATGCTGTAAAACCAAGCCCCCCAAACTCTTTTGGAATAATCATGCCAAAGAATTTATTGTCTTTTAGATATTTCCATACTTCTGGCGGTAGATCTTTCAACTGCTGGATTTCATAATCACTACACATTTTACAAACTTCCTCAACCTCATTATCAAGAAAATTTTGCTCTTCTTTGCTTAAAGTTGGATATTGTTGATTAAAAATAGTTTTAAAATTTGGATTTCCAGAGAATAATTCGCCATCAACCCATACTGTTCCTGATGTTAAGGCGATTTTTTCTGTTTCAGAAATTTTTGGCAATAAACCCAATTTTTTAATTAACCCTACAACACGGCTAGTAATAACAGCAGTTCTTATGCGAGGAATAATGAAAAATAAAGATGCAGTTAAATATAAAACCCAAAAGACCATGCTTAAATTAAACTTAATCAGATATAAAGCCAGTAGAACAAGGTAATAAGGCAAAGAGAAATTGCGGTATGACAGAAATATTGCGGTAAAAATGCAAATTAAACCAAGGCAAGGAACATAAGAGAGTAAGTCTGCTAAGTAATTCATAAGATTGAGTTAGTTGTTATTTTTAATTATTATGCTTTAAATTAAGCTCACAAATTGTTTTTACAAGGCTTCGAACTTTTGATATATAGCCCGCTCTTTCAATTGCCGACATTGCACCTCTCGCATCAAGTAAGTTAAGCAAATGGCTAGCCTTTAATGCTTGCTCAAATGCAGGAATAACAAGATGTTTTTCGATTAAATTCAATGATTCATTTTGAGCAAATTCAAACTGTTTTAGCAATTGAAAAATGTTAGCATGCTCCAAAATGAAACTAGAATTCTCAACTTCACTTTGATAAAATAAATCGCGATAGGTAATGGGGAAATTTTTATCATCACTCCAAACAATGTCGAAAATATTATCAACTTGCTGTATATACATAGCTATTCTTTCTAAACCGTAGGTTATTTCTCCCGATATTAATTCACATTCAACTCCACCAACCTGTTGCATATAAGTAAATTGAGAAATTTCCATACCATTAAACCAAACCTCCCAACCAAGACCAGATGCTCCAACCGAAGGGTTTTCCCAATCATCTTCAACAAAACGAATATCATTATTATTAATATCAAGACCAATAATCTCAAGGCTTTGTAGATATAGTTGCTTGATATCGCTAGGAGCTGGTTTTAGTAGAGTTTGAAATTGATAATAGTGACTAAGGCGGTTAGGGTTTTTGCCATAACGAGCATCTGTTGGTCGACGACAAGCTTGCGGATAAGCAACCTTCCAAGGCTTGTTGCCAAGGGCTTTTAGAATGGTTGCGGGGTGCAAGGTTCCTGCTCCAACCTCAATATCAATTGGCTGAATTATAGCACAACCTTGCTCGGACCAAAATTTTTGTAGGCGAAAAATAATTTCCTGAAATGATATCATTTTGAAAAACTAATTAATTATTTTAGAATGATTAGGATCATCCAAAGAAAATGTTGGAATTGCAACCTCTATTAATTTACCGTTATCTTTTTGCATTAAATAATTGCCACTCATAATTCCTGAATTTGTGAATAAATGCACTCCACTACTATAGCGAAAAGAGGTTAATGGCTCAATTCTTGGTTGCTTTCCTACTACTCCTTCGCCATCAACTTCTTGCAGATTGCCATTAGAATCGATAATCTTCCAGTGTCTGTGCCTTAAAGTAAGGGCTTCATCACTATTATTTTTAATGATTACATGATATGCCCAAAAAGAGATATTATCAAAAGTTTTTTGATTATGATCAATAAATTCAACCTTTACCAACACATCAACCTGACTAGTTGAAAGAAGATAAGAATAGAGATTTTCCTTTTCTTCATTAAGAGCGGTAAGCCTAATTGAAAGATCTTCATCATTATCTTGATTAATTCTACTAATATCTGATGATTTTTTTTTATTTTTTATTGTCATTTCTTTAAGAAAATAAACTCTCAAATAGCATAATGCCATCGTTCGAACCAGTGTTTTCATCAACCGCTCTTTCTGGATGAGGCATAGAGCCAAGTATGTTTTTTTTACTATTAAAAACACCTGCTATATTTAACATTGAGCCATTTGGATTAGCTACATCGCTAAGATTATGATATTCATCAACATATCGCCAAGCAATGGAATTGGTATCTTCAAGCTTTTTAATTGTTTCAACATCGGCAAAATAATTGCCGTCCATATGAGCAATTGGAATTTTAATTAATTGATTTTTTTTGTAGTTTTTAGTAAAGGCGGTTTCATTATTTTCAACCCTTAACAAAGCATTTTTATTAATGAATTTACCGCTTTTATTTCTTAATAAAACTCCTGGTAATAAGCCAGTTTCAGTTAATATTTGGAAGCCGTTACAAATTCCCATAATTTTTACACCTCTTTCCGCAAGCCTTTTAACTTCCTGCATAATTGGCGATATTGAAGCCATGGCACCACTTCTAAGATAGTCACCGAAGGAAAAACCCCCCGGAATAATTATTAAATCAAGATCATTTGCTAAATTAGACTCTTTATGCCATATTTTTTCTACTTTATTAGTAAATTTTTTAACCGCCACTAAGGCATCGCGATCGCAATTTGAAGCAGGAAAACTAATTACAGCAACTTTCATTATTCAACAACCTCAAAAGTGTAATCTTCAATAATTTTATTGACTAATAATTTATCGCAAATTTCATCGATGATTTTTTTTGCTTTTTCATTGTCGGATTCTGTTAGCTCTAGCTCTACTAACTTACCTTGTCTAACTTGTGAAATTTGATTAAAACCAAGATTTTTATTTAAAGCATTTTCGATGGCTTTGCCTTGAGTATCAAGCACTGATTTTTTTAAAGTGATATAAATTCTAACTTTCATTATTTTTGTAAGTTGAGTAGTTTTAAAATTTTAGTTATTTATTTGATTGAATATTCGAGATAATATTTTTTAACAAATAAAAATCAATAGCTTTATTTTTATTTTTTAGCTAGTAAATTGGCTGTTTGATGGCGTTTATTGCATATTTTGTTAACTTACCTTAACTTGCCTTAAACTATCTTCTAAGCCATCTAAACAACAGTTCAATAATTTATTTAATTTTACTAATGAATATATATCAACTAATAAGGCCATTAATATTTAAATTAGACCCAGAAACTGCACATAATTTGGCAATCAAATATTTACAATATTTTCCTCATTTTGCTACTCAATTTTCATATCAAAAAAACTATAAAAACCTTACCAATAAATTATGGGATATCGAATTTAGCAACCCCGTCGGCTTATCTGGCGGTTTTGATAAAAATGCAGAAATATTATTTCCGCTATCAAAATTTGGTTTTGGTTTTATAGAATGCGGAACTACAACTCCTTTACCGCAAATTGGCAATAACAAGCCACGAATATTCCGTCTCGAACCAGAAAAGGCAATCATTAATCGCCTAGGATTCAACAATTTAGGCAGTGAAGTATTCTTAAAAAATATTAATAATTTTTACAAAAAAAATAATAACAAGGTGCCAACCATCGGCATTAATATTGGCAAAAATAAAGACAGCCAAGATAATATTGCGGATTATATTTTTTTATTAGAAAAATTTTTTAATTACTGCAATTATTTAACTGTTAATATTTCCTCCCCGAATACTGTAAATCTTCGTAGCTTGCAAAAAAAAGAAGAATTACAAAAATTAATTGATGCTCTTATCGAAAAAAGAGAAGCCCTAAGCACAAAATATCAAAAAAAATTACCAATATTATTCAAAATAGCTCCAGATCTAACTCTTGAGGAGCAAGAAGATATTGCTAAAATTGCCCTAGAAAATAATCTAGATGGATTAATAATTAGCAACACCACTACTTCTCGCCTCAATATTACCAAGCCTCACAAACTAAATATACAAGATTTTGAAAATGGCGGTCTTAGCGGAACTCCTTTATTTGATAAATCAACGATGATTCTAAGAAATTTTTATCAATTAACTAAAGGTAAAATCCCCCTAATTGGGGTTGGCGGGGTTTCAAATGCTCATCAAGCATATCAAAAAATTAGATGCGGAGCCTCTTTAGTGCAAATATATACTGCCTTTATTTATGAAGGTTTTAGTTTAGTTGAACAAATTAAAGAAGAGTTAAATCAATTATTAATAGCCGACGGCTTCAATAATATCAAGGATGCAATTGGTATTGATGTCAAAGAAAATAATTAATCTAAAAACAGATTTTAAATATCTGAAGCGGATTAATTAAAAAATTGATGAATTTGGATAGCAATTTTTTTGCTAATACCTTCAACCCTTTCTAGATCTGCCACCTTTGCCGTTTTGATTTTTTCAACTGAACCAAAATATTGCAATAATTTCTTTTTTCTTGAAGCTCCAATGCCTTCAATATCATCAAGCCTTGATTTTGTTATCTCTTTCGCTCTTTTTTGGCGATGGGTAGTGATAGCAAAGCGATGAGCTTCGTCTCTCAATCTTTGTAAATAATATTTTAACAAATGATTCTTCGGCAAGGTAATTTGGCGGTGGGTTTTTTCTTGTTTCTCTTCATTAAATTCATAAAAATGAAAATCTTCTAAGCCAGAATTTCTATCTTTACCTTTTGACATACAAATGAAGGGAATATTGATTTCAAGCTCCTTAAAAACTTTAAAAGCAACATTTAGATGGGTTAAACCGCCATCAATAATAATAAAATCTGGTAATTTTTCTTGAATATAATTAGTAAAACGACGAGTTAATATTTGCTCAAGAATCGCTAAATCATCACCATTATTGGCATCACCGTTATTGGCATCACCGTTATTGGCATTATCAATATTATATTGATTAAAATCTTTAACATTAAATTTACGGTAATCATTTTTGATAAAACCTTCTGCATTTGTTGCAATCAATACTCCCACCTGATTCGTTCCCGCAGTGTGGCTATTATCATAAACTTCAATTTTTTGAGGAGTTTTTTGTAAATTGAATAATTCTTTAATTGCCTGCAAGAACCCTTGATTGCTGGCAGTGCTAACAATTTTTTGCTCCGTGAGCTGTTTTGCAAGAAATTCTAAATCTTGTATTAATTTTAAATTATTACCCTTATTGGCAATTTTTACTTTAACTTTATAATCATTTTGAGAATTTATTTGATTAATAAAATCGTTAAATAGTTGCAAATGCTGATTTGGAGCCGTATTCTCGGCTTCTGCTTCAAGAGGCATTAAATTTAACAAAATAATTTGCGGAGCTTGATTTTCTAAGTAAAATTGCCCTAAAAATTCCCATAAAAAATTAGCTAAATTATCTTGATTCTCTTCAGCAAAATTTTCATTGGCAATATTGTAAAAATATGGCTTAGAACCATAATTATTGCCGTTGCGATAAAAAGATACAGAAACACAAACCCACATTTGATGGCGAATTATCACAATAACATCACTATTGCCTAAATCATCAATATTAATATTTTGCTGTGCCTGAATTGTAGCAAGAGCCCTTATTTTATCTCTAACCACAAGTGCTTTTTCAAATTCTTCATTTTTGCTAAATTCTGCCATTTTAAGGTTCAAAGATTCTTGAATAGTAGTAGATTTGCCATTCAAAAAATTAACCGTATCCGCAACTAATTTTTGATAATCTTCACGAGAGATATAATTAACACAAGGGGCGGAGCATTTTTTAATTTGATATTCTAGGCAAGGTTTTTTAGAAGCTTTAAATTCTTGATCGGTGCAGGTTCTTAATAAAAAACTTTTTTTTAAAATATCGATAGTTTTGTTGACATCTCTAGCTTGAGCGAATGGTCCAAAATAATAACTTTGAGATTTAACTCCGCGATGCTTAGCAAGCCTTGGAAATAAATGATTCTTACTAATAGAAATATAAGGAAATGTTTTGCTATCCCTCAATAAAATATTAAAATGCGGAGCAAGTTTTTTAATTAAATTATGCTCAAGAAGCAATGCCTCTAATTCATTCTGGGTTTGGATAAAATCTAGCTTTGTAGCCAGATTAACCATTCTTGCAATTCTTTTATTCAACCTTTCTGGCTGAGTGTAGTTAGTTAATCTTTTTTTAAGATTTTTAGCCTTCCCAACATAAAGAGTTTGCTCATTCTTATCAGTAAACTTATATATTCCGCTAGTTTCGGGAACATTTTTAACAATATTTTTTAATTCTTCAAAGTTCATTTGATTTCTTCAATAATTTTAATTTCTTCATCGCTCAAGCCATATAAAGCATAGACCATCTTATCAATTTCGGCATCGGTTTTGCTAATTTTATTTTGTAAATCCACAGCTTTTTGCTTCTCGCCTTCAAAATGCTCAAGCCATTGCGATTCTTTTGAAAGTGAGAGAGTTTTATTTTGCTTTCCAACCTCAGCAAAAAACTCATCCCCTTCTAAATTATGCCATTTTTCAATCTTGCGAGTAACTTTTGCCACACCTAAATCTGCAGAAAGTAGTTTTGTGAATTTGTTTGAAAGTTCGTTAAATTGGGCAGTTAAATCAAGCATTTTTTGGGAAAGGGTGATGAATGGCTGTTGTGCGGTGAGTGGGATTTGAGGGATGGGGATTATTGAGATATTTGAAGTTGTAAATCCTATTCCGCCATCCATCCCAGAAGTATCATAAGATTGCTTCATATAGAATATTATTAACTTGGAATTTAAAATTGCACACAAAACTTGTGGATTTATTTTAAAATTTAAAGCCATTGTTGTTGACTTTCCGGCAATAGAATTGCTATCAAATAAGACTTCAAAATGTCTCATTCCACTAAATATCAATTTTTCACTGTTTGCCTGTTCAAAACGGCGTGGCATATTTTCTTTAAGCCATTTTTTAGAAATAATTGGATATTTATAATCATCTTTTATGTATGTCGTATCTTGCAACCCCCATATTGAAACATAGGGCTCTACTGTTCCAGTGTTAATAAATTTAAAATATTCATTCTCGTTAAAATTTGATGATTTATTGTCAACTAACTGTTCTTTTATTAAATATGCCTCCGAGACTGAACACGGATTTTGAATATCACAAAAATCTGACAACTTTGTTGAAATTGCTTTTAATCTATTTAAAATAACAAAATTAGAATTTAAAATTACACCGAAA
Source organism: Rickettsiales bacterium UBA1997 (assembly GCA_964202895.1). Lineage (GTDB taxonomy): Bacteria > Pseudomonadota > Alphaproteobacteria > Rickettsiales > UBA1997 > JAJTDS01. The sequence goes on along the minus strand of CAXNJM010000001.1, from coordinate 979,813 downwards.
TTATCATCAATATTTGATTTATTCACAATACCAACTTCTTTAAATAAAATTGGATTTTCTTGTAATAACAAAACATTAATATTTTCTTTTTTAACTTTATTCAAGCTAACTATTACAGGAAAAACTCCTACATTTTCAAATACTGTTGTTTTTGATGCATCAACTAGTGTTTCAATATAATCTAAAGAAAATTTACGAAGTGCCTCACCATATTTAATTGAAAGCCATTTATTTGGAGTTATAAAAGCTATTCTTCCTTTATTTGTTGTTAACTTAAATGCTCTTTCATAAAACGGAATATATAAATCCCAGTTACCTTTGCATATTTCATAGTTTTTAGTTAAATATTCTCTATCTTGAGGCGAATATTTTGTCATTGTTTCGCTGTCAACATAAGGCGGATTACCAACCACTACATCGAAGCCACTTTTTTTATTAATAATTCCTATTTCTTTCTTACGGCAACAAGGGGCTTCAGCCCCTTGTGGTGAATAAGAGTTCGGTGATAAAGATGGATAGTGGGTCGAGCTACTATCAATAAATCGATCTGTAGAATTCAGAGCAAGGGGCTGAAGCCCCTTGTTGCCTATTTTGGTAGTAGTGCGATCTGGGGCAAGGGGCTGAAGCCCCTTGTTGCCTATTTCTGCAATAATAGATAGATTTGATTCGAGTTCGGAAAATATTTTTTCAATTCCCTTTTGATAAAAGTCAGCAGTCATTAATTTAATTATCGCTTCTAATTCTTTATTTTCTTGTAAATGATGTTTATATCTATTATTGACAACATAATTTACATTGTTTTCAAGCTGTTCTTTGTCTTTAACTATTCTAGAGCTATATTTTTGACCCCATATTTGTCGGTTATTTATTTTTGAATATTCATTAAATAACCTTGCACTTTTACCTTTTAAAATCCTGACGATGTTAGTTAAATTATTATCTTCACAACATATCAATAAATGAACATGATCTTTGCATATATTATATGCCAACACTCTAAAAATGACATTATTTTCTTCTGCAATTTTTAGAAAAATATTAGTTATTACAATTTCTTGCTCTAAAGAAAATTCTAGACCATTTAAAGAATTTACCTCAATACCAATATCAACCATTCTTTGTGAATATCGAGAATTGTGAGTAGCAAAAACTAAATGATAAACATTGATAGATTTTGACAAATATTCTTGCCTATCAAAAACTTCTTTAAACTCCTCCTTCCACTTAAAAGCTAGGGATTTTTTTACTCCTTCATTTTTGATTTCCTCAATTGCAACTGAATCAAATAACGAGCCCTCGCTTTTGATATATTCCTGAACTATCTTCCCCTCAAATTCGCTGTAATAGCCGGCGATAACTTCATCATCAATTAATGAATTGCCAATTTTAATGTTGTCATCAAGAGTTGTGAGTGATTCGCGGTAATGTGCAGTTTTAAGCCACAGCGAAAGCTTGGTAATGTTAACTGAAGCGGGGTTTATGTCAACTCCATAAATATTATTTGTTAGAATATCCTTGTAGGTCCAGTCGTTTTTTATGTGCCAAATTTGTAAATTATTTTGAAGCTCATTCCATTCATTTTGCAAATAATCAAAAACTTTTACAAGAAAAGCCCCCGAGCCACAAGCAGGGTCAAGAATTTTAATTGATTTTAATTTTTCAGCATATTCGAGCCACCATTCTCTTGAACCTTCTTTTGCTGTTATTTCTGCTTTTCTATCGGCAAGCCAACCGCCAACTGCTTCCTTGACAATATATTCGGTGATATAAGCAGGAGTATAAAAGACTCCGTCTTTTTTTCGCTTCTTTTCATTATCGCCGGTTAAATTTTCGAGATCAGAAATTGATTGCTCAAAAATATGCCCGAGGATATTTACATCTAGGTCGGAGCCAAAATCATAAGAGTATAAAATAACGATTTTATCAATAATTTCATCGGAAATTTCTAAAGAATCAAGGTCTTTATCTTCAGCAAAAAGCCCGCCATTAAATTTAGCAATGCCAATTTCGGGGTTGCCTTCATTCATTGCGGTGAATAAATGCTTCATTCTATTATATTTGCCCTTGATAAATTTTTGGTCGAGGGCTTGAATTACCGCATCATTATCCAAGGCTCCATTTTCTTTGCAAAAACGAATAAAAATTATGCGGTCAATTAGTTTTTGAGCTTTGTATAGGTAGAAGTTACGGCCATAATGTTTTTCTGTGTTGAGTTTTATTAAATTATGCCAAATTTCCTCACGGAGAGTTGAATAATGCTTGTAAAACTTCTTTTCAATGTCCTCACCTTTTGCAGTTGTATCAACTTCATGAGCTGGCGATTGATTGAAATTTTTTGTAAATAAACGATCTTTTGCTAGTAAAAAGTGAAATTCTTTTATTTTATTGTCATCATTGGCTAGATCTTCTAGTTTAAAGCTATGAAATTTACTTTGATCGCTAGATTTATATAATCTAATTTCGCTAAAATTGGCAATTATTACAAATTCGCATTTGCCACCCACCTTACTAGCATATCTAAATCCTTGCTCTACTGGAGTTCCTCCGTAATCTTTTCTTTGTTGTTTTTTATCAAGATTAACCGAGGAATCTTTTAACTCAATAACCACCCTTATATCGCCAACTTTTTCTGTTAAACTATCAGATTTATAAGAATTTAGATTAAAACCTAAAATACCATCAGGCTTTTTGCCATCAACAATAGAGCCACTTTCCCACCATAAACTATTATTTGTTTTGCCAGTAATGGCTTGATAACCAAGTATATCAATAAAAAATTCTCTTAAAAAAGATTCTTGATTTTCTGTTTCTTTGCTTAAATCAACATTATTTAACCATCGAGTGGCAATTTCTCTAGCTTTCTCTATAATTTTAGAATCGAGATTATAGATCTTTAATTTTGCTTCGATTTGATTTTTACTAAATAAATTCTTCATATAACCCATTGCATTGCCTAAAAGCTTCTTTTCAATTATCAATCACTAGATTAGCTTTAATAATTTTAGGGCTTCTTTGATTCTTTTTTGATTATCAATGCTTGGTAATGTTAAAGGCAACCGAACTTCGCCGTTACTTAAATTCATTAATGAAGATGCATATTTAACGGGAATTGGATTCGTTTCACAAAACATCATTTTATGAAGATTAGTGAGTTTATCTTGTAGTTTCAAGGCTTCATCATATTTATTAGCCATACATAATTTTTGTAAATCGCTAACCATTTTTGGAGCAATATTAGCGGTGACAGATATTATGCCATTTCCGCCCATTGCATTGAACCCGACGGCGGTTTCATCTTCTCCGGAGAGATAAATAAAATCCTTGTTAATTTTATTAATTAAAATTCTTAAAGAGGATAATCTAGCCAAGTCTCCCGTGGCATCTTTAATACCAGCAACATTTTTTAATTGTGCAATTTTAACAATATTTTCATCAGAAATGTTGATAACTGAACGACCGGGAATATTGTAAATATAAAGTGGCACTCCACATTTATCAAGAGCCTTGAAATGCTCATAAACTCCTTCTGGAGTGGGTTTGTTATAGTAGGGAGTAACAATTAAACAAGAATCAACCCCTACTTTTTTAGCATATTTTGTCATTTCAACTGCTTCAGATGTTGAATTGGAGCCTGTTCCCGCCATTACTTTAACTCTTTTTTTAGCAATTTTTACTGCAAATTCAATAATTTCATTATGTTCTTGATGCGAAAGAGTTGGAGACTCGCCAGTTGTGCCACAAGGAACAATGCCATCGATACCATTTTCGATTTGAAATTCAATTAATTTTTCCAGAGCTTTGAAATCAACTTTTCCCTTTTTAAAAGGGGTGATAAGAGCAACAAAACTATTGGTTTGTGCAGTTAATTTTTGCATTTTTTTTGTCATAGGCTAGTTAATTAATTATTAGCAGGATTTTTATGGTTATTCATACTTAAAATTTTTATTTTTTAAGTTGAGTTTTATTTTTTTTTATAAACACTTAAATATAACCAATTTTGTAGAAAATATAATTTCTTTAAATTACAAAATCAAAATAAAATTCATTTGAAAATTCATTTGAAATAATAAACTTAAAAATAACATAGCTTTTGCATGATTTATTTTGTAATTTACGAGGTTAAATTGGTTAATTAATCTTTGTAACATAAATTCAGCTTTGAAATCTATTCAATAATTCAAACATAAAATGAACGCAGAAAATACGAAATTGCAAAATTCAGAATCTTTAAATATTGCGGTTGAAAAATTAGAAAACGTGGCACAGCTTGACTTAATCAATCAATTGCCAATGCAATATTTACCAATTTTACTATTTATTGTAATTGCAATCGGGCTATCAATCGCAATATTGTTAATTCCCTTTTTAATTAATAAAAGAAGCCCAGATAGTCAAAAAAACTCGCCTTATGAATGCGGTTTTGAAGGCGATGGCAAGGTTAGAAACGAATTTTCAATTAAGTTTTACTTGGTGGCAATATTATTCATTATTTTCGACTTAGAAATTGCATTTCTTTTTCCTTGGGCAGTAAGCTTAACTGAAATAGGTAAATTTGGGTTTTGGTCAATGATGATATTTCTAACCTTATTGACAATAGGCTTCATTTATGAGTGGAAACGAGGAGCCCTCGACTGGAAATAACAACAAATAATTTTATGAATCTTAACAATTTAACTCCTTTTAACCAAGATCAACTATTAAACGATCTTGACGAACATATTAATAATCGTGGCTTTGTTACTGCAAAGCTAGATGATCTAGCAAATTGGGCAAGATCTGGCTCCTTATGGCCAATGACTTTCGGTTTAGCTTGTTGTGCGGTTGAAATGATGCAAACCGCATCAAGCCGTTACGACCTCGACAAATTCGGGGCAATTTTTCGACCTTCTCCTCGTCAATCTGATGTAATAATTGTTGCTGGAACCCTTACTAACAAAATGGCTCCTGCCCTCAGAAAGGTTTATGATCAAATGGCAGAACCTCGCTATGTTATATCAATGGGCAGTTGTGCCAATGGTGGCGGGTACTATCATTATTCATACTCAGTAGTTAGAGGTTGTGATAAAATTATCCCCGTCGATATCTATGTTCCTGGGTGCCCTCCAACCGCTGAAGCATTGCTCTACGGAATAATGGCTCTACAAAAAAAAATCAAAAGAACTGGTAAATTTAGTCGCTAATCAAATTACAAAAAAATGTTTCAAAATTTAGAATTACAAGCCAATTACATTAAAGAAAAATTTCCCGACTTAGAAGTTGTAAGCCCTATTGCTAATAATAACCTTATAATTTACAGCCCTAAAGATAAAATCGTCGATCTAGCAACCTTCCTCAGAGATGACGAATCGCTTAGTTTTAGAGTTTTGCTCGATGTTTTTGGTGCCGATATGCTGACTATTAGGTCTCCTCGCTTTGAAGTTATTTACAATTTTCTAAGCCTAAAACTCAATAATAGAATCACTATAAAAGTTGCCGTTGATGAAAATATAGAGGCTCCCTCTTTATGCTCGGTTTTTCCTAGTGCAAATTGGTTTGAAAGAGAAACTTTCGATATGTTTGGCATAAAATTCACTAATCACCCAGATTTAAGAAGGATTCTTACCGATTATAATTTTGAATGGCACCCTCTAAAAAAAGACTTCCCCTTAACAGGCTATCAAGAAGTTCGTTACGACGAAATAAAGCAAAAAGTTGTTTATGAGCCAGTAAAATTATCACAAGAATTTCGCAATTTTGACTTCGACATGCCTTGGTTTGGACCTCAAGAAAAAAAATAACAAAAAAATAACAAAAATGCTAAAAAAATATATTTCCAAAATTACTCAACTCAAAGATAAAGCCTTTGAGAATAAGTTTGTTGCAAATTTAAAATTGCATGAATTTTGCAACAATAAATCACTAAAACAATATTTTTCAATATTACTAACAAAATTTTCTAGTGCCAATAAAGGCTTAGAAAGCTTTAGAGATATAATGATATACTGGGGTGGCATAGCATATTTTATCGCTTATTGCATCAATGGCATCATTACCATTATCAATATCAAATTTTTCTCTTTTATTCTTTCCATTCCAGTATTATGTTATTTTATATGGCACTTTAGAGTTCTTATAAAAATCACTCCCAAAAAAGAGAAGCTAAGCAAAGAAGAAATTGAAAAAAGAAAAGAAAAAAACCATTTAGCAAAAAGCTTTATTCGTAAACTACTGCTACAAGAACCAATTACAAAATTTAATCCTTATTTTGTTGCAAAAATAGTTGATTTATTTGTAATTTTGCACTTTTTATCTTTTATTTTTAGTATTTTTAATTAAAAAATTGAGAAGAAAGTGGATAACAAGCATCATAAATCACACAATAAAATTATTATTGCTATTCTGCAATTTATTGACAAAACCATTGCCAATAAGAGCTCTCAATATATCTCTTTACTAGTAATTATTTTATTTCTTGCTTTAGAGATATTTAGTTTTAGCAAAAGATTATTCTACGATTATACCGATTTTAATCTAAAGAAAAGAATAAAAAGCCCAATAGAAGTCAATATATCAGAATCTGGAATTAACATTGAAGAAGAGCAAAATATAGAATATCAACTAAAAAAACACGAAACTCTACTCAAGGTATTAATAAATTTCGGTAGCAATGATGAAGATGCTAAAAATATTGTTAAGCAAATCAATAAATTAATAGACTCAAAATCAATATTACAAGAAAATAAAATTAAGATTAAATTTAAGAATCTACTTGGCTACAAAACATCACAAGAAAATCAGGACATCACCAAAACTAAACATTCAACAATTATTGAAGAAATTGCAATATCAGAAAGCGACGAACGACAAATTATAGTTAAAAGAGAGGCAAATGGCAAATATATTGGCAAAGAAAGAAAAATAAAAATTAATAAACGATATTCAAAATATCGTGGCATAATTAAAAATGGCTTATTTAACGATGGAATCGAGTCAGGAATTTCAGCAACCGCAATGATGCAAATGATAGCGGTTTATGGCTATGACATTGATTTTCAAAGAGACATAAAAAATGGCGATAGCTTTGAAATGCTAGTTGAAAGCTATTATGATGAAGATGGGAAAAAAATTAAAGATGGTGCAGTGCTTTATTCTTCATTATCTTTAAAAAGAAAAAAAATCGAAACTTATATTCATTATCTTGACGGTAAAATAGAATATTTCGATGCAAAAGGAGACAGCATTCGTAAATCATTACTTCGAACTCCTATTAACGGAGCAAGAGTTTCTTCTGGCTTTGGGCTCAGAAAACACCCGATTCTTGGCTATTCAAAAATGCACAAGGGAACCGATTTTGCAGCACCAACAGGAACCCCAATAATCGCAGCGGGCAACGGCACCATAACTTATGCTGGAGTTAAAGGCGGATATGGCAATTTTGTACAAATTAGACATAATCAAGATTACTCAACTGCATATGGTCATGCTAGTCGTTTCGCCAGAAATATGAGAAATGGAATTAAAGTAAAACAAGGAGATGTAGTTGCTTTTGTTGGTAGCACTGGTCGTTCAACTGGCCCACATCTTCATTTTGAGGTTATTTATAAAGGCAATCAAATCAACCCAGCATCAGTAAAATCAGTATCAGGAATTAAACTTTCTGGGGCAGAATTAACAAAGTTTAGATCAAGAAAATCAGAAATTGATCGCTATAGAAGAGAAATGCCAAATCAATTTATTAAGTAAAAAAGCCTCTTATTTTTATTTATTCTCTTAAAATAGATTAGAATGGCCAATCAATTGTTTGAAGCGAGCTGTTATCGCTATATTGCATATCTTTTTTATCCGCTTTTGAGGCAGATTTATTGCTTTCAGCACTGGTTTCAACTAATTTATCTTCCAAACCATCACTCTTCTTTTTTTCTTTTTTAACCGTTTTTTCTTTAACCTTTTTTTCTGACTCAATTAACTTTTTTTCTTTCTCAAAATTTTTAGGGCTTTTAATCAATTTTACAATTATTTTATTCTCTAATTTCATAATTTCTGGCTGTTTACTTCTATCAAAATCAGGTAGACTAAAAGAATAATAAAAACTATTAACAGATTCTTTTTTATTTTCTAACTCTAAACCAGAATTCTTTTGATTATTAGCAAATATCAACAGATTATTATTTTCAACATTTATAACCACCTCTTCTTTCTGAAAGCCAGAAAAAGTTAGCTCATAAATATAGCCGTCGTCAACTTCGCTAAAAGCAATTTTGCTTTTAGAAGCCTTATTGCTAGTTTTATCAAATTCTTTTTGTAGGATTTGCAACTGCTTTTGATGATTATCAAAGATTATTTTCATCTTTTTTTGCATCTCTTCCATTTCTTTAAAAATTCCAGAATCATCAAAAGCCCATCTATTCTCAAAATTAAGCTCTTCATCTATTTTTAATGGACTTGATTCTTTTTTATTTTCTTTGCAGGTTGCAACACTGCTACAAATGGCTATTCCAAATATTAGGCCTGTGGATAATATAGCTAGACGATAATTTGGCATTTTTTTATTGAATTGCTTTTTTAATGATAGTGTTTTTCACAACAAATAAAAAATTAAATTAAGTAAAAATTAATATTTATCTTTATGAATTAAAATTTTAATTGACTTATAATCATAGATTTTTTGAAAAAAATCTTGCAATAAAAATTGATAAATTGCTTCAAATTAAGACAATATAATATTATAGTTTACCAAAAATAAGCTCTTGAATAAATTAAGCAGAAGTATTATTTGCTTATCTAAACTGACTCAGCAATGAAAAGAAGCGTTGAATTGTTAATGTGGTGTTGATTTAATAGATCATCTGTTGCTTTTAAAATTACCACTTTATCGTTAATTGGGGTTTCTTGTAATTTATCAGAATATATACCTCCAGAAATAATCGCGCAATCAATATTCGCAGAACTAGCTCCCTTGATATCGGTTTCAAAGGCATCGCCAATTGCTAAAATATTTTTTGGGTTTATCGTGGACATATTATTCAATTCCTTAAATTTCTCTATAACCAATTGGTAAACACCAGAAAATGGCTTACCGTAATATATTACTTTTCCGCCCAATTCTTCATATTTTTTTGCCAAAATACCAGCACAAAGATATTCTGAGCCATTTTGTTTTACAACTTTGAAATCAGGATTAGCACATATCATGGTAATATTGTGTTTTAGAGCCAACTCTAAATCAGGGATCTCCATTTCAATTGTCGATGAATCATTTTTAAAGCCAGTAATAATACCAAAGTTGGCTTCCTTTGTATCGACAATCTTGTAATTAAGGCCATCAAGAAGGTTTTTATCTTTATCGGGACCAAAATAAGAAAAATTTTTACCGAATTCTTTATAATTATTAGACTGATTTATAGCCATATCAATAAATAAAGACTCGCCAGAGGTAATAACGAAATCGTAACAATCTTTTTCTATTCCTAGGCCAATTAAAACTTCTTCAGCCACAAAGGCTCTTCTAGGAGCATTTGAGAGAAAGCAAATTGCTTTATTTTTACTTCTTAATTTTTTTAGATTTTCCTTAACATTAGGATAAAGATTAGATCCATCGTGAATAACACCCCATAAATCAAAAATATAATGAGTATATTGCGAACTAACTTCAAAGATATTGTTAATAAAATTAACCATTACAATTATTGACCTAGTAGAGATTTAAAGTTTTATTCTATTACCGATAAAGCAACTTTTGCAAATTTATCCATTTTACTTCTTTTATACTTTATTTTCACTGTATCACCAAGCCTTATTTTATCGATATTCTCACTATCGTCAATAATAATCCAAGCATTTTTTGGGTCAATAATATCAGAAATTTTTCCAGTGGCAATAATTCTTTTTTCTACCTCAACTTGATTATTGATTGAATTTTGATTCTCAAACTGACCTATTATCTCAAATTTATCACCTTGAACTATGCCATCACTAGCTCCAAGATTGATTTTAAAAATGGATTTCTTTTTAAAGCTTCTCTTTTCCATAATATAGCCCTGTTTTGAGAAAATATTTTGTATTTCAGCCCTGATATTGTCAATAGCATCTTCTCCGGCTTTTCTAACAAGCCCATCATCTCTATCAGCTCCTGCAACTTGTTCTCCACCAATTGAAATTCCTCCGAAATTAATCCCGCCGTTATTTCTTGCATCTTCCGTTCTTCCAGCTCTACCATTAAATTCAATTGCTTGCAAGACATTAAGTGACGGCAATTCATAAATTTTTATATTGCCTACCGCTAAAGAATTATATTTATATTTTGGCGGAACTGTAACTACTGTTCCAGTTTTTGGATTTAAGAAAGTGCCACCAGAGGAATATTTGCTATTAAAACTAGCATTACCAATTGCTCCAGAAATTGCATATTCAGCGATTTGTGGCCCCTTGTAAGAGCTAGATTTATTGATTTCAGCCAATGCGATTTCTTGTTGAAGCTTATCGGCAGCATTTCTATCGACTATTTGAGCTAATTTGTTTTTCGATAAAACATTTTCAATATTATTGGCAATTGAAACTCCTAAACCTGCTTTTGATGCGGTTTGATTAGCATTTTCATCAAGAGAAAAAACCACCACTTTTGGCAACTTGCCATTGAGGTCTTCTTGACTTGGCATAAAACTAGTTTTAGGAAAAAATTGCTTTTGGTATTTGTTAAAATCTTTAATTTTGGGAGCGCAGGAAAATAGCATTCCAAAAATAAAAAAGTAAGTAGTTATTTTTTTAATCATTATTAAAGTTTAATTGATTTTAATATATTCCTAAAATTTTAAGAATTCCTTCTTTATTTATTCTTTCTTCAAGATTTGCAATTGCAGAATTAAGAGCTTGCTTTTCATCAACAACTGAGGCGCCAGTAACTTCAAAATCATTGCTTGCAATAATTGTATCCTGAAGATAATTAGAAAAGTTCACCTTCATTTTTACTAAATAATTTTTATAAATTAGATTTTTTTCATAGTCACTAGTAATTTTAACAATAATTTGATGAGAAGATTTATTGATTTTGGTTGCAACATTTATTTTTTCAGCATTCAATGCTTTAGTAATCAACTTAGCAATCGCAGGAATGTAGTTCTGGCTTTTATCATAAGTGATGAAAAATTCATTATTATCGTTTACTTCTTCAAATTGCTTCTTAAAAGATGAAATTTGAGATAATTTTGCCGTGATATCTACTTTTCCTCCCGCGCCATTAATGAATCTTGCCAATATTTCAATTCTTTTTGATAATTCAAGAATTTTTTGCAGATTGAATCTTTTTTTGATAGGATTATTGATATTTTCAGGTTTTTTAATTGAGACCTGTAAGTCGTTAATTTGCTGTTGTAAAAAATCTATCGATTGTTGTTGTTGTTGAATAAAAGGCATTCTTTCAACTTCTATTTCAACAAAAAGACGATTTTTGATTTGCTCACTGTTACTAACTCTAAAATTACTTAATTCAACTTTTTCAACAATTTGCTGTATATTACGACGGGTTTCTTCGTTAATTGAGTAACGATTTTCTTCGGCTATCATTTGCGATTCACTAGAAATTTTAACTAGCAATTTTGATGAAAAATCAATTAAGGCTAGTTTTGTGGCCTCTTCAAGATTCGAACCTTCAGCTACTCCAAAAAGATATTTACCGTTATTGTTTTTAGGGGATAAATACCATTTTGGCAATTTTTCTTTATCATTTATAGCAGAATGAACAATAGAACAACTTCCCGGAATTATTATTATCGCGAGAATTATAATTCTGTTAATGCTAGATAATAAGGTTGATAATATTCTAAAACTATCAATTATTGCAATCATAAAACTACAACTCTTCGTTTAGAGTTTTAAAATTTTTTTCTGAATTATCTTCAGAGCTATTGATTCTAGAGGATGCAGAGTTGGCCTTAGTGGTTTTTTTTATTTCTTTAACAGCATAACGATCAGCACAAGCAGAAATTGCAAATAACGAAACAAATAATAGAATGGCTTTTGTAGCAATTTTCATATTTTAGAAAAATTGATTAAAATAAACACACTGCTTTAAATTACGAATCTAAAGCAGTGTATAATGCAGATTAAGAATATTATTCTTTCGATTTATTCTCTTCTTTTTCAGTAGATTCAGCTTTTTTAGCTTTTGAATCTCTTTCTTTGTCTAATTCATCGAATAATGCTTTTGATGCTTGTTCGCTTTTATTGATATTATCGCGACTTAATCCAGATTTTTTAAGACGAGCTTCAAGATTTTTCTCACTATTTTTTAGGAATTTAGTGTAATCTTCATTTTTTAAGACCATATGAACATATAAGGTTCCGTCTTTAGCGATATAAATGTTTATTCTTTTAGCGCCAGACATAGGTAGATTTTTTACCACCTCTTTGGTTGCTTGAGCGAAAAACTCTTCAACATCATCTTCTTGATTAACATTAGCTGATTTTAAAGAATTTTTAGTAATTCTGCTAATTTCAGATTGAATTATTGATGCAATGCTAGCTTTTGCATTAAGCTCTGCATTAGGAATTTGAAACTTAAGACCGCCTTTTGAGGGAGCAGCAATACCAACTCCAGCAACGCCATCTGCAACATTTGGATCAAGAACCCAATTAGGAAGATCTTGAACTTCGGACTTGTTTTGAGGCTTTTCTTTTTTACTGCAAGAAAAAGTTAAAGTAGCTGAAGCAATGATTAGGGCGCAAGTTACTTTTTTTATTAAGTTTGTTTTCATATTTTTTGATTTGTTAATATTTAAAACATTGTATCTATACAAGTAATTTATTATTGTATAACGAAAAACATCTTAAAATAATAAAAAAACTTATCAAGTAAATATTTTAACTTTATATTTTCTCAAATAGAGTATTGATTGTTGTTGGTATAAAAGCTAAAACTTTATAAGTTGTGAATATTGGATCATTTTGATTAGAATTTTTTACATATTCATATTTAATGCCAAAAAGCCCTCCGCCCTCACCGCCAGTAAGAATACCACCTATTAAATTACCAATTACTGGAATTTTATCAACTCCAAATAAATTATTAATAATAAATGCAGGAATAATCATTCCCTTGAACTCAAATGAATTATCTTTTAAATTATAAAAACCTTTAGCGGTGATGCCAATCTTATAATTATTAGCGACCAAAGATTTAATCTTAAGGACTTTATTATCAATCGCAAACTCGGCTTTAGCAAAGTTAAAAATCACTTTGTTATTTGCGAATATTTTATCTTTGATTTTTGAAAATAGACTATCTTTTGCTAAATCCTTAATTTGCTTACTTTCATAAAAAGTAATTGATTTATCGAGATTAATACTTCCTTTAAAATTAGGATTCAAACCTTGACTGTTGCCTGTAATATCAATTACTATAGAACCATCGCCAATTTTATCAGAAATATTTAAAGCCTCTGCAAGATAACCTAAATTATTTATTTTGCCTTTAATGACAATATTTTCAGAATCCTGCTTGAGTATTTTAATGTCAATCGCTTTATCGAGCATATTTTTTTCATCAGCAATATTTGCCTCTATTTTACCCTCTTCACAAAAATAATTAGAGCAATTAAGCGATATATCAACCTTATCGAGAGTTTTTTGATTATTTAAAATTAATTTTTTAAGATTAGTTTTTATAATAAAATTCTGCCAATTACCACTTTTATTTTGACGATAATTTAGAAATTCGCTTAAATCAACAACCTGACCACTAAGAATAACTTTTTGAACATTATTTTTTGATTCATTTTGATAAGATAAATCAAAATTATTTTTACCAAAATTTTTATTTTTTAAATTGAGAGATGTAATTATAAAAGAGGGGCTTTCTGAAGCATTAGGTCGCTCTTTTTTTAATGCAATGTTGCTAGTAATTTTGTTTTTTGCACCTTCTGCATAAAGCTGATTTTCTACAATTGAGGGCTCCAAATTATCGATATTCAGATTATTATTGATTTTTTTTAGAGATTTCCAGAACTCAAATTTTTCTATCTTGATATTGGAAGAATTATTTAAATCAATCGCAAAAACAAGCCCAGCATTTTCATTTAAAGATTTATCAATACCGAAAATTGGTAAGTTAATTTTTGCTTGACCTAAATCACTTTTAACAAAAATAATCTTTTCACCAATTTTTTTAGTGACATTAACAGCGACTTGATTATTTAGATATTGATTTTTTAAATTAGTAACTATCGAAGAAATATTTAAATTAGTGCCTAGAAAACCAGTATTTTCATCTATTGGAATTCCAAGACTCACTTTTGTTTTAGCTTCTCCTACTAAATATTTGGCAATATTCTTGCGAGATTCTTCGCTTTGAGGAATGTAATCTAGCAAATCAACAGCCTTTCCTTCGCTATATCCATCTATATCCAGTAATAAATTATTAGCACAAAAATCTTTAATTGCAACCACCACATTACTTGCCTTGCTACCAGCAATTTCAGCACTATTGACCGTAATATCCATAGATTTTTTTGTAAAATGAGCCTTACCAATTGCATTAACGACTTTAGGAAATTTATCATGATATTTTAGATCTAGATTTTCAAAATTAAAGCTAGCATCAAGATTATCTAGCTTTGGCTCCCCATTTTTTATGCTAAAACTCATTAACAAATTGGCATCTGGCATCTTTAATTTATCAATATGTTGAGAAACCCAATTTCTAATATCTAAATTATTGACACCAAGACCAATTGGCCATAAATATTCAAGATAATTTCTACTGCAATTTTTTAGAATTATTGATAAATCAAGAGTCTTTAAATTATTATAGTCTTTCATTGATGTTTTAACATTAATATGAGCAAAACGACTGATGAGATCCTGTTGATTTGAGCCAGCTTTTCTAAATTTAATGAGTTCAAAATTTTGATCTTGAAGATTTTTATTAACTTTATTGTCAATATTATTTATTTTTATTAATTCTTGCGGATCTTTATTTTGCAACCTTTCTAGATCTAAATATTCTGCTTGCAATTTTGGATCAACTATATCGGCACTAAAATTATTAATTTCAAAAACCTTATTTTCGTAGCCATATTTTGCTTCAACATTTAAGTTGTGTAAACTCAGAGGATTCTCAAAAAAATTATCAAAATTAATTTTGCTTGAAAAGGAATTAGCTCTTATAATTATATCAGATAATTTGCTGTCATCAATTGTAAATAAAGCCTTAAGGCTAAAAAAACCTGCTAAATCTTTAATATTATTAACAACGGGATATTTATTAATTAAATTCTTGACAATCTTAGAAATATCAATATTTGATGAACTTATTTCACATTTTAAACTTTTTAAATCAATAAAATTACATTTCCAATCAAAATTAAGCTCTTTCGCAATAAAATTATCATGATTAGATGTCACAAGCCCAGACCCATCAAAATTAAATATTTTGTTTGCAAATTTTGTTCTTAGTTCAAAATGTTTAATTGATAAAATTGGCTGGGCAGAAATTTCATAATTAGGGCTAAATAATGAATCTTCGATAATGATATCAATATTTTCTAATCGTAGCTTTTGTAATGGCATTCCTGCTGTAACTAAACTTTTTAACTGATCTATAGCCAATTTATAATAGTTTTGTGAAATATTGCTATCTTGTTGATTTACAGCACTTTCCTTGATTTGATTTAAAATATTAATCTTAGAATCGGCAATTTTTACCGAATGAGGAATAAAGTTTTTCGTCAATAATTGTAAAATAGAAAACTGCAAATCTAATTTTGGAATTTCTACCGATTTAATCTTGTCATATTTAAGATTGGCAATTGCTGGAATCTGGCTATTTTTTATCGCAAATTTATCAATCGTAATTTTTATCATTCCATAGCGAGTAAAGCTAACATAGCTTTTATTAAAATTAATATCGAAAGGAAGTTGATTTCCAGAGGTTTGTTCGATAATTTTTTTACGGAATAATTCGTCAACAAATTTAAAATTTTTTGGCTCCGAAGAAACCAAAGCTATCAAATATCCCATTATGATAATTGAAAATACCAAAAAAATAAATATGCTTTTAGATATCCAGTTTACAGAGCTTTTGATAATCTTTTTTGGCTCATCAATAAATTGATAAAAATCTTCTTCTAGTGATTTTTTTGAAAATTTTTTAAATATCTTAAATTTTTTATTTCTTTTATTTGTAGGCAATTATTCAATGATTTTTAAGTTTTAAGTAGAAAAGTAAATCTTTATAATATTCTAATTTTTCTCAATTAGCCTGTAGTCTGGCACAAACAACACTATACTTTTGCTGTGCTGATTGCCAAACTTTAAAGAACAGTGATATTCTTCAAAAATTGATTCTATATTCTTACTACTAAACTCATTTTCTATATTGCAATCTTCAGCAAGATTTTTCAAATACAAAATAATCGCCATTTTATCAAAATGATCTATCATGAAGGCAATTTCTATATCGCAACCATTAAATTTTTCAAATAAAAGATTAAAAATAATCGATAAACCATTTGAAAAACCTACTTTGTTGAGCTTAACCATTGGCAAATTTGCATCTATATATTCCTTGTTAATTTTTATTTTTTCTTGCTGATTAACTGGCAATTTAGTAATAAAATTTCTAAAGAAATCATCAATTAGGAAAATTTCATCTTCAACATTAAGTCTATTGTCAATGATTTCAGAATCAAAAGAATTTAGTATTGATATCTTTAGTTTATTAAAACCCAAATATAAGCGATTAATATCTTCCAGATAGTGACGATGAGGCAATGGCCCGTAAGGCTCGTTTCTTAGATTATGAATTATATTAATCATCTCATCTAGGTTTTGCATGGTTTGTGATGGCATAATTATAGTGATTTGATTCTTGATATTGTTTATATCTTGAGCCTGATTTTTTTGAATCTTAAGAGAATTGATAGCCTTTTCTCTAACTTTAGCAATTAATAAGTCAAAATCTACTGGCTTAGTTAGATAATCATTTGCGGACATTGATATTCCTTTAAGCATATCGTCTTTTGTGCCACGAGCAGTAAGAAAAATAAAAGGAACATTATTATTGCGATTATTGCTTTTGCGAACCATTGATAGCAACCCATAGCCATCAACTTCAGGCATCATTATATCTGATATTATTAGATCTGGCTTCTTTTCAAGAAACATTTTGAAACCAACCGCACCATTTTCTGCTTCAAACACTGTGAACCCTTCATATCTCAATATTTCCGATATGTTTTCTCTGATTTCTATTTCATCTTCTACACAAAGAATTGTAATATTTTCTGACATAATTTTATTTAATTGGTTAATTTTTATTTATAAACTTAAATGATTTTTGAGCCCTCAAAGTTTCTTAACACTTCAAAAACGACATCATCAATTTTACCTTCTTTAGCTAAAGAATCTTGATTCTGAAGGCCATCTTGGCGATAATTTTTTTCATCATTAATATTAAGAAGCAATTTTTCAAGATTGGGTAAAGCAACTAGATGAGATATCCTTGCCATCAACATTTCAAAAGACATTTTTTGTGAATTAGACTCTGCAACTTCAATCATCCCTTTATTTAGCATTTGCCACATTCTACAAAGACTTGATAATTGAGATTGATTAGCAATGTCAACAATTATTTTTTGAGTATTTAAAGGATGCTTATCAATTGAATAATTTTTAATTAATTTTTTTGTTGTAACTAAATGAATCATAGACATTAAATCAGTAATTAATTGATTAATGTCGGATGAATAATGATAAAAATCTTCAAAAGCTTTTAGAGAGGTTGAAAAATCGCCATTTAATAATGCAACTAATAAATTATTTATAATATCGCTATCTGTAATGCCAAGCATTTGTTCTACGATTTCAGTTGTCAAAAGCGGTTGGTGATTATTAATTGCCAATGCTTGATCAAGTAGGGAAAGGGAGTCTCTGACTGAGCCCTCAGAAGCAAAAGCAATAATATGTAATGCCTTTTCTTCTGCAACTATTAATTCTTTGGTTAAAATATTTTTTAAATGATTAGTTATTTCGTCTTGACTAAGCCTTCTTAAGTTGAACCTTTGGCAACGAGAAGATATTGTTGGTGGAACTTTTTTAATTTCCGTTGTTGCTAAAATAAATTTGACAAAAGGAGGTGGCTCCTCAAGAGTTTTAAGTAAGCCATTAAAGGCATTTTTACTTAACATATGAAACTCATCAATTATATACACTTTGTATTTTGCCGATACTGGGCTATAAGCCATTCTTTCAATTATATCGCGGATATCATCGATTCCGGTGTTGCTGGCTCCATCTATCTCGAAAACATCTTGATGATTGCCCGCTGATATAGTAAGACAGTTAGAGCATTTATCGCAACATTTTGCAGTTTTAACTGCTTCTTGATCTAAACAATTAATTGTTTTGGCAATAATTCTAGCGGTAGTGGTTTTGCCAACCCCTCTAATTCCGGTAAGAATAAAGGCATGATGTAAGCGGTTATTTTTGATTGCATTGCTAATAGTTTTTACTAAAACTTCTTGCCCGACAAGTTCATCAAAATTACTTGGGCGATATTTTCTTGCTAGAACAAGATATGATTTTTCTTTGCCTTGCTTGATAACATTATTTTCATTTGAACTTAAAGGCTCGTAATTGGCAGTATTAGAAACTTCTTCTAGAAACATTAATGAAAATAAGGTGGAGGTTAAATTTTATTTTTACTGAAGTGTGGCAAAGGTGAGAGTAACCCATCAAACTTGCTATGGATGCTTTCTTTCAAATCTGACCAGATTTACAAATAAAAATGCCCACTCTCACCAAGTTTGTAATTCTCAAACAAAAAAAACAAAATTCAACATATTTCTTTATGTCTCGGTGATTATATACTTATTTCCCCTTATAGATCTTCGCTCGTTTGTTCTTTAAAAAGCTTACTAACTTTTTTAACGAAATCTTTACGCAAAGAATCGGCAGAAGAATGAGTATTTAAGACTTCTTGCAGCCCTTTTATGAAATCTAATCTGGTAGAAAAAGCGGGATATTTTACCTTTTTAGTGCCATACCAAGTTGACGGTCTTATGTTGTAGGCTTGACCCTTTTTCCATTGAATCTTGATAGCCGACCTGTCCGAACCACCACATATTTCCCAAACCTTTTTTAACCAAATATTTTTGATTATTATTCCATTTTCCGAGGTGCTGTACTCAAAAATTAGATAATCAGCATTGAGTCTATATGGTTTTTCTAGTATTGAGTGGCAATAGGACAGGAAGTTAGCTACATCAAAATTTGCACTTTTTGTAAAACATTTGACCTCTAATAATTCTACATCGTTTTTATCTTGAGAGAGATAAAAATCAGGAAATTCCTGCGTGTTATCAACTGTGCGGTATTGGATATTGTTTTTATTCATAAAATCTTGAAGCCAAGATTGTATTACATTGCCGATAATGCTGCTGTCATTAATTACACATTTTGAATTCTGCATCTCAAAATAAACCGTTCCATGAGATCCAATTATGTTTTTTGCTTTCAGTGCATTAAAGAGAGATTGAGCTGACATTATTTAAAAATTCTTTTTGTTATTTCTGCTATAACTGGAGGTATTACAGTGTTTCCCAAGAGATCAAAAGCCTTGGTATAATCAATATCATCCATTTTGTAATTATCTGGATATCCAAATAATCTAAGTCCTTCTCTGACCGTTAAATTTCTAATACATTTTTTTGTCGCTATTGCGATTTTTCCGGCCTCAGTTGCAACTATAGTTGGGGCTATTCCAGAGGGAGAAAGGATTGTAGATAAAGGAAACGAGAGTTTGCCAGCAACGATATTATAACCTTTTGACTTCGTTATGTCGTATTTTCTTATTTTAGAACCATTCTCAATAAATAGATTTTTTGGATGTTCAAATTTCAAATAACCCTTTTTCACTAGGTCTTCGAGCATTTGCTTCAGATTTTTATCATCATAAAAAGTTGAAATTTCATCAATAGTAAGCGGCATTCCATCCATCCACTCTATTCCTTTTTCTATAGCCCATTTCTTCATTCTTCTTTTTTTAAGAAGAATATTCATCAAATCCTTCTGTTTTTGCGTAATTTTACCTTTGTAGTCTATGTCCCAGCTGTGTATATTATTATCCCCACCCCTTCTATCTTTTATAGATTTGCCAGCTAATTCTTTGATTGAGTAATGCTCTAACAGAAGATTAACAAATTTACTTGGCTTCTCGATATGTTTGTTATCAATAATATCATTCAATGAGCAGGACTTTTTCTCAAAATTATCTAGGTCAATTTTTCTTTTTAAATGCCCAACAATATAAACCCTTTTTCTGTTTTGCGGTATTCCAAAATCTGAAGCGTTTAAAACTCTCCAAGAAACTTTATAATTCAAATTATCTAATTCTTTTATAATAGTTTGAAAAGTGTCTCCGTTGTTATGAACAACAAGCCCCTCAACATTTTCTAAAATAAAACCTTCCGGTTTTTTTGCTTTTAAAATTCTGACAATATCAAAAAACAATGTTCCTCTTATATCAGAAAAGCCCTGTCTTTTTCCAGCACTACTGAAGGCTTGGCATGGAAAGCCAGCTAGTAAATAATCAAAATCTGGCATTTTCTTTTCATCAACTTTTGTGATGTCGCCATGAATTTCTTCGTCTTTAAAGTTATTGGCATAAGTCTGAACAGCATGCTCTTTTATTTCGCTAGAAAATACACATTTAGATTTAATGTTTAATTCTTCGCATGCCTTTTCAAAGCCAAGTCTAATTCCTCCCAAACCCGCAAATAGATCAATAAATGTTAGGTTTTTCTTCTTTGGTCGTTTTGCTGAACTATTTAAAACATTGATAACTTGACCAAAATTCATTTGCCTATCCTGAAGCTCAGTAATCCTTATAGCTCTTTGTCTCATAGTTTATGCTGTTAAAGTTTTATAAGTTAATTTCGTATTTGCCACACCACTAAGAAAATCTACGAATCTTTCGTTATTTTTCATTTCTCTATTGTTATAACGATAAGCAAATTCATTGCAATATTTTTGAATATGTTTTTGGCTTGCCCAGTGATAAATTCCTTTTATGTCTCGTTTTAATTCACCCCAAAATCCCTCAATCGTGTTGGTGTGAATCTTGAAAGCTACTCGTGAATTGTTCTTAATATATTCACCAGCGGAGTATTTAATTGTTTTGTGATCGTAGTGTTTTTTAAGTGGTTTATAAGCCTGTAAAGTGTCGGTGATGATCGTTGAGTTGTCGGCAACATTCATGTAAATTTTAGGCAATAGATATTCAGCTTGCGAGCTAACAACTTTCAATGCTTTAACCTGCTTTGTATCTCTATTTACTAAGTCAATTATAACCGCCTTTTCTTTTCTACCCGTTAGCCTCTTATCTTTTGCATGTCTGTTTTCTTCTTTGCCTCCCAAGTAAGCCTCATCAATTTCTGTGATGCCGTTAAATGGATTAGTGAAATCATTAGATTGGTAAGTCTCTCTAATTCTTTGCAAAACAAACCAAGCTGACTTCTGAATAATCCCAACTTGATTAGCCAACTGACAAATTGAGATGCCCTTTTTGTTTGAATTAACTAGATAGATGCACATGAACCATTTTTGCAGGCTTAGTCGAGAAGAATCAAAGATCGTTCCCTTACGGATTGAGAAATCTTGTTTGCAGGAGTAGCAGCGATTTTTCTTAAAGTTTGATTCGTATTGGTGGATTTTGTCAGCACCGCAGAAAGCGAAATATAAGCCTTCTTGCCACAAAATAGACTTCAAATACTTATGACATTTTTCTTCTGTTTTGAAGAAAGTTGCGAAGTCCATTAAGTTTTTAAAATTTCTCATAAAAAATCTTTTTGTTGTTAATGCCTACATAATAAAGGAGCGAAACAACTTGTCAAGAGAAATTAGGGGAGATAAGTATATAATCACCTATGTCTCAATTTAATATTTAGCTAGCAATTTTGCCGTGGCAATATTTGAATTTTTTTCCACTTCCACACGAACAAGATTCGTTTCTTGATTGCTCTTTTTTATCACCAGAATTAAGATAATTAGCAATTTGATTATTATTGATTATGTCGTCTAAATCGTTATTTCTATCGCTCTGCATCGATATTTTTAAATGAGATAAATAAGAAATTGTTTGCTCTTCAATTCTTGCCAACATTTCTTCAAATAGGTCAAAAGCTTCTTTCTTATATTCAAGCAAAGGGTCTTTTTGTGCATAAGCCCTAAGATTAATAGAATTTCTTAATTTATCGAGAGAGAGAAGGTGATCCTTCCATTCAAAATCAAGGGTGGAGAGAAAAATTTCAGTTGTCGCTTGTTTAAATGAACTTTCTCCATATAATTCCACTTTATCTTTGAATATTTTAGCAGTTTGTTGATTTATCACTTCTTCTACCGCCTTATGATTAAAATTTTGCTCTTCAATAATTTGATAAGAATTGATTTTAATTCCGTAAATTCTAATCATTTCATTGTCTAGCTTTTCTGCTTCTAATGCATAATCGCTGTGCTCTATATTGCTTTTTAAATAGCTATTGACAACATGCTGGTTAATTTCTTTGCTTATTTCATTGATTCTTTCAATAATTTGAGCACCTGTGAGTATATCTTCCCTTAATGCAAAGATGATTTTTCTTTGCTGATTCATTACATCGTCATATTTCAGTAGATTTTTACGAATTTCGTAATTTCTTGTTTCCACTTTCTGCTGTGCCTTTTCAAGAGTTTTAGTAATCCAAGGATGAATAATAGCCTCATCATCTTCCAAGCCCAATTTAGAGAGCATGTATCCAAGCTTCTCAGAGCCAAATATTCTCATTAAGTCATCTTCAAGCGAAAGAAAGAATTTGGAATTTCCGGGGTCTCCTTGCCTTCCTGATCTACCTCTTAATTGGTTATCTATCCTTCGGCTTTCATGTCTTTCTGTGCCAATAATATAAAGCCCTCCAGATTTAATAACCCTTTCTTTGTTTTTTGTAAATTCTGCCTCAATATTTTTTATTTTTTCATGGTCAGTTTCTGTTCCTATCAATTTCTCAATATTACCGCCAAGCTTAATATCGGTTCCCCTTCCTGCCATATTAGTAGCAATAGTAATTGCTTTTGGAGCACCTGCTTGCGCAACAATTTCAGCTTCTTGTTGATGATATTTAGCATTCAAAACATTGTGAGGCAGTTTATTGTCTTTGAGTAATTTAGAGATTTGCTCAGATTTCTCGATGCTGATTGTTCCAACTAAAACTGGCTGTTCTTTTTCATAGCAAGTTTTAATGGTTTTGAATACTGCATCTAGTTTTGCTTTTTCTGTTTTATAAATTTCATCTTCTTCATCAATTCTTGCAATTGCTTGATTGGTTGGAATTTCTATTACTTTGAGATTATATATTTCCTCGAACTCCAATGCTTCGGTGGAAGCGGTTCCCGTCATGCCTGCAAGTTTTTCATAAAGACGAAAATAATTTTGAAAAGTAATTGAGGCGAGAGTTTGATTTTCATTGCGAATTTTTATCCCCTCTTTTGCCTCAAGAGCTTGATGCAATCCATCGGAGAATCTTCTGCCTTCTTGCATTCTACCAGTAAATTCATCAATGATTATTACTGAGCCATTTTTAACAATGTAGTCAATTTCATTTTTAAAAATTTTATGTGCTTTTAATGCTTGATTAAGATGGTGAACTAGTAATATATTTATCGCATCATAGATATTAGAATCAACTTCAATAACACCGCTATTTTTTAGCATCGTTTCAACATTTTCAATGCCTTGCTCGGTAAATGAAACCGCCTTTTCCTTTTCATCAACAAGATAATCTTCTTTCTTTAGTAGTGGAATAAATTGATTAATTTGCTGGTAAAGCCTTGAATTATCGTTAGTTGGCCCAGAAATTATCAGAGGAGTTCTTGCTTCATCAATTAATATGGAATCAACCTCATCGACAATAGCATAATATTTTGGCTTTTGTACAGTATCTTCAAGGCTATATTTTATTTGGTCTCTAAGATAATCAAAACCGAGTTCGTTATTAGTAGCATAGGTGATATCGCAATTATAAGCATTTCTTCTAGCAACTTCATCGCTTTCAGAAGTTATACAGCCAACAGTAAGTCCAAGAAATTGATATAACCTACCCATCCATTCGGAATCTCTTTTAGCAAGATAATCGTTTATTGTGACGAGGTGAACTCCTCTGCCTGTAAGGCCGTTTAAATAACACGGCAAGGTTGCGGCTAGGGTTTTACCTTCTCCGGTTCTCATTTCTGCTATTTTTCCTTGATGAAGAGCTATACCGCCTATTAATTGGACATCAAAATGCCTCATTTGCAATATTCTTTTAGAAGCTTCTCTAACCACTGCAAATGCTTGATGAAGTAAATCGTCAACTTTGCCACCATTTTTAAGATACTCCTTAAATTCGTTGGTTTTGTTTTGCAATTCTATATCGCTAAGCTTTGAAATGGAAGACTCCAACTCATTAATTTTAATAACATCTAGCTGTAAAGCTTTTATTGATCTGTCGTTAACCGAACCAAAAATTTTTTTAGCAATAATTTGAAGCATTTTGTGATGCAAATAAGTTAATAAAGAGGGCTATTTTAAGCCTTTTTACAATTTCTATCAATGCTTGATAAGCACTAACACCTTGAAAAAGAAGATTAAATTAAATTAGATTATCGATTATTTAATCAAATTTTAAAATATAAATTACTTTCTAATAAGCAACAAATTTACTTAAAATTTATTGCTTTCTTATCAATATTTGACAACTGATAATATTAAACTTTACTAGAATTTTACCTAAAAATTAATAGCTATAAACCCTTTAACTCGTTGGGTTGGTAAAATTTGTTAAAAAAAATCTTGCTTAAAAAAAATTAATGTTAAAAATGTTCGCCGTCGGGAGTATGTCAGAATAAAAGAGCTTCGCGCGAATATGAACATACACGCCGGGTTTGCGTGGTGGTGGCTCCCGACATAAAAAATCTAGATTTTTTACCAAAAAAATATTATCAAAAAATAAAATATTGACTTCAAAATTGCATCAATATTAAATTTAGTGCAAGTTAAATTTAGTGCAAAGTAAATTCAGCGAAGAATAGGCTTATTCCTGCCCAACCTGTTAAGCTGATTAACTTAAACAATTCAATAAACTCTGCTATCTAAAATAGCCATTAAATTCTTTATTCGCTCTTTCTAAACTAAATGCAAAACAATATTCCTGAATTTACAGTTACTGAATTCTCAAGAGCAATAAAAATGACTCTTGAAGACAGATTCGGCTATGTTCGCATTAAAGGCGAAGTTACGGGCTTTAAAAAAGCCAGTAGCGGGCACTATTATTTTAATTTAAGAGAAGGCGGAGCCTTATTAAGTGCAGTATGCTTCAAAAATTCTGCTAATAATATTAATTTTGCAATTGGCGATGGTCTTGAAATTGTTGTAAATGGCAAAATAACAAGTTATGAAGGCAGGTCTTCTTACCAAATTATTGTTGATAAGGCAGAAATCGCAGGGATTGGAGCAATATTAGAAATGCTGGAAAAAAGAAAACAAAAATTATTGGCAGAAGGTTTTTTTGATAATATCCATAAAAAGCCACTGCCCTTTATGCCAAAAATCATTGGCATTATTACCTCAGAGACGGGAGCGGTAATTGAGGATATTAAAAATAGAATTGCCAATCGCTTTCCTAGCCACATTATGCTTTATCCAACCCTAACACAAGGAGAGAAATCTGTCGAACAAATTATTGAAGCATTGAAATATTTTAATCATTTATCACAAAATAAACCAGATGTTATAATAATTGCAAGGGGTGGAGGCTCTTTTGAGGATTTAATGCCTTTTAATGATGAAGCTCTTGTTAAAGCCGTTTTTATGTCGCAAATACCAGTTATATCAGCAATAGGACACGAAACTGATAATAGCTTGCTTGATTTAGTTGCCGATGCTAGGGCACCAACTCCAACCGCTTCTGCAGAAATGGCAGTTCCCTCACTTTATGAAATCCAAAAACATTTAGATAAAATATATCTTCATTGCCATCAATTATTTCAAAAACATTACAATTTTCTTGAACATAAATTAGAGTCATTAAAAAATCAATTAAAAGAGCCTGCAGAAATTTATCAAAAATATCAAGATAGGTTAAAAACATTAACCCAACAAATTAATTATCAAATTTTAAATTATCTAGATTCAGCAAAAAATAAAATTACCCGCCTAGATTATATTTTTTCGGGCTTTGAGAGTAATTTAGCTAAATTTCAACAAATGGTGGATAATAATTTTCAAAATATTCAATTTTACCTTAATAATTATATCATTAATTCTCAAAAATTAATTGCTTTAAATAGGTTTTCAGACCAATATTTCGCTAATCAGCTTGCAAATAAATTAGATAATCACTATAAAAATCTTGCGAAAGTTGAAAAATCGATAACAAATATTGCAATTCAAAATATCAATGAAAAAGAAAAGCAATTAGAATATCTCGATAATTTATTAAATAACTCAAGTTACCGCAAATTATTATCTCGTGGCTTTGCTATTTTAACCAATCAAGATAATAAGGTAATTTCTTCGATAGAAAGCTTAAAATCAACAAAATTTATAAATGTTGAACTAAGCGATGGCAAGATGATCTTAAAAGAATAAAGGCTTAAGAAGCTTTATTTTCATCATCCATGAATAATGCCATTTTATAATCTGCTAAAATATATTGATATTTTTCAACCATCTCAATAATTGCAACCCTTGAAATAGCGGTATCTTGCTCCCTGATATTAACTAAAAAGAAATTACTGGCACCTTGTTTAAATTTTTCTTTCTCTGATTTTTCCAGCAATTCCGCTAATTTTACTTCTTCTTGAAGGTTTTGATAAATCTGAAAAATAGCACTAATTTGCACATTAATTTGCTCAAGTTCGTTTTTTATTTTTTCTATAATTAATTGCTTTTCAAATGATAATGATTTTAATTTTGCTTGCAAGGCGGATATTTTACCGCGAGCCTCTCTTTGCTGTAATGGCAACGAAAAATTAACCGCAAGATTATTATTCGCTTGCTTCCTTTGTATTGAACCGCCTCCTAAATCTTTTGATATAGCAATATCAACATCTAATTGAGGCTTGATTAAGTTTTTTGCATATTGCAACTCTTTTAAATTTTGCTCTTTTTTAATATTTAATATCTTTAATTCTGGACGATTAACAGTTGCAATCTCTAGATCTTGAATAATTTGATGATTTTTTATAGAATGAATCAAAAAATTATTATCAATAATTTGATTTCTGTTAATAATAACGGGCTTGCCTGCTTCATCGCGGCAAAAGAGCGATAAATAAATTGCATCATTAATAAAATTTTGCTCTGCTTTAATTAATGAGTTTTTGCGGTGCAAAACATTTTTCTTATTTTCAGTAACAATAATTTGAGCTACATCGCCTTTTTTAAGCCTTTCTTCAAGTTGGGATTGCCTTTTAATTGATAGCTGGTAAAGCTCTTCGTAAATTTGTAAAATTTTTGCCGAAGCAACAGATTTATAATATGCTTTTGTAGAATCTCGCTCAATTTCTTTTTTAATCAATTTTAGCTGAATCTTGCTTTCTTCGATTCCAAGATTAGATAAAAATATTTGCAACCTTTCATTGTCAATTATACCATCTTTAAGCAATGAAACTTTACCGCCAAGACGATATTCTCCGCCATTATTAGTTATTGAATCGCCTTCATAAACAGGGAAACCTTTAAAAGATTTACGATAACCAGTGTAAATTTTACTGCCCATGAAACCAAGTTCTTTTTCTAACGAGGAATTAAAAACTTTGCCATCATAAAAACCACGGCTTTTATCGATATATTCTTGCTTCAATTTTATATCAAAAAACCCTAATGTGCTTAAATAATTAGATTCAGCGATATTTAATTTTTGATAATATGACAAAATTTGCGGATAATGTTTAACGGCAGAAACTGTAACATTTTGCAATGATATTTGATGCTCAACATCATTGCCAGAAACAGCCCCAGCTATTGATAAATCAACATTATGAAGGCTAAAAGATAATATCGTTAAAAATAATTTTAATTTATTGTTCATTTGAATGCTTAATATTATAACAAATCCAATTTTAAAGTTTTAAAAAATATTAAAGATGGGATTTGGTATTACTTACAGAATCTGCCTTCACTTCACTTTCAAAGCTAGGAGGAAAGCTGTTTAATTGTCGCCAAAATTCATAGCCTAAACTTACATTATTTAACAATATCCAAGCCTTTGTTTTTGCTCCGTGCCTTAGGTATCTTTCATCTGGCCATTGTTCGTTTTTATCTTTTTTCACAATTACACGAAATTTACCATTTTCAGAAATCGAAGAATCAACCGAAGAAACCACGCCACCAAAGGTTCCAACCGCTATTGAAGGCCAACCGCTAAATTGAATAATTGGCCAGCCCTCAAATTGCAAACGGACTTTTCTTCCCTCTTTAACAAGCGGTATATCATTGCCAGAAACATATATTTCAACCATTGGGCCGTCTAAAATTGGGGCGAATGTTGCCAATTTATCGCCAGATTTAATAACCGTAGCAGAGTCTCCCGCTAAAACCTTTAAAACTATTCCATCTTTTGGAGCAAAAATTATTTGATTTTCTTGGTGGGATAGCTTAGTTTCTGATTCTGCAAGTTCGGATGCGACAGATTCTTCAGCAACCAATAATTTTTTATATTCAATTTTTGCCTCTTCAAAATCGCGACGAGAACTTAGGCCTTTATCAAGAAGATCTTCTTGTCTCTGGTAGTTTATTTTAGCAGTTTGGGAGGCTATTTTACTAACTTGCAACTTTCTTCTTTTAGCATCTCTTTCTAACTTAATTCTTTCGATAATTAATGGATCATTGTCAACTATTTCAACTAATTTATCGTCTTTTTTAACTTTTGCACCGTCTTTTACATACCATTTTTTAATTCTACCACTAATTGGAGCACTGATATTTTGAGCTCTATCATTTGGATCGCTTGCAATAATATAGCCAAAGCCTTTAGATGTTTGTTGCCAAGGGGTAAAAAATAAAATTCCCACTATCAAAATTAGAAAAACTATCATTATTCTTGGCAAAGCCTTAAATGGTCGAGGAATCTTGATTTCATTGAGACTAGTAAATAACTCAAAATCTTTTTTTTGCAAAGAAAAATTATAAAATTTTGATAATTTTTGACAAGAAGCGACTAGATCGTAGAAACTTTCTAGATCTCTGCCCAATTGCGAAAAATTATATAAAATAGCCGATAAAATAAGCTCCGCAGCGACTAATTGCCCAATCGTTAACTGACCCTTGAGAATTAGGAATCCACCAATCAATAATAAGGCGACACTTGCAATTGCATAAAGTATGAATAATAAAATTACTTGCGAAAAAAGGCTTCGGAACCTTAATTTACGGCTTTTTAAATAATCACCCGTTAAAGAATTTATTTCTGCTATATGCTCGAGATTATTTATTGATGAATTTTGAGTTATTTTCTCAAAAGATTTAACAATTTCATATTTGGCTTGGCTTTTTGTTAGCGAGTTAGTAATCGCCTTCATATAAAAACAATGCCAAATTAACCAAATAGCAACTGAAATAAAAATACTAAATATAAAAAATAGAGGATGATAAAAACTAATTAAAATCAAGCCAATTAAGCCCTGCAAAACTGTAGAAAAAGTTGTTGTTAGAAATTTTGGAATAATTTTCTGAATCGTCACAGTTTCAAAAAAATAATTTACCGCCACCGCTTTTTCTTTAGACTCTTCCCTTGATTTTAATAATAAAATTGTAACTTCTGATGCAATCCTAGCAAAGAAACGACATTGAAAAACTTCTGTTACAAAAAATTGCAATGCACTTAATGCACCTCAAAATATCAACAAAACCAACAATACCAACCCTAAAACAATTGCAGGTCGCATTATTGCTGTAAAAGAAACCGAATTAATTAAAAATTGCACTGAAAGGGGAACGGCGAGCGAAAGAAAGCTGAACGAAACTCATAGATAATACTCGTCCAAAAAAGAGAAGACTCTCGCTGAAGAATTTTTTTTAAGAAAGATATAATTCCGTAGCTTTGCATAATCAAAATGATATTAAAATATTATTATAATCTCAAGGCAATATAGTAATTAAGAATTATAATGTAAAGAGCCCATTTAGAATTATTAAATCAACTCCCAGAAAGAAGTGTATTTACGATGAGCTTTCCGAATATATCTTCACCGCTTTATTCTGTAGGCTTTAGCCCCTTCTTGCGATTAGGAGAAAACTTATAAATATCATAAATAATAGTCAACCTATCTATTGCAAATGCAATATTTAGATCTAAAATTAGCCGAAGATCTTTTTCAAAAAAAACCCAAAGGAAACTCATAAAAAACTCAGAGGAAACTCGGGGGAAATAAATAGAATAAGGTCGATTTATAATTCCCTTCATTTCAGCAACAAGCGGAGAAACCCTTTAATTTATTATTAATAAAATTGACTAAATTATTTATCACTAAAATATCAAGCTTTTTTTGCTCTGGCAAAGGTTCCAACACTAAAACCCCAGATACTCTTCCAGAAATTCTTCGATTAGGTCCAAACACCGAGGGCAGTATCAATAGCCCAAACCAGCATTATGTAGACTACATTAAAAAGGCTTTATCGGACCCTAAAATCTATAATATTGGCTTAATTGGCGATTATGCTTCAGGTAAAAGCACAATCATTGAAAATTTTCTTGACGATAATGATAAGCAAAAGGTCATTCGCCTTTCGCTGGCTAAAATTGAATTAAATCCAGATAAAACAAACACAGAAAACGAAACAAACACAATAAAAGAGAAGATCCTTGAATTGTTGTTTTGGCAAGCAAAAGTTGCTGTTCCTAATTCTATTTTACAGTCTGTATATAAACCCAGCAAGATACTGCAAGGGTTTTCTGCATTTTTATTTTCGCTTGTTTTTGCCTTTATTGCTTTTAATAAAATTAATCTTGATATAGTCTTACTTGGTAACTATACTAAAATTAGTTTTTATATAGTCTTGCTTGGTTGTTTTTTGCTAATATTTTGGCAATTAATCAATTTTTTTATTTTTTTAAAAAACCTTGGTTTTAGTAAAATCAACCTTAAAGCCCCAAATGTCGATTTAGAAATATCAAAAAATCCTTTTTATAGACATCTTGCACAAATTATTTTTATTTTAGAGGAAATTGCCAAAAAAGATTATGTTGTAATAGTGGAAGACCTTGACCGCTTCAATGAAATTGAAATATTCACTGCTTTGCGAGAAATTTCTCTAATAATTAATTATCGATTAAAAAATAAAACACTACCCTTTCTTTATGCCTTGAATTCAGGGCTTTTTGCACCAGCTAATTACTCAAAACCAGACAATCAAGACAAGGATCCACAAAAATCAGTAAATGATATTTGCAAATTTTTTGATGTTATCATTCCTGTGTTAAAATTTAGCAATAATCATACCGCCAAAGAAGAAATGCTAGAGCTCATCACCAAAGAAAAAACAATCAATTCAGCAGAAAAAGATGAACTAGAAAAAGTGCTAGAAATTCTTTGCAAGAATGCAGTAGTTGACAAAAGAATTGGTAACAATATTTGCGAGCAATATAGATTTATTAAAAGACTTAAATTTGGCGATAAAATTGATGCTAATAAAGCCCGTGCCAAATTGCTCGCAATGACTATTTTCAGCATTTTTGACCCACAAGAATATAATGCACTCAATAATGCCAAAGGAGCTGTTTGGCAATTGCTTGAAAATATATTAACAGATGATGATATTGCTTTTTGCAATACTGTTTTCAATACTGATTTTGCCGATCTCCTCGAGGAAATCATTAATAGAGTTATTTTTATTGGTGGCTGGGATCTAGGCAAAGAAGATTTTTATGATGCATTTTCTAGAATAGAAGATGAATTAAAAATAGAACTTAGAGCATTTTTTAAAGATGCTTTTTCAGAGGCAATCACAAAAAAACTTATGCAAATCTCGATTTACGATGCTTCTGAAGAATTAATAGAAAAATCTAACAAGTTTTTATCAAGCGACTTTGAATTGAGATTGAAAAAGATTGCTCCCAAATCACAAAAAGCTTGCTCTGAAGCGCTTATTGAAATACAAGAGAAATTAACAAAAAAGCTTGGAGAATTTTTTAAAGACACACTTTCAAAAGCAACCGCGAAAAAATTTGCGAAAATTAACATTTCCGATGTTTCCAAAGAGCTAATAAAGCAGAAATATATTGAAAAACAAGATTATAAAGATTATTTAAGCAGAGATCCTTTTCAAGAAGATAAAGTCAATTCTCTAGCAAAATAGCCCCTTAAAGCAATAAATAAATAATATGGTCTTAGCAAATAAATTAAATATTACCAACCAGATTGAGCTAAACAAAGCCGAGGAAAAAATTAGCAAACAAAAAGCAAAACAGCTTTTTGAAAGTGGCGATATTAATCAAATTGAAATTGGCACTTTTAAAGGTTTGGCAGAAATCCATGCCTATTTATTTAGCGATATTTACGAATTTGCTGGCAATATTAGAGATGTCAATATCGCTAAAGGAAGCTTCCGCTTTGCTCCGTTAATGTATTTATCGCAATCCCTTGATTATATTGACAAAATGCCTCAAAATAATTTTGACAAAATTATCGAAAAATATGTTGAAATAAATGTTGCTCATCCTTTTTGCGAAGGCAATGGCAGAGCTACAAGAATATGGCTCGATCTAATCTTAAAGAAAGAATTGCAACAGGTAATTGACTGGAATTTAGTTGATAAAGAAAATTATCTTTCATCAATGGAAAGAAGCATCATCAAGGATATAGAAATAAAACAGATCTTGCATCAAGCCCTTACCAATAAAATCAACGATCGCGAATTATTTATGAAGGGCATTGATATTAGCTACTATTATGAAGGCTACAGCGAATTTATAACCGAAAATTTATAATTCCCTTCATTTCGCCAACAGGTTTTTTACCTCTTGTGGTGAAATTATGTTACAATCATTAACACAAGAAGCTTTATCCCCCCTATTGCCGTTAAGAAGAAATCCATAAATAAGAAATAACAACATAGCAAAGCGATTTTTATTGATGCGGGATAATTAAGGTAAATTCTTGACAGATGAAAAATTATATCATTAAATTTAATCATTTAAATCATTTTCAATTTCATTATGAATAAAACTCAAAGACAGCTACAAATAGGCGAGAATATTAAAAGAATATTGACCGATATTTTTATAAGAAACGATATCACAACCGCCAAAAACTGTTATATCACAATCACCGAGGCAGATGTCAGCCCAGATGCAAAAAATGCTAAAATTTACATTGATATTTTTCATTTAACTCAAAAAAATGAAACCGACCATAATGAAGCTTATTTTACTAAAATTGAAAAAGATCTTATTAAACAATTAAACCAGATGTCTCCTGTTTTCAGACATCAACTAGCAAAAAAAATTGAATTAAAAACCGTTCCAGAAATTCAATTTTTAATTGATAAAGGTCACGATAATCTACAAAATATTGAAAAAATAATCGCCGAAGAGGCAAATAAAATAAAATCAAAAAATCAAAATAATCAATAAATGGCAAAAACCATCACGATTCTAGGCTCGACAGGTTCAATTGGCAAAAATGTTGTTGAAATTATCAAGGTAGAATTAGAAAAATATCAAATTATCGCCCTAACAGCAAAAGAAAATTTTCAAGAATTAATTTCTCAAGCCTTGATATTAAAGCCTTTATTTGTAGTAATTGAAAATAAAAAATATTATCAAATTGTTAAAGATTCATTATCGCAAATCAATAATTGTCAGGTAATGTCGGGAACGGAATCAATTAACGAAATTGCAAAAATTAAATGCGATATTTTATTTTCAGCAATTGTTGGCTCTGCGGGGGTTTTACCAACTTTAAATGCCATTAAAGCAGGCTCTAACATTGCCATTGCCAATAAGGAATCTTTAGTTGTTGCTGGCGATATCATTATGGAAGAAGTTAAAAAATCAAAAATAAACCTACTGCCAATTGATTCTGAGCATAATGCGATTTTCCAAATCTTCGAACAAAACAACCTTAACAACATCGAAAAAATCACCATTACCGCCTCTGGAGGGCCGTTTTTTCGCAATCAAAAAGACCCTGAAAATATCACAATTGAAGAGGCATTAAAACATCCTAATTGGCAAATGGGGGCAAAAATATCAATTGATTGTGCCACAATGATGAATAAAGGCCTAGAAATGATAGAAGCCTACCGCCTATTTCCTGTTGCAAAATCACAATTAAAAATCTTAATTCATCCACAATCAATTATTCACGGCATGGTGGAATATAAAGATGGCTCTAGCCTTGCAATGCTTAGCTACCCCGATATGAAAACCCCAATTTCCTATGCTCTTGAATTTCCTAAGAGGCTCGATTTATACCAATATCAATTGATTAAAAAATTTGACCTAGCAAAAATCAATAAACTTGAATTTTTTGAAGTTGATTATTTGCAGTTTCCTGCTGTAAAATTATGCATGCAAGCCCTAGAAACAGAAGGCAGCGCCTTAGTTGTTTTAAATGGAGCGAACGAAGTGGCGGTTAATAAATTTTTAAACAAAGAAATTACCTTTGATAAAATCACTACCATTATTGAAAAAAGCCTCAACCAAATTAATCATCGCAAGCTATCAACAATTGAAGAAATAATCGCTTGCGATAAGCAAGCAAGAACAATCGCCAACTCAATATTTTAAAAAATGTCAATTATCAATATCATAATTCAAAATTTATTTGCCTTCATCATCATTATGTCGGCAATTGTTTTTATTCACGAATTCGGGCATTTTATTGTTGCCAGAGCCTGTAAAGTTAAGATCGAAGAATTTTCAATCGGTTTTGGTAAGGAAATTTTTGGCTTTTATGATCGCTATAACACTAGGTGGAAATTTTGCTGGTTGCCTTTCGGTGGATATGTTAAAATGTTTGGCGATGCTAACCCCGCTTCAAAGCCTAATTTTACAGCATTTAATAAAATGTCGGAGGCAGAAAAAAAACAAAGCTTTGTTTTTAAAAATGTTTATCAAAGAATAGCAATTGTTTCAGCGGGCCCAATTGCCAATTTCATCTTAGCAATAATCATTCTAACCTTTATTTTCAATATTCGCGGGCATAATGTTGTTGCCAATAAAATTAGCGATATAAAACCCAACAGCCCAGCAGAACTAGCGGAATTAAAAAAAGGCGATCAAATTATTAGCATCAATAATAAAAAAATTAACGATTTTGATGAGTTAAGAATTGCAATAATTGAAGCAGGAACTAGCGAAATATCAATAACGGCAATTAGAGATGAACAAAAATTAAATTTTAATTTAACTCCAGAATTAGTTGAAGTTGAAAATATCTTTAAAGAAAAAATGAAATTACCAACAATCGGGGTCATTGCTACCGACATTCAACATCATGAATTGAATATTTTTCAATCTTTTGCTAAAGCAAATATTGAAACTTGGCAAATTTCAAACACTATTCTAAAAACTTTAAAAGAATTATTAATTGGCAAAAGATCAATCAAAGAATTGGGCGGGCCAGTAAAAATAGCACAATACTCAGGAAAAACCATTGAACTCGGCATAATGATGGTTTTGTGGTTTGGAGCAATGATATCAATTAATCTTGGGGTAATGAACCTATTGCCAATTCCAATGCTTGATGGCGGGCATTTATTGTTTTATTTGATAGAGGCAATTATTGGTAGACCAATTAATGTAAAGGTACAAGAAATCGCCTTCCGCATTGGTTTCGCAATTTTAATTAGCTTAATGATTTTTACAACCATTAACGATATTGTAAATCTAGTTTTTTATAAATAGTTGTGGAAAGCAAAAATTCGATATTCTAACACACTTAGCCAACATCATACAATAAATAAAATCAAATATTAAAATGGCTATAAATATTACTATCGTAAATAAGTTTTGCATTTGCGGAATATAAAAAATAATAGCGATACATCCAATTGCTGTTCCTAACATTTTAGCCAAGCCAATTGCTAAAGAGTGACCCTCAGACCTGTTTTTAAATATCTCTAATATAAATAAAATCGACATTATTAAATTTGTTATTAAAGCACTATATATTCCCCATTTATCGCCACTATAAACACCAAAAATGATGAATATAAAGCTCAAAAACAACAGCAAGAATAAATTTACTTTATTTGTTTGCTTAAAAAATAATAATTGCATAAAAATAACAATATCTAGAGCAAGCCAAATATAATCAAAATAAATCTGCGGAACTCGATGAGGATAAACAAAAGAAAATATCGCTTCCCAGCTTATGTTAGTAGCAAGAGAAAAAGTTGGCATCACACATTTTTTATAACTAAAATTTGCCTTTATAATTAAAAGATAAGTTATGGCCCAACAAACAGCATTAACCAACATAAATATATTGTAGATTGTTAGTTTCATTTTCTGATTAGAGGTTTAAATTATGCCCAAATAAATAAAAGCCAATTTTCAATTATTGACAATATATTTTAAAAATGAAAATATATTTTGTTATTTACTATTAATTTTATAATGAAAACTCCTCGCTTCTGGTCTTCCAACAACATAATTAGCTATATATTAATTCCATTAAGTTGGGTTTATTTAATAGCAACAAAAATCGATGGTTTTTTTACTAAAAAAACAAAAATCAACAAAACTGTTATCTGTATTGGCAATTTAATTGCAGGCGGTTCAGGCAAAACACCAACAGCAATCGCTATTGGCAAAATTATTGAAAACTTAATCAACAAAAAATTCGTTTATCTTACTAGGGGCTATAAAGGCGAAAAACAAGAGTTTTTATCCGTTAATCAGGCATTGAAGCAATTAACCAAGGTTAGTGATGAAGCAATTTTACTTAACGAAGTAGCAAAAACTTTTATCGCTAGGAACAGAGCTTTTGGAGCTAAAAGAATAGAGCAAATGAAAGAAGCAGAAATAATAATTCTTGATGACGGGCTACAAAATAATAATCTATCTAAAGATATTAAAATAATTGTAATTGATGGCTTTGTAGCCTTTGGAAATTGTAAGCTAATTCCCGCTGGCCCACTTCGTCAAAATATTAAATCGGGGTTAGCGATGGCTGATTTAGTGATTATAATCAATGAAATTAACGATGAAAATTTAAATTTAATTAAAAAAAATTATCATGGCAAAATTATTTTTGCTAAAACTATTTGCAAGAATTTAGAGCTATTTGATAATAATAAAAATTATCTTGCATTCTGTGGATTGGCCTATCCCGATAAATTTTTTAATTTTTTGACTAAGCAAAATTTATCATTAATTGAAAAAATAAACTTTGCCGATCATTACTATTACAACAACGAAGAGCTTAAAAAATTAATCACAAAAGCAGAAGAACAAAACTGCCAACTAATTACAACTAAGAAAGATTGGGTAAAATTTCCATCATCTTACCAAAAAATCATCAATTACCTAGATATTGAAGTCGAATTTGCAGATCAGGATATTCAATACATAAAAAGCTTGATATATAATACAATTTTTAGAAAATAATTATTTAAACAGCAATTTAACTTAAATTACTCAAGCTTAAATTTATATTTAGAACTATATCAATAAGTGTTCGTAGCTCAATTGGATAGAGTATTGCTTTCCGAAGGCAAGGGTTGTGGGTTCAATTCCCGCCGAACACGCCAAAATTAAAAAAATGACCAACAATTCTATTACTAGTGCTTTATTAATAATTGGCGACGAAATTTTATCTGGCAGAACTGAAGATAAAAATATTAATTTTCTTGCTAAAAACCTTACAGAAATGGGCATCAGCCTCAAAGAAGTAAGAGTGGTTGCCGATATTGAAGCGGAGATAATTTCTGCCGTTAACAGCCTAAGAAATAAATTTGATTATGTTTTTACAAGCGGAGGAATAGGGCCTACCCACGATGATATTACCAGCGAATCAATATCAAGAGCATTTGACGATATATTTGAAAAAAATTTAATAGCTGAACAAATATTAATTCAACACTATGGAGCAGAAAATATCAATGAAGCAAGGCTCAAAATGGCTTATATGCCTCGTTCAGCAACTTTACTAGAAAATTCAATATCATCAGCCCCCGGCTTCAGAATTGGCAATGTATTTGTAATGGCAGGAATTCCAAAAATATTTCAAGTAATGTTTGAAGTGGCTAAATCACAGTTAAAAGTTGGTAAAAAAATCAAAGCAATTGAAGTAAAAATCAACCTTACCGAAAGTGCAATTGCTAAATCTTTAACCGAAATGCAAAAAAGATACTCAGAGGTTTCAATGGGTAGCTATCCGTTTGAAGGAGGAACATCTTTAGTGTTTAGATCTATTGATTACAACAAGCTAGAAGAGGCAAATGCCGAAATGGTTAAAATTTTAAAATCAATTAATGAAAATTCAATATTATCGACTAGTTAGTTTTTAATTATATCAAATCCTAGCTTTAAAGATGGGATTGGCATTATTGCCAAAAATTTTTGTAATGACTACAAAAACCAAGTTTGTTAACCGTAATTAGGTCAAAGCGATAATTATAATTAGCAAAATTATTATGTTTATTAAGAAAAAACTCTGCGCCAGATTTAATTCTTAGGCTTTGTCGCGATGAAAAAACCTCATCCAAAGTTAATTTTTTACTTCTCGCTTTAACTTCTATAAAAATTAAGCTATTTGCCTTTACAGCGATAATATCAATTTCTCCGAAGCGATTTTTAAAACGAATGGCAATTATTTTGTAAAACTTTATTCTCAAAAAGATTCTGGCTATTAATTCAGACCTAATGCCAAAATTATAATGGGATTTTTTACTATGTTTATTGATTATTTTTTTCTCTAAGAATAATTTCTTCTTGATCTTTGTGAAAGCTATCATATTGCTGGTGATTCTCAATATTTTTTTGCTGTTGATTGTGATTTTGGATAATTTGATATAACACCCTTAACAATTCAGTAAGCCCTTGATTTATAGGAGCAGAAATAGCGAATATTTTACTATTAATTTTGGCTTTTTTGAGATATTTTTCAAGAGTTTTGCTTTTTAAAAGCAATTCTTCGTCGCTGATTAAGTCTATTTTAGTCAATGCTACAATTTCAGGCTTTAAAACTAGATCGCAATCATAGGATTCTAATTCATTGCGAATAATTTTATAACTTTCGATTATGTCTTCTGAGCTTGAATCTATTAGATGCAACAATACTCCACATCGCTCTATGTGCTTAAGAAAGCGATCACCTAAACCCTTGCCTTCACTAGCTCCAGCAATTAAACCGGGAATATCCGCCAACACAAACTCACAATCATCAACATAAACAACCCCTAGTTGGGGCTTAAGTGTTGTAAAAGGGTAATCTGCAATTTTTGGCTTAGCTCTTGTAGTAGAGGCAAGAAAAGTTGATTTTCCTGCATTTGGTAAACCTAGCAAACCAGCATCTGAAAGTAGTTTTAATTGTAATTTAGCCCACAACTCCTCACCAACTTCACCAATTTGAGAAAATGTCGGGGCTTGATTAATTGAGCTTTTGAAATTGGTATTTCCAAGACCGCCTCTTCCACCCTTTGCTATCACAACTCTTTGTTGATGCTCTAACATATCAGCTAATAATGTTTCAGAATCTTCGTTGAATATTTGCGTTCCAACCGGCACTCTAAGAATTAGATCTTCTCCCGATAAACCGCTTTTATTGCCACCTTTCCCTGAAATACCATTTTTAGCGATAAAATGCTGTTGGAAACGGAAATCAATTAGAGTGTTGAGATCGCGACTGGCTTCAAATATTATGCTACCGCCTCTACCGCCATCTCCTCCATCTGGACCACCGTCGGGAATAAATTTTTCCCGACGGAAACTAGATGCTCCTTTGCCTCCATTTCCAGCTTTTAATGATATTTTTACTTCATCAATAAATTGCATTGTTAAAATTAATTAAAAATAAAGTTGCTATTATTTTCTTTCTTTTGCTCTTGTGACTAAAGATCTGCCATTCTGCGATTTTTGCTGAAAAATATCCAGAATCTTTTTAGCATCTCCTGCCTCTGTAGCGAAGAAAGAAAATTGATCAAGAATTTTTATATTATTAATATTTTTATAATCCACTCCCGTTTCTTTCTTTATGAAGTTTGTTAATGACAATTCATCAAAATTATCATTCCTGCCCTTTGCTATAAAGAGACGGGTAGAACCATCGTCATTATAATTAGAGTCGTTGCTGTAGTTTCCTTGAGAAGAATTGAAGCTACGAGAAGAGCCGTTATCTCTAGATGAACCCTCATTACGAGAATAGCCTCTATCCCTAGAAGAACCTTCACTAAAACGAGAAGAGCCCTTATCTCTAGAAGAGCCTTCACTAAAACGAGAAGAACCTCTATCTCTAGAAGAACCTTCGCTAAAACGAGAGGATCTATTGCCAAATGAAGAGCTTCTTTCTCCGTAGCCACCAGATTTATAAGAAGAGCCTCCAAAGCTAGAATTACCATCTCTAGACTTTACAGAAACTTGTCTTAATTCACGGAATTTAGTTTTGTCCAACTGATTCCTGAAGGCCATTTTTAGCAATGCCGCAATAATTTGCTCATTATCCTCACCGCAATCTGCCATAACTTCTCTTGCTAATTCTAAACTAGAAGAATCAACACCAGACATTAACTCATTGATGCTACTTTTTATTTTTTGCTTTTTGCTAGACACAATATTGTCAACGGTTGGCAATTCATAAGTATTTAGCTTATTGTTGGTAACTCTTTGGATTTCCATTGCTTTACGGTGCTCAGAAGGAGTAATAATGGTAATTGCTATGCCTTTTTTACCCGCCCTGCCAGTTCTACCAATTCTATGAACATAGCTTTCTGTATCTTGCGGTAAAGAATAATTAACAACATGGGAAAGATTATCAACATCTATTCCTCTGGCAGCAACATCTGTCGCCACTAAAATATTAATTTTTTTATTACGGAATTTTTGCAATATTTTCTCTCTTTGAGATTGAGAAACATTACCATGAAGTGCCTCAGAATTCAATGAACGAGCAATTAATTTGCTAGCTATATCATCTGCATCCATTTTGGTGCGACAAAAAACCATTCCATAAAATTTATCTTCATTTTCAATAATGCGGAATAGAGCTTCAAACTTATCGCTGTTATCAACCACCAATAAACTTTGTTCGATATTGCTTTTGCCAGAATCTGCACGATTAATTACCGAAATAGTTTGATAATTTTTCATATATTTTTTTGCCAAATTCTCAATATGGCTAGGCATTGTTGCTGAGAATAATATAGTTTTACGATTAGCAGGAGCACTCTTAAGAATAGTTTCGATATCTTCAACAAAGCCCATATTAAGCATTTCATCCGCTTCATCTAAAACTAAATGAGTGATTTGAGAAAGATCAATTGTTTTTCTGTTAATATGATCAATTATTCTGCCGGGGGTTCCAACAACTATATCAACACCTTTTTTCAACTGCATGATTTGTTTTTCTATTGGCTGACCGCCGTAAACTGCAATTATTCTGTTTTTTAACAAGTAAAAAGAGCTTAACTCTTCACTAACCTGCATTGCTAATTCACGAGTTGGGGCTAGAATTATAGCTTGAACCTTTTTGCTATTAGGTTTTAATTGTTCAATAATTGGAATCCCAAAAGCCGCTGTTTTACCAGTTCCAGTTTGTGCCTTGCCGATTAAATCTTGATCTTGGGTTAAAAGAAAAGGAATAGCCTGCGCTTGAATTGGGGTTGCATTTTCGAAGCCTTTATTGTTAAGCCTCTCCATCATCTCAGGCGAAAGCCCTAGATCGCTAAATTTTATTTCATTACTCATTTTTATATAAATATTTGTTAATTATCATAATAGTTAAATTATGATAGGAAGTTTTAATTATGCTCTGTCAAGCTAGTAGTAACTTTAAGCTCATCAATGAAAACCATATTCATACAAAATGCAGTAATCAAAAAATAAGCAATATAACGAAGCTAAGCAGTTAATAATCTTGAAAAATTATTAAATTAAGTATAGCGATATTAGGCTAATTAATTGTTTGCAATATTTTAATATAGAAACACAAAAAAAGAAGAATAAACTAGAAACTAACTCTAATATCATTTTCCATATTTTAAATTGAATTTTCATTTAGAAAATGTTTAAAAACATTGACTAAAATTTTAAATCATCAATTTACTTTGTTTAAAATTGGAAAACGACATAAAGCTTATACATCATTTTCTATATTTAAAACATTTAAGCATTGAAACCTTAAAGTAATTTTAAAATTTAATTTAAAGGCTGGAAATTTATTATTTAGCTACTATTAATTATGTAGCCACTAATGCCAAAGCTCCACAACTATATTTAAAATAAATAAATTGTCAAGACAATAAATTCCAAGACTATTAACACCCTATGAACTTAAAGAATTTAAGCCTAAGTTTTTTGCTGTTGCTTATCTTTACATATCGCGAATTTTAAAAAATGTTAAAAAATTAAAGCTATTCAATCTTTCATTTACTTGCTTATCTAGAATAATTTTCTTGAAGCTCTCGCGATTAACAGCTAAATTTTTAAATGCCGAATGCATTCCATTAAGGAGCCTCTAAAAATCGAAATTTAACCCAATAAATTTCAACTTTAGAGATTTTTTGGTTTTGAATTTTTAAATTAAAAACTAGGTCCAAAAAATCTTATTTTTACAGCTTAATTTGGCAAGGTTTTTTAAGTTTTTTATGAATTTTGGCGAGTTTTTTAGTTCCGTCATCCAGAAAGAAGGCAAGGGGCTGAAGCTTCTTGTTGCGGTTAGGGGAGAGTGCGAAGCCAGCTCAACTGCAATCGTCATCTCAACCTTTACCGTCATCGTTATCTCGACGAAAGTCGGGACACAGCCTCCCCCTCTTTATAGGTACCATTTTGCAACGGCATAACGAGTGTTTTAGGTAACCGCAGAATCAGCATTGACCAGTCTTTTTTATCAGTTTATTTGTTAATTTGATTCCATGGCTATAAATAATCAGTTTAAGGAGGATGGAGATTAATAAGACTTACAACAAATCCCATCTAGATAAGTAGATTATAGATTCAGCACAAAATTACTTTCCTGTAATTAATTTTATGATGAAGCCACTAAAAAAACTAGTTATAATCGGCATAAACTCCACAACAGCAAAAACCACAGCAATTATCAAAGCACTTCCCAAAACTATTTTTAAAATGGTTTCCATTAAAAGCTTTTTAAGCATTTTGCTTTGATCGTAATTTTCTGATTTTTTGCGAGATGCTTTCTTTGCCTCTTCCAACTGCTCTTCTTCTGTCATTTCCTCCAATTCTTCATTCACCCCTTCTGCCATTGTTTCGCCATCTTTCTTAGAATTATTATTAGTTATAGATTTTGCAACTATTTTAGATTTGCTTTGATTCTTCTGAGCCTCATTTTTTTTGTTAACCTGATTTTTCATAAAAGCAGAAAGCTTTTCGTGAGTTTCTGTGTTTGCTTTCGTGGCTCCAGTTTGAGCAAGTAATTTAGATAAATCTTTCATGAAATTTTATTAAATTTACAATATTTTTGCCAAAA
Organism: Rickettsiales bacterium UBA1997; assembly: GCA_964202895.1. Classification (GTDB taxonomy): domain Bacteria; phylum Pseudomonadota; class Alphaproteobacteria; order Rickettsiales; family UBA1997; genus JAJTDS01. Next base: position 936,178 of record CAXNJM010000001.1, on the reverse strand, counting down.
GATGATTATTTTCAATGTCAATAATCTCAACTTCAACCATCGATCCAACCTTAACATTACTTTGAAAATTATCAACAATTTTAACATCAAGAAAATTTTCACTTTTTCCAAAATTATTTTTTTCAAGCAAAATTTTGCTTTTTTTATTAATATTTTTTTGCATAAATTTTTGCAACTCTAAATTGCCCGCTTCCCTTAATATTCTAGCTCTTTCTTTAATAATTTTAGCAGGAATTTGGGGCATTTTTGAGGCGGGAGTTCCCTTTCTTGCAGAATAAGGAAAAATATGAGTATATACCAAGCCCAATTCTTTGATTAAAGAAACACTATTATTAAAAGATTCATCATTTTCCGTGGGAAAACCAGCAATAACATCGCAACCAAAAGCTATTTCTGGCCTTGCTTTTCTTGCTTTTGCACAAAAATCAATGATGTTCTGACGAGTATGTCTTCTCGCCATTCTCTTAAGAATTAAATCATCTCCCGACTGAATGCTAAGATGCAAATAAGGCATTAGCCTAGGCTGAGTTGCAAGCAATTCACAAAAATCATCGTCTAATTCCGCAACATCAACCGAAGAAAGCCTTAATCTAGGTAAATCAGGCAATAAATCAAGCATTCGCTTTATCATTTTTGTTAGATTAATTGGCGCCGGCAAATCTTTTCCGTAATCTGAAATATCAACCCCCGTAAGCACAATTTCTTTATGACCAGCATCAATCATATTGCGGGATTGAGAAATTATTTCGCCAAATGGCACTGAACGACTATTTCCCCTGCCAAAAGGTATGATGCAAAAGGTGCAACGATGATTACAGCCGTTTTGAATTTCTAAAAAAGCTCGGGTTTGATTTTCAAAATAAGAAACCAGCTGAGGAGCCGTTTCTCTGACCGACATAATATCATTAACCCTTATTTTTGCTGAATCATCGTCATTTAAAAACAAGCTATTTTCTTGTCTAGCCTTTAAAAATATTTGATCCGAATGGTTTTGAATATTAGTTTGGTGATTATTTTTTAAAAAAATGGAATTATTTTTATAGCTTTCAACCTTTGATTTTTCTGTATTTCCTAAAACTAAGTCAACCTCTTTCATAATTGCATATTTTTCTGGATCTATTTGCGCAGCACAGCCTGTAACTACTATTTTTGCATCTGGATTTTGTTTGCGAACTTTCTTAATCGCTTTGGCTAAATCTTGCTCTGCTTTTTCAGTAACCGCGCAACTATTGAAAACTATATAGTTTTTTTCTCCCGCAATATCAATTGCATTTTTTATCGCCTCGCTCTCAAAAATGTTAAGCCTACAACCAAATGTAATAACTTGATTTTGCTGATTATTGCAATCTTTTATATCTTTTATCATTTTTTAATATAACATGATTAACAACTTTTTTAACTCCGTAAGTTTTTGCAGCTCTTTTGAAAACCTGCTTTAATTCTAGATCGTTTTGAGCCAAGCCGATTAAGTAAATCACTTGATTAGAAGTAATAACATGATAATTTGCAGAAAATATTTTTCTATCTGCGAGAATTTTAACCCTAATCTTTGCAGTTATGAAAGAATCAATCATAGATTGATTAAATTCATCGACAAAAAACCCCACACTATTCTTTCTTGGTTCTTCAAGATTAATTTCATCTATAACCTCCTCTACATCATCGATTTTCCAAGCAATATTATAGGCTTTTTTAGCATTATCGATGTCTTTCGTTGCCCCTGTTAGCAATACCCTGTTTTCACTTACCGTTGCCTTGATGTTGCTGTCAATTCCTCTTAACTTATTTTGCAATAAAGAGAGGTTAATTTTAGTAGAAATTAAGGCATCATTTTTACTTTGTTCAATATTTTTATCGCGAGAAACCACAACTCCAGCAACGACAGTTCCAACGGCAACTGTTTCAACGCAAGCGACATTAAAAAGCAAAACAAATAGCAAAAAAAATTTCATAAATTCTTAAAAGAAAAATTAACAAATTCGACTTAATCTAAGCTTAAAATAACTTCAAACACTCCTTAAAATAAGATTTTGTAGAAAATAACAATATTTTTTTAATTATTAGATTGCAATTTATTTTTTATCTTTTAGATTTCTGTAAATTACATATTATATTCTTAGTTTTGGATATTCTATGCGGGTGTAGCTCAGTGGTAGAGTGCAACCTTGCCAAGGTTGATGTCGAGGGTTCGACCCCCTTCGCCCGCTCCATAAACTTTTTCAAAATCAAGAAACCATACCATTAAATTGACATTCCCACAATTTCTTGAACTTTCCATTTTCAATTTTTAGAAGATTATCAAAATTTCCATCTTCAATAATTTTACCTTTTTCTAACACAAGAATCCTATCTAAATGCTTTATGGTTGAAAGGCGATGAGCTATTGCAATAACTGTTGTTGTTTTATTATCTAACATTGCATTTATTGATTGCTGAATTTCAATTTCGGTTTCAGTATCAAGGCTAGAAGTCGCTTCATCGAGAATTAAAATTGAAGAATTTTTAAGAAAAGCTCTAGCAATTGCTATTCTTTGTCTTTGGCCTCCACTTAACTTAACCCCCCTCTCACCAACTAAAGTATTGTATTCTTGAGGTAAACTCATTATAAAATCATGAATTTTAGCCATCTTTGCAGCATTTTCAATATCTTCTTGATTAGCCGATAATTTTCCATATCCAATATTTTCAGCAATTGAGCGATGAAACAAATTTGTTTCCTGCGGAATTATTGAAATAGAGCCCCTTAAAGACTCAAGAGAAACTTTTGCAATATCAAAATCATCAAGCACTATTTTGCCAGAATTTAATTCAAAAAATCGCAATAAAAGCTTTATTAAAGTTGATTTTCCTGAACCAGAAACTCCTACTAAACCAATCTTCTCACCAGCTTCAATTTTTAAGTTAAAATTATCAAAAATTAAATTACCCTCTTGATAAGAATATTTTAAATTCTGAAATTCAATTTTAGGATTTTTAACACTTAGAACATTAGAATTATCAATATCCGTAACTGAAAAATCTTGCTGAAATATTGAAAAAGATTCCTTTATTTTACCAGCCTCATTTACCAAATCATCTAGATTATTTAGTAAACTCCAACTAGATTCTATCATTGAAAATGTCAAGCCAATTATCATCACTAAATCGCCCGTAGAAATTAAATTTTTAATTTTTAAATTAATTAATGTAAATAATACTGAAATCGATAATGCGCTATAAACAAACCCAAGTATAAAATGATTAATAAAAATGAATTTTAATCTTTTTTGTTCGGTTGTTATAAAATCTTGATTAAGAACAGAAAGATTTAATTCTTCTCTTTTTTTAGTAGCAAAAAATAAAACTGTGGCAATGTTTGCAATATTGTCATTAATAAAACCAGAAATTTTTTGCTTTTTATTGGTAGAATTTTGCGAATAAATCAAACCTTTCTTTTTTAAAAAAAACATTAATGGCATAAAAATCAATAACCATATCAAAACCCCTAACCCTAATTTAATATTAACAAAAAACATCATTATCAAAACAACAAAAATACCGCAAGACTGCCAAACTATGCCAAATCTCAATAAATCCAAAACTCTAACGAAAGAATCTTTTAAACTAATAATTTTACTGGCCAATTTTCCAGAAAGATTATTTTGAAAAAATTCATACCTATGAGCAAAGATCATAAAATATGCTTTATTAATTATTTCCGCTTCAACTTTAGGACTAATTTTATAATCGGCAAAATTAGCTAATCGCCAAACTATTTCTAGTATTATTGATGCAGAGCAATATAAGATAATTGGCAAAATAATTGCATTTATAGTTAAACTATTATACAAATTAGCTTTATCGACTATTAATTTTATTGCATAATTATTAACAGGATTAAACAGTGAGCCTATAATTGGAGCTTGAAATATTAATAAATACCAGTATTTATATGGCTTAATAACAGATAAAAAGAATTTTATTATATTGCTTTGATACATGATTTAAAATTATATTCAAATTGTTTCACATGAAACAATTAATTAATTAATTAAAAAAGAAGAAAATTTACGAACATCCCTAGCAAGGTGGAGTGAGCCACAAATTAATATTCTAATCGGGTTTTGTTGACCTATTCTATTTGCTATGTTTAAAGACTCAAGCAAATCTTTGCCATCAATTATTTCAATTCCAGCATTTTTACCAATATCAACAATTTTACTAGAATCTTCTGGATAAGGTTCTCCATTCACCATAACAGCAATAATATAGTCAGCAACATTAATAAATTTTTCTAAAAAATTAATTTTACACTTATTACGACTAAAGCCAACAACAACATTAATCATATTTTCTTTTTGTGTTTCTCTTAATGACAAAAGCCATTTTGCTAATGCAAATGCACCTCCTTCATTATGGGCACCATCAATCCATATTTCACTAAGATTATTATTAAAAACTTTTAAAAGATTATTATTAATTTTTTCAATACGACTTGACCATTCAACACTTTCAATGCCTTTTTTAATATATTTATCTTGAACAGGAAATTTATCTGCTATTGAAATTATTGTAGTTACAGCAACTGAAAAATTAATATATTGATGTTCTCCTAATAAGTTTGGTTTAGGTAAAATGATATTTTTCTTATATTTTGACAATCTTGGAGAAATAAATTCAATTTCAAATTCTTGATTGTCTTTTATTATTTGCAATCTATAATCAGTATCATAATTAAACAATGGAACTAGCTGATCTTTAGCTATAATATTAATAATTTCACCCGCCTCTTTAGCTTGAGGACCAACAATCATATTGACATTTTTTCTCATAATCATAGATTTTTCAAAGGCAATTCTTGCTATTGAATTTCCTAGATATTCTATATGATCAAATGATATAGGAGTTATAATCGTGGCAATTTTATTATCAACAATATTAGTTATATCTAATCTTCCTCCCATGCCAACCTCCATAACAACTAAATCTGCTTTATTTCTAGAAAATGCAATAAATGCTCCTATGGTAAAAGCCTCCATAAAAGTTAAATCAATATCTTCAGAAGCTAATCTTACAATTTCCATTATTTCATATAAATCGCCATCACTAATTGGCAAAACATTGCCGTTTTTATTTAATAATATTCTTTCATTACAGTGATGTAAATGTGGAGAAGTGTATAAGTCAACATTATAACCAGAAAGATTTAAAATTTTATTAATTAACGATGCAGTAGACCCTTTTCCATTTGTACCAGTAATATGAATTATTGGAGGCATTATTAAATGAGGATTTCCTAATCTATTTAAAACAATTTTAGCTCTTTCAAAAACCGCTTCATAATTTATTTTTTTATTACCTAAGCTACTAGGTATTGGCCAATGAGGTAGATATACCATTTAAAATTTTATTTCTTTTTCTAGTATTTCTTTAGCTAGATTAGTATAAGCAATAGAACCACTAGACTTCGGATCATAAATAATTCCTGGAACTCCATGCGATGGAGCTTCTGATAACTTTACATTTCTTGGTATTGTATTTTTAAAAACTCTATCCTTTAAAAAATTTCTTACATCAAATTCAACTTGTTCTGTTAGTTTGTTTCTTTTATCATGCATTGTTAAAATTATTCCACTAATTCTTAAATCTTTATTAAGATTATCTTTTACAAGATCAAGACTTGTCAATAAATGACTTAAACCTTCTAATGAAAAAAATTCACATTGCATAGGTATTAAAACAGCATCAGAAGCTGTTAAAGCATTAACAGTTAATAAACCAAGAGAAGGAGGACAATCAATCAAGATATAATCAAAATAATTAACTATCTCTTTTAAGTAATTTTTTAATACAAATTCTCTTTTTTCAAAATCAACTAATTCTATTTCAACAGCTGACAAATCAACGGTTGATGTTATTATTTTTAAATTAGGTATTTTAGTTGGAATTATTGAATCTTTAATTTTTAATTGACCTATTAAAACTTCATAAATAGTTTTTTGCCTTTGATACTGCGAGATCCCAAATCCAGTACTACTATTACCTTGAGGATCAAGATCTAATAATAAAACCTTTTTTCCCGATAAAGAAAATGCAGTTGATAAGTTAATCGCAGTTGTACTCTTTCCTACCCCTCCTTTTTGATTAACAATTGAAATTGTCTTTCCTCTTTGAATATTATATATCATAATAAATAGTAATTTTGTTTCACATGAAACTTTTAAAATTAATTGCCATTAATTAATTTTAAAAGAAATTCAACATTTTTAATTGGTGTTTCTGGCAATATTCCATGACCTAAATTAAAAATAAATGGTTTTTTGTTAAATTTTTCTAAAATATCATCAACTTCTTTTTTTATAGCTTCTTGAGAACCAAATGCTAAAAGATAATTATCTAAATTTCCTTGCACTACTTTATTGGTATTATTTTGAATATTATCAACAACCCATTTTCTTGAAAAATTTTGATCTATCGCTAGTGATTGACAGTTAACATTTTTAGCAAAATCTAATAACATAGTACCGCTATTTCTTGCGAAACAAATAATTGGGATATTAGGGTATTTTTCTTGAATAGCATTAACAATTTTTTGATTAGGCTTAATAACCCATTCAAAAAACTCAAATTCTGGTAAAATACCAGCCCAAGAATCAAATATTTTTACAACATCAACTCCAGCCTCTATTTGAAGTAATAGATAATCGATTATAGATTCTGTTAATATATTTATTAATTCTTTAAATAATAAAGGGTTTTTAATTGCAAATTTTCTTGTTTTCTCAAAATTTTTTGAACCACCACCTTCAATTATATATGAAGCAAGAGTCCAAGGAGCTCCTGAAAAACCTATTAAAGCTTTGTCATTTGATAATTTTGATTTAGTTATAGAGATAGCTTCAAAAACTGGCTGTAAATGGTTTTTTATATTATTTAACTTTAATTTTGATAAATCAAATTCAGGATTAAAATTACTTATTTTAGGGCCGTGATTTTTTAAAAATTCCACTTTAATGCCAATTGCATCAACTACGGTTAAGATATCTGAAAATATTATTGCAGCATCAAAATTGAATCTTTTAATAGGTTGCAGTGTGACTTCTGAAGCTAATTTTGGATTATAACATAAATCAAGAAAATTATCAATTTTTTTTCTAATTTCAAGATATTCTGGTAAATATCTACCTGCTTGTCTCATTATCCAAATAGGTGGATTTTTATAATTTTTATTATTTAATAATACATTAATTAATTTTTTCATTTATTATATATTTATTATTTATAGTTGTTGAAATGTTGATAAATTATCTTTTTAACAATAATATTAACAAGTTATTAACATTATATTATTGATTTTTGTTTTTTAATAATAAGGTTTATAAAATTATTAACATTCTTTTTTAAATTTATTAACATTGTTGATAATGATGTTAATAAAATGTTATTAAAATGAATAACATTTGTGAATTCAATCAAATTGTTGATAATTTTATAGTTATTAACTATTTATTAACAACTTTATAACATCTAATATTTATGAGACAAAAAATAATCGATAAAATAAAAATAGATATTAATCCAGAATATTTCGATGTAATTGATAATTCATATCTACATAAAGGACATTCTGGTTTCGATGAAAGTAAAAATGAAACACATTTTAAAGTTGTGTTATATGCAAGTAAATTTAATTTAATGAATAAAATTAATATTCATCGATATATTAATAAACTTTTGAAGGACGAATTTTTATTAGGAATGCATGCTTTAGAAATTAAGATATTGCCTAATGAACCCTTCTAATATAATACTTGCAGATATATCGTCGTAAAATTTTCTTGTTTTATTTTTATTGTTTTTTATAATTCTTCTTGCTTCAAAACTAGAAAAACTTTCATCAATTAAGAATATAATAAATGAATTTTCAAAATAATCATCAATTTTTTTAACAAAATTTTTAATAAAATTTGACATTTCATTTTCAATATCATGATTATTTTTATCATGATTTAATGGTATTCCAACAATCATAAAAGATATTTTTTCGTTATCGATAATATTTTTTATTGAAGCAATATCTTGTAGGTTGCTGAAACGATTTATAATTAATTTTGGAGTGCAGATTAAACGATTTTCATCGCAAACAGCAATTCCAATTCTTTTTTTACCAACATCTAATGAAATTATTTTACCAAAGTGATTTTTTTTTAAATAATCGCTTGCAAAATTATTAGTTTGTTGATTATTATTGCTGTAAAGTTCAATAATCATTTTTTATTATGTCAATTACTGAAAAAGATATTAAAAAAATTGCTAAATTAGCAAAAATTGCAATTACTGAAGAAGAGCAAAAGCAGTTTACAAAACAAGTTGGTGAAATTATAAAATGGGTTGAACAACTCAATGAAATTGATACCAATAATGTTAAAGAATTAACTAATGTCAATGAAATTCATTTAAGAATAAATGAAGATAAAATATCTGATGGAGATATAGTAGAGCAAGTTTTAAGTAACTCAAAGAAGAATATTTTTGGTTATTTTGCTGTTCCTAAAGTTATAGAATAAAATATTAAAATAATAATTATAAACTATGAGATACCTAGCCTTAACAGAACAAGATAGAAAAGCAATGCTTGCTGAAATCGGAGTTAATAGTGTTAATGATTTATTTGATGCTGTTCCGCAAGAATTTTTGTTAAAAAAACCAATTGAAAATTTATCCAATCATTTAGGAGAAATCGAGGTTGAAAATTATTTAAAAAGCCTTGCGAATAAAAATCGTTATGCTGGAAGTGGTGCCTTTTTCCTTGGTGTTGGTTGCTATAGACATCATATTCCTGCAACAGTTGACCACATAATTCAAAGATCAGAATTTTTAACTTCATATACTCCATATCAACCAGAAATATCACAAGGAACCCTTGCTACTGTTTTTCAGTTTCAAAGTATAATTTCATTGTTGACTGGAATGCAAATTGCCAATGCTTCAATGTATGATGGAGCAACTGCAATGGCAGAAGCTTGTTTGATGGCATTAAGAATTAAAAATCAAAAAAGAAAAATAGTTTTATTTGGAGATATTAATCCAGATTATATTGAGGTTACTAAAACATATTTAGAGCTATCTAATTCTCAATTAGTTGATATTAATGGGGCTGACGAATCTTGTTCTGCAATTGTGGTGCAATATCCTAATTTTTATGGAGAAATAGTTGATTTAGATGAAGTTAGAAAAAAATGTGATGAAATCGGTGCTTTAATGATCGTCGTTGTTAACGAAATATTAGCACTTGGCTTAATTAATCCGCCATCACAAGCTGATATAGTGGTTGGAGAGGCTTCTTCAATTGGAGTGGGGTTAAATTTTGGTGGTCCATTGCTTGGTTTTTTTGCATCAAAAAAAGAATTCGTTAGACAAATGCCGGGTAGAATTTGCGGAAAAACTATTGATGCCGAAGGAAAGGAAGGCTATGTTTTAACTTTAAATGCTAGAGAACAGCACATTAGAAGAGAAAAAGCAACATCAAATATTTGTTCAAACCAAGGTTTATGTGCTACTGCATTTACAATTCATTCATCTTTATTAGGAGAAATAGGTTTTAAAAAACTTGCTTTAATTAATCATTATAAGGCCTGTAAAATGGTTGAAATGCTTGAAAATATTAGCGGTATAAAAATTTTAAATAGTAGTTTCTTTAATGAATTTACGGTTGAATTTAATATTGAAGCACAAATAGTTAATAAAAAGCTATTAGAAGAAAATATTATTGGAGGCTTAGCAGTTGGAAATAAAATGATTATTGCAATTACCGAACTAACTAGCGACGAAGATATGAACAAACTGTCATCATCCTTAAAAAGAATATTATCGTAGTTGGCGATTAATTTAACGGCTGTAGAAGCTTAAAATACTACTTAGATAAATGTTTGAAGAGTCAATAATTTTAATTTTTGGGGGGTGGTAAAATATTTTTTTCAATATCTAATTCTATAAATATTATCTTGCAGAATTATAGGTAATGATTGTAAAATTAATAGATATTAGATTTTTCTACATTCCGCAATAAAAAAGAGCTTTAACTCTTTATGTTAATGATTTCTTATGGCTTATTCGCAAGGGGTTCAAGCTCCTTTGTTGCATTGTTCAGCTCCCCCCTTGTGGGTAGACTAATTATATCAAAGCAAAATTTACAATGAATAAAGAAAAATTAAAAACACTTTTAGAAAAATTAATAGCTACTTGGGAAAATGCAGTAGTGGAATTTAAAGAAGTTAATGATGGTTATTCTTTCAAAGAAATTGGCAAATATTTTTCTGCCTTGGCAAATGAAGCAAACTTACGAGATGTTGAAATAGCTTGGCTAGTCTTTGGGGTTAATAATAAAAATCGTAAAATTACTACAACTGATTTTTACAAAGGCAAGATATTGGAGGGTATAAAGGTTCACATTTCAAATGGCACAGAGCCAAATACTACTTTTCGTAATATTTACGAATATTTTACAGAAAATAATGGGCGAGTTATTTTGTTTGAAATTCCTGCTGCACCTAGAGGGATGCCAATTTCATGGAATGGGTACTATCATTCGAGGTCTGGAGAAAGCTTAACAGCACTTCATTTAGACAAGCTGGATAAAATTCGTAAGCAAACTTTGGCGGACTGGTCGGCACAAATTGTTGAAAATGCAACAATTACAGATTTAGATAAGGTAGCCATAGAAAAGGCTCGTAACTTATTTTATCATAAGAATGCCAATCGTTTTTCATTAGAGGAAATAACTAGTTGGAGTCCGGAAGTTTTTCTTGATAGGGCAAAGATAACTATTGATAGAAGAATTACCAGAACCGCAATTTTATTGCTAGGAAAAGCAGAATCATCTGTTAAAATTTCACCTCATCCAGCTCAAATTACTTGGAAACTTGAAGGTCAGGAAAGAGCTTATGAGCATTTTAGTCCACCTTTTTTACTTAATACTACTGCAATTTATCAAAAAATTCGCAATATTCAAATTCGTCTTTTGCCACATAATCAATTAATTCCATACGAAACATCGAAATACGATACAAAAGTTGTTCTTGAAGCATTGCATAACTGTATAGCTCATTAAGATTACACTAGAAATGGCAGGATTAATGTTATTGAGAGGCTTGATAGATTAATTTTTGAGAATGAGGGTAGTTTTTTCGAAGGTGTTCCAGAAGATTATATTTGTCACGAAAAGACTCCGCGAAGATATAGAAATGTTTTTCTTGTAGAGGCTATGTTTACATTAAATATGATAGATAAAATGGGTTTCGGAATTTATGATATTAATAAAACTCAAGCAAAAAGATATTTTCCGCTTCCCGATTATGATTTATCTAATGTCAACAGTGTTAAGATGGTTGTATACGGAGATGCTATCGATCCTGCATATAGCGAAATGTTGATGGAAAAAACCGATCTATCTTTTAATGACATTTTTGCTCTTGATCGTGTACAAAAAAAATTGCATTTATCAAAAGAAGCAATTGCTAGTCTTAAAAGAAAAAAAATGATAGAAGGAAGAAAGCCAAATTTTTATGTTTCAGCAATATTAGCTGGAGTTGCAGATAAAAAAGCTGAGTATGTTAGAAATCGTCGCCAAAACGATGTTCATTATACCAAATTGATTACTGGTTATATTTCTCAATATAAAAAAGCTACTCGTAAAGATATTGACGACTTGCTCAAAAGCGCTTTAAGTGAAATTTTAACCGAAGATCAAAAAATAAGAAAAATTGCTAAACTTATTATAAAATTGCATAAAGATGGCACTATCTATAATGAAGGCACTAGAGCAAAGCCAATTTGGAGGCTTTATGATAATATTAATGAAAAAGATAAACAAAAGATAAACAAAAGATAAACGAAAATATCAAGAAGCTAGTAAAATCAAATATCTATCTAGGTTAAAAAGATAAACAAAAGATAAACGAAAATATCAAGAAGCTAGTAAAATCAAATATCTATCTAGGTTAAAAAGATAAACAAAAGATAAACGAAAATATCAAGAAGCTAGTAAAATCAAATATCTATCTAGGTTAAAATTTCGAGTATAATAATCTTGCATTTAATCTAATGCTCCGTATTTTTAGATTTTATTTTGCAGATATTTAACTCCAATTTATAAATTTATGCCTAATGAAATATTTAATGCCGAATATTGTGATATTGTAGATGTTATTGCAATAAATCATGCTAACTTGTTAAAAAACAATCTCGATGCCGATGCTGGTAAGTCGGGGTTTTTAGTGGCTGAACTTAGTGAGATTGATTTAAAAAATATAATCGACGATAAATCAAAATCTTTAGCCGTTGTTCTAAAAAAAGAGGAGGCGGTTTTTGGTTATTTAATAGGCTTTGATATTATGAAAACTGAAGTCGATTTTCAGCAACAAGTTTTTTCTTTATTTGAATCAAAGGGCTTAAATTATGAAGATGATAAAGTTTTTTATTATAGTCAGATTGCCAAAAAACCTAATAGTAAAAATATTGGTAAAAATTTAGTGCTCTCAATGTTTAGTGAGGTAAAGAAAATGGGTTATGATTATATTGTTTGTAGAATTGTGCATTCTCCAATTAAGAATGAGGCTTCTATGGCTTTTCATCAATCTCTCGGCTTTAAGTCTATTGGAGATATTGCTGGTGACGGTTATTTGTGTGGCGTTTATTTATATATCTTAGTAAAATAAAATTAATAACTAATTTTAAGGTGCCTCAGCTTTCCTTATATTGAAGTTACGTTCGATTTCCTCTCCTTCAGCCCCCCTTGTGGTGAATTTATTTTCCCAATCATAAAGGACAAGGGGTTTCAACCCCTTATTGCCAAAATTATATCAAAAAACTTGATTTTAATAGATATTAGCCTTATAAAACTTTCCTAATAAACAATCTTTACTGCCTTTCAAGAAGAAAAAGCAAAAACCTACTAATCCTGCTTGCTCTAATTAAAGCCTCAAACAAAATTGAGTTATAGAAATTTAATTATTTATAAATTTATATTAGAGAATGCTTGGAAAGCGCTTTATGAAAAACAAGAAAAGCAGTTTGCAATACAAAATTCTTTTGATATGCACTTTATTAAAAATACATATATGAGAGGTGATATTTTTCGCAACAATAGTAGCAAATATTTATTGGTATGTTGGATATGATGATGCTTATGAGGCATATGAGACGATTAAGAATAAGAAACAGATAAAAAATCAGAATATTGGACTAGAGCTGGATATTAAGAAAGGATTGTGCTTAAAGAATAAAAAAGAAAATGGATTTCTATTCTTATTGCCTATTCCAGAAATCAGAGCAAGTCTTGCTATGAGTGGAAAAAACGGTAAAGATAGCGAAGTGTGCATTGAGTATTTATTTCCTGACAAAAAAATCAAAGATTTATTGAAAGATAGAGATCTAGTTGGTGGTGGTAAAGTTCAGGTTATTACAGAAAGATACAGACAAGAAAAGTAAGTTTGCCGAGAGCACAAAGGATTTCGCAGAAGAAGATTTCGAAAATTTTGAACCAATATTTGACTTAATCAAGAAAATTATTAGTGAGACTGAAGCCTCCCAGAGTAATATAGCTTAATCTTAAAAGGGGGGACTATAAAGCGATAATAATATTATGAGAAGAGTGTATTTACAACAATGCTCTAAAAAGAGTATTGTTGTAAATTTGTTCTAGCTCTTTTTAGAGAAGGCCCCAGCGATTGCGGCCATGTTGAGAATTTCGTTAATTGATGATTGCATAGTAACGATTTGAACAGATTTTTCAAAGCCATCAAGTATTGGCCCAATAACTGAACAGCTTCCCAATTCTTGTAAAAGTTTAGTGGCTATGCTTGCTGAATGTAACCCTGGGCAAATAAGGATATTAGCAGGGCCTTTTAGGCGACAGAATGGATAATGTGCCATTTTGTCGGGGTTAAGGGCGACATCGGCCGTCATTTCTCCGTCATATTCAAAATCAACCTTGATTTTATCTAGTAATTCTACAGCTTTTTTAATTCTTTGAGATTCCTGCTTTAATGCACTTCCAAAATTTGAGAATGATAAAAATGCTACTCTTGGCTCAAATCCAATTTCCTTAACTTTATTGGCGGTTTGAATAGCAATTTCAACTAAATGTTCCGATGAAGAAAGTTCTGAACAGGCTGTATCTGCAATGAAAATGGTTTTTCCATGAGATATAATCATTGATATTCCTTGGACTATGTGATCTTTTTTATTTTTTATTACTTGCCAGATATCGTTGAGAGATTTACTATAACCGCGAGTAAGTCCTGTAACTAATGCATCGCCGTAACCACAAGCAAGCATTGAAGCTGCAAAAATATTACGGTCACGCTTAATAATTCTTTCGCAATCAGACCTTAAAACTCCGTTTCTTTGTAGTTTTTTATAGAGATAATCGGTGTATTTTTTGTTTTCCTGTGAAATTGAGGCATTGTAAATTTCGATACCATCTTTTTTAATATTCGCTTCTTTCATTTTATCAAGAATTATCTTTTCTTTTCCAATTAATATTGGCTTACCGTAGCCGTTATCTCTCCACATTGAGGCGACTCTAATGATTTCGCTTTGTTCGCCCTCGGCAAAAATAATGTTTTTTGGGTTTTTTTCTAATTTTTCAAAAATAAAGCTCATACTATTGACTGTAGGATCTCTTCTAGCTTGAAGTTGTTTTTTATAGGCATCCCAGTCGGTAATTTTTTTTCTTGCTACTCCGCTTTCAACCGCTGCTCTTGCTACTGCCATAGGCACAACATAGATAAGGCGAGGGTCAAAAGGAGTTGGTATTATGTATTTAGGACCAAAAGCCATTTGACGACCATCATAGGCCTTAATAACCTCAGCAGGAACATGTTCTCTAGCTAGCTCTGCTATTGCTTTGGCGGCGGCTATTTTCATTTCTTCATTTATGGTTGAAGCTCTGACATCTAGGGCACCGCGAAATATGTAAGGGAAGCCCATAACATTGTTAACTTGATTTTCATAATCGCTTCTACCAGTTGCAACTATAGCATCATTTCTGATTTTATGTACTTCTTCAGGAGTAATTTCTGGATCAGGGTTTGCCATTGCAAAAATCACCGGATTTTTAGCCATTGCCTTTACCATTTCTGGGGTAACCGCTCCTTTAACTGAAAGACCGAGAAAAACATCCGCCCCCTGCATTGCTTCAGTTAGAGTGCGAGCTTTAGTGTTGACTGCATGAGCGCTTTTCCATTGGTTCATCCCTTCTGTTCTGCCTTTATAGATAGTGCCTTTTGTATCGCATAAAATGGCATTTTCGTTTGGTAAGCCCATTGCCTTTAAAAGCTCTAAGCAGGCAATTCCCGCGGCTCCTGCACCATTTACCACCACTTTAATTTGTGAAAATTTTTTGCCAGATAAATGAAGGGCGTTTATGATTCCCGCGGCAGAGATAATCGCCGTGCCGTGTTGATCATCGTGAAAAACGGGGATATTCATAATTTCTCGCAGACGACTTTCGATAATAAAGCATTCTGGTGCTTTGATATCTTCAAGATTGATTCCGCCCCAAGTTGGCCCAAGATACTTAACGGCATTGATAAATTCTTCGGTATCTCTAGTATCAACTTCTATATCAACGGAATCGATATCGGCAAATCTTTTAAATAAAACTGATTTTCCTTCCATAACTGGTTTGCTAGCAATTGCACCAAGATCGCCAAGCCCAAGAACCGCGGTGCCGTTGGATATAACGGCAACATAATTACCTTTGGCGGTATAATCATAAGCAAGCTCAGGATTTTTAACAATTTCAAGACAAGGAACTGCCACTCCGGGAGAATAGGCAAGGGATAAATCTCTTTGAGTGTTAAGGGGTTTGGTTGCATGCATTGCAACTTTTCCTGGTTGATTCATTTGATGGAACTGAAGTGCTTCAAGCTCTTTGTTGGTTTTTTGAGATATATTTTTTGACTCAGTTTTTTTAGAGCTAGGAATTTTTTTAGGAGACATTTTAGGGGATGAAGATTTTTTGATTGAATTCTTATTTTTAGACATGGTTTTAAACATTGATTAATTAAGCTTTAACAATAAGCTAAGAAGAATAAAAAATAATAAATTAAAGTCAAAGTAAATTTGCCAAGTTTATTTGCCAAGTTTAAAGTAATTTTCAGCAAGGATATGTTGCTAAATTTGTTTTAACGGCAGAGTCTAAAAATTAATATTATTAATCTTTTGAAGTTTTTAAGAATGTTGAGCTTGCTGTTGTTGATTTTTTGCTGATAATCGTAATAAATTGGAGCCTCATCAATTTTAATTTTTAATTGCGATAATTTAATTAATATTTCGCAAGTATATGTAAATTCAGGCTCTCTAATAAAGTTATCCATAAATTTATTTTTCAATTTTTTGATGATTGATAATTTATAAATACGATAACCGCTAGTGTAATCTTGTAATTTTTCTCCATTAATTTTAATGATAGGAAATAGTATTTTAAGAATAAGGGCAGCGATTCTGCTAATTGCGATACGATAAAGGGGGAAGTTTTTTACTTGTGAATCATTAACAAATCTGGATCCAACCAATAAATCAAGATTATGATTTTTAAAATAATTTAGCAATTCGCCAATTTTTTCAGTTTGATGAGTTAAGTCAGCATCCATTGAAATTATTATATCTTCATCGTTTTTTAATGATTGATTATTTTGTTCTTCGCTAGTTAAATAATCAAAAATTCTTTTAAAGGCTTTTCCTAAGCCTTTTTGTTCAATAATGGGAAGTAAAATAATCGGCTTGCTTTTTGCTAAATCTTGCATAATTTGGTAAGATTTATCTGTTGACCCATCTAAGCAGGCAATAATGCGAAATGGTTGATTAATTTCTTGCATTTGTGATAAAATTTTATCAACGAAATGCTTAATTGAATGCTCTTCATCAAGAGCGCAAAATATTATGTTTAACAAGATTTATTTTAGTTAAGATTTTTAATTAAGATAATTTAATAAATTTTTTTCAAAATTTCAATGGATTTTAAAATTATTAATCAAAAATTTGATTTAATTATTATTGGGGCGGGCGCCTCAGGTTTAACGGCGGCAATCAATGCTTATAAATCTGGTGTTCGCAACATCGCTGTAATCAGTAAAGTTTTGCCAATTAATAGTCATACTGCATCGGCAAAAGGCGGAATCAATGCCTCGCTTGGAAATGTAATTAAAGATGATTGGAAGTGGCATGCTTTTGATACACTGAAAGGGGCTGATTATATTGCAGATACTGATGCGGTTGAAATTTTGTGCAAAAATGCCAAAGAAGCCATAATTGAGTTGGAGCATCTAGGGGTAGTATTCTCAAGGAATGAAGACGGTTACATAGCTCAAAGAGCCTATGGCGGACAAAGTACTGATTATGGTAAAGGTGGGGTAGTTTATAGAGCCTGTTATTCTAAAGATAAAACTGGGCACACGATGCTTTCGGCTCTTTACAATCAAGCATTAAAACTAAATATAAAGTTTTTCTCTGAATTTTTTGTTAGCGATTTATTATTAACTCAAAAAGATGATATAAAAACCTCTGGATGCCACGGCTGTGTAGCGATTAATTTGAATAGCGGAGAGATAAATATTTTTAATTCTTCGGCAACAATTATTGCTACTGGTGGCTATAGTCAAATTTATAAAAACTCCACCTCTTCTTTAATTTGTAGTGGGGATGGAGCGGGCTTGTTGTTAAAATTAGGTTATTTAATGCAAGATATGGAATTTGTCCAATTTCATCCAACGGGCATTGCGGGTTTTGGTTTTTTAATTACGGAAGCAGTTAGAAGTGAAGGTGCTTATTTATTGAATAGCGAAGGAGAAAGATTCATGAAGAATTATGCTCCTAAAATGATCGAGCTTGCTTCGCGAGATATTGTTTCACAAGCTATGGCGACTGAAATTCATCAAGGCAGAGGTTGTGGCGATAAAAAAGATTATATTTATCTTGATATGAGGCATTTTAGCCAAGAAACCTTTTTAAATAAACTTCCTGGAGTGGTTGAATTGGTTAAAAAATTTCTTAATCTTGATGTTAGTAAAGATCTTATTCCTGTTGCTCCTTCCGCTCACTATAATATGGGAGGAATTCCTGCTGATAATAATGGGGCAGTGCTTGATTTTAAGGTGATAGACAATCAATTGGTGGAAAATAAAATTAATGGTTTATTCGCTATTGGCGAGAGTGCTTGTTTCTCGGTTCACGGGGCTAATCGCTTGGGGTGCAATTCTTTGCTTGATTTATTGGTATTTGGCAAAATGGCGGGAGAACATTGTGCGAAAATTATTAATCAATTGCAATCAGAAAAAACAAAGGAAAAAACAAAGCATTTCGATGATATAAATAATTTAATTTCTAGTAAAATTGACAATTTAAAGGCAATTTTATGCAAATCTCCAATTTCTAGCGATGGCAAAAAGCATTTTAGTTTATCGTCTTTAAAAATTGATTTACAAAAAAATAATGACAAAAATTTATCGGTATTTCGTAATCAAGAACTGTTAATTGAGGGCTTAAAGGCAAATTTTAATTTTTATAAAAAGTTAAAAACTTATATTTTTAGCAATAAGAATTTATTGTGGAATCAAGAATTGATTGATTATTTAGAGCTAGAAAATTTATTGCTAAATGCAATTGCAACTAATATTTCGGCTTTACATCGCCTAGAAAGCCGAGGGGCACATTATCGCAGTGATTTTAATTATCGAGATGATTATAAATTCTTGGCTCACAGCCTTGTAGGCATTAAAAAGATTGATAAAATAATTGCTGAAGATTTAAATATTGATTTGTTGATTGATTTAACAGAAAGTGCAAATATAATCGGCAATTCAAATTATCAATTTTTATTAAGAAAGGTTAGAAATTATACCGAAATAGAAGAATTGAAGTTAATTCCAAGCCCTAGAAATTATTAATTCAATTATTAATTAATCATTAATTCAATTAAATAAATATTATGCGATATAGTTCAAATCTTAACATTATTCTCAAGGCTATTGAAAAAGCGGTTAATAGAATGCCGAGAGATTTTATCGAGTTAGAAAACTTGCAAAATAATCCAGCTTCCTCACTTAAATTTGCCACTTCTTGCTTTGGAAAAATTGCCGAGATTATCATTGATGATTTGCAAAAATTTCGAGAAGATTTTGACATTACAATGATTGATAGCATAAATAACAAAAAAATTAAGTATCATAAAGATAATCAAATTTCTGAATATTCTTATCTAATTGTGCCAGTTGATGGTTTTTATAATTTAATAAGAGCCAATCCTAATTTTACAATTGCAGTTGCTTTACAGCATAAGGGAAGCGAAGATAAAGAGCCAGAAACAATAGCTTTAGCAATTAATCACTTAGTTGGCAACGATGTTTATTATTGCGAGAAGGGCTTTGGTGCATTTGTTAATAATCGCAGAATTAGAGTTTCTAAGAAAAATGGCGAAGGTTTGGCGGTTTCTTCATCTAGCCCCGAGTTATTCGATGATTTTGTTAAAAATTATCAAATAAAAAATCCTTACTTTTATAGTATAAACTGCCCAACTCTTGAAATAGGCTATTTATCTTCGGCAAAGTTTGATACGGCTGTATTTAACGAAAATAATTATTTCATTGCAAAAGCCTTTGCTTTACTGGCAAAAGAAGCTGGAGGTAAAATTATCACAACCGATACTGAATCAGAAGCAAAAAACACCAATAAAAGCAAGGCTTCTATGATTATCGCCAATAATTAGTAAAATTTAGAGTTTAAATTTTCGTTTTTAGAGGTTCCTTTAAAATAATCTATTTAATGATAAGCAAGAATCAATTATGAATAAAATTTCTGATAAATTAATAGTTGCTCTTGATGTAGAAAGCTTAGATAAAGCAAAAAAGTTGGTTGATATTCTTGATGATCAAGTTAATTTTTATAAAATTGGTCTCGAATTAATGATGAGTAAAGATTATTTTCATTTAATTGATTTTTTGCATCAAAAAAATAAAAAAATTTTTGCCGACCTAAAGCTTTATGATATTGGCAACACTGTCGGCAGGGCAGTGGCAAATCTTGCTAAAATGCCAATAGATCTTCTTACTATTCATATTGCTAATCGCGATATTATGAAGAGAGCTTGCGAAAATAAGGGCAATCTTAAGATAATTGGAGTTACGGTGCTAACTAATCTTGATAATAAAGATATTATTGAAATGGGCTTTGATAAATCTTTGTCAATTCAAGATCTGGTCATAAAAAAAACTGCTCTTGCCCTAGAATGTGGGCTTGACGGGGTCGTTTCTTCTGCTCTTGAGGCGAAGAATCTAAGAAAAAATTTTGGCGATAATTTCTTAATTGTTACTCCAGGAATAAGATTAAATCAAGAAGATAAGCTAATAAAAGATGATCAAAAAAGAGTGGCAACAGTTAATCAAGCAATAAACGATGGGTCGTCTTATTTAGTGGTTGGAAGGCCAATTATTGAATCGCAAAACCCTGATGAGGTTGCAAAATTTTTTCAACAACAAATTTTTAATGCAATCAATTGAATATTGGCTCATTTATCTTGCGAAATCCTTAATTATCAACAAAAATTTTATTTTATTAAATTTAAATCTTAAAATCATAAATTATGAACCATAAATTTCACCCTTCAATTCTTAGGGCCTACGATATTAGAGGCGTTTTTAATCAAACCTTATTTGTTGAAGATGCCTTCTTTGTTGGCAAATCATTTGCGAGCTTTTTGTCGAAATCTAATTTAAAAAAAATTGTCGTCGCCTGCGATGGTAGAGTTAGTTCGCCAAAGTTAAAGGCTTCGTTAATTAAAGGTTTGCTGGAATCTGGGCTTGAAGTTATTGATATTGGAGTTGGTCCAACCCCATTGCTATATTTTGCGGTTTATCATCTTGATTGTGTAGCGGGAATAATGGTTACAGGCTCTCATAACCCTAAAGATCACAACGGTTTTAAAATGACTCTTGCCGATAAGCCTTTTTACGGAGATGATATTCTTAATTTAGCTAAAATTGCTCAAGAAGGCGATTTTATAAGCTCTAATGATGGATTTGTCAAGGAAGTCGATATTAATGAAGAATATATCGAAAGAATTTTATCTGATTGTATTTTAGCGGAAAGCAATAGTGCTTTACTTGATGAAATAGATCAATTTCAGCCAAAGAAAAAATTAAAAATCGCTTGGGATGCCGGCAATGGAGCTACTGCAACTTTATTAAAAAGAATTACCGATAGAATTTCAGCAGAACATTTTTTGCTATTTGATGAGCTAGACGGAGATTTTCCGAATCATCATCCTGATCCAACGGTAATAGAAAATCTTGTTGATTTAAAGCATACGATAATTGAAAATAATTGTGATTTTGGCATAGCTTTTGATGGAGATGGCGATAGAATCGGGGTTATGGATGGCGAAGGAGAAGTTTTGTGGGGCGATCAGTTGATGATCTCATTTGCTAAAGATGTTTTAGCTGGCAAAAATAAAGATAATAATGTAATAATTGCTGATGTTAAGGCAAGCTCGGTGCTGTTTGATGAAATTAAAAAAAATGGTGGAACCCCTATTATGTGGAAAACTGGGCACTCTTTAATCAAGGCGAAAATGAAAGAAACCAAAGCCCTATTAGCAGGAGAAATGAGCGGACATATCTTTTTTGCAGATAAATATTTTGGCTTTGATGATGCTTTATATGCATCGATTCGCTTGATTAACATTATTTACAAATCTTCAATTTCTCTTGCGCAAATTCGCAAAGAAATTCCGCAGACTTTTAGCACTCCAGAAATTAGAATTGAATGCAGTGATAGCCTAAAATTTAAGATAATAGCCGAATTACAGCAAAAATTAAAAAAGCAAAATATTGCCTTTAATGATATTGATGGCATAAGGGTTGATAATAATGATGGTTGGTGGCTTTTAAGGGCTTCTAATACTCAGCCAGTTATTGTTGCAAGGTGCGAAAGCAATTCTATTATGGGGCTAGATGCTCTTAAATCTGGTTTAGTAGAAATTATTGCGGAATTTAATTTAAAAATAAATTTTTAATTATAGCGATATTTTTAATGAAAATATCAGTTAAGGTGATGGCAAATTCATCACTCAGTAAAGTTATAGAAGACGAAATTGATTTATTTGGCAATAGATTTCTAAAAATAAAAATTTCTCAAATAAGAGAGGGTGGCAAAGCGAATAAGGCTTTAATTGATTTAATCGCTGATTATTTTAATGTTAAAAAGAGTGAAGTTGCGATAATTAGCGGTGCGTTTGCAACCAATAAAATTATTAAAATTGATAAAAGTTAATTTTAAATTCTTGACAAGATTGTTTTTAATATTATTCTTTTGATTAAATTTATTAAATCATGTGGCAGACGTAGCTCAGTTGGTTAGAGCACCAGGTTGTGGTTCTGGGGGTCGCGAGTTCGATTCTCGTCGTTTGCCCCAACTTATCTTACCACCATAAAATGCTTGATATCATATTTTTTGCAGTTGTTGCAATATTAATTTTCTATAAATTAAATTCTCATCTTGGCAAAATAGACGAGCAAGAAAGAGAAAACATAATTAATCGCGCTAAATCCAGTTGCAATAATTTTACTAATTCTTGCAATACCGCATCTAATCAACCAACACAAGGAATCAAGCCAGAAGAAATCAAACTAGTGGGGCAAAGCTCAACTGAAGAGAATGCTAAAAATTTACTTTTAGTCAATTTGGCGGAAGAAGAGAAAAATCACTTATTAGAGGCTTTTAAAGCCAGTAACACTGAATTTAATATTTTTGTTGAAGAGATAAAATCTTCATTTACAAAAATTGTTGAATCTTTTGCAAAGAGCGATTTAAAATCATTAAAAGAACTTACTTCTGGCCTAATTTTTAATAATTTTGAGCAGGCCATAATATTAAGACAAAATTCTAAAAAAACTCTGAACAGCAGAATAATTGCTATTGATAAAGTTGATATTATTAAGGTTAGCAAAAAAGATGACGATCTTTCAGTTGCGATAAAATTCGCTAGTCGACAAATCAATTTTGTTATGGACGAAAATAACAGAGTTATTGATGGTGCAGAGAGTCAGATAATTAATTTGATTGATAATTGGGTTTTTGCTAAAAATACAAAGCTTAATAATTCTGCTTGGCAACTAATTGCCACTAATTAAGTTTTTATGTTTAAGATAAGTAAAAAATTGCTTTAAAATAACACATTTTATTAATTAACTTATTTATTTAAAAAATTTTGTTAAAATTATTAACATCCACAAATCAATTATTTACTGTTGAGAAATTTCCTTAGGTAATTTTTCTAAAATCAAACAATAACTTTAATTAAAAATGAAAATCAATAAACTTCTTGCCAATAAGCTTTTTGCTATTGCTTCCGTTGCCATTACGGGCTGTTCTGCTCAAAATAATAATGCATTAAATAATGCTAATTTTGAAGCTAAGCCAAATGAATTTTGGTGGCCAAATAAAGTAAACCTATCTCCGCTTCGTCAACAAGCAAAAGAGTCAAACCCTTACGAAGATAATTATAATTATGCTAAAGAATTTGCTAAAATTGATATTAATCTGTTGAAAGCGGAAATAAAAAAGGTTATGACTACTTCGCAAGAATGGTGGCCTGCAGATTATGGTAATTATGGCCCGTTCTTTATTAGAATGGCTTGGCATAGTGCCGGAACATATAGATCGGAAGATGGAAGAGGCGGTGCAGGAGGCGGACAGCAAAGGTTCGAGCCTCTTAATAGTTGGCCAGATAATGCTAATTTAGACAAGGCAAGAAGATTATTATGGCCAGTTAAAAAGAAATACGGCAATAAGCTTTCTTGGGCAGATCTAATGGTTTTAAGTGGTAATGTTGCTTTAGAATCGATGGGCTTTAAAACCGTTGGTTTTGCTGGCGGTAGAGTGGATGATTTTGAGCCAGATCTAGTATATTGGGGTCCGGAAAATAAATTTATGAAAAGTCATCGCTTTGATAATAAAGGCAAAATAGAAAAGCCTTTAGGTGCAACAACAATGGGCTTAATCTATGTTAATCCTGAAGGTCCGAACCGCAATGGAGACCCTATTTCTGCGGCTCATCAAATTCGTGAAACATTTGCAAATATGGGAATGAACGACGAAGAAACGGTAGCATTAATTGCGGGAGGGCATACTTTTGGAAAATCTCATGGTGCTCATAAAGCAGAAAAATGTATTGATGTTGAGCCTGCATCGGCCTCAATTGAAGAGCAGGGGCTTGGCTGGAAAAATAAATGCAAAACAGGAAAGGGAGTTGATACTATAACTAGTGGTCTTGAAGGTGCGTGGACGGCCAACCCTGCTGTTTGGACTCATGAATATCTCAATAATTTATTTTCTTTTAATTGGATAAAAACCAAAAGCCCTAGCGGTGCAATTCAGTGGGTTCCCGATGATAAAAATGCTAATAATCTAGTGCCAGATGCTCATGACCCCGCAAAGAGAACTGCCCCGATTATGTTGACGACAGATTTATCATTAAAATTTGATCCAGAATATCGCAAGATTGCTAAAAATTTTCAAGAAAATCCAAAAGAATTTGAAAAAGCCTTTGCTAGAGCTTGGTTTAAATTAACTCATCGGGATGTTGGTCCTAGTGCTAGATATGTTGGCAAGGAATCTCCGAAAGAAATATTTGCATGGCAAGACCCTCTTCCTAAAATTAATCATGCTCTAATCAATAATTCTGATATTGAAAGATTAAAAAGCAAGATTTCAGCATCTGGTTTAAAAAATTCTGAATTGGTTAAGGCTTCTTGGGCTTCGGCTTCTTCTTTTCGTGTAACTGATATGCGAGGTGGTGCCAATGGTTCAAGAATCCGCCTAGAGCCTCAAAAAAACTGGGCAGTTAATAATCCTCAAGAATTGAATAAAACTATTAGTGCTTTGGAAAAAATTCAGAAAGCTTTTAATAATTCTTTAATGGAAGGTAAAAAAGTTTCTCTTGCGGATGTTATAGTGCTTGGAGGCTCTGTTGCTCTTGAAAAAAGTGCTCGTGAAGCGGGCTTTAAAATTAAAGTTCCATTTCAGGCGGGAAGAGTTGATGCCAATCAAAATCATACCGATATTAAATCTTTTGCGGTTTTAGAGCCTAAAGCTGATGCTTTTAGAAATTATTACAGCAAAGATGCTAAATTATCGCCGATTAATTCTTTAATTGATCGTGCTTATATGCTTGGCTTAACGGTTCCAGAAATGACTGCTTTAATTGGCGGAATGAGATCTTTAGGAGCAAATGCAGACAATTCTGAATATGGTATCTTGACTAAAAAAACCGGATCATTAAGCAATGATTTCTTTGTAAATTTGCTTGATATGTCTAATGAGTGGAAAAAATCTACTAAAGTCGAAGGTTTATACGAGGCTTACGATAGAAAAACTGGCAAACTTAAGTGGAAAGCTACTTCTGTTGATTTAGTTTTTGGTTCAAGTGCCGAACTTCGTGCAGTTGCAGAAGTTTATGCCTCTGATGATGGTAAAGAAAAATTTGTCAAAGATTTTGTTAAGGCTTGGACGAAAGTTATGAATGCGGATCGTTTCGATATAAAAAAATAAAATTAATTTTTAATCAAGGGGCGGTCTCATTGCCTCTTGATTTTTTCTTTGCTGATAAACTAGTCAGAAATTTTTTAATTTATTTTAGGCATTTAATGAATTTACAAAATTTTACAAGAATGCTTGTTTTTTTGGCTTTAATTATATTCTTGCCAGCAATTTCTTGGGCAAAGAAATATAAGGTTGAAATGTTGAATAGCAAAAATGGTAAGTCAATGATTTTTGAGCCAGCCTTTTTAAAAATAGAAAAAGGGGATCAAGTCATTTTTATGCCTGTAGATTCAGGGCATAATTCAAGGTCGATTTTTGTGCCAGAAGGCTCAAATAATTGGAAAGGAGAAAATAATCAAGAAATAGTTTTTAATTACCAAAAAGAAGGTATTTATATTTATCAATGTTCAAACCATTCGGTGATGGGAATGGTTGGGGTTATTCAGGTTGGTAATCCTTTAAACCTAGAAGAAGCAAAAGATTTTATAAAAAGTTATAAGAAGAAAATAGCGATAAATAAAGACCGACTTGATAATTATATTTCGCAAGTAAATTGATTATTATTTACCAAGCATTATTCTATTTACTAGTTCGCCAATAGTTGGAACAAAGCCATTAGCATAAAATTGATCAGTAGAAAAGCGATAAGCACTATGTCCAGAAAATATTAGTTGATTGTCAATATCAATGCCATTTTTTGCATCTTGTAAAGTTTTTTGAATACAGAAACTGCGAGGATCGGCCTTGCGATTGATGGTGTAGTTGTTTTCTGCTTTATCTGACCAATTGCTAAAACGACAATGACTTAAACAGCCCATACAATTAACTTGATCGGTTAGAATTTGCAATGCCTTTGATTTATCGACAAACATAAGGGTTTCATCAGGTGTTTTCATTGGTTCATTATGACCTAAAGCAACCCAACTCTGAACTTTTTGATGATCGGAGTTCCTAATATAGACTAACCTGCCTCTTTGTCCGAAATTAATGGGAGTATTAAATTCTGAATCGCTCTTAGTTCGATAGTCAACTTGTCTAATTTCTCTGCCTTGTAATTCACGGATAAAATCATTTTCAATTGCTGAAGAATAGAAGCCAGTAGGGCTAAAGCGATTAAGATAGATGTCGCCGTTTTTAAGGGTAAGTAGTTTTTGTTTCCAGCTGTTAGGAACAGGATATTCTTGAGTTAAAATTGGTCTTGTGCCAAATTGGAAAACAATAGGCCCAACTTCGGGGTTATCAAGCCAATCTTCGTATTCTTCAATGTTCCATACACCGCCAGCCATAATAATTGGCACATCATTTAAACCAACAGAATTCATAAAGCTTCTGAGTTCTGTGATTCTAGGGTAAGGATCTTCAAATTTTAGTGGATCTTCGGCATTCGATAGCCCATTATGGCCTCCAGCTCGCCAAGGACATTCATAAACAACTCCTCCGAGAAGGTCTTTTGCTTTGTGATAGCTTCTTTTCCATAGGGCACGAAATGCTCTCATTGAAGAAACAATTGGATAATAGTAAACTCTGTATTTTTCAGCTATTTCAGCAAGGCGATAAGGCATTCCTGCACCGCAGGTAATACCGTGGATTAAATCTTTTGCACCGTCAAGAATGCCGTTTAAAACTTTTTCTGCACCGCCCATTTCCCATAAGACATTCATATGAATTCTGCCATTACCGCTAGCGATGTCGTGAGCAATTTTTGCTTGCGATATTCCGCCTTTGATGCTGTATTCTATTAATTCTTCGTGCTTTTCTCTTCTGGTATGGGTTTTGTATTCTAGGGGGATAAACTTTCCATTTTCATTGATATAATCTGCATTAACTCCCGAGAAAGTTCCTACTGCATTTGCCTTCGCAAAATGACCAGCAGTTACCCCGTTGGTTATTCCGATTCCCTTTCCACCTTCAATAATTGGTAGACAATTTTTGCCAGAAATTTTTAGAGATTTAATGACTTTTAACAATTGAACTCCCCTTAAGGTTATATTAAACAACTAAATAAACAACAAAGCTAAGCAACAAGGCTAAATCTTAATATTACAGCCCGTAAACATAAAAAACTCTTGTCATAAACGAAAGGGCGATATTAAATTAATTAATTAAAACTTACAAGTAAAAAAACTAGTTTTATTAAAATCTATAAATTTGATATGAAAGCAGAAAATTATTTTGCAACAAAGCTTCGCCAGCTGGAATCTAATAATCTTGTAAGAGAACCTTGTATTTATGAAAAAATTTATGATAAAAATAAAAAATTTTTTTTAGATAAAAATCAAGATGGTTTAAAGCTTATTTCGTTTGCAGATAATGATTATCTTGGTCTAACCGATTATTACAAGCTTAAGAAGGTGGCGATTAAGGCAACAGAAAAATATGGAGTTGGTGCGGGCTCTTCTCGATATATAACTGGCAATAATGTTTTCTATCAAAAAATTGAAGAAAAAATTGCCAAAATTAAGAATCGCGAGGC
This sequence comes from Rickettsiales bacterium UBA1997, assembly GCA_964202895.1. Taxonomy (GTDB): domain Bacteria; phylum Pseudomonadota; class Alphaproteobacteria; order Rickettsiales; family UBA1997; genus JAJTDS01. Next base: position 908,127 of record CAXNJM010000001.1, on the reverse strand, counting down.
TTCTTTGTTGTTTTCTTCTGGTTATTCTGTGGCGATTGGTGTTGTTCCTGCTTTAGTTGGTAGGGGAGATCTCGTTGTTGCTGATCGTTTAATTCACTCTTGTTTAATTGATGGGGTTAAGCTTAGCGGTGCTAAAATGATGCGATTTGCTCATAATGATATAATGAATTGTGAAAAGATTTTAATGCAGAATCGTCATTTATTTTCAAGATGTTTAATTGTTAGTGAATCAATATTTTCAATGGACGGAGATGTTGGTAAAATCAACGATTTATGGAGTTTGGCTAAAAAATTTAATAGCGGATTGTTAATAGATGAAGCCCACAGTTTTGGGGTAAAAGATTTTACAATCTTTAAAAAAGATTTGGCTAAAAAAAATTTGGCTAAGAAAGATTTATCGATTAAAAATTCGGCATTTTATTTGCAGATGGGCACTTTATCGAAGGCTGTAGGAGTAATTGGCGGATATATTGCTGGCAATGAAATAATTATAAAATATTTAAAAAATTTTGCTAAAACCGCAATTTATTCAACGGCATTACCTCCTGCGGTTTTGGCTTCTATTTATGAATCTCTAAAAATAATTGCGAAAGGCAACAGAGCTTTCAAGGCTTGGAGAAATGTTGATTATTTTTGTGATTTAATGAAGTTTCCTAAGCCTCAATCTTTGATAGTGCCAATAATTGTTGGAGACAACAAAAGAGCTCTTGATATTGCTAATTATGTTAAAAATCAAGGTTTTATAATTTCTGCAATTCGCCCTCCAACTGTTCCTGTAGGTGAGGCAAGATTAAGAATTACTTTTTCCACTAATCATCGCAAAAAAGATATAGAAAAATTAGCAAAAATTGTTAAGAAATCTCTTAAAATATGGGGCTAAAAATATCGCTATAATTAATTATTTATTTAATTGCCAAAAAACATTTGAAAAATTAAATTTGAATTCTATTATTTCGCTGTTTTTTTGGTATTATACCTTTTATACCTAAAAATTAAATAAATTATTTACTAAACATTTCGGCGGGATAGCTCAGTCGGTAGAGCAACGGGATCATAATCCGTGTGTCGGGGGTTCGAAACCCTCTCCCGCTACCAAATTAAATATTGCATCTTATAAAATGTCGCAAGATTTCTTAAAAAATTCTTTACTATTTAGTACTAATATTATTTTTATTGAAGAATTATATCAAAAGTTTTTACAAGACCCTTCAACAATTGATTCTAGCTGGGTAAAATTCTTTACTGAAAACTCTGGTGAGGTAAAATCTGTTTTGGCAGATTATTACGGCCCTTCTTGGGCAAAAAGAAATTTACAGATAATTAATTCTCAGCCATTTGATATCTCTTCTTGTGCTAAAATTGAAGTTGTTAAGCCAGTTAACAAAGATTCTAAATCATCTTTATCGCAAAATGCAAGTCAATCGCAAGATGTCAATAATCAAGAGGCATTAAAGTTAAAGCTAACTAATTTAGTAGCCTCATATCAAAGATTTGCCCATTTATCGGCAAGCCTTGATCCTCTTGAGCTAAAACCTGCTATTCATAATCAAGAGCTTAGTCTTGAAAAACATGCTATAAAACAAGAAGATTTATCTCAAGAAATTACCATCGACGGCTTCTTAAGAAATTTTTTTAATTGTGAAAAATCAACTCTTGCCAATTTTATTAATCAATTAAACCTAATTTATAAGCAAAATATAGGCTCTGAATTTGATTATATAAGCAATCAAGAGCAAAAAGAATGGCTTGCTTGTGAGCTTGCAAAATCTATCAATAACACTCTTTCTAAACAAGAAAAAACTAAAATTTTAAAAGAAGTTATTAGAACCGAAAGATTCGAACAGTTTCTTCATAAAAGGTTCCCCGGTGCAAAGAGATTCTCAATTGAGGGCGGAGATTCCTCAATTAATGCAATTGAAAAGATAATTGAAACTGGTGCCAATAATGGCATTAAGAAAATTGTTATTGGTATGGCCCACAGAGGCAGGCTCAATACTCTTACAGGAGTAATGAGTAAGCCTTATCACCAAATGATAGCTGAATTCAAGGGAACTCCCGGTATTGCTGAAAAATTTACAAAATCGGGTGATGTTAAATATCATATGGGCTATGCAAGTAATAGAAAAATTAATTCTAACTCTATTGATCTATCTCTCGCTTTTAATCCTTCTCACTTAGAGGCGGTTAATTCGGTGGTGGCGGGCAGAATAAGAGCAAAACAAGATTTATATCAAGATAATCAAAGAACTCAAGCCATGGCTCTTTTAATTCACGGCGATGCTGCTTTTGCTGGTCAAGGTTCAGTTGCTGAAAATTTAATGATGAATGGTGTTAAAGGTTACGATACGGGCGGTGTTATTCATTTAATTGTCAATAATCAGATTGGTTTTACTGCTAATCCACAAGATTCTCGTAGTACCACTTATTCTTCTGACCTTGCTAAGGCGATTGAGGCTCCTATATTTCATATTAATGGCGATGATGTTGAGGCGGTTGTTAAGGTCGCAGACATCATAACTCGTTATCGTCAAAAATTCAAAAAAGATGCGGTTCTTGATATAATTTGCTATCGTCGATATGGTCATAATGAGGGGGATGAGCCTCTCTACACTCAGCCTGTAATGTATAAAAAAATTAAAAATCACCCGTCGCTTGAAAAATTATATTCACAAAAATTAATTGCTGAAAAAATTATAGCAAATGATGAATACCAAGCTTTGGTGAATGAATTTGAGAAAAAATTAAATGATGAATTTGATTTAGCTAATAGCTATCAGCCAAAAGATGCAGACTGGCTACAAGGAAATTGGAAACATATTAAAAATAGCGAAGATAAAAATATCAAAACTGCGATCGATAAAAAAACTATTAAAAATTTGATTGATAAAATTGCCACTGTTCCAAGTAATTTCGATGCAAATCCAAAAATTGTTAAACAGCTTGAGGCTAGAAAACAACAAGTCACGGAAGGTCTCGATATTGACTGGGGTTGCGCAGAGTCAATTGCTTTTGCATCTTTACTTAATGAAGGTTATGGTGTTAGAATTACTGGTCAGGATTCTGGCAGAGGAACCTTTTCTCATCGCCACTCAATTTTGCATAATGCAACCGACGGCTCTCGTTATTCTATTTTTAGCCCTTTATTTAAGCAAGATTCTTCTATTAAATACGAAGTCCACGACAGTGTGCTTTCTGAATATGCGGTTTTAGGTTTTGAATATGGTTATTCCTTATCTGCTCCCGATAATTTAACAATATGGGAAGCTCAATTCGGCGATTTTGCCAATGGAGCTCAAATTATTTTTGATCAATTCATCGCTTCTTCAGAAGTTAAGTGGCTCAGAAAATCTAATCTTGTAATGTTGTTGCCTCACGGCTATGAAGGTCAAGGCCCCGAACATTCTTCTGCAAGGCTTGAAAGATATCTTCAAGCTTGTGCAGATAATAATCTTAGAGTTTGCAATATCACTAATCCAGCAAACTTTTTTCATGCTCTAAGGCGACAATTATATTCGCAAGATAGAAAGCCTTTAATTATTATGTCGCCGAAATCTCTACTTCGCCATAAGCTTGCAACATCAACTCTTGAAGAATTTTCTAACTATAATTTCCGTACAATTATTGGTGAAAGCTCAAATGATATAGAAGATAAAAAAGTCCGCAAGGTCGTTTTATGTTCTGGCAAAATATATTACGATCTCTTTGAATATAGAGAAGCAAATAAAATTAATGATGTTGTAATTATTCGTTTGGAACAAATTTACCCATTTGATTCTCTTGAATTGTCAAAAGAATTAAAAAAATATCCTAATGCCCAAATAATTTGGTGTCAGGAAGAGCCAAAAAATATGGGCTCTTGGAATTTTGTCGAAGAGTTGATAGAACAGCTATTAATCGAAATTAAACACAAAAATGCTCGTCCAAAATATGTTGGTAGAGTTGCTTGCGCTTCTCCTGCTACTGGTTATGGCTCTTATCATAATCGTGAGCAGAAACAATTGATTGAGGAAGCTATTTCTTAACTTAAAAATTAAAATTTTAACTATGACTATCGAAATAAAAGTGCCAGCTCTTGGAGAATCAGTATCTGAGGCTTCAATTGCAAAAATATATAAAAAAATTGGCGAAGCGGTGAAAGCCGATGAATTAATCTTTGAGCTTGAAACAGATAAGGTTACTCTTGAAGTTAATGCTCCTAGTAATGGCAATATTTCTCAATTAAAAGTTAATGAAGGAGATAGTGTAAAGGTTGGAGATGTTTTAGCAATAATGTCGCAGGGCAGTTCAGCGGTTGTAGAGCAAGCAAAGCCAGCAATTCTTGATGATAAAATTGCTATAGTTAGTAATAACAATGCAAGTTTTCTTTCCCCTGCACCTAAAAAAATTATTGCAGAAAACAACCTAGATGCTAGCAAAATTAATGGCACAGGCAAAGATGGAAGAATAACTAAAGGAGATGCCTTATCTTCAATTTCGAATTCAGTCATCGATAATTCTACACCTGTTGTTGCTGAAAAATTGACAGAGAGAGTAAAAATGTCAAGGTTAAGACAAAAAGTTGCTGAAAGACTAAAAGAATCCCAAAATACTGCAGCAATTCTTACAACTTTCAACGAGGTTGATATGTCGGCAGTTATGGCTCTAAGAAGCGAATATAAAGATATTTTTGAAAAAAAGCATAATAGCAAATTAGGTTTTATGTCATTCTTTGTTAAAGCAACGGTTACAGCCCTTAAAGAAATTCCTGCAGTTAATGCTGAAATTGAAGGTAGTGATATAATTTATAAGAATTTTTATGATATCGGTGTTGCAGTTGGGTCTCCGCAAGGTTTAGTGGTTCCTGTGCTCAGAAATGCGGATAAATTAAATTTAGCACAAATCGAAACCAACATTTCTGAATTAGGCAAAAAGGCTCGTGACGGCAAATTAACTATTCCCGATCTTACAGGGGCAACATTTACTATTTCTAATGGCGGAGTTTATGGCTCGCTAATGTCTACTCCAATCATCAATCCTCCGCAGTCAGGAATATTAGGAATGCATAAAATACAAGAAAGAGTTATGGTTATTAATGGTGAAATGAAAATTCGCCCGATGATGTATCTTGCTTTATCATATGATCATCGTATAATAGATGGTAAAGAGGCGGTTACCTTCCTTGTTAGAATTAAGGAATTAATCGAAGATCCTAGAAGATTAATTCTTGATATTTAATCAATTTTTTCTTTAATGAGCAACAATAACAATCATCTCAATGATGATAAAATTAAAATTTTAGCCCGAAATGTTAATTTATTTTACGGTCTAAAACAAGCCTTGTTTGACATTAATATTGATTTTAAAAAATTTGGAGTTACTGCTTTAATAGGTCCTTCTGGTTGTGGTAAATCTTCTTTTCTTCGTTGTATTAATAGAATGAACGATACAATAGATAGTTGTCGAATTGAGGGTGAAATCAGAATTGATAATCAAAATATTTATGAGAAATCAATCGATCTAGTTATGCTTAGAGCTTCGGTAGGTATGGTTTTTCAAAAACCCAATCCTTTTCTTAAATCTATTTATGAAAATATTGCCTACGGCCCTAGAATACACGGTTTATTTACCACCAAAAAGCAACTTGATGCCATTGTTGAAGATAGTCTAATTAAAGCTGGCTTATGGAACGAAGTCAAAGATCGTCTCCATGAGCAAGCTAATTCATTATCTGGCGGTCAACAACAAAGGCTTTGTATAGCAAGAACAATAGCAATACAGCCTGAAATTATTTTAATGGATGAGCCTTGTTCTGCACTTGACCCAATTGCCACTGCAAAAATAGAAGAATTAATAGACGATTTAAAAGAGAAATTCACCATTATTATTGTTACTCACTCAATGCAACAGGCGGCAAGAGTATCTCATCGTACCGCCTTTTTTCATCTGGGTAAAGTTATAGAATATGATACCACTGATAAGATCTTTACTAATCCTAGTAAAAAAGAAACCCAAGATTACATCACTGGTAGATTCGGCTAATGTTAAAATTATTTTATTAAATGCTCAATCAAAATAACAAAAATCATCAATCTCAAGATTATTCAAGTAATTTTTATCTACTCAAAAGAGTTATCAAAGATTACATTCTGCCTTATTACAAAACATTTGCTATTTCAATTATTTTAATGCTTGTAATTGCTGGTACAACCGCTCTCAATGCTTGGTTGGTTAAGCCTGCTCTTGATTGGGTTTTTGTTAATAAAGATAAAACAGCATTAATCGTCATTCCCTTAATTGTGTTGCTGGTAACAATAATTAAAGCCTTTGCTAGTTATTTTCAGTTGCTGACCACTAATATTCTTACCCTAAGAATGACTTCCGATATGAGAATAAGGCTCTATGCACATTTTATTAAATCTGATATCGCAAAGTTGCACAGCAAATCTTCTGGCGATATGACGGCAATTATTATGAATGAAGTCGGTATGATAATAGGCATGATAAACACTATTCTAAATGGCTCCATCAAGCAATTTTTTAGTCTTGTGGGGCTTGTTTTGGTTATGTTTAATCAGAGTTTGGAGTTTTCTATTGTTGCCTTTGTTGGCATTCCTTTAGCTGGATTTCCAATTTATATAATTGGGAAAAAATTAAGAAATCTTTCTTTTAAAAATCAGGAAGTAGTGCAGAAATTTTCCTCTCAAATGAATGACACTTTGCAATATTCAAAGCTAGTAAAAGCTTATCACTGCGAAAATTTTGAAATTAATAGAATGTCAAAAATTGTTGAAGAGATATTTAAAATGGGTAAGAAAATTTCAAGAATTTCATTAATTTCTTCTCCATTTGTTGAGGCTCTTGCGGGAGTTGGTGTTGCTTGTGTTATTTGGTATGGTGGCATGAAAGTTATTTCAGGGGAAACTACTCAAGGAGCATTCTTTTCGTTTTTTGTTGCAATGATGATGGCTTATAAGCCTTTAAAATCTGTGTCGCAAATGAATAGCGGTATACAAATGGGTTTAGGGTCTACTTCGAGGTTTTATCAATTAATTGATGAAAAGCCACAAATTATTGACAAAGAAAATGCGATTAATCTTGATGAGCCTAGGGGGGAAATAACCTTTGAAAATGTTAATTTTCGTTATGTTCCAGAAAAATTAGCTCTCAGAAACCTTAATTTACAAATCAAATCTGGTCAGAAAGTTGCTTTAGTAGGTCATTCAGGTGGCGGAAAATCAACAATTATGCAATTAGTATTAAGATTTTACGATCCAGAATCTGGAGTTATTAAATTAGATGGTCATGATATCCGTGATTTAAGCATTAAATCTCTTCGCTCCGCTATGTCGGTAGTTAATCAAGAAGTTATGTTATTTGACGATACGATATTAGAAAATATTAGATATGGCAAAGAAGATGCCACTGAAGAAGAAATAATAAGAGCATCTAAAATGGCTGAAGCCGATAGTTTTATTAGTGATTTACCCGATAAATATAATACCAAAGTTGGGCAGAATGGAATTCGTCTTTCGGGGGGGCAAAGACAAAGAATCGCAATTGCTCGAGCAATATTATACAATGCTCCAATTTTATTACTTGATGAGGCTACATCTGCACTCGATCCAATCTCAGAAGAATTAATTAAAAATGCCTTTAATAGTTTGATGAAAAATAAAACCTCAATTGTTATAGCTCATCGCTTATCAACAATAATTAATGCAGATAAAATTATTGTTATTAATAATGGCGAGGTTGTTGAGCAGGGGAATCATCAAGAATTAATAGCTCTTAATGGTTTTTATGCAAATTTATACTACAAGCAATTTTCAACTGAAAATTAGAAAATAATCATGTATAATAAGAATCTTGCTACTGGCGATACTTTGTTATCTCAAAAAAATAAAACGGTTAATAAAAATAATAAAAAGAAAGAGCTTGCTAGCGCTCTTCGTCAGAATTTACTAAGAAGAAAAAATGCTGATTTTAAAAATACATCTTCCAAAGAAGAAAAATAACAATAAAATTGTTTCTAATATTAATCTAGATCTATCTAAAAATGGCAAATTATTTTGGTGAAATTTTTCGTTTTACAACTTGGGGCGAGAGTCACGGCAAAGCTATTGGGGCGGTAGTAGATGGCTGTCCATCTTTAATAGAGCTTTCTGAAGCTGATATACAGCCTTTTTTAGATAAAAGAAGACCGGGGCAATCAAAATTCACTACCCAAAGGCAAGAAGAAGATAAGGTAGAAATTATGTCTGGAGTGTTTGAGGGCAAAACTACAGGAACTCCCATTAGCTTAATTATCTATAATAATGACCAAAAAAGCCAAGATTATGGAGATATTAAAAATAAATTTCGCCCCTCTCATGCTGATTATACTTATTTCAAAAAATATGGAATCCGTGATTATAGGGGCGGAGGCAGGTCTTCTGCTCGAGAAACTGCAATGAGAGTTGCCTCTGGAGCAATAGCAAGAAAGGTAATTGATAAAAAAGCCATTAATGAAAATGGCAAAATAGAAATATATGGCTATATTTCACAAATTGGAGAAAAAAAAATAGATTATCAAAATTTTGATTTAAAGCAAATCGAAAAGAATGATTTCTTTTGTCCAGATAAAAAAGCGGTGCCTAATTTTATTGATTATTTAACAGAAATAAGAAAAAGTGGCGATTCAGTAGGGGCAACCATTGAATTAATAGTCAAAAATGCTCCAATTGGTTTAGGTGAGCCAATATATAATAAGCTTGATGCAAAAATTGCATCAGCAATAATGAGTATTAATGCGGTAAAAAGTGTTGAAATAGGTGTGGGAGCAGAATATGCAAGCAAAAAGGGTAGCGAATCGGCCGATGAAATGTGGTTTGCAGATAATAAAATTAATTTTTCTAGCAATAATTCTGGCGGTGTTATTGGTGGAATATCTTCTGGTCAAGATATCGTGGTGAGATTTGCGGTTAAGCCTACTAGCTCAATTTTAGTTCCTCGCAGAACGATTGATGTCGACAATAATAATACTGAAATTATAACCAAAGGAAGGCACGATCCCTGTGTTGGCATTAGAGCGGTTCCTGTCGGGGAGGCAATGATAGCTTGTGTTATTGCCGATTTTTTATTGTTGCAAAAATAAATTTCATTAAGCAGTAGATTGAAATATTATTTTTTAAGAATTAATCAATAAATATGATCTTTCAATCTTTTAATTTTTTATTGCTATTCTTGCCCTTGGCTCTTACTGCTTATTATGTTAGTAAGAATAATGGCTTTAGAAATATTATTTTAATTATTACTAGCTTTATCTTTTATGCTTGGGGTAATTGGTGGTGGGCATTGATCTTGATTTCTTCTGCGGTGGTTGATTTTACTCTTGCACAAAAAATTAATTTATTAAATCAAAAATTATTAATTAGCGATAATAAGCAAGAAATTAATATTTTAGCGATTAATCGCCAAAGAAAAATAATCTTAATCACCAGTATTGTTTTTAATATCTCTCTGCTAGCTTTCTTTAAATATTGGGATTGGTTAATTGGCTTAATAGAAGATGGCTTATTTATTGATTTAACCTTCTTAAAACATTATCTTCCTTTGCCAGTAGCAATTTCATTTTATACCTTTGAAAGCCTTAGCTATATTATAGATATATATCGAAAACAATTCAAACCTACTAAAAATTTTCTTGATTATTTAACTTTCATTGCTTTCTTCCCTAAGTTAGTAGCTGGACCAATTATGAGGGCCCATGAGTTATTGCCACAACTTACTAAATTAAGAAAAAGACCTAGCTACCGCAATATTGAAATGGCAATTTTCTTGATTAGCTGGGGTTTGTTCAAAAAACTTGTATTCGCTGATAATCTTGGCCATTTGGTAGATAGATGCAGAGAAAATATTAACAATGCAGGAGTTGGCTTAATTCTTGCCATTGCTTTTTCTTATCAAATATATTGCGATTTCAGTGCCTATTGCGATATCGCCAGAGGAGTTGCCAAACTCTTCTCAATTAGATTGGGTAGGAATTTTTTAACTCCTTATTTTGCAACTAATGCTAGTGATTTTTTTAAAAGATGGAATATCTCTCTTTCTAGCTGGATAAGAGATTATGTTTATTTGCCTATTTGTGGTAATCGTAGAAATAAAATGGTTAATTTATTCGCAGTAATTTTTACAATGCTTTTGTTTGGAGTATGGCACGGAGCAGGTTTTTCATTTGTTTTATATGGTTTTTATTGCGGTTTAATGATAATATTTTATCGCTTTATACCGCTTGATAAAATTATTATCAAAATTTTTGGCAATAAATTAGGGTTGATAATAGCAATATTTATCGGGTTTTGGCAAATTGCTTTTGGAATGTTGATCTTTTGTAGTAAAAGTTTTATTGATTTTTCTAAATCTATGGAATCAATCTTTGCAATAGCTGATATTGTAAAATCAAATTACTTGATGAGCGAGCCTTTCAAAATTCTTATTTACGGTTTATTAATATATAGCTTGCCGATAATAGTAACTGATATTATTGGCTACAAAAGAAACCGCGAATTTGTTGATTTATATCCTAAAATAAAGTTCGTTAACAAGATTTTTATTTACTTAATAATGATTTATGGAACCTTGTTTTTCGCATCTCGCGGTAGTTATGAATTTATTTATTTTCAATTTTGATTGATGAAAAAAAAATATCTTAAAAAATTTACTGCCCCAATAATAGCTCTAGCGATATTTATAATTATTGAATTGTTGATATTTTTAATTTTTAGAAATAGTCATTTAAACAGAAAAATTGCCAGTGAGAACTTGTTAAATATTGGTTTTTTTAAAAAAGAATCGGTTTCTCAGGAGTTAATTTCTGCTAAAAATTATCTTTTTTTTGATAAGAAGCCAGATATAGCAATAGTTGGCGATTGTTCTGCTTTGCACTCAATAAAGCCAAAAATTATCAATCAATATTTACCTCAAAGCAAAATTATAAATCTTGCAACAACTGCTGAAATTGGTTGGGAAGGCTATTTTGCAATGACGGAACTTTATTTAAAACATTATCAAGATCTTGAATATTTAATATTTTATACCACTCCTTATGGCTTAGATTCTTTAATTAAAAATAAATTTGGCTCTTCTGCCAATGGTTTTGCCGACTTATATCAATCAAAATGGTCTTTTGTCAATTGGCTTCCCTCATTATATTTTCGTAAAAACGTTCTGGAATCTGCTTATTATCCATTTTCTAGGCATTATTTGCAGAATCAAAAAAATGTTTTTTTAAATTTTTCTCAGCCAGAAATTGACGGCAATATTTTTAAATTATCCGATTATATCGTAGAAGAGGGCGGATGGTTGCCAGTTATAAATAGTGCTTTTACAGTAGATAAAGATATTCCTGATAATTTTTGTGGTTCGATGATTGCAAATAATCAACAGGATTCAATAAAACTAGCTAGGGAGCTTTATAAAAATTTAAATATTCTTCATAAAATGGTTAAAAAATATGATAAAAAACTAATTATAATTTTTAATCCTGTCGCATGTCGGTCATCGTCATTAGTTTCGCCAATTAGTAAGGCTCTTCAGATTTTTAAAGAAAATAATCCTGATGTTATAATTCCGTTTGATTTTATTTCGACAATTGAAGTAAGATATTTTGCCGATAGATTGCATCTTAATAATGCAGGAGCCGATTATTATTCTGCGATTATTGGCGAAGAATTAAAAAAAATAATTGATTAAAATGATAAAAAATAACAGTAAAATTCAGCAATTGCAACTAAAGATGAAAGAGCTTGAGCTTGATTATTTTCTGCTTGTAAATAATAACAAATTTTTTTGCGAATACCTGCCAGAAAGCGATAAGTTTATTGAATATTTAACGGGCTTTACGGGCTCTAATGCTTATTTAATTGTTACTGCACAGAAAAGTTTTTTATTTACTGATGGTCGCTATATATTGCAAGCTCAACAGGAATTAGATAAAGATTATTTTGAAATTATTAACATTGCTCACCAAAATATTTTTGATTTTGTTGCTAAAAATCTTAAGAGTCAGCAATCTCTAGCTTTTAATGGCTATCATATCAATATTGTTAATCAACAAAAATTGCAGAAAATTGCTGATAATAATAATTTTAAATTAGTTATTTTTAATAATAATTTGGTAGAAGATTCGTGGCATAATCGCCCCAAGGCACCAGCTTCAAGCCCTTATCATTGTTTAATTAATGCAAGCGGAGAGAGTTCCCTAAGTAAAAGAGCAAGAATAATGTCGCAAATTAATGCTTCTGCCTTATTAATTACTAAGCCCGAAAACTTATGTTGGTTGCTTAATATTCGTGCTTCCGACCTTGAATTTACACCAATTTTGCTGTGTTTTGCAATATTATTTGCAGATGGAAAGGTAATTTTACTAATTGAAGAATCTCGTCAGGAAGCAATAATGAATGCAATTAATTTTAATTGTGAAGATGCGAGAAACTTAGAAATATCAAGCTTGAGCAATATAGAAAATATTTTTAGAAAAATTAATTCTTTAGATTTGAGCCTTGCCGTTGATGGATCCGCACTCAATTATAATTTATATCAAAAAATCAAATCAATATTTTCTAAACCTTCTTCATTGTTAGAGGTTGGAAATGTAATTGAGAAGATTAAAAATATAAAAAATAAAGCTGAAATTAACGGGTCATTAATGGTACACAATATTGACGGTATCGCAGTAACTAAATTTTTATTTTGGTTTGAAAAAATGTGGCAAAACAATCAATATATTGATGAATTGACGGCAGAAGCAAAATTGCTAGAATTTCGTTCTCAATCTCCATATTTTAAATCATTAAGTTTTGCTACTATTGCTGGCTTTGCGGGCAATGGTGCAATTGTTCATTATCGTGCAAATCAAAAAACAAATCTACAAATAAAGCCTTCATCTCTTTTCTTAATTGATTCTGGTGGTCAATATTTTAGTGATGATATAATGGCAACCACTGATATTACTAGAACCATTTTGGTTGGTCAAGCAAGCGAAGATATGATTAACAATTTTACAAGAGTTGCTAAAGGTCATATTAATCTTGCAAGAGCAAGGTTTCCGATTAATCATAGCCCAGCCCAGCTTGACGGTATTGCTCGATATAACTTGTGGCTTGATGGCAAAGATTATGATCATGGTACTGGTCATGGTGTTGGTAGTTTTTTAGGTGTTCATGAAGCTCCAGCATCAATAAGTCGTTATAATCCACAACCACTGGTAGAGGGTTTAATTATCTCTAACGAACCGGGGTTTTATTTAGCTAATAATTATGGAATAAGAATTGAGAATCTTATGTTGGTGGAAAGTTGTAATCAAAATTTCTTGCAATTTCGCACCTTAACAATGGCACCAATTGACTATAATTTACTTGATTTCAAAATGCTAACTTACCCAGAAAAAAAGTGGTTGGCTAATTACCATCAATTAATTTTAGCAAATATATCTGATGGATTAAATAACGAGGAATTGCAATGGCTAGAAGCAATAGCAAATTTTTATATAAAAATGCTATAATTGCCAACGGTTTATCTATCAATTTATTCTTGATATAAATTATCTATTTCTTGTTGATATTTTTGTTCAATTATTTTTCTTTTTATTTTCATGGAAGGTGTAATTTCCCCTTTCTCAATTGAAAGTTGAGAATTAATTAAAATAAATTTTCTTATATTTTCCCAGTGGTCGAGCTCTTGATTGATTTGCTTAATTTTATTGTTAATTATCTCTAATAGTAGTTGAGAATTAATAAAATCAGCAATTGATGAATTTGGGAATATTTGTTTTTGCAAATTGCCAATTGCAATATCATCAACAAAAAGTAAGGCACTAACAAAGCTTCTATTGTCGGCAATTATCAAGACATCGCTGATAAAGTTAATTTTTTCTAATAATTTTTGCTCCAATAATGTGGGATGAATAAATTTACCGTTTGAGCTTTTAAAGACATCCTTTTTTCTGCCAATAATTTTAACAAAGCCTTGTGAATCAATTTCAGCAAGATCTCCAGTTTTTAACCAATTAGTTTCTGCAAAAAGTTTATTAGTTGCTTCTGGATTATTGTAATAGCCATTAGTTATGCCATTTCCACAAGCCAACAACTCTTTGTCTTGATTTATTTTTATAGTAACGGAGTCATATTTTTTACCCACTGTGCCTAATTTATAAAATGCTGGACAATTTGCCGATATAACGGGCGAAGATTCTGTTAAACCATATCCGCAGAAAATTTTTATGCCTATTTGCCAATAGAAATTTTCTATTCTTTCGTTTAAAGGTGCTCCGCCACAAATTATCATTCTCATATTAGAGCCTAGTGCATTGCGAAATTTTCTATAAACTAAAATATCAAAAATTTTTAGTAGAAGAAGGTTAAGAAAAGACTTGTTGTAGAATGATTTATTGGCAATTTTTAGGCTTGTTTTTATCAAAATTTTTGCAAAAAGATTCTTGCCTTCATGGCTAGCTTTTATTTTATTATAAACCTTTTCTAACATTCTAGGAACTGTTGTCATTAGGGTTGGCTTAATCTCTTTTAAAATTTCGGGAATATTTTTTATATCTTCAGCAAAATAAATTTTTATATTTTGAGTAAGATAAAAAGTCATCACCATTCTTTCGAAAATATGAGCTAGAGGCAGGAAAGACAAGGCTTTATCTTGCTCAGTAAGTTTAAAAAATGTTGTTGTATCGGCAATTTGAGTTAATAAATTTTTATGAGAAATCATAACTCCTTTAGGGTTTCCGGTGGTTCCAGAAGTGTAAATTATGGTTGCGAGGTCTTCAATTGATAATTGATTGATTAGGGATTGCCAAATATATTTCTTTTGTTCTATTGATTTCTTGCCCTGAATAAGTAGATCTTTGAAAAAAATAATCTTATCAAAATGAGGTTTTTTATTATCATATTTTGCAATAAAATCAGATTCTATATTGTCGTTATTCCAAGATTGGTATAAAATGATTTTCTTAAAATTATCAAAGTTAAATTCTTGATTGTTTAGTAGTTCAATATTATCAATAAACAGGTAAGAAGGTTTGCAATCATTGATTTGGTAGTTGAAATTCTCGCTGGAAATATTATTAAAAATCGGTATCGATATTGCTCCTGCGATTATTGAGCCAAAATCTGCTATTAACCAAATAGGGCTTTGGTAGGCAAAAATAGCAACTTTGTTTTTTTCTTCTTGATTAAGCCCCATTTCTCTGAGCCCGACTGCAAAATAAAAAATATAATTAAAGAAATCTTGATTAGATAATTGATGCCAAATTTTATTGTCTTTTTCTCGCCAATTAAAGGCATCTTTGCGATTAAATTGCTTTTGGAAAGCTATAATCTCGCCTATATTATTAAATTGATTCATTAATTTCTTACTAAAAGATTATTGATGTAAAGCCTTAATTATGCTAGATCCCGAATAAAGTTCGCAATAAATTATTTAACCCCGCTAGTTTTGCTTGTTTTATCATCGCTTTTTTTAACAATATTGCTTTCGTTATTTTTATTTTCTGGATTCTTTTTTTCTTCATTAAATAAAGGTGGCAGAGGTATTTCTAGCTTGTTTTTATCTTTATCTTTATCTTCGTCAATAGATAAAAGAGACAATAGCCCGGATGATTTTTTGGTTTCTTCTTTTGAGCTATTTTCTGCTGTTTTATTTTCATCAGTTTTTGATTCTTTTTTAGGTGTTTCTTTATCGTTAAATATTGAGCCAACTGAGTCGGTGATGCTTGATTCTTCTTTTTTATTTGTTGGTTCTGTTATTTTATCGTCGATAATACCAATTTTTCTATAAATATCTTTTAAATTATTGCCAGCATTTATAGTTTGATTATTATTTTTGGAATCGTCAAAAATATTGAGGGCACTATTATCGGTATTTGCTGAGTTATTTGTAGAGTTGTTATTGTTGGTGTTGTTTTCAGGAAGGGTTGCTTTATCTGTTGTTTGGCTATTTTTTTTAATTGATTGTGCTCTTGCAAGAGATTGGTCTATAACTTTAAACATTATTTTTTTTCTTGTATGAACCCCATCTTGGTTGTTTTTTTCTATCTCCTTTTTTTCTAGTTTATTAGGCTCTTTTTTTGGTTCCGCTGTTAATAACTGATTATATTCAGTGTTTTTTATGCATTTAGATTGATTCCAGCAACTATCAATCCCGCAATCGCAAGCAAAAATTAATATTTGACTGCAAACATTGAATTTATTTTCACTGCAATTATTAGCACAACTATTATTGAATTGTCGCCAACTACCACCAGCTTTTAAGCAAGATTTTCTTATTTCATATGTTTCATTCTCTGTGCTGGCAATAGTTTTATGACTAAAACCTATAACAAGAAAAAATATTATTAATTTTAGATATTGGCGAAAGATCATTAAATTATTGATAAATTTTTTGAATGTTGCTGATGATGGCTTCTCCCATTTCTTCGCATCCAATTACTGCTTGACCTTTATTTGCAATATCTGCGGTGCGGAGATTTTTATTAAGCACATTTTCAATTGCGGTTTCAATAATATTTGCTTCCTGATGATAATTAAAGGAATAGCGGAACATCATCGCTAGACTTAAGATTGTGGCGATTGGATTGGCAATATTTTTGCCCGCAATATCTGGTGCAGAACCGTGAACGGGTTCATATAAAGCGAATTGTTTATTATTTGCTAATTTCGCTCCTAATGAAGCAGAAGGTAGCATACCCAAGGAACCTGTAAGCATTGAAGCAATATCGGATAAAATATCGCCAAAAATATTTCCAGTTACCACGACATCAAATTGATGAGGGTTTCTCACTAATTGCATCGCCGCATTGTCAACATACATATGGCTTAAAGCTATTTCTGGATAGGATTCTTTAGTTATTTCGGTGACAACATCTCTCCACATTTCTGTGGTTTCTAGCACATTTGCTTTATCAACAGAGCATAATTTTTTATTTCTTGCCATTGCTAAATCAAGAGCAACTTTTGCGATTCTTGACACTTCTTTTGAGTTGTAGGTCATGGTGTTGATGCCTTGCTTTGAGCCGTCTTCTAAAACTGAAACTCCTCTAGGTTCGCCAAAATAGATGTCTCCCGTTAACTCTCTAACAATCATGATATCAAGCCCTTCAATGATTTCTCTTTTTAAGGTTGAGCTTTCAACCAATGCAGAAAAAACTTTTGCTGGTCTTAGATTGGCAAATAATTCTAGCTCTTTTCTTATGCCTAATAAACCTCTTTCTGGTCTTTGTTGATAGGGAAGCGATTCCCATTTAGGGCCACCTACTGCCCCAAGCAATATTGCATCTGACTCTTTCGATAAATCAATAGTTTGTTGTGGAAATGGAGTTTGATAATTGTCAAATGCAACTCCGCCTAGCATTGCATGTTCGCATTCAAATTTTTTGTCAGAATTTTTATTAAAAAAGTCAATAATTTTTTTTGCTTGCGAAACAACTTCTGTGCCTATTCCATCGCCATTTATTAGTAATATTTTTTTGGTCATAATTTAGAAATAATTATTTAATTCATTGATAATAGTTGATATTAGCTCTCTATTTTTAGTGTCAAGCCATTGATTATTGGTTTGATTGAATGAAAAATAAGCCACTCCCGAGAATGGAGAAGAGCACCATATTTTTTGCGAGGCACTGTGGCGATTAATCACAAAAGTTTGCTTAGATTCATCGATCATGATTTTGATAATTCCATCAGAATATTCAATATCTAATTTTGAATTTTTATCTTTTTCTTCGATGTTTTGAAACAGCTTATTTAAGGCTTCTTCGCAATATTTTAAAAAATCTTTTTCTAACATTTAACTATTATTTTGTAGTTGCAACCTAGGAAATATAATTTTCATTTCATTGATTTGTTGGTTTTCTTTGAGACAATATTGATTATCAATATTTGAAAAATTGCGGTTTTGTGCTGAAATTGCCAATATATCAAGGATTTGATTGGCAAGATAAGGGATAAAAGGCTTTATTGCTATTGCTAAGCATCTTAAGCATTCTGCAATAGTTGATAAAACAAGATTCATTTCTTCTATTTTTTGTTCTTTTTTTAATTTCCAAGGAGCCTTGCGGTCAATGAAAATATTGCATTCAGAAGCAAGAGATACGACTTGATTAATTGCTTGATCGAAAGCAAAATTATCAATTCCTTTAATTATTGATTCTTTTAATTGATAAATTTTATCTAATAGATATTTTCCATCTGCAAAATTAGCGATATCAACAATTAGCGAATGATTATTTTTATTGATCATGGTTAGGCTTCGTTGAGCAAGATTGCCGATATTATTGGCGAGTTCGGCATTAATTCTAACCAATAATTGGCTTCTGGAATAATCGCCGTCATTGCCAAATGGAATTTCGCGAAATAAAAAATAACGAAAATAATCAACAGCAATGTCTCTGTTGCAACCGCAAGATTCTATCCAACTAAGCTCGGTATCAATATTGATAACATTGCCTAGGGATTTCGAAATTTTTTGACCGTTGTTAGTCCACCATCCATGAGCAAAAATTTTATTAGGAAGCGGTAAATCGGCGGCCATTAAAAATGCTGGCCAATAAACACAATGAAATCTTAAAATATCTTTACCAACAATATGAAGCGGTGAATCAACAGTATTGCACCAAAAATCATTAAACAGCGAGGAATTTTCTTGATTGAAATTTAAGGCGGAGATATAGTTAGTTAGGGCATCAAGCCACACATACATAATATGATTTTCATCAAAACCATCTTCTTTTGGCACTTTAATTCCCCAAGAAAAAGAGGTTCTTGATATTGATAAATCTTTGAGCCCACTTTTTACAAAAGATATAACCTCATTTCTTTTGCTTGCGGGGCAGATAAAATCTGGGACGGCTTTGTAAATTGCAAGGAGTTTGTCTTGAAATGCAGATAATTTAAAAAAATAGCTATCTTCTTTGTGCCACTCAACTTCTGCTCCTGTTGGAGCTTTGCCATCGATTAATTCATCTTCGTTGTAAAATGCTTCATCACGAACTGCATACCAACCCTCGTAAGTACTTTTATATATCCAACCATTTTTTTCAATAATTGACCAAAAATTTTGAGCTACCTTCTTGTGTCTTGATTCTGTAGTGCGGATAAAATCATCATTGCTTAATTTTAGTGTTTTTGTTAAGTCAAAAAATTTTTGTGATATTTCGTTGCAGAATTCTTGTGGAGTTTTGTTTGCTTTAATTGCTGATTTTTCAACTTTTTGACCATGCTCATCGGTGCCGGTTAGGAAAAAAACATTATAACCTTCCATTCTTTTGCTATTTGCGATAATATCGCAGGCAATTGATGTGTAGCCATGCCCTATATGCGGTACATCGTTCACATAATAAATTGGCGATGTTACATAAAAATTTTTTGTTTCATTGCTTGATTCTTGATTGCTCATTTTTGAATAAATTTTTTGTATGTTATGAAAACAAACTATCGATTTTACTAAGTGATAATATTATCAACTAAAATTAATATCAACAAAATAATGACAACAAAAAAGCAGGAAAACTTTTGTTGACCTGCTTTTAAGAAGCTTGCTAAATTTTCAATAAATTTATTGAAAATTAAAAAATTAATTCTTTTTTTCTTCAGCTTTAACTTCAGCTTTAGCTTCAGTTTCAGCAGTTTTTTCAGCTTTTGCTTTTTTTGCTTTTTTAGCTTTTTTAGCTTTTTTAGGAGCTTCAGCTGTTGGAGCAGTAGCTGTTTGAGCAGCAACAGCAACTGGTTGAGCAGTAACTGGAGCAGCTTTAGGAGCTTGTGCTGGTTGAGCAGCAGTAGTAGCTGGTTGAGCAGCAACTGGAGCGGCTTTAGGAGCTTGTGCTTGTGCACTAGCTGCGAAAAGGATAGCAACAAGTGCTAATGATAATTTTTTCATAATTTCTGAAAGAAATTTGATTTTTAATATTGAATCAAACTTAAAGAAAGCTTGATTTTCTTTTGATGAAGAATATTGATCTTATCTTACAATAAAACTAATATTACTCAAAAGGCTAGAATAAAATAATAGGTTTTTTTTAGTTGTCAATCTATCTTTTAGAAATCTTAAAATATTATTAAAATAAATTGCTTTAACTAAAAATGAATTACTCTTCCAAAAGCATCCAATACTGATTCGTGCATCATTTCTGACATTGTTGGATGTGCAAATATTGTATGTATTAAATCTTCTTCGGTAAGTTCAGCTTGTTTAGCGATAACAAAACCTTGAATCATTTCGGTAACTTCTGCACCAATTAAGTGAGCACCAAGCAGTTCTCCAGTTTTTTCATCAAAAATAACCTTGACTAGGCCCTCCGTTTCCCCAGAGGCGATTGCTTTGCCATTCGCAAGATAAGGAAATCTGCCAATTTTAATTTTTTTACCTTCTGCTAAAGCTTTTTTCTCAGTTAGGCCAACAGAAGCAATTTGAGGCATTGAATAAGTACAGCCCGGAATGTTCTCTTTTTTGAGAGGATGGACTTTTTTGGCATCAAATTTTTTAAAGTTACTAGCAATTTTTTCGGCAACAATTATTCCTTCGTGAGAAGCTTTATGAGCAAGCCAAGGAGCTCCAACAACATCTCCGATTGCAAAAATGTTTTTTTCGTCAGTTTCAAGATATTTATCAACCTTTATTCTTCCTGATTCGAGAACAATTTTAGTTTTCTCTAGGCCGATATTTTCAACATTAGCAACAATACCAACTGCCATTATGATTCTTTCCGCTGTTATCTCTTGTGTTTTTCCTGCAACTTCAATCGTTGCGATTACTTGTTTCTTATCTTTCTTGACTTGTTTTAAGTTTGCAGAAGTGATGATTTTTATTCCTTGTTTTTCAAATGATTTACGGGCTAATTTTGATATTTCTTCATCTTCAACGGGCAATATATTGTCTGCCATTTCAATGATCGAGACTTCGGTTCCTAGATTGCGATAAAATGAAGCAAACTCAACTCCAATCGCACCACTACCAACCACAATTAATGATTTTGGGAGAGTTTTGGCGGTCATTGCTTCACGATAAGTCCAAATTAATTCTCCGTCTGGTTCAATTCCGGGTATTATTCTGGCTCTAGCTCCCGTAGCGATTACAAAGCTACTTGCTTCTATTTGTAATATTTCTTGATTGTTTTTAGCAACAGAAATTGTTTTAGAGTTAAGGAATTTAGCGAATCCGTCAATTACTTCAATTTTATTTTTTTTCATTAATCCAGCAACGCCAGCACTTAGTTTTTTTGAGACTTCTCGCGATCGAGCAATAATTTTTTCAAAATCAAAGCTGATTTTTTCTACTTTGAAGCCAAATGATTCAAGATTATGTAATAAATGATTTACTTCTCCAGACTTTAACAAGGCTTTAGTGGGGATGCAACCCCAATTTAAGCAGATTCCGCCTAACTGATTAGCCTCAACAATGCCAACTTTTAAGCCTAATTGCGAGGCGCGAATTGCAGATACATAGCCACCCGGACCGGCTCCAATAATGCATAAATCAAATTTTTTAGTTGCAATGTTAGTCATAGTTTATATTTTTGAATATTGAAGTTTAGAGATAAAATTTTGGTAAAACTAAAATAATCTTAAATAAAACTCAAAGTATTTTTTAAAATTTATTCAATCAAAACAAAATGAGTTTCGAAATTAATCAAATAATCAATAAAATCAATGATTCTCTTTCATTGATTAGGAGTTGTCTTTGACCCGGAAAAATTACAAGAAAATCTAGAAATCATCAACAAAGAAATAGAAAACCCCAATATTTGGGAAAACCAAGCTAAAGCTCAAAAGCTTTTACAAGAAAAATCAATTATTGAGCAAAAACTGCAAAAATTGACAGAAGCAACAAGGAATCTTGAAGATCAAACTCAATATTTGCAATTGGCAATGCAAGAGAATGAAGAAAGCATAATTCTGGATATAGAAAAAGAGTTGAATCTTATTCTAAATCAAGTCAATAATTTTGAAATTGAATGTTTGTTTAATCAAGAAAATGACAACAATAACTGCTTTGTTGATATCAATGCTGGAGCGGGGGGAACTGATTCCTGTGATTTTGCATTAATGTTGCTTAGAATGTATGATCGATTCGCGAATTTAAAAAACTTTAAAGTTGAGATAGTTTCAATGATTGATGGCGAAGAAGCGGGAATAAAATCCGCAACTTTAAAAATTAGTGGAAATTTTGCTTTTGGTTGGTTGAGAACTGAATCTGGAGTTCATCGCTTAGTTAGAATATCGCCTTTTAATGCTAACGATAAAAGACAAACAAGCTTTGCTTCTGTCTGGGTTTATCCCGAAGCTGATGAAACTATCAATATTGATATTAATGAAAAAGATTTAAGAATCGATACTTTTCGTGCATCTGGAGCGGGCGGGCAACATGTTAATAAAACAGATTCAGCAGTTAGAATAACTCATCTACCAACTAATATTGTTGCACAATGTCAAAGCGACCGTTCGCAAATAAAAAATCGTGCCGAAGCAATGAAAATGCTAAAATCTCGTTTATTGGATTTAGAAATTAAAAAAAGAAAAGCTCTACAAGAAGAAAGCGAAGCCAGTAAAACCGATAATAGCTGGGGGCATCAAATTCGTTCTTATGTTCTTCATCCTTATCAAATGGTAAAAGATCTGCGAACAAACTTTGAAACTAGTAATAGTCAAGGGGTGCTTAATGGTGAAATTAGTGATTTTATAAAATCGGCCCTTAGTTATAATAAAAATAATTAATAAACTTGTTGGCAAGGCTATTTTAAGGTGTTTATAGCTATAAATTGACAATAAAAAACCCCAGAGAAATTGTTTTTATTTTTTTAAATAACGAAACTCTAGGGTTTTTTATCGTTTAAATAAGTTTTGCTTATTTAACAGAATCTTTCAAAGTTTTACCAGGAGTAAATTTTACACCTTTTGAAGCTTTGATTTGAATTTCTTTACCAGTTTGTGGATTTCTGCCTTTTCTAGCAGCTCTTTTAACTGTTTTAAAAGATCCAAAGCCAATTAAGGTAACATTGTCACCTTTTTTTAAAGCTTTAGTCACGATTTTTAAGAAAGACTCTAAAGAAGCAGAGGCATCTTTTTGAGATAAGCCAGCTTGAGTAGCGATTTCTTTTACTAAATCAGTTTTATGCATTGTTTAAGTTAGTTTTGGATTAATATTAAAAGCTTTTAACATGTCGCGATTAGCATAAATAATGCATTCACGAATTATGTTAATAATAAACCTACTAATGAAAAAAAATAATGCAACTAATAATTTTAAGTTTTAAGCTATTTTTGTTTGTTTGTAGTATTTAGGGAAAATTGAATCTACAAGAAAAATTCATTATTGGTAATGATGATATTAAGCTTCTCATCTTTGTTATTAATTGGCAATAACTCATCAAATTCTTGAAAATCATAAGCAAGCCCAATTGTAATTAATCGAGAATTTCGGCTTCTTAAATGCTGAATTGTTCTATCAAAAAAACCTCCTCCCATACCAAGCCTTGACAATGATTTATCAAATGCTAAGAGCGGAATAATTAATATATCTGGTTCAATTGTTTCATTATCGTTAATTTCTGGTAAATTTTTATAAAATTGACTGTTGATAAAATTGTTATTATGGGAACTTTTTATAAATTCCAACGGCATATTTTTAGCAGTAATTTTTGGATAACCGAAAACAATGTCATTTTTAATAAAAAACTGCTCTATTTTTTTGGTTTCTACCTCATTATTTATTGACAAATAAAGAGAGAATTTTTTTTGATGATAATTCTTTAAATGATCGCTGTAAAATAATTTAATAAAATTGTCAAAAATTAAATTTGATTTCCCCTCTCTTTCTTGCGGAGAGATATTTTTTCTAAGATTGCTAAATTTATTTCTGATATCTTTTTTGAGCTGAATTAGATTATTTTCTGGGCTTAACATTTGCGAAACTGGTTGTTTCTTTGTCGATTAAAATTTAATGATTTAAATTAAAAACATTTAGAGGGTTGAATTACCACCAAGCGGATGAAATAGTTCTATTTGATCCATGAGGACAAATAGTGGCGAGTGTGTAATAGCAGGAAAACCGAAACCGTTACAGTGACCCACCGAAGCTTTAAAAATTAGGGGACAAAAGAAGTTTATTCCTGTCCTGCTTGGCAGTAAAGCAATTAATTAAAGCAAAAAATTTGATTTGCAAGCTTTTTAGTAAATAATATTGCGGAGTTGCAATAAATCTGGCTTTGAAAGCTAGTTTGGGCTAACAAAATCGTATTTATGATATTCTTCGTCGCTGACTATTGGTTGTTTTTGATTTTGATTGGATAAATTTTGCCCTTGATGTTGCCCTTGATATGGGTTTTGATAAGAGTTCTGATCTAGGTTTTGTTGATATGGAGATTTTTGATTAAAAGCCCCAGAAGGTTGATTTATCTGATTGTAGGGGTTTTGTGAAGGTGGATAATTATCATTTATTTGATTTTCAATTTGTTGCTTATTTTGATCGATGATTCTTCCGTTGATAGAGCTAGGATTGTAAGCTATTTCTGCTTTATATTCAGCTTTTTTAAAATCTAGACATTTGCCTGAGAAAAAAGACATTGCAGGTAATAATAGAGGAGTTCCAAAGGCATCAAGTGCACAACGAATGCCGTCATTTTTTTCTCTTCTTACTGAAAGCCAAGTGTCAAGATTGATTTGAGTGGCTCCGTAATTTTCTTTTAACAGAGTGATTTGATAATTTTTAGGAACTAAACGAATATTTTGTGGAGTTTGACCGTAGCTAACCCCTTCAATTATTATGGTTGCTCCTTGTGGATTGCTGGAAATTTTAACAGGAACAGTTTCGTGGTTAAAATAAGAGCAAGAAGCATTAAAAAACAATAATGCGATTGGTAATTTTAAAAAAGAATATTTCATAAATCGTTGATTTGATAATAAATTAAGTTTGAATAAAAAATATTAAAATTTTTTGCTTAATAAACAAGTTTTTTTATAAAAAAAGCAAAAAATACTTGCCTTTTAAAAAATAATTGGTTTGATTTACCAACCACAAATGACGGAAAAATGCAAAATTTTATTTTGCCATTTTGAGTAATTTGGGCGAGCGAAGGCGAGCAAAATTGACACAAAAAACAAATAAGTTTTTGAGTAATTTGGGCGAGCAAAATTGATATAAAATAATAATTTAGCTTGCTAAATAAGAAGCTAAAAAATATAAACCTTTTAAATTGGATGGGTGGCCGAGTGGTTTAAGGCAGCAGTCTTGAAAACTGCCGTAGGTTCATGCCTACCGTGAGTTCGAATCTCACCCCATCCGCCACAAACTTCTTCAGTATTTTTAAAACACCAATTGCTTTACAATAAAACTGCCTCTGCTTCATATTTAATTTTTTGTTCGTAATATAAAGCCTTAAAAAAATTGTAGATGATAAAGTTTAAAAACTTGACTTAAAGATAAATCTCACATAATCTCACATAATCTCACATTAACCAAATTGTAATTAAATGGAATTTAAAAAACATAGATTAAACACAAGACTAAGTCTAAAGCCAGAGGTTGTAGAGGAGGCTTATTCTTTAATCTCGAAAATTGATACCGTCAAGAACAGCTTTGCCATTACTGGTAAAATTTTACCGCAAACAATTAGTAGATTAACAGCTTCGGTAATTGTTACTTCAACGGGGGCATCGAATCGTATTGAAGGTAATAAATTATCTGATTCACAAGTTGAAAAACTTTATAAAAATCTGCATATTAAAAAATTTAAGACTAGAGATGAGCAGGAAGTTGCTGGTTATATAGAGTGTTTGGAATTGGTTTTTGAAAATTTTAATGAGATTAAAATATCGGAATCTTGGATTCTTGGTTTGCACAACCAAATGTTGCAATATAGCGAAAAAGATTTGCGTCATAAAGGTCAGTATAAATTTGGTTCAAACCGAGTAGAGGCAAAAGATAATAAAGGAAATGTGATTGGTATTATTTTTGATCCAACACCTCCGCATTTAGTAAAAAAAGAAATGCAGGAGCTAATATCTTGGTTTAAAGAGGCAAGCAAAGAAAAGTCAAAACATCCGCTCATTTTAATTGCAAATTTGGTTTTTGAATATTTGGCGATTCATCCATTTCAAGATGGAAATGGCAGAACTAGCAGGCTTCTAGCTAATTTATTGTTGTTAAAATTTGGCTATGATTTTACTAAAATTATTTCTCACGAAAAATTAATAGAATCCAACAAAGCCGATTATTACCTAGCTTTGAGCAAAACCCAAAAAACATGGAAAAGTAAAAATGAGGATATTTCTGACTGGCTAATTTTCTTTCTAAGGATTGTTAATAATCAGGCACAAAAGGCCTTAAAGATTCTTCAAAGCGAAACCATTGAACATCTGTTGTCAGAAAAACAATTGGCACTTTGGCAATGGGCACAAAATCTATCAAAAAAAGAATTTGCACGAAAAGATGCAATTGAAGCATTAGGATTTCCACCTAGAACCGTTGAATCAATTATAAAGAAGCTTCTTGATTTTAAGAAGCTGGTTAGGATTGGTGAAGGTCGAGGGATTAAGTATGAAGTGGTTAAATGAAATCCAGAAAATTATTTTCTGCACTGTAAAGAGCTTTTTAATGGTCACGAAAGAGAAAGACTTTTTTGTTAAAATAATAGAAATACTAAATCCAGTTTCTAATGCATTCTGTCGAATAAAATAATATTAGCAAAAAGGCTCTTTTGCCTCAAGCAATCTTCAAAACAGAGCAAAGTTCACAAGCCCGCCATCCACCACCCTCTCCATTTGCCAAAAAGCTAAAGTTATTTCTTGCAAACCATAAGGTTATACTTTACAGTTTATGAATTATAAAAACTGTAAGGTAAAAAATGCCCAAAAAAATAGATTACAAAAAACTAACTGAAAAAAAGAAAATATTAGATAGGAATCGTCCTTTCGATGTTGCCTTGGTAAAGAATCTGGAAGAATGGTTTAGAATCGAACTTACCTACACCAGCAATGCCATCGAGGGAAATACTTTATCCCGCGCTGAAACTGCTTTAATTGTAGAAAAAGGTTTAACGATCGGCGGAAAATCAATCACCGAACATCTTGAAGCAACAAATCATGCCTCCGCTCTGGATTTCATCAAAGAACAAATCAAACGCAAACCAGCTGATCTTCGCGAAAAAGACATCCTCAAAATTCATGAAATTATTTTAGACAGAATCGATAAAGAAAATGCTGGCATTTATCGCCGTGTGCCTGTTCGTATTTCTGGCTCCGCTGTTGTTATGCCAAATCCAAGAAAAGTTCAAACCTTAATGGATGAGTTTTTTTCTTGGCTTGAAAACGAAACTAAAATGCATGCTGTTGAACTTGCTGGTGAAGCACATTATCGCTTCGTGACGATTCACCCTTTTATTGATGGCAACGGACGAACCGCTCGTTTGCTAATGAATATGATTTTGATGATGAAAGGTTATCCGCCTGTAATCATCAGAAAAAACGATCGTTTGGCTTACATTAAATCTTTAGAAAAATCTCAGCTTTTTAATGGCGAAGGCCAAGAAAAAGAAAATGTAAAAAATGATTATTTCAAATTAATCGCCACCGCGGTTGATCGCTCGTTAAATATTTATCTCAAAGCTATCGAAGGCAAAAGCGAAGAGCCTGAAAATGAAAAACTTCTAAAAATTGGTGAGCTTGCCAAAGCAACAAATCAAACCGTTCCCACTATTAGGCATTGGACAAAAGAAGGATTATTACAAGTTGCAGAAATAACTGAATCTGGCTATCAAATGTATAGCCAAGAAATGATTGAGAGGATAGATAAAATTCAAAAAATGAAGGAGAGAAGAATGACTCTTGAGGAAATTAAGAAAAATTTGAAATAGTCTAACAATAAGTTCGAAAAAGGTATCTTCTGCCTACCGCTTGCAAAACTTCGAACTTTTCAGTGTACTTGAAATAGCCTTCAAACCCTTTATTTATCTACATCTTCAAAACAGAGCAAAGTTCACAAGCCCGCCATCCACCGCACTCTCCATTTGCCAAAAAGCTAAAGTTATTTCTTGTAAACCGTAAGGTTATACTTTATAGTTTATGAATTATAAATATGATAGTTTGTGATGATTAGTGAGAAACTAAAGGCATCGGACAATGTAAAATGCTAGAAAAAGCTCGCAATAATTCGATTTCAGAGAATAAAATTTCGTTTTCCAGCAGGCAAATATTGCATAATTTTAATAATTTTTCCTTTTCTAGAGGGTATAATTTTTCTAATTTTATGATGGATTTATCTAAATCTTGAATGGAGATTTTCTCCTCAGAAATAAAGGAAGCTTTTGGTAAATTTTGATTCAAAATTGTTGAGTTAAAAAGCTCTTCCGCGATTTTTAAATCTTTATTTCCAACTTGTGCCATTAAAGATAAAAATAAACTGACCTCATTTTGAACAGATTGCAATTTATAGATCGTGGTTTTTTTAACATAATTTTCGTTAAATTCTCGATCCAAATGATTGAATAAAATTTTCATTAACGACCATTCAAAAAGATTAATTTTGGCATCAACTTTAGCCAATAATTCGACAGTTTTTTTAAAATTTTGATATTGTGGGAGTGATAATTGTCGCAAAGATGGAATTGTTAGCTCAATCAAAGTTAAACGAAATTCTTTATCCATTTTTTCTATTTCAGACTGTAATTTATTGGTTAAATCAAAAACTGCTGAATTGGAATTATCTCTTAAGATTTGCAATTGCTTGGCTTCAAAACCAGCATTTTCTGCAATAATTAATGAATAAATAATTGCTCTGGCACCAAAAGAATCCGAAGTTTCGTCTTTAATAATTTTAGGAATGGCACCAATTAAATCATGAGCTTGATTGATTGATTTTTGATCGATATTGCCAATATTTTGCACCATCATAGCACCAGCAATAGAAGCAAAAGATGAGGTTTTTTGTTGTTTGTCATCTGGCTTTTTTAAAACTTCATCATCATTGTTTTGCATTGTGATATTTTCAAAACTACCATCCCATTTTGGATCAATCATCAATATTCTGGTTTTTAATGGCGGATGAGTTGCCATTAAATCAGTGGCAAAACCACTTAACCCTTGTGCAAAAAACATATGGCTAACTTCTGAACTGTGGGGATTTGAAATTGTTGAACCGGTGGCAAAAGCACCGATTTTTTTCAATGCCGATCCAATGCCAGCAGGGTTTCGTGTAAATTGAACTGCACTAGCATCTGCTAAAAACTCTCTTTGCCTACTAATTGAAGCCTTAATTAAATTGCCAAAAAAAGTGCCGATTGAGCCAATAATTATAAGGGCCAAGCCAAAAAATAAAAGCTGGGTACCGTTTTTATCGCGAGATCTTTGGCTACTGTAAAATATAAAATTACCTAAAATTCCAATAACTAAAATGCCATGCAATATTGAAATTAATTTGAGATTTAGCCTCATATCGCCATTGAAAATATGGCTGAATTCATGAGCAATCACACCCTGAAGTTCGTCGCGATTTAGATTTTTTATTGCACCTCTGGTAATCCCAATTACCGCATCATCAATTGAGAATCCAGAAGCAAAAGCATTAATTGCATCTTCTTCAATTAATAAATAGACTGGAGGTGGGTACACACCAGATGCGATCGATATTTCCGCCACAATGTTTAATAATCGTTTTTCGTGAAAATCTGTGGTATTTTCTAATATTAATTTGCCACCCAATTTTTCTGCGATAACCTTGCCTCCAGATGATAATTCAATTCTCTTGTAAAGGCTAATAATTATTATAAAAACCAGAACCACCAACCCTATTTCAAAAAATAATGGCCAGCTAAAATTATTGATAAAGTTTTCGCTAAGAGAAACATTTGTATTTTCCTGCTTCGAGGCTGAAAAAAAGAGTATAACCGCCAAATTAATTATGGTGGTTATCATTAATATCGATAATAAAAATAGACCCAGAAGATTTCTTGTTTTAGAACGAGCTTTATCTTGATGTTCGAAAAAATTCATTTTTTAGGGAAATTCATTTTTTAGGAAAACTAAAACGAAATTTTTGGAGCATTTTGTATAGTTTTGCTATCTTCAAATTCAAGCAATCCAGAGTCTGCAGTATGCCCCGTTGCATTAGCAATAATAATCTGAGGAAAGCTTTGTTTATAGGTATTGTAAGCCATAACTTCATCATTATAAGCTTGTCGGGCAAAAGAAACCTTATTTTCGGTGCTGGTTAGCTCCTCCGAAAGTTGTATCATATTTTGGCTCGCTTTTAAATCAGGATAACCCTCCATCACCATATTAAATTGACCCATACTCTTGTTCAAAATAGCTTCTGCTTGGGTTAAATTTTTTATTGCATCAGCATCGCCCGGATTTACAGAGGCTTGTTTTAAAGCACTCGCTGCTCCGTTTCGGGCTTCTGTAACAGCTAGTAAAGTTTTATTTTCATGATCTAAATATTTTTTAGCGATTTCCACCAGATTTGGAATTAAATCATATCGTCTTTTTAATTGAACCTCAATTTGGGCAAAGGCATTTTTTAACCTATTTTTTAAAGCCACTAATTTATTGAAAATACCAACGAGATATAAAACAATAATTAAAATAGCTAGCAAGATTATTATAAGAGTAGTACTCATGGCAATTTTTGATTAAATTAAGGGATAGTTACGAATTTCTAAATTTTATGATTTTTAGCAAATTCTTCATAGGCTAAGAGTTAGATTGTAAAAATCAACTAGATTTAATTTAGAAATTAATTTGATGAGAATGTTTAGTTCTAAGTTTTGAAGCACTCGGATTCAGACTTTTTCTACTTAGAAAGAAAATGAATTTTCTGAATTTTTATCGTGCGATTGCTTAATAAGAAGCATGGCATCGTCTAGCTGATCTACTGAATTTAAGTGAATTTCAACATTGCCGTTCCCCCATCTTCCTTTATCCTTAACATCGATGCAAAGATTTTTCGGATCATATATTTCGTCAAAATCCATATTTAAAGATATTCTTAATTTGCTTTTTTGAGGCACGACATCAACAAAATTGGTAGATGCTTTGTAAGCAACATAGAGCTTTAAAAATTCCTCTCTTACCGATGAATCAATATTGAGAACCCTTTTTCTAAAAGCCTCAAATAACTCTTTCATTGGACCATCAGTTAAAAATGGATGATCTTCAATTGTATAAACTTTTTCATCACTTTTTTTATCGTCTCTATATTGATTTAAACCTTCCTCTGTAACTGCTGGATAAGGCCAAATTTTTATCATCTCATCAGCCAATATTTTTGCTCGTTCATTTATTGATTGCTCATTCCAAACAGAAAATTTAGCCAAGCTTCTATTTAGTCTTATTGGACTCTGATCAAAACCGCCCTCAATTGATTTCTTTCTTGAAAAAGATTTATCACTAAGCTCTGAATTATAACCAGTTAGAGTGAGGTTTCCTAAGGTATGAAGGTAATTATCTTGAATTTTTTTAAAATCACTGCCGAGCTCTCTTTTCCACTCTTCTGACAAATTAGGATTTTGTGGCATAATATGCTCTATCGTGTAATCCTCAACCCTTACAAATTCCTTTCTGCCAAAATTCTCAAATCTTCTTAACCAAAAATTTCTATTTCGAATATTATACAAATCTTTTTCTTTTAGCTCTTTTATAAACTCAGCATCATTTGGGAATTTTCTATAGTTTTCCATCAACACCATTTGGGCTTTTAAGCTATTTAGATAGTCATCTTTATTGATTGATTCATATAAATTGGCGAAAGTTTTGTTCAAAGAGTTGGTTGGAATTCCACAAACAAACCTTCTAAATACATAGCTTTGGATTAGGTTTAGAATTTCTAAAAATATTTCTTCATCAATTATGTTTTTTGCAAAATCATCATAAACACTCAGCAAGAAAGGATAAGCAACATCAACTTTTAAATCATTAAGATCGGCAAATGCCTGTTTTAGTTTTTTGTTTACTTCTTTTTCTAGGGATATTTTGGTGTAAAATTGCGAGAATTTGTGAATATCTTTAATTATAACATCAACATTGTTTAACCCGCCATTTTTAAGAAAATAATTCTTAAAAGTTTCGTAAACATTTTTGATGTTTGGAATATTGCGGTTTTTGATGGTTAAATAATCACGCATAAAGCGATCAAACAAAACACTGTAATTAGCTTGACCAAAATCTTTTTCCATCGCATGCCAATAGTTGTAATATAAATCTTCTTGGTGCTTTGTATCTAGCCCCATTAAAATAAAATTTCTAATTAGATCGGCTTGCGATAATTCTAATCCTGTGGAATTTAGGCTCTCAAAAATTAATTGCGGATTATCATATTTTGGATCAAGGCAAATATCGACAACCATTAATTTTCTGATTCCTGAATATATTTTTTCAGGATTCTCATTCGCCATCTCTTCTTTAAAAAACTCAAAATTTTCTTTGATTCTTTTTGAGGTTATTTCTTCATTTAAGCGATTATCAATCAAATTGATTAATGACGATCTATCTTCCTGAGTTAGCATCATTTTATAGCGAAGGTTGCCTTTGCCGTGTTTGTTAATTAGAAAATCTTCTCTTAATTCTTCAGCTCTTTCTTTATTGATATTTGAATTTATGACCGCAGATAAAAGCAGTAAAATCGTGGTTATTCTTTGTTGACCATCAATAATAACTTGTTCTGAAATTTCGCTACTGTCCAGCTTTTGTTTTATTCTAACAATAGAGCCCATAAAGTGATATTCAACCTCATCACTTTTTGAAATTTCTTTAATATCTTCCCATAGCTTCAGGCATTGCTTTGGTGTCCAACTATAAGTTCTCTGATAAATTGGAATCGTGAATTGTTGTTTATCTCTTAAAAATTCTATTAATGTCTTTTCTTGTGCCTGCATTTTGCTTTTCTATAGATTTTTGGAAAACAAAATTTTATTGCAAATTTCTTAGAAAGCAATCTAAAAAGCTCTCTCCATTTGCGAAAAATCTAAAGTTACTTCTTACAAACCGTAAGGTTATACTTTGTGGTTTATGAATTATTAAAACCGTAAGGTAAAAAATGAGTACCCAATTTCTTGGGTACTCATTTTGTGAAGGCTATTTTTTATTAGCTCTAAGCTCTTCTAATCTAGAAAAACTTAATATATTTATAGCTTAGATAAGTTCTAAGTTAGTTGCAGAAACTTTGCCTCTGTTTTCTTCTTCTTCGTAAGAAACTTTTTGTCCTTCGCTCAAATTACGAATGCCTTTTTCTTCAAGTTTGCTGATGTGAAGAAAAATATCATTACTACCATCATCTGGTTGGATAAATCCAAAACCTTTGGTGGTATTGAACCATTTTACTGTACCTGTAGCCATTTTTTATTTAATTTTAGTTTAGTTAATTTATGCCTAAATAGTTTTAGGCAAGAAAGTTGTTGTTTAATGAATGAAGAGAAAAGTAATCAGAGGCGGTATTAAATCAGTTTAAAAACCATCAATCCACAAAAAATAATTAAGCTTCATTATCAATTAAGCAGCGGTAGTATCTTAATAATAACTTTCTAATTTACCAGCCTTATTTAAGATCTATCGTTAATGATCTTAAAAAAGATCAAAATAGGTTCGCGCCAGCTTGATTGGAGCGGATTTGATGATTTAATAACCAATTCTTATTATATCTAAAAGATTCTCCATTTTTATCGAAATTATCTAACATTGTAATTAAAGGATGAAAATAGCACAAATCTTCTGGTAGAGAAAAAAACTCAATATCATTATCCACATAATCGCTTTTGTTTTTTGCTAATAGATTTCGATGAGCTTTTTATCCTGAAAAATTTGAGGTAGAATTTTTAGAAATCTACTTCAAAGAAAGGGAAGATAGCGAGATAAATTATGAATTTGCAGAAAAATATTTAGAAAATAAATTTTGATGATTGAAAAATGATAAAAATTTTAATTTTTCTAAATTTATAGATGATTTTTTATATTGTTAATTTAAGCTGTAAATGTTGGTTGTAAATCAACGATAAATTCAATTTTATTAATCAAAATTTTTTTAAAATGATAAAAAAAATCATAACCATTGCCTGCTTAATTGGGCTTTCTGGTGTTCTTTCTAGCTGTTATTCAATCAAACAATCTCAAACTCAGCATCATATTTCTACTGAAAAGCTTACAGAATCAACTAAAACCGGTAAGGCTTGTGCTTATGGCTTTATCTTTGGTCCATTTGGTGATTTAACAATAGAAACTGCAAGAAAAGACGGCAAAATTAATCAAATTAACAGTGTTGAGAATAGCCACAGTACCTTCTTGGGCTTTTACAAAATCTGCACTATTGTTGTAGGAAATTAATCTTAAAAAATATCCTCAATTATCAATCTATTCTAGGGGTAATTATCAGCAATGAAAAAATTTTTCAGTTTTCTTAATTGTCTATTCTTTTTGTTGATAATTACAACTAGTGTTTTCGCTAGCAACACCAAAATTACCCTCTGGCAAGAAGAAGTAAACCTCACCGAAGCAGGCAAAAAGGGCAGGGTAGCATTTATCTTGCAAGTTATCAATTTACCAAATAATTCCTACATCACCGATTATCAATTTTTAACTACCATAAAAGGCACCGTTAAATATTCTAAAGTGTTGATAGATGATAAGGTGGTGAATTACACACAAAATAATGGATTATTAAAAATCAAGCTCAATCAGCCAAAAAAGAATCAAGAATCAATAAAAATTAGCTATGATTACGAAGAAAAATATGCTTCCTTACAAGAAGAATTAAGAAATGAAATAATTTATGTGCCAAATTTTGCGGTTGGGGCAAATTATCAAGTTTTATTGAGATTCGATAAAAACTACGAACTGCTCAATATCAATAGCAATAGCAAAAAAGTTTATGATGATAAAGGCTCCGCACTTTTATTTCAAGGTGCCGTTCCTAGTTCGGGAGTTCTAGAAAGAATAAAATTAACTAGTAATGATGTAAAATGGCAAGCAAAGGTGCTTAATATTGTCAATGTCAATAACCTTAAAGGAATTCTGAATGTTGAGACTCCTATTTTGTTTCGTGATGGTTGGCAAAGAGTTGAGAAGCAAGAATTGCTCGCAAGCCATGATTCCATTGATAAGGGCTTTAATGATAAATCTATTTTCTTTAAATTTAATCTAAATGAAAATGATAAAAAAATTATTGTTAAAAATGTTGCCATAATTGCAACGGGCAAAAAAAACCGCATTAGTTTTAAAAGAAATCCACTGCAATATAAAGAATTTTCTCGCGAAGAACAATTATTAGTTAGTCAATTAATTGCAAGGGCACAAAATGAAGAAAAATATAAAAATCTACCCTTATATGCCCAATTAACAATGTTTGTTAATGATTATATTAAATATGATCATTCTTATTTTAAAAAGAATATTCCGCTGAGGCAGATAATTACTAATCGCGCGGGGGTATGTATCGAATATGCAACTCTACTTAATGCAATGGCAAAAGTGGCGGGAATACCTGCAATTATTGTTAATGGTTTAGCAATCGGAGAAAAAGATAAATTTGAGCCTCATGCTTGGAATGCTCTTTATGTAGATAATCGCTGGATATTTGTTGACCCAACTTGGGGGCTAGATTCAGGAGAAGTTAGCTCTGGGCATATTTATTTAAACGATAATGGATTCAACGATATTGAGGTAAAGTTTTCTAGTGAAACAAGTGCTAAAGTTAGTTCTGATTTTGAATTTGAAGTGCATAAAATTTTATAATTTATTGATTCTTCCACAATATCAAGCATTTAAACAATTCTCCCATTTGATTTTTGTCAATTAATCTATCGATGGAGCTATTAATTTCTAGCCTTTGCGAAAGAGGGCAGTTTTTTAATAGAATTTCCCTTCTTTTTTCTATGCCTAATGAAATCAAGAAATCTCTTTGACTAACTAAAGAATAAGCAATATTTTGCTCTTTGGCAATGTTGATAAGGCTTGAAAAATCAACCAGCGAGGTTATATCTGCGGTGCCAATATTTGATAAGGGGCTAGAAAATTGATGCTTCCGCAAAGATTGCAAATTATCAATTAACGGATTCTGCAAATAGCCATAATCAATAATAATCGCAAAGCCATCATTTTCAGCCAATGACTTACATATTTGAGCCATTAACATTTCTGCCTCTTGACAATATTCAAATATTGCCTCCTTGCCTAGAAATTGCATTTTTTTGATTGTGGGAGCATCGATTTTTCTCTCAATAATTGCTTTGGTTTCATTATCCACCGCCTTAAAAGCAAATTTTAATTGATTGTCTTGCTTGGTTATTCCTCTTTCTTGCCAATCATTGTTGAAATAGCTAAATTGGCGAATCGGCAAGCAGTCAAATAATTCATTAGCAAAAAATAATAAAGATGATTTTTGTTGTTTTGCTTGGGCGATAAAACCTGCAAAATCTTGAAAATGCTGAATCTTTTTATTAATAATTTTTGCGGAAGAAAAAAATTCTTTAATTTTTTCTTGTTGTAGTTTTATCAACTCCTGATTGACTTCAATAATATTAAATTCAACTTTTTTAACAAATTCTATTGCCTTAGTTAGGTTCTTGGAGGCAAGAGAATCAATGGTTATTAGCATATCAATAAAAAATGTTCCTCTTCCCGCCCCCATTTCTACTAATTGATAATTTGCATTTTTTGATGAATTATTTTCGGCACTAGTTAGTTCAATAAAATAGGCGGTAATTAGCTCGCAAAATGTTTGACTAATTTCGCTAGCAGTAATGAAATCGCCATTTTTGCCCAGTGGATTTTTAGTTTTATAATAGCCCAACTCTTCATCAAATAAGGCGAGTTGCATAAATTCTGCAATATTGATGAAGCCTTGATTTTTGTCTATCTGCTGATTTATTTTGTTGATTAATGGCATTTTAATAAATTTCGTCAATTTTAAAAAATTCAAGTTATAATCTTAGCAATTGCTAATGGCAAGAACTTCATCGATAATTTTAAGTTAGTTTTTTACGATTGATTTTTAATTTTCCTTTTCGGTAACAAAAAAGAGATTTACAAAAATTTCGCTTAGAAAATTTTGGATTTACGGAGTTTATGTAGGGTTTATAAAGAGGTCTTTAAAAAGATAAAAATCTTACAAATTATGTTGATAAATTAATTAATCATAGTAAATTTTAAGGTGATAAAACAATTTGACCGCATTTATTAAATTTCTTCGCTGATAATTTAATGGCGGGTTCAAGCCGGTATATACCTAATTAATTCAAAATATTGAACTTAATTGCAAAATATTTTTAAAAAAAGTTGATATTTCAAAAATCCTTTATATTTCCCAATATTAAGGTCTTGATAATTATTAATTTTCATTAAAAAGATAAAGAAAACTTTGCATTTTAGATTAAATTAGGTACATCAAGTTTAATCGCTTTATATTATTACTTAAACTTTACTTATATTAATTAACTATAATAAAATATGTTCACAACTCCCCAAATCTACAATTTATTGCTCTCTTTTCAGTAAAATCAATAGCTCGCATTGATTTTAAGTCAGCTTAATTTACAAAACATAATCAAAGATAGATTATTTAATTAAGCTAATATTAAAGCTATGTCACAATAAGACTCGCTTAATTGTAGAGCATAAAATCTTTTAACCTAATATTATATTAAAGAATCAATTATATGAAAATAAGCTACCTCAATAAAACAAAATCAAAATCTGAGAAAAACAACAAACTAGATTTGATAAAACGAATAAAAAATTCTGGCAGCAAAGTTCAGATAAAGAAAATCAAGACCCTAATACAAATTACAACTGTAGTACTCCTATTAAAGAATCAAAATTACAAAATCAAGATACTATAATTAAGAAGATAAAATTTGACAATAATCAAAGTGATAAAAATCAATATTCCAGCCCCATAAAAACGACATCATCGAATGGCGGAGCTCTATTCAGCCCTGATAGTAACTATTCTCCCTTTGTAGTAAAAGCAACCAAAAGCGATCAATCAATATTATTAAAAGTTGAAGTCCCTGGAGATGAAAAAAAAGAATTTCAAGTTATAATTTCTAACGACAGACCAGATACAAATTTATCTAATCACAAACAAGGGAATCATGTATCTGCTTATATAACTTTGATTCATTTATTGATATCAGCAGTAGAATGTGAAGATGCACAAGAAGTATCAGCAAGAATATCAGAAACTCTAAAAAATATTATACCTTCGCAGAAAGTCAAAAATAAAGAATTATCGGCATTTATTGAAAAAAAATTATCCAAATTCACTAGTCGAGAAGAAAGAAAAGAAAGCACAGCATCAATAAGACAAAGTTCTGGGCCAGAACTAGCATCTAAAATAAAAAATTCCATAGAATCAAGTAATAATCATATAATTGCCGATATCATAGAAAATGCTGGAAACATGCTATTGAAATGTCTTAACAAAGATGATCATATGGCAATTGCAAAAACAGTTCAACATGGCAATGGAGGCGAAGGCTCTGTAGTAAAGAGTGCGATTAATTGTCTAAATACTGCAAATAGAATTATTGATATTATGAATGAAGCAAATAGAACTATTGATATTAAAGATGAAGAAGGGAATAAAAAATATGAAAAATTAGTGAAAAATTTTATTGAGGATTATTATCAAAGCGGTTCATCGTTAAAATCTGGGCTAAAACGAATAATGTGTCCTGATAAAAAAATAACAAATTTTGAGATTAACAAAGAGATTGAATCTCAATTTGAGAATTTAAGGGACAATCCAGAAAAAATCTTGCAATCCAAGGCTTTATTTAAAAATCTTCTTTTTAATGATAATTCTAGAGAAGTTCATCAAACAAATATATGCAAGTCAGTGTATAATCTTTTTGATTTTAAGCGTAGTGAAAATCAAGCATTGGCTAATGTCGAACCTATTTTATATAAAGTTACCGCAAGACATTTGGCAATAATATTTAATGCTTTTCCTAGCTTAAAAAGCCTTGACAACAAAAATAATGGGATTATAAAAAATTCTTTTCTTGAATTTGTACTGGAAAATCAAGGTTGGAGTGGTTTTTCTAGGGGAATAAATGATAAACTTGCCCCCTCGATTCAGACTCCTTTAAAAAAAGAATAGCAGGTTATTTAGATGAAGAATATAACATGAAGCCCATTGATAAAAAAGAAGATAATAAGGAGATGGATGATTTTCCACATCTTGTTCTAATCAAACAAGATGTGGCAAAAAATCATATCGGCAACCCTATTTTGGGAACACTAATTTCAATAATATGTCGCCAAATCTCACAATCAAAGAATAATTAAATTATGGAATCGGAATCAATAAAATTATTAAAGCCATCAAAATCGCTAATATTTTGCTATTATCCTTATGCCAGCACAAGAGAAGAATATAGTAGCTATCTTTATGACAAATATCATAAATTAAAGGCAAAAAATCAATATATGTTTGCAGATAATAATAATGGTGCAATTGAGAGTTTTATTAAATGTGTAGTTGGTTCCATCGAATGTGTTATTAAAGAAGATGAGTCCCAAAAATCATCTTATGCAATAAGCAAATATATGATATCATTATGTGAAAAACTCGAAAAAGAAGATGGCAGACAGCTTGTTAACGATAGCTTAAATAAAATCAAGAATTATCCAACTCTAAACACAATGATTGCTTATGCTGGTCTCTGTTCCGATGATGATATTACCAAAGTTGTGTATAATCGTTTCAACTTTCAAGAAGAAGATTTACTAACAAGCAAAAAGGAAGAATTTGCAAAATTCATTAAGAAATTCACCAAGAAAGTAATAAATGAAATATGCGAAGCAACTATCCTTAAGCTTCCTATTGAGGTAAAAAACAAAAATATGAAAGAGAATCAAAATTCCGTATCTAGTAATAAAATCAAGCCTAACTCCTTAAAAAGAGTAACTTTCGCTGAAGAAAAAGGAATTTTGGAGAATGAACCGCCTCCTAGAAAGATGGTTAATAGTAATAATTCAGGAATCAATTAGATTTGGTGGTAAAAATAATTAAAAATTGGAAGAAAAGGTTGAATAACTATATCATTTCTAAGAGCTCTAACTTCTCTTCTGCAACTTCGCCACAGGATGACGGAACTAAAACACTCGTCATGCCGTTGAAAAACGGTACCCAGAAAGATGGCGAGGCTGGGTCCCGACTTTCGTCGTGATGACGAATAAGGTAAACCCTCGCGAGGGGCTTCAGCCCCTTATTGCCAAAATTATATCAAAAAACTTGATTTTAATAAATCTCAAGCTTATAAACTTTGATAAATCAACAATCTTTACCGTCCTTAAAAGCAAGGCAAAAATTCAAGTTAGAAAATTTAATTGTATAAAATTATGAGTATTCAAAAATTAGAAGGACTAAAGAATCAGACACTTCAAGTAAAAAACCTTATTGAGGATGAAGATGTGAAAAATGCTTTAGAGGCTAATCTTAATAATGAAAATGGCATAATTAACGGAACAATTTTTAATTATAGGGATTTTTTGGTATGCTTAAATGTCTGGAATACAACTGTTATTAAAGCAGATAATTACTTAGAGTTAAGTCCGTTTATTGATTTAAAAAACATCAACAATATAATTACAGGCTTTAATAATATTTTTAATGCACTAACGGCATATAAAAATAATAATTTTAATGTGCAATATATTGGCTCGAGCAACTACAATACTCAAGAAAGTTTTGATAGTCTAAAATCTTACATGTTGTCTTTTTTACCTTATGTAAAGTGGAACATAGCTAAGGCCACCAGAAAGCAATGGGAATTTATAAAGGAACAGGAGGTTATTAACAAACATCTAACAGAAACAAAGAAATTGCATGAAGATTTAAAGGAAAAAGAAAAAGCAATAACCGAATTTCATAGTAAACTACTAGATAATAACTCTTCAACGACCGATGAAAAACAAGGCATTAAAGGATTTATAGAGGGTAGCTTCGATAAAATCAAGGATAAATATAATGAGCTATTTGTTGCAAAACAAACTGTAAAGATTGGTGTAGAGGATATAGAATTTGATGGATTAATTGGAAAAACTGAGCGATATATTAACTTAATAGAGGGTAAAGCAAATGATATTGAGAAGAGTCAGAAGAGTATTGAGATGCTTAGGATAGACTTTAAGCTTCAAATTGGCGATGTTCTAACCGCAGAAGAGCAAGAATATATAAAAGTTAGTTCATTAAAAACAGATATCGAAGGCATAAAAAAAACCAAAGAAAAATACGAGAAATACATGGGGGACCAGACAAAAGAAATTGATAAAATGAATTCGGAAACAAAGAAATCACTAGGCGATCATGTTAATACTTTAATGGTTGAAACTTTTCAAAAGGAAGCTGACACAAAGGAGAAGGAGGCAAAGTGGATGTTCAAATGGTCCATTGGCTTTATTGCGACTATAGCTGTATTTGGATTAATATGGATACTTGGCTTCAATATAGATGGAGTGTTATATAAATATGGGATAAGGTTCGTACACGGGTTAGAACAGAATTTAGATAATGTAAATAAAGAAAATGTAAATAATGTTGGTCAAAAATTGGAATGGATTACATTCGCATATCGTGCAATGATTTTTCTACCGCTTGGTCTTGGTTTTTGGTTTTGTAATAAAAGGCATGATATTTTATCGCTATTGGCAGCAGAATATAAGTATAAATGCTCTATTGTTGAGGCTATGATTGGCTATCGTGCAAATTACGAGACAAGCAGAGACCAGTTTACGGAATCATTTACTCAGGAGTATACAAAGTTTTTTGATAAGACTTTTGAGGAGATTAACAAAAATCCTGCTGAGAAAATTAATAAAATGCTTATGAAGAATAAATTTTCAGTAGAGGCCTTGATTGATAAGGCTTTAGATGATAAGAAAAAAGATAAAAATTAATTTTAGGGTAAAATTTTCTCTAGTTCCTTGCTTTTCTAGCTTCGAACTCTCCCCTTCGGCAACATATTATTCTTGGGGGGGGCTTTAGTCCCTTGTCTTCTTTAACCCCCCTAAGGGCTCTAATCCTTTTCTACCGCCTTCGCACGGAAGTTGCAGGGTCCACAGATTCACAAATACACTTTAGCAAAGTTCTGTTTAATGTTGATTTTATTGCTGTGGATACTCGCGACTTCGCGCGGGATGACGGTAATGTTCCAAATGTATCAAACACTCGTCATGCCGTTGCAAAACGGCACCCAGAAAGATATAGACTGGGTCCCGACTTTCGTCGGGATGACGGGCGAATTGGCTTCGAACTTTCTACTAACGGCAACAAGGGGTTGAAGTCCCTTGTTGCCTTTGGTATGTTAGTTCAAGGAAAAAGAATTGAAGTTGCTAGGGAATCTAATAAACTTGTTTATATTTTATCGTAAGAGATGATTTCTGCTTTTGCTCCTTGATGGGTAGGGGCTCCGTAGCGGGCGGATTCAACAGTTTTTGTGTATTTCCATAATGCCCCGCTTTGATAATCATTTTTTCGTGGTTGCCATTTTTCAGCTCGGGAATTGAGTTCCTCTTGGGTTAGTTCAGCATTGATGGTGCCAATATTAGCATCAATAGTTATGATATCGCCATCTTCCAACAAGGCAATTACTCCGCCAACTGATGCTTCTGGGCTAATATGACCAACACAGAAACCTCTAGTGCCACCAGAAAAACGACCATCGGTAATGAGGGCAACTTTCTCTCCCATACCTTGACCATAAATTGAGGCGGTAGTGGCAAGCATTTCTCGCATTCCGGGGCCACCTTTAGGGCCTTCATAACGAATAACAAGAACATCCCCCTCTTTGTATCTCTTATTTTCAACGGCTCTAAAACATTCTTCTTCAGAATCAAAACATAAAGCTTTGCCGGTAAATTTTAACTTATCTTTGGGAATTCCCGCAACCTTAACCACGGCTCCATCGGGTGCAAGATTACCGCTTAATATTACTACTCCGCCACTTTTTGATAATGGATTAGCAGGGTGTCTCACCACTTGTTGATATTCGTTGAATTTAATTTCTTTCAGATTTTCTTCCATTGTTTTGCCAGTAACAGTAAGGCAATCGCCGTGAATAAAGCCGTTATCTAGTAATATTTTGAGAATCATCTGCACTCCGCCAGCTTCGTAAAGGTCTTTAGCGACATATTTGCCCCCCGGTTTCATATCAGCAATATAGGGAGTTTTAGCGAATATTTTGCCAATTGCAAAGGCGTCGAAATCTATCCCGCATTCATTGGCAATTGCAGGTAAATGCAAAACCGCATTGGTTGAACCGCCTGTTGCGGCAACTATAACCGCAGCATTTTCTAGAGATTGAAGGGTTACTATATCTCTTGGTTTGATATTTTTGGCGATAAGTGATGCAACGGCTATTCCCGAAGCATAAGCATAAGCATCTCTAGATTTATAAGGTGCAGGTGCTCCAGAAGAGCCCGGTAGAGCTAAACCAATTGCCTCGCTCACACATGCCATAGTATTGGCAGTGAATTGACCTCCGCAGGCACCAGCACTAGGGCAAGCAGTTCTTGTTAGTAGGGCAAGGTTTTCATTAGACATTAAGCCGGCATCTCTTTTTCCTACTGCTTCAAATACATCGACAATAGTAACATCGCGACCTTGGAAATTACCCGGTAAAATAGAGCCACCATACATAAAAACTGATGGGATATTGAGACGGCACATTGCCATCATCATTGCGGGTAGAGATTTATCGCAACCTGCAATGCCAACTAAACCATCATAGCAATGCCCTCTAACTGTTAATTCTATTGAATCGGCGATAACTTCTCTTGAAACAAGAGACGATTTCATACCTTGATGCCCGTTAGCAATGCCATCGGTAACGGTTATGGTGGTGAATTCTCTAGGGGTGCAACCGCCTTCTTTTACTCCTGCTTTTGCGGGCTGGGCTTGTCTTTGTAGGGCGATATTGCAAGGTGCTGCCTCGTTCCAGCTAGTTACTACACCAACGAAAGGTTTTTGAATATCTGCTTCGCTAAGACCATCTGGGTATAAGTCGGTTTTTATGTTGTAAAGCATTGTTTTTCTGCCTTCGCAACCGCTTACACTGGTAACATAGCGAGAAGGAAGTTTTGATTTATCGAAAAAGTTTTTCATTTTATATTTATTTGCTGTCAAGTTCAAAAGCAGTGTGAAGCACTCTTACGGCTAGTTCGCCATATTCTTTGGCGATTAATACTGAAATTTTGATTTCTGATGTTGAAATTAACAATAGGTTGATTCCTTTATCGGCAAGAGTTTTAAACATTGTGTGAGCGACTCCAGAATGGCTTATCATCCCCACACCAATGATTGAAATTTTCGCAATATTTTCGTCAATTTTGAGGTCTTGATAA
Organism: Rickettsiales bacterium UBA1997; assembly: GCA_964202895.1. Lineage (GTDB taxonomy): Bacteria > Pseudomonadota > Alphaproteobacteria > Rickettsiales > UBA1997 > JAJTDS01. Next base: position 863,788 of record CAXNJM010000001.1, on the reverse strand, counting down.
TTAACTGTTGATTTTACTGATTCAATAGCAATTTTTGCTCTTTCCAGCTCTTCTTTTGAGGTTGTAAAGGTTATATCAACAAATTGCTTATCGATAGAGATATTTTGCACGATCATATCGACATTAACTTCTTTAGAAGCTAATGCACCAAATATTGATGCTGATAGGCCGGGATGGTCGGGCATTTTTGTAAGTGTAATGTGGACATCGTTTTTACTAAGGCTGATGCCGGTTATAACTCTTTTTTCCATGGATTCTTCCTCGTTATTGACTAATATTGTTCCAGAAGTTTCGTTAACTTCTTCAAATGTTGATAATACTCGCACTCTTACATTATGTGCCATTGCCATTGCAACAGAGCGAGTTTGTAATACTTTAGAGCCACTATAAGCCATTTCAAGCATTTCTTCGTAAGAAACCTTGTCTAATTTATGTGCTTTGTCGGTAATTCTAGGGTCGGTAGTGTATATACCATTAACATCGGTGTAAATATCGCATAAATCTGCCTTTACAGAAGCAGCGATGGCAACAGCGGAAGTATCGGAGCCACCTCTGCCGAGAGTAGTGATTCTATTGGTTTTACTATCGATGCCCTGAAAGCCTGCAATTATTATAACATCGTAATTTTCTAGTTCTTTTAATAATTCGGCACCGTTGATATTATCTATTCTTGCTTTGCTGTGAACGGAATCAGTGTGGATAGGAATTTGCCAACCCAAGAAAGACCTAGCCTTATAGCCAATTGATTGTAATTCTAAGGCAAGAAGACCACAGGTTATTTGTTCGCCCGTGGCAACAATTGAATCATACTCAATTAGAGAGTCTTGATCAATAAGGTTTGAAACTTCATTGCAATAGCCTACTAGTTGATTTGTAACCCCAGACATTGCTGAAACCACAACTATAATTTTGTTGTTTTTAAGTAATTCTGCCTTTACTTTTTGAGCAACATTTTTAATTCGCTTGATATCTCCAACGGAGGTACCGCCAAATTTTTGAACGATTAACATATTTGAAATTAATTTAAAATTAAGGGCAATCACATTAATATCAATAAATTTTTTTTTCAAGAAATTTAAAGCATTAATTTAAAGAAATTTCTTAGCAAGCAATGATTTTTAATATAAAATTAACTGATTTAAGTTAATTAAAAACTTGCTTTTATAAAAAATATTATAAAAATATCGTCATAATTCATAATTTTAACTCTATTCAAATAGCCTAACCGCAACATCTTCTAGAATCATTGTTTTCTAGTATTCATAAGCTTTGTTGGTTAGTTTGTAAGTCGATTGAGTCTGATTATTTTAAAATCAAATTTAACCAAATTTAAAATCTAAAAAAATGCAAAAAATTCGTAAAATTACCAGTCATATTGTTTTTAAAATTTTTATTGCCGTAGCTGTTTTGGTTTTTGTTGTAATGGGTTTTAGTGATTATTTCATTAATCGTTATGAGCCTTTCATTGCTAAGGTCGGTGATAATAAAATTACTCAAAGAATTTTTTTGAAAGAGTTAGAAAGGGCTCGTAATGCAATTCTAGCCAGAGATAACAGTAAACAAGCTGTTGAATATGTTGATTCTAAGCCTTTTAAAGCACAAATTTTAGACGGTCTAATCAATCAAATGTTGATTGAGCAAGCAAATCAAGATATTTCAATAGGAATTACTCGTAAATTTTTAATGTCAAAAATTGTCAAAGAAAAAAAATTACAAGATGAAAATGGTAAATTTAACTATGAAATGTTTAAAAAACTGCTTGCCAGCTACGGAATTAACGAAGAAAAATATTTTTCATTCTTAAAAAATCAAATTAACAGCGAAATAATTATAACAAGCTTTGTCGATGCCACTCCAATCACACTTGCAACAGCGATGAATGAATTGAAAATCAAAAAAGAGCTACGAGTTGCTGATCTAGTAACCATTAATTCTGCTAATTTAAAAAATTTTGATGCTAAGTTTAAAGAAGAAGAGATTAAAAATTTTTATGACACCAATAAAGCAAAATACTCTATTCCTGAATCTCGCAAAGTTTCTTTCTTTAAATTTAATAACTCGCAATTGCTTAAAAATATTGCAGTTAGTGAAGATGAAATTTTAAAAGAATATAAAGAAAATCAATCAAAATATCAAAATCCAGAAACTAGAAACTTCTATCACTTGCTTTTTGATGACAAAAAAACGGCTGATGAATTTTTAGCAAAATTAGAAGAGGCAAACAAAGCTAAAGACACTAGCCCAAAAGCAAATTTTGCAAAATTAGCTAAAGAGCTAAAAAATAAAGAAGAAAAACAAATTACAATTACCAATATTTCTAACAAAGATCTTCCTCCTGAAATTGCAACCGAAACATTCAAAACCGCAGAAAATCAAATTACTAAGCCAATAAAAAGTGAGCTCGGTTTTCATTTATTTTTATTGAACAAAATTAACCCTTCTACCCCAGTAAAATTTGAGTCTGTAAAGAATGAAATTAAGGCCGATTTAACAGTTAAAGCACGAGAAAAATCTCTACAACAAATAATATCTAAAATTGATGATGCCACAGTTGCGGGCAAGAATTTAGAGCAAATTATCAAAGAGTTTAATCTAACTAGCAAAATAATCGCTACCAAGCTTGATAATCAAGGCTTTAAAGGGCAAGAAAATAAATATCTCAATGACCAAAAAATCGTCGATTCATTGCTTGCTTATAAAGAAAAGCAGGTTTCTAAAATCTTTGAATTAAAAGGCGAAAAAGAAAATAATCTATATATTTTTCAAATCGATAAAATAACTCCCGCAACTGTTCAAAACATTGATGCGGTTAAAAATAGCATTATTGCAGATTTAAGCAATCAAAAATTGATTGATGAAGTTGCAAAATTGGCAAATAAAGTTGCTCTTGAAATTGTTGCAGAACAATTAAAAATGGCTCAAATAGCCAAAAAATATAATTTAAAATTTGAACAAAATAAATCATTCGCTCGATATAATCAAAACGAAGCAGAAAAAACAGCTCAACAAAGCGATTTTTCTAAAGCTTTATTTGCTACTGAAGTCAATAAATCAACTAATGCCATTAAAAATGGGGAAAAAGAATTCCACATTGCAATGCCAAAAAAAGTAGTTGTTCCAGAAATTAGCAAAGATGAAGCTTCTCAATTCCAAGCTCAATTATCAAATGAGATGAAATATGAAATTAGCGACCAATATAAAAGATATTTACTCAAAAAATATCCCGTAGAATTAGATAAAAAAAATAGTCAAGAAATTGAATAATTGACTATTTTATTGATGATTTTTTTAATAAAAATATCAACTCCAGAAGAAATAATGTCGGAAGTAAGAAAATGGTTTGGATAATTTGTAACCTCTAGCCCTCAAAGATTAAAATCTCCTTCAAGAAGCCAATTGCCATAAATTTAGTAATAAGATAAAATCTAGCTTGAAAAATTATTTAGTAAAAATATAATTGATCTGCAAAATTAAAAAATTTATTAAATATTAAATAACTTCAAATATGTTAAAGCATCACGATAAAATTGAAAAAAACTCAATTTTATTGCTAGTCTTCACAATGATAGTAATTTCAATTGGCGGAATTATTGAAATTGTTCCTCTTTTTCGCATTGAAACCACAATTGAAAAGGTTGAGGGTGTTCGCCCCTACACTCCACTTGAATTGGCGGGAGCAAAAATCTATAAAAGAGAAGGTTGTTACGGTTGCCATTCTCAACAAGTTAGAGTTTTACGAGATGAAGTCGAGAGATACGGGCATCAATCTCTTGCTGTTGAAAGCATTTACGATTATCCTTTTCAATGGGGTTCAAAAAGAACGGGTCCAGATTTAGCAAGAATTGGTGGCAAATATTCTGATGATTGGCACCAAAGACATCTTAGTAATCCTCGTTCGGTTGTTCCAGAATCAATAATGCCTCCTTATAATTTTCTTAATCAAAAAGATGCTGATATCTCAACCATTGGTGACGATATGCTGACATTGAGAAGAATAGGGGTTCCTTATACCGATGATATGATTCAAAATAGCTACTCAGATGCAGTAATTCAGGCATCTAACGATAGAGAAGGCGAGCAGTTGCAAAAACGATACAATAACAATAAAATCAATATTCGAGATTTCGACTCTAACCCTAACAAAGTTTCTGAAATGGATGCTTTAATAGCCTATTTACAGGTTTTAGGAACATTTATTGATTTTAATAAATATCAAAAATTTGAACATCAAGCAAATATTACCAACAATAACGAAAATAAATAAAATATGTTTGAAGTTATAATAGAAAATGCCGCCACAATATCAACAGTGTTATTTTTTAGCTTTTTTTGTGTAATAATATTTAATGTTTTTAAAAAAGGTGCAAAAGAGAAGTTGCAAAAACATTCAGATATTCCACTTAGAGACGATAATAAAAAACATAAATAAAATGAATAAAGATCATAAAATTAATAATACTGATAAAGATAATCAAAATGAACCTACCAATACAACTGGTCACGATTGGGACGGCATTAGTGAATATGATATCCCAGCCCCAAGATGGTGGTTAATTGTTTGGATAATTTGTATTATTTGGGCAGTAATTTATTGGTTTTTTTATCCAGCTTGGCCAATTAAAAATGGCAATTCAAAGGGCTTATTAAATTGGTCAACAAAATCAGATTTATTAGCAAAGCAAAATATTGCTAATATTGAAAAAAGTAAATATGTAGAGCAAATTGACAGCCTGTCTTTTAATGAAATTAAAAATAACCCACAATTAATGGAATTTGCTTTAAATGGTGGCAAAGCATCATTCAAAGAAAATTGTGCTGGTTGTCATGGCACTGGTGCTCAGGGTGCAAAAGGCTATCCCAACCTTAATGATGATGATTGGTTATGGGGTGGAAAAATAGAAGATATATACACAACTTTGCTTTATGGTATTCGTTCTGGCCATGAACAGGCAAGAGTTAACCAAATGCCTTATTTTGGAAAAGATAAAATTTTAACAAAAAAAGAGATTGAACAAGTCGCTGAATATGTTATTTCGCTTAGCGACAAAGAAAATCAACATAATTTTCAAGAGGGTGAGGCAATTTTTAAAGCTAATTGTGTTTCTTGTCACTCAAATCAGGGTTCAGGAAATCGTGCAATGGGTGCGCCAAGGCTGAATGATAAAATTTGGCTTTATGGTGGTGATAAAAAAGATGTTATCTACACAATTCATAATGCTAGAGCGGGAGTCATGCCTTATTGGAATTCCAGACTTGACAATGCAACAATTAAACAATTGTCTTTATTTGTTCATTCTTTAGGTGGCGGTGAATAGCCAACCAATCTTAATTGATATATTATGAAAACAGCAATATATCCAGGAACATTTGACCCTATAACTTTTGGGCATCTTGATATAATTAAAAGAGCATCGATTCTATTTGATAAAATAATTATCGGAGTAGCAAGAGATAATGCTAAGAATCCTTTATTTACAACTGAAGAAAGGGTTAAATTAATAAAAAATGAAATTACTGCCTTAGATAATTATCAAAATATAGAAGTTGAGTCTTTTGAAGGGCTTTTAGTTGATTTTGCTAAATATAAAAAATCTTATATTTTAATTCGTGGCCTTAGAGCGGTATCTGATTTTGAATATGAATTTCAAATGCACGGAATGAATAACAAGCTGAATCCCGATTTACAAACGGTTTTTCTGCCAGCATCAGAAAATCATCACTTTATTGCTTCAAAATTAGTCAAAGAAGTAGCAAAATTAAATGGCGATATTAGCCATTTTGTTTCTCAAAATGTTGTCAAAGAGCTTAAAAAAAAGCTATTTCCATAAATTTCAAGAATTAATAAATATTAATTATCAATTTTACTAACATTAATAACTCAAAAATGACACAAAAAATTACAATTGCATTTGGAGATGGCATAGGCCCAGAGATCATGGATTCAACTCTTGCAATTCTTAAAGAAGCGGAAGCGAAATTATATTTTGATACAATCGAAGTCGGACAAAAAATTTATGAAAAAGGCTTTAATTCTGGGCTTACACCTTCTGCTTGGCAAACTATTTTCAATAATAAAGTTTTGTTAAAAGCTCCAATCACAACCCCTCAGGGCGGTGGCTATAAAAGCCTCAATGTAACGATGAGAAAAAAATTAGGATTATTTGCTAATGTTAGGCCGGTTTCTTCTTTTAGTCCATTTGTAGTAACTAAATTTCCATTAATGGATGTTGTTATTATCCGTGAAAATGAAGAAGATCTTTATGCGGGCATTGAATATAGACAAACCTTAGAAAGCTATCAAACTTTAAAATTAGTAACTCGCCAAGGTTGTGAAAAAATCATTCGCTATGCTTTTGAATATGCATTGGCAAATAATAGAAAAAAAATCACCTGTTTCTCAAAAGACAATATCATGAAAATGACCGACGGCCTATTTCATCAAGTTTTTAATGAAATATCTGTTGAATATCCGCAAATTATTTGCGACCATATGATTGTTGATATAGGCACAGCAAGGCTTGCATCTAGGCCAGAAGATTTTGATGTTATTGTAACGATGAATTTATATGGAGATATAATTTCTGATGTCGCTGCAGAAATATCTGGTTCTGTTGGTCTTGCGGGCTCAGCAAATATTGGTAAAGAATTTGCGATGTTTGAAGCCATACATGGCTCCGCTCCAATGATTGCTCATCAAGATATTGCTAATCCAACGGGGTTAATTAATGCTTCAATTATGATGTTGATTCATTTAAATCAACATGAAGTTGCCTCTAAAATTCGCAATGCTTTATATGCAACAATTGAAGATGGTATTCACACTATGGATATATTTAATCAGGCTTCTAGCTCAAAAAAAGTTGGTACAAAAGAATTTACTCAAGAAGTAATATCAAGGCTTGGTAAAATGCCAAAAATTCTACCTGTTGCAAATTTTTCTAGTAATCTTAATAAAAAAACCATTATTCAAGAAAATGCAACCGCTACAAAAAATGATATCTCTAAAGAAGAAAAGAAGCTTATCGGTTTCGATGTGTTTATTGATTGGCAAGAGTCTTTTCAGTCATTGATTAATAAAATCAATGAAATGGAGAATGAAATTTTTGAAATAAAAACTATTTCAGCAAAAGGCTTAATATTATGGCCCACCAGCGATAAAGATGGCGACCAAGATTTTTCTAATAATTATCAATCGGGTCTTACAGTTCTAAGGTTTGTTGGTAAGGGAATAACAGGAAAATCTAGCTCTCAAATTATCGATAATAGTAAAAAAATCATCAATTCTAATCTAATCGAGATATTGAAAATGCTGGATCAAAAAAATGTTGATTTCGTAAAATATGAAGGCTTGTACCTATTCAACAATAAGCCTGCATATAGTTCTGGACAAGGTGAATAAAAACAATATAAATATTTAAGAAATAGATAATATATTTACTATTTTCAATAATAATATTAATTCTAGGGTTATTTTGTGAGTAATAATAAAATAAGTTATCAAAAATTTGTTGATATTCTTGAAGAGTCTATCTCTTCTGGTGATTTTTACTGGCAATCCGTTGCTTTAATAATTGGCTTTGGATTATCTTCGCTAGTTTATTTCTTCATCAAAAAAAAGTTATTACCTAAGATGATGAATGCGGGTAAATTAAATAGCGATTTTATTAATATTTTTGAAACTTATATTATCCCGTTATTTTATCCTGCATTGTCGGTGATAAGTTTGGCGATTGTTTTGGCGGTTTATTCGCAAATTGAAGATAATGTAATTTTTATTGCTACTGTTCTCAAATTAGCTACTTTGCTTTTATTTTTAAGATTATTAAGAACAATTTCAAGTAGTGCAATTATTGTTAATTTTGCAGGAATTTGTCTTATTCCAGCCACTATTCTCGATATTTTTGGCATCCTCAACCCCGCTATTAGTTATCTCGATCAATATGCTCTTGAGATTGGTAAGTTTCGCATTTCTGTTTATATCGCCATAAAATCGCTTGTAATATTAACTATTGTATTTTTGCTTCTCAATCTAATGAGAAAAAAAGCAAAAATATTAATTGAAAATAGCTCCTCAATTGAAGTTAGCAATAGAAGTTTAATAATAAAATTTATTGATATTTTTACCTACTTTGCTTTAATAATAATTGCCTTAAAAACTATTGGAATTGATATGACTGCATTTACTGTAATTGGTGGTGCGGTAGGTGTTGGTATTGGTTTTGGTTTGCAAAAAATTGCTTCTAATTTTATTAGTGGGATAATGTTATTGTTTGAAAAGGCAATTGAAGTTGGAGATTGGATAGAAATCGAAAATGGCAATGTATTTGGTATAGTGAAGCATTTTGCGGGTAGATATACTATTGTTGAAGGTTTTGATGGCAGGGAAATTATTATTCCTAACGAAGATTTAATCGTTAATAAAGTAATAAATTGGACTTACAGCAACAATAGGGCAAGAATCGAAATAAATATTGGTGTTGCTTATAATTCTGATCTTAATAAAGTTCGTCAAATTATGATTGATGTTGCAAATTCTAATGCTAGATGTTTGCGATATCCAGAAGTGGAATGTAATCTAACCAATTTTGACGATTTTGATATTAAATTTTTATTAACCTTCTGGATTAACGATATAGTTGAAGGTAGACAATCTGCAAAAAGTCAAGTAATGCTTGAAATTTGGCAAAAATTTAAAGAAAATAACATTGAAATTCCGCTTCCTCAAAGAGAGATTAAGGTCATAAATACTAAGTTATAAATTCTAAATTATATAAAAATAATGAAATCTTCTAAAATTAAAATAGCGATTGCTGGTCTTGGTAATGTTGGCTCAGGAGTTGTAGAAATTATTAAAAAAGATATTGAAAAAATTAAAAGAGCAACTTCGATTGAAATTGAGATTGTTGCGGTTTCGGCAAGAAGCAGTAAATCATTTATCGAAAATCAAAATATTAAATTTTTTACTGATCCCTTAGAGATGGTTGAAAAAAGTGGTGCTGATATAATAGTTGAGCTGATTGGTGGCATCGATATTGCTAAAGATATCATTGAGTTGGCAGTTAAAAAAAATATTCCCGTAGTTACCGCTAATAAAGCATTATTGGCAATTCATGGCTTTGAAATTGCAAAGCTTGCACAAAGTAAAAATGTGTTAATTGGTTATGAAGCTAGTGTGGGCGGTTCTATTCCAATAATTGGGGCAATAAAAAATGGCTTTGTTGCCAATAATATCAATAGTTGTTATGCTATCATTAATGGAACTTGTAATTTTATTCTCTCGAAAATGCAGAATGAAAATCTTGATTTTGCTGATGCTTTGAAACAAGCACAAGAGCTAGGATATGCAGAATCTGACCCAACTTTTGATATTAAAGGCATAGATAGTGCCCATAAAATTGCGGTTTTAGCGATAATTGCTTTTGGTATCAAGCAGAATTTTGGCAATATTAATATTGAAGGAATAGATAAAATTACTATTGATGATATAAAAATAGCTCAAGAATTTGGCTTTAGAATTAAGTTAATTGCCTATGCCTCATACGAAAACAATATTTTATGGCAATCTGTTCACCCTGCATTAATTAGCTATCAAGAGAAGATTGCAAATATTGATGGTAGTTTAAATGCGGTATTAATTTCAACCAACAATGCTAAATGGCAAATGATGATAGGTGCTGGTGCTGGTAGTTTGCCAACTGCATCTGCGGTTATTGCAGATATCATTGAAATATCTAAACAAATCAATTGCAATAATTATATTCCAACTTTTGGTTATCAAATTGATGATTTGCAAGATATCGTCAATCGCGATATTAATCAAAAACCTTATAAATTTTTTGTAAGAGTTAATTTGAATAAAGAAGATTTTTCGCAATTGCTACAAAATAGCGATGCGGTCAATAAAATTTTTGGTTCAGAATTAAAAATTGCAAAATCTTATTTTTTAGATAAGGAAAATGAAATTGTTGTTGGAATAATTACAGAGGAATATCTGAAATCAGAGCTAGAATTAATTATTTCTAAGCTTAACAGTAATTTAATAACTAATTATAGCTTAATAAGAATTGAAGAAATAAATGCAATCTAAAGCAATTTTATAATTTGCTAATTAATATTTTGTTTAATTCTTTAAGATTCTAAAAATCTCTAAGAATTAGGCTTTTTTATTACTGTTTTTATTTCTTTATTGGTATTTAAAGACTCTGATTTATGAATCGGATGTTGATTTTGAAGAGGTTTCTTAGCGGTTTCTTTGGTTATTATTGTAACGGATTCTTTTTTATGAATATTGCTGTGTATTTGATTTGGAGTTGCGATTGTTTTGGTTGCAATTGTTTTAGTTTCGATTGTTTTAGTGACTTTGTTATTCATCATTCTATCTGTCATATCAACTACTCTGATTAGTTCTTTTAGATCAGTTATACCAGCAATTACCTTATCAATGCCATCTTCAACCATTGGCACAAAACCTGTTGATAGTAAATATTTTATCATATCTTTACGACTAGCGCCATTTGAAATCATATCATCTAGCTCTCTATCAAAAGAAATTATCTCAATAATTGCCGCTCTTCCTTTATAGCCATTATTACTACATTTTTCACAACCTTTACTGCGATATAGCTTAGAGATATGTTGATTTTTCTCGCCAAGTAGATTTTTCTCAAATTCATTGATTTGATATTCTTCTTTACAGCTTTGACATAGTTTACGAGCTAGTCTTTGAGCTATAACTCCAATTAATGAGCCAGACATTAGATAATTAGGGACTCCCATATTCATCAAACGAGGAATTGCGGATATTGCATCATTAGTGTGTAAACTCGTATATACTTGGTGACCTGTCATTGCTGCCTGAATTGCTGTGATTGCGGTATCGGTATCACGAATTTCCCCGACTAATATTACATCGGGATCTTGTCTTAATAGTGCTTTAATTCCTGAGGCGAAATCCATTCCTGCATCCGCTCTAATATTTGATTGTCTAACAAGTGGTATTCTATATTCTACGGGGTCTTCGAGGGTCATAATATTCTTATCAATTGAATTAATATAATTCAATATTGTGTAAAGTGTGGTGGTTTTTCCTGAGCCTGTAGGCCCAGTAAGGATAATAACTCCTTCTGGTCTTTGCACCATTGTTTTAAGCACTAATTCATTTCGTTCTGAAAAGCCAAGTTTATCAATCGTTAATATTGATTGCTTCTCATCGAGAATCCTCATTACTATATTTTCAGAGTGAATAGTTGGTTGAGTTGAAACCCTAAAATCAATTCTTCTGCCTAAAATTTCAGATTGGACTCTTCCGTCCTGTGGCTTTCTACTTTCAGCAATATTCATTCCTGACATAATTTTTATTCTAACAGCAATTGCTGACCAATATTCTTTATGAATACTGCGAATTTGAACCATTTTTCCGTCAATGCGGTATCTAATTCTAAGAAAAGAGTTTTCAGGCTCAAAGTGTAAATCCGATGCCCCTCTATGAACGGCATCAGTTAGAATTGCATCAACTAGACGAACCATCGGACTGCGATAATCGCCTCTTAATTGACTTTCATCATTGATATTTTGACTATCTTTAGCTCCTTCGATTTCTTTGAGAATTCCTTCAATCGACATTTCGTAGCCATAATATTGGTCAATTGCCGAAAGAATATCTACTTCTGTAGCATAGACGGGAATTATTTTAAAATTAGGCGGAAAACATCTTCTAATTTGATCGACGGCAACAATATCAAAAATATCTGCCATTGCAACATTTACAGAATCTTCAGTGCTGGAAACGGCAATTAATTTATTGTGATTTGCGAATTCTTTAGGAATTTTCTTGACAAGCTTTGAGTCTATCATTGCTGCACGAATATCAAATTTTTTGATACCTGTAGATTCGCTAAGTATTTCCCCTAATGCACCCTCAGAAATAAAGCCCATTTCTACCAATATCGTGGCAATCGTTTTTTCTCCTCGAGTTTTTTGTTGTTCTTTTAGGGCGATTTGAAGTTGATCTTCAGAGATTACTTTTTTTTCAAGGAGTCTAGTGCTGATATCTTTATTTGGAGATGAGGAATTACTTTTCATTTTTATTATTCAATAATTTTTAATTTTCTGTAAATGGTCGATCTTCCAATTCTAAGTTGTTTAGAAATTTCACTTAAATTTCCTTTATAAATGTCTACCATTCTTTTGATAATTTCTTCTTCAATTTCTTCCATAGATTTGCATCTACCATCATCATCGAAAATATCAATTAATTCACTGTTAATATTGATTCTTTTTTTGATTTTTGACTTAGAGCGAGTGGCATTACTTTCTTTCTTGTTGACTATTTGCGGAAAATGCTTTAGTTCAAGGGTTTCTTCGTCGCAAATTAATATGGCTCTAAAAATTTGATTTTTTAGCTGACGAACATTATCTTCCCATTCGTGATTTATCAGTGCCTCCATGGCAACATCGCTTATTTCGCGAATTTTCTTATTTTCATTAATGCTAAAATTACGGTAAAAATTCTCAATTAGTAACTTTATTTCGCTATTTCCTCTTTCTTTTAGAGATGGGACATTAATTTGAAATGCAGAAATGCGAAAACGAAGATCTTCACGAAATTTGCGATAATCGGAAAGTGAGGACATATTTTTGCGGGTTGAAAATATAGTTCTAACATTCACTTGAGTAAATTGTTTTGAGCCTGCTGATTGAAAATCCCCTTCTTGAAGAAATCTTAAAATTTTTATTTGTAAATCAAGTTTCAAGGAGTCTATTTTGCTAAAAAATATTGTGCCGTTTGATGCTTCGCGAATTTTTCCCATAGTTTTGATTAATTTATCTCCTACTATTTTTTCACAACCAAAAATTTCTTCTTCTGCAGTTGAGTGTCGCAATAAATTACATTCTACAATTATAAAGGGTTTTCCAGATCTAGATCCAGACCCGTGTATTGCTGATGCGAGTAATTTTTTCCCTGATCCACTGGGGCCTTCTATCAAAACAGGAATAGTTGAGTTTACAACCTTTTTGGCTAATTTGATACAATTTATCATTGCCTCGCTTTCAGCAATAATATCAGAAAAAGAAACTTGATTTTTATTTCTTCTTGATAAATTTGATATTTGATATTTAAGGTTTCCTTTTTCAATTGCATTAAGGACCGAGGTGTTGATTCTAGTGCTTATTTCTGGATCATTTTTAGTTACATAATCAACAGCACCAAGGTTAATTGCGGTAACTGCATAGCTTACATCTTCGCTGGCGGTCAACATTATAACTTGAATATCTCCGATTGATTGATTGATTTGTCTTAATACAGATAAGCCATCTATATCTGGCATTGAAATATCAAGCAACATAATGTCAAAATCGTGGCAAGATAGGTCGTTGATAATTTTCTTATTAACAAAGAAATCTATTACTTCCATACCGCGATCTATTATCATATAGTTGAGATCCATTTTCTCTATTAACCTAGCGATAACTTTACATTGGGTAGGTTCATCATCAACAATAAGAACTCTTCTTTTATTCATTTTCGATTATTTTAAATTATTATTTAATTTTTTATGTTCCTGCAATAATTGAATTATTCTGGCTGCGGTTTCTTCAACAGATCTTTGAGTGACATCAATTATCGGACATTGTAATTTTGCATATAACTTTCTAGATTCAGCAATTTCATATTTAATCGCATCAATATCAGTATAAATTATTGGCAAATCTTGACCGAGATGATTTAATCTTGTTTCGCGAATCTTCATCAATTTTTCAGGATGAATGGTTAAGCCAACTATTAGTGGTTTTTTTAATTCAGATAATGATGATGGGACTGTTAACATTGAAACAAAAGGCACATTTGCGGTTTTATATCCTCGAAAAGATAAATAAACACTGGTAGGAGATTTTGAGGTTCTTGATACACCAATAATTACTATATCTGCATCGTAAAGATCCCAATGTGATTGCCCATCATCATGAGTTATGGTGTAATTTATTGCCTCAACCTTTGAAAAATATTCTGCATCTAAGATATGTTGCCTACCAATAGAATTGCTAATATTGGAACCAAGATAATTAGAGAATTCGCTAATTATTCGAGATAATACTGAAATACAGGGAATTTTCATTTCATTGCAATAAGAGCGAAGATCTTCAATTAATTTATCTTCTAGAATAGTGTACATAACTATACCGGGATTTAATTTAATTGATTCCTTAGCCTTTTCAATTTGTGATTTTGTACGAGTTAAGGGCCAAATAAATTCATTAGCTTCAATATCTTCAAATTGCGACATTACTGCTCTTGATACAGAGCTTAAAGTTTCGCCTGTTGAATCTGAAATTAAATGTAAATTTATTATTCTTTTGTTCACAATTTATTTACGAGAAGTTTGAGATTTTTTTAAAGGAGGCAGTTTCATATCTGCATTAACTATTACAGTTACTTTTGTGCCTTGAGGCACTCTAATTACAGGTTGTGTATCAAGAGTATCAGTTACAATTTTTCTTGCCGTATCAACCACCGCTTTACTAGTGTCGTATATTGCTTGATTTGATGCGGTTGTAGAGGTGGTAAGAGTTCCCTGAATCGGACCAATAGTTTGAACTTGATTATTTGTATCTTGGTTGGGGGCTAAAAATTTTTGCATAGTTGCTGCACCTACTGCTACAAAAGTGCTGGTTAATAAAGAATTGACTATTGCATTGCCGTAGCGATTATCAACTTCTCCGGCTATTCCTGCTCTGCCAAATTGGTCTGATGCATTAAAAGATATTGATAAATCAACGCCATCGGTTCTGATAAGACGATTCCAAGATATATCAATTCTTGCCTGACCTCTTGTTATTTTACTAGAATAGGAACCAAATAATCTTGAGCCCTTTGTAATTAAAACCTCTGAGCCAGATTCTCCATATACATCTCTGCTGACAATTCCTCTCACTGAACCGGGTATTTCGCTGTTAATTGCAGTTTCTAGAACTGCACTAAGCATTTTACCTTGAATGATTGCATGTTTTCTATCTTCTACTAATGTTGCTTTAACGGTTGGTTTTGTTTTTTCAAGATTTTTCATTGGATCTTTTTTTAAATCGATAATATTTTTATCGTAACCAATGCTATTACTAGGACCACCACTCCCACCAGAAAATACAACTATCGGCGAATATTTTGGGTTTACATCTTGATATTTTTTTCCAGCGAATTCATCTTCTTCTACTTTCTTTTCTTCGACCTTTTTCTCTTCGATTTTCTCATTTTTTAGCTCCTCAACCAGCTTTTTGGTTTCTGCTATATTTTTTTCATTTTCATTTGGCTTTTCTTCTGCAGTTAAAAGAGATTGATCTTTTTGATATTCTTGAGGCAAGTCTGGTAGAGATGGAGTTTCGGGGGTTGTTAGTTTTTCCGTTGCCACGACATCAACCGAATCTTCGTCGTTAGCTTTCTTGGGTATTATTTTAGGAATATCTATTTCTTTATCTGATTGAGGAGGTTTTTCTGCAAAATTTGGAACTGGTTCGGTTGCTTTTTGATTATTAGAATCGGAAGAATTAAAAAAGAAGATATAAATAACAATCGTTGAAAGAATAGAGACTAAAAAGATTAAAGCAAACTTATTTTGTTTGCTGAGACCTATTGAAGGTCCCTCGCTTTTTACTTCAGCATTATCTCGTTCTTCAAGATATTCCGATTGTTCTTCGCTAGATTGGTTTGTTTTTTTAAAGATATTTTTTATCATTAATTAAATTTTAATGTGTTTTTCAATTTTAATGATTAATAAATAACCGACAATAATTTTGCGGATAAATGTGTTACTGATTATTTAAAATAATGACTCCTATTATTTCTAATTATAAGATATTTGTAGATTTGTGGAGTGGATCTATTTTATTTTAAAAATATTAAAAAGTTTAAATCTAGCAAATTATTAATAAGTAATTTAAAAAAGCAAAGATTCAACATTTACAATGTTTAGACAGTAAAAAATATATATTTTTAATTATTAAATTTAAAAAGTAAAATCAAAACTTGATTTAATTTTTACAAAAATTTTTCTTTAACTAAAAAATATCTGATTTTTTCAAAAACCTCTTCTTTGTTATTTCCTAGAACAATAACATGTTTATCAAAATTTGGTTCAAATAAAACTTTATTCTTACTACCAATATTATCATAAATTATTTTACCGCTAATTGGATTGACAATAGGGTCATTATCTCCTTGAATAATAAGGGTTGGAATGGTAATTTTATAAAGGTTTTTTGAGCATTCAGACATTAGCTTTTCTAATTCTACAACTCCTTTTAAATAATTACGACTATAGTTAATGTGAGGGTTTTCAGGAACATCGTCAACAAACAATAATTTACCAGAATCAATTTTTAACTTCTCTAATAATTCGTTCCAAAGATTGATTCCAGATACAAATTTAGCTTTAAGATCTTTCAATTGTAAGGCGGAGTTTATTGCTATTATTCCCGCTAATTTATTAAGAGGTTTTTTGTTTGCTGACATTAGTAAAGATAACAATCCTCCTGTTGAAAAGCCAATAAGAATAATTTTTGAACAACTACTATTGAGTGCACAATATCCTTTTTGTAGTGAATTATACCAATCTTGCCATGCGGTATCTTGCATTTGATGTGGGGCGGTTCCGTGTCCGTCTAATCTAGCCACATATATTTTAAAACCAAATCCACTCAAAAATTTTGCCAATTCAGACATTTCTTTGCTTGCTGATTTATAGCCGTGACACAATAAAATGCCAATAGATTTGGTTTTTAATGAGTTTAAGCAGGAATTAATTAATTGTGGCGAACCTATATCTTTATTTTTAGAAAACTTTTCATCAAAATATTTTTCATAGTCCTCATTAAATTTTTCTAGATCCTTGCTGTATATATCTTGAGAGACTCTTTCTCTGAGTTCAAAATCTGATAAATTTAATAATTTTTTGATAATCACATTGGCAAAATCAAGTAATAAAAATTCATTCAAAATAACCTGCAGAGTATTGCCGATTCTTATTTCATCAAATATAGTTTTTTGAGATAATTTTTCTTTATTCACAATAAAATGATAATCATCAATCATTCTCACAATATCTTGAGATTTTGCCAATTCAAAAACATCGTCAAAACATTGAAAATGTTCATCGCTGAATAATTTATAAATAGAATTACTTGAGATTGAGGGGTGAATTTGATATTTCTGACTTTTTTTAATTGCTATTGCTGATAAATAAATAATTTTTTTAATATTATTTATTTCTAGCCTTTCTTTGTTGCTATGATATAAAACCGCAGAAAATAGATGATCAAAATTAATTTGTAAATTTTGATATATTGATAACATTAATTGGTTGATGAGTCGGTGTTTAAAATATTTGATAACAAAATTGCTTTTAGTATCATTTTTAATGATAGGAATTTGATAAATAAGTGATTTTACAGATTTAACGTAATCGCTTAGATTAACTGGCTTGCCAAAGTAAAGGTTTATCTCTGAATTAATTAATAGATTTGTTTCTACTTCCAATTCTTCGGCAATATTAGGTGGCATCTTTTTGGCTAACCTATTGATTAGACCTTTTATTTTATTGGTTCCAGGTCTAATCGGATAATAACTAATTGTAAGAGGGACAATCATGGTGATAAGGTCTGATAGATCTTGCTCGACATTAATTTTTAAATTTTTAGCAAGATTTGCAATTAAATCTAGTTTGTTTTTGTTCTTTAGTTCAATTAAATCATCGCGATAAAGTTGTGATTTTAAAGCTAAAACAGCAGAGCCAGTGCGAATAGTTCCTGTGCGGTAGGGGGTGTAGCTAGTAAAAGATGGTATTGCTTTTGATAAGGCTCCAAATCCATTCATTTTTATTTCTTTGCTTTTTATCATTCCGCCTTCTGGATAAATCAACCAATCAAAACTTCCGCTGATTAGATCGCCAAGAATTATCTCGTCACGGTTTTTATCTTTGGTGGAAATGCTTCCCACCGAATTAAGAAATTTTCCTAGATTACCGTTAAAAAGCCCTGAATCTGCAAGGCATCTAACTTGTCTTTGGGTATATTTATGAATTAAATAGGGAACAAAAAAAGTTTCTGACCTAGTAAAATGATTGCATACAAATAACACAGGCTTTTTGGGGATGTTTTCTGCACCACTGATTGAGAATTTTGATCCTAAAAGCTTTTCAGCAATTTTTAAGGCAAATGCGATATATTTAAATGTTTTATCTTTCATGAATTTAACTAGAGTTAGCTAGTTGATATTGTTAATAAATAATAAATACAAAAATGTCTCAAAATAATAGATTGTTTATGGTTTACTTACGAAAATTTACGAGGAAATAATTCTTCATTAATGTGAATCAATTCTCTAACGGCGATTTTGTTATTTTCAATGATTATATTTTCTGCAATTGTTTTTCCAATAATTGATATTGCTATTCCTTTTTCACTGGCGGTTTTTATAATTTTATCTAAATTTTCAGTTTTAGTGGTTATTATGTATCTTGATTGATCTTCGCCAAATAAAAAGGCATTTTTATTATTTTTATAAAGCTCAATGTTTGAAAAATCTAATTCGCAACCAATTTTTGATGTCGACATTTCAAAAAGTGCTACCAACAAACCGCCGTCAGAAATATCATGACAATTTGAAATTATTGAATTTGATATTAATTCTCTGATAAATTCACCGTTTCTTTTTTCTGTTGATAGATTGGTAAATGGAGGGTTTTCAAGGGTTTTGATAGCTAAAATTTCTATATTGAATAACGAACATTCTAGATGTCCATTAGTTTCGCCAATTAGAATAATTACTTCATTTTGATTGTGAAATTTTGCCTCTGCACGATATTTTATATCATTTATAAGGCCAACACCTCCAATTGCAGGAGTCGGTTTTATTGCTTTGCCATCAGTTTCGTTATAAAGAGAAACATTGCCCGAAACTACAGGATAATCAAGCTCTAGACAGGCTTGATTTATGCCTTTGATTGATTGCACTATTTGCCCCATAATTTCTGGTTTTTGTGGATTGCCAAAGTTGAGGCAATTTGTAATTGCAAGGGGCTTTCCCCCGACTGCTGATATATTGCGGTAAGTTTCTGCAACTGCTTGTTTAGCTCCTTCAAATGCATCCGCTTCAACATATCTAGGAGTGCAATCAGTAGTTGCAACTATTGCCTTTTTGCTGTTGTGAATTCTGACAATAGAGGCATCTCCTCCGGTTTGAATAGTGTCATTCATAACTTGAGAATCATATTGTTGATATATCCAGTTTTTTGAGGCGATATTTGGGCTTTGTAGAAGAGTTTTTAGGTTATCAAAAATATTGTTCATTTTTAATGATTCGTTGAATTAAGTAGTTATAAAAATTTATTTTAAATAGTTGTGAGTTAATTTATTTTGCGAAAAATCCCAATTTAAAAAATTCTCAATAATTTTCAAGCCCGCAATTCCACTTTTTTCAGGGTGAAATTGAGTGGCAAAGATATTGTTTTTTGCAATAATTGATGCGATTTTTACCCCGTATTCACAATATCCTAACACGGCATTTTCTTCGCCAATAAAATGATAAGAATTAGCAAAGTAAAAATGCTCTTCATCATTAATGTTTGCTAATAATGGATGATTATTTTCTTTAATGCAAACATTGTTCCAACCCATTTGAGGAGTTTTTATTTTTAGGTTGGTGTCGTTAATTTTTCTAATTTCTCCATTAAACCAGTTAAAACCTTGGTTTATGCCGTCTTCATAACCGATTGATGCTAATATTTGCATTCCTACACAAATACCAAAAAATGGTTTTTTTTGATTAATTACTTGCTCTTCTAATTCTGTGAATATTCCAGATTCTTTAAGATTGTTAATGCATGTGCCAAAAGAGCCAACCCCAGGCAATATGATTGAATCTGCGGTTTTTAAGTCTGTTTTGTTTTTAGAAATAATTATTTCATGATTGGATTTTTTAACCGCACTGACGGCATTAAAAACAGAGGCGATGTTTCCTGCTTCGTAGTCGATGAGAGCAACTTTCATTTTTTATTTTTATAATAAAAATTATTGATTTTATTATAAATTTTTTGAGTGATATTTGCTTGATTAAGCCCTATGGAAATATTTAATATTTCATCAGTTTGTTCGGGATGATTCTTAATAAGCAATTCAATCATATTAATTTCAGCATCTTTTTTGCTGTTAGCGCAGATAATTGATTTTTCTTCATATTTTTTATTTTCAATTAAATCGGCGATAAGCCAATCATTTGCATAATAAAAAATTATAAAAGAAACGGCTATTGAATAGAATAATGTGATATTATTATTTTCTATTTTGAGTAATATTAGGTGAAAAATAAGCAGTGCAAGGGTTTGAAACCACATTGTTTGATATAAAAACCAGAAAACACCAAATAGCAAGGCAGTAATTGAATAGCCTTTTTTGATCAACAAAAAATCGATAATTTTTTTATCTTTATTGTATTTTACCAAAATTTGATATAGTTTCATTGCTAAATTAGTTTATTAATCTTTATCTTTGATAATATATTTATATTCAGCATTATCCAGCTTATAATATTGGTTAAGATACTACCAAAATAAGTTAGCATTTTAACTAATATTATATATTTATTATTAAACCTAAATTGAAATTTTAATTTAGTAATTTATTCAATAGCTTTTTTAGCCTGAGCAACGATTTTTGCAAATGTTTCTGGTTCCTTAACCGCTAGATCTGCAAGCATTTTTCTATCGACATCAATATTAGCAATTTTAAGAGCATTCATAAATTTTGAATAAACAAGACCATATTCTCTTACTGCTGCATTGATTCTTTGAATCCATAGGGCACGGAAATCTCTTTTTTTAACCCTTCTGTCTCGATAGGCATAAGATAAAGCTTTTTCAACCTTTTCAATTGCAATACGGAAGCAGTTTTTTGCTCTACCGCGATAACCTTTAGCTAGTTTTAGAATTTTTTTATGACGAGCTTTTCTAGTAACACCTCTTTTGACACGACTCATTTGTTTTCTCCTTAATTTTTAAGCACTATATGGCATTTTATATTTCAGCACACTATGGCTGTGACCTTTAGATAACACTGCAGATTTTCTAAGGTTTCTTATTCTTTTCTGACTTTTTTTATCAAGATTGTGTCGTTTGCCCGCTTGTTTGTGGACAATTTTGCCAGTTCCGGTTATTTTAAACCTTTTTTTGGCACTACTATTTGTTTTTAATTTTGGCATATTCCTTTTAAATTTAAATTATTAAAGCAGACTCAAAGGTAGAAAGCCGTTGACCGATGAATCTTTTATAGTGCAATCTTTATTATAAGATTGCTAGTTTGAGTAGAAAATTATTTTTTCAATAAACTGAACTAATTAAATGGTGGGATCGGCAGGGATCGAACCTGCGACCAAGACGTTATGAGCGTCCTGCTCTAACCGCTGAGCTACAATCCCTCTAAAAATACTAGAAAATTTTTATTGAAATACTCAAAAAAATAAATCCGAATCAATGATTTTGTATATTTTGTTAAAAAATATAGATTAATAAATTTTTTAGAATCAAATATATAAAACTTATATAGACTCAGATTTTTTTCGCATATTTAAACATAATAAAATAAAAAATCAAAGCTTTTTTTAAAAACTTCACTTTTAACCAATGGAATCAAATTTTATAATATCTCAAGAAAATATTTGGCTTAATATTGATAAGCCGGAAGGTTATTCATCGGCAAAAATAGTTGCTATGGTTAAAAAATTTACAGGTGCTAAAAAAGTCGGCCATGCTGGAACTCTTGACCCTTTTGCTTCAGGAATTTTGCCAATCGCTTTAAATAAAGCAACGAAAACAGCAAGATTTATTGAATCAAGTGATAAAAAATATTTTTTTAGGATAAAATGGGGTGAAATGACAGATACCGATGATATTGAGGGCAAGGTGATTGATTTTAACGATAAAAGACCAAAAAATATAGATATCATTAATGTTATGTCTTATTTTATAGGCGATATTTTGCAATCTCCATCTAGATTCTCTGCCATAAAAATAAATGGAGAAAGAGCTTATAATCTAGCTAGATCGGGCATGGAATTTGAAATTAAGAAAAGACCAATTAAAATTTTTGATCTTAAATTATTGCAAAATAATGAGAAATTTGCTGATTTTGAAGTTTCTTGTTCTAAAGGAACCTATATTCGCTCCTTAGCCCGTGATATGTGCCTAAAAATGGGAGTCTGTGGCCATTTAGAAAAATTAATTCGCACCAAAGTTGGAAAATTTTCTTATTCATCAAGAATTTCTCTTGATAAGTTAAAAATTATAAGCAATTATAAAAATTATATTGTTAATCGCTCAATAATTTCTTTATTTGAAATATTAGATTTTGCAGAAATAGCTGAAGTTGATGATCTAAACAGGTTTAAATTCAAAAATGGCCAGATGATCGCAATAGATGTGCTGAAAAATACTAATCTATCTCCAAAAAATTCAGAAATTGTAAGAGTTGTTCACAATAGAGAGTTAATCGGAATTGCTAAAATTATTGATATTAAAGATATTGATCAAAATAATTTGCCAACTAGTTTTGTTTGCGGTAAAGTTAATCAAGAGCTTACAAAATATTTTTCAAGCCAACTTTTGTCTGAAGAAAAAATCAGTAATTTTAACATAAAATTCTTAGAACCGATTAATGTTTTTTAAATAAATTATTAACTTTTGTAAATCTAAAATTAAGTAAAATGTCAATTGCCAATAAGTCAAAACAAGAAGTAATAAAAGAATTCGCTAGCAATCAAAAAAATACTGGTTCGGTTGAAGTGCAGTGTGCAATTATGACCAAACAAATTGAAAATCTTACCGAGCATTTAAAAACTCATAAAAAAGATTTCTCATCTCGTAGAGGTTTGCTGATTCTAGTTAGCAAAAGAAGAAGACTTCTTGACTATTTAAAGTCAAATTCTTTAGAAAGATACGAGAATCTTATCAAAAAACTAGAAATCCGTAAATAATCAATGAATAGCTAAATTGCTGGTGGTCGATTTAGAATTAAAATTAAAAAATACCGCCTTGTTTTGGTTATTTAATTATTAAATAACCTTTGCTATAAATCTATTAAAATTAAAAAAGCTGAAAACTTATGTTTAAAATTGTTAAAAAAGAACTAAACTGGAATGGAAAGATTCTCACATTGGAAACTGGAAAGATTGCTCGTCAAGCTTCAGGTTCAATAATCGCAAAATACGGAGACACGACAATTCTCTGCGCGGTTACTGTTGCTAGTAAAGCTGTTGAAGGGGCAAATTTTTCCCCTCTTACCGTAAACTATATCGAAAAACATTATTCTGTTGGTAAAATTCCGGGAGGCTTTATAAAAAGAGAAAGCAAGCCATCTGAAGAATCAACTTTAATTTCTCGTCTAATCGACAGACCTATCCGCCCTCTATTTCCAGCTAACTTTTATAATGAAGTGAATGTTGTATGCACCGTTCTTTCTTATGACCCAAACGATAATGCTGATGTAATTGCTCTTATTGGTGCTTCTGCTGCACTTGCAATTTCTGAAGCTCCTTTTTTAGAGCCTGTTGCTTGTGCTAGAGTTGGTTTAGTTGATGGAGAGTTTGTTTTAAATCCTTCTCAACAACAAATTAAATCTGGAAGCCTTGATCTTATCGTTGCAGGTACTGAATCTTCTGTTTTAATGGTTGAGTCAGAGGCAAAACAACTTACTGAAGAGCAAATGCTTGCTGCTGTTGATTTTGGTCATAAAGCATTCCAGCCAGTAATTGCAATAATAAACGAATTAAAGCAAGAAGTTGGTAAAGAAAAAATTAAAATTATTGCTGAAGATAATTCATCTCTAAAAAGTGAAATTAAAAACATTATTGGTAATACCTTAATCGAAGCCTACAAAATAAAAGAAAAACAACAAAGATCTTCAAAAATTGAAGAAATAAAAACAGCGATTCTTGGTAAATTTGTTAACGATAGCAATAATTCAAATAAAATTAACTATATCTTAAAAAATCTTGAGCAAGAAATTGTCAGAGGCGATATTTTAAAAAATAGCATTAGAATTGACGGTAGAAAAGTTGACGAAATTAGACAAATTAATGTAGAAATCGGCTTATTACCCAAAGTTCATGGTTCTGCATTATTTACTCGTGGAGAAACTCAAGCTCTTGTTGTGATAACTCTTGGTTCAGCTCGCGATGGTCAAATGGTTGAATCTCTAAATGGAACATTTACTGAAAATTTCATGTTGCATTATAATTTTCCTCCTTATTCTGTTGGTGAAGTTGGTCAATTAAGGGCTCCGGGTAGAAGAGAAATAGGTCACGGAAAACTTGCTTGGAGAGCTCTTAATCCTATTTTGCCAGATGCAGAGCAATTTTCTTATGTAACCAGAATTGTTTCTGAAATTACTGAATCAAACGGCTCTTCATCAATGGCTAGTGTTTGCGGAGCTTCTCTTGCTTTAATGGATGCTGGAGTCCCAATTAAGGAGCCTGTATCGGGAATTGCTATGGGTTTAATAAAAGAAGGAGACAATTATGTTATTCTTTCTGATATTATGGGCGATGAAGATCACCTTGGCGATATGGATTTCAAAGTTGCGGGAACGAAAAACGGCATTACCGCTTTGCAAATGGATATAAAAATCAATGGCATTGATATTGAAATTATGCAAAAAGCTTTGCATCAAGCTAATCAAGGTAGATTGCATATTTTAGGCAAAATGACAGAAGTCATTGCTGAATCTAAAAAAGAGTTGAGTCCTAATATTCCTAGAGTTGAAACTATCAATATTCCGGCAAAAAAAATTAGAGATGTAATTGGTTCTAGAGGCAGTGTAATTAAAGGAATATGTGCTAATACTGGAGTTGTAATTGATGTTGAAGATGATGGTACCGTTAAAATTTCTGGTAACAATAATGATGGAATTAAAAAAGCAATCGAAATGATTGGTGAAATAATTTTTGAACCAGAAGTAGGCGATATTTATGAAGGTCCTGTAGTGAAAGTTATAGATGCTGGAGCATTTGTTGCTATTGCAAACAATCGCGATGGCTTTGTGCATATTTCTGAATTAGCTGATTATAGAGTTGACTTTGTTGAAGATATAATCAATGAAGGAGATATCGTGAAAGTTAAAGTTATTGGTTTTGATAAAAAAGGTAGACCAAAATTAAGCTTCCGTTCAGTTGACCAAAAAACAGGCGAAGATATCTCTGATAAAATACCTGTAAAAAATGTTGAAGAAAAAGACTACGACAGATTAGAAAAAAGAGGTCCAAGCAATAGAAGAGAAGGAAGAGGAGATGATCGCAATGAAAGAAGAGGAGAAAGAAGCGACAGAGGAGAAAGAAGTGATAGAGGGGAAAGAGATGAAACTAAAAAACGTAGAGGTTTTTTTAGTTAATCAAATTTCTTGAATTAACTAATTCTTTTGCAATTAGTAAAAATTGAAAAACAAAGCTGTATTTCGATACAGCTTTGTTTTTTAGTTTGTTAAAATTAAAAATAATAGTCATTTTATTGTAACTATTATTAACTTGTTAAAATAATGAATATAGAAAACTACTTAGCTTCAAATAGTTGGGCTTTTGAAGAGGCAAAAAAAATTATAAAAAAAGTAAATAATAAAATTCCGCAGAAAGGTTTTGTTTTATTTGAAACTGGTTATGGCCCTTCTGGATTGCCACATATTGGAACCTTTGGAGAGGTGGTTAGAACTTCTTTTGTTCGCTATGCTTTTCAATGTTTAGTTCCGCATATTCCCACAAAATTATATTGCGTTTCTGATGATATTGATGGTTTAAGAAAGGTTCCCGATAACATACCTAACCCCGAATTAATTAAATCGCAGATTGGCAAGCCATTAACGGTGGTTAGCGACCCTTTTGGAACCCATCAATCTTATGGCCATCATATGAATGCAAGATTGATAAGTTTTCTTGATGCCTTTGGTTTTGACTATGAATTTATTAGTGCTACCGATAAATATCGTTCTGGAGCATTTGATAATACAATGTTAAGAGTACTTGATAATTATCAAAAAATGCTCGACTTAATGTTGCCAACTCTTGGAGAAGAAAGGCAACAAACTTATAGCCCCTTTATGCCAATTGACAAGGAAACTCAAATTGTTATTGATAAGGGTGTAAAAGCTGTTGATATTGTTAATAAAACCGTTATTTATATCGATCCGTTTGGAAAAGAAAAAGAAGTGCCAGTTACAGGTGGAAATTGCAAATTACAATGGAAGATAGATTTCGGTGCCCGTTGGTATGGCTTAGGTGTTGATTATGAAATCTACGGAAAAGATCATCAGCCAAATGAAAAAATATACCGCAAGGTTTGTGAAATATTGGGCGGTGAGCCTCCCGTTAATTTTACTTATGAAATGTTTCTTAGTGATAGTGGAGAAAAAATCTCAAAATCTAAGGGTAATGGTATAGCGGTTGAAGATTGGTTAAAATATGCTCCACAAGAGTCTATTGCTTTATTTATGTATCAAAAGCCAAAAACGGCAAAGAGGCTTTACTTCGATGTTATTCCTAAGGCAATGGACGAATATTTGAGTTTTGTCAATGCTTTCTCAAAGCAAACCCCACTAGAACAGCTTGATAACCCTGTATTTCACATTCATTGTGGCGATGTTCCGCAACTTAATTTTAATTTAAGCTATTCTTTGCTGTTAAATTTAGCGAGTGCTTGCAACCCTGAAAGTGAGGCAGTTTTATGGGGCTTTATCTCTAAATATCAACAGGGATTGAATCAAGACAATGCTCCACTCTTGGCGAAGATGGTTAAAAATGCCATTAACTATTATAATGACTTCATTAAACAAAATAAAAAATATCGTCAAGCAAATGAAGAAGAAAGAAAGTTAATTGCTTTATTAGTTGAGGGGCTGAAAGAATTTAAAAATAGCCACGATGCCAGTAATAGCAATGATTCAGATGCTTTACAAAATATAGTCTTTAAAATTGGTCGAGAAAATGGCTATCAAGAACAAATGAGAAATTGGTTTTTAGCTCTTTATCAAATATTATTTGGTCAAGATCAGGGCCCGAGATTAGGCTCCTTCATTGCTCTTTTTGGCATCGATAATTTTATTGATTTAGTTTCAAAAAAGCTTAACTAAGCCAGTAATCTACTATTTGCAATAGTTAATGATTAATAATGGATTTATTTTTCTCTAATTTTAATTATTATTATGGCTATGAAAAAGCAAGATCTTGTTAGATTTATAACGACAAAAATAACCATTAAAAGATTAATTGCTTTTATAAAAATTTGTTCCAACATTTATCAGAATTTGATAGCAACTTATATTCATTAAAATTTCAATCTAAAATGAAATCAAAAGAGAATATCTTAATTAATAACCCTAATAATGAACCTTCGGTAGAATATAATTTACTGTTAGAAATTCTAAAAAACTCCTCAATTAGAGAAGTTTTACAAAAATTATCGATTCATAATGGAACAATCAAAAGATGGTTTTCTGAAAAAAAAGTTCCAACTAATTATTATAATGATCTTAATTTTTTGCTAGATAATAAATATCCCGAGAGGTCTAATTTTAGAGCTAAAGACCAATTTTTTACAACTAAAGAAATATCAAATTATTGCTATAAAAAAACCTTAGAAACTTTAGAGAAATTAGAAATAAATTATAATGACTATCTTTTTATTGAACCCAGTGCCGGTTGTTGCAATTTCTTTGAAATTCTCCCAAGGAATAAAAGAATTGGTGTTGATATAGAGCCAATTGGAAATTTGAAAAACGAGCTAATAAAATCAAACTACTTAAGTTTTTTACCGCCTGTTGGCGAAAAATATATTGTAATTGGAAATCCGCCATTTGGTTTAAGGGGTAATTTAGCATTACGATTCATTAATCACTCATCTAATTTTGCCGATGTGGTTGCCTTTATTTTACCCCCTCTTTTTGATAGCACTGGCAAAGGCGTTCCTATGAAACGAGTAAAAGATTACAAATTAGCTCATAGCGAAAAATTACCGCTCAACTCTTTTCAATATCCAAATGGGGAAAAGGTAAATATTGCTACAATTTTTCAAATATGGACAAAAATAAATATTGAGCAAATTGAATCTAAGCCTCTAAAAAGTTGTAAAAATTTTATTAAAGTGTACTCCTTGTCCGATGGAGGAACCTCCTCTAGTACTAGAAATAAAAAGATGATAGGAAAATGTGATGTTTATTTGCCATCAACTTGTTTTAGTGGAATGAAGGCATATGACGAATTTAATAAATTGCCAAACAAAAGGGGTTATGGAGTTGTTTTTTTGCAAGATAAAAAGACATTGACAGAGCTTTTTTATAATAAAATAAATTGGCAGGATGAAGCATTTCTTTCAACCAATAGCGCCATTAACTTAAGAACTGATTTAATAGAAATAGCATTAATGAAAAATGGAATTTATGACTCATAACGAAATAGATAATATTGCTATTAATATTTTAAAACAAGTCTTAAAAGAAGCTCAAAATCAATGACTTGACCCAGATAGCAAATATAAAGAATATAGAAATCTTCAAATTGATAAGAGAGGTAGTTTTGGGGAAAGGTTTTTTGCTCAAACCTTACATCAAATATATTTTAGAAGGCTAAAAATAGAGTATCAAGATGGCGATCAAGGTGATTGGGATTTAAAATTTAATGGAGTAAAATTTGAAGTTAAAACATCGTCAATAGATGTTAATAAAAAATTTCAAAACGAAGGGATTAAAGAAAATGCCGATTATGATGCGATAATGTTTCTAGGGGTTAAGCCAAACCAATTATTCATAAAATTTATCCTAAAATCACAAATTCCTTTTGATAAACTTCATAATAGAAAGGAAAGGGGCACTGGATCGGGCTTTAAATGGGATTTTAAAGAGAGCGATATGACTGAGATAAAGAGCTTAGAAGGTATCAAAAAAGAATTTGAGAGAAATTTTAATTTTTTATTTTCTTCTAAAATCTAAGGCTAAAATATCGACTTAAGAAGAGCTTTTATTTTTGTAACTATTGTTGCGATTTTTTTCTGTTTCAATTTCGTACCAAATAGCATTTATAATACTGAAACAAATTGCGAATCCGATTCCTAGGATCCAAGTGAAATACCACATAAATTTAATATAAAAAGTTAGAGTCTTTTTTGATGTCTTTTTCATTTACTTTTCCTCTTAAGATTCTATAAACCCAAGAGGTATAAGCTATAATAATTGGCACAAAAATTATTGTTGCAATTAGCATAACCATTAAAGTAAATTTACTACTAGAGGCATCCCACACGGTTAATGATGAATTTGGGTCTAAGTTTGAAGGCAAAATAAAAGGAAACATTGTTAATCCTACCGTGGCAATTATACCTGCTATTGAGATTGAGCTAGCAATAAATGCCTTACCATATTGATTATATTTTATAAAAAAAACAATTAATAATTGTCCTAAGAATCCTATAATCGGGGCGATATGAATTAGTGGATATTTTTGATAATTATCTAGCCAACAACCTGTGGCAGTAATAACGGTTTTTCTAAGTGGATTAGAATCTGTCATTTTTCCTGCAAAATCAGTGATTTGATAACAATCTATATAATTTAACATCCATCCTCCAATTGCAAATAATCCAATAGCGAGGAGAGGAGAAAAATTTGTGATTTTCTTTACTCTAAGTAATATTTCTCCTTCGGTTTTAATTGCAAGATAACAAACTCCTTGATTAACTAGAATCAACAAGCTCAATAATCCGCAAATTATAGTAAATGGACTGAATAATGCAAAAAAGTTAATTTTATTTTCAATCATCATAAATGAATTAAAGCTAAAAGGAATTCCCTTAATTGCATTGCCAACCGCTACACCAAATACTAGGGCTGGAACTAGTCCAGAAATAAAAATACAAATATCCCAAATATTTTTCCATATTTTATGTTTAATTTTTTCTCTATAGTCAAATCCTACGGGGCGAAGTATTAATGCCAATAAAATTATCAGCATTGCAAAATAAAAACCCGAAAAACTAACTGCATAAACAAAGGGCCATGCCGCAAAAATTGCTCCTGCACCTAAAATTAACCATACTTGATTACCTTCCCATACTGGGCCAATTGAATTAAGTAGAATTCTTTTTTCTATATCATTTTTTGCAATAAATGGTAGCAAGATTGCTATTCCTAGGTCAAAACCATCCATAATTGCAAACCCTATTAGTAAAACACCTAATAAGATCCACCAAATTATTCTTAAAACTTCGTAATCAAAAAATTGTAACATATAATTAATTTTTATTATTTAGTAAATTTTCTGGTCCAATTTTAATATATTTAATCATTAAAAATATATCGACCACCAATAATATACTGTAAAGAGCTACAAATCCTATTAAACTAGCTACGACATTAGCAAAAGAAATTGATGAAACCCCGAGCGCAGTTGGTAATATTCCTTCTATTACCCAAGGTTGCCTTCCATATTCTGCAACAATCCAGCCAAACTCAGAAGAAATCCAAGGTAAAGGTAATGATAAAATGCAAATTTTTAGCAACCATCTTTTTTCAAAATTTCTCTTAATATTGATTTGATAAAATGAGGTTGCAAAAAGAATAATGAAGAATAAACCTAATATTACCATAATTCTAAATGCATAAAATAATACTCCCACATTTGGAATAGTGCTTTTAGATGCCATTATAATTTCTTGATCTGAAGAATTTTCTATATCTTGACGATATTTCTTTAGTAACAATGCATATCCAATATCTTGATAATTATCTTTTAAATATAATTTATCAGTTTCTGGATTTTTACTTTCTCCTTCTCTTAAATTTTTTAAAACTTGATATTGTATGATGCCATTTTTAATTCTCGCTTCGGCAATTTTGATTAATTCTTTAATTCCCATTACCTCTTTATCAAAGCTTCTAGTGGCAATAATACCAAGAAGGTAAGGAATTTTAATTTCATATTTATTTATTTGATTTTTTTGATCTGGAATTGCAAATATTGTGAGTCCGGCTGGGGCTTTTTCTGTTTCCCACATGCCTTCAATTGCAGCTAACTTCATTTTTTGATTTAATCCAGCTGTATAGCCACTTTCATCTCCTAAAACCACTACCGAGAATGCTGAAAGTAAGCCAAAAGTAGAAGCAATAATTGCAGATCTTTTAGCAATTTCTAGATTAGATTTTTTTAATAAATAATAACAACTTACTCCCAGAACAAAAATTGAACCCGTTACATAACCAGCACTAATAGTGTGAACAAATTTTGATTGAGCTACTTCATTAAAAAATATTTCTTTAAATGATTCTAATTCCATTCTCATAGTCTCCGGATTAAATCTGGCTCCAACAGGGTTTTGCATCCAGCCATTAGCAATTAAGATCCATAATGCAGAAAGATTCGTTCCAATTGCCATTAGCCATGTTACCATAAGATGTTTAGCTTTGCTTAATTTTCCCCATCCAAACAAAAACAGCCCCACAAAAGTTGATTCAAGAAAAAATGCCATCAAGCCCTCTATAGCAAGCGGAACTCCAAAAATATCACCAACATAATGAGAGTAATATGCCCAGTTAGTTCCAAATTGAAACTCCATTGTTATTCCCGTTGCAACTCCCATCGCAAAGTTGATTGCAAAAAGCTTTCCCCAGAATCTAGTCATATCTCGCCAAATTTCTTTTTTTGTAACGAAATATACGGTTTCCATTATGCCAAGAATAATTGATAAGCCTAAGGTTAGGGGAACAAACAGAAAATGATAAATTGCAGTAATTGCAAATTGTAGCCTCGATGCTTCAACTAAACCAAAATTAGAAATATCCATATTATAAAATTATTGTTTTGATGTTATTGAATCTCTGCTCTTTAGATAATTTATGATTAAAAAAACAAAGATATAAAATAGTTATAATTAGTAGCTTTATGGCCAGTAAAATGGTTATTTTTTTTGAGAGATAGTTATATTGTTTTAAATAAAAATATATGATGAGGTATATTGCATATCCCAGATATAATGATATTAGACCATACATAAATAATTTATTAATTTTTTTAATAATGTAATTTCTGTATTTACAAAAATTACAGTAATAAAAGAATATAAATGTCTTTTATTTTGAGTCAAGCTATTTAATATTGCAAAAATATTAATAATTTTTTACAATAATTTAACCCTTTACTACAAATCTCAAAATTCATCAAGCTATGGCAATTAAAAATATCGATTCCGCAACTCTTAAAAACTGGCTTGATAATAATCAAGTTCTATTAATTGATGTTAGGGAACCAGCTGAATACGAGGCTAATAATATCAAGGGTTCACAACTAATTTCGCTTGCTAATGTGAGTCTTAAAAATTTGCCTGAAATTGGCAATAAAAAGTTGGTTTTGCATTGTCAAGCTGGGAAGAGAAGCTTCAATGCCTGTCAAAAATTAATTGCTGAAAATGAAGATTTAGAAATATACAACTTAGAAGGCGGAATATCGGCTTGGATTCAACAAGGCTACAATTTTCAATCATCAAAAAAATTCTTTCTGCCAATTGATAGGCAGGTGCAAGTAATAATTGGCTCCGCAACTTTCTTAACTACTATTGCAGGCTATTTTATTAGTAGTAAATTTTTTATTATTCCTATGGTTTTAGGTGCTGGCTTAATATTTGCAGGGCTTAGTGGCTATTGCGGGCTTGCAATTTTAGTGGCAAAAATGCCTTGGAATAAGGATAGTAAAAAATCAAACCCCTCTTCAGCTTTATAATTTTCGTGCGAGAGCCTGCTTTTTTCTTCATTCCGTGTGGAGTCGCAGGATGACGGAGAAGGAAGCACGACTTTTTATCTAATAACTCCCCCCATATAATTTTAATTAGGGCCCGTCGTTGCGAAAGCACGACTTTTTATCTAATAACTCCCCCCATATAATTTTAATTAGGGCCCGTCGTTGCGAAAGCACGACTTTTTATCTAATAACTCCCCCCATATAATTTTAATTAGGGGGAGTCGAACGGCTCAATGCCGTTCGGTGGGGGGTTAAAAAACTAGCAACCAACTCAACCCTTAATTTTTCTAAAAATATTTCCACCCCTCCCCGAAGACCCAATTTATTGGCTCTTCGACCCTCCCTCAAGGGGAGGGTTATAGCAACGAAATTGTTGGGAGCTTTATAGACTCTTGTTGCCGTTGATAATTTAGTTCGAATCTAACTAGCTTTCGGTTGTATAATTGGGAGATTCGGAGGTTATGATAATTGAATGGGGGTGGCTTTCTCGAAGCCCAGAATTGGTAATTCTGACAAATTGACAATTATGCCTCATTTCTTCAATATTGGCATTTCCTGTGTAGCCCATCGCAGATTTAAGGCCTCCTACTAATTGATGGATTACATCCGCAACTGAGCCCTTATAGGCAACTCTTCCCTCCACACCTTCAGGGACTAATTTTAATTTGTCCTTGATATCTTGTTGAAAATAACGATCTGCCGACCCACGAGACATCGCCCCTAATGAGCCCATACCACGATATATTTTATAAGATCTGCCTTTGAATAATACAATTTCTCCGGGGGTTTCTTCCGTTCCTGCTAGTAGCCCACCAAGCATTACTGCATTGGCTCCTGCTCCTATTGCTTTAGCTAAATCGCCAGAGAATCTAATTCCGCCATCTGATATTACTGGCACCTTGACTTTATCGCAAAATTCTACTACATCAATAATTGCTGAAAATTGAGGAACCCCAACCCCCGCAACAACCCTAGTGGTACAAATTGACCCCGGCCCTATCCCCACTTTAACAGCATCTGCCCCTGCATCAATTAAAGCTTTGGCGGCTTCTTTGGTGGCGATATTGCCAGCAATAAATTCTTGTTTAGGAAATAATTTCTTTAACTGCCTCATAGTTTCAATAACCCCAATTGAATGACCGTGTGCGGTATCAATGGTTATGATGTCTGCTCCAGCTTCAATAAGGCTTTCTGCTCTTTGAATGCCCTCTTTACCAACCCCCGTTGCTCCTGCAACGATAAGCCTTCCTTCACTATCTTTGGAAGCGTTTGGAAATTGCTTATTTTTTTCTAAATCTTTGCCAGTAATTAAGCCAATGCAATTATTTTGATTATCAACGATGATAATTCGCTCAATTTTATTTTTATGCAACAAGGCTTTAGCATCATTCTTGCCGAGATTGTTTGTTGCCGTTATTAGATTTGACTTTGTCATCAATTCTTTTATGGGCTGTTTTTTATCGGTTGCAAAGCGAACATCGCGATTGGTGATTATTCCCATCAATATTTTGCTACCGTTTTTAACCACTGGAATACCTGATATTCCGTGAGTATGCATAAGATTCAAGGCATCTCCCAAAGATTTATCGACATCGATGGTTACTGGGTTGATAACGATTCCTGATTCAAATTTTTTTACTCGACGAATTTCATCTGCTTGTTCTTTGATGGTTAAATTTTTGTGAATACAGCCAATTCCACCGCATTGAGCCATTGCAATGGCAAGGCGACTCTCGGTTACGGTGTCCATAGCTGAAGAAATAATGGGAATATTAATGCTAATTTTTTTAGTAATTCTAGTTTTGGTATCTGCATCTGCGGGCAAAACATTTGATGATGCTGGCTTAAGAAGTAAGTCGTCAAATGTTAAAGATTCTTGAATTTCTTTGATGATATCGCTTCTAGAAATATTTTTATTAGCTACCTTTTTGGTTGTGTTGTTGTTTTTGCTCATTTTTCCTTAGGTTTTTATTGAGATTCTTTATTTAAAAGATTTTTATAACCTTCAATTAAAAAATAAGTAGTTTTAAAATCAACAATTTCATTAGTAAATTTATATAAAATTAATTGAATATTTTATTTAACTATTAAAAATTGATGTTAGTATCTATGAATCCAATATCTATAAATTAATAATCTCTAAAAATTATGAAAAATAAGGCTAGCAAAACAGGCTCTTTTAAATCAAGCTCTTTCAACTCAAGGCCTTTTAAATCAGAGGGTGAAAGCGGAAATTCAAGAAGACCTTTTAAATCAGATGGCGAGGGCGAAAATTCAAGAAGACCTTTCAACTCAAGACCTTTTAAATCAGAAGGCGAGGGCGGAAATTCAAGAAATTCTTTTCAAGATAATCAGCCACAAAAAAAATATATCAAAAAAACCAATAATTCAAGATTTGGTGAAGAATTAATGAGTAATTCCAAGGCTAACTCAATAATTCAAAATAAAAGAAATCATAACTCAATAATTGAAAACTCAACCAGAAATCATCATTTTTCAATTGAAAATCTAGCAAAATTGCTATATCAAAAAATTAATCATCAAAATAACAAAACTAATCCTTACGATAAGGAAGACAGCAAAAAATCATATACCGCAGAATTGCATAATGGTGGAGTGGCAAGAATTGCCCGTAAAATTGGTGAGGAGTCAACAGAGGTTATAATTGCTGCTTTTATCAATCAACAAAGAGATAATCAAAAATCAAAACAAGATCTTGTTAATGAGGTTTGCGATCTTTTTTATCATACTCTAGTATTGCTGGCTTCAAGCAATATTACTTTTGATAAAATTTTAGATGAGTTATATAAAAGAAATGTACAAAAATAAATTATGATAAAGCTTACTGAATCAGCAATTGCAAGAATTAATGAAATAAAGCAAGATCCTAAGAAGCAATTTTTAAGAATTACCGTTGATAGTGGCGGTTGCAATGGCTTTCAATATAATTTTAATTTTGATAATCAAGAGGCTAGTGAAGATATAATCATAGCAAGGTCTAATAATCAAAATATTGCAATTACCGATAAAACTTCTTTGCAATTTCTTGAAGATGCGGAGATAGATTTTATAAAAGAGATAGGAGCATCTTATTTTAAAGTTAATAACCCTAACGCAACTAGCAAATGCGGTTGCGGTTCTTCATTTGCAATTTAACCGATATTTTATTTTCTGCTACTAATATTTGGGTTTCTAATATAAAGCGGTTCAAGATTCTTAAGGCTCTCAATAGAAAAATTTTTATCATTTAATTTTTCTGAAGCAAATTCTGCAAAATAATTTGCCTCTAATTTTTCGTTTTGAGGGTTAATAAAATAACTAATGTTCTTTTTTTGACATTGGTTAGCGATGCTTATTTTTGCTGGTCCGCCAATTAAAAAACTAGATTTTGATAATTTTTCTTCAATATTAGTAAAATTTGCAAGATAAGGCTGATCTATTCTCTTTATTGATTTGCAATCATTATCTTTGTCGGTGATTAAAAATTCTTGACAAAAAAACTCTTCATTGTTGGTATCAAGCACAATAATCATCGGAATTTCTTGATTATTGTTGGCAAATTGATTCAGCCATTGATTTTGCAAATATTGATAAGCGATAATTTCAAAATAATCGCAAGCTAAAACTGGAATTTTACTAGCAATTGCAATTGTTCTAGCAACAGATAAACCTATTCTAACCGAGGTAAAGCTACTGGGGCCACGATTAGTAATGATTGCATCAAGTTGTTGATACCATATATTGCAACTTTGAAGAATTTTTTCTATTTCAGAAATTAATAATTCTGATTGTTTTTGATTATCAAAAATATTGCTGATGGCAATTGTTTTTTTATCTTCAGTTAAAGCGACAGATAGCCAAGAATTACAACTATCAAATGCCAATATTTTCATATATTTAAAATAGTTTTTGGTTGATGTTTAAAGTTTTTAATTGCTGGCTTTAACTTAGGTAAAATAATAATTTTTTTACCAATATTTTACTTGTATTTTGATAAATAATTTTTATTATAACGGGCTAAAATATTTAGGCAATATCTAGATTACATAGATTTACTTAATAAAATTTATAGTCATTTAATATAAAGCTATCGAAACCGCTATAAACTAAAATAATTTAAGAATGAACAGTAAAAATATCAATAAAAATTCTCATAAAAACTCTATAAACATAATTCGTCCAACTCAAGAGCAAGCTGAAGAGGCGGTTAGAACTCTAATTGCTTGGGCAGGAGACAACCCAAATAGAGAAGGTTTAATCGAAACTCCAAAAAGAGTAGCCAATGCTTATAAAGAGTTTTTTTCTGGATATAATCAAGACCCAGTTGCAATTATTGGCAAAACTTTTGAAGAAGTAGCTGGTTATGATGATATCGTCTTGCTTAAAGATATGAGGTTTGAATCTCATTGCGAACATCATATGGTGCCAATTATTGGAGTCGCTCATATTGCTTATATTCCCGATCAAAAAGTTGTTGGAATAAGTAAAATAGCTCGTTTACTTGAAGTTTTTGCTAAAAGGTTGCAAACACAAGAAACAATGACTGCTCAAATTGCAGATACTATCAATTTTGCTCTAAAACCTAAGGGAGTTGCGGTTTTGATTGATGCTAAACATCAATGCATGACCACTAGAGGCATTCATAATATTAGCACTTGCACCATTACTAAAAGAATGTTAGGGCAATTCCAAAAAGATTCCAACCTCGAAGATCGCTTTTTAAATCTAATTGCTAATAAAATAAATTATTAATGAACCTTGTTTCTAGTAGCTCTAATCTGCCAGTAGTTTTAGCCTCTAGCTCTGCGGTAAGAAAAAAAATATTAAGTGAAAGCTTTATCCCTTTTATTGTCGATATTCCAGAATTTGACGAGGAACAGGCTAAACAAAAATTGGTGCAAAAATTTACCAATAATACTAAAATTAATATTAAAAAAATTGCCTTAGAGCTAGCAATTGGTAAAGCAAAATCTTTAAGTAAGAAATATCCCAATCAATTAATTATTGGTTCCGACCAAATTTGTGAGTTTAATAGCACAATTCTCAATAAATCACAAAATGCTGAGCAGGCTATTCATCAACTGCAAATTATGCAAGATAATCTTCATCTGCAAAATAATGCAACGGCAATAATTTGTAATAACCAAGTTATTTTTAAACACCTTTCTGTTGCAAAAATGTGGCTTCGTCATCTATCAATGCAAGAAATTGAGCAATATGTTGCCTTAGACCAGCCTTGGGGGTGTGCGGGTAGCTATAAATATGAATCTCTTGGCAAGCATTTATTTAAAAAGGTTGAGGGCGATTATTATTCAATATTGGGGCTTGCAATACAGCCCATAATTGCTTTTTTATATCAACAAAAACTTTTAAATTTTAATTCAAATATATCATATGCCTAATAACAATAAAAATGAATTTGACAACAAAAAGCCTTCTCAAACTCAAGAGATGCCAATTTATAAATCTTTAAATGCTGCAACAATTCTTGTTAATATTATGTTAGAACAGAATAATGTTAGCGTTAATACAGACAATAGCAGTAATATAGATACAAATAATAACAACCAACATAATCAAAAAAATAAGTAATATTTCTAAATTATATGAACACCAGCAACAACAAAGAATTAGACTTAAACACTAATAAAATTATTCATGAATCTTCAATTCAGGCACTAATTGACTATAATCGTGAGACAATTATTTTATCTGGTCAGTCCCATGATAGAGAAATTTTTTTATATAATGCAGGGTTGATAATTACTCAACTATATATTTTGAAGGAAATATTATCAGATCGTTCCTTGGGAGCTTTTAGTTTCTTTTTGATGTCTTTTATTCTAATTATTATATTGGCTATGAAATCAACTTTTTATTTATTGAAATCAAATAGATTAGCAAAGAATAATTCTTTTGAGATTTTAAATCTTACCCTCAATTCTGCAATTTATAATTTAAGGCAACCTAAAGAAGAAGGCACTCAGGAAGAATTAATGAGAATGAAAAAAGATATAGAGGACAACAATAACGAGATAAGTAAATTATTTAGCAAAAGTCATAAAAAATCTATTTCTGCATTATTATTTCTTGGTTGGCAATTGATTATTTTGGCTATAATTTATTTTTTACAATTTTTGGTAGAAAAAAATTATCTAAATTATCTAAAAGAGATCTATATATCTGGATTATCAATATTAGTAGTTTTAATAATTTCTTTATTATATTATCATTTTGTTGCTAAAAAACCAATAAATACAAACAAAAAATAAACAACATAAACTTAACAATGCCTATTTTTGATCATTCGCTAATAATTAGCTTTATTACTCTTTCATTCCTTGAAATTATTCTTGGTATTGATAATTTAATATTTATTGCTTTGGTAGTTTATAAATTGCCAAAAAATATTAAAAAAACCGCAAGAATATTTGGTCTATCTCTCGCCTTGATTATTAGAATTTTAATGCTTTTAACCTTATCTTGGATAATGGGTTTAACCGAGCCATTATTCACAATATTTCGTGCGGAAATTTCTTGGAAAAGCATTTTGCTAATTCTTGGCGGTTTATTTTTAATGGCAAAAAGTGGTTATGAACTATACGGAGACATTATTAAGGGGGGCGTTGAAGATGATAAAAAAGATGCTAAAAAACCTCATAATAAAAAATCTTTATTATTAGCTATATTGCAAATTTCAATGATAGATTTCGTTTTCTCTTTTGATTCAGTAATTACAGCGGTTGGAATGACTAACAATATTCAATTAATCATCTCTGCAGTTATTGTTTCGATGATTGTTATGTTGATTTGTTCTGAATATATTAGTGATTTTTTAGCAAAATATCCGTCTTTAAAAATTATAGCTCTAGCCTTTATATTCTTGGTTGGAGTAATATTATTTGCTGATGGTTTTAATATTGAAATTGAAAAAACCTATTTATATTTTGCTTTATTCTTTACTTTAGGTGTTGAGATAATAAATATTATTGCCAATAAAAGAGTTTAGTCGATGAATCACAAGAAGTCTCGTAAATATTTTGGCACCGATGGAATTCGTGGCAAGGTTGGAAAATTTCCCATGACTGCGGAAATTGCTCTTAAAATTGGAATTGCTGTCGGGGTTAAGTTTTCAAGTGCCAATAACCAGAAATTGCACAGAGTAGTAATAGGGAAAGACACCCGCCTCTCTGGCTATGTTATTGAATCTGCAATTACCGCTGGGCTTGCCTCCGTTGGAATTGAAGTATTTCTAGTCGGTCCTTTGCCAACTCCAGCAATATCAATGATCACTAAATCGATGAGAGCGGATATTGGCATCATGATTTCCGCATCTCATAATCCTTATTATGATAATGGTATTAAAATCTTTGATGGCAATGGCAATAAGCTTAGCGATGAAATGGAGCTTGAAATAGAGGCTTTAATCGATAGCGATTTAACTAATAATTTTTCAACCGATAGAAATCTTGGTAGAGTTAAGAGAATTGAAGATGCCAGAGGTCGTTACATTGAATTTGTTAAAAATTCTTTTCCAAAAGATAAATCTCTTGAAGGTTTAAGAATAGTTGTTGATTGTGCTAATGGTGCTTCCTATAGCATTGCGGGCACAATATTTAATGAACTTGGTGCCGAAACAATAATTATAAATAATCAGCCCGATGGCTTTAATATTAATGAAGAATGCGGTTCAACCCATCTAAAATCCTTGCAAGATAAAGTAAAATTAGTAAAAGCAGATATTGGCATCGCTCTTGATGGCGATGCAGATCGTCTTGCGGTAGTTGATGAAAATGGCGAAGTTGTTCACGGCGATAAAATTATTGCCCTAATTGCTGAAGAGCTCCATTCAAGCGGTCTATTAAAGCAAGATAAAGTCGTGATTACACAAATGTCTAATCTTGCGATTGAAAAATATCTTGAATATCTTGGTATATCAACAATTAGAGTTGGAGTTGGTGATAGATATGTTCTTGAGGGGATTAAAAATAATAATTGTAATTTTGGCGGTGAGCAGTCTGGGCATATTGTTTTGAGCGATTTTTCCTCTACTGGCGATGGTTTGGTTGCGAGTTTAAAATTATTGTCAATCCTAAAGTCAAGTGGCAAAAAAATGAGCGATTTGGCGAAAATATTTAATTTAAATCCGCAGGTTTTGGTTAATATTAAAATTGCCAATCGTGTTTACAGTCCACTAGAAAATCAAGATGTTTTAAATTTAATCAAGCAAGAAGAAGAAAAAATCAAAAAAAATGGCAGAATATTAGTTAGAAAATCTGGAACCGAGAATCTAATTAGAATAATGGTTGAGGGCGAGAATGAAGAGCAAATAAACATTATTGCAGAGAAAATAGCTAATTTTATTAAACAAAAAGATCAATAATTACAAAATGAAAAAATTTAATTTTAGTAGCGACCCAATAATTTCAGCAAAAGAAACCATAAAGCAAGAAATCATCGGGCTTGAAGCAATGATAGATTTTTTTAATGAAGACTACCTGGAAGCAATTTCTTTGATAATGAAATGTCAATCTGGCGGTTTGGGTAGAATAATTTTAAGCGGAATGGGGAAAAGTGGGCACATAGCCAATAAAATCTCAGCAACTCTTGCTTCAACTGGTAGTCCTGCCTTTTTCATTCATCCCGCGGAAGCTAGTCATGGCGATTTAGGAATGATCTCAAAAAACGACATTATAATTCTGCTTTCAAATTCTGGCAATAACAAAGAAATGCAAGATATTATTTATTATTGCAAAAAATTCTCAATTCCAATTATTGGCATTACTAGAAATGCTAATTCAGAATTGGCAAAATTGAGCGATGTAAAACTCATTTTACCAAATATTCCCGAAGCTAATCTTGTTAAGGCGCCAACAACATCAACAACAATGATGCTTGCTCTTGGCGATGCAATTGCAGTAAGCTTAATTAATGAAAAAAAATTTGATGATAATCAATATCGACATTTTCATCCGGGCGGTAAGTTGGGCCTTGATTTATTGAAAGTAAAATCTGTAATGAGAGTTGGTGTATCTATTGCTAAGGTTAATCAAGGTAGTAAAATAGAAGAAGTTTTGTTAGAAATTACTTCTAAATGCTTAGGTTGTACCGCGGTTGTTGATGATAACAATAAATTGATTGGTATAATTACCGATGGAGACTTAAGGAGAAATATTTGCAAAAAGATTGATGGCAACGAATTTATGAATCAAACAGCATTCGCAATAATGACTCATTCGCCTTTAACGATCAATCAAGAGATGCTTGTGGTTGAGGCGGTTGCAATAATGAATAAAAATTCAATTACTAGTCTTATTGTAAGCGATGAAGAAAAAAATATTCAAACAAATATTTTGGGAATTATAAACCTACAAGATTGCCTTAGAATCGGCTTTTAAAATTATTAAATTAAATTTTAGCTTTTTTTTCTAAATCTGCAATTAGGGCTTCAATGCCATTATTGTTGATGGCAGAGTTAATTTCTGATCTTTGAGTTTCAATAAAGCTTACACCCTCGGCAATAAAATCAACTATTTTAGATTTTTCTTCTTTTTGTTTTATTTTAAAATTCATATTAATCTTATTGCCATTAAGAGGAAAAAATTCCGCCTTAACAATAATAAAATTTCCTTGCTCTAGAGCTTGAATAATATTGAATTTTAGACCGCTATAGCCTTTAATTTTGGGGGCATATATTTTTACTAGATATTCGCGATAAATTTTGATAAAATTTTGTTGCTGATCTTTACTCAAGGTTTTAAAATGCTTGCCAAGCGCAAATCTAGACATCCATTCCGCATCGATTATATTGTCAAGTTCAATAACTATTTGTTGCATCTTTGTTTTTTCATCGAGATTTTTTTTGCTAATAATTTTATTAATAGAATTTCCAAGCCCTTCAATTAATGAATTGGCCTGCGAAATGTTTGCTGCATTTGCCTGAATTGCAAAAATAGAAAAGATTGCAATAATAATATTTTGTAAGAAATTTTTCATAGTTGAGAAATTAACAGTTATTTTGATATTTCAAATTGACGATTTTGTAAGTAAGCACTACGAACTGTAGCATAAGGGTCAAGAGATTCTTGATTGACAC
This sequence comes from Rickettsiales bacterium UBA1997, assembly GCA_964202895.1. Taxonomy (GTDB): domain Bacteria; phylum Pseudomonadota; class Alphaproteobacteria; order Rickettsiales; family UBA1997; genus JAJTDS01. The sequence goes on along the minus strand of CAXNJM010000001.1, from coordinate 820,889 downwards.
TAGTTATTAAAGGATCAAGTTGTTCTCTTTTATCAATTGCCGAGGTGATGGCTAAAATAAGTCTATTTTCATTTTTTAATAGCGGTTGTTTTGAAAGTAAATTTAGAGAGTTAAAGCCAAGCGGGCTAATTGTTCTATCCATTATTTCGCCCGCTAAATTTAATGTTGAGCTAGGCCCTAGAATGGGTAGCACAATGTATGGACCAGATTTTATGCCATAACTGCCAAGAGTTTGTCCGAAATCTTCTTTATTGTATAGGAGCCCTCTATTAGATGCGATATCAATTGTTCCAAATATTCCTATCGTTGAATTAATTAAAAAAGTCGATGTATTTGCCAGAGAATTATCTATTTTGCCTTGAAGCAGTGAATTTAAGGCGGATAGGGGTAAAGATAGATTATTTAAAAAATTTCTTGTTGCCTTCCTGATTGGTTGGGGAGTGTAGCGATATAAATTTACAATTGGTTTTAATAATGCTTTATCAACTAGATTATTAAATTTATAGGTTTGACGGTTAATTTTTTCAAATGGATCATTAATTTTTAGTGCACTAGATTCATCTTCTTCGAAATTAAATTCATCTTCACTATTTTTTAGTTCAATTTTTCTATTTGCTGAGATTTCCGCTTTAGCTAAGTTAATTTGCGAAAAAAGGCTAAGAAATGTTAAGATTATTAATTTATGTTGTAATGTTTTTATAAATTTTAGCAATTTAATTTGATTTTATATTGTTTAGGCTATTGAAAAGATTGATTGCATCTTGATTATTATAATCGGGTTTTTTTGTGAATAGTTCTTGTAAAATATTTTTTGCTTCTGCTGTTTTTTCTTTTTTTAAGTAGCATATAGCAAGCTGGTAGTAGGAATCAAGATGATTAGGCCAAAATTTCTTAATGAATCGAAAGCGAAAAATCGCTTCAGATATTTTATTGTTTGACAAATGATTTAGACCCTGATTGTAATTTGTTTCAAGCAGGTTATCAAATTTATTTTTTATTAAATTATATTCTTCAGTAAGATTGCTATAATTGAGATTTGCAAAGTTTTTTAATTTTGCAATATTTCCATTATTCTCTTTTTGGGAATTTAGACTTGAAACTAAATTCTTTATAATTCTAAACATAGCTGTTAATTTTAGTTAAGATGCCTTTTATTTGCTTGATTGTAAGTTAACTTCCGCAGTTATAAATTTTATCAATTTGCAAGTCAATTAATTTTTTTAAATAATTATAAAATAAAAATGTTTTGCATTTTTGTTTTTTTGAATTAAAAAATATGTTTCATTCTTCTTAATTTTAAAAATAAACGCACATTCATTATGATTATTGGCATTCCTAAAGAAATAAAAAACCACGAATATAGAGTTGGAGCTACTCCTGCTGGGGTTGCAGAGCTAGTAAAATCTGGTCATAAAGTTTTAGTAGAAAAATCGGCTGGGTTAGCGATTGATTTTACCGATGAGCAATATCAAAATGCAGGAGCCTTAATTCTTGATTCCGCTGTTGAAATATACCAACAAAGTCAAATGATTCTAAAAGTTAAGGAGCCTCAAAAATCAGAGTGCCAATTAATTAAAAAAGAACAAATAATTTTTTCTTACTTGCATTTAGCTGCCGAGCCTCAACTTACTCAAATGTTAATCAATTCAGGTTGTCATGCTATTGCTTTCGAAACTGTTACCGCAAATGACGGAAGCCTACCATTGCTTGCTCCAATGAGCGAAGTTGCGGGAAAGCTTGCCATTCAAGCAGGAGCAAGAGCTCTTGAAAAATCTCAAAATGGAAGAGGGGTTTTGCTAGGCGGTGTACCGGGAGTTGCAAGAGGTAAAGTTGTTGTAATTGGTGGCGGTGTTGCTGGAACAAACTCTGCAAAAGTTGCAATTGGTATGGGTGCGGAAGTTACAATATTAGATAAATCATTATCCCGCATAAGATACCTATCTGATATATTTGGTAATACTGCATCAATTCTTTATGCCTCAACTCAAAATATTGAAAAATCAATAATAGAGGCTGATCTTGTCATTGGAGCAGTGTTAGTTCCGGGTGCAACAGCACCAAAAGTTGTTTCTCATCAAATGATTAAAAAAATGAAAAAAGGTTCTGCAATCGTTGATATATCAATCGATCAAGGCGGTTGCTTTGAAACCAGCAAGCCAACTTCTCATAGCGAACCTACATTCTTAGTTGATGAGGTAGTTCACTATTGTGTCACCAATATGCCGGGTGCCGTTGCTAGAACATCCACACAAGCTCTTGAAAATTCAACCTTGCCATTTACTTTGGCAATTGCCAATAAAGGTTATCAAAAAGCTTTGTTGCAAGATAAAAATCTTTTAAATGGCCTTAATATTCATGATGGCAAAATAACTCATCCAGAAGTTGCTAAGGCTCTCGACTACAGATTCTTCAACCCAGTTGATTTTCTTTAATATTTTTTAACTTAAAAAAACAAGAATAGTATTATGTCTAACAAATTAGTTACAAAACTAGAATTGCTTTTGAGCAACTCTTATGCTCTTACGATAAAAACCCAGAATTATCATTGGAATGTTGTTGGCTCTAACTTCGTGGCATTGCATCAGCTATTTGGAGATCAATATCAAGAGTTATTTACCGCAATTGACGAGATTGCAGAAAGAATAAGATCTTTTGGGGTTTTGGTTGAGGCTGATCTTTTATATTTTAGCCAAAATAGCCAAATAACAGCACCTAAGAAAAGCAATAATGCAGAAAAAATGGTTTCTGACCTTGCAACAGGGCATCAAACCATTATTGATAGCCTTTTAGAAGCTATTAAAATTGCACAAGATAACAAAGATGAAGGAACTGCAGATTTATTTATCCGAAGAATACAAGTCCACCAAAAGGCTTTATGGATGCTACAATCAATTAATCAATAGATAAAACAATGAAAAAAATCTCTCTTTTAATATTTTTAATATTTTTAAATCAACCTTTATTAGCGCAGGTAAATTTAGAGGTAAAAGACAACTCTTTGTTAGAACAGAAGCCTAAAATCGAACTCAAGCTAGATCAGGAAAAAATAACAAAAAAAGAAAATATTGCAAATGAATCTTTAAAAACTGAACAATTTGATTTTAAAAAAACTTTGATTGAAGCTGAGCAATATTTTAAATTATCTCATGATTGGAAAGTTCTAAAATGCATTCCTAAAACCGCCTTTATTTGCACTAAAAAAGAATGTCTAACCAGAGAGGTTGAAAATGCTTTAATTCTTGACAAGGGCAAAAATAAAGTTTCTGTTTGTTTGGTAAACGATATCAATAAATGCAACGATTATCCGGCTGATTTTAGTCAAACAGGAGTTTTTTTCAATATTCAAACTGAGGGCTCAGCAGGAGTTTTGATCAGAGTGCTAGGAAATAGTCGCTATAAAGCAATCTCAACCATTGGTTTAGATGCCTACATTTCAAATGGCGAATGTGTAGAATTCAATAAAAAATAATATATCTATTAACTAAATGCAGAAATTTAATAATATTGCCTCAATTGCAACTCCAATGCCGATTATCAATATCGATACAGATATGATAATTCCAAAGCAATTTCTAACTACCATAGAAAGAACAGGGTTAGGTAAAAGCCTGTTTTACGAGATGAGATACGATATTAATGGAGAAGAGGTATCAGATTTCATTCTTAATAAAAATGAATATAAAAATTCTCAAATTTTAATTGCTAAAGATAATTTTGGTTGTGGTTCTAGTAGAGAGCATGCCCCTTGGGCATTGCTAGATTTTGGCTTTAGAGTAATTATCGCTCCATCTTTTGCAGATATATTTTTTAATAACTGTTTTAAAAACGGAATATTGCCCATTATTATTGAAAATAAAATAATTGATGAATTGCTTGATTTTTCAAAAAAAACAGATAACTTCTTCAGAGTTGATTTACAAGAGCAAAAGATATTTGCACAAAATAAGGTTTACGAATTTAATATAGACTCTGCAAATAAAGAGAAGCTTATTGAAGGTTTAGACGACATAGCTCTTACCCTGAAAGAAAGTTCTCAAATTTCAGATTTTGAAAAAAAAAATCAAAGTAAGTTAACGTGGCTATGGGCTTAGTTCCATTCGTCCATTATGTTTGTTTTATAAAGCCAATTTAAAAAACTTAAATTGTTGGTTTAAAATTTCAAACTAGATCAATATAAATTAACAAAATAATTAAATTATGACACTTCTTGCAGGTAAAAAAGGACTAATAATGGGTGTAGCTAATAATCGTTCAATTGCTTGGGGAATAGCAGAAGAAGCAAAAAGGTTTGGGGCTGATTTGGCTTTTACTTTCCAAGGCGAGGCTCTGCAAAAAAGAGTTGAGCCCCTCGCTGAATCAGTTGGTTCAAAAATAGTTATTCCTTGCGATGTAACAGATCAAGCATCCGTTGACGAAGCTTTCGCAACAATTGATAAAGAATGGGGTAAGTTAGATTTTCTAGTTCATGCTATTGCATATTCAGACAAGGAAGAGCTTAGAGGTAAATATCTTGACACTTCGGCAAAAAATTTTGCTAATACAATGAATATATCTGCCTTTTCTTTAGCTTCTGTTTGCAAGGCTGCGGAGCCCTTATTCAAAAAAGCTGGTGGCGGTAGTGTTGTAACCCTTAGCTATTATGGTGCTGAAAAAGTAATGCCTCATTATAATGTTATGGGAGTTGCTAAGGCGGCCTTAGAATCTAGTGTAAGATATTTGGCGATGGATATGGGGAAAGATAATGTTAGAGTTAATGCGATATCTGCTGGACCTGTAAAAACATTGGCTGCTAGTGGAATTGGCGATTTCCGCCTTATATTTAAATGGAATGAATACAACTCTCCCTTAAGAAGAAATATTGACCTCAAAGATGTTGGAGGTTCTGCTGTTTTCCTTCTATCTGAACTTGGTAGTGGAGTTACGGGAGAAGTTATTCATGTTGATGCTGGATACCACATTATTGGAATGAAGAATCCCGATGCTCCAGATATTTCAATTGTTAAAGATTAGTTGACTTTTTATCATTATTTAGAAGAATATTAACAATTCTGCTAAACTCAATATTATTTTATAAAGATACTAAATTCTAAATAATGGATATTATAACTAAATTTTGGTTAAAAATAAAAAAAATAGCGTCCTTTAATAAAAAGAGCGATTCTATTTTTTTTGTCAAAAAATTAATCACCTTATCTTTTTTAACCGCTCTTCCATTAATTTCCTCTTGCGACTACCTAAATAAATGTATTGAGGCAGATGATTTTGGCGAAAGTCAAATTGAGTTTTTGGAAGTTAAAAGTAATGAGTTAGAAGATAAATGTCAATTTGATGTCCAATATTTAAGCGATCCTTTAACCGATGATGCTAAATTAAATGGTGCATTCGGGGTAGATATGAAAAAGTGTCTTTTTATTGATACGGTAACTATAAATTCCGATTCCAAAGATTATAAATCTACTACTGGTTGTGCAGGTTTTATTAATGGAAATAACAATGGTAATTTAATTACTGATCTAAACAGGCCTCAAATTAGAACTATGTGTGTTGCTTCTTGTAGGGCTAAATGTATCAAAGGCGGTTCAACTACTACCGCTGAGCCTGATTGGAAATATACAAGCAGTAGCCTGATTTTATCTCCTGAAACCCAAATAAAAATTACTGCAGTCGGTTCTGTAAATCTTCGTTCTTCAGTTTCTCAAGGTGTAAGCGGTAACTTTTCACCAAAAAACTCTATTTCGAATATTTCTACTTCTTTTGATAGAAAATCTGGGGAACCTTTTTCTTTATTCTTAAAAGGCGGATATAAAGTAAAAAAAACCAGCGATGCTAATACTTATTATTATGGTACCGATCAAGTAAATGGATGCAATTTAATTACAAATTGCTCTATTAAGCCCGCAACTTCTTTTGCAAGACGAACCTTAATTTATGCAAAAACCGATAAATCGAAAATTAACATCAAAAATAAAGAAGAATGGACAAATGCTACAATGCCTCCTGTTGCAGATTATTTATATAAATATGGTGGAAAATTAACTAAAAGTTCAAGTGTAATAAATCCTGCTACTATAGTTTGCAACGATTCATCCGATATTTGCACACCAGATTGTGTTCCTTCAACCAATAGCTGTAAATTAATAATCAAGAATGCTACAACTTCTTTCAAATTAGAGATAAGATCTAAAAATGGTAATAATTTATCTAATATAATTTACAATAAAATTACAAAAGATCAAAATGGTTCTGGTTACTATGTGCAAAAAACAATAACAAGTCTTGGGGGAAGTTTTAAACCAATAGATATTGTCAACTCTGAAGATTCAATAGCGATTACAAACAGTAATGATATAGAATTTCAAGCAACAAGTTTGCCTTTCAAAGTTCGTGGTGCAACTCAGGTGCAAAAATCTGGTTTTCTTTATTTTTCTTATCTTAATTCTGATGCTACCAAAATAAAAATACCCTTAACAATTGCATTTCCTAGTTCAGCTCCTAGTTCAACTGGGGCAAACGAAGATCATAGAGATGATAATTTTGAAGTTGCTGGTAGTGGAAATACAATAAACTATAGTAATTGGAGTGGTGGTAATTTTATTAGAAAGGGTTCGGCATTCATTCTTGATTATTCTTTTTTATTGAATTCTGATGCTGATATTACGAAAATAAATAACATTGCTTTCGCTATTGATTATCATCGACCTGCGGTTTTTTGTTCTCCTGTTTCTGAAGCAAAATCAGAGCTTGATAAAAATCCAGATTGTATTAATTCGGTAATCGATACCGCTACAGGAAAGCCTAGTGGATGCAAAGATCAGGCAGGTCTTTGTGATGATAGTACGACTCCTCACTATTGCCCATCTACATGCAGAGGATATATGGTGCAAGGAAATTTTACTGATTATATGTCTTGCACTTCAGTAACTGGACAATCAAAAATGAGTTGTTCTATAAAAGATTCATCAAATACTTCTTTATTTAGTTATAAAGCAGACGGAACAATCGATAGTTTAGTTAATCAAAATATTTGGAGTTCTGACCCTTGTTTACAAGTAAAATGCAAATTATGTTTTGAAAATAGATATAAGCAAGCGACAGCACCCTATTATATAAATCAAAATATTGATCAGTGCTATGATTTAGAAAATTACAATAAAAGTTTTGCGAGCTTTAAGAATGAGACCGATGAAGTAAAAAATAGCTATAAAATAAAAGAATTTAATGGTTATTATGGGTCTCTTGGCGATTTAGATAGAGATGTAAAATGTAGCACTTCATCCAGCACTTCATCTAGTATTTCGCCTATTAATCAACTTAGTTGTGATGGTTATTATAAATTAGCAAAAAGTATTCTTACAGCAGAAGATGCAAAGATTGAATTCTTAAACATACTTAATGAAAATCTTGATATTTCTTATAATTCTAACTATGAAAATAATTATGGTTATGGCAACATTCCTGGTGAGGTTTATTTTTCAACATTTGATACAAAAACTACCTATCGAAATGGGGAGATGCTTGAGGTAAAGCTATCTAACGATACAACTAACGATACAAGCGAATTAAAGCCTATTATAAATTATAAATCAAGTTCATCTACAGGTTCGTCAATTCAAGATATTGCCCCTTATAATTTTGATCAATCAGGTTTTTTAACAAGAATATTGTCAATTGAAAATGCATGCTCCACTAATAGTTGTTACGATTGTACGGTGCAAAAAAATGGCATTGGCAATTTCGTGAATAGTAAATATATGTGCCATACAGTTGGAGTAAAATATGATTCTTCTGGTAATCCAATTCAAGATTCAAGATACAATGATGAATTAATTAAAAATGTTAGATTAGGATTTAAAATAAAAGATCCAGATACAACATCAAATCCTTATTCTGATAATATGGGCTCTTATTCAGTAAAAGTGGAATTAAAAAAAACAACTAATTTTGGTGCAGATTTAATAAAAAGCATTATTGCTCCAGTTTTAGAATATGTTGATGGAAAGTATGCAATTGTTAATGGCAAAGAAGTCAAAGTAAAAGATTCAATGTTTGAATATCATTATAAAAATTTAATCGCAGATTATAGATATAAACTATTGTTAAATACTTGCCTAACGATGTTTGTAATGTTTTATGGTCTTGGATATGTTATGGGAATTAGTAAGTTGAATCATATAGAGTTAATTCACAGAGCGATTAAAATAGGAATAATCTATATGTTTGTTGGAAAATATGGTTGGGAATGGTTTCAGGCAATATTTGTTACAGGCTTTAAAGATGGAGTAGATTATTTAGTATTTAATATGGCATCAGTTTTTGATAATTCTCCGGAGCTTTTATCGGCAATTGATGCAAATTATTTTAGAGATAAATCTGTCTTATTTAGTAGTTCCGATGCAATATTGAAAATGATATTTTCCGATTCTGTAATATTTAAAATTTTAGCACTTCTAACTGCTTCTCTTTTTGGTTTCGTGTATTTAACTATCCTTGGTTATGGTTTAATGCTTTATATTTATGCCATTTCTAATGCCACTCTAATCTATTTAACTGCCCAATTTTTTATTTCGATATTGTTCTTACTGGCTCCAATATTTTTTATTCTTCTCTTGTTTGGTCCAACTAAAGAAATTTTTGATAATTGGATAAAGCATATGATAGGATTATCATTTCAACAAATTTTTGTTTTGATAACCATTGGTTTGTTTAATGCAATTTTATACGAAGTTATACAAAGCTCGCTTGGATACCGTGTTTGCTGGGATGAGGTTTGGGTAATAAATTTAGGAATAATCAGATTTAGCCTCTTATCATTCTGGACAGTTCCTGCATTTGCTCCAAGAGAGATTGTTAATATAGATTTATCAAATTTAAATACTCAGCCACTTGAAGGTTTGCCATCATTATTCAAAATATTGTCAATTTGGGCAATTGCATCCTTAATGAAGCATTTTGTCACATTATCGGCGGAAATAGGTGGTAAAATTGGCGATTTATCACCGGGAGGAATGTCGGCAGTTAATCTTAGTAAAGATGTTGCTAAGAATTTTGGTGATAGTTTTGATAAAATGAAGAATATGGCATCTAAAGTTGGATCTTATGCTCACGATAAAACCGTTGGTAGATTGGGCGATAAAATTAATGATAAATTGTTTGATTATGGCAAAGATGCTGAAGCAAGAAAGGCTAAGGAGGGCAAAGAAAACAAAGAAATTGATAATAAGGTTAAATCATTAATAAATGCTGGCGATGATGCAGTGCAAAGGACAAAAGAAGATTATTTGCAATCAAAAATTAATGCCGAAAAGGGTATTGATAATGTTGGAAATATGAAAAAATATGAAAATATGGGCCAAGAGGAATTTAATAAAGGTTTATCTAAAATAAGAGATGATGCAATTAATAGTAAGTTTGAAGAAATTAAGAGCAAAGATCCTTTATTAACTGAGAAAAATAAAAAAGACGAAATAAAAAATATTTTAAATGAGGCTAAAAGCGGTTCCGTTAGAAATAGATTTGACGGTAATATGTTTTATGATATTCCTAAGGCCATGATAAATTCAGCTAAAGCAAGAAGTGGTGAAGATAATAAATTAAAAACTAGAGATATTGATAACTTTGCATTAAATAAAAAAAGTCAAGATAGAAAGCAAGAAGCCGATAAAAAAGAGAAGCAATTTATGCAAGATAAATCTTCAAGTGCATTATCAAAAGAAATGTATCAAAAAATTGCAAAGCCAGCTATAAACTTACTTGATGCCATCAAAGATTCTTTTGATTCCGTAAAAAGTTTAAGACCAAGAGTTTTTTCTAAAGACGAGAAAGATGTTGTAAAAGTAAAAACAGGAGATAAAAAGGTCGATAGTGCATTAGAAAAGCAACTCGAGGAAAGAAAAAATATTTCTCAAGATGCTTTAATTCCAAAGCTAAAGAAGGATGTAGTAAATTTAGCAAAAGAAGGTCTAAAAAACTCTGCAGAATTAGTTGCTATAGCTGGAGCACCTGTCTCAGCAGTTTATTATGGAGCTAAAGCGATTAAAGATAAGTTGTTGAAAAAAAATGAGAAAAATAAAGAATCTGGTGATGCAAAAAAAGATAAAGAATTTAAAGGTGGAAATCCAAATGAAGCTGAGAATCAAAAAGTTGATAATCAGCAAGAGCAGAGGCCAGATTCTCTAGGTGAGAAGAAAAGTGAAGAAAAAAGCGAGGAGAATATTCTTGAGAAAGAATCTGATTCAAAAGACAATATTCCTAATGGTTCTAATGAGTTTAAAAAAGATGACAAAAATAACAATTAAAAGCTTGCATATTTTTCTTTTTGGATAAAATATCCTTTCACCTAAAACTAGTTATTATGTTATTATTAATCTAAAATTAAATTATTATGAAATTTACCAAAGATCACGAATGGGTTAAAATTGAAGGCGATATTGCTACTATTGGTATTACTAAATTTGCTGCCGATGCCCTAGGAGAGCTAGTTTATGTTGAATTACCAAAAGTTGGTAATCAATATAAGCAGAGCGAACCATTTGCGGTTGTTGAATCTTCTAAATCAGCAAGCGATGTTTATATTCCAATTTCTGGCGAAGTTGTTGAGGCTAATGAAAAGCTTAATGGGAGCCCAGAATTAATAAATAACGATACATTCGGCGATGGCTGGATAGCAAAAGTTAAATTTGCCAATTTGTCAGAACTTGAAGGCTCAATGTCTCAAGAGCAATATGAAGAATTTCTTAAAAATCAATAATTATTGTCTATTATCAAAAATATTGTTATCACAGGTGCAAGTAGCGGTATAGGAAAAGCCTTAGCTGTTGCTTATGCTAATAAATATTCTAGCAATAAAATTAATATCTTTTTATTCGGTAGAAATATCGAAAACCTAACTAAAACCGCCAAAGAGTGTCAGGTTTTTGGCGTTAATTGCTTTATTTATCAGCGAGATGTTAAAAACAAAGACGAAATGTCTTTAACTCTTCGCGAAATTGATAAGCAATATCCTATAGATTTAGTTATTGCTAATGCCGGAATCTCTGCGGGAACCTCTGCGGGAGTTGAATCTCAATTGCAAGTTAGCAACATTTTTGAAACTAATATTAATGGCGTTATTAATAGTATTGAGCCTTTAATTTCTAAAATGATAGAAAGAAAAAATGGTCAAATTGCAATTATTTCTTCACTTGCTGGTTTTCGGGGCTTACCAAGTTCTCCTGCATATTCTGCGAGTAAAGGCGCGGTAAGAATTTATGGCGAAGCATTGAGAGGGAATTTAGCAAAATTTGGAATCAGGGTCAATGTAGTTTGTCCTGGCTACACTAAAACACCAATGACAGCAGTAAATAATTTTTGGATGCCATTTATAATGGATTCAGCAAAATGTGCAAAAAAAATCATTAACGGCTTAGAGAATAATAAAGCAAGAATTGCCTTCCCATTTTTGCTATATTCAGTTATATGGTTGCTCACCATAATTCCTCAATCAATTACCGATTCAATATTTTCAAGGCTTCCTGCCAAGAAATCTTTTGATGAATAATTTATGATGAAAGAAAATCAATTTATGGCAGATGCGATATTGCAAGCGGAGCAAGCATTTGCTATTGATGAAGTGCCAATTGGAGCGGTGATTGTAAAAAATAATCAAGTAATTGCAAGAGCTCACAATCGCACTATTATCGACCATAACCCAATTAATCATTGCGAATTGATTGTTCTGCAACAAGCATCAAAAAACCTACTTTCTTGGCGATTAGATGATTGCGAAATCTATATAACTGCAGAACCTTGTGCGATGTGTCTTGGGGCTATATCTATGGCTAGAATTAAGAAAATTTATTATGCAATTGCGGAGCCTAAATTTGGTGCAATTGAAAGTAATCAAAATTTCTTTAAGAATTATCCTGCTTATTTTAAACCAGAAATATATTCTGCTATTAATGAGGAGAGGCCTAGAGAGTTGTTAAAAGAGTTTTTTCAAAAAAAAAGAATGCTTTAATTTATTTTTTAAAAATTGCAATTTACTTAAATATTTTTTAAGAAATCTGGAGTTGAATTGTCTTTTATTTCAAGGCTTGACCCATCTTCATAATATTTTTCAATTGCAATATACTGTGAATGCAGGCACATTCTTGCTGATATTTTGCGATTTATAACCTCTTTGCCACCATATTTAATATCATTAATAATCGGATTGCCAATTTCCTTGCAATGAACTCTTAATTGATGTGTTCTCCCAGTAATAGGCTTTAATTCAATTAACGAAAAATTACTAAAATTTTTAATCAATTTAAAATGAGTGATTGCGGACTTACCGTTTTCTATGTCGGGATATACTTTCTCATTTTTATTAAGCATTTTTTTTCGCAACGGAATATCGATAATGCCGTTATCTTTATTGATTCTTCCTTTCACTAGTGCTAGATATGTTTTTTTGATATCTTTATTCTTAAAGCTAGATGTTAAGAAATCAGCAATCTTACTGTTCTTAGCAATCAAGAGAAGGCCACTTGTGTCTTTGTCGAGGCGATGAACTAATTGCCATTTTTCTAAATTTTTTGAAGTTTTTTGATTAATAATATTTAAAGCATCATTTATTGATAAATTTATTCCGCTACCCCCTTGCACTGGAATTCCAGAAGGTTTGTTGATGATGATGATTTTTTCATCTTCAAATATTTTCCAAGTGATTAATTGTTTGGCTAATTTTTCTATGCTATTTTTTGATGCTGTTTTTTGAGTAAATTTTTTATGTCGGGTTGGTAAATTTTCTTTAATTAAAATATGGTCATGAATGCTTATTTTATAAGAATAATCAATTGTTTTTTGGTTAACAATAATTTTTTTGTTGCGAATTAATTTTTGTGCAACGGCAAAAGAAATATCAAACTCTTGACAAAGAAATTTATCAATTCTTTGATTTATCGATTCATGTTCTGATTTAGGTTTTATGGTAAATTCTATCATATTATATTTGCAATGTAAAAGCCCAGAAATACTGCTATAAAAGAGCATATTACTGATAATAGGCTATAAGTTAATGCTTGAAGATAATGTCCTGAAATAAATAAATTTAAGCAATCAAGGGAGAAGCTGGAAAATGTTGTATATCCGCCCAATAGCCCTATTATAAAAAAATATTTTAATTTATGATTTATTGTGTTGTCGAAATTATTAGCAAAAAAGAAGTAAAGAAATCCTGCCACGAGAGACCCCGTAACATTAATAAATAAAGTGTTGTAAGGTATTGTTGCAAATAGCTTTGTTGATATTTTGTTTAGAAACCCTAAGCGAGCAATACAATTATTGGTAGCAAATCTAAGGGTAGAGCCAATTGCTCCGCCTATAGCAATTAAAATTATATCATTCATTAATATTTTAGATTTTAAAATCATCTCCCAAATAAACTTGTCTTACTGCTTGATTATTCAGAATTTCTTCGCTATTGCCATTGGCAAGAATTTTGCCGTCATAGACTATATAAGCTCTATCAACAATTGATAAAGTTTCTCTAACATTATGGTCGGTGATTAAAATGCCGATATTGCGATTTTTTAGATGTGTTATCATTTTGCGAATATCATTAACCGATATTGGGTCAACTCCTGCGAATGGCTCATCTAGCAGTATAAAAGATGGTTCTGTTGCTAATGCTCTCGCAATTTCAACTCTTCGTCTTTCTCCCCCAGAAAGAGATAAAGCATGAGAATTTCTAATGTGAGAAATTGAAAATTCATTAATTAATTTTTCTAATTTTTGCTGTCTATTATATTTATTGGGTTCTGCTATTTCTAACACTGCCTCAATATTTTTTTCAACAGTCATTCCTGAAAAGATTGATGATTCTTGTGGTAAGTAACTAATACCAAGGCTTGCTCTTTGATAAATTGGCATCTTGCTAATCTCAACGTCATCAATTAAAATTTTACCGCCATTATTATCAACCAAGCCTACTATCATATAAAAGCAAGTGGTTTTCCCTGCTCCGTTTGGGCCAAGAAGGCCAACAATTTCGCCTTGTTTTATTTGTAGGTCGACATTGTGAATTACCGATTTTTTCCCGTATGATTTACTGATATTTTCAATTTTAAGAATTTTTGTCATATTAGTTAATTTGTTTCTGAATGTCGTCTTTTATTGTTTCTCCAATAATTACAGTGACCCGCTCATTATTTGTTTTATTTGGCTGTGATGATGGGCTATTGTTATTCGATTTTAAAGCATCTCCTCCAGTTAAATCGCCCTTTTTAGTGATTAAATTATAAATAAATTTTTTACCGCTCGCAACGGAAATTCCATTATTAACATTAACATTATTTTCAAGAACAAATATTGAATTTACAGGATCATAATAGCCAGAATCTCCTACTGCTGTGGTCTCTTGATTAAAAATTTTGATTTTTTTGTCAGAAAAAATTTTTTTTATTTTACCATTTTTATTTTCTGCGGTTTTTTTCTCAAAAATTATTGTCATTTTTTCCGACAATAAACTGCTTTCGCCATCATCTATGACAACATTGCCAGTTAAAATTATATTGCCAATTTTTCTATTTATTTCAATAAAATTAGCACTAATTTTAGTGTCGTTATTTAAAGTTATTTTAGTAGATTTTGTATTTTCTGGTTTAGAGTTGCAATTTTCAGGTAAGATAAAAGAGAATATTAAGAAAAATAGCGATAAAAAATTCATCATAATTTAAAAAAATGTTGTAATTTTAATTATTTTTATTGCTTGTAAATACTGCATTTAATCGTTTTTTTGTTTCAAAATAGGACAAAATATTGCTTAATTTTTTATTTTGTATGTTTTTTATTGAATATATTTTATTAAATCAATTTAATACTATTTAATACTTAAATTTTTTTAGGTATTAAATAGTAAATCATCACTATAAAGCCAGTTAAATTCTTATTTAATCACAATTAATTAAGAATTTAATTATTCACCACTAGAGTGTCAGTTATTGCTACTGGCTTGACACTTTAAACTAAAGAAATAATTTGTTTATTGTAAATTGCAAATTATATTTAACAATTCTAATTTATTTATTTAGATAAATTTATTAAAGTTTTTTATTGGTTTTTAACAAATAAAATTTTATAGTTGCTAAGCAAAATAAAATTTACAAAGCCATGCAGTTTATCTGCTTTACCAATAATCTCAATAAATGATTAAATTAAATAATTCAATGATGAATATAGAGCTCCATCAAAATGATATATCAAATAAGGTTTTTGAAAAATTTTTGTTAGCAAAAGAGTTGGCAATTGACACCGAAACGATGGGTTTAAATATCCATCGAGATCGTCTTTGCTTGCTACAAATCTCAAGTGGCGATGGTTCTGCTCATCTTGTTAAGTTCGATTATAATAATTACGATAATTGCAAGAATCTTAAGGCAATATTGGGAAATAATGATATTTGTAAAATATTTCACTTTGCCCGTTTTGATGTGGCAATAATTAAACATTACCTAAAAGTTGATATTTCCAATATTTATTGCACTAAAATTGCTTCAAAATTAGTCAGAACATACACTGATTCTCATGGTTTAAAAAATATTTGCGAAGAAATTCTTGGTGTTGAGCTTTCAAAGAAGCAACAAAGTTCATATTGGGGGAACTCTAATCTGAGCGATAAACAATTAGATTATGCCTCTTCAGATGTTTTATATCTTCATCGTTTAAAAGAAAAATTAAATCAAATGCTTGTAAGAGAGCAGAAGATTAATCTATTTGAAGATTGTATGAAATTTTTACCAACAAGAGTTGAGCTCGATTTAAAAGGCTTCTCTCTTGATATATTTGCACACCAATAAAAATATGCAAGGTCTTAAGCAAGCTTTTATTTTTTGCGCCGGTAGAGGCGAAAGAATGCGACCACTAAGCGACACCATTCCTAAGCCACTAGTCTTAATTGATAAGAGGCCAATGGTAGAGCATATCATTGAAAAAATTACCGAATTTGGCGAAATAAAAAAAATAATAGTCAACGGTTTTTATTTGGCAGATAAAATAGAGAATCATCTTAAAAATATGCATAGCTACAATGCTAGGGTTATTTTTTCACGAGAGCCTGAAAAGCTTGAAACAGGAGGCGGTCTTTTATTTGCAAAAAATTTAATCGATATCAATAAACCGCTTCTTTTAGTCAATGGCGATGTTATATGGAGAGAGAATTTCCCGCTTGATATTTCTGATCTTTATGAAAATTTTCTTAGCAATCCATGTAAAATAATGCTTGGACTCACTAGAACCGACAAATTTGAATGTTATCACGGCAACGGAGATTTTAATTTTGATCCAGCGACACTAAATTTAAGTAAGCCAAAAGAAAATAATAATCAAAAATTGCCTTTTACTTTCACTGGCTTACAAATTATTGATCCCAAGCTTTTATTTCAAGATGTTCCTGAGTCTAGTTTAGAAGGCTCAGATTTAAAATATTTTTCAATGTCTTATTTTTATCAAAATGCAATTAATGAAAACGGCATACTTGAAGGAATTAAAGGCACTGAACTTACAGGAAGATATTTTCATGTCGGAACGATAAGTGCAATTGAGGAAGCAGAGAGAAAAATGAGACTCGATATATTGCGTCACTAAATAATTTTATAATTAAATCGAATTATAAATTTTCATTATGATAGAAAAATTTTACCCCGTTATATTAATTATTCTGCGTAGAATTTTAGGAGTTTTAATATTATTATTAGGTCTCGCCTTAATTTCTTCAATAATTACTTATAAAATCGACGATCCTTCGCTTAATTCTGGCTCTTCGAATGGTCAAGTTAAAAATATTTTAGGAATTTTTGGTGCCTATTCTTCAGATATAATGCTACAAACAGTTGGTCTTGCATCGATTATGTTGTCTATTATTATTGCTAAAATTGGCTTTAAGCTTGCTAGTAAAAATGGCGATAATTTGCTGATTTATAAAATAATTTTAGCACCATTTGCAGTTTTAAGTTTTGCAACTGCATTAGCAATTATTCCGCAACCGCAATGGTGGTTATTTAACAGCTTTGGTGGCTATAATGGCTTGTTAATTTTAAACTCTATTACTCAAATAGAGCCTTATTTAACAGCGATTATTGCTTTATGTAGTGCTTCAATCTTATTTGCAATTATTCTTGAGATAAATTGGCGGGATATCTATTATTCTTGGCGATACTTTCATTTAACTGCTAAATTTTTAATCGGATTAACATTTGCAAGGTTTGTCGTTGATAAAAATAAAAAATCTACTATCGGTAAAGTTTCATTTACTGAAGAGGTAAATAATATAGAAAATATCAAATTACTAGATGAAGCACTGATTGGCTTTGTTTCGCAAGATAATGTTAACGATAATGCAGTTGATGAAAAACAAACTCTCAAAAAAGAATTAAAAAATATTCGCGGTAGAAAATCTAGCAATAATCAAGAGCAATATAAAATGCCACAAAGCGATTTGTTGGTAAATCGTAGCGAAGAAAACCGTGATAAAAAGGTTAGTCGCGAAGTTGTTGATAGTCAATCAAGAATGTTAGCAAAAGTTCTTGAAGATTTTGGAGTTAGAGGAGAAGCAATTGGAGCAAGAATTGGTCCGGTTGTAACTCTTCACGAATTTGAGCCGTCTGCAGGCACTAAGGCATCAAGAATTATAGGTCTTGCCGATGATATTGCTCGTTCAATGAGTGCGATTTCAACTAGAATTTCAGTAATTTCGGGCAAAACATCAATAGGTATAGAGTTGCCAAACCCTAAAAAGCAAATTATTTTTTTACGAGAATTGATAGAATCAAAAGAATATAAATTCTCAAGCCATTCTTTGCCAATGATATTAGGCAAAGATATTAGTGGCGAAATAACCATTGCAGATCTTGCAAAAATGCCTCATTTATTGATAGCAGGAACCACGGGCTCAGGAAAATCAGTTGGTCTCAATGTTATGATTTTATCATTGCTTTTTAAGCTCAAACCTAGCGAATGTAAGTTTATAATGATTGATCCAAAAATGCTTGAACTTTCGGTTTATGATGGCATTCCGCATCTTTTATCTCCTGTTGTTACTGAAGCAAGCAAAGCTATAATAGCTTTAAAATGGGTGGTTGCAGAAATGGAAGAACGATATCGCCTAATGTCAAGTTTTGCAGTAAGAAATATTGCTGGCTATAATGAGAAAGCGGAAAAGGCAATGGTTTCAGGAGAAAAACTAACCCGTAAAGTGCAAACAGGATACGATGCCTCAACTGGTCAGCCAATTATTGAGGAAATAGAATTCGAGCCAAAGAAAATTCCTTTTATTGTGGTTGTAGTTGATGAAATGGCCGATTTAATGCTGGTTGCGGGCAAAGAAATTGAAGGTTCCGTGCAGAGATTGGCCCAAATGGCTAGAGCAGCAGGAATTCATTTAATTATGGCTACACAACGACCTTCTGTTGATGTAATTACAGGTGTTATTAAGGCTAACTTTCCAACTCGTATTAGCTTTCAAGTAACTTCTAGAATTGATAGCAGAACTATTTTAGGCACTCAAGGGGCAGAGCAACTACTCGGACAAGGAGATATGATCTATCTATCTGGAGGTAGCAAAATGACAAGGGTTCACGGGCCATTTTGTTCAGATGTTGAAATAGAAGATATTGTTAATTTTATCAAGAGTCAAAATTACAATGAAACGAGCGAAGAAAGTAAAATTTCTTTTGATGTTCCTATACCGACTGGCAAGGGGCAAGTTTCTGATATTAACGATTTTAATGATAATGGCAATGGCGATGATGCACTTTATCAACAGGCTTTAGCAATTGTCAGAAGAGATAAAAAAACTTCAATTAGCTATGTCCAAAGACAACTTAGAATAGGATACAATCGAGCCGCCATTATTATTGAAAGAATGGAGCAAGAAGGAGTTTTAACAACTCCAAATATTTCTGGTAAAAGAGAATTAATCGAAGAGTGATCGCACGATAATTATATTAACTGTTTTTAATGAATAAAATCAATATTTTCAACATACCAACCTATTATAATTTTTTAGAAGCTTTATATTATTGGTTAGAAGAAAATTTTTCTAATCAATCGCAATCTTTCAGCCAAGAGGATGCTCCAATTATAATATTGCCAAGCAATTTAGCGGTCAAAGAGTTTAAAAAAATTATTGCCAAAAAAGAAATCAAAAAAACTACAAAGATTCTACCAAAAATTATTGCGATTGGCGAATTATCTTATCAAGATATTTTTGAGATTTTTAATTATGATAATAATGGCGAAGAATTAATAGAAAGAGCGATTGAATTGATTAATCATAAAAAGCTAGAAGATGCTGAATTCTTAATGTTTTTGATGGCTGAGGTGATTGCTAATCCTATTTTTAGCAAATTAAATACTTATCAAATGGCGGTAATTTCTAGCAATATTGCTGAAATATTTAATGAAATAATGCTCGAAGAGATAGATTTATCAACAATTAAAGCAATGGAGTATGGTAATTTACCTAAGCATCGCCAAGAAATGCTTGATTTTCTTTGTTCCATAGAGGCAAGAATTAAAAATTCTGCGATTAAACAAAAAATACTAAGCAATCAATTATATCAACAATTAATTTTTGAAAATTTCATTGATTTATTGAATAAAAATCAATTGCAAAAGACTTTGATAATTGCAGGTTCAACGGGCAGTTTGAAAATTGGCAGAAAATTAATCAAAGCCATAAGCTCTCAAAATAAAGGTTATGTCATATTGCAGGGTGCCAATATTGAAGAGCTGGAATCATTTATTGAAAATAAAAAATCTAGTCAATTTAATTCTCAAACTCATCCGCAATTTTTTATTAAAAAACTAATAAATTTTTTAGAAATATTGCCAAGCGATATAGTAAATATAAGCATTAATAAATTAGAAGATGATAATTTTTTTAAAAATAAATTATGGTCGCAATTTGTCGATGTAGCAATTTCTAATGCTGATAATTGTCACAAATTCAGTAATCTTAATAATATTTTTAATCAACAGCAATCTCTTACAATTATTGAAATGGCAAAAGAAAGAGTAGGGTTTATTTTTGCAGAAAATATTATTGAAGAGGCGGTTCTTATCGCCAAAACATTAGAAAGAAAATATTCTGATGCTGATTCTTCAGAACAAAACACCGCCATAATTATTAATGATGATAATTTTCGTGACCTCATCAAGCTTGAATTATCAAGGATTGAGCTTCCATATTCGGATGAATGCAATATCTCAATTGCTGATTGTCGATTTCTGCAATTAATTAACTTAATTGCTAAGTTAATTAATAATAATTTTTCATCAATTGAGTTATTGTCTATTCTTAAGCACTCCATAATTTTAGATAATGTTGAAAATGCTGAGATTTGGCAAGATTTAACAAGTCAATTTGAAATAAATTTTATTAGAAAAGCTCGTGATTTCAATAATTATCAAGGTTTAAAAAAAACTATAGAATGTTCGGTAAATCAAGAGATAAAGCCATTCGCAATGAAAATTATTTCTTCCTTTGATAATTTGTTAGATTTACAAAAAAATTGGCAATTAGAGCATTTAATAATAGAAATTAGCAAGATCATTGAATCAATAATATCAATAGGCAGAAGCGATAATTCGATAATTTTATTTTCTCAAATTATCAATCAACAGCCAGAAAAAAAAGAATTAAAAAAATTATTCGATAATTTGATGAAAAAAAGCCAAATTAGGCTTAAAATTGCCGATTTAGCAAGGTTTATCAAAATTATTGCGGGCAAAATTAGTTATTTTGAGGCAAGTCAAGAAACGGAGCATTATTTCAGAAATCATAAAATTAATCCAATAAAATTAATTTCAACCATTGATGCCCGCTTACTTAATCATAATTTGCTAGTTTTAACAAGCCTTAGCGAGGGAGTTTTTCCGCAAATTGCAAGCGATAATTGGTTGGGTAAAAAATTGCAAGCTGAATTAGGAATAGATAAAAGATTTAGCTCAATAGGTCGCAATCAATATGATTTTCGCAATTATCTCAATAATCAAGAAATATTGCTTACAGCTTCAAAATTCATCATCAATCAAGAGTTAAGGCCTTCGCAACTTTTAACTAAAATTGAATTAATTTTATCAAAATTATCTAATCAAAAAGCCAATATTATCAACTTTACAAATTTACATTTTCATCAACAGAAATATCGTAATTTTGAGAGCGGATCCTTCATTATCAAGGATTCAGATCTTTTATTACAAGAAAAAATAATCAAAAATTCTCAACAAAAATTAATTAAAGTAGCGATAAATCTAATTCCAAGAAAATTATCAGTGACCGATATTGAAAATATATCAAATGATTCTTATTATTTTTATATTACTAAAATCTTGCAAATAAAGCCCTTGTTAAAGATTGATGAGATTGAAGGCAAACGAGAATTTGGCAACCTCATTCATGCTGTTCTAGAAGAAATTGTAAAAACTAATTTTAGAAACATCGAAAAATCAATGATAATTAATTTTGCTAACTCTTTTTTTGATAAAAATGCAGATAAATATCTGGTTAGCTATTATGCGAGAATGCGATATTATCAAGATTTTATCAAATATATTTCTATTTTTATTGATTGTAATTCTCAATATTTAGGAAATAATTATGAAAATTATGCCGAATATAAAGTGGAATCGAAGATAGGAGATATAAATATTATTGGTAAAATAGATCGCATCATCATTAATATTTCTGAACAAAAAATTAAGATAATTGATTATAAAACTGGCCAGCAACCTCTACAAAAAGAGGTATTAGCCCTGAAAAAACCACAATTGATACTTTTAGCAATATTGCTTAATAATTATGAAAATCTAGTAAAAAATAACGAAATTAATGCGATAGCATATTGGAACTGGGATAAAATGTTAATCAAGGAAACCTCTATTAAAAATGTTTTTTACCCGCAGAATAAGAAAAAAGAAGAAGATTTTATTGATAAAAGAATAGAATTAATCTCTTTCATTGAAGGAATCACAGCCAATGATGAATTTAATATTGCAAAAATAGCGGTTAACAAAAATGATTTCAATAGCGAATATTGCCATTTATTGAGGCTAGAAAACAAATAGAAGCTAAAAATCGCAACAAGTTCAAGACATTTTAAAACACTTGTTATGTCGTTGCAAAACGGCACCCAGAAGGGTTTTAAAACTGGGTCCCGACTTTCGTCGGGATGACGAAGAAGGGAAGCCCCAGAATTGACTTTATTATTTTGCAAAACTTCTGAGAGATTATTACCCTCCCCTTGAGGGAGGGTCAAAATTGCTAGCAATTTCGGGGAGGGGTCGAAAAACTAGTTATAACTCCATGCCTAATGTTATTGAAAATATTTCTTACCCCTCCCCCGCATCGCCAAAAAATTGGCTCTGCGACCCTCCCTTCTTAATCATTTTTGGGGGAGGGTTATTAGATCGAGAAGGGGCTTCAGCCCATTGTGGTGAAGTTATATTCTCCATTAATCAACGGCAACAAGGGGTTTCAACCCCTTGCCTTCTTTCTGGATGACGGAACTAAAACACTCGTCATGCCGTTGCAAAACGGCACCCAGAAAGAGAAGGTGCTGATTCCGCGGGTACCTAAAACACAAAAACCACAATCAAAATTCATAAAAGACTTAAAAAACCTTGCCAAATTAAG
Organism: Rickettsiales bacterium UBA1997; assembly: GCA_964202895.1. GTDB lineage: Bacteria > Pseudomonadota > Alphaproteobacteria > Rickettsiales > UBA1997 > JAJTDS01. The sequence goes on along the minus strand of CAXNJM010000001.1, from coordinate 798,238 downwards.
CTGTAAAAATAAGATTTTTTGAACTTAGTTTTTAATTCCATTATATAAAATATGAAAAAATATTTATTTTCCAATAACAAGTAATGATGGTAGTGATATTCATTTTTATTTTAGGCAAATTAGTTCAGAAGAAATGAATGAAAGCATCCAAATTAAACAAATGATTGCCAATGTTCCTTATCGTGCCGCAGAAAATTACAAAAAAATAGATCCAGATTATCATCATCAAGTAAGAGAATATAAAATAGAAGATGAAGATTTGCCAAAAGTTAGAGACTCTAATATAAATCCCAAAGAAATTTGTAGTTTTTTGATAGAAGATCAAGCAAACAATCTAGTCTCAATAATACTTGCTGGTATATCAAAAGATCCACTAAGAATTATGATGGGAACCATTGCGACCGCCACAGAACATGAAGGAAAAGGCTATTTTTCAATTTTATTTGATGAAACAATAACAAAAATTGCCAAGGATAACAATGACGAGTTGCCAAAAGCTTTGATTAGCTTAAGAGGAGTTACAAGCAAGGGAAAAAATTTTGATACTTATTTGGCGATTTTAAAAAGTCGTAATTTTGATATTTCGGCCATAGAAAGAGAGATTAAAATCCCCAATGAAATAGATTCGAATATTGGCTATATACCTCACGATCTTACTAAAATAATTGTCAATATTGATAAAACAAAAAATTTAGAAGAAGAATTGCAAAATCTTAAAACTGAGATTGAAAAAAAACCGTATCAAGCCTTTTTCTTCTTAGGCTCGCCCCAAAATATAACATTGGAAGATTTTATAACAAATCAAAAAAATAGAATTAATGAAAAAGTGGCAAAGAAGCAGATTTTTATTAAACCGCAAATAAATCATAAGATTTTGCCAAAAAATAATTTGCAAAATTCTAAAATTAACGAGAATCTTGCTAATAATAACAAATATTTATGAGGAGTCGATATGAAAGATAATTTAAAATTTCCAGACGGGTTGGTAACTAAATTTGAATATAATTCAAAATCCCTTGAATCAGATAGAAATAAAGAAGCTTGGATTATGAGTGTTTCAAAAACATTTTGTGCCGCAACAGCAGCTATAATGGCCGTTGATGGTGAATTTGGTGACAATAAAATAAATGCAACTTTGCTAGATGTTTTAAATAAGGCTGAATCAAAATACCCTGAAAGGCAAGAAAAAATCAATAAATATCGTCAAATGATTAATGAGGTAGGATGTGGTAATGTAACAATGTTAGAACTTCTAAGCCATAGAAGTGGCCTTAGAAATGGCGATCATTATCTTTATCAGAAAGATGCTAATCTTGATCCAGATAAACTAAATGAGAAAGAAAAAGAACAATTTAGAATGAATGTTTATGGAGATAAATCGCTATTTTCTTTTGATCCACAAAGTCAACGGAGTTCTTTTGCTTATTGTAATCTTGGCTTTGTTCTTGCTGAAGATATGATGAATCTTGTTGCCGATCAAGATTATTATGCAGAGCTGAAAAATAGAATTTTAACACCACTTAAATTAGATAATACAAAGTCAATATATGAATCGGAGGAAGCAAGAAAAGGAATTAGTGATAATGTTATAGTTAAAGATGTGATTTATGATTATAATTATAACCTTCCAAGAAAGGAGAATGTTAGGGAGGATTCCTTAGAAATACTAAGAAAGGCTATATAGCACTTTCTGAGGGCGGTTTATGTTCAACCGTTGCTGACCTTGAAAAATTTTATGGTGAATTGTCAAATCTTGTTTGCGGGATGGAAAATAAATTACAAAATGATTCACAGAAAATAGCAGAAATTCGCAAATATTATGTTGAAGCCCGCAAATTAGGAGAAAATCTTAATGGTTTAGGAAAAAATTATTCACTTGGCTTGGCAATTGAAGATAAGGGTGACGAAGGAATATTATTATGGCATAGTGGAGGTCATCCAGGTAATAATGCATTTGCAAAAGTACATATGAACATTTCTATTGAAGATTTTATGAATACTAGTAGTAATCCTAATATAAAAGATGTCGCTACAAATCTAGATGTTTCAATAAAACAGCAAGATGTATTTGCGAGGGATTCCATATTAACCATTATTAGTTGCGATTATATCTCAAAAATTAACCAGTATTTTCGTGATAAATGCGATCAATCAGATTATGAGAAATATGGCGATCCAAGTAATGCATTGAATGAATATAAGAAATATGGCGATCCAAGTAATGTATTGCAAGATTATGAATATGAAGAGTATAATAAAAAAGCTCGCGCTTGGGATTATGCTTCTCAGGAATGGCAAAAAGAACTAATTGATCAAAAAAGATTGCCACAAAATTTTGGCGATTTTCATAATCAAATCCGCAAAACATATGAGCCAGCTCAAGAATCTTTAAATCAATATGTAAAAGAGCATTTTTGTGATGAAAAAGGGGTTATTGATAGTAATAAAGTGGCAGAAATTAAGAATCTTGATGATTTTAATAAAATAGTAGAAGCAATAAAACCACAGCTTAGCAAGGCAAGAGAAGAAATATCTAATGTTTTTAAAGATTGCGATCGGGTATTAGATAAAATGAATCATAAGAGTTTAGAATTTAAAGATCCTCAAGCAATTAATAATGCTGTATTGGTAAGTCAAAATATTGAGGATTTAAAATTTGGTAAAAAAGTTATATCAAAATCTTTTAGTGGTGATGGCGGTGTAGCTCTTTCTTGTGGTGTTGCTGATGTCAAATATGAAAATGAGAAATATCAAATTTCCCAATATAATTTTTCTCAAAATAATGAAAACAATTTGATATTTAGTATTGATAGTAACGCAAAAATGCTCACTGCAGTTGCAATATTAAGAATGCTTGAAGAAGGTCTTTATAAAAAATATTTTCCACAAGGAATTGATGCAAAATTATCATATTTTGCAGAAGTGCTTTCAGAAAAATTTCCCAATTCAAAATATTTTAAGGAAGAATTAGTAAAAGATCCAAATTATCAAAAAATTACGATAAAAGACTTAGCTCAACACACTTCTGGATTACTTCAAGTTGATAAAAATTCTTTTTCTTTTGCCGAAAAAATTGTTAAAAATCATCAAAAATTAAGCTTAGATGATATGATTGATCTTGAAAAGATTAAAAGAGATGACTCTTGGGGGCAAAAACAAGAAGAATATCTTTATAACAACATTGACTACGAAATTTTAGGTAGAATATTAATTGGTGTTGCCAGCAAGGAAAATAATAAAAACACAACTTTTGGCGATATTATTAATGAATTGGTTATTGCAAGAGTAAAAGAAAAAATCATTGCTAATGATAAGGTAAATGGCAAAGAGATAGCGGAAAATCTAAAATATTTTACTTCGGATCAAATTTTATACATTAACAACAAAAGCAAAATTGATAATAAATTTAACAAGCAACAAGATTTAACAATAGCTGAAACAAAGAATTTTTATGGCGGTCAATTGATTGAAATTCCTTCGCATTTTTATGATCTAGCCTGCGGTGGATCATATGCAGATCCAGTATCGCAGGCTTTAATCGCAATGCATATTTTAGCAAATAATGATAAATTTTCTATTTTTAAAGACGAAAATATTCAAAAAATCTTTAACGAGCAAAAAATAGAGCAATATGATGGCAAAAATGAAAATTCTAAAGCTGAAACATATGGATTTGGTTATATGGCTTTTAGTGATCTCGCTTGGAAAGATTATAGAACCCATAATGGTGGCGGATTTGGTTCAAATAGCAGTACAATTATTGATCTTAAAAATAATCGAGCAATTTTTTCTGTTGTGCATTTTGAAGATTTAACAATGCCAATAGCATATGCTATTAATAAGGGGCAATTATCAGAAGAAAAATGGCAAGAAGATAAAAAAACAATTAAACTTAATAATGATATATATCAAACTAGTTTAGAGCTTTGGCAAAAATATAAAGAAGAAGAAATTTTGGCAATGAGAAATGCTCTTGAAAAGTCAAATGAAGAATTCTGGAAAATTTACAATTCATTAGCTAAACCGCAAATAAATAATGAGATTTTGCCAAAAAATAATTTGCATTTGCAAGATTCTAAAATTGATGAAAAGCTTAAAAAAATAACAACAAATGAGAATCAGCAATCTTGAGATATACCCAACAAAACTTTCAAATATCAACGATATGGTTTTGCTCTCAAAAACCAAACGGCGAGTTTACGAAAAAATACAACCACAATTCTGGCGATATGCAGGAGAAGAAGGCGATAAAACTCAAGAGAAATGGTTTAAAGAATTGTTGAATGATAAAAATTATATTATGTTTACGGCAGAAGGCCATAACAAAGAAATTCTAGGATTTATCATTGGTAAGCTAATAAATGCTCCAGAGGTTTATGATCCTGGTGGATTAACATTGATGATTTTTGTGTAAAGTCAGAAAATCTTTGGCAATCTGTTGGTAATGAGTTGGTAAAAACTATCAAAACTACTGCCAAATCTAAAGGTGCGATTCAGATTGTTATTGTATGTGGTGCTCATGATTATCTAAAACGAGAATTCTTGGATAAACAAAATCTATCTATTGCATCGGAGTGGTTTGTAGGGGCTATTACATAATTTTATTTTAACTTGTCTAGGTTCGCACTCTATGATAACTGCAACAAGGGGCTTCAGCCCACTAGAAAGAAGGGGCTCCCGATGCATCAAACACCCGTCATCCTGCGCGAAGTCGCAGGATCCATAATTACAAGAGTTTTTTAGATCCTGCAACTTCGTTTCACTTCGTGCAGGATGACAGGTGAGTTGGTTTCGAACTCTATTGTTAACGGCAACAAGGGGTTTCAACCCCTTGGCCTAATAATAACGGAACATAACTTCACCACAAAGGGTTTCAACACCTTGTCTTCTTTCTTGGGGGGCTTTTAGCCTTTCTTTTTCCTTTTATCATCCTTTGTGAAGCGAAACGAAGTCGCAGAATCGATTACTTTTATCAAGATAATTATTATTAAGGAAGAAAATTATAACTCTATTCACCTAGAGATTATTTAGGTTGACAAGTTATTTTTTATAGCTATATTTTCGTTTTTTTATACTATTTTTTTAGATCTTACATCAATACTTCGTATCAAAATAAGATTCAAAAACTGTATTTTAATTACCTATTTCCATATAAATAAAGCTGACATTTACTAAAATTAATGTCAAGACTTGCTGAAATTACAAATAAATATGTCTCACTTTCGTAATGTTGCAATAATTGCCCATGTTGATCATGGTAAAACAACTTTAATTGATGCAATGCTCCATCAGAGCGGAACCTTTCATGCTCATCAACAGGTAGAAAATAGGGTTATGGACAGCAACGACCTCGAAAAAGAAAGGGGGATTACTATTCTTGCAAAATGCACCTCTATTGCATGGAAAGGCAATAAAATAAACATCATCGATACTCCCGGCCATGCTGATTTTGGTGGTGAAGTTGAAAGGGTTTTGTCAATGACAGACAGTGCTTTATTGCTTGTTGATTCTGCGGAAGGTGTAATGCCACAAACTAAATTTGTGCTTTCTAAAGCCTTAAATTTAGGCTTAAAACCAATTGTAATTATCAATAAAGTTGATCGTTCAGATGCTCGCCCTGATGAAGTTCTCGATGAAATATTTGATTTATTCGTTTCTTTAAATGCCAATGAGCAACAGCTTGATTTTCCTGTCCTTTATGCAGTTGGTAGAGACGGCTGGTGTGTTAATGACCTCGATAAAGATGAAAAGAAAGATCTTTCACCTTTATTTGATTTAATTCTTAGTCATGTTTCTCCGCCAAAATTCGACGAAAATGCACCATTTTCAATGTTGGCAACCTTGTTAGATCATAGCCCTTATTTTGGCAGAATGCTTACAGGTAGAATATATTCTGGTAAGGCAAAAAATTTAATGAGTTTTAAGGCAATAAACCTTAAGGGAGAGCTTGTAGAACAAGGAAGATTAACCAAACTTCATGTATTTCGTGGGGTAGAAAAGATTGCGGTTGAAGAGGCTACAGCAGGAGACATAGTCTGCATAGCTGGCCTAGAAAAAGCTTCAGTGGCAGATACTCTTTGCGATACTACTGTCTCTAGCCCAATAAAATCAACTCCGATAGACCCTCCTACAATGGCGATAACTCTTAGTGTTAATGATTCTCCTCTTGCGGGAACAGAAGGAACTAAAGTTACTTCAAGAATGATCAGAGAAAGATTATTCGCAGAATCTGAAACTAATGTGGCTATAAAAGTAAAAGAAAGCGACGGAAAAGACAGCTTTGAAGTTGGTGGTAGAGGCGAGTTACAGCTTGGTGTGTTAATTGAAAATATGAGAAGAGAAGGCTTTGAATTATCGGTTTCACGACCTAGAGTATTATTTAAAAAAGGTGAAAATGGCGAAATTCTTGAGCCAATTGAAGAAGTAGTTATTGATGTTGACGATAATTTTAGCGGTTCAGTAGTTGAAAAATTATCAATCAGAAAAGGCGAATTAGCAGAAATGAAGCCATCAACTGGCGGTAAAACTCGAATTGTATTTTTAGTGCCTTCAAGAGGTATGATTGGTTATCAAGGCGAATTCCTAACTGACACCAAGGGAACAGGAGTTTTGAATCGTATTTTTAATAGTTATGTTCCTTATAAAGGAGAAATATCATTCAAAAAGAATGGTGCATTAATATCTACCGATTCAGGTGAAGCGGTTGCTTATGCATTGTGGAATCTTCAAGATAGAGGAACTCTATTTGTCAAGCCACAACAAAAAGTTTATGCTGGAATGATAATTGGTGAAAATGCAAAACAAGGAGACCTAGAAGTTAATGTTTTAAAAGGCAAACAACTTACTAATGTCAGAGCATCAGGAACCGATGAAGCAATAAGGTTAACCCCGCCCAGAGATTTAACTCTTGAAGAGATGATAACCTACATTAGCGATGATGAGCTTGCAGAGGTTACTCCAAAAGCTCTCCGCTTAAGAAAAAAGTTTCTTGATACGAATGAAAGAAAGAGAATGAGTCGTGGCAAGGAATCTAAATTTGATTTTGTGCAAGATTAATTAACTAATTAGCAATAAAAATGATAAAAATTTCTATTGATAATAATGAATACCAAGTTCCTGCTGGTATTACAATTATTCAAGCTTGTGAAATAGCAGGAATCGAAATCCCTCGTTTTTGTTATCACGAGAAGCTCGCAATTGCTGGAAATTGCAGAATGTGTCTCGTGGAAGTTGTTGGAGGCCCGCCGAAGCCAGTTGCCTCTTGTGCGATGTCTGCTGTTGAAGGAATGCAAATATTTACCACAACTCCAATGGTAAAAAAAGCCCGCGAAGGTGTTATGGAGTTTTTATTAGCTAATCATCCTCTTGATTGTCCAATTTGCGATCAAGGTGGTGAGTGCGATCTACAAGATCAAGCTTTTCAGTATGGTAGTGGTAATAGTAATTTTCACGAATCAAAAAGAGCGGTTAGCAATAAAGATCTTGGTCCGTTGGTTAAAACCCAAATGACTCGTTGTATTCATTGCACTCGTTGTGTCAGATTTATGGAAGATATAGCAGGAACAGGAGAAATGGGTGCCATATCAAGGGGCGAAGGCACTGAAATCACTACTTATCTTGAAAAATCAATAAATTCAGAATTATCAGGCAACATTATCGATTTATGTCCTGTTGGAGCACTTACATCAAAACCTTATAGCTTTAAAGCTAGAAGTTGGGAACTTAAAAAAACCCAGTCAGTTGATATTATGGATGCAATGGGCAGTAATATTAGAGTTGATAGCAGAGGTCTTGAGGTTATGAGAATACTACCTTCTCCCAATGAAGAAATCAACGAAGAGTGGCTTAGCGATAAATCTCGTTTTTGTTATGATGGCCTTAAATATCAAAGGCTTGATAAAGCTTATGTTAAAAAGAATGGCAAATTAGTTGAATCTACAATTACAGAAGCAATTGACAATGTTGTGGATAATCTTAAATCATTAAAATCTAATCAAATATCTGCTTTAAGTGGTAAATTATCCACAATTGAAGATATTTTTGCCTTAAAAAATTTATTTGATAAAATTGATTGTAATAATTATGAATCAAGGCTTGCTAATCAAGCGATTAATGCCAATGATCGTGGTTCTTATCTATTTAATACTACTATTTCTGCCGTTGAAAAGGCGGATGCTTGTTTATTGATAGGGGTCAACCCTCGTTTAGATGCTCCATTGTTAAATTATCGCTTAAGAAAAGCTTTTATAAAGAATCCACAAAATATTGCGGTTATTGGGTTAAATGATGATGCTAAAAATGAAGAGACACAAAAAATCGATCTAACTTATAAATATCAAGATCTTGGCAATGATGTTGCAATTATGAGTTCAATAATCAAAGAAGAGCATTATTTTTCTAAGATTCTTAAAAATGCTAAAAATCCAATTTTAATAATTGGGGAAGATGCAATTACTGGGGTTGAAGGTAATCAAATAATGAATTTAACTAAGTTAATTGCCAATAAATTTAATTTCATTAAAGAAGATTGGAATGGTTTTAACTTTTTAGCAAAAAATACTGGCCTAATAAACGGTTTAGAGCTAGGTTTTGTAAATAAAGGCGGAATAAAAGAGATTGTTAATAATCAAGAAGTAAAAACAATATTCTTATTAGGAGTTGATGATGACATTGATTTCAATGCTTTAAAAGATAAATTTATAATTTATCTAGGTTCTCACGGAGATAATGGTGCAAATGTTGCTGATATTATTTTACCTTGCCCCGCCTACACTGAAAAAGAAGCTATTTTTATTAATTTTGAAGGGCGAGCGCAAATTTCTTCACTATCAACATTTCCGCTTGGTGATGCAAAAGCTGAATGGCAATTTATTCTTGAAATAGCTAAAAAAATGTCAATTACTCTTGATTTTGATGATATTTCACAATTAAGAATGCTGATTTCTAATCATAAGGCGATTGCCAATCTTAACAATCCAACTCCAGAATCTGCTATTTCATTGAATGAGGAGGTTAATATTCTAGATTCGCAATTGAAAATTATTGCTCAGAAATATGATTTTTATTTAACTAATGCAATTGCTAGAGCATCAAGAATATTAAATCGTTGTAGCACTTTTAGCGATAATAAATAAAATTTTATAAATAATTATAAAAAATTATTTTCTTGTAATTCTTTGATGGTTATGGTTTTTTGATACCATGCTTTACCGATAATTGAGCCTACGACTCCAAATTCTTCTAGTTGTGATATTTTTATTAAATCATCGATTTTCCCAACTCCACCAGAAGCTATTACAGGAATTTTAACCGCCATTGCCAAGGCTTTAGTTCCATCTATATCGACTCCAGATAAGGTTCCATCTCGTGAAATATCGGTATAAATAATTGCGGAAGCTCCGACATCTTCATATTTTTTTGCTAATTCAATAGTTGTAATATTTGAGTTTTCAACCCAGCCAGCAGTTGAGACTAGATTATTTCTGCTATCTATGCCAATAATAATTTGATTTTTAAATAATTTGCAGGCTTCTTTGGTTATTTCTGGGTTGGTGACTGCAATTGTGCCTAGAATTATTTTGTTAACCCCTATATTTAGCCATTTTTCAATATCTTTAAGGGTTCTGATGCCTCCTCCTAGTTGAATAGGAATTTTAATATTGGCGATAATTTCTTTGATGGCAATTTGATTAAATACATTGCCATTTAATGCACCATCAAGATCGATTAAATGCAAAAATTTAAAGCCGTTATTAGTAAATTCTTGAGCTTGTGCTAGTGGATTTTCATTGTAAATAGTGGCTTGTGAGAAATCGCCTTTTAGCAATCTAACACATTTACCATTTTTTAAATCAATTGCGGGGAATAGTATCACAAAATTTAGGAAAAACCCTTGTAAATAATGCCTAAATTAAAATTTAGAATTAGAATTTAGAATTAGGATTTACAAGGGAGGGGGTGATTATTTATAGATCTTCAACATTTAAAGATAAATATTCAGCAACACCTTGAGTGCTAGCTTTCATGCCTTTTTTGCCTTGATTCCAGCCAGCAGGGCAGACTTCTCCGTGTTCTTGGAAAAATTTTAAAGCATCTATCATTCTGATTGCTTCTTCGATATTTCTACCAAGAGGCAAGTCATTGATTAATTGATGGCGAACCATTCCTTCTTGGTCGATTAGAAAAGTTCCTCTTAAGGCAACGGCATCGCCCATTAATACATCGTAATCGCGGGCAATTGATTTTGTTAAATCTGACACTAATGGATATTTAACTTGTCCGATTCCGCCTTTATTTACTTCGGTATTTTTCCAAGCAAGATGGCTATATTTTGAGTCAACAGAAACTCCAATTACTTCAACTCCACGACTTTTAAATTCGTTGAATCTTTTATCGAAAGCAATTATTTCAGATGGGCAAACGAAGGTAAAATCAAGAGGGTAAAAAAACAGAATAGCGATTTTTCCGTTAATGAAATTGTGAAGATTAAAATGATCGTTGATTTCATTGTTTGGCATAACCGTAGAAGCGGTGAAATCTGGAGCCTTTTTTCCTACTAATACTGACATAATTTTATTTTTTAAAGTTAATTGAATGAGTTGTTTTGTTAATTAATTATTGCCCTCAAGATTTTGCCCTCAAGATTTTGTAGAACAAAATTATAAGTTGATAATTTTTTGACATAAAAACTCTTTAATATTGCGATTCTTTTTTTAGAAAAGATGAACAATTAGATATTGCTAAGCTAATATTTTTTTTAGAAATTGCAACCAAAATGTTGTAATTATTAATTTTAATTTTTAAAGACTATTAATAATTTTTGGCAGAGATTAAAATTGTGTGGCTTTTGGTTTAGTGGTGAGTGCGGTTGGAATCGAACCAACGACCACCTAATTAAAAGTCAGGTGCTCTACCGACTGAGCTACGCACTCTAAATGTCAAAAGAAATTTTAGTCCAGAATTATAAATATTAACTTTTTAACAATCAAGTATTTTTTTCTTAAATTATTAAAAATTATTTAATGAGTTAAAATCGGGGGATAAAATTAGGGATTTGACGATATTTGTAATATTTCAGGATACTTACTTGATAATAGGTTGAGTATGTGGTTAAACTCTATTTTTGCTTGTTTAAGTATTGTTATTTTATCTTGTTTTGAAGAGATTGTTAACTGTTGACATTCTTCAAGAATTTTTGCCAATTGAAATGCTCCAACCGCTGCGGATGCTCCCTTGAAAGCATGAGAGCAAGCATACCAAGATTCATCGCTATTTTCTTGAATAGATATTTCCATTTTCTCAATATTTAATTTTCCATTATCAATAAACACTTTAAAAAGCTCTTTCTCAAATTCAATGTCTCCGTCAACAATATTTGAAAGATGCTTCAGATCTATATGTATATTTTTACTCATTAAAAATGAAAGTTAAGATTAATTAAGTTTAAGTTAATAGGTGTTTTTAGTTGAATATTATTTAAATTAAAATCAAATATTGATACAATTTATTAGTGAATAAATAATTATCTTAGTTTATTTTACAAAATCAAACATAAATTTGAGATGTTTCATTATGAATCTAAAAATAAGGAGCAATTAATTTTTACATAAAAAGATTGATTATTAAAAAATAAAAATAAGCCTCGATCTTTTGTTTTTAAAATAAAATTAAGTGTTAAATGAAAAAGTCTAAAATTATTAAAAGTACATATTTTCAGGTAATTATAGCAATTATTTTTGGTGTAATTTTTGGTTGCTTTTTCCCAGAATTAGCAATTTCCTGTAAATTTTTGGGTGATGGCTTTATCAAGCTAATTAAAATGCTTATCGGGCCTTTGATATTTTGCACTATTTTTAATGGAGTTATCAATAGTGGTGATATAAAAATTGGTAAATTAGGGTTAAAAATGTTGATATATTTCGAATTATTAACAACTTTCGCCTTAATTGTTGGTTTTGGAGTTGCTCATTTTGCTGATTTAGGTAAATCAATCAATGGACAAATAGCAAAAGAAATGGTTGAAAAAATGCCGGCTAAATCTCTGGAAATAGTGCATAATAGCCAACATATTGGGCATAATTTTTCTGATTTTTTAATTAAAATAATTCCAGACACCTTAAGCTCTGCATTTGTTAATGGTGAAATTCTATCAATTCTTTTGGTTGCTTTGTTTCTAGGTTTGGCAAGCCTGCCAATTAAAAAAGAAATTGGCTCAATTATCAATTTCTTTGAAGAATTTTCAAAGATATTGTTTAAAACTATTGGAGTTATTGCTAAATTGGCTCCGATTGGAGCATTTGGAGCAATTTCTTACACTATAGGTAAATATGGTCTTGGTAGCCTTAAAGAATTAATCTCTTTAATTTTAATTTTTTATTTAACTTGCGGTATTTTTATTTTTACCGTTCTCGCTTTAGTTTGCAGAATATGCGGTTTTAGTATTATTAAATTTTTATCTTATATAAAATCAGAAATAATCCTTGTTCTTGGCACTTCATCTTCGGAGTCAGCATTGCCAATGATTATTCAAAAGCTTGAGAAATTGGGCTGTTCTAAATCGGCAATTGGTATTATTATTCCCGCTGGCTATTCGTTTAATCTTGACGGCACTTGTATTTATTTTACTATGGCGATTATTTTTATTGGTAATGCAATGGGGGCAGATTTATCAATTGCTCAACAGTTTTCTTTAATTGGCTTGTTATTAATTACTTCAAAGGGAGCTGCGGGGGTTTCGGGAAGCGGTTTCATTACTCTGGCCTCAACTCTTGCGATGTTTAATCATCAAGAATTAATAATCGGTTTGCCTCTAATTCTTGGAGTTGACCGTTTTATGTCGGAAGCAAGAAGCATAACCAATTTAATTGGCAATAGTGTCGCGACGATTGCTATTAGTAAATGGCATAACCAAATTGATAATAAGCAATTTAAAATAGAATTAGAAAAAGGGTCAAAAATTATATAGATTTTATTGAATTTCTAGGGTTTTAGAGCAAAGATTTTTTATAATTGCGATATCGTGAGAAATTAGAATGTAAGTGATGTCGCGATGTTGTTGAATTTTTTTCAACAATTCAATAATGATAATTTGATTAGTAAAATCAAGGGCTGAGGTTGGTTCATCTAAAATAATAATTTTTGGTTCAATAATTAAAGATCTAGCGATTGCAACCCTTTGTCTTTGCCCTCCAGATAATTGATGTGGATATTTTTCTAACAAATCAAGAGATAAATTAACTTCCTTCAAAATATTAGTGATTTTTTCTTTGATGATAATCTTTGAATCAAGGGGATAGTGTATTTCTAAGCCTTCTGCTATAATATTAAAAATTTTTAGACGAGGGCTGAGGCTAGAGAAAGGGTCTTGAAAGACAATTTGTAGATTTTTTCTTAATTCTAGGGTTTTTTGGCGAGATTTTTTGGCGGTATGCCAATTTGATATCTCCCCTTCATCGTTAAAAAAATTCACTACTCCCGTAGATTCAGTCAAATTAAGCATCGCTAATGCAAGGCTGGTTTTCCCGATGCCACTCTTGCCAATAATTGCAAGGTTTTGTTTTTGATATAAATTAAAACTAATACCCTTATTTTGAATATTCTTCTTCATTTGATAATTAGCGATAAGATTATCAATCTTAAATATTTTCTTCTTCTCGCCTTCTTCTGATTGATTGCAGTAGATAATTTCTTTTTGTTTTTTATATTCTAAATAATTTTGATAAAGCCTAGATTTATATGGCTCAACTAGTTTTTTATCTTCCAATACAAATATTTTATCGGCATAATTTTCTACATTCTCAAGATTATGAGTAATAAGCAAAATGGCAGTCTGCCACTCTTTTGCTATTTTTTGAAATAATTTTAATATTTCTTGTTTGGTAGACGGGTCAAGTGCAGTTGTTGGTTCATCTGCAATAATTAGTTTTGGTTTATTGGCAATTGCAATAGCTATCATAATTCTTTGCTTCTGGCCTCCTGAAAATTGATGTGGATAATCATTTAACCTTGATTCAATTGATTCCAATTCAACCATTTTTAAGATTGACTTAACTTGCAGATTCAGCTCTTTTTTACTAATATTGGGTTTATGAATAATAATAGATTCTTCTATTTGCGAACCAATTGAATGTAGAGGGTTTAAGGCTCCCGATGGATCTTGAAAAATAATGGCTATTTTATTGCCTCTAAAGCCTTTTATTTGTTGATATTGTGAAAATCTTTCGGCAAAATTTTGATAATGATGATTTTGATTAGAAATTATCATTTTTTCTTGAAAAAATATTTCTCCAGATATATTGACATTACTCGGGACTAGCCCTGCAATTGCAAAGGCTAGAGATGATTTTCCGCAACCGCTATCGCCAATTAATGCACTAATTTTATTTTCTTCTAATGAAAAAGAAATATTTTCAAAAATTACTTGATAATTTTTGTTGTTTTTCTGCAAGAATGATAAAGTTAAATTTTTAACTTCTAAGAGCAAGGCTTTATTATCTAAGATTGGCACTAATTAGATAGTAGTTTAATTTATATTTTTTTTAACAAGAAATCATGTTCGAATCGCACTTTCTTTAGATTTTGATATTTATCTTCAACACTTCTAAAACCTAAAGCGCAGACGCAGATGGTAGCATATTTGCTGTTGCTTATACCAAGAATTTCATCGTATTTTTCGGGGTTGATGCCCTCAATTGGACAGCTATCAATATCAAGGAGAGAGGCTGTTGTCATTAAATTTCCAAGAGCAATGTAAGATTGTTTTGTTGCCCAGTCAAAGATATCTTTATGGCTAGAAATTAAATTATCAATCATCATTTTTTTATATTCTGCAAGACTGGATTCTGGAATGGAGCGAGTTTTGGCGGTTAATTTGATGAAATTATCAATATATTCTTCGTCAATATTTTTAAGAGCGGTGAAAACAATTAAATGGGAACATTGTTCAATTTGGGGTTGATTCCATGAATGCGGGGTTAATAATTTTTTAGCTTCGGTATTTTCGACTAATAAAAATTGATATGGCTGTAACCCAAATGATGAAGGGCTCATAATCATTGATTTTTCTAGGGTTTCCCAGTCTTCACGATTGATTTTTTTATTAAAATCGAAAATTTTAGTGGCATATCTCCAATTCATTGCATCGATTATTTTTTGCTTAAATTGTTGTGTATTTTCTTTCATTATTTAAATTATAGTTGAAATTGTTAATTGTAGCCACTAGAATGATTGCTGATAATCCACGAAATTATTCCAAGAAATTATTCTTTGTTGCTTTATTTATGAGTTGCAATTTTATTATGCAATAATCTTAATCAAAAGTTATTTTGCAACCAAATTTATGAATAAAACATCCGAACAAAATAAGGCAAATAACGGTCAGGCTCTTAATGAGATAAATCAAGAAGAAGATAATCAAATTCATAGTGCGGAAGAGGTTAATTTGTTGATGAAAAAAGAAGAAGAAGTAAATAAAATTACCAAAAAAGCAGAGGAATCTGGCAAAAAAGCAGAAGATGCTAATGGCGATCAAAGATTTATCGATAAAAGAGAAAATAAAAACGATGAAAAACAACAAGAAGGCGATGAAAATGATAAAAAACAAGAAAATCAAGGGGGAGGTGGTTTTTTTAAAAAAATCAAAAATTTAATTTTTCCTAAACAAAATCAAGTCAGAACTCTTGATAATGAAGTTGGGGGGCTAGAGCAGGAAAAAGATAAAGGAATTTCTAGTAAAGATGTTTGGGACGATAGGTCAGAAGAGGTTGATAAAATGGGTTCTACCGACACCTTCAACACAACTGGTATGAGGTCGGTGGTTTGGAATGCAAAGAAAAATCGCTTGAAGGCAATAAAAAATGCCAAACAAAATGCTAATAATGCAGTTGATGCTCTTGAGGGGGTCAAGGGGAAGCCTAAAAATCAAGAAGGAAAACCTAATCAGCAAACAGAGAGGCCAATAACAAGAATGCCTTTAATTTATAATAGTGCTAAAATGCCTCAAATTGATAATTGGGAAAATAAAGGTTTGTTGGAAAAATTAAAAACACTAAAACAAGATAAAAGCACCGCTCATAGCGATAAATTTGGAGGAAATAAGGGTGATGCTGGTCAAAGTCGATAATGATAAATATTTTAACATTAAAATTCAGGTAATAGCTTAATGCAAAAAATTGCTAATTTAAAAGATTATATTAAGTCGCTGGTTGAAGAATCAGGCCCGCATCTGCAAAAACAAAGAGAAGAGCGAGTTATTTATCAATTGAATATTGATGATATTAATCAGGTAGAAATTTCTGCAATTGAACAAGATTCAAGAATGGTGAAAGATAAATCGGCATTTTTTTGTTTAATTGAAGATGACGAAAAGGCAATTCTATATATTAATCAAGCCCTACGAAATGGCGCATCGGTGGTAGTTGCAAATTTTGATAAAATTTCTTATAATTTTCAAGAATCAATAATTATCAGTAAAAATCCCGTTATCTTTATCGATGCTGTTAAGCCCTTTAATTTGCTGGTTTCATTTCTAAAAACTCTTTATTCTCCACTGCCAAAAAATATTTATGCAATTACTGGCACTAACGGCAAAACCTCAACCGCTGAATTTATTAGGCAAATATTTGAGCTAGTTGCGATTAAATCGGCTTCAATTGGAACATTAGGAGTAAAAACAAATAATCAGAATCTTGATGATAAATTTATAAACTCTTCCCTTACTACTCCCGACATTGTTTCTTTATATAAAAATTTAGCAATATTAAAGAAAAACCAAATTGATGATGTGGCGATTGAAGTTAGCTCAATTGGCTTAGAGCAACAAAGAATAGCAGGAATTCCGCTTGCAATTGGCTTATTTACTAATTTTACCCAAGATCATCTAGATTATCATCAATCAATGGAGGCTTATTTTGCTAGTAAAATGATGCTTTTTACTGAATATTTAACAGATAATGGCATTGCAATATTAAATAGCGATATTCCTGAATTTGTTGATACCGCAAGAATTTGTAAGCGAAATCATATTAAAATTATTGAATTTGGTCTTAAAGCTCAAGAGGGCATCGGTAATGTTCGGATTGTTAAAAATATTTTAATTAATCAAAAGCAAAATATTTCATTTTTAATTAATGGCAAAGAATATAATGCAATTATTGATATTATTGGCGATTTCCAAGTAATGAATCTTGCGGGAGCAATTTCGGCGATTAATGGATGCCATAATTTTAATCAAGAAAAATTACAAGAAATTTTTGATAAGTTTAGCTGTTTATGTGGTGTATCTGGAAGAATGCAAAGAGTTGCAAAATTTGTGGATAATTGCTGTGTTTTTATTGATTATGCACATACTCCCGATGCTTTATATAAGAGCCTTGATCTTATAAAATCAATTAAAAATAAAGGTAAAATAATTGTTTTATTTGGTTGCGGAGGTGATCGTGATAAAACCAAAAGACCAATTATGGGTAAAATTGCCTCTGAAATGGCCAATATTGCAATTATTACCGATGATAATCCGAGGCTAGAAAATGCTGATTCTATAAGAAAAGATATTATAAAAGGAGTTGAAAATAAAAATTTTATTGAAATTCCTAACCGCGAGGAAGCAATCAAAAAAGCGATTAAAATGATGAATCCTAATGATACTTTGCTAATTGCAGGAAAGGGTCATGAAAAATATCAAATTATTGGCAGTGAAAAATTGCTATTTGATGAAGAGAAAATTATCTTAACGGCAATAAAAAATTTAAAATAAGCAGTTTAAATGAATTTCTTCTTTAAAAATCAAGAATTATTAACTAATCAAAATAATGTCATCTCAATTAAGGAGCGAGCTTTTATGTTTGGTGACGGTTTATTTGAAAGCTGTAAAATTTATAATGGCAAGATCTATAATTTTAACGAGCATTTATCGAGGCTTAATAGAGGGCTTAAGGCTCTAAAAATAAATTTCCCCACCACTAATCTAGAAAAACAATGTTTGCATTTAATTAATAAAAATCAAATAGCTGAAGGAATATTAAGAATATCAATTAGTAGGGGTCAGGGCAGTTTAGGATATTTACCGCTTGATGATATGGAACCGTTATTGATAATTGAAACCAAAGAGCCAATTAACATTAAAGAAAAAGAAGTTAACTTAGCGATTAGTAAGGCTAAGACGATTCCTGCAGTTAGTTTTCCAGTTAATTGCAAAACTATGCAAGGAGTCTCCTACATAATAAACAAAATAACCGCTAAAGAAAAAGGTTTTTTTGATTTAATTATGTTGTCGCAAAAAAACTTTATTGCCGAAACCTCAAGTGCAAACATCTTCTGGATAAAGAAAAACACTATCTTCACTCCCGCAAAAGAATGCGATATAATTCTTGGCACAATGAGATCTAAAATTATAAAATTAATTGCAAAAACTAATGATTTTGAAATTAATCAAATTTGTGCAAAAACCAGTGCTTTATTTTCTGCGGAAGAAGTGTTTCTCGCTAATGCTAATGGGGTAGTAAGTGTTGATAATATTGTTTTGAATAAAAAAAATATCAATTTTAGCTGTCAAAAAACTTTAAAAATCAAAGAATTAATAAATCAAGATATTATTAATAGCTGCCGTTAGTTTAAATAACGATATTGCTAATATCGTCGAAATCCATCATTTGAATATTTTTTTGTTGAAAAGATTCGTAAATTTTAGTAGTTTTTGCAAGCTGTAAATCGTTTCTACTGCTTACAACCGCAATAATAAAGGTTTTTTCAATTGTTAAATCTTTATTATTGGTAAAAATTGACAATATTGACTTTTGATATTGAGAACTTTGCAAAAATGTTAAATATGCCTTGCATTTAGTGGTTAATTCGTTGAGAGCTTCATTTGCTGGGTTTTCATTTTGCGACAATTCTTTTTTATTTTTATTGTTAAATTCGTCGAAATAATGGCAAGATTTAAAATCAAATATATAAAGCTGATTGCCACTTATGAATACCGTCTCGCACAAGAGTAATTTAGATTTACTGCTATCGAAATTGGCGGGTATAAAATAGTTTTTATTAACTAAATGCCCACTCACTTTCATTGTTTCAATTAAATCATCAACCATTTGATGATTAGAAAGAGGTAATATTTTAAAAGATTCTTGTTGGTTATTATTATTTATTTGAATTTTTATTTCTTCTTTTTGATTCTCACGATGTTGATTGTTGTTATCGTTACTGCTACTAGATTTTGCTATAATTGCCACCTTGGCAATTTTTTCCATATATTCAGAGATAAGTTTAATTGCTTTTCCCATTAAATTTTTAGCGGTTTCTATCTCAATTTTATTGCTATCATTTACCTTTTTATATAAGTCATTGCCCATTTTTGCTACCGCCTCTTTGGTGTCTTGAATTATATGCTCTTGTGTTGATTTTAAATCAATTAGATGCTTCTCAAGATCTTTATTTTGGGTTAAAGTAATTTCAAGTTGTTTTTCTAATTCTGCTTTTAGCTTGATATCATTTTCTCTACTTTTTCTTAATTCATCGATTTCTCTAAGCAGATCCTCAACCTTCTTAGTTTCTGATTTTGTGGCATTAAATAATTTCTGTTCACCATCTTGCAAGGCTTTGACTTGATCGTCAATTCTTGTTCTGAGTTCTTTCATTTCATGATTTGAGGAGATGCGGAAATGAGAGTAGCGAAAATAAATAATCAGCATAATTAAGCCCATACCAACATTGCTTGCAATAATTAAAATATATTCCATTGTTTTGATTTATTGATTAATTGTTAAAAATTCTTTTGCCAATACTATTGAAGCAATTACTGCGGTTTCAGACCTTAATATTTGGCTTCCCAAAGATATTTGATGAATTTGTTTTATACCGTTAATTAGAGTAAATTCTGAAGCAGAAAAACCACCTTCAGGGCCAATAATTATGATTATTTCATTAAAATTATAATCTTTATTTTTATTGGCAATTTCTTTAAAGTTAATACCGCCACTTTCATTGCAAAATATTATAATTTTATTTGTAAAATCTAATTCTTGTAGCCAGTTTTTAATTTTTTTCGGTGAAATTATTTCAGGAATATCAACTCTTTTTGATTGCTCGCTTGCCTCTTTAACATTAGCGAAGAATCTTGTTTGGTTAAAATTATCAGTAATGCTGTGATCGGTAATTAACGGCTGAAACCTTGACACTCCTAATTCTGTCGCTTTTTCTGCAATAAATTCTAAATTTTTGCCTTTAATAATTGAAAAAGCAAGAGTGATATTGCTTGGTTTTTTAAAAACAGAAGTTCTTTCAATTATTTTTAAAGTTAAGTTTTTCTTGTTTATATTTTCAATTTGAGATAAAAATGCACCATCAACCCCGTTAAATAAAGAAATTTTATCTTCAATCTTGTGTCTTAAAACATTGTTTATGTAGATAAAATCTTGCCCTTCAATTTTTATTAAATCATTTATTTTTAAATCACAATCGAGATATAAGCGATTAATTCTGTTGTTTTTTGATTTTGAATTATTCATAGAGCTATTTATGGCAATAAGGCTTCATCTGCTGTTTCTTGAGTTATTAAGCCTTGTGCAAGAAGCTCTTCGATTGAATGTTTCATAAGTCTCATTCCCGACTTGCGGTTTAGCTCAATAATTGAATTAATTTGAGCAATCTTATCTTCACGGATTAGGTTGCGAATTGAATTGTTGGCTATCATTATTTCGTAGCCCGCACATCTACCGCCACCATCTTTTAGAAATAATCTTTGTGAAATAACCGCTCTAATAGCACTAGATAGCATTGTTCTGACTACTGATTTTTCTTCACTAGGAAAAACATCAATAATACGGTTGATTGTTTCGGATGCAGAATTGGTGTGTAGGGTTCCAAAAACTAGATGCCCTGTTTCGGCTGCGGTTAGAGCAAGGTGAATAGTTTCAATATCTCTCATTTCACCTACTAATATTACATCTGGATCTTCCCTTAATGCTCCTTTTAAAGCACTGGCAAATGATTTGGTGTTTTTGCCAACTTCTCGTTGATTAATCAATGATTTCTTTGATTTGTGAACAAATTCTACGGGGTCTTCAACTGTTAATATGTGAGAGGTGTGATTAGAGTTGATGTAATCTATCATTCCTGCTAAAGTAGTCGATTTACCGCTACCGGTTGGTCCAACTACTAGAATCATTCCCTTATGGCTATGTTCCGCTAATTCTTTGATGATATCGGGAGCATTTAATTTTTCTAAGCTTTTAATTTCAGTGGGTATTTCACGAAAAACCGCCGCCGCACCTTTTAGATTATTGAAAACATTGACTCTAAACCGCATTTTTTCACCAACTTGTATTGCAAAGTCAAGATCTAATCTTTGTTCAAATTCTTTTTTTTGCTCTTCGCTCATGACTGAGTGAATCATTTGCAGGATTGAATCGTGATTAAGAAGCGGAGTGTTTGGAATATGCACTATTTCGCCATTGATTCTTAAAATTGGCGGTGATCCTGCTGATAAATGGACATCCGAGCAAGACTGATTTTTTGCATAAGTAAGAATTTTTTCAATATTATTCATTGAATTTTTAATATAGGTTGATTTTAATTTGAGAACTAGAGCCGATTATATAATAAAACTAAAAATTGACTATTAAATAATTATTTTGTCTTAAATTGAGACAGCTTAATTTAATAAATTCAGGCAATGATATGAAAGATAATTAAACATAATTTTTAATTAAAAATAATATTTAATTTTTTGCAAGAATTGTTAGCAAATTATAATTAAATTTGTTGTAATGTTGATATCATAGCTATATTTGGCAATTATTAAAAATTTAAAATAATAAAAATGTTTGAAAATAAAATATGTTTAATTATTGGTGGTCTTGGCTCAATAGGTCTAGAATTATCAATGAGGCTTGCCAATCAAGGGGCGAAGGTAATTGCAACTTCCACAAGCGAAGATAAAATTAGTCAAAACTATCATCAAAATATATCTAATGTTATATTAAAAGATGCCAGTAATTTTAACGATGTTGAGCAATTGTGCATTGATATAATTGAAAAATTTCAAACTATAGACATCGCCATAAACTGTGCTGGATCAATTATGATTAAATCTGCCCATCAAACTAGTCAAAGTGATTTTGAAGATTGCCTAAAAACCAACCTTTTTAGTGCCTTTTCCTTAGTAAGGGCGGTAAGTAAAATGGTGGTTACAAAAGGTTTAACCAAAGAAAATGATAAGCAGGTGGCAATTTTGCTATTTTCATCGGTTGCTGCAAAAATTGGCATAGCTAATCATGAGGCAATTTCAAGTGCTAAATCTGCGATAGAAGGTCTTGTTCGTTCTGCATCAGCAACTTATGCGAGTAAAAATATCAGAATTAATGCAATTGCTCCTAGCCTGACTAACACTAAGCTTGCAAATTTTATTACTAAAAACCCCAATGCCTTAGAAGCCTCAAAGACAATGCATCCATTAAATAGAATTGGTGAAGTTAGTGATATAGCAAATGTTGCAGAAATGCTCATAAACCCGCAAAATAGCTGGATAACAGGACAAGTTATTTCGGTAGATGGCGGTTTATCAACGATTAAAAAAATATAGGCAGATCGCTTTGTTTGATTACTTAAAGATTACCACCAGAAATTATTGCCAATAATCTTAGTTTTTTATTATTTTTTTGCGATTCAATAAATTGCTCGGCTCCTGCAATTGAAAGTGCTGATGTTGGTTCAATTGGTGTTTTTAGGATATCTGATAAATATTTTTGCCATTCAACAATTTTTTCTTCGCTAATTTCGCAAATTCCTGAAATTTTTTTAAGATGATAAAAGCATCGTTCTGCAATAGCCAGTGTTCTGGCTCCATCGGCAATTGTTTTTGGGCTGTCTTGAAACTTAAAAATTTGATTATTTTCCAGTGATATTTTCGCATCATTTGCTTGTAAAGGTTCACAGCCTATAACCTTTGCTTGTGGTGCCAGCCCGAGGCTTGCTAGATAGGATCCTATAACTAAACCTCCTCCTCCGCAGGGTGCAAATATTGCATCAATATTGGCAAAATTATCTCTTTGATGTAGTTCAAATTTATTTAAATTATTTTTATAATCAATTTCAATAATTTGTTGTAATGCCTCAAAAGTAGCAGTTCCTTGACCTGTAATAACATCATCATTATCTGAAGGATGGATGAATAGGTACCCTTCTTTCGTTTTTTGTTCCGCCATTTGATTTGCTTCACTTCTTTTTTCGCAGATTATCACTTCCGCACCTAGATTTCTCGTTGCTTCAACCTTAAATTGAGGCACGATATTCGCCATATAAATCAAGGCTTTAATATGAAGTTTTTTACACATAAAGGCGATGGCTTGAGCATGGTTTCCTGAGCTTTGGGCAACGATTTTTTTTGGTAAATGACCGAATTTTTCTTTATAGGCGATGATTGCATTAATTGCACCTCTTGCTTTAAAAGAGGAGGTGTGTTGATGGTTTTCCATTTTAAGAAAAACTTCTGCATTAAGTTTTTTATTTAGATCTTCGTTGGTTATTAGGTTGGTTCTGATTATACGATCTTTTATTCTTTGATGTGCTTTAATTATATCTGTAAAATTTAGCTCAGCAAACATTGTAAAATTATTTAGCAAATAATTGCGATTCGTCTTGAAATGATTTAAATTCAAGAGCATTTCCGCTACAATCAAGAAAAAACATTGTTGCTTGTTCTCCGATTAAGCCACGAAACCTTATATATGGCTCAACGATAAATTTAATTTTTTTGTTTTTTAGATTTTCAGCGAATTTGTGCCACTCTTCCCATTTTAGCACTACTCCAAAATGAGGAACGGGAATATTTTTATTGTCAACCAAATTGATTATGTTGTCGATTATTAAAGAATTATCAAGATGAGTAACTAATTGATGTCCGAAAAAGTTCCAGTCTATCCAGCTGTTGGTAGATCTGCCTTCTTCAAAACCAAGTAGTTCGCCGTAGAAGGCTCTTGCTTTGTCTAAATCGTGAGTTTTAATTGCTAAATGAAAAGGCTGAATCATGTAAGTTTATTCTATTTCAAAAATTGCATCCACCTCAACTGAAACTCCACGAGGTAGTGAGTTAGAGCCAACTGCAGAACGAGTATGCTTACCTTTATTGCCGAATACTTCAACCATTAGGTCGGATGCTCCGTTTGCAATTGCTGGATGGTCGATGAAATCTTCTACCGAATTAACAAAAACCCCTAATTTAATGCATTTAGTTACTTTTTCTAAGTTTCCACAAGCAGATTTTAATTGCGATAAGATGTTTATTGCACAAATTTTGGCCGCTTTTTTTGCATCTTCAACGCTTATATTTGCTCCAACCTTGCCTATATATTTTAACTCTCCGTTTTCTATGGGTAATTGCCCAGAAATGAAGATATTTTTTCCACTCACTACAAAGCCTACATAATTGGCTATTGGAACCGCTGGTTCAGGAATTTTAATTCCGAGTTCATTAAGTTTTTGGTTAATTTGAGACATAAAAGTTAAATCAAGTTTTTAATTTATTTGCTATTTACTAGCTGAAAACAATTGCAGTTTAAAGTATATTGTTTAGGCAGATTGCCTAGTTTTATTTAGCAGATATATAATGCTAGAAAGCTAATGTTTAACAATTTGTAATTTTTAAGTCAATATTTAAATTAAAATAACTGACCTTTTATAATTTAACAACCGCAATATCCTATCCAAGTATAGGATACAACTTGACCATAGTTGTTGCATGCCATTCCTATTCTTCCTCCTCCGCTATTACAAGGTATCTCATATGCCCATCCTCTTGGAACAGAATATGTGCCTCCCCAAGATAAGCAAGAATTTGATTGTTGTCTTGGATTTAGCAGACATCCACAATTTTCACTTATAATATATGGACTGCTACCACTGCAACCAACATTAACACTGCCAACACCAATTTGACAACCGAAATTACTAGAAGTGCCACTATTTATAACGGCGCCCCCCCACTATATCCAGAGCTAATTCCATACCCAGCATAATAACTATAAGCGTTAAAAATACATTGCGCTGTAGTGCAATTATGATTTTGATAATTATAAGAACCATTATTGCAAGACATCTGATAGGTTCCTGTTATATTATCAGCATTGCAATTATAGGTAACCCAAGCACCAGCAGTGTGATTAATTGTATAACCATAGCGATTAGCAGCGCTACTAGGCCAGCTGGCGGGAATATTGCAATTTAAACCACAACTATTACTCACAATTGTCGCAACTCCAGTTGCAGTACAAGTATAAGTAGGAGAACCAGAATATCCTGATGCACAGGCTGAAGTTGGGGTGTTTGGAATGGCTGTAGCAGAAGATGCATAAGCTAACCCAGTTTTGTTGTTTATGCCCGTAACACTAGTTATACTACAAGTAATTGGAGTACAAGCTCCACTTACTAAACTATAACCAGTAGCACAGCTACAACTTCCGGTAATGGTGGCATTAGACCCTTGAGAAGCACAGCTATAAGCAACTGAGCCAGTATAGCCAGTAGTGGTGCAGTTAAGAGTGCCATTATTACCTGTAACTTGAGTAGTGGTAATACCGTTAGTAGTTGGAACATTACAAGAAGGAATACAAGAGCCAGAGACAAGAGTATAGCCAGTAGCACAAGAACAGCTTGCATTGGCAGGAGTAGTAGCAAAGGTTTTATTGATACAGCTATAAGTAATAGAACCAGTATAGCCTGTTTTATCACAACTTAAAGTAGAGGTAGAGGCAGTGCCATCAACTGAGGTTTTAGAGATACCTGCAATGCTTATTGGGCAAGAAGATGCATCGCAACCATTATCAGTAACAATACCAGCAGAACAATCTGTGTTTTTAGTATCAACTTTAATTCGCCATTTATTACTCATATAATCAGATATATCAGTAATTTCGGTATCAGATAATGCTCTTTTAAAAACTGCTAATTCACCAATTTGACCAATATAATTTTTACCTATAGAGAGATTAGCTAAATCTGCAATAGGTTCTTTTGCTGTATTAGTAGTTAGCTTACCAGCCAATATACCATTAACATAGGTTTTATTACCTTCACTAGCGGAGTGAGTAACGATAATTACTCTTGGACCTGCATAAGAAGCATAGCCATTAATTGCTGAGGTGTAGCTGGTAGTTGCTCCCCCCTGACTATGAACAATTGTGCCATCAGTTTTATAACCAATTAATAAATTTTGATTAGTTCCTGTAATTGAGGGATCTCCTAAAAGATAATTATCTGCTTTATTGCTTTCTCTTTGCTCTGTTATCATTATAGTATAATCAGAGTTGTTAATTGAGTCAACTCCTACTTTTAAAGCATTATTACCTTCAAACTTTACCGCAGGAATGCTGTTGATACTATTAGCATAGATTGGAGCAGTGCCATCGACAGTTGCTGATGATATATTATTAACCCCACCAAATATTATTCCACCCACTACTAATAGATGTGCCATTAGTTGATTGACCATTAGCAAAACTATCTAATAAACTACCTTCAAACCACATTACTAGATCTTCTGTTGCTTTAATTGGAGATCTATTAGTAAGAGATTTAGCTGATTCTATTCTTGCTCTTTTAACTAGACTACTTCCTACTACAATACCACCTGCTAACAAACCAATGATAATCAATACTATAGATAACTCAATTAAAGAAAATGCTGATGGTTTAGGGGCCGATGGTTTGGAGGTTTTGTTTTGCATGTTTTTTACAAAAAATTTAATTAAGATGAGTACAAGTCAGCTTATAAAAGTCATAAAATTACAATATAATAATAAAAATATAAACAACAATTAATGATACAAAACTATTCTAAATAAATTTTCTGCTTCAGAATGGGAATGTTTATTCGATAATTTTTCTAAATTATTTGTTTAAAAAAATTTTATTATGGAAAATATTTTAATAAATATTTTCCAGTAACTGAGGTTGAGTTTTTAGCTATTTCTTCTGGGTTTCCTTCTGCAACTATGTACCCGCCCTTATTGCCTCCGAATGGCCCAACATCGATTATCCAATCTGCAGTTTTTAAAACATCAATATTATGCTCGATAACTAAGATAGAATTGCCAGCATCGACTAATTTATGTAGAACTCCTAATAAGCGGTTGATATCTTCAAAATGAAGCCCCGTGGTAGGTTCATCTAATATGTAGAGGGTGTCTCCCGTTGCTTTGCGACTAAGCTCTTTGGCAAGCTTTATTCTTTGTGCTTCACCGCCAGATAAAGTTGTGGCATTTTGCCCTATTTTAATATAATTCAAACCAACATCGCATAAGGATTTAAATTTTTCATTAATGTGCGGAATATTGGAGAAAAATTCAGATGCTTCTTCCGTAGTCATGATTAGAACTTCTGAGATTGATTTATTCTTATATTTTATTTCAAGAGTTTCGCGATTGTATCTTTGTCCGTTGCAAGATTCGCAAGTAACATAAACATCGGGCAAGAAATGCATTTCGATTTTTATAACCCCGTCTCCTTGACAATTTTCGCATCTACCGCCTTTGACATTGAAAGAAAAGCGACCAACTTTATAACCGCGGGCTCTAGATTCTGGTAGAGAGGCATAAAGTTCACGAATAAAAGTAAAGGCTCCAACATAAGTGCAAGGGTTAGAGCGAGGAGTTCTGCCAATTGGCGATTGATCTATTTCAATTATTTTGTCAATTAAATGCGAACCAGATATTGTGTCATAAGGCCCTGCGCTAACTTTACTTTTATTGATAATTTTATTTAATGCAGGATAAAGTGTTTTGATAATTAGACTAGACTTTCCGCCCCCTGATATTCCTGAAACGGCGGTGAATAATTTTAAAGGAATTTTTACAGTGACATTCTTTAAATTGTTGATTTTTGCACCTGCAAGAGTAATAACTTTGCTATTGTCAATTTTTCTGCGAGTTTTTGGAATTGATATTTCTGCTTTACCACTAAGATAGCGACCAGTAATGCTGTTTTTATCGGCAATTACTTCTTCTGGTCGGCCTTTGGAAATTATTTCTCCGCCGTGAATACCGGCTCCCGGCCCTACATCGATAAGATAATCTGCCTCTCGCATCATTTCTTCATCATGCTCAACTACTATAACTGAATTTCCTAGATCTCGTAGATTTTTTAAAGTGCTAATTAATTTATTGTTATCGGATTGATGAAGCCCTATTGAAGGTTCGTCAAGAACATATAGAACTCCAGACAGCCCAGAGCCTATTTGCGAAGCAAGTCTTATTCTTTGTGCTTCACCGCCAGATAAGGTGCCCGCTTCTCTTTCAATAGTTAAATATTCTAAACCTACATTCTTCAGAAAGCCTAGCCTTCTAGTTATTTCTTTCAATAATCTTTCTGCTATTTTATTTTGAGTATCGGTAAGAAATTTTGGCAATTCGTCAAACCAATCTAGGCAATCTTCAACGGGCATTCTGCTTAATTGACCGACATGAATATTGTTGATTTTAATTGAGAGCGGTTGTTCGTTTAGTCTGTAGCCAGAACAAGATTGACATTTTCTAAGAGATTGAAATTTGGATAATTCTTCTCTTATCGATTCATTATCGCTTTCGCTAAATCTTCTTTTTAAATTATTGATTATACCCTCAAATTGCTTATTCACAACTATTGATTTGAGGCCGTCTTCTTGACGAATTTCTATTTCTTGACCTTCGGTGCCATAAAATATCTTTTCTTGTATTGATTTATCAAGCTTTTTGAATGGTGTATCAAGGCTAAAATTATATAAATTGGATAAGCCTAATAATATTTGTTGGTATGATTTCTCTTGAATTCCTTGCCAAACTGATACTGCGCCTTGCCTTAATGATAAATTGTCGTCTTCAATTATTAGTTCTTCGCTAAAATACCACTCATTTCCAAGCCCGTCACATGTTTTGCAAGCTCCAAAAGGAGAATTAAAAGAAAATAAACGGGGTTCAATATCGGATATTGTAAAGCCTGATTCAGGGCAACAGAATTTTTCGCTAAAAACTAAGATTTGTCCATTCTCTAGAGTTTGACTAAGAGTTTGACTAGGAGTTTGACTATTTTTTAATTTTTTATTTTTCTTCGCTTCCTGTTTGTAATCTGCTGGTAAATCAACAATTTCAACATAAAGAAGCCCCTCGGAGATTTTTAGTGCAGTTTCAACAGAATCGGCAACTCTATTACCCAATTCTTTAGAAATTACTAGTCTATCGATTACTATTTCAATATTATGTTTTTTGTTTTTATCAAGAGGGGGAAGAAGTTCATTGAGATCATGGATTTTGCCGTCAACTTTTATTCTTTGGAAGCCTTGTTTTCTAGCATTCATCATTTCTTTACGGTATTCGCCTTTTTGCCCTCTAACGATTGGTGCTAAAATATAAAGTTTAGTTTTTTCTGGTAAAGCAAAAATTTTATCAACCATTACGGATGCAGATTGACTCTCAATCGGTAGATTGGTGGCAGGAGAATAAGGCACTCCAATTCTTGCAAATAATAAGCGAAAATGATCGTAAATTTCTGTAACTGTTCCAACGGTAGAGCGGGGGTTTCTGGAAGTGGTTTTTTGATCGATTGCAATTGCAGGAGAAAGCCCAGTTATTGACTCAACATCGGGTTTGTCTTGTAGATCAAGAAATTGTCTCGCATAAGAGGAAAGGCTCTCAATGAATCTTCTTTGACCTTCGGCATAAATTGTATCGAATACAAGGGATGATTTTCCCGAGCCACTAAGCCCAGTTACAACTACTAATTGATTTTTAGGTATTTCAATATTAATATTTTTTAAATTATGCTCTCTGGCACCAATAACTCTAATTGTTTTTTCTTCAAAAATTGACATTTTAATCTTAATTATTTTATTGTTGAATCAATATTTAGAACAACTTGAAAGCAAAAATAATAAGCTTTGATCGTTATTGTTCATAAATTATTTTTAGAATTTTAGGCAAAATTACTGCTTGCTTCAATAAATATTGATATTTTATTTTTTCGTTTCAAAATTGAAATAATCTATAAGTAATAAAGCAAAATAATAATTCTTGTTAACAAAGCAACTAAAAAGCTTTATTTTTTAAATTTTTTTTCTAACTTTAAAAAAATGAATTTATTTTTTGATTTTTACAATTTGCCTTTTTACAATAAAGTTAATTGATAATCATGCTTATTCAGCATCTTCACATTTACTGAAATGCTTAAATATAATATCTATAATTAAAAAATAATTAATAATGTCTGTAAGTAAAAATAACAAAGAATTTATAAAAAAAACCAAAACAAGCATTGATTCTCTTGACAGTAAAGACATTTTGCATTTCTATCGCGAAATGCTATTGGTAAGAAGGTTTGAAGAAAGAGCTGGTCAACTATACGGAATGGGTTTAATTGCTGGTTTCTGCCACTTATACATTGGTCAAGAAGCAATTTCTAGCGGAATGAGGCATACAATGATAAAGGGAGACAAAGCAATTACAACCTATCGTGACCATGGTCATATGATAACCGCAGGTTCTTGTCCTAAAAAAATTATGGCAGAATTAATGGGCAGAAGAGATGGTTCCTCAAAAGGCAAGGGCGGTTCAATGCATTTATTCGATATTGAAAAACATTTTTATGGCGGTCATGGTATTGTTGGGGCATCTGTTCCTATTGGTGCGGGCTTAGCATTTGCGGATAAATATCTTGGCAACAACAATGTTACTTATTGTTATTTTGGCGATGGTGCTGCTCATCAAGGTCAAGTTTATGAAGCCTTCAATATGGCTAAATTATGGGATCTTCCCGTTTTATTCATTATTGAAAATAATCAATATGCGATGGGAACTTCTCTCAAAAGATCTTCTTCAATTGACGAATTGCATAAAAGAGGAATCGGCTTCAACATTCCCGGTAAAAAAATCAATGGCATGGATATCTTTTCAGTTATTGAAGAAGGGCAAAAAGCCGTTGATTTTGTTAGGGGCGGTAATGGTCCAATGATTCTTGAAATGGATACCTATCGTTATCGCGGTCATTCAATGTCTGACCCAGCAACATACCGTAGCAAGGAAGAGCTTAATTATAAAAAAGAACAAGATCCTATTGAAAATCTACGAAATCATATTTCTGCAAAAAATATTGCTACAGAAGAAGAGATAAAATCAATTGAAAGTGATATAAAAAATCAAATTAACGATATCGTTGAGTTTGCAAAAAATAGTCCAGAGCCTGATGAATCAGAGCTTATGACCGAAATATATGTTTAAATTGATAGAATATAAATAATTAATTAACCCAAGAAATAACAAATTATGGCAGTCAGAAAAATAACCGTTCGTGAAGCACTTCGCGAAGCTATGTCCGAAGAAATGCGAATTGATGACAAAGTATTTGTAATTGGAGAAGAGGTTGCAGAATATAACGGTGCCTACAAAATAACTCAAGGTCTTTTAGCTGAATTTGGAGCAAAAAGAGTAATAGATACCCCCATAACTGAGCATGGTTTTGCTGGTTTGGCTGTTGGTGCTGGCTTTGTAGGGCTTAAGCCAATCGTTGAATTCATGACTTTTAATTTTGCTATGCAAGCAATCGATCAAATTGTTAATTCTGCGGCTAAAACTAATTATATGTCTGGTGGGCAAGTTCGTTGTCCTATTGTTTTTCGTGGTCCAAATGGTGCTGCCTCAAGAGTTGGAGCTCAACATTCTCAATGCTATGCTTCTTGGTATGCATCTATCCCCGGTTTAAAAGTATTGGCTCCTTACAGTGCGTCAGATGCTAAAGGGCTATTAAAATCAGCAATTAGAGACCCTAACCCAATAGTTTTTCTTGAAAATGAAATAACCTACGGATTTTCTTTCGAAGAAGAATATGAAGATGACCATTTAGTTGAAATAGGAAAAGCAAAAATTTTAAGAGAAGGCTCAGATATAACAATTATTGGCTTTTCTCTCGTTCTGAAATATGCATTAGAAGCGGCGGAAGAGCTGGAAAAAATAGGCATTTCTGCTGAAGTAATTGATCTTAGAACAATTAGACCTATTGACCGCGAAACAATAGTTAATTCAGTTAAAAAAACTTCTCGTTGCATTACTGTTGAGGAGGGTTTCCCCTTTGGTTCGGTTGGTAGTGAAATATCTTCCATATTAATGGAAGAGGCATTTGATTATCTTGATGCTCCGGTTAGAAAATTAACATCAATTGATGCTCCATTACCTTATGCGGAAAATTTAGAGCGGTTAGCTTTGCCTAAAACTAAAAATATTATAGCTTTAGCTAAAGAGCT
This sequence comes from Rickettsiales bacterium UBA1997, assembly GCA_964202895.1. Classification (GTDB taxonomy): domain Bacteria; phylum Pseudomonadota; class Alphaproteobacteria; order Rickettsiales; family UBA1997; genus JAJTDS01. The sequence continues at coordinate 765,984 of CAXNJM010000001.1, read as the reverse complement.
TTGTAATAAATAAATATTGATTCAATGAAAAAATCTCTACAAAATTTTATCATTAATTATAAAATTAGCAAAGGGGTTTTTATTAGTTATTTTATTAGCTTTGCATTGATTTTTTATTTCTCATTTTTTGCAATGTTTGGTAATAAAGGGGTTTTTACCCTTATTGCTCTTGATAGTCAAATTGCAAAAAAAGATATAATCGTGCAAGATTTAGAAAATAAAGTTAAAGCCAAAGAGGCTGTGGTTTCTGGAATGAAGCTAGATTCTCTTGACCTCGATTTATTAGATGAGCAATCTCGTAAAATTTTAGGCTATATGGGAAAAGATGAATTAGTAGTATATCAAAATCAATAATAATCTTACTTTAATTTGCAAAACAAGTTATCGTTTAATAACTTAAAAACTACTTCAATGGCTCCAATATTGCTAGCAGAAATCAAAAGAAAGATTTTTCATCTTTTTATATTATCAATCCCCTTGCTATTCTATTATTGCGGGAAAAAAATATTAATCCTATTTTTCGCGGTAAGTGGATTGGCATTAGCCATTGATTATTCAAGAAGAAAATCAAATCTTGTGCAAAAATATTTTTTGATGATTTTTAAGCCTCTGCTAAGAGAATCAGAGTTTGACGGTTCAAAGCTTTGTTCGGCTAGCTATTTAGCAATTGCAACTTGCGCAACTTTTACTATTTTTAAGCCTTCAATTGCAATTATTTCATTTTTTATTTTAGCAATATCAGATGCTTCTGCCTCATTAATTGGTAAATCAATTAAAAGCGAACCGTTTTTTGAAAAATCATTCTACGGATCTTTAACATTTGCAGTAACTGCCATAATCATCGCAATAGCTGGAGGGGTGTTTTTTAATGCAAGCTGGTTATATTATATTTTTGCAATTTTTTCTGCACTGGCTATTACTGTAATTGAAGCAAGACCATCTCTTTTTAATCTCGATGATAATCTTTCTATTCCGGTGGGTTTTGCAATGTTAATTACATTCTTTGATTTAATGTGGAATATTATCTAATAAATTAATAATTTATGGTCAAAACTATTGGTATTATTGGTGGCGGACAATTAGGAAAGATGATCAGCCATTCCGCTCAAGAACTTGGCTTCAAAACATTGATATTTAGCGATGTTGCAAATTCTTGTGCAGTTTTAACTTCAAATCAATCAATTATTGCGAGTTATGAAGATGAATCTGCCCTAGAGAAATTCGCTTCCGCCGTTGATGTTGCAACTTTTGAGTTTGAAAATATTCCATTTTCAACGATTGATTATTTGGCAAATAAAACTAAAATATTTCCTAATCCCAATATTTTAAAAATCGCTCAAAACCGCCTGCTTGAAAAAAATTTTTTAAATGCTCAAAATATTGATACGGTAAGATATTATGAAATTAATAATCTTAAGCAATTGCAAGATGGATTAGCTAATTTTAATGGTAATGGAATTTTAAAAACTTCGATGATGGGTTATGATGGTAAGGGGCAAATAAAAATAGAAAACCATATTAATGCTGAAGAGGCTTTTAAAATTCTTGGTAATGCTGAAAAGATTCCTTTAATTTTAGAGGAGTTTTGTCATTTTGATGGCGAAATATCAATAATTATAACTAGAAACAAAGCCGAAATAGCTTCATTTGCTCCTTTGAAAAATATTCATAAAAATGGCATATTATCAAAGAGTATTTTTCCTTGTGGATATAGTCAAAATATTATCAATAGTGCAGAAATAATAGCTAAAAAAATAGCCACAAATCTTGATTTAATAGGGGTATTGGCAGTTGAATTTTTTGTTGTTGGTGAAGAGTTGTTAGTTAACGAAATTGCTCCTCGTCCTCATAATTCTGGGCATTTTTCAATGGATGGTGCATCCATTTCCCAATTTGAGCAATTGATTAGAGCGATTACGGGCTTAAAACTTGGTTCTCCACAATTTTATTTTGAAGGATTTATGCAAAATTTAATTGGCGATGAAGTTAATAAAATAGATGAATATTACAATGCAAATAATGCAAGAATCTATTTATACGGCAAAGGCGATGCTAAAGACGGAAGAAAAATGGGGCATATTAATTTCCTGACTAATAATACCATTTCCCACCTTTAAAGTTTTAAAATAAATTAAAATTCTAACATTTCTAAATATCTTTACCAAACACCAGCTTGTGAATCTTCCTCGTTTTCTTCTTCAATTTTTTTTGAAGATGAAGATGTTGCTTCTGTTTTTTCTGTGTCTTGAGGTGTTTTATTATTTGATTCATTGCTATTTTCGCTTATAGAATCATCATCATCTTCTTCGTCGTCTTCGCTCATTTCTTCGTCAATCTTAAATGCTTCGGAGAATAATTTTTCTTTGGGGGTGAAGAGATTTGGCTCTTTTCCTGTCGTTCTATCAATTTTTACTAATTTAATTGTGTTCGGAATGCGGAATGGTTTTGAAGGTTGATCTTTAAGAGCTTCTTTCATGAAGTTGATAAAAATTGGTAAAGCAATTGATGCTCCCGTTTCTTCTTTACCAAGGCTTTTAGGGTTATCAAAACCAACATAAACACCAACAACTAAATCTGGAGAAAAGCCAACAAACCAAGAATCGTAAGAGTTGTTAGTGGTTCCAGTTTTTCCAGCTATTACTTTGCCAATTGATTTTGCACTTACTGCCGTTCCCCTTTCAATAACCCCTTGTAACATCGAAGTAATTTGATAAGCGGTTGCAGAGTCGGTTATTTGTTCTCTATTATCTTCTAATTCAGGGGCTTTGATATTGCTACTCATCACTCCACTTTCGTTGATTGTGCATTCTGGACACTTTCTTTTATCTAGACGATAGATAATTTTTCCATTTTTATCTTGCACCTTTTCTATCATCGAAGGTTTTATTAATTTTCCCCCATTCGCCATCATTGAATATGCGGTAACCATTCTTATTAGACTAGTTTCAACTGAGCCAAGTGCTAAAGAATAAATTTTTTGCGGATTGTCGCTAACTCCGAATCTTTTTACCACTTCAGCAACCTTATCTAAGCCAACCGCATCAGCAACTTTAACGGTGGTCACATTTCTTGAGGTTTCTAATCCTGTTCTTAGAGTTGTTGGGCCGTAAAATTTATGAGAATAATTGGTTGGAGTATAAGGAGGCATTCCTATTCCTTGATTGAAAGAAGTTTCTTCGTCAATAATAATTGTAGCGGGATTCATGCCATTTTCAAGGGCCGCTATATAAGCAAAAGTTTTCATTGTTGAGCCGGGCTGTCTTAATGCTTGAGTAGCACGATTAAATTGATTTGGTCCATCAACATAGCCACCCATCATCGCTAGAACTCTTCCTGTGTAGGGATCCATTGCAATAAACCCACCATTAACTTCAGGAAGTTGTTTTAGTGTGTAGCGATCGTCTTTACTGTTCTTTTCAACAAAAATGACATCGCCAATTTTTAAAACATCGCCTATTTTTTTAACAGCTGGGCCAACTCTATCTGCATTTATATGTTTTCTTGCCCATTTTAGAGAGGTGAAGTCGATGGTTCCAAGATTACCATTTTCAATGCCAATACTTGCAATATCTTTATTTATAGAAAGAACTATAGCCTTGTTCCAAGTTGATTTATAAGGTTTATCTATTTCTATTTTTCTTAAATTTTCGTGCCAATTACCAGTAGTTTCAATGTTGTTTAATGGACCGCGATAACCATTTTTCTGGTCATAATTCTCAATGCCAATATTAAAGAATTTTTCAGCAATCGTTTGTAGCTTTGCCTCAAGGGTTGTATTTACAACGATTCCACTTTCAAAAACATTATCGGAGCCATATAATTCAGTTAATTCTTTTTTTACACTGTCAGAAAAAAAATCCGCTTTAGTGATTTCTTTTTCTGATTTTATCTTAAGGTTAATTGGCTTCTCAGTTGCTTCTTCTCCCTCTTCCTCTTTAATGAAATTATTTTTTATCATTCTTTCGATTACCCAGTCTCTTCTGATTTTTGCCTTTTCAATATTTTTTCGTGGGTCAAGTTTTGAGGGGGCCTTTGGCAATGTTGCAAGCAAAGCATTTTCTTCAATTGTGAGGTCATTAATTGATTTATCGAAATAAACTTGTGCAGCCGCAGCAACTCCATAGGCTCCAGAGCCAAGATATATTTGATTTAGATATAGTTCAAGAATTTTATCTTTAGGAATTGCCTTGCTAATTTGTCTAGCAAGAATTACTTCCTTAATTTTTCTCTCAATAGTTCTTTCGTTGGTCAGTAAAAAGTTTTTTACTACTTGTTGAGTTATAGTTGAGGCACCGCCGAATTTTTCCTCTCGTTTGAAAATAGAAAAAATATTTTGAATTGTGGCTCTAAAAATGGCATAGATATTAACTCCAGAATGCTCATAAAATTGATCATCTTCCGCTGCTAAAAATGCATTAATAAGGTTTTTAGGCATATTTTCAATTGCAACAAATATTCTTTTTTCTTTAGAAAATTCACTAATTAAAGTGCCATCTGAAGCATAAAGACGAGTTGTGATTATTGGATTATATTCTTTTAATTGTTGATAATCGGGTAGATTTTTGCCATATTTATTAAATAGACTAGCAATTATTAGTGTAAAAATCGCAATTATTATAATCGCTGTAATTGATGTAAATTTAATAATTTTTTTCATAAATATCTTGTTAAAAATTTTTGTTTTTTGTTTTTTTTGTTTCATCGCCAACAAATTCAGCTAAATTATTTTTTAGCACGGAGTAGGAAAATCTTTGCTTTAGTCTGCTGTAGGCATTTGCAATCATTTCATTGGTTTCTAGGCTATTGGAAATTAATTTATATACGGAATCCCTAATGCGATAATGTAAGCTGGTGAGAGGCTCTCTGACTACTAATTGACCCTCAATATTGTGTCGTAGAATTTCCAATGGACCATCGCAACAAGTTGCAATTATTGGTTTTTTATATTTCATTGCCTCAAGAATAACTAATCCAAATGGCTCAGAAATTGAAGGTAAGATAAAAATATCAATTTCGTTAAAAAATTTCTTTTTATCTTCTATCCAACCAAGAAATTCAACCGCCTCAGGCTCAATATCAAGTTTCTTAATCAGGCTTTGGAGATAAGGAGTGTAAGGACCAGACCCTGCAATTTTAAGAAGGAATCGGTAATCTATAACTTCTTGTCTTAGTAGATCTAGTGCTCTCACTACATGATCAAAGCCTTTGCTTTCATCAATCCTGCCAATTACACCTAGTGTTATGACTGGTTTTTTATCAAAATTAACAGGCTCAAAATAATCGCTAATATTTTCAACTTCAATTCCGTTATGCATAACAAAGCTACGATTTTCAGGTTGCCCCGCATCAATGGTGCGATAAAATATTTGTTTATTAATTGAAAATATAAGGTCGCAACCAATTGATCTTTTGATATTATTGCTATGATTTACTGCTATTTGGAAAATTTTTTTTGTTTTATTCTTTTAATTGCTTTACGGCATAGTTGAGTAGATCTGCCGGCATGCGAAAAAACAACATCGATATCAAATTCATTAAAAATATTTTTTAAATTTTTTATTGCCAGAAGATCAATATAGCCAAAATTATTTTTAATTTTTACAATCTTAACCCCAATTTCTGAAATTTTATCGATATAAGGGGCATCTTCCCTAACTATTGCAATTACTTGGTGCCCTAGTTGATGAAGCAATAAAGAGTAGTCGTAAAAGGCTTGTTCTAAACCCCCATTTCTATTGGTCAGTAAAATATTAACGATATTCATTGAGTTTGCGATGAATTTTATTGATACAGCATTATTTTTGTAAAAATTAATTTACGGTGCTTATTTTATAATTGTTAAAAATTGCAAATATGTTGTTTGATTAAAAAAATCTTTTAAATTAAGTTAATTGTTATTTTATTTGCTAGTTAATCCATTGCAATAGTTTTTCTTAAATTTTAACACTCATGACTAAACATTCTTCATCTTTTAAAAATATTTTTGAATATTTGCCACTTATTATTTTTTTTATAATCTACAAAACCCAACATTCGATATATCTTGCGACAATTGCATTGATTATTGCTACAATTGTCTCTTCAGCAATAATATTTTTTACTAGCAAGAAATTGCCCATCATTTCTTTATTTTCCGCCTTTATCGTTGCTATTTTTGGAGGCCTTACCATTATTTTTGATAATGATATTTTTATTAAATTAAAGCCGACAATTATTAATTTAATATTTGCAACTATATTGATTTACGGGCATCTAACTAAAAAACCTTTGCTTTCTTATTTGCTTGGTGAGCAAATTAAGCTATCCGATGAGGCTTGGATAAAGCTTTCTCAAAGATTTAGTGTTTTCTTTATTTTTCTCGCTCTATTAAACGAAGTTATCTGGCGAAATTTTTCCACCGAATTTTGGGTTAATTTTAAAGTATTTGGAATGATGACTATATCCTTTATTTTTACTATTTCGCAGGCTAGTTTTATAATTTCAGAAAATAAAAAAATAACTAACAATGATCAATAATTTACAAGAGATTATCAATAAAATAAAATTTGACAATAAAGGCTTGGTGCCAGCAATTGCACAAGATACTATAACTAAAAAAATTTTAATGATGGCTTGGATGAATAAAGAAAGTTTAGAAATAACCATAGATAAAGGCTTGGCAACTTATTTTTCAAGGTCAAGAAATGAGATATGGCAAAAAGGAGCAACTTCTGGCAATTATCAGAAAGTTGTAAGAATAGAGGCGGATTGCGATTTTGATTGCTTGTTAATTACTGTAGAGCAGGTTGGAAATGCTTGTCATACAGGAGAATATAGCTGTTTCTTTAGACAAATAAAATGATCTTTTAAAGCAATTTAAAGAGAATTGTTGATATATTTCTATTCATCATCAATTACTTGCTCAACTGCAATAATTTCAGGAATATAATGTTTTAACATTTGCTCAACTCCGCTTTTAAGTGTTATGGTTGAGCTAGGGCAACCAGAGCAGGAGCCTTTTAAAATTAGTTTTACAATGCCATCTTCAAAACTATGAAAAATTATATCGCCTCCATCCATCGCTACTGCCGGCCTAACTTTAATATCTAGCAATTCTTTAATTTGTTTTACTATTTCGCTATCGTTTTCATTGATTGAATTGGAATTTTTGCTATCGTTGGTGGCATCAGCAAAAATAATTGGTTTATTGCCAACAATGAAATCAATTATGGTGGCAATAATCTCGGTTTTAATTGCCCTCCATTCTGTGTCATCCTTTTTAGTGATGGTTATAAAATCTCTAGCAATAAATATTGATTCTATTGCTTTTATTTCAAATAGCTGTAATGCCAAGGGAGATTTACTAACAGCTTGTTGTTGATTTTTGAATTCAAAATTTCCTGCTTCAGTTATGATATGCCCGTCTGCAATAAATTTTAAAGTTGCAGGGTTTGGAGTCTGTTCGGTTTGAATAAACATAAAGTTTTATTTTAGTTATTATTAAATAATAAGTTTATTTATTATCTGACCATAAATATAAGGCATTTCAACATTTTATCAAGAAGTTATTTATTCTTTTGCAATTTTTATTTCTTTTTCTCTCTCTAAACTATTTAATGCATCTGAAAAGCCATCCAATAGTTGACTATACATCATTTTATTGCGATTTTTTTTAAGTAAATTCTCGCTATTTGTTGCAATTTGATTATTGGCAAAGTAATTATTGGTGAATTCTATAAAATCTGAGGTGGCTTGTTTCATTGGTTGATTGCGATTTGTCATAAAGCAAAAAGGAATATTGCCAAAAATGTTTTTTAAAGATTTGCAAATAAAGTCATCCGCAAATAATTTTGAATTTATTTTGCAATCAATGGCAGCTAAATTTTTGTTATTACTAATCAAAGACTTTATCGCTTCGGTATTTGAATTTTCAAGCTCAATAGTAAATTTTTTGTTATCGCCTTTTAAATATTGTGAAATTAATTGATTCTCTAGATCGTTATTTTTTATTTTAATAATATCAAGATTTTCTAGCTCTCCAATTGAGGTAATTTCAGCATCATTGATGTTACTATTATTTTTGTTGGCTATTAATATTGGCTCAAAGCTTGCGGAATCAATTTCATTAATCCAATTTTCGCCTTTAATTAGTTTTGGATAAAAAATTAATTCAATTTCATTACTTTTTAGGGCTTCAATCGCTGATTTTAAGGAAGTAAAAGAAATATTAATTAAATTTGTTGCATCTTGGTGAGTAAAGTTAGCGATAATATTTGAAATAGATGATGTTGTCAAGCCGTGAGCGGCAATGTTGATTTTGCGACTATTTATAAACCCTTTATTGGCAAGAAAATTTTCTACTATCGATTCAAAATTTTTCATTAATGGGCCCGCAATTTCATAAAATTGCTTGCCTTCATAAGTTAAGGTTAGGGGTTTAGAAGATCTGTTTAACAGGGTAATTCCCATATCTCGCTCTAGAGATTGGATCTGCAAAGTAACGGTTGACTGATTTACTTCCATAATTTTAGAAGCTTTTGACACGCTTCCTAGTAAAGCGGTATAATAAAAGCCTTTAATTTGTTGAAGGCGATTCTTTTTATAGTGAAATTCGTTTTGATTTTTATTCATATAGGTAATATTAAAAAATAATGTTTTTTATTTGTAAATTTCTAAAGCCCTTTGTTCGAAGGCATTTATCATCTTCTCGCTAGCGATTCCAAATACTAGGCCTATCATTTTTTGCAATAATAGTGAATTAAATTCGAAATCGATAAAAAAAGATATTTCACAATTCATAGATTTTGGATTGTTGTTAATGTCTTTTATCTTCCAATGATTATTTAGTTTTTTAAATGGACCTTCAATTGCAGTAACATCGATGGCAAAATAATCAATACCATCAATATTACTATAACTTGATTTTACATCGGAAATATATTTTTGTGAAATCCCCTTAAAACTTACAATCATCAGTGCTTGCAAATGCTGTTCATTGATTGTTTTTATGATTTTTGTTTCTTTGCACCAAGGCAGAAACAATGGATATTTTTCAATATCCATCACTAAATCAAGCATTTGTTTAGCTGAATGGTTTAATATTTTATTTTTATTAAATTGGAACATTTATTTCAATATACTTAAATTTGTAATATTATTAAATATTTTTGCAATTAATTTTTTAAGTAACTAGCATCTGCTCTCTTTCCTGATCTATTTCTGTAAAGACATCTTCCCAAGTTCCTGTGGTAGAAGCCTTGCTATATTCAGTTACTCTATTTTCAAAAAAGTTAGTATGCTCAACTCCGTTTAATATTTCGTCAAGCCAAGGAAGAGGATTCTCATCGATCATGTAGATATCTTTTAGCCCTAATTGATTAAGTCTGCGATCAGCAATATAGCGAATATATCTTTTAACTTCGCGAGAGGTTAGGCCTTCAATATTTCCAGTCTCAAAGGCTAAATCAATAAATGCATCTTCAAAGTGGACTATTGTCGCACATGCTTTGTAAAGACGACTTTTAAGCTCTTCATCCCATACTTCTGGATTTTCTTGTACAAAGGTGCGAAATAATTTGATAATTGAGTTAGTGTGTAGAGTTTCATCTCTAACCGACCAAGCAATAATTTGTCCCATTCCTCTCATTTTACCGAATCTTTGGAAATTAAGTAGAATTGCAAATGAAGCAAATAGTTGCAGACCCTCTGTGAAAGCACCAAATACTGCCATTGTGGTGGCGATATCTTTTTTGCTGTCCGAGCCAAATTGTTGCATATAATCATATTTATCTTTCATTTCTTTATATTGCATAAAGGCTTGATACTCGGTTTCTGGCATGCCAACCGTATCTAGTAAATGAGAATATGCAGCAATGTGAATTGTTTCAATGTTTGAAAAAGCAGAAAGCATCATCTGCACCTCGGTAGGTTTAAAAACTTTGCTATAATGCTTCATATAGCAATTATGCACTTCGATATCTGCTTGAGTAAAAAAACGAAAAATCTGAGTTAATAAAGATTTTTCACTAGGGCTAAGGTTGTGTTTCCAATCTCTAACATCGTCGGCAAGAGGAACTTCCTCGGGAAGCCAATGAATTTGTTGTTGTTTTAGCCAAGCATCATATGCCCAAGGATAATTAAAGGGCTTATAAACTGACTTAGAATCTAGTAAAGACATATATTTATTAATTCGTTGTTTTTGTAGTTAATTAACAATAAGTAGTATTGTTTTAATAATAAAACACTAAATGTTGTTTTTTAGTATGCAATATTAAATTAAAGAAATATTTTTCTCAAGTCGAAATGCTGGATATAGGCTTTTGATTAATATTTTTCTTAGGCAATGCAATTAATAAGCCACATAAAATTATTAAAGAGCCTATAATGGTTAGTAAATCAACCTTTTCATCAAAGATAAAATATCCAATTAGAGCAGAAAAAATTAGGCGAGTAAAATCAAAGGGCTGAACTATTGATAAATCTGCTTTGCTATAAGATTTAGATAATAAAAAATAGGATAAATTAGAAATTATTGCCATTGCAATCAATAAAAATATACTGAAGATGGTTAGTGGTTGAATATAGAAGACACCAAATGGCACTGATAATATTGTCATGATTATTGTTAAGTAGGCAACAACATTTATAGGCTGTTGAGAGGCACTAAGAATTTTAGTTAAAATGTTGGAAATTGCCCAAAAACAAGCAGAAACAATCATTAATAGATAAGCGATGTTAAATTCTTTGAATCCGGGCCTGATAATGATCAATACTCCAATAAACCCAATAATTATCGATATCCAGTTTTTAATATTAATTTTTTCTTTTAAAAAGATGATTGCAAATATTGTGGTTAAAGAGGGAACGATAAAACTAATTGAAACAGCATCTGCAATTGGTATCATTGAAACCGCATAAAACCACATTGTCATTGATAAAAATCCACTACTAGCTCTCAAAATATTTATGGTTAATTTGTTCCTCGTAAAGATGTTTCGATAATTTTTGTAAATATAAGGCATCAATATTGCTAGAGCAAATATATTTCTTACCATTACAATAAATGAAGGGTCGTAAAAGGCTGATAAATATCGTACTATACCCACTAAAAAAGACACTAAAAAACATGAACCAATTATGCAAAATATGCTTTGCGAATTATCGGAAAATTTATAAAAAAAATAGTTTATTTTATTGTATAGTTTTTTAACCATTGTAATTTGGTTTATCTGTTTTATATTGCTTTTGAATTTCTTTATAAATTTATAGTCAAGTTTTTAAGCTCAGTGTAAGCATTAGATATTATTGATATTTATGATGCTAACTATTATTTATTTAATATTTTAACAATTTAACTTAAGTAGTTATTATTAAATTATGCTTTATAATTTTTTAAATCCACATAATTATTCAAAACCATGATTAATTTAATTGAGAATTTGGCAAAGGGTTTTCCTATTTTATTTACAATTTTTTTATCAATAGTTGTTGTTATTTTCATCATTAGGGCGGTTTTCTCGTTGCTAATTATGATGATGGTAAAAAAATATCAAAAAATAACTAGCAAGATTCGTAAAAATTTTAAAAAAAAGTCGGCAAAAAAATTCAATAAAAATGACGAAGAGTTATTCCGCAGTAAGATAGAATTTCCCAAGATAGAATTCCCCAAGATAGAATTCCCCAAGATAGAATTCCCTAGGGCTCATTCTGAAGTGAAGGCAGAATTGAGGGCGAAAAAATCTTCTCTTAATAATCAAGATAGTTTTGAATTAATAGAATCTGCGGAGCAAAGAACGGCAAAAGAGGAATTGAATAAAGTAGAAATCGTTGATTTTGTTAAGCCAGTTGGTTTCTGGACTTCGATGATTTTAGGTCAAAAACTTACTTATTTAATTAAATCAGCCCAATCTTTAAATAAAAGAGGCGATAAAGGATTCTGGGCAAGTATGATAGAAGCAAAAGAAAGAGAGGCTGGTCGTCAGCATTCTCGCGGTAGATAGCTATAAGGGCTTTAAATATTAATCATTAAATTGAAAATTTTACAAATTGAATCAATTATTTTTTGAATTTCATCAACAGTCAATTTACAATATTTTTTATAATAAAAATTTTGTTATTACAAGCGAAAATGCCGATTGCGAACAAAGGTTGGCTATTTTTTTGCAACAAAAAACGAATTATAAATCTAACTTATTGATTATAAAAGGCCCCGCTCAATCTGGCAAAACTCATCTCATCAACCATTTAATCGAAAAAATTTCAATAAAAAACTTTGAATATGTTGATTTTACAATGGTTGATGAATATAATATTGGCAGTTTTTTTATAAAAAATCATTTTTACATCGTTGAAAATTATCATCGCATTACTAATTGCACACTTTTATTGCATTTTATTAATATGGCAAATGAAGTGGGTGCATTTTTAATTTTTACTGCTAATGGCAATTTTAACTCATTATTGCCAGATTTACAATCGAGATTAGTCAGTGCCACTAATTGTGAGATTGCTGAGTTGTCGCCTTTTTCCGCTAAGTTGATTTTAATTAACGAAATGGCATTTGAGCAGTTAAAAATCAACCAATTTGTTATAAATTTCATTATCAATAAAACAAATATTAATTATCAAAAGTTGGTCGATATAATAAAATTTATTAAATATTTTTATCAAGAAAATTCTAGAGCCCCAAAGCTAGAAGATATAAAAAACATCATTAAATCCTAAATCTAATTAGTGGCAATATTTCTAGATTTCTATTAGTCTTATAATGAAAAAAGATAATTTTTTGTTTGACTTTTAATTTTTACTCCTGCTTTGTTGATTATATTAAGTAAAATTAAACTTTTAAATCATCATATTTTTATAAATAATGCGAAATCTTGTTATTGTTGAGTCTCCAGCTAAAGCTAAAACTATTGCTAAATATCTTGGTAAAGATTATTCGGTAATTGCATCATTTGGGCATATTCGTGAATTGCCTAGCAAAGATGGTTCTGTAGAGCCAGATAAAGATTTTGCAATGCATTATCAAGTTTCTTCAAAATCAACTAAACATGTTAGTGAAATTGCAAAATTAGCAAAAAATTCCGATAAAATAATTCTTGCTCCAGATCCGGATAGAGAAGGAGAATCAATCGCTTGGCATATAGTTGAGGTTTTAAAACAAAAGAAAATTATCAACGACAAAACACTAATTGAAAGGGTGGTTTTTAATGCTATTACTAAAAATTCGGTGATTGAAGCGATAAAAAAGCCTCGCAAAATCGATGAAGATCTTGTCAATGCACAGCAAGCAAGAAGAGCTCTTGATTATCTAGTTGGCTTCAATTTGTCTCCTATTTTGTGGCGAAAACTTCCCGGTTCTCGTTCTGCTGGAAGGGTTCAATCGGTAGCTTTGCGATTAATTTGCGATAGAGAAGATGAAATTCAATCTTTTATTAGTCAAGAATATTGGGATATCAAGCTTTCTCTTGGGGTTGATAAAAATTTTGACGATATTTTCGAAGCAACAATTGTTGAATTAGAGGGTGTTAAGCTCGATAAATTTAGCATTGTTAATCAAGATTCGGCACTTAAAATCTTGTCGCAATTAGAGGGGAAGTCATATCAAGTAAGTTCAGTTGTTAAAAAGCAAACCAAAAGAAGGCCTTATCCACCTTTCACAACCTCTTCTTTGCAACAAGAAGCATCAAGAAAGCTTGGTTTTTCTGCAAGCAAAACAATGATGATAGCACAAAAACTTTATGAAGGAATTGAAATAGAAGGAAGCTCACAAGGCTTAATTACTTACATGAGAACAGATTCAATAGCAATAGTTGGCGAAGCTTTAACCGCAAGTCGTGATGCCATAAAAAATATTTATGGAGATAAATATTTGTCGGAAACGGTAAATATATTTAAAAGCAAAGTCAAAAATGCTCAAGAAGCTCATGAGGCGATTAGACCTACCGATTTTAATCTTTCTCCCGATAAAGTTAGTAGATTTTTAGAAAAAGATTATTTCTCCCTTTATGATTTAATCTGGAAGCGAACCCTTGCTTCGCAAATGTCTGATGTAATTTTTGATCAAGTTGCAGTTGAAATAATAACTCTTCCTGATTATGCCAAGGCTAAAGCAGTTGGCTCGGTAATAAAATTTGAAGGTTTTTATAAAATTTATCGCGAAGATTATGACGAAAAAGCGGAAGATGATGAATATTCAAGAAAACTTCCTGAGCTCGCAGTATCACAAAACCTTTATTTAGAAGGTGTTAAGCCTAATCAACACTTTACTGAACCGCCTCCTCGTTATGGCGAAGCTAGTTTAGTAAAAAAAATGGAAGAGCTGGGGATTGGCAGACCTTCAACCTATGCAACAATTATTTCGGTATTGCAAGATAGAGGCTATGTAGTGCTTGATAAGAAAAGATTTTTCCCTCAAGAGCTAGGTCGAATTGTAACCTTGTTTTTAAAGGAATTTTTCCCCGTTTATGTCGCCTTTGACTACACCGCAGACTTGGAAGATCAGCTTGATGAAGTTTCTAATGGTACAATGAATTGGAAGCAGTTTTTACATAAATTTTGGGTTAACTTTTATGAAAATATTAACCAAGTTAGTGCAAAATCTTTTAGCGAAGTAATCGATGTTCTTAGCGGTAAAATAATTAAACAAATATTTGGCTTAGATACCGAAGGAAGCTTACAAAATCAATGCCCTAGTTGCGAAAAAGGTAAATTATTCTTAAAGCTAGGAAAATACGGAGCATTTTTAGGTTGCTCAAATTATCCTGATTGCAAGCATATTAGACAAATATTCAAAGAAAATATTGATGGAAATTCAGGCGAAGATGCTAAAAAATCAACATTTGAACCTCGTTCACTAGGAATTGACCCCAAAACTTCTTGTGAAATTTTAGTTAAAATTGGCCCCTATGGAGCATATTTAGAGCTTGCGGGTAGTGAAATGAAAAGTGCAACAGAAGAATTGAAAAAAGATCTTAAAAAATCAACAAAAGCTAAAAATAGCAAGCCAAAGGTTTTAAAGCCAAAAAGAGTTTCTTTGCCTAAAAATCTTGACCCTGCAACCATAGAAGTTGATTCTGCGATTAAATTATTATCATTGCCAAGAGAGCTGGGGCTTCATCCAGAAACAGAGCAAAAAATTATTGCTAATATTGGACCATACGGACCCTACATTTCTCATAATGGTAAATTTATTTCAGTAAAAGAGGATGATATTCTTGAAATTGGCTTAAATCGTGCAGTTGATTTGATTTTTAATCATTCCAGCAGGGAAAACAGCAAAACTCCTTCAGCTGGTAGATTTTCAAAATTCAAGCAAGTAAGTAAATCTACCGCAAAAAAGGCAGTTGCAAAAAAGTCACCTTCTAAAACTTCAAAAACTACGGTTAAAAAGATAAAAAAATAATTTTTTTAGTTAAAAAAAGTAATTATCTCTGCTCGCACAAAATAGAAGTTGAAAGATAGAAAAAGTTGATCTAAAATTTGCCCATATTTTTAACTAATTTATAATTTTATGAGTGAATTAAGTGTTATTAAGGTTGGCGATTTAGAAATTAAGAAAACCACGGTTGACGGAAATGATTATCTTTGCATAAGCGATTTTGTTCCAAAAGAAGGAACTGTTGGTAGTGGAATAACTATTATTAATTGGTTAAGCTCTAAAAGAACCATAGAATTCTTGGGTCTTTGGGAGCAATTAAATAATAAAAGTTTTAATGTTATGGAATTACATAACATTAAAAATAAAGCTAGTGATGATGGTAGATTTTCTATATCGGTTAAGAAATGGACTGAACAAACTAATGCAATTGGAATCAATGCTAGGTCTGGTCGATACAATAGCGGAACTTATGCTCATGTTGATATTGCCCTAGAATTTGCAAGTTGGCTAAGTCCAGAGTTTAAGCTTTACCTAATTACTGAATTTCAAAGGCTTAAAAAACAAGAAGCGGAAAGAAATAATGAACTGGCTGATTGGGGTAATTATAGATGGCTTGCTAGAGCGAATTTTAAACTACACACAGATGCAATTCAAACCTATGTTGTGCCAACTCTTACAGAAGCAGGTAAGAAATGGATTTATCCAGAAGAAACTGATATGATAAACGCTGCTGTGTTCGGAATGAAGGCTTCGGAGTTTAAAAAACAATGCCCAGAAATTTCTAATCAGGGCAAGAATTTAAGAGATGTCGCATCAAAAGCCGCTTTACAGATTGTAGCAAACTTAGAAAGCTCAAATGCAACTATGATGGCGGAAGGGGTAAGTCAAGAAGAAAGATATAAAAAACTTTCTCAACAAGCTGAAAATCAAAAGCGCGCCTTAGGATTGAATTCAAAAAATAAACTTTACAAAACCAGTAAATCAGAGTTTTTGCATCAAGATTTATTACAGCTAGATTTCTTCAAAAATATCAAGCAAGAGGCACTACTTATAGAAATCAAAACTAAAAAGTAGCCTGTGCCAGCGCCAAATCAAACATTTCGTTGTTCTTTCTATTATTATATCTAAAAGCAAACTACTTGTAATAATGTTTAAATTATTTTACTAAAATTAGCAGTAAAATAATTGCGAAATCTTAATTTGGTTAATTGTCTAAAAAGAATAATAAAGCCTATTGACTTTTAAAAAAAAGTTGAATAAATTTCTGCACTTTAATTTGTTTATTTAAATTAAATATCATTGTCATTTTAGTTTAGAATTGCTTTTATTGAATAAATAAGTAATTATTGAGGGCGATTAGCTCAGTTGGTAGAGCATCTCCCTTACAAGGAGAGGGTCGGCAGTTCGAGCCTGTCATCGCCCACCATTTTTGTTTTTTATTACCTTATTTGGGGGTGTAGCTCAGTTGGTTAGAGCGCTTGCCTGTCACGCAAGAGGCCGAGGGTTCAAGTCCCTTCACTCCCGCCACTTAACATCAAAATAAATTTTTTTGTTAAAATATTGTTTTTAAGTTTTTCTTTTGTAAATGTCCCAAGAAAGTTCGTTCGTTAGAAATAGTCGTAACTTTGTTATTATCACCACCCTCGTTATCCTTGTCTTATCTTTTTGTTTCTATATAACAGGAGCACTTGTTATTGTGGCAATTAATGGTAGTTTTGACAATGTTGAAAAATATGCCTCTTTGCCACTATTAGAGCAATTTAAATATTTATTTAGAGCTCTAGCTTCTTATTGGGGTTATTATTTACAAAATTTTAGTAAATTTTCACTGAGCACAGCAAATTATTTTGCCCTAAAGCTAATGGTTGCAACTTTTGTGCCTTATGGTTTGTTGATGATATTTTGCTGGATATTTCGTGCTCCACTCATTGATTGGCGACCATTCAAAAAACCAGAGTCAATTCACGGTGATGCTAAATGGGCAGATGATAAGGCAATTAAAAAGATGGGGCTTCGCTGTAAGAGCGGTGTATTACTGGGGCAGTTTAAAAATAGATATCTTATCGCTGATGGCTATCAACATATTTTGCTATTTGCTCCTACTGGTTCTGGTAAGGGTGTTGGCTTCGTAATTCCTAACCTTTTATTTTGGAAAGATTCAGTAATAGTCCATGATATTAAATTAGAAAACTATCAATTTACTTCTGGATGGAGAAGAAAAGAATTGCAACAAAAAGTATTTTTATGGAACCCTGCCGATCCAGATGGAATATCTCATTGCTATAATCCAATGGATTGGATAAGTAAAAAACCTGGGCAAATGGTTGATGATGTGCAAAAAATATGCAACTTTTTATTGCCTGAGCAAGAATTTTGGCAAAATGAAGCGAGGTCTTTACTTGCTGGTATAATGCTCTATCTCGTTGCTGATGAAAACAAGCCTGCAACATTAGGTGAAGTAGTAAGAACCCTCAGAAATGATGATGTGGTTTATAATTTGGCGGTAATTCTTGACACTATGGGTAAAAAAATTCACCCTGTTTCTTATATGAATATTGCTTCGTACCTACAAAAACCCGACAAAGAAAGAGGTTCAGTTACTTCAACCGCAAACTCTTCTCTTGAATTATGGGCAAACCCATTAATCGACACTACAACTGCTACCAGCGATTTTAATCTCCATAAATTCAAAACAGAAGCACACACTCTCTATGTTGGTTTAACCCCCGATAATATAAGCCGATTGAAGCCTTTAATGGGAATGTTTTACCAACAGGCTGCATCTTTTTTTACTTCTAAATTGCCTCAACCTCACGAAAAATATGGCATTTTAATGTTAATGGATGAGTTTCCTACTCTGGGAAAGATGGAGCAATTTCTTGCTGGTATAGCCTATTTTCGTGGATATAAAGTTCGCTTGTTTCTAATCATTCAAGATACTGAACAACTAAAAGGAATTTACGAAGAAAGTGGAATGAACTCCTTTCTTTCTAACTCAACTTATCGAATTACCTTTGCTGCCAATAACATGGAAACAGCAAACCTTATTTCTCAACTGCTTGGCAATAAAACCGCGGAACAAATCTCTTACAATAAACCAAAATATCTTGATCTCAATCCCGGCTCTCGTTCATTGCATATTTCTCATACTCAAAGAGCTTTGTTGCTACCGCAAGAAGTAATACAAATGCCAAGAGAAGAACAGATAATTCTCATTGAATCTCAGCCTCCTATTCGTTCCACAAAGATTAAATATTATGATGATAAATTCTTTAAAAAAAGATTACATCCTAAAATTAGAATCCCTAAACAAGAGCCTAATATGCCAAACTTTTCTAGAAATCGTGGCAATGAAGAAGATAAAACAAAAGAAAATGCAAATCAAAATCCTAGCGATGCCTTAAATTAAATTCAAAAATCCCTTGAAACTACTAATTAGTTGTTTAAGTTTATATTTTTTTGTTCTCCTGATGGATAAAAATTAGGAAAATATTAACATTTTATTAAATTTCGTGAATCAAACAAATAATAATCGTCCAAGCAACGATAAATCAGCTTTTAACAGCAATAATAATTTCGACAAATCGTTCAGAGTAAATGAACAAATTGATGCAAGAAAAGTCAGATTAATCGATCAAGAAGGCAAGATGATTGGAGTAATTGATACTTATGAAGCAATAAAACTTGCTCAATCTTCTAATCTTGATTTGGTAGAAGTTTCCCCCAATGTTGAGCCTCCAGTTTGTAAAATAGCCAATTTTGGAAAAATGAGGTATGAGATACAAAAAAAAGCTTCCGATGCCAAAAAGAAGCAAAAAGTTGTAGAAACCAAAGAGGTAAAAATGTCTTTCAATATTGGTAAAGCAGATTGCGACTTAAAAATTAAACAAACAGAAAAATTCGTTGCAAAAGGTAATAAAGTTCGTCTTTCAATCAGAATGAAGGGAAGAGAAATCAGTCATATAGAAATAGCAAGAGCAATGATGTCAGAAATCATTGAGAAGGCATCTATATTTGCAAAAGTTGAATCTAATCCTAAATTAGAGGGAATGCAAATAGTTGTTATTTTTGTTAAAAAATAAATCATAATCGAAATGCAAAAAATTATAAAATTAATTGATGAAATATTAGAAATTGCTAAGAAAAATAAAAATCAACAACCGATTTTTTTTGACTTTGTAAAAATATTTTATTCACAAAATCAAGACTCTGATTTAGTTAACTATAAACCGCAGGATCTCTATTTCTTAGCTTTATCAAGTTTTAACTTTTTCTACAAAAAAGACACTTCAAGACCGTCAATAAATATAAATAATCCAACCAAGGAAAGCGAAGGTTTCAACTGCTCGTTAACAATTATTGATCTAGTAAATCTGGATATGCCATTTTTAGTTGATTCTGTGGTTGCTCATCTTGATAATATTGGCATTAAAATCAAAAATATTATCCACCCTATCTATTTGGTTGAAAGAAAATCAAAGCAAGTAACAAAAATATTAACTGAAAGTCTAAATATCAACGATTCAAAAAATAAATCTTTGTCACAAGAATCTGTAATTCAGATACATATTGAAAGAATGTCTTCAGAAATAGATTTAGAAATCCTTAAAAACAATATTTTTAAAATTGTTGAGACAGTGAATTTAGTGGTGCAAGACTGGAAATTAATGGTCGAAACTTCTAAAAAAGCACAAGAGGAGGTCGTTTCCTTGCAAAAAAACTCTGCCATCTCTAAATTAAAAAAATTTACACAAAAAGATTATCAAGAAATACAAAATTTTATTTCTTGGATCAACGAAGGAAACTTTATTTTTCTAGGTAGCAGAGAGTTTAATATTAAAAAGCAAAAAACAGGGGAATGTGTTCTGGTTGAAGTAAAAGACTCAAATTTAGGGGTCTTTAATTCAAAATACGAAGAGTTAAGACCTTTAGTTGCCAATTTATCAACAGCCGAAGTTGATAATTCGGTTAAAAATCCTTATGTTATCGAGATATTAAAATCTCGCTATCGTTCAAGAGTTCATCGTGTCACTAATGCAGAAAGAATTAGAATTCAAAAATTTAATCAATCGGGAGAAGTTATAGGAGAATATCGCTTTGTTGGTTTATTTACATCAATGGCATATAATCAGGCTTCTTCCTCAATTCCATTGGTAAGACATAAAATTTCTCAAGTAATCAAAGATTCTGGATTTATAGCAGGAAGCCATAACCACAAAGAGCTTCTTTCTATAGTTGAATCTTATCCAAGAGATGAATTGTTTCAAATTGATGTAGCAGATTTATTAAGAATTTCTACCGGAATTGTGGCAATTTGTGGTCGTTCTCAAGTTAAATTTTTTGCCCGTCACGATAAATTTAATCGTTTTGTAAGTTGTTTAATTTATATGCCGAGGGAAAGAACCAACTCCTCGATGCGAGATTATATCAAAAATTATTTAGTTGAAATATATCAAGGTGAGTTTGCTGATTCATTTCTTGAAATAACAGAATCAAGATTGGTAAGATATCATGTTATTATTCGTACCAATAATGGCTTAATCAAAAACAATGAGTTAGAAGTTGAGAAGGTAATTGAAAAAATGACTCGCCCTTGGAGCGACGATCTGCAAGAGGCAATAAATCAATATTTTTGTGCTGAGCAGAGATTTAAAATTTTAACAAAATATAAAAATTCTTTCTCAATAAGCTATAGCAATCGTTTTAGTGCTGAAGATGCAGTAAAAGACATCGAAAACATTGAATTGGCAATCGCCAACAATAAAGTAATATTTAATCTTTATCAAATTTCTACCGTTGAAAATGATAAATATTGCGATCTAAAAATTTATTCTCTAGAAAAGGAGCTTATATTATCAGATTTAATGCCTATTCTTGAGAGTTTTGGTTTTCAAGTAATCAAAGAAAGCACCTATAACATAAATGCTACAAATCAAGATAATAACCTGAATAACTCAATTTGGCTTAATCATTTTCAGATTAAGCTGGATGGTTTAAAAGGCGGTCTATCGCCAAAAGTCAAAGAAAATTTTGAACAGGCTATTGATCTTATTTGGTTAGGAAATGCAAATGTTGGCTTGTTAAACCGCCTTATTATTGATGCCGAATTTAATTGGCAAGAAGTTAGAATTTTAAGAGCTTATACTAAATATATTTATCAAGCAGGTTTTCGTTACAGTCAGCAATATATTGCCGATATATTGGTAAGGAACCTTGATATTACAAAATTATTAATCGATTTATTTCATATTAAATTTGCTCTTAGTTCAAAAAATAGCCAAACACAAAGATTATTAAAAATTGATAAATTATCTAAGCAAATTAACGATAATTTAAATAATGTTAAAGATGCGATTGACGATGCGGTTATTCGTCAATTTTTAGCAGTTATTCTTGCTACTCTACGAACTAATTATTGTCAATTAAATAGCGATAAAAAGCCTAAAGACTATGTTTCTTTTAAGCTGGATTGTCATAAAATTCCTAAATTACCTTTACCGCTACCATTTGCAGAAATTTTTGTTTATTCTGCAACTATGGAAGGTGTTCATTTAAGAGGAGGAAAGGTTGCAAGAGGTGGTCTTCGTTGGTCAGATCGTCATGAAGATTTTCGTACTGAAGTTCTTGGTTTAGTTAAGGCTCAAAATACTAAAAATGCGGTTATTGTTCCTGTTGGTTCTAAGGGTGGCTTTGTGGTTAAAAAACCTACAACAGGTTTAACTCGTGAGCAAATTTTAAAAGATGGAATAATTGCTTATCAAACTTTTTTAAGAGGAATGCTTGATATTACTGACAACATTGTTAGCGGAAAAATAATCCATCCGCAAAATGTTATAATTTATGATCAGCAAGACCCTTATCTCGTAGTCGCTGCCGATAAAGGCACAGCAACATTTTCAGATATCGCAAATTCAATTTCTGAAGAATATAAATTTTGGCTGGGCGATGCTTTTGCATCTGGTGGTTCGGTTGGCTATGATCATAAAAAAATGGGAATTACCGCTAAAGGTGCTTGGATATCTGTAATGAGGCATTTTCGTGAAATGGGAATAGACACCCAAAAACAAGATTTTACAGCCATAGGAATCGGAGATTTAAGCGGAGATGTGTTTGGTAACGGTATGATGCTTTCTCTTCATATTCGCTTGATAGGAGCATTTAATCATTTGCATATTTTTTGCGACCCCAACCCCGATGCAAAAAAATCTTTTGCTGAAAGGGTTAGAATGTTTAATTTGCCTCGTTCCAATTGGACCGACTATAATCAAGAGCTTATCTCCAGGGGAGGCGGTATTTTTGAAAGAAGTGCTAAAATTATCAAATTATCTCCAGAAATAAAAAAATCTTTAGATATTGCTGTTGATGAAATTTCGCCAAATGAATTAATTAAGGCGATGTTAAAGGCTCCTGCTGACTTATTATGGAATGGAGGAATTGGAACCTATTTCAAAGCTAACGAAGAGAGCCATCTAGATGTTGGAGACCGTAGCAATGAAGCGGTGAGAATAAATGCTAATGAAATGAGAAGTAAAGTTGTGGGCGAGGGCGGAAATCTTGGCTTTACTCAAAAAGCAAGAATTGCATTTGCTTTAAATGGCGGTAGAGTAAATACCGATGCAATGGATAATTCTGCTGGTGTTGATTGCTCAGATCATGAAGTAAATATCAAAATTGCCCTTACTCAGGCTATACAAAGCCAAAAAATTACCTTAAAACAGAGAAATAAAATTCTTGAAGATATGACAGATAATGTTGCGGAACTTGTTTTAGCAGATAATCGTCTACAAACCCAAGCTATATCAATTGCTAGCTATCAAGGCTCTTCAGTTCTTGCTGATTATTCTCAATTTTTAGAAAGACTTGAAAAATCAGGCTTGCTTAATCGAGATATTGAATTTTTGCCAAGTAAAAAAGAAATTGACAAAAGAATTGCTAATCAACAAGGCTTAACAAGGCCTGAATTATCGGTAATGCTTGCTTACAGCAAAATGGAGATTTACAACAGCCTGTTGCAATCAAAGTTGATAGATGATAAATATTTTGAGCAGGAATTAGTATCTTATTTTCCTAAGTTAATGCAGAAAAAATTCTCTGAAGAAATTAAATCTCATCAATTAAAAAGAGAAATAATCGCCACTCAAATTACTAACTTTATTGTTAATAAAATCGGTATTATTTTTGTTGGTAAAATTGCTCAAGACACTGGTTTCTCAATTAGTGATGTTATAAGAAATATAGTTATTGCTACCGATTCATTTGATTTAAAATCTTTTTGGCAGGAAATAGAATCCCTTGATGGAAAAGCTTCTTTCGATTTACAAGCAGAAATGTTTCTCTCAACCAATAAATTACTTGAGAGATCGGTAATGTGGCTATTGAAAAACCATCGCTCTCAAGGCTTAATTCAGGATATTGAAAAATTTAAAGATATTGCCAATAATTTTTCTTCAATACTGCTTTCCGCCCTTGCTAAATCTGCAATAGAATCTTTTGATAGCAAAGTAGCGAAATTAAGCTCCCAAAATATTGACAAAAAATTAGCTTTTAAATTTGCTTCAATTAATTATCTCGCTTCAGCTCTAGAAATTGCTGAAATTGATAGGCAGTCTAAGTTTGATTTAGCTACAGTTGCAAAAATATATTTTGCAATTGGCGAAAGATTTTCTTTAAAATGGTTGCAACTCAAGCTTTCAGAAATATCTTCAGAAAATAATTGGCATAAGCTTTCTTGCAAAACTCTCATTGAAGAGCTTTATTTTTATCAAATTAAGATTACTAAAAAAATCATTGAAGATTTTGAAAATAAGTCATCTAAGAAGCAAGATATCAACAAAAATAGCAATATTGCACAATTGGTTGATAGCTGGACGACAGCACATCAAGCAGAAATTGAAAAATTTGATAATTTTATTATGGAATTGAAGCTTTATCATAATTTTGATATTGCAATTTTTGTTGTGGTTTTGAGTCGTTTGAAGTCTATATTTCAATAGAATTTGGCTATAAATGTCTATAATTCGCTCTACAGCAACAGTTTCTTTTTTTATATCTATTTCAAGGGTTCTAGGGTTCATTAGAGATATTCTAATCGCTAAATATCTTGGTGCAGGAATGTTGTCAGATGTTTTTTTTGCTTCCTTTCGTTTACCTAATTTTTTTCGTAGAATATTTGCTGAAGGTGCTTTTAATTCAGCTTTTGTGCCTATTTTCATCGAAAAAAATAAACTTCATCACGAAGAAGGTGGCAATAATGAGAAGACCAGAGGTCTTGATTTTGCCAGCAATATATTCTCTATCTTGCTTTATGTTTTATTGATTTTTGTATTGATATTGCAACTTGCAATGCCATTAGTGGTTAAAACTTTATTCCCCGGTTTTTTTTCAGATCCAGTAAAATCAGCTCTTGCCATTGATTTGTCAAGAATAACGGTTTTTTACTTATTATTTATTTCCCTAGTTTCGTTAAGTGCGGGAATTTTAAATTCAATTAACAAATTTGCTTCTGCCAGTTCAGTTCCAATTGTTCTTAACTCAACATTAATTTTTTTCTCCCTTTTTGTTGCTGACAAATTTCAAACATTTGCTCATGGCCTAGCTTGGGGGGTCTTTACTGCTGGAATATTGCAATTTATTTGGATTACCTTTTTTACCATTAAAGCAGGCTTTTTACTTTATCCTAAAATGCCAAAACTTGATATTGATGCAAAAAAATTCTTTCGCAAACTTCTTCCTGCAGTAATTGGGGGCAATGTAATGCAAATAAATTTGTTGCTTGACTCAATATTTGCCAGTGCTATCTCTGGTGCGGTTTCTTATCTTTATTATGCCGATAGAATCAATCAATTACCGCTCGCAATGATAGGAATAGCCATTTCTACTGCTCTGCTACCATCTTTATCAAGACTCATCAAATCAAATAAAGCCGACGAAGCAATAAAATTGCAAAATATTGGCTTAGAAGTGGCTCTAATTATGGCGATTCCTGCAACTATTAGCTTAATAATTTTTGCTCATCCAATTATTACCACTCTTTTTGAAAGGGGAAAATTCACCAGCGATGAATCTTTATTGGTTTCTAAAGCTCTGATGCTTTATTCTGTAGGTTTACCAGCTTTTATTTTAGTAAAAATTTTTGAACCTGCTTTTTTTGCTAGAGGCAATACTAGAATTCCAATGAATATTTCAATTTTATCGGTGGCGATTAATTGTTTTTGTAATTTTCTGTTTTATTTATTTAATTTTGGTTATCTGGGAATTATCATTGCCTCAATTATTTCCTCTTACATTAATTTATCGATGTTGATTATTGGCTCAATTAAGCATAATTATTTTTATTTTGCCTCAGATCTATTTGCTAAGTTTAAAAAAATTATTATAAATAATATTATTTTAGTGCTTTCAGCCTTGATATTAAAGCAATATCTTTACGAGCCCTTGTATTTTTCAAAAATATTGAGCCTGTTAATATCAATATTTTTGTTATTAATCATATATTTTCTTTCTACCTACTTATCTGGTGGCTTGCAAATTATGATTGCTAATTTTGTTAAGAAAAATAATCAGCTATAAAGTGTTTTTTACAGCTATTTTGCTGTTATGCCAGTAAAAATCGCTTTTTATCTCTTTTAACCTAGAGATTGTTCTCTTAAATGCCTCTATTCCAATTCCGTGAAGATATATCTCTTCAATTTCACATTCGGCCAGAATAATTAATGCCAACTTATTTTCATAAGCTTCATCGATAAATAATATTAATCTTCTTGCTTCGTTAGGGTCTTCCTTTGTTAGTTTGGGAAGGTTTTTGATAAAAATTAAAGAAAATTTCTTGCATATTGCTTTATAGTCATTTGCAGATAATGCTTCTTTTAAAAAAGATGAAAAATCAATAATGGCAATATTTTGGTAGGTTTTATTAATAGTAACCTTACGACCCCAAACCTTTATATCTAAAGGCTCAAGATGATCAATATTTACAGTATGATTAATTATATCATTAAATGTTTTATTGGCTATGTTGCTTTTGATAAAGTATCTTTGTTCTAGGTTTTCTATGTATTTCTCTCGATAATCAATTTGACTGTCAAGATTAACTATTTGGCAATTTTTTAATAGGATTTTATTAATAAAATCAATAAATAGCTCTCTTTGTAGCCCGTTTTTGTATAATTGCAATGGATGGCAATTTGAAGTGATGATTAATGCTATTTTTTTTTCAAAAATCATCTTAAAAACTCTGCTTAAAAGCATCGCATCGGCAATATCAACAACTTGAAATTCATCAAAACACAATATTCGATAATGTTTTAAAATTTGATTAGTGGCGGTTTTTAGCTCATCTTTTGTTTTTAAAGAGTCAGATCTTATTTTTTTAAGAGCCTGATGTATTTCGTTCATAAAACTATTAAAATGCACTGAATGCTTTAAATTATTGGCAATTTTGACTTTATTAAAAAAGCTTTTCATTAGCATTGATTTGCCTCTACCGACATCTCCATAGATATAAATTGCCAGTAATTCTTGACTGGTTTTTTTAGGTAAAATTTTTGCAGATATTTTATTAAAGATATTTTTAATCTTACTATTTAGATATTTTTTTTCTAAAATATTGGCAAAATTATCTAAAATATTCGCCACTATTTTTTGATTTTCATCAAGAATGATGGTTTTATTTTCTGTTTTTAATGGCATTTTATTGCGGAGCGGTGGTTTTAAGTTGCATGGCATGAAGCTGTGTTTTGATTATGTCTCCAAGTGCATTATTAACCATTTTATGCTGAGCAATCAATGTTTTGCCCTTAAAACTATCGTCAATAATCTCAACTGAATAATGGTCGTTGTCTCCAGCTAAGTCCTTGACCTTGATGGTTGCATCGGGGAATTTTTCTTTTAGAGTTTTTTCTAGTTCTAGTTGTGAAATTGGCATTTTTAATTTATTGAGATTATTAATATAATTTAGCTCAACATATTTTTATTTTTTTTTAAAAAAACAAGAAATTTATTCTTTATCTTTATCTCTAAAGCATTATAAATCATAATATTTGAAAATTGCTTTTTAAAATAAGTTGAATTATTATCAAGCCTTTCATTATTCTATAACTAATTATTACTATCAATGAACGAAGGCTTTAAATCAATTAATAAATGTGAATTTTCTGAACCATTTAAAAAATTTTCTCAATATTTAGAATTGGCAAAAAAGATGCCTAATATTGTTGAGCCTACTGCTATGTGCCTTTCTTCTGTTGATGAAAGGGGGTTTCCTTCTTCGAGAATAGTGTTATTAAAGAGTTTTGACGAAAAAGGTTTTTGTTTTTTTACCAATTTAACTAGTCGTAAGGGTTATGAAATTAGTAAAAATCCGATGGTTGCATTATGTTTCTACTGGGAAAAGCTACTTGCCGATGAGCTGGGTGCGGTGCAAGTTAGAATTGTTGGTAAGGTTGAGAAGGTTAGTGCCAAAGAAGCTGATGCATATTTTCTTTCTCGTCCTCGGGGCAGTCAGATTGGGGCTTGGGCATCGAAACAATCTTGCGAAATGGCTAATAGAGAAGAGTTTGAAGAAAGAGTTGAAAAAATAACTGCCGATTTTGATGGTCAAGAGGTTCCTCGCCCGCCTTTCTGGTCTGGTTTTAGAGTGGTTCCGAGTGAAATAGAATTTTGGCAAGAGGGAAATTTCCGTATGCATCATCGTGCATTTTATAAAATAGATAAATTGCATAATGGTTGGGATTTGTCAATACTTTATCCATAGTTTTTCGTTATCCAATAGTCGTCGTTAATTTGAATTAAATATGCAAATGACTAAAAATAAAACTCTTGAGTTGGAAATTGCAAGTCTCAAAGCAGAGATTTCTAAGCATAATATTGCATATCATCAAAAAGATGAACCTTTGATTAGCGATGCAGAATTTGATAAATTAATTATCCGCCTTAATCAATTGGAGGAAGAAATTGACAAAAATGCCCCTCTTTTTGATGGTTTAGATTTAGTTGGAGCAAAGCCCGCAGATGGCTTTCGCAAAATAGCTCATCGCAGACCAATGCTTTCTTTGGCGAATGCTTTTGATAAAGCAGATATTGCTGATTTTTTAGAAAGAATAGCTAGATTTCTTGCTGTATCTCAAGATAAAAAAGATGAAGAATATAAAAAAGCACAAGAATTTTTTTGTGAAACTAAAATTGATGGACTATCTTTTTCTGCTTCTTATCAAAATGGTGTCTTGCTACATGTGGTTACAAGAGGCGACGGTGAAGAAGGCGAAGATGTCACCGCTAACATAAAAACAATTAAAGATTTTCCAATTAAATTGGCTACTAATAACCCGCCTCAATATATTGAAATTCGTGGCGAGGTATATATGGCAAAGCTTGATTTTATTGAATTAAATCAAATTCAAGAGTTAAATGGCGATAAATTATTCGCTAATCCTCGCAATGCTTCCGCTGGTTCGTTGAGGCAGTTAGATTCTGCAATTACTGCGAAAAGAAAATTGAGCTATTTTGCCTATGGTCTTGGCGATTATTCTAGTGATTTTATTTGCGATTCTCAAGCGGATTTCAATTTTTGCCTAAGGGAATGGGGTTTTGTTGTTGACGATAAGGCGAAAATTTGTATTGGAATTAATGAAATTATTGATTTTTATCAAGAAATTGCACAGATAAGATACCAATTGCCGTTTGATGTTGATGGAATGGTTTATAAGCTCAATGATTTTAATTTGCAAAAGAGGCTAGGTTTTGTCGCTCGTTCCCCTCGTTTCGCAATTGCACATAAGTTTCCTCCTGAGCAAGCAAAAACAAAAATACAAGATATTATTTTACAAATTGGCAGAACGGGGGCGGTAACTCCTGTTGCTATGCTACAGCCAGTAAATATTGGTGGTGTGTTAGTGATGAGAGCGACTCTACATAATCAAGAAGAAATCGCAAGAAAAGATATTAGAATTGGCGATATTGTTGTTGTGCAAAGAGCGGGGGATGTTATTCCACAAATTGTTGAAGTTGATTTTAATGAAAGAAAATTTAATAATGTTGAAATTTTTAATTTTCCCAAAATATGCCCCGCTTGCAATTCTCTAATTATTAAAAAAGATGAAGATGTCGTGTTGCGATGTAGCGGAGGAATGAAATGCAGTTCTCAATTAAAAGAAACAATTAAACATTTTGTCAGTAAAGATGCCCTTGATATTATTGGTCTTGGCAAAAAACAAATTGATAATTTCTTTGCCGATGGCTTGATTTCAAGTTTTGTTGATATTTTTCAATTAGAAAAAAGACAAACAGATGAATTTTATGCTTTGATAAATAGAGCTGGTTGGGGGAAGAAATCTCTTGATAATTTATGGCAATCAATCAATCAAAGAAGAATTGTTGTTTTGGATAAATTTATTTATGCTATTGGTATTCGTCATTTAGGAGAAACTTTATCAAAAACTTTGGCTAAACATTTTATTTCTTATCAAGATTT
Source organism: Rickettsiales bacterium UBA1997 (assembly GCA_964202895.1). Classification (GTDB taxonomy): domain Bacteria; phylum Pseudomonadota; class Alphaproteobacteria; order Rickettsiales; family UBA1997; genus JAJTDS01. The sequence continues at coordinate 736,156 of CAXNJM010000001.1, read as the reverse complement.
TAAAAATAAAATGATCAATATTGCGGTTCAGCCAATAGAATCAAGGCTTAACAATTATGATTATCAAGAGTTGGTAGCAATTGACGGAGTTGGCGAAAAGATAGCGGAAGCTTTAGTTGATTTTTTTCAAGACAATAGTCACTTTCAAATGATGGTGGATCTTGAGTCGGAGCTAGAGATTATTGATTTTAAAAATGATAAAAATGACTCTCCTTTGGCAAATAAAACTGTTGTTTTTACAGGAACACTTGAAAAAATGAGTAGAATGGAGGCTAAAAAAGTTGCGGAAGGCTTTGGAATGAAGGTTGTGGGCAGTATTTCTAGCAAAACTGATTTTTTGGTTGCTGGTGAAGAAGCGGGCAGTAAATTGAAAAAAGCACAAGAGCTAAATATCAAGATTCTCAACGAAGATGATTGGTTGCAAATGATTAGCTCTATAAATAATGATTTACGACCCTTACTTTAATACGACCCTCGCCGTCATCACAACCCCGTCGTCATCCCGACGAAAGTCGGGACCCAGCTCTAAATCTTTCTGGGTGCCGTTTTTCAACGGCATGACGACTGTTTGATACATTGGGACCCATATTTTCAACGGCATTACGAGTGTTTTAGTTCTTTCATCGCGAACCTTTACCATCCTCACGAGGTTTTACCTTATTCGTCATCCCGACGAAAGTCGGGACCCAGTTTTAAATCTTTCTGGGTGCCGTTTTTCAACGGCATGACGAGTGTTTGATGCATCGGGAAGCTCCGTTGTTGCAACATTTAGAAACCCCCTCAAGAAAGAAGTGGCTGGTGAAGCCTAACGGGGTGGTTTTCTATTCCAACTAATGCTGATTTTGATTATCTTGCAATTGCTTATAATTATTGGGCTTGATGTTGTTTTGTGCTTTTTCTAACGATGCTTTTATTGCATTTGATTTTGCACGAAATTCTTCTGCCGATTTTTTATCACCTTTATTTTCATAGGCAATACCAATATTATTATAAGAATAAGCAAGATCAAGGCTGTTTGGGGCTTTATCTGCTCTGATTTTTATTGCTTTTTCATAATAATTAATTGCCTGCTTATATTCTTTTAGATCATCATAGGCAATACCAATATTATGATAAGAATTCGCAAGATCAAGGCTGTTTGGGGCTTGATCTGCTTTGATTTTTATTGCTTTTTCATAATAATTAATTGCCTGCTTATATTCTTTTAGATCATCATAGGCAATACCAATATTATGATAAGAATTCGCAAGATCAAGGCTGTTTGGGGCTTGATCTGCTTTGATTTTTATTGCTTTTTCATAATAATTAATTGCCTGCTTATATTCTTTTAGACCATAATAGGCATTACCAATACCATGATAAGATCTTGCTTCATCAAGGCTGTTTGGGGCTTTTTCTTGTTGTATATTAAGGGCCTTTAGGTGTAGATTCAAGGCTTCTTGGGGTTTGTTTAGCTGAGATTGGCAAAAACCAACACCATTAAGAGATCTTGCAAAATCAAGGCTGTTTGGGGCATATATTTCTCTAATATTAAGAGCTTTTAGGTGTAGTTCTAGTGATTCTTGATATTTTTCTTTATTGTAATAGAGATCTTCCGCCTTGTTATTTAGGTTGCTAGCTTGTTGTAAAGACTCTGTTTTTAGATTATTATATGATTCGCTTTGTTTAAAATTATCAAGAGATTTAATACCAAATATTTTATCGATATTGGTAAGTTGCTTTATGTTAAAATTGCTTTCTTGCTGTAATTTTTCTAATTCTTGACTGGTTATTTTATTCTTTTGTAAATCAAAAGATTGCTGAAATTTTTTAATGATTATATCTGCTTGATTATTGCTTTTTTGCTGTAGATTTTGATATAATGATGGATGATCTTGCTTGATGATGTTTAATGCAGTGCTATATTGATTAAGATTGGTGATGGCATTATTGCTGGTTTCTTGATTATTATGGCTAATATTGTTTAAAATAGGGCTAATATGCCTAATTAATAATTGTGGGTCTTTCCATAAAAAGAGGGTGGCAATGTCGATATCTTCTTTTTTATTTAGGTTGCTGTTAATAAAAGGATTGGTTTTGATATATTCTATTTTGATTTTTTTCTCATCAGATTTAGGAAGGCAACAATTAGGGTTTTTTTCGCCAATAATTATTTGATTATTCTCGGTACGGTCAATTTTATATTGTATATTATCAAGAAAATTCATAAATTTATGGCAATCATCAGAGGTAATTTTAATAAAATCTTTGGAGTCTGGATTATGGCTAAATTTATAAATAATTTGCGATATTTTGCCGTTCTTAACAGTAATTAAATGATTATCGATATTAAGTTTGTCTTTTAACTTTTTTTCTTGATCGGGATGAAGGCGAAAAACACCATCAACAAGATTACCATTTTTAACATTAAATCCAATAGCATAATTTTGATTATCATTAATATTGCTTCTATGAGGATAATGGGGGCTTTGTAGCAATAAATTATTGCCTTGTAATTGCAATATGAACTCATCATTCTTGGCTTTATATTGGTTAAGGCTAATTAGAGGTAGTAATGGGCTAAATTTTTCATTATGCTTGGCATAATCAACCATAATTTTTGATACTTCATTCTTGATGATATTTAGGTTAATGTAGCTATTAGTGTTTAATTTTTTAATAATATTGGTCTTTTTTTGAAAATCTTTTGCAATATCTTTGATTAAGCCGTCATCTTGCTGATTATCGATAACTCCAATTATTTCTTCGATTATCATACCATTACCAACTGTCTTTTTTGACTGTTGGTGCTGATTAAGAATAAAGAAAGAAGCGCTTTTACTGCTTATATAGCTTGAATTAGAAATACCAAGGCTTATGTTACTTGATTGATTGTTGTTAAAATTAAGTGGATATTGATTTCTATTATTAACATCCAACTGATTTTGTTGATTTTGATTATTAGTGTAATTTGTTCTATCTAATTTGGGGGTTTTATCTAATTCGGGATATTGATAATTATTGTTATTGCCTTTAATTTGTGAGCTATTAAAGATATTGCTTTGATTGAGCGATTGATTAAGTTGGTTAGATTGGTTAGATTGCTTGATGTCCTTTTCTTGATTGAGATCAAGGCTTTTAAATTTTGCCAAAAATGTAAAGCTTGTTTGATCTTCGCCATAATTTTTAATGGTAATAAAGCCATAATTTTTAAATTTATCCTCGCGATTGGCAATAATTGCTGTGGTCATTTGTTTATTTTTTTCATCATTACGAATATCAAATATCAATTGAAAATTATCGCCTAATACTGTTTTCTCACCGGGATATTGATAATTTTCATCTGCAAATAGCTGGTTATTGTTATCTATTTTTATTTCATTAACTTCTTTGATGAATTGACTATAATTCATTTGATTATCTAATTGATCATTCAATTGATTATCCAATTGATCTAAAATATTTACAATATCGCCTTCATCGCCTTTATCACCTTTTACTTGGATAGTTTTTTGATTTTTCATAATTTTTGGTTGTTTAATTGTTTTTAATTTGGTGGTTCTGCCATCTTGAAATGGCTGTTAAATAAAGCTTATTGGTGTATATTATCTCTAATGACAGCAACAAAATAAAATAACTAATTTATTTTGTAAATGAATATTTTAACATTTTATAATGTCTTAACTTTAAAATATAGAGTATAATAAGACGAAGTAAGATTGCTTTTCCTTAAAGGCTCGGAATATCTGTTCCAAAGCTTTAATTTCAGTATTTAGAAACCTCGTTCTTCGTCATCCCGACCCTTACCGTCATCCCGACGAAAGTCGGGACCCAGTTTTAAAACCTTCTGGGTGCCGTTTTTCAACGGCATGACGAGTGAGTTGGTTTCGAACTCTATTAATAACGGCAACAAGGGGTTTCAACCCCCCCAAGATTCTAACTGCAACAAGGGGTTTCAACCCCCCAAGATTCTAACTGCAACAAGGGGTTTCAACCCCTTGTGGTAAATGCATTCTCGATCATCATTAAGCCAAAGGGGAGGAAATAAAAAGCATAACTTCACTACAAGGGGCTGAAGCCCCTTGTTGCCGAAGGGGGGAAGAAATGAAGAAGAATCGAATGCGAATCTTTATCCTCGCGAGGGTTTACCTTCTTCCTCATCGCGACCCTTACCGTCATCCCGACGAAAGTCGGGACCCAGTTTTAAATCTTTCTGGGTGCCGTTTTGCAACGGCATGACGAGTGTTTGATGCGTGCTGGAGGTGAATTTTTAGAGGTGCCCTTAAGAATTTTCAAGTATTTCTATTCTTTGTTTTTCTTTAATTCTCTCTTGGCGAATCCGCTCTATTTCTGCTAACCTATTTTCTTCAGTTATGTCTTGCAATATTTCTATAGTTTGAGGAAGCCATTCTTTGCTACTGATTTTTTCTAGAGGTTGATTTTTTTCTGCCCTGATATAGTCAATTACTTCTTCCATAACCAATACAGCTTGTTCATCAGACCTTAAAAGCTGAATCATTTCTGGAGTTTTTAAAAAATAAAGCGATGAAATTATTGATTGGTTATTGTGTTTTAATAGAAAATGATGATAAGAAGCTTGTATATTTTTAATGATTTCAATTTCATCGTCATCTAATGCAAATATTGTTTTGTAATCTTTTTTAGGGTTTTTATTTGGTAAATATATTTGATTTGCTGAATTTTTAATAATTTCTTTTAGAGCGATTGATTTCTCAAGATCTTTATCGCTGTTTATGGTTGAAATTACCACACAGTTTTTTTGAACCAATCTTTTTAAGATACCATCAATTTTATTGGCAAGAACATTGTTTTCAAATAGTGTTAAGATATCATCAATTACAATTATTGAAGCGCTGTCATCAAGATTTTGCTCTATTTTATTTAGAAAATAAATGAATAACGGCAAAATAATTGGCAAAGATTTTTCCGTTTCGGTAATGTTGAATCCTATGATGTGATGACCCCAATTGATATCTGCAACTATGACTTCTGTCGGATTGTTATTTTTGCTATTAAAAATGTGAGAGAGTTTTCCATTTTGCCAAATTTGCATTCTTTGGTATATTTCTCTTGATTCTCCGCTATTAAATAACTCTATTGCATCATTAAAATTATCGATTTTTTTTGAAATTATATTTTCAACTATTGCTGGAATAATATCAATTTCACTATTTGATAATGATTCTTTCGCAAACGAAACTAGGCTAGTAAAGAAGTTGGCAAGGAATTCTTTTTGTTCTTTGTTGTCTCGATTGTTGTTTTCCAGTGGATTGATGTTTAAAGATTGAATGTTTTTATTAGAAATTTTTTCAGTAATATTATGATAATCTCCATCTAAACCATTAATTAATATTTTTGCCTTATTGTTATCAAAATAAAATAATTTTGGATTAAATCTCATCGCTTGAGAGATAAAGAAATTCAATAAGGCACTTTTATCGGCATCATCACCGCCGATTATAAGGGTATGTCCTATGTTTTTATTATGAAAATTAAAAAAATAAGGAGTATTGAGTGCTGTTCTTATTACTGATACTGCCCCTCCCCAATGATTACCATCGATTGTTCCTGTAGGAAAACTGTAAAGAGCAATAAAGCCTGCGACGGTTTTAGAATTAAATAATTTTTGTCTTTTTAAAAAATTAAAATTGGCTGGTATTTGTGCCCAAAAACAATGCTCCAAAAAAAGCTCCTCTCTTACTAGAGAAAGGCCAGAAGCGCTGAATTGATCAGTTACTTCATCAACATCATGTTTTAATTTATCAATAGTTTCTGCTATTACCATTACATTGGTTTGCACTTTGCAATAATCAGTTTCTAGATTATTAATATTTTCAAAAAAATTATCAATTCCCAAAGACTTGCGGAATTCTTTATCTTCGCTAATTTTAAGGATATTGTCTTGATTTTGGAATGATTGAAAATCTTGATTATTAACATCAAAAACCATTGATTGAGAGATAATAAGCTCTATTGGCATTTGCAGTAAGTTATCAAGGCTATCAATACTTATTTCACGATATTCTTTTAAAGAAAGAATTGCTCCAAAGCTTTTTCTATCAGAGTTTTCGACCTGAATTTCTCGATCTCCAAATGCAATTTTATGAGTTGCTAAATCGGCGGAAATATCATTGATTGAAAGGGGGTATCTTTCTTCGTTGAGATTAATGATTTTACTAAAGAATCGCATTTGCTCTGAGTATAATATGCCCTTCCACTCAAAAATACCAAGAATTTTTGCTCCATAATCAGCAATATTATAAAGAATTGCACTACATAAATCCTTTAATTCTTTATGGGCGGAGTCTAGTTTGGATAAATGAAGATTGCGGTTAGATTTTGCGGATAGCGAGTTCCATAATGATTTTAAATTAATCAACGAAGCTCCGGAACCTTGAATTATGATGGTCACATAAAGCTCATTGATAAATTGTTTTTCCCATTCATTTTGCTCATTCCATTCATTTTCAATATATTGTGAAAATGCATCTCCAAAATTTCCTTTGGCTTTGATGTTTTTTCTTCTTCTTATGGTATGAAACCAAAATGAAAAATGAATGTTATTTCCTATTTCATCAATTATTGATTTTCTTACAACTTCTCTTACTGAGTCTAAATCGGAAGTGGAATCTTGAGAGAAGCCAGTAATGCGAATGGTTTTCATTAATTCGCCATTTTTAGTTAAGATAGTTTCTTCGTCGTAATGGCAAACAAATGGTATAAAATCTTCGCTTGGTATTTTAAATGAAATCTTATTATCGCTCTTAGGAACGAGTAGAGTTTTGATAATTTTATTAGAAAAAGACATTTATTTTGCCCTCCTAGGCTTATTTATAAAAAGCATTAATAATTATTATTAATTAACGATTTTTGATTTCTTGATATTCTCTTTTTATTTCCCCTTTATAAAGTTGACGAGGTCTACCAATTTTAAATGCAGGATCTTCTATCATTTCTTTCCACTGAGCTATCCAGCCAGCACTTCTGGCAACTGCAAATATAACTGTAAATAATGATGTTGGAATACCAAGAGCTTTATAGATAATTCCAGAATAGAAGTCAACATTCGGAAATAATTTTCTAGAAATGAAATATTCGTCATTAAGAGCTATTTTTTCTAGTTCAATAGCAATATCAAGCAGTGGATCGTTTTTTATTCCCAATTCTAGCAATACTTCATGGCAAGATTTTTTGAGAACTGATGCTCTAGGATCGTAGTTTTTATATACTCGATGCCCAAACCCCATAAGTCGGAAAGGGTCATTCTTATCTTTAGCTTTTTTAATAAATTCAGGAATTCTCGATTTATTGCCAATTTCTTGCAACATTTCAACAACTTCTTCATTTGCCCCGCCATGTGCTGGGCCCCATAATGAAGATATTCCTGCTCCAATGCAAGCAAAAGGATTGGCACCAGAAGAGCCTGCAAGCCTTACAGTTGAGGTTGAAGCATTTTGTTCGTGATCAGCATGAAGAATGAATATCATTTCCATTGCTTTGGCAATTGTTGGGCTAATATGCAAATTATGTGTAGGATTGGCGAATAACATATGCAAGAAATTTTCTGCAAATCCCAGTTCGTGTTTCGGGTAAATAATAGGCTCTCCGATTGAGTATTTATAAGCCATTGCTGCTAGAGTTGGCATTTTAGCAATAATCTTATAAGCAACATCCATTCTGCCTTGAGGAGTTGCCGTATCAACGGTTTCATGATAGAATGCTGAAAGTGAGGCAACTGCACCAACCATTATTGCCATCGGGTGAGCTTTTCTTGGGAATCCACGATAAAGAATTGTTAATTGTTCGTGAACCAACATTCGATCTTTTATTTTTTGACAAAAATCTTGATATTGAGTTTGGTTTGGTAAATTTTGATTAAGTAGTAGATAGGCCACTTCAAGATATTCACTTTTATTGGCAAGGTCTTCGATTGAATAGCCACTGTGCCTTAGTATTCCTGAATCTCCATCGATAAAGGTAATTTTTGATTCGCAAGATGCTGTAGAAAGAAAACCGGGGTCGTAGGTAAACATTCCGCTTTCTTTGTAAAGTGAGGATATATCAATAACATTTTGACCTATTGTTGCTTGATATATAGGCAGTAAAATTTCTTTACCATTTGGTAGAATAAATTTTGCAGTTAGTTGCTCTGACTGTAAAGAGTCTTTCATGTTATTTATTAAATATTGCTAAATTGGCATCAACTATTCTAGACTTTAATAAAGCATAATAAGTTTATTCAAAGCCTGTAAATAGTATAAAAAATTGGTAATAAATTTTATAAAATAATAATTTATTAAGTCAATTTACTTGTCAAAAATATTATAGCAATATTTATGTATTTCAATAGTTGAAGCCTTAATATTAAAACTTGAGATTAATTCCAGTTAGTGCAATTAAGCCCTTATTTTTTGATAAATTGATGTTGGGGATATTTTTTGTTTTAAAAGAGAAGTTAACGGTTTCAAGATACAGATTTACATCTTTATTAATTTTATAGCCAAAATTTAAGGCATCTGCGGAGTAGTAATTTTTTTGTAATTGGCTCTGAAAATGAGAGATTCCAAGGCTGAAATGACTTATTTTATAACCAAGACCTAGTGCATAATAATTAGGTTTAAAATTGTTTTGTCGATAACTGCAAAGATTATCTTGATTTTGTAGGTTAAGATTTAAATTTGTAATATCGCAATTATTATTTTTATTTTGCAAAGAATTTCCCCAGAATCCAATATTTGATGCTAAGGTGAAGCCGAAATAATTTGCGGTTGCTCCGAAATCAAAAGCTAAAAGATTTCTTTTTTTAGCGTTGTTCGAATAATTATTTTTAGATCTGCCATTTTCTAAGCTTGCAGATAGTTCGTAGCTTAAATCATTTTCTAGATAATTAAGATAATTGGCATTGAAAGTTGCTATATCAACAACTCGCCAATTTTTATTATTAAAAACAGAAGTTGAGAAATAGCTCTTGCTACTATCTGGAGTATAGCTTATCGCTAGTTGTAAGTTGGAAATTCTCGGGCTATAATAGCTGATTTTATTGGCATCCTCCATTCCATTAAAACTCGTATTCCGCAAAATTTTTATGCGATCTTCATTAAAATCAGCTCCAATTCCTTCTCCATTATGTGCGATTGGCAGTTGAGGAATGGTAATAAAAAGCGGAGAATTAAAATTATTGACAAAAGCCGAAGAGTTAAATCTGGGCAAAATGATATTTTTTAAATAATTGCCATTAGCAATAGCAAAATTATTGCTATTATTAATATTTGCAACTCCCGCCTTCATCTTTTGATTAGATGCCTTGGTTGCTCCTAATTCTAAATTTCCTAATGTGTTTTCCAGCAATAAAAAACTCTCATCAATATCTATTCTAAAATTATTGGCATTGCTTGATAATTCTGACTCAAGTTTAATTTTTAGAGAAATTGACTGCTGTTCGTTGATTAATTTTTTTGCTTCAAGAAATAGTTGGGAGTTATTTTCTAGTGCATCTTTTTTATCATAATTATTTTTAGAATACTCATTTTGCAAGGCTTTGTTGGATTGGTTTCTGTTAGATAGATAGCTGTTGCTTAATATTTTGTAGCTATAAATATTTTCTGTTTCTATAAAATTTGCAAAACAATTATTGTTAACAAATATTAGAATGGCGGATATTAGTAAATAGTATTTTTTAATCAATAAATGACAAACATTAATTAACATAATTTAATTAATGTTTTGATGATTGAGGTTGAGTTCAGCAAAATAAAGAGAATTTATTAAAATCATAAAATCCAGATTGTAGCGATTGAAAACAATGCCAAATCCCAACTTCTAAATAAAGTAAATTTGGGATTTGGTATAAGCTAATGAATCACGATTTTTGTTTTAATTGTGCTTACAAAAAGCTATATTAATTTTTATTTTGCTTTTTAAATTTAAACAATATAAATTTAGGAAATATTTTTAAATTGATAAATTGCAAATGTTATTAATTTTATCATTTTAATGGTAGAATCTGCAATTATAGTGGCTGGAAGTTTCTGTTGCCTAAATATTAACGATAAATTTATTAATTAATATCAATAAAAGCTCTAAAATATTGCTTTATTAAATGTGTTTGTGCTTTTTGTTTTAACGAATAATTAAAATATTTTTATGAATAGTAAAAGAAGAGTTGTTGTTACAGGCATTGGTGCCGTAACCCCTCTCGCTTCAAATGCAGAAGCCAGTTGGAAAAAAATTATTAATTCTCAATCAGGAATAGGAAATATCACCCTTTTTGATGTCAATGATTCTGTTTGCAAAATTGCCGGTGAAGTAAAATTTGGAGATGGTCCAGATTTATTTAATCCCGATACTTATATTGACCAAAAAGAGCAAAAGAAAATGGATAGATTTATTCATTTTGCAATTGCTGGTGCCGAACAAGCAATTGCTGATTCAGGTTGGAAAGTGCCAAATGAGGAGCAGGCATATAGAACTGGAGTAATGATAGGTTCGGGAATTGGAGGGCTTCCATCAATTCAAAGAACTGCTATTCTTGCTCAAGAAAAAGGGGCAAAAAGAATTTCACCATTTTTTATTCCTGCTAGCTTAATTAATCTTGCCTCTGGTCAAGTTTCAATTAAGCATCAATTTATGGGCCCTAATCATGCCGTTGTAACTGCTTGTGCTACTGGTTCTCATGCAATTGGAGATTCTGCTAGAATGATCGCCTTTGGCGATGTCGATGTTATGGTGTGTGGTGGAGCTGAAGCAACTATTTGTGAAATAGGAATTGGCGGTTTTGCATCCTTAAGAGCATTATCCACAAATTTTAATGATCGACCAACCGAGGCATCTCGCCCTTGGGACAAAGACAGAGATGGCTTTGTTATGGGAGAAGGCTCAGGAATATTAGTTCTTGAAGAATTGGAGCATGCTAAAAAAAGAGGTGCAAAAATTTATGCAGAAGTTATGGGTTACGGAATGTCAGGCGATGCATATCACATTACTGCTCCCGAAGGTACTGGTAGGGGAACAACCTATGCAATGAATTTAGCACTGCAACATGCAGGAATTACTCCAAACGAAATTGACTACATCAATGCTCATGGCACCTCAACTCCTCTTGGCGATGAAATAGAGGTAAATTCAGTTAAAAAGGTTTTTAAAGATCATTCTTACAAATTATCAATGTCTTCAACAAAATCTTCAACTGGTCATTTGCTTGGTGCTGCTGGTAGTGTTGAGGCAATATTTTCAATATTGGCAATAAGAGATAACATTGTACCACCAACTCTTAATCTCGATAATCCTTCTGATGGTTGCGATATTGATCTCGTTCCTAAGAAGGCAAAAGAAAAAAAGCTTAATTATGTTATGTCAAATTCATTTGGTTTTGGCGGAACTAATGCTAGTTTAGTATTTAAAAGATTCCCTGATTAATTGATGATGATAAAAAAAATATTACAAAATTCGCTCATAGCCTTTATATCAATTATATTTCTCTATATTGCGACCATATTTTCTTTGATAATGTATTTCAATGCTCCGAATAGCTATCATCAAACAGATAAAAGATTTGTTGTTGATAGTGGCATGACATTTCGTCAGGTGGTTGAAAGATTATATCAAGAAAAAATAATTAAAAGCCCATCTGCATTTTTATACATTTCTCAATTAATAAAAGGTGTTGATCCTAGAGTTCGTTACGGTGAATATTTTTTTGAGAAAAATACTTCTTATTATAAAATTCTTCATAAAATGTTACGGGGATACATCTATTTTCGAAAAGTAACAATAAGCGAAGGTTTGTCTATAAATACTGCTAAAAAAATTATTGAAAAATCTCCTGGTTTAATTGGTCAATTGCCTGAAGGTCTTAAAGATGGAACAATTCTGCCTGAAACTTATTTTTATTCATATAATGACACCAAATCATCGATGGTTAAAAGAATGCAAAATGCTTTAGATAAAAATCTTGAAGAATTATGGCAAAAGAGAGACCCTTCAATTCCGATAAAAACTAAAGAAAAAGCTCTTATTTTAGCTTCAATTGTTGAAAAAGAAACTGGAATGGCTTCAGAAAGGCCTCAAGTTGCTTCGGTCTTTATAAATCGCCTAAAAAAAGGTATGAAATTACAATCCGACCCTACCATTATCTATTCTTTTGCCTTTGGAGATAAATCCCTAGAGAGGCCTATCAGAGTTAGTGATATTCAAAATAATTCCCATTACAACACCTACAACATATATGGCCTTCCTCCTGCTCCTATTTGTAATCCCGGTTTGGCATCAATAAAAGCAGTGCTTAATCCTATTAATAGCAACTTCCTATATTTTGTTGCTACTGGTAAAGGAGATCATCATTTTTCGTCATCAATAGAAGAGCATAATAATTATGTTGCTAAATATCGTGCAATTATGAGAAGTAAAGAACAGCAAAAAACAGCCAATGCTCCCGCTAATAGCAATATAGCAAGTCCTCAAATTAATGATTCTTCAAAAATCAATCAAAATATTGAAAATAAACCAGCAAATCCTATTGTAGATAATCAACCTAATGTTCTGAAGCAAGAAGCTGTAAGCTCTGAAAATAATAGTAATATTTAATCATGGTTCAAAAAATTTATATCAAAACATACGGTTGTCAAATGAATATATACGATTCCGAACGTATACAAGACCTTATGGCAATGTCTGGATATCAATATACAGATTCAATCGAAGAGGCTAATTTATTAGTAATAAATACTTGTCATATTCGTGAGAAAGCTTCTGAAAAATTATTCTCTGAACTGGGAAGAGTTAAAATTCATAAAGAGGCGATGCAAAAAAAAGGCGAACAAATGATTGTTGCGGTTGCTGGTTGCGTGGCACAAGCCGAAGGAAAAGAAATATTTAAAAGAGCTCCTATTGTCGATATTATTGTTGGTCCTGAGAGTTATCAAACCTTGCCAGATCTTGTTGGTAAATTGCTACGAGAAAAATCAAAGCAAATTAATCTTGAATTCGATGCTAATCATAAATTTGATAATATTTTTCATCATAATGACACGACTAAATTTAGCTCTTTTCTTACTATTCAAGAAGGTTGCGATAAATTTTGTACTTTTTGTGTTGTGCCTTATACTCGCGGAGCTGAATATTCAAAAAATTATCAACAAATCGTTAATGATGCCAATATTTTATCTAGTCAAGGAGCCAAGGAAATATACCTATTAGGTCAAAATGTTAATGCTTATCATTTTGAGCATTCAGAAGTTCCAAATAAAGAATCTCGTAACAAAACAAAGTCCGATCTTGCCGACTTAATTAAAGAAATTGCGAATATTGAAAATATTGAAAGAATCCGCTATACAACCTCTCACCCCGCCGATATGAATGATTCTCTTATCAATGCCCATCGCGATATTGAAAAATTAATGCCATTCCTTCATTTGCCGGTACAAGCAGGTTCTAATCAAATTCTAAAGGCAATGAATCGCAAACATTCGCGAGAAGATTATTTTAAAATTATTGAGAAGTTAAGAAGTGTTAAGCCGGATATGGGGCTTTCTTCTGATTTTATTGTTGGTTTTCCGGGTGAAACCGACCAAGATTTTAAACAAACTCTTGATTTAGTTGAAAAAATAGGCTTTGCCCAATGTTATTCTTTTAAATATTCTCCTCGTCCGGGAACTCCAGCTCATGATGACGATAATCAAGTGCCAGAACACATTAAGGTAGAGCGTTTAGCGGAGCTTCAGGCTTTATTAACTAAGCAACAAATAGTCTTTAATAAGTCTTTCGAAAATAAAACAATGAAAATTTTATTTGAAAAGGAATCTCCTAAATCAAATAAATCAGGTGCAGAAAATAAGCCTCAAATATGGGGTAAAAGCCCTTGGTTGCAATCTGTGGTTGTTGACTTGCCTTTAGGTACAGATATTAAAAATTATATTGGCAAAATTATTGATGTTAAGATTATAAAATCTCGCCCAAGTAGTCTTTTTGCTGAATTGTGTTAATTTTAATGTTGAATAATATTTATATCTCAAATATTATTTTGCCAAAAGCCTGTTTCAAGCCCTAGAATGCTTAATTAAAAATCAATTTATGAAAATTACAATTATTGGTAGTGGTTATGTTGGTCTAGTTTCGGCAATTTGTTTAGCAAAGATAGGGCATAATGTTATCTCTGTTGATAATGATAAAGAAAAAATAGATAATTTAAATCGCGGAATAATTCCAATATTTGAGCCAAATTTAACAGAACTTCTTTCTGAAGTAAAAGCTTTACAAAAAATTACCTTTACCGCCAATCTTGAGCAAGCCATTATTGATTGCGATGCAATATTTATTGCGGTTGGAACCCCTCAAGGGCAAGATGGTAGCGCTGATTTAACTTTTATTTTTGAAGTAGCAAAGCAAATTGCTATAAACTCACAAAAACCGCAAATTATTATTACAAAATCTACCGTTCCTGCGGGGACAGGTGCTAAAATCGAAAAATTTCTTGCTGAAATTGCTCCAAATATTCAATTTTCTGTTGTTTCGAACCCAGAATTTCTTAGAGAAGGTTTCGCAATTAATGATTTTATGTATCCAGAAAGAATTGTGATTGGTGCCGAGTCTTTAAAAGCAAAAAAAATTTTGCAAGAAATTTATCAATATTTTGGCGATGATAAACTAATATTCACAGACATAATTACTGCGGAGCTTGCTAAATATGCCTGCAATAGTTTTCTTGCAACAAAAATTGCCTTTGTCAATCAAATGGCTGATTTGTGCGAAGCATTTAATGGCGACATTAAAAAATTAACTCAAATAATGGGTGCAGATTCAAGAATTGGCGATAAATTTCTGAATCCGGGGCCGGGTTTTGGGGGCTCTTGTTTTCCTAAAGATATTAAAGCGATAAGTAATTTTGCTCAACAAGTTGATGTTGATTTATCAATTATTGAAAGTGTAATCACCGCCAATCAATTAAGAATCAAAAAAATTACTAAAAAAATTCTTGGAATCGTTCAAAAAAACAACATAAAAAATTGTAAAATTGCATTTATGGGTCTTGCATTTAAGGCAAATACTGATGATATTCGCTATTCTCCTGCAATTGCCATTATTGAAGAATTGTTAAAAAATAATCAAGAAATTAAAATTACCGCCTCTGACCCGCAGGCGGATAAAAATGCCGAAATATATTTTAGCGATAATAGTAATGTTGAAATTTTTGCAGATCCTTATATTGCAATATCCGATAGCGATATAATTATCATTGCAACCGAATGGAATGAATATAAAAAACTTGATTTTACAAAAATTAGAAATATTACTAATAACTTGAGAATATTTGACTTAAGAAATATTCTTGACCCAGAAAGATTAAGAGAAATGGGTTTTGAGTATTGTGGAGTTGGAATATCATAAATTTGCTTTCGTAGCTCAGGGGATAGAGCAGTGGTTTCCTAAACCATGTGCGCATGTTCGAGTCATGCCGAAAGCACCAAATATTAGTCAATAATTGCAATTAATCTCAAAAATTCAATAACCAAAACATTGAAAATATTAGACAAAATCAACAATCCGCAAGATTTAAAAAATCTTAATGCTAAGCAATTAAAAGATTTAGCAATTGAATTAAGGGAAGAAACCATTAAAAATGTTTCTAAAACTGGTGGACATTTAGGTGCTGGTCTTGGAGTAATCGAGTTAACAATTGCTCTCCATTATGTTTTCAATGCTCCTGATGATAAAATAATTTGGGATGTCGGTCATCAAGCTTATCCTCATAAAATTCTTACTGAAAGAAGAAATATGATTTCTACTATCCGCCAACCAAATGGGCTTTCTGGCTTCACCAGAAGGGCGGAAAGTAAATATGATCCCTTTGGTGCTGGTCACAGCTCAACTTCAATTTCTGCTGGTTTTGGTATCGAGATTGCTAATCAAATTAAAAAGCAACCAAACTATACTATCGCAGTAATAGGGGACGGCGCAATTAGTGCTGGTATGGCTTTTGAAGCAATGAATAATGCAGGAGATAAAAAAAACAAAAATAAAAGTCGTTTCATTGTTATTCTTAATGATAATGATATGTCGATCGCTCCTCCTACTGGTGCAATGTCTAATTATTTATCGAAATTAACATCTTCTAAAACCTATTTCAAGTTTCGTAATTTTTCTAAAAAAGTAACTGATAAAATTTCTAAAAAACTTCCAAAGGCAGTCGTCGATTTTCCTCGTAAGTTTGAGAAATCAATCAAAGAATGGTGGATGGGAGGCAATATTTTTGAAGAGCTAGGTTTTTACTATATTGGTGCCATTGATGGGCATAATCTAGATTTGTTGGTTAATATTTTAAACAACATTAAATCTAATGATTTGAACAAGCCAATATTAATTCATTGCATTACTGAAAAGGGCAAAGGGTTTAATCAAGTAATGCCAAGCGAAGATAAATTACATGCAGTTACGAAATTCGATTTAAAAACAGGTTTGCAACAAAAAAAAACCACGGAATATCTTAGTTATTCTAAAATTTTTGGCAATCACTTAAATAATCTCGCAAAGCTTGATAAATCAATAGTTGCAATAACTGCCGCGATGCCAAACGGCACAGGTCTTGATATTTTTGCAAAAAATCATCCTGATAATTTTTTTGATGTTGGAATTGCAGAACAGCATGCGGTTACTTTTGGAGCTGGTCTTGCGACTGAAGGTATTAAGCCATTTGTTGCGATTTATTCAACTTTTTTGCAACGAGCTTATGATCAAATTATTCATGATGTTGCATTGCAGTCTTTGCCAGTAAGGTTTATAATCGATAGGGCTGGTTTTGTTGGTGCTGACGGCCCTACTCATTGCGGAGCCTTTGATGTCGCTTATCTAATAAATTTGCCAAATTTCATTTTGATGGCTCCATCAAGTGGGCAAGAACTAATAAAAATGATAAATACCGCCAATACACTTAACAATAACCCTTCGGCAATAAGATTCCCAAGGGGTGAAGCAAAAGAAAATATTGATTTTAACGATAATGAAATTCTTGAAATTGGTAAAGCAAAAATAGTGCAAAATTGTTTAAATGATTCTGCGGTTAAAGTTGCGATTATTGCCTTTGGCTCAATAATTGAGAATGCAATTTCCGCCTCTAAAATTCTTGAAGTAGAAAATACTCTTAAGCTTACAATCATTGATGCCCGCTTTGCAAAGCCAATTGATGAGAATATAATTTTTGATATTGCTCAATCTCATCAAATTTTAATTACTATAGAAGAGGGTGCTATTGGGGGTTTTGGCTCAATAGTCGCTAAGCTTCTTGCTGATAATAAGTATCTCGATAATGGAAAATTAAAATTTCGCTCACTTTTTATGGCGGATAAATTCATTGAACAAAATGAAATATTGCAAATGCAGGAAGAATCTGGCATTGGCATTAATTCAATAGTTACAACCATTCGCGATTTATTGCAGTAGAATATAATTTAAAATATTATTATTTTTCACTATTTTTGCCTTTAAAAACAATGATGGTGGCAATGATTAGTAGCGATGAAATGAAAGCTAAAAATGGCAAATGTTGATATTGCTGATAAAGAGTTAAAAATTTTGCCTTGATAATTGGGGAGTCTATTTTTCCTTCTTCATTTAAATTTATTTTATCAATAATTTTACCAAATGGGTTAATAACGGCGGTTACTCCAGTATTTGCAACCCTTGCAACCATTATACCATTTTCTATGGCTCTAATTCTTGCAATAGCCAGATGTTGATATGGTCCAGAACTATTGCCAAACCAACTATCATTGGTTAAATGAGCAATAAAATTAGGTTTAAAATTATCCAATATATCGTTAAAGAATATAACTTCGTAGCAAATTAAGGGGCGAAAAGATATATTATTTTCTAAAGTAATGATTTTATTATCTTTTCCTGAGGTGAAATCCATCATTCCGCCAGTTAATTTTTGAATGAATGGTATGAATTTTTGAAATGGCACAAATTCTCCAAATGGCACTAAATGATGCTTATCATATGTCGATAAATTTAATTTTTTGTCAATTGCGATAACACTATTCCATAGCCCCTCAATTTCATTATTTTGATTAAGCTCTATTCTTACCGCTCCACTAACTAGAGAGCCTTTTTCAGGAACTATTGGAGCTAAAAATTCCAGAATTTCTGAATCTTGATAAATGGGAAAGGGAATGGCTGTTTCTGGCCAAATTATTGCCGATAAATTAGGGTTTTGGTCTTCTTGACTTATTTTGATATGCTTGACAAGGTTTTTCATCTTTTCATCTTCTATCCACTTATTTGTTTGTTTTATGTTGCCTTGAACTAATCTAATTTGTTTATTATAATCAATTTCAAGAATTGATTTTTGATGAAAAACCCCATAAATAAAACTTGCAACAATTATGATGATTGCAATTATTGAAGCGGTAATATTATTTTGACGATTAAAAGTTATTTTTATTTTAGAATTTTTAACTTGTGGTGATAAAATCAATAAAGGTAAAGATGAAATCAGTAAAACTAACCAGCCAAGCCCAAATGTTCCAGATATAGATGCTATTTGTGAAAAATTTTCACTAGATATCAATGAATAACCCAGCATTTGCCAAGGGAATCTGCCAACAAGATGGAATCTTGTTAATTCACATAATAGCCATAATATTGAAAAAATAAGGTATTTATAATATAACGGAGGTTCTTTTGTTAAAAAAATTTTAATTTTATTAACAATTATATTATAAAATAATGCCATTAGGGCGAAATTAATTGCTAATATTGACGGTATAATGATTAAAGCGAATGGAATAAGCCAAGCAAATTTTAATGGATCGACTAATAAAGATATTGCAACCCAATAAATTCCAGATAAGAAATATCCAAAACCATAAAAAAGACCTATTTGAAAGCTTTTTATATTGCTGTTGGAATTTTTGATTAATAAAAAGAGGCTGGCAACCGATATTATGATTGCAGGAAAGAAATCAATCGGGGCAAATGATATCGCAGATATTAAGCCGATTAAAAAGGCTAAAAATAGTTTATTTTTTAAAATATTGATTTTAGTTAGCAACTGGAATTGATGTTTCTTGGGGATTGATGTTTTTTGGTATTGCGATCTAATTTTCATCTAGATTAATTTGTTTTTAATTAATCTAGATGAAAATATCGATTAAGGTTTAATGTTGCCAGTTATTGAAGCTACTTCATTAGCAAAATCAAGCTCCTTTTTTTCAATTCCTTCGCCAAGAATGAATAGCTTAAAGGCTGATATAGTGACATTTGCATTTTCTTGTTTTGCAAAATTACTGAGCAAATCTTTGATTTTTAATTTATCGTCCATTACAAAATTTTGCTCTAGCAATACTACTTCTTCGTAATATTTTTTTATTCTTCCTTCCATCATTTTTTCAATTATGCTTTCAGGCTTTCCAGAGGAGCGAGCTTGCTCTTTCAATATTTCAATTTCTCTTTGTAATTTTGCTGGATCTACCAATTCAATTGAAAGTGTATCTGGTTTCGCGGCCGCAATGTGCATTGCTATTTGCTTGCCAAGAGTTTCAATTTTATCTTTTTGAGCATTGGATTCAAAGGCAACTAAAACACCGATTTTCCCCATTTTATTTGGCACTACTGCATTATGGATGTAGCTTACTATAGTTCCTTGATTAACTTTTAAAGTAGCAAGCCTGCGAATATTTATGTTTTCCCCTATAACTCCAATTTGATTTTTCAATTCTTCGTCGATTGAAATATTGCCATTATTGTATTTTGATGCTTTTAGATCCTCAACATTTTCAAAATTAATTGATGATTTTGTGATATCGGCAACGAATTCTTGAAATTTTTGGTTTCTTGCAACGAAGTCAGTTTCGGAGTTTACTTCAACGATAGAAGCCTTATTTTCTGTGGTTAACACAGCAATTAAGCCTTCGGATGTTATTCTTCCGCTTTTTTTGGAGGCTGATGATAGGCCCTTTTTTCTTAGCCAATCGATTGATTTTTCAAAATCATTTTCATTTGCACTAAGAGCATCCTTGCAGTGAACAATTCCACAGCCCGTTGTTTCTCTAAGTTTTTTTATTAATGATAAGTCAGACATATTTTGGTTATTTAATTGGATGTTTTATTCTTTTGATTCAGGTTTTGCACTAGATTCTGTTGATTTTTTTGAATCTTTTTTTGAATCAGTGGAGCCAGTAGCAGGTTTTTTTGTTAATGGTTTTTTAGGGTATCTTTTGTCTGTTGATGGTTTTTCGTTGCTAGTTGGGCCCGATTTTTTGCCTTTGAAAGTTCTAGGAGATTTGTTTTCTGCCTTTTCTTTATTGTTTTTTTCTGCTAGTGAATCTTTTGCTTTTTCTATGTCTAACTCGTCTTCATTTTCAAATTTTTTGATGTCGAGACCAGATAAAGCCATGCTTTCTTTGGTGCCGGCAATTGCTGCATCAGAAATTAAGCGACAGTAAAGATTAATTGATTTTGCAGAATCGTCGTTTCCAGGTATTGGGAAGGTTATTCCTTCAGGATCAGAGTTGGTATCAACAATTGCCATAATTGGCACTCCTAATTTTTTTGCTTCAGCGATAGCAAGAGATTCTTTGTGAGTGTCGATGACGAATATTAGATCTGGGTAACCGCCCATATTTTTGATGCCACCAAGAGTGTGCTCTAATTTTGTTCTTTCTCTTTCAAGCATGAGTTTCTCTTTTTTATTTAACCCAACTTCATCACTTGAAAGCTGTTCTTCAATTTTTTTAAGAGTTTTAATTGATTGAGAGATTGTTTTCCAGTTGGTAAGCATTCCACCAAGCCAACGAAAATTTACATAATATTGACCGCATCTTTTTGCCGCTTCTGCAATTGGAGCCGAGCCTTGTTTTTTGGTTGAGATAAATAAGATTCTGCCATTATTTTTAGCGATATCTTTAATAACCATCATTGAACGATAAAGCATTTGAGCTGTTTTAGTTAGGTCAATGATACTAACACCGTTGCTACTAGTGTGAATATAGCGATTCATTTTTGGGTTACGACGCATGGTTTTATGACCAAAATGGACACCAGCTTCAAGAAGTTGTTTAATGGTAAATTGAGGTATTTCGATTTTTGACATTTTATTAAATTGTTTAATTGGTTAGTTATCAAATAAGAAAAAATTTGCAATTAACCTAATTTGCAAACACCAA
Source organism: Rickettsiales bacterium UBA1997 (assembly GCA_964202895.1). Taxonomy (GTDB): domain Bacteria; phylum Pseudomonadota; class Alphaproteobacteria; order Rickettsiales; family UBA1997; genus JAJTDS01. The sequence continues at coordinate 715,001 of CAXNJM010000001.1, read as the reverse complement.
AATTCTAAACATTAATGTGAATTAAAGTTTAGCTTTCTTACTTGTGGACTCTTAAGCGATAATTAGCGAGCTAATTATCTTTGTAAATTAATATTGAAATATGAGTGTAGCAAAAACTACAAAAATTTAAGCAAAATTAATTTTGGTGCAAACTAAAATTTAGTAGCAACCGCGATTTTGCAATTTTTTTTGACAAAATCAAGTGATTTTTTATAAATTTTTTTGATTATTATTGATTTTTTCAAATTCATCTTGAATAAAGGGGCAAATATTGGTTTTATTGATAATGTCAATTATTACCACTTCGTTTTTTTGTGTTATTTTGTCATTTGATAAGAACAGTATTACTATTGCTACCGTTAATATTATGATAAAAAAAATAGTAATTTTATATAAAATAGAAAAAGAGTTTTTATTTGTAAAATTAGCTTCCATTATTTATTAAAATTATTTAAATTTCTTGTTTAGTTTTAATTTTATAGATATATCAGCTAGCTATCTTAAAACTAAATTTCCATTTGATGATAAAAATATTCCAAAATTTAAGCTAAAAATAATTATGAAATTTTTAAAATCAATTTTTATAATTTTTATAATTGATTTGTTTTTTTTAAATAGCTCGTTTGCTCAATTTAAGATAATTCGCGATGCAGAAATAGAAAAAACAATATTTGAGCTTGCGATACCAATAATTGATGCTTCTGAAATTAATAAACAAGCAATAAATTTTTATATTGTCAATGATTCCGCGATAAATGCCTTCGTTGCTGGTGGTCAGAACATATTTATAAATAGCGGTTTAATTACAAAATTTAATAATCCCGAAACTTTGATTGGAGTTTTAGCTCACGAAATGGGACATATATCTGCTGGTCATTTAGCGAGAAGTGGTGAAGAGTTTGAAAAATCAAAAAATATTGCAATATTAAGTTATTTACTAGGAATAGGGGCGATGATATCTGGCTCTGCTGATGCGGGAATGGCAATTATTTCTGGTGGAAGTGATGTTTTTTTTAAAAACCAAATGAAGTATACTCGTTGGCAAGAAGAAAGTGCCGATAAATTAGCGATGGATTACCTAAGTAAGGCAAAAATAGATAGTAATGGCTTGATAGAATTATTGAAATATTTTTATCAAGAAAATCTAGGAGTTAAGTCAGTTATGAATGAATATTTGCTTTCTCATCCCGTTAGTGAAAAAAGAATTTCAGCAATTAGAAATTATCAACAAAATCACCAAATAAAAGCTAAATCACTATCCAAAGAATTGTTACAAGATTTTTTAATGGCAAGAGCAAAGCTAATTGCATTCAATGCTTCTGATATAGAATTTTCTTTGCAAGAAATTGAAAAATTTTTACTAAAAAATCAACAAGATATTCCAGCTCAATATCAAAAAACGATTTTATTATATCGATTAGGTAGAATCGATGATAGCTTGAAAATATTAAATAAAATAATTGATAAATGCCAAAATAACGGCTTCTTAATTGAACTTAAAGCTCAAATTTTGTTTGAAAATGGCAATATTGTTGATGCGGTAAAAAATTATCATTTAGCAATCAAAAAAATTGATAATAGATTTAATGCTTTGATTAAAATATCTTTTGCCAATGCTTTATTAAAGGCGCAAGAACAAGATAACTCTCTAATCAATGATTTTAACCAGTTAGTTATTGCAAGGCTTAATGAAGCAAAAAATTATGAAGCTTATAACCCTATTTTATTTAAAAACCTTGCTATTGCTTATCAATATCAAAAAGATAAAGCAAATTATCTTTTTAATATAGGGCAATATTTTTTTCTTATTGAGAATTATAAAAAAGCAACAGAAATTTTAATTGAAGCTCAAAAAATGTTTCAAAAAGACACTATAGAGCATAAAGAGATTAAATATTTGCTTATCGAAATTGATAAAAATAATAAAAAATAGAAACCGAAGATGATTTTTATTGATTGCATAAAAGAAATATATAATTTAATTGCATTACTTCAATAAATGCTTTTATGTTTAAGCTATTTAAAATCAACAATCAAATAATTACTTAAATTAATTTTGTCAAAAATATATAATAAACATAAATTATTAAGATATTTTCTATTAATCTTTTTGTCTTGCTTTGTAGCAATTGATATTAAGGCGAACAATTTAAGTGAAATTAATATTGAAGGTTTTTATAGCAGTCACAAAGACGACCTTGCTGGAATTAGCTCTTTAATGTCTGCAACAACAAATAGCGATATCGAAGGAGTTAAATTTTTTCTTAAAAATAACTTAAATTTAATAAATTCCAAAAATATTGGAGGAGCAACTGCCTTGCATATAGCTTGTCGAGAGCAAAATTTTGAAATAGTTGAAATTTTGATAAAAAATAAAGCAAATATTAATTTACAAGACAATGAAGGTTGGACCCCATTAATGAGAGCAAGCCTTGCCGGCGATGAAAAAATAGTAAAATTGCTGATTAAGAAAGGAGCGATAATAAACCATCAAAATAATTTTTCTGAATCGGCAATTTTTCATTCTGCACAAGCTAATTGTGAAGAATGTTTTAAGATTATATTAAAAAATAACCTAAAAATTAAAGAGGCGGATTTCTTAAACATTAAAAAAAATATTTTAAGTGCAATTGAAATTGCTAAAAAACGAGATAATCAAGAAATTATATCTTCAGGAAGCTTGTGGCTTAATATTGTGTTAAAAAAAATAAAAAATAAAGCAAAAAACAATGATTTAATTCAAAAGGTAAAATATTTACAAGGAGCAAAAAGATTTAATATCAAAAATGAAGAAAATATTCCAAAATTTAATTTAACTTCTAAAGATCGTGGTCAAAATTTATCCTATAGACTAAGCCTAGATTCTGCCTTTAAAGCTAAGGAGTCAGTGAAGAACTTTTTAAGTAAAAAAAATGTCAATAAAAAATATCAATTAAAAGCAACTCTTGATAATCAAGGAAATATTCTTAAAAAAAATAACTTAAATTCTGAGATTGTTGTTAAAGAACTTCCAAGCATTGTCGCAGAGAGTTATATCAAATAACTACTTGCACAAATTAATTAAATTAGCAAAAAAGGCTTGCAATTTTTAATTTTATTATAAATAATCACAACTCTACATAAATTGCTTAGGTGCAGTGAATATTGAATTTATTGCTATTTATCTATAAATTTTTAGATAAATTATAAATTTTTATAAAGTTCGGGGCGTAGCGCAGTCTGGCTAGCGCATCTGGTTTGGGACCAGAGGGTCGGGAGTTCGAATCTCTCCGCCCCGACCAAAGTAAAAATATCATCAAAAAGTAGCTAGTTCTTCCTCAAATATATATTATGTTTTCCAAAGATTTTTCTGATAAATTGCGATCGATGGTTTTAATTTCTGATGTTATTGGCAAGAAAGTTAAATTAAAGCAACACGGCAAGGAGTTTCAAGGTCTTTGTCCATTTCATAATGAAAAAACTCCATCTTTTACCGTTAATAATCAAAAAGGATTTTACCATTGCTTTGGTTGCGGGGCTCATGGCGATATTTTTACATTTGTAATGTCAAATGAGGGTTTGGAATATAAGGAAGCAGTTCACAAGCTTGCTGATGATTTTGGTGTTGAGATTCCTGCTATAAGTCACAATAAAAAATTTGTTGAAGATATAAATTACAAGATTTGCCAATCGGCTTTGCAGTTTTTTCAAGATAAATTATGGCTTTACGAAGGTGAAGAAGCGAGAAAATATTTAACTGGTCGTGGATTCACTATTGATGATATTAAAAAATTTGCAATTGGCTATGCTCCCAATTCTTTTGATGCTTTGATTAAGTTTTTAAAAAGTCAATCATTTTCCGATTTAGCTATCAAAAATAGCGGATTAGTTAGTGCAAAAGAAAATCAAGAGATTTACGACAAATTTCGTAAGAGAATTATTTTTCCTATTTTTAATCAAAGAAATCAGGTCATAGCATTTGGGGGCAGGATTCTAGGTGACGAATTGCCCAAATATTTAAATTCTGCAGAAACTACTATTTTCAAAAAAAAAGAAACCCTTTATAATTTTAATATTGCTAGAAAATCAATATTTGATAAAGGTTATGCAATTCTTGTAGAAGGTTATATGGATGCCATTTCTCTTGCGATGAATGGCTTTGAAAATGTAGTGGCGGGTCTTGGCACCGCTATCGGAGAATCTCATCTGCAAACAATATTTTTAACCACCAATAAATTAGTTATTGCTCTTGATGGAGATAATGCAGGCATTAATGCCGTTAAAAGATTGATAGATATAGCATTGCCAATAATTAGTGCCGATAAAAATATCTCAATAATTACCGTTCCAGAAAAACTTGACCCCGATGATTTTATTAAAAAGTTTGGTCAAGAAAAATTTCAAATATTGATTGATAATGCTATCAATATTTCCAAGGCTTGCTGGCAATTTTCTTTGCAAGATCTTAAAATTGATATCAATAATAAAGAGACGATTTCACCAGAAAATAAAGCAAAGTTACAAAAAACACTCGAAATAAAAAGCGATTTAATAGCTGACAAGGTTTTAAAAAAGCATTTTATTGATTTCTTTCGTGAATCTCTATTTTTTCTAGGTAAAAATATTTTTGCTCAAAAAGGCAATAATATTAAACATCTTCCTCAAAAAAGAGAATTTTTTAATAATATTTCCACCGCCAACTCTTTATCGATTGCTTCAGGGCAAAAAAATAAACAATATCAAGCATTGTCGCAAAATAACAAGATTATCAAAGAGATTATCGCTTTATTATTGAAATTTCCTCAACTAGTTAATTTTAAAAATGACGATTTTGAGTTTGAGATTGTAGAATTATCAAGCGATGATTACACCGCAATTAAAGAGATTCTATATGAATTTATTGCAGAATTTAGTGTTGAGAGCTGGTTAAAAGTTGCAATATTTTTTGAAAGGGTAAAAAAATTTATTACTAAAAAAGATGCCTTAGATATTGAAAATATAATAAAAACTATTAACTATAATAATTCAAAGTTTGCAGAAAATAAATTATATCTGTTGTTGTTGGAAGATTTGCTAATAAAAATTAATCAACAATCGCTAATTTCACTTGAAAAACACAATCGTATTAATAATATTGAAGATTCTCTCTTGAATCAAAAGATTAACGAAGAAATATTTAATTATAAAAGTCAGGTAGAAAAGAAAATATCGCATTTAAAGCAAGATAATTCTTAATTAATTTTAGGCTTTTAATTAAAAAATTCTTACAAAACTAAATTTTTTACAAATGGTAGTCAAAAAAAAACAAAATAATCAAAAAACAGATTCTTCGAAATCTAAATTAAGCTCAAAGAGTGTTGATAATCATACAACCAAAGATGCTAAGAATAAAAATGCAAGTGACATAAAAATTCAAAAAGATAGTAATAAAAAACATAATTCTCAAGAAAATTTCCCCTCTTTAACTAGAGATGATCTTAAAAATCAGCTAAGTAAAAGCACTAAAAATGCTACCGATAAAGAAATGGCGAAGCTAAAATCCGGCAAAAAAGCAAAAGATGGTTATTCTAAGGAAGAAAAAATCTCAAAAGAAGAAAAAAAGCTCTTAAAAAAGAAGGAAGTTAAAGTGAGGCCGAAAAAAATATCCAACGAAGAAAAAAAAAGCGAAGAGCAGAATAAAAATCTTGCTAAGAAAATTGAATTGATTCAAGGGATGAGAGATGTTCTAAAGCAAAGAAATGTTAATGAGCAAAGTTTGATATCTCAATTTGGAGAAAAATTAAAGACATTAATTTCAACTGGTAAAAATCAAGGGTTCCTTACTTTCGATCAAATAAATGAGCATCTTGATCAAGATACCGACCCTAAGCAGATTGACAGAATAATCGATGCCCTAACCGAATTTAAAATACAAATAATCGAAAAAGAAGAAGATTTAGAAAAAATTCTTGATGAAAATATCGTTATTAAGGACGAGGAAAAAAGCCTTAAAAGAAGCGAAGATTCAGTTAAAAGCTATCTTAAATCTATGAGCAGTGTAAAGCTACTTACTCGGGATGATGAAGTTTCGATTGCAATGAGAATTGAAGAGGGAAGAAATAAAGCGGTTAAAGCAATATATCAAAGCCCAATAATTATGCGTCACTTTATGGAGTGGCATGAAGGTTTGTCTGGTGGCTCAATTATGCTTAGAGATATAATAAGAATAGATGAAACCTACAATTCTGAATTAGAAGAAATCATTGCCAACACTGAAGCGCAAGCAACTGAAGATATAGTAGAGGGGGTCGAAGATGTTGCATTATTAATCGTAGAAGAAGAATCTGAAATCATTGAATCTGAATCGATGTTTGAAGATGAAGAGCTTGAGCAGATTGATGAGAGTAGTGTTTCTTCGGCATCTATGGAGAGGGCTCTGATGCCTAAAATGCTCGAATTATTTCGCAATATATCCATAATATCGCAAAAAGTTTTAGATAAAATTCGTAATAAAACATTGCTTGAAATTAAAAATTCTCAAGAAATTAAAAAATTGCAATTAGAGTTTGAGAAGGCATCACAAGAAGTAAGTTTTAGCGATTCTTTGATTCATTCTCTTGTCGATCAGCTATATGAAGTTCATCAAAAATTAACTTCTTTTGAAATCGAATTGTTGAAAATATCTAGTAATTATGAAATTGAGAAGCGAGATTTTATCATGCAGATTGTCGATATTGAAAGCCCCGAGATTTGGCATAAAAAAATTAAATCATTAAAAGATAAAAAATGGATAGAATTTTATAAAAATGAAATAGAAAAAATCAACGAAATTCAAAATAAAATCATAAAATTAATGCGAATTGTCGGTATGACTGTTTCCGATTTCAAGGCAACAATAAATATCGTTCGTAAAAATCAAGATTCCGAGTTAAAAGCTAAAAAAGAGATGATAGAAGCAAATTTGAGATTAGTGGTTTCAATTGCAAAAAAATATACTAATCGCGGTTTGCAATTTCTTGATTTAATTCAAGAGGGTAATATTGGTTTAATGAGGGCGGTCGATAAATTTGAATATCGCAGAGGATACAAATTCTCAACCTATGCAACTTGGTGGATAAGGCAGGCAATTACTCGTTCAATAGCCGATCAATCGAGAACCATTAGAATTCCAATTCATATGGTTGAGACTATTAATAAAATTGTTAAAACTTCTCGTCAATTAATGCAAGAGCTAGGTAGAACACCGGATGCTCAAGAGATTGCTGACAAGCTTTTAATGCCCGTAGAAAAAGTCAGAAAAGTTTTGAGAACTTCAAAAGATCCAGTTAGTTTGGAATCTCCAATTTCTAGCGATGATGATGAAAGTTTGCTTGGTGATTTTATTGAAGATAAAAGCGCTATATTGCCATTTGATGCCGCCTCTCACCTTAAGCTAAAAGAAGCAACCAGCCACATGCTTTCATCCCTCACCCCAAGAGAAGAAAGGGTTTTAAGAATGAGGTTTGGTATTGGAATGACTACCGATCACACTCTTGAAGAGGTCGGCAGGCAATTTTCGGTAACTCGTGAAAGAATTCGCCAAATTGAAGCAAAAGCATTGAAAAAATTACAGCATCCAAAAAGATCGAAGCTTTTAAAAAGTTTTTTAGAAGACTCATAGTATTCTTTATAAAAATGCACTTCAGCCTAAGAAATTTAAGGTTTCAAAGGCATAATTAAAATTAAAAAATATACATTATGGAAAAATCAAAGTTTATCAAAAAAATTTCAATAATTTTTTCTTTCTTGATATTGTCAATCTTTTCTTATTCTGTTAATGCTGAAGATGTTCAGCAGGGATTAACAGTTAAGGTTCAAATCAAAAATCATCGTTTCATCCCTTCTGAAGTAAAAGCTCCTGCAAATACTCCTCTTACCTTAGTTGTTGAGAATCTTGACCCCACCATTGAAGAATTTGAAAGCAATGATTTAAAAAGAGAAAAAATAGTTGGTGGCAATAAGACTATTTATTTAAAATTTGAAGGTTTGTCATCTGGAGAATATGAGTTCTTCGGTGATTTTAATAAAAGAACCGCCTTCGGCAAACTAATTGTAAAATAAAAAATGATAGAAGGCTCGGCATGTGACAAATCTTTTGATATAATTATTGTTGGAGGTTCTTTTTCTGGGCTTACCACCGCAATATCAATGGCTACTGATAAAAAAATCAAGATTGCAGTTATTGATAAACAAGATTTTTTAAATAAGGAGAGGCCAAATGATGGCAAGGCCCTTGCCATTTCAAATCATTCGATTGATTTTTTGAAAAGAATTTCCGCAATCGACGATAAATTATTAGAAAATTCAGCACCAATTTTAGACATAAAAATTACCGACAATCAGTCTCCCGCAACCCTTGATTTTATTGGATCTAAAAATTCCAATAATCAGGCTTTTGGTTTTATTATTTCAAGCTTTGATTTATATAATCAGCTTAAGGAGAGGGCATTAAAGTTTGATAATATAGAATTTATATGTCCTGTTTTTTATCAAAAAATTGACTTTCTTCCAAATTTAAACAGAATTTATCTTGATAACGGCTCAATATTAACCTCTAAATTGCTAATTGCTTGCGATGGACGGGATTCAAACATCAGAAAGCTTTGCAATATCAATATCATTGAAAAAAAATATCATCAAACAGCAATTATTTTTAATATTAAGCATCAAATTTCTCATCAATACAATGCTTGGGAGCATTTTTTCACGGGCGGGCCACTAGCAATATTACCTTTAAAGGATGTTAATAGCTCTGCGATAGTTTGGATTGTTGCCGATGATAAGGCTAAAATTTTATTGGAATTAGATGAAGAAAATTTCATTGCTCAGTTACAAAAAAAATTAAAAAGTCATTTGGGGGAAGTTGAAATAATTACGCAAAAATTTATTTATCCGCTTAACCTAATAGAATCCGAAAGTTTATTTTATAACAATGCTATGTTGATAGGAGATTCAGCCTTTGGTGTCCATCCAATTGCGGGCCAAGGTTTTAATTTATCAATTTGTGGCATTGAAATATTTTATAATTTGATTAGAAATGCCTCGGCTTTTACAACTGAAGATTTTGATAATTCACTAATCTTGGAGCATCAAAAGCAATTTAAAAAAATTGCTCAAAAAATGATTATTGCCACCGACTTAATAAATTCAATATTTGAAAGCAATAATCCTATTCTTAAAGTCTCAAGAAAAATAGGAATTTTCGCAATTGATAAACTTGAATATTTAAAAAAATTATTTATAAAAAATGCCGGTGGTTATTAATATTCAATATATTGCCTCATAATGATTCATGATATTTTTTAATAATCATTTGATTGAGTTTTGAAAAATTGAATATTGTAAAATTATCGCCGGAATATAAATTAATATATTTAATTTTATCTTGATATTATCAAATATTGCTAATATTTTATACTAGTTAGTTGTGAGTTATTTTATTTTACTCATTGATTAAAATTAAATCAAGTTACAAATTATGGCTAAAGACCCTGAAAATAAAGCTCAAAACAGACAAGAAAATGAAGCTGTTGAAAAAAATAGTAAATTTAAAATAAAAAACTGGTATTCTAATCGTTATCAAGTTGTTTTAATTCAAAGAAATATTTTATTATTATTCACAATTGTATCCTTATTTTCTGTATCTATTGCGGTTTTATTTGTTAAAAATATCATGACTTCAAAGTCTTTGGAGCCATACATTATACAAATAGATGAAAAAACAGGTGTTCCTTCTGTTGTAAAACAAATGGACAGCTTTAATTTCACTTCCGATCAAGCTATAAGGCATTATTTCATTAACCAATTTATCCAATCAGCTAGTGGATACGACCCCGTAAATTATAGATTAGATGCCAATAAAGTTAGATTATTCTCTACTTCTCCAGTATATTCGGATTTTAGAAGAAGAATTAATGCAAGGGATCTTGGCGGAGAAGTTGTTATTCAGGTAAGAATTAAGTCAATACAGTTTACAGATAGCAACAATGCTCAAATCAGAATTCTAACTGAAAAAAGTGCAGGAGTTAATAGTGTTGGTTCTGGTGCAACTAAGAACGAGATAATTACAATGACTTTTAATTTTACTGATATGAATTTAACTCTTGAAGAAAGAATGGTAAATCCTCTTGGTTTTCAAGTTAGTAAATATCTTATTGCTGAAGAAACTTTTAACTATTAAAAAATAACTCTTTTTAGCAAAAAACAATTCCAATTTAATAGATATGATAATTTGTAAAAAGTTTAGTTTTGAATCGATGAAATTTATGCTGTTGATAATATCTTTATTGATAGCAAGTAATTCCTATAGTCAAAATAATATTCCTCTTACTACCGACTCTAGAATTCGCACTTTAGTTTATAATCCTAATGAAGTTTATGAGATAAAATTTTTTTATGGCTATCAATCATTTCTTGAATTTTCTGAAGACGAAGAAATAGAAATGATATCTGTTGGCGAAGGCTTCGCCTGGAGACTTACTCCAATAGGAAGAAGGTTATTTGTCAGGCCTTTAGAAATTTCTGCACACACCAACATGATAATAACAACTAATCGCAGAACTTATCATTTTGATATTCGTTCAAGCGATTATAGCGGTAAGTCTGACGAAGAGCTAGTATATACTGTAAGATTTTTTTATCCTCAAGTCGGTCAAACATTGCCTATACCTCCTCAATTGTCGGTTCCTAATCGGGCTTCAGAGGTTTTAAAGCCAAAGGTAGTTGATATAAAATCTAATTATGCTGAAGCTAAAGACGATTCAAAGCCAAATAATATTGGTGATGTGTTCAATAAAACCAAGCAGGAAAATTATAATTATAGTTTTGTTGGTAACGACAAAATAGTAACCCCTCTAAAAATTTATGATGATGGCGAGCAAACCATGATACAATTCATTAATAACAATGAAGCAATTCCTGAAATTAATATTGTCGATAATGATGGCGGTGAACAAAAACTAAACTATGTTATAAAAAATGGCTTAGTTATTGTTCCTGCGGTTGCTAGTCAGTTTTCTTTTCGATTGAATCAAAGCATAATTTGTGTTTTTAACAATAATATTATCAATAATTTAAGGCCATAATAATATGTACAGGCTTTATCATCATCCAATTTGTCCATTTTCTCGCAAGGTTAGAGTTCATTTATTAGCTAAAGATATTGGTTATGAACTTGTTCAAGAAAATTTTTGGGAAAGGAAAAAAGAATTTATCGCGATGAACCCGGCTGGAACGGTGCCAGTTTTATTTGATAACAGTAACTCCTTGTTGGTTTCTTACAGCTCTGTTATAGTTGAATATATTGAAGAAAAACACAAGGAAACAAAAAACTTTTTTGGAGAAAATTTTGCCAGAAAAGCCGAAGCCAGAAGAATTCAGTATTGGTTTGATGAGAAGTTCTATCAAGAAGTATCGTCGCACATTTTAAATGAAAGATTCTTTAACAGATATTTACCAGATGTAAAATCTCCTAATTCTGAAATATTAAGAATCGCCAGAAGAAACCTAAATGTTCATATGGGCTATATCGAATATCTTCTTGAGTCAAGAAAATATCTTGCCTCAGATCAAATATCAATTGCTGATTTCTCTGCTGCATGTCAACTATCGACACTTGATTATTTTGGAGATATAAATTGGAGTTATTATAGTGTTGCTAAAGATTGGTATAGTTTAATTAAGTCTCATAAGGCATTTCAGGAAATACTCAAAGATAGAGTTACTAATATTAATCCTCCTGAATACTACTCAAATCTTGATTTTTAGATTATGATACCTTTGCCAGAAATTATTGCCAAAAAATTTGTATCTAGCTCATTATTAATTAAAGAAGATGCATTCTTTCTTACTAAAATAGCTGGAGATGCTTCTTTTCGTTCTTATTATCGCATAAACAGCGATAAAAAAAGCTTTATATTGATGTTTGCTCTACCGCAATTTGAGAAAACCTCGCCTTTTATTGAGGTTGCAAATATTTTAATTGACAATCAAATTAATGCTCCAAAAATAATAGCAAAAAATCAAGCAGAAGGGCTTCTCATCATTGAAGATTTTGGAGATTTTACTCTTGCAAAATTCATTCAAAATAATATCTCAATTCTTGAGAATAAAAAGCTTGCTTTAAATGAAGAGTTTAGACTCTACAAGATGGCTTGCGATTCTTTATTAAAAATTTCTCAAATCAATCAATTTGCTAATGTTGCTAGATATAATAATGGCGAACTTTTCAGAGAAATGATGCTTTTTGTGGATTGGTATCTTCCTCATGTAAAAATTCAGCTATCCGATGCTGATAAAGGTTTATTTAAAAAATTATGCTTCGATTTATTTGATAATCTTAGCAATAATAATCAAGTATTGGTTCTTAGAGATTACCATTCGGAGAATATAATGGTTATTAGTCAAAACAAATTGGGATTGCTTGATTTTCAAGATGCACTTATTGGTTCTCCTGCTTATGATTTTTTGTCATTGCTTGAAGATGCAAGGCGAGATATAAAATTCGATATCGCAAAATCATTATTTCAATATTATCAAGAAAATTCTAATTTTGATAAAAGGCAATTTGCCATTGATTATGCAATATTTTCCTTGCAAAGAAATCTTAAAATTTTAGGCATATTTTGTCGTCTTGCTAATAGAGACGGCAAAATGCAATATTTAGAGCTATTACCAAGGGTTTTCGAATTTATCAAAAGTCGTTGTTCGTTAGAAATATGTCCTTTTTCTAATATTCAGTTACCAATGATAAAGCCTTTGGTTGATTTTCTTAAAGCAAAACTCTTGATATGAATATTATTAATTCAAACTACACTAAAAGATTAAATGAAGACAAAGTTGGTAGCCGTAAAATAATTAACTTTGATAATCTATCAAAAATAAGTGCAATTATTGCAGAAATAGAGATTGAGCAGTCTGAAATGGCTGAGGCTATTTTTGAATATTTAACAGGAAGAGACGATAAAGATCGTCTTATTGTTTCAGATGAAGACATTATTAACGGTTGCATTAAGCCAAGCAATAATTCTAAAATTAACAAATATTTACAAAAATTGAATAAAATGTTCCTTCTTTCTCGCAATCAAGATGGAGTAAGGATATTAAGTCGCGATAATATTAAAAACTTTGATTTAAAACTATACACTTTATTAATGTGTTCTGGTGATGGAGATATATCAATTGATAACTTATGCAATATTGTTAACATTGAAAATAATGCCAGATTCCCAAAAACTAAAATTGGCATAAAGACAGTAATAAGAGTGCTTAATGCTCTCAATAAACAAACAAACAGATAATTTATCTTTAGCTGTAGATTTTATAAAAACCACAAAAATGAATTTTTTTATCTTCAAAGCCTTTTTCAATGGTCTAAAAATCAATTCTATAAAACGAAACTTCTTGTTTATAGTTTTGTATTTTATTGTATTGATAGTGGTAAATTTATTCTTGCTGAATAATGAATATAATTTTAGAAATCATTTAATATTTACTAACAATAGTGCTAACAAAATAGCCAAAATCATAGAAGTAGAAATAGATTGCGCAAAATATCAAATGAATTATATGGCCAATCAAATAGCCTACCATGGCTTAGAGCAATCTTTTATTAAAAAAATATTCTTAAATTCCAATAATCAGGAGCAATATCAAGATCTGCTCACTATGTCTTCTTGGGTAGATAAAAATAATGAGTTGGTGATTAATTCAATTCACGGTAATTTAAAGCAAAAAATAAATTTAAATAATAGAAAATATTTAGAAAAAAATAAAAAATACCCAAATCATATTTCTGTTGCTTCTCCAGTTGTTGGCGAGATTAGTAAGAAAAAAATTATTCCCATTACGATGGGTGTCGCAAACAAAGAAAGTAAATATCTGGGCTCAATTATTTTTGGTTTTAACATTGATTCTTTGAGGAAGAAAATCCTAAATAACCTTGACAGCAAAAATTTTGCTTTTCTTATTTTAACTGAAGATGACGAATTGATTTTAAAATCCGATAATTATGTCGAGGAGCTTTATGAATCAAAGAATAATCAGGTAATAAATGACTGTACGGTTCTTGAGGAAAAAAACTTATTTTCTAAAATTTTTTCTCACTCAGATATAATTTGTGTAAACAAGGTGGGTAATTATCCGGTTAAAATTTTTGTGAAAGCAAAATTTATGCCAAATTTTTATGAAGATTCGCTTTTAAAATCTAGCCTCGTTAATAATAAGTTTTATAAGTTACAATTAGTAATAATTTTTTCTTTTATTATATTTGCCATAATTTTTTTACATTTTTTGATTATCAAGCCAATAACAAAACTCTCAAAATCAGTAAAATCAATATTGCAGAATCGTCAAGTGGTATTAAAAAATCCTGCTATAATTGAAATAAGTGAGTTGGCAAAGGCCTTGATGAGTCTTCAAAAGTTATTGCAAAATGAATTGACTTTGAAAAAAGAGTTAAAAATCGCAAAAAACAAAGCCGAAAGAGCTGGTAGGTCTAAGATTCAATTTATTGGTCAAATTTCTCACGATATTAAAAATCATATTTTTGCAGTATCTGGATTGGTTGATCTAATAAAAAATGAGCTAGCTAAACCTAATAATATCAATGATTGTCAAAAAATAATAGAATTAATAAAGATACAAATTCTATCTCTTAGACATTTTGTTGAGGATATAAATAATCAAAGAAATATTTTAGTCAGCAGATTGTCAATTGGTGAATTAAAATATAATCAAATTAATAATTTAATAAAAGATCTTCCTTCTATATTTCAAGGTCAATTGCAAAGCGATGAAATATCAATTAATTTAAGTCTCCAAGAAGATATGCCGGAGCTACTTTGTGATATTAAAAGGTTGAAGCAAATAATGATTAATCTTGTTAGTAATTCAATAAAATATAGCAATGCGAATACGGTTATTAATATTTCAACTGATTATGATCGAAAAAATAAAAAATTTTGTATTTCAATTAAAGACTCTGGAATTGGAATGAGCGAAGAAGAAATAAAGTTGTTGCTGAGTGGAGAGGGCTATAATATCAAAAAGATTGGCCTAAGAAAGTCTTTTAAATCTCAAGGTGTGGGCATGAATAATGTAAAAAAACTAGTTGAATTGCATCGTGGCAAAATGGAAATAATTTCTAAAAAACAGCTTGGAACAACGATAAATTTATATTTTGAGAATGATGATCAGTTTATTGATATTAAGGCATTGGAAGGCAATAAAATTGAATCTCATCATTTAATTATAAATATTGATGATAATAAAATTAATTTAATGATGAATAAAAAGAAGGTTGAAAAGTTAATTGAAGACTCCAATTGCGATATTACCGGAAATGGCTATAGTGGCATAGAAATGATAAAAAGCAAAAATTACAATCTAATCCTCTTGGATATTGATATGCCAGAAATGGATGGCTATGAAGTTGCGGTTAAAATTAGAGAATTTAATAGACATATTCCTATTGTTGCATATAGTACCAAAAGTTTTGATGAAGTGAATCGATTTATAAAATATCAAATTATCAACGATTATATTAGTAAAGAGGCTGGTAATAATGAATTTATTGCCACAATTAATCGATGGCTGTCAAAAAATAGCAATAAATTTATAGATTATTGCAATATAATTGGTAGTAAGGGAATATTGATAGCAGATGACGAAAGGGTAAATTTATTGGTAATAAAAAAATATTTACAATCTTTTGGCTGTAATGTTATTGCTGTTAGCAATGGCGAAGAGTTGATTAATCAATATCGCAATAATCCACAAAATTTTGATGCAATTATTAGTGATATAGAGATGCCAGAATTAAAGGGGGATGATGCAATTACAAAAATTCGTAAATATAATCAAAATATTGTTGCGATAGCAATAACGGGCAATAATAATCCTGATTATATTATTAAAGTTCTTAATTCTGGTTTTAATGATTATTTTATTAAAGGCACCAATCAAGAATTTTTATTGATGGTGTTGGCGAAGCAATTTTCTAAGACTATAGAAGTTTTTGAGCAGTTTTATTAACTTTTAAGGAAACTGTAATTAAATTAATATCCAATTTAATTATTTTAATAAATCAAGATGCTTAAAAGCTAATTCAGTAATCACTCTACCTCTTGGGGTTTTTTCAACAAATCCTTGCTGAATTAAATAAGGTTCAATTGAATCTTCGACAGAATCTCTTTCCTCACCAATTCCTGCCGATATTGTGTCGACTCCAACTGGCCCTCCGCGATAATTATTGCCAATAAATTTTAGATAGCGATGATCTGCACCATCAAGCCCTAAACAGTCTATTTCAAGCCTTAATAGTGCATAATCGGCAATTTCTTGAGAAATTATATCGGTATTCTTAGCAAAAGCAAAATCTCTAACTCTTTTAAGAAGGCGAATCGATATTCTTGGGGTTCCTCGTGAACGATTGGCAATTTCACGGGCTCCAGCATTGTCAATGTTGATATTAAGAATTTTGGCATCCCTTAAGATAATTTGCTCAAGTTCTTTAGGGCTATAAAAGTTAATTCTGAGTGGTATTCCGAATCTATCTTTAAGGGGGTTGGCAATT
Source organism: Rickettsiales bacterium UBA1997 (assembly GCA_964202895.1). GTDB lineage: Bacteria > Pseudomonadota > Alphaproteobacteria > Rickettsiales > UBA1997 > JAJTDS01. Next base: position 698,431 of record CAXNJM010000001.1, on the reverse strand, counting down.
AATCCAACTCTTGTCGTTGCTCCAACGAGAGTAAAGGGGGGGAGATCGATTTTAATTGCTCTTGCTCCTGGCCCTTCGCCAATAATAATGTCAAGCTTGAAATCTTCCATCGCACTATAAAGAACTTCTTCAATATTCTTATTGAGACGGTGAATTTCATCAATAAAAAACACGTCCCCTGCTTGTAAATTAGTAAGAATGGCGGCTAAATCTCCGGATTTTGTTATGACTGGCCCTGCGGTTCCTTTAAAGCCAACCCCCATTTCATGAGCAATAATTTGTGCAAGAGTTGTTTTCCCTAGCCCTGGTGGACCATAAAAAAGAGTATGATCTAGCGATTTCCCCCTTTTTTTTGCTGAGTCAATAAAAATTTTTAAATTCTCTTTAAGTTTTTCTTGCCCTAGAAAATCATCTAAAAATAATGGTCTAAGGATATTTTCGCCCTTGTCATTTTCTTCGTTTTTATTTGCTTGCAAATCTTCATTTATTGCCATTTTAATAGAATTTTAATTGAATTTATTTTTACTTAATTCTCTTAGGCTGTTGGTAATCAAGCTCTCAAGTGTTATTTCTGGATTATTTTTAATAATTAGATTAATAATTTTTAGACAATCTAATTTGCGATAGCCAAGATTCTCTAGTGCAGAAACTGCATCGTTGCTAATTTCTTGATGGTTGTTGAGAAATTCAATATTTTTATCATCAAGATTAAAGCTTGATAAATCAATTCCTAGCTTTTTGGGGCTGTCTTTTAATTCAGTGACTAGTCGGTTTGCTAGCTTTGTTCCAATTCCTGAAATCTTTAAAAATGATTTTACATCTCCTGAAATTAGGCATTGCGCGAGTTCTTCAATGCTAAAAGAGCTCAAAATTTTGAGAGCCATTTTTGCTCCAACTCCTTGTACTTTATGGAGTTCTAAAAACCATATTTTTTCAATTTTTCTAAGAAAACCGTATAATTCAATGCTTCCTTCTTTGATTATTGTTTCAGTAATTAAAGAAATTTTTATAGAATCGTGGCTTTGAGAACTTTTAATTAATTTAATTTCTGCAAGAGTTTTGGTGGAGCAAAAAATAATTAAACCAATTCCCATAACATTGATTATGGCAAAATCTTCGCCAATTTCGTCAACTATTCCGCTAATTTTTCCAATCATTATTAATTTCTTTAAGATTTAATTGCTTTTGAAAATTCAATTATTTCGTTGCTAATTTTTTCTAGTGATAACTGTTGATTTTCAATATCTCGACTTGCTTCATCGATAATTGTGACAATTGAAGAGCCAATAACCACACCTTCCGCACCAATATTTGCAAATTGAGTAGCTTGAATATTATTTTTAATGCCAAAACCAACAACAATTGGCAGTTTGGTAATTGTTTTAATTTTTTCAATTCTCAAAATATTTTCCTCTGCATTGGCAAGTTTAGTTCCTGTAATTCCAAGTAGCGATATTAAATATAAAAAGCCACTGCTTTGTTTTGCAATATCTGCTATTCTATCCTCATTGGTGGTTGGTGCGATTAGGCCGATTAAATCGATTTTATATTTCTCAATAATGACGATAATTTCTTGCTGTTCTTCAATTGGTAAATCAACGACTAAAAGCCCGTCAACTCCTGCATTTTCTGCCTCAATAAAAAATTTTTCAACACCAAAATTTAATATTGGATTATAATAGGTCATTAAAATTATAGGAATTTCTTGATTATTTTTGCGAAACTCTTCAACCATTATCAAGGTTTTTTTTAGTGTCATGCCATTTTCTATTGCTTTTCGTGATGCATTTTCAATAATTGGGCCGTCTCCTGCGGGGTCAAGAAAAGGAACTCCTAATTCAATAATGTCGACCCCTGCATTTGGCAAATTATTCAAAACTTGTTGTGAAATATTGCCATTAGGGTGTCCAGCGCAAATATAGCTCACAAAAGCACATTGATTTTTTGTTTTTAATTCTTGGAATTTATTAATAATTCTTTGGCTTTTTGTTGTGGTTATGTTTGTTGTTTTATTCATTTTTGCTTATGGTAAAAATTTCATAGCCGTTTTTAGTTACTCCAACGGTATGTTCAAATTGAGCGGAGAGCGATTTATCTCTGGTTGAAACGGTCCAGCCATCGTGCTTGCTAAGGATTGTTTCATATTTTCCTGCATTAATCATCGGTTCAATTGTAAAAAACATTCCTTCTTCAAGAATTAGGCCACTGCCTTTCTTGCCATAGTGAACTACATTTGGTTCGGCATGAAACACCTTGCCAATTCCGTGTCCGCAATAATCTCTAACCACTGAGAACCCTAATTTTTCAACATAAGATTGAATAGCGAAGCCGATATCTCCGAGTGAATTACCCGGTTTTACCTGCTCAATTCCTAGCATCATTGCTTCAAAAGTTGCTTCACAGAGCCTTCTTGCTTTAATTGGAGGTTCTCCAGCATAATACATTCTGCTAGAATCTCCGTGCCAGCCGTCAACAATTACGGTAACATCAATATTGATGATATCTCCGTTTTGCAATATTTTTTCACTAGGAATTCCATGGCAAACAACATGATTAATGGAGGTGCAAATTGATTTAGGAAACCCTCGATAATTCAATGGTGCAGGAATTGCCCCATTTTCAATAATTTTATTATGACATAAATCGTTAAGCTTGTTAGTTGTAATGCCGGGCTTAACAAAATCGCCAATATAATCAAGGATTTCTGATGTAAGCTTACCTGCTTTTCGCATTTTAATAAAATCTTCTTCTGTGTGAATTGTAATCATTTTAATTTGGTATATTTTATGCTTCAAGTAGTGAAGAATATTGATTACTTTATAGAAAAAGTTAATTAATATTTTTGCTATTTCGCTTGAAGTTATGATTGAGTTTAGGTTAATAATTTTCTAATTCCATAAATGATAAATATAATCTAAAAATAGAATAAAATAATATTAATAATTAGATTTTGATAAATCAACATCTCAAAAATCTTTTTAGGGTCTTTTTAGGGCTTAATTAATTCGCGGATAATTAAAAATAGTTTTGTTAGATGATTGTAATTTTAAAAATATGTAAGTAATATATAAATTTTAATTGATTTTTCTGATTAAAAATTTAGTTTAAATAATTGCTAATAACTGCTGAATTTATCAAAATAATGAACCCTTTTTACAAAATATTAACCAAATTATTGTGCAAAAATGTTGGTTGCGATGAGTTTGGTAACCAATATTTTCAAAGTCGAGCAATTAACAATGAAGGCAAATTTCGTCGTCTAGTAATCTATAAAGGCGATAACGAGAGCTCTAAAATTCCTGCCTTATGGCATAGCTGGATGCACTATACTATTGATGACCCTAATCTTGCTAAGAATCATCAAAATTACTCTTGGCAAAAGGTTCATTTACCAAACCTGACAGGAACAAAAAATGCTTATAATCCTTTAAAGTCAAGCAACAGAAGTATTGATAAAGAAAATGAATCTAAGATTCGTAAAAAAATTAGTGCAGATTATGAATCTTGGCAACCAAGTTCAGAGAATGAAAAATCTTAATTATAAAAAATTATTAAAAAATGAATAAAAATAACAATTATTTTGAAATTATAGTAGGTACATTTGTTTTAATTTGTGCCTTATTCTTTCTATTTAGCTCAATGAAAACCGCTAAAGTAGGCCCTACTGCTGGCTATCAATTGATGGCGAAGTTTGATAATGTATCGGGAGTCAATATCGGTAGTGAAGTAAAAATATCGGGAGTTAAAATTGGGGTGGTTGAAGAGCAGTCTCTTGATACCGAAAACTACCGAGCAATATTAAAGTTTAGAATATCAGAAGAAATTAAAATTCCTGCCGATTCTTCAATAAAAATTGCATCAGAAAGCCTATTGGGCGGTAAGCATCTTGCAATTGAGATTGGTGGGGATGAAGAATTTTTAAACGAAGGTGATGAAATTGAATTTACTCAATCCTCAATTAATTTTGAAGATCTCCTCGGAAGATTTATGTTTAGCGGTGATAACAAAAATAAAAATTCACAAAAACAGGGCGAATAATATGAATAATCAAATTAAAATCAAAAAAAGCGATAATATTTCTTTGATATTATTATCTTTGTTGGTGTTTTTTAATTTAATAATATTGTTTTTTACACAACCCCTTGAGGCTCAAGAGTTGCTGGAGTCGCAAATGGAAAAAAATGAATCTAAGAATGACAAAAAAGAGCCATCTCTTTCTCTTAATTCTCAAGCTCTTAGTAATAAGCAGATTAATGAAAATGATAACCAGTTTGACCCCACAAGATTCGGTAAAATTGCCACATTGCAAATTCTTGATAAAAATACTGCAAAATCTTCGTTGATTGACTTCAATGTCGGTGTAAAAAAATCTTTTAATAATCTTGATATTTTAGTTCATAAATGTTGGCTTTCTCCTCCTGATAAAAGGGCGGAAAACAAAATATTAATTGAAGTTTTTAAGAAAAAGAACGAAGAAAATTCCTCTTTAGATTCGGAAAATTCAAAAAATAATCGTATTTTTTATGGATGGCTTTTTTCTTCTAGCCCTTCAATATCTAGCTTAGAGCACCCTATTTACGATATTGTCGCAATAAAATGTAAAAAATAATTTTTAAAATGATAAAAATTTCCCCCTCCATTCTATCTGCAGATTTCTCTAAACTTGGTGAAGAAATTAAATCAATTGATGCTGCTGGTGCCGATTACATTCATTTGGATGTTATGGACGGTTCCTTTGTTCCCAATCTCACTATTGGCAATGAAGTAATAAAATCATTAAGAAAAACCACGAAAAAACCGTTTGATGTTCATTTAATGATTAATAATGCCGATAAGCATATTGCTAATTTTGTTGATGCGGGAGCTGATATCATAACTATTCATCAAGAGGCATCAATTCATTTGCATCGCTCAATATCTTTAATTAAATCATTTGGTAAAAAAGCAGGAGTTTCAATTGTTCCAACTACTCATGAAGATGTCTTGGATTACATTTTATCAGAAGTTGATCTAGTTTTAGTAATGACGGTTAACCCCGGCTTTGGTGGTCAAAAATTTATTGACTCACAATTAAGAAAAATTGCTAATTTAAGAAAGAAGATTAATTTAATTGCAAAAGAGCAAAATAAAATTATTGAATTAGAAGTTGACGGCGGAATCAATAATAACAATGCTAAACTAGTTATCGAGGCGGGTGCCGATGTTTTAGTGGCAGGCTCTTATATTTTTAACGGAAACGACTATCATCAAGCAATTTCTAGCCTTAGAAGTTAATTTATTGCTCTGCTTCATCAAAATTTTTTTCTTTTCATTATTTTTATTATTCGGCATTCCCTTGTTTTAATTTTATCTATTGCAATTAAATATTAGTATTTTTTAATATTATAAACTACTAATATTTAATTATATTATGAAACAATCAAACAAAAACATAGCCTTCTCTGCTTTAACAGGGCTTAAAAAATCATCAGTAGCGAAATCGAGCCCATCATTCTTCTCCAAGTTATTTGGCCTCACCAAGAAAACTGTTTATGAATTTCAAGATGATTTATACAAATTACATGGATCTGACATTAATAAAAAATGGATGGGAGGTATCATTGCAAGAGATGGTAAAATATTTCCAAATGGCAAAGGATATTTTTCTGGTAAAGATGGTCAAAAGATAAAAAAAGAAATAAAAAGTTTTGAATTCGATAATGGTGATTTTTATACAGGAGAATGGAAAGATGGCAAGAAGAAAAATGGTTATGGAAAATACACCTTTGCAAGCCGTGATTCTTATGAAGGAGAATGGAAAGATGGCAAGAAAGAGGGTAAGGGAAATTACACTTGGTTAAACGGTAATTATTATGAAGGAGAATGGAAAGATGGCAAGAAAGAGGGTAAGGGAAAATACACTTGGTTAAACGGTAATTATTATGAAGGAGAATTTGAAGATGATATCACAACAGATTTTTTGGAAATTATAATAACAGATTCAAAGAAGAAACTTCATACTATAACAAAAGGAGAGCAATCATATTTCTATCAACTAGAAGGATGGGAGAAGCAAGAAATTGATATGGGTAATGAAAAAAGATTAAAATCGGCTTTACTGCAATTTGGAAATACAAAGGTAAATCAGCAAAATGGCGTGATGATGAAAGATTTTACAGAGCTATCGAAATTTATAGAAGAGAAAAAAAATACCACTAATGCAAAACCTTCTATACATGCTATCGGAATTCCTGGACATGCTTTCACAATGCTTTTTGAAAAAGGAAAAGTTTATTGTTTTGATAATGGAGGGCTTGATTCATTAAAAGAATGGAAGGCGACTCTTACTGAAAATAATGTTGAATATCTAGTTTTGCCACATGATCCTAAACTTACATTCCAGTTAAAAGATAAGTCATCAATCGATATTCCAATTGAAACGAATACTCTTCAATATTGCTGTAGACATAAAGCTAATGTCGTTTATGAGAAATTAAAAGAATTGAAGGGCGAGTTAAAAGAAAAAGAAAATTTATATGATAAATTTGATGAATATTTGAAAGAGGTATAGAAAGTGGCATCAGATAAAGTTCCTGAAAAATTAATAAGGATTAATAGTCGTCGCAATTCATTTCAACAGGATGAGGATATGTCAATAGGGATGGAGAATGTGGTTGTAAACAAGGTAAATATACTTAATTACAAAACTTTTAATCAAATTATATTAGCACAAGTTCCAAAGGCTGTAATTCGGCCTTAGTTTTTTAGTAAAATGTATCATTTTATTGTAGGAAGTTGTTTGTCAAATTGTTAACTATTAAGTTTTTTTCTTAAATTTATTATCATATCTTCGGTAATTTTTGCTAAATTATATTCTGGCTTCCAGCCCCATTCATTTCTGGCAACGGAATCGTCAATTGAACTAGGCCAAGAATCGGCGATTTGTTGACGGAAATCTGGTTGATAAGTTATTTTGAAGTCAGAAATATGTTTTTTAATTTCATTTGCCAATTCTTCGCAAGAAAAACTGACTCCTGCAAAGTTAAAATTAGTATGATGTTTTAATTGATTAAAATCGGTGTTTGCTAATTCAATGGTGCCACGAATCGCATCGTTCATATACATCATTGGCAATTGAGTCTCTGCTTTTAAAAAGCATTGATAAGATTTATTTTTGATTGCTTCGTAAAAAATTTCTACCGCATAATCTGTAGTTCCACCGCCTGCTGGAGTTTTATAGCTAATTAAACCCGGATACCTCAACCCCCTCACATCAAGCTTATATTTTTGTACATAATATTCGCAAAGCAATTCCCCGCAGGCTTTACTAATGCCATAAATAGTTTTTGGTAAAATAATGGTTTGTTGTGGAGTGTTGGTTTTTGGGGTCTCTGGACCAAAAACAGCGATGGAGCTTGGGCAAATTATTTGTTTTATGTTTAGTTCTCGAGATGCTTCTAAGATATTGATCATGCCGTTCATATTGATATCCCAGCAATTTTGAGGGTTTTTTTCACCAGTTGCTGATAATATTGCTGCTAAATGATAAATGATGGTGATATTATGTTTTTTTATAACATTTGCAATTTGTTGCCTATCGAGAACATTGAGATTTTCATAAGGTAGAAATTCGCTATCAACTTTGTCAACAGAGCGAATATCTGAAGTTATAACTGCATTTTCGCCATAAATTTTTTTTAAAGCAAAGCTAAGTTCAGAGCCTATTTGACCTAAACTGCCAGTAATAAGAATTTTTTCTTGATTCATTTTAATTATTTTTTTAGTAAGCTGATTTGTTAAAAATTAGAATTAACAATATCAATTAGGGGTTAATATAAGTTTGTCGTTGTAAAATTCATATTTTTTGAATTTTCTTAAGCCTGACATTCCGAAAAGCGAGGTTCCCATTTGATTTTGATTGATGGAAATATTGACATTTTTAAAGCTACTATTAGCAATGTTTAGTTCTTCTATTATCGTGCTTGCTCCCCAGCTTTTGCCATTAGCAGTTTGATAGAGGCGGTTAAAAGTTAGTTTATTTAAATTGATGCCAACTTTTTTTGCATCCTCTTTTGCAAGAGTAATATCGCTTGCCCCTGTGTCAACGAGAAATAAGATATCTTTTTGATTGATTTTTGCCTGAATGTAAAAATGTTTATCCTGAGAGATGTTGATAATGATTTTATTTTCCTTATCGATTGAAGGCTTGCTAGGGTTGAGTTCGCTAAAAATTCTTTGCTTTAAATCAATAAAATCGAAACGATAGGAATATATAATTATTATCAATAAGCCGAATAATCCCCAGATTACGGTGTATTTTGCTATTTTTGAGAAGGTCATTCCTCCGCCTGCAAGCCTCGATATCATAAACACTAAGATTAATATTGATGCTACTAAAGAGGGGAGGTCTTGTTGACTGAAATTACTGAAGATCATTGATTGAGTTATCGATTTTGGTTAAAATTTTGAGCAGTTCTTCGTTTTCGCAATCTTTTCCGATTGTCATTCTAAGGCATTGCGGTAGGTTATAGGCTGTCATTTCTCTAAGGATGATGTTATTTTGCAATAAAATTTCATTGGCTTTTTGACAAATTTCTGGGTGAGAAAAATCAAGCAGAATAAAATTTGCTACTGAAGGATGTGCTTTAATATTGTTAAATTTGGCTATTTCGGTAAAAAATATTTTTAACCATTTATTATTGTGGCTAATTGAGTTTGCAATAAATTCATCATCGGATAATGCCTCTATTGCTGAATATTGAGCGGGGCCACCTACATTAAAAGGCCCTCTTACTTTATTGAGAATTATTGCAATTTCTAGGCTAGAATAGCTCCAGCCAAGCCTTAAAGATGCCAAGCCGTAAATTTTTGAAAAAGTTTTTGTAATGATTAAATTGGGGTATTTTTTAATAAGATTTAATGATTGCGGATAATCTTCTGCGGTTACAAATTCTTCATAAGCATTGTCTAACACTAATAATATGTAGGGCGGAACCTTGTCTAATAATTCTTGCAATTCGTTTTGATTTAAATAAGAGCCGGTAGGATTATTAGGATTAGCGATAAAAATTATTTTAGTTTTTTCGGTTATTTCTTCTAAGACTGCTCTGATATTGGTTTTGAGGTTGATTTCTTTTGCTTTAATGGCATTTGCACCAACTTTATTGGCAGAAATTGGATACATTAAAAAACCATGCTCGCTATAAATTATTTCATCGCCAATGCCTGCAAATGCAAGAGTTATGAGGGAAATTATTTCATCTGAGCCAGCTCCACAAACAATTTGCTCTGAATTTATGTTGTTTTTATCGGCGATTGCTTGGCGAAGTTCGTTGCAAGAGCCGTCGGCATAACGAAATAGTTGATGGCTATGTTTTTTATAGCTGTCAATTGCTTTGTTGCTACATTCTAAAGCATTTTCATTGGAAGATAATTTGATAATTTTTTCTGCGCCGTTGATTTTTGAGATTCCCGGAATGTAGTTGGCGATTTTGTTGAGATATGAATGTGCTTTAACCATAAGTTATTGATTGGTATTATTTTCTTGTAATTTATTGATTAAATCTTGCAAAATTGATATATCTTCAAAATCGATCATTAATTTACCACGATTTTTTAATGAATTATAGTTTATTTGCACCTTGCAGTTAATTTTTTCTGCCAATTGATTGGAGAGTTGTTTTATATGCTCTGAGCTAATAAATTTAATTGATTTTTCATTTCTGATAAATGCGACTAAGTTTCCGCTGGCATTTTTATTTTGATTTTCAATTTCGCCTCTTTTTTCAGAATTTTTAATTGGTTTAATGATTTTTTGATTGCGAATTTCATCTTCAACTTCTCTAACCGTCATTGAATTGGCGATGATTTTTTTTATCATTTCTTCGGGGTTTTCGGCACTAAGAACTGCTCTAGCATGGCCCATTGAAATTAGTTTTTTTTCTAAAAATTCACAGGCACTGCTAGGAAGGGCTAAAAGCCTGATAATGTTAGCAATGTGGCTACGACTTTTACCAACCTTATTGGCAATTTGTTCTTGAGTGTAGGAGAATTCTTCAATTAGTTGTTTATAGCCGTTGGCTTCTTCAATTAAAGAGAGATCTGACCTTTGAATATTCTCAACAATAGCTAATTCTAAGGCTTGATGATTATTGATTTTTTTGACTATGGTGGGTATTTGAGTTAAACCAGCTATTTTACAGGCTCGGAACCTTCTTTCTCCGGCGATAATCTCAAAATAGTTGCTATTTTCAGCGGTTCTGGCAATAATTGGTTGCATTAAACCATTTTCAACAATTGATTTTGCTAGCTCTTCAAGCTCTTCTTGATTAAAATTTTTTCTGGGCTGATAAATTCCAGGAATTAATTTATCAATATCGATTAAATCTATGCTGTCGATATTATGATTAAGATTGCTTTTATTTCTGTTTTTATCGCCAAGCAGTGTTGATAAGCCTGAGCCGAGTCGCTTTCCTGAATTTAGGTTATTTTTATTAAAATTTTCTTCCATAAATATTGTTTGATTACGAGTTATTGTAGCCCCTATTTTTATGGTTTTATTTATAATTTATTGGAGCTAATTTCTTTATATTTTGATAAAAAATAGAGTAGAAATATTAATATTTTATTTACTAGTTTCAACCTAAATATCGCAAAAAAAGAATATTATTAATTAATGGGCTTTAGTTTTATAGAAAGAAGGCGATAAGAAGCTTAGCTCTTGTTGTTGTAATTGGTTATAGAAATCCCACCCCTTTCAGCGAAAGGGGTGGGCATTGCAAAATCAAGAGTCTTTATAAGATTGAAGTGGCTTTGATGTAGTTTTTAGCAAAACTTCCGCTGTAAATCAAGCTCTTTACTAGCGAATAATATTACTATCTTTTACAACAAGATGATAGATAATCGCAAAGTCCTGCAAATATACTTGGTCGCACTTGATTTTGAGGTTTTTCTCCTGATTGTACTATAGCATCAGCAGCTATTTTCCCTATATTAATAGGTATATTGCTATCTATTTTTGCGACTTTAGTTTTTTCTAATTCGCCTTTAGTTTTAGTGTCTTTAGCTATACTTATAATGCCTATCTTATCATCACTTAAATCAGTAGCGGTGGTTGATAAATCTTCTTTAGAATCATTTATCTTGGGCGGAATTATAGGAGATTCAGGATATTCTAATCCACTATTTTTTTTCTTTTGTTTACATATATTTTTTTTAAATGATAATGTTTTGGGATGACGAGAGGCTCAACTGTGTACTCATATTTTTGAAAAATTTCTAGATTATTTGTTATTTCTACAACATTTTGTTTAGATTTATAATCTGTAATAAAATCATTAAATTCAGTGGATTTATCTCTAATAGCATATTGATAAACCGTATCAAGAAGTTTCAAATTTTTTTCAAGCTTTGGATAAGCACTCAAAAGATTTGATTTCGCATGTTGAGGATTTGAGGGAGCTCCATTATGCGATACCTCTAAAAATTTTTTAATAAAATTGTCTGCAAATTCTGTAGATTCAGGTTCAATCAATTTTTGGCTGTTATTTTTCCAATAGCCGTTCGCTTCAGCTGAATCTATTCGAGAATTATTATCTGATAATTTTTTATATCCTTTTATAAACTCATTATCACTAGTTGAGAGGTCGCCCCTTAATATCCATTCTCTATCCAACTTAGGTAAACCTTCATTTTTATTGAGCCATTTTTCAAATGGCGCTTTATTTAAATCAGTACCGCTACAATAAAAGTCTAGATAAAATCTAGCAAAAAAATTATTTAGGTCTTCTTTACTAAATTGTTGGTTGAAATTGCTAGGGTTATTGATTGTTTGATTGGGATTTGTTTCTTGCTGAATTTGTAGTGCTTTTTGTACTAAGGTATTTTTTATATTTTTAAAATTTATTATTAATATTATTATAAGGTAATATTTGTATTAAAATTTTTTAAGATAGATGCATTTTAAGATAGATGCAATTTAATACAATTAAAACAAGTTTAATTATAGAAAAATTAAATTGCAAGAGGTTTCTAATTTTACTCTTTATTTTCACAAAATTTTCTTCCATAAATATTGTTTGATTATGAGTTATTGTAGATCCTCATTAAAATTATGTGGGGGGGGGTATTAGATAAAATTTATGCTCTCGCACTACCGCCTGTCATCCCGACGAAAGTCGGGACCCAGATCCCCCTCCGTCATCCCGACGAAAGTCGGGACCCAGTCCTAAATCTTTCTGGGTGCCGTTTTTCAACGGCATGACGAGTGTTTTAGTTCCGTCATCCAGAAAGAAGGCAAGGGGTTAAAACCCCCCAAGAATAAAATGCAAGGGGCTGAAGCCCCTTGTTGCCGTTAAGTAGAGAGTGCGAAACCAACTCACCTGTAATCTTAATTCCGACCCTTTACCGTCATCCCGACGAAAGTCGGGACCCAGCTCTAAATCTTTCTGGGTGCCGTTTTGCAACGGCATGACGAGTGTTTTAGTTCCGTCATAGTCACCTGCACGAAGTTGCAGGATCCATTCTGTTCGGTGGGGGGTTGGAAGTATTTTCAACAAAATTAGAGCTTGATTTTATACGATAAGGTTTTAACACCCCTCCCCGAAGGCTCCGCCTTCGACCCTCCCTCAAGGGGAGGGTTATAAAGATTATTACCCCAACTCTTTCTCATTGTTATTATTTTTAGTTCCGTCATCCAGAAAGAAGGCAGGGAGTTAAAACCCCCCAAGAATAAAATGCAAGGGGTTGAAACCTCTTGTTGCCGTTAGATAAAGATTTCAGATCTAGAGAAAGTAAAGGCTAAATCCCTTCTAGCCTTTATCTTTAGCAAGGAGGCTAAAGCAGAAGACATCCCAGTATTTTTCTTGATAAAAGCGATGTTCTCTCAAGATGCCCTCAAGAGTAAAATTTAATTTTAGTAATAAATTTTTTGAAGGAATGTTATCAACCGCCATAAAGGCTTCAATGCGATTAATTTCAAGATTATTAAACCCAAAATCGACGATTGCTGATATTGCTGATTGCATCACCCCTTTTCGCCAATATTCTTTTGCCAAATCGTAACTAAGTTCAATGCGATGATGTTGCGAATAGTGGTTGTTAAGCCCAATTGAGCCAATCATTTGATTATTATCTTTTCTTGCTATTGCAAAGTAAATTCCATCGTTAGAATAAAATACATTCCGCCAGAACAATACTTCTCGACGGGATTCTTCAATATTTTGCGGTATATTGCATAAAATGAAGCGATTGACTTCTTTATCGCCAAAATATCTAAGAAAATCTTCGGCATCGTTAATGTTTTTTTCTCTTAAAATATAGCCTTCAAGCCCAAATTTTTCTAGGTCTATGATGGGGAAGTTAGTTTTATTAATATTGTTCATTTATAAAAAAATATGAAAATAATTGCTCAAATGGATGAAATGTTAAATATTAACATTGCAACCGACTCAACATTTGCAATATTGCTTGAGGCGCAAAATTATGGCTGTGAAATTTTTTATTACTTGCCAAAAAACCTATATTTTGATTTAAAAACTAATAGTGTCAAGGCTAGAACTTATAGAATTAGCTTAAATAAAATTAAAGGCGATCATTGTAAAATATTATCTGAGCAAGTTGTTGATTTAACGACCTTTGATGCAATATTGATAAGACAAGATCCGCCTTTTGATATGAATTATATAACTAGCACTTATATTTTAGAAAAAATCAAAGATAAAACCTTGATAATTAATGATCCAACCAATATTCGCAACCATCCAGAAAAAATTTTTATTAATGAGTTTCCTGATTTAATAACTCCAACTGCCATAACTAGCGATTTTGAGCAGGTAAAAAATTTTGTTAGAGAGTATCAAAAAATTGTTATGAAGCCTCTATATAGTTGCGGTGGTGATGGTGTGGTAGTTTTGAATGATGGCGATAAAAATTTAGCTACTATGTTTGAAATGATGATAAGCCATTATCAAGCACCCGTAATGTTGCAAAAATTTATTGATGAAGTTGCGATTGGCGATAAAAGAATATTGTTGCTTGATGGAGAGCCAATTGGTGCATTATTAAGAGTTGCTAAAGAGGGTGATAATCGTTGCAACCTTCATTTGGGCGGTATGGCTAATTTTGCCGATTTAACGAAAAGAGATTTAGAAATTTGCAATAAATTGTCGCCAAAACTAAAAGAAAGAGGTTTGTTTTTAGTGGGAATTGATATTATTGGCGATTATTTAACGGAAATTAACTTAACTTCTCCAACTTGTATCAATGAAATCAATCAATTAAACGGCACAAAGATTGAAAATATTATTGTCGAAAAAATTATCTCTAAGATTAAATTAAACAAAAATAATTAAAAATTTTAATTATTAAAAAACATCGTAAGAATTGGTGCCGTTATAGTAATAACGGTTTCTGCATATATTGCATTTAGAAAATTTGGCAATGATTAATTCTATCGCTCTTGGCTCTTTTAGGCATACTAACCAAGCACAGGCATGAACTACTGGTAGCACAACCAATAGATAAACAAAATTGTCGGTTACGATAAAAGCCAATAATGAAATAATAACATTTAAAGCTGCAAATGTGTAGCTTACTCCCATAATTAGGGGTGGGCGAGTTAAACCAAGAAACAAGGCATCGCTATCAATTGAACCGGGCATAATTATTGATTAGTTGAAGGTTGATTAGTTAAAAAATAAATTATATTATTAATTTTATGAATTTGTCAAGCCTCCTAATTTATTAAATATTTAAAATAATGATTCAAAAACAATCGATTATAGATATAATTTCGCCTGCTACTCCCTGCAATTACTTGCAACTAGATTTAATAAAAAATTTTCTTAGTTCAATTTCGTTAAATTTTAATATTTTTTACGAAGCAGAAACTGCAATCAAAGAAGACAGCATTTACAGCGATTCAGAATTTGCAAGTTGCGATGTTAATTATCGTTTTTTGCAATTAAAAGAGGCTCTTGAGAACCCTTTATCAAAAATTATATGGTGTAGTCGAGGTGGCTACGGTAGTGCAGATTTACTGCCACTGTTGCATAATATTCCCAAGCCGAAATATCCTAAAATATTAATTGGTTTTAGTGATATTACTTCGCTTAATATTTTTTTTAATCAAAATTGGCAAATGCCGGTAATATCTGCACCAATGTTGTTGCAAATTGCCAGCAAAAAAATTTCTCAATCGGCGATAGATTTTTTATTAAATTTTTTAAATGATAAAATTGACGAGTTAGTTTTTGCTTTAAGGCCTGTAATTTCTAATGATAATGGTCATAATAACAAAGAAAAAATTTCTGGATTATTAGTTGGCGGATGTTTGAGTGTTTTATTGAGTCATTGCGGTACTTCTAACGAGCTTGACTGGCATCAAAAAATATTATTTTTAGAAGATGAGGGTGAAAGCGGAGAAAGGTTAGAGCGATATTTCAATCAAATTTTAAGAATAATAATTGAGAAAAATAGGGTGCCACAAGCAATTATTTTTGGCAATTTTGAAGAATCCAGCATTTATGGCAATGTTAAATCTAATAATGTTGAGCTTGCTATAAAAATTTTTGCTAATAAAATTAAACAAAATAATCTTGATATATCCTTATTTATTGAGCCAGAAAAAATATTAGGTCATTCACCAAATTCAATGCCTTTAATTCTTGGTTGGCAGGCGGAAATCAATAATTATCTAATTAAACAAAAAAACTTAATTTTTAATATTAACAATAAAATATTTATAGAATGAAAAACATATCATTAGCTTTTATCTTTATGCTTGTTGCTAGCATCATTGTTGGTCCCTTTATTAGCTATGGCTCGAACACAAAAATTGAAAAAGAGCCAGAATCAAATTTTGCTTATTTTAATCAAGATTTTGATAATTATGAAAAATCAATCACCATTTATAGCAATACAGGTCTTATTAATACTGGCTTTAGAGTTGCGGTAGCTAATAATGATAGTTTGCGAGCTTATGGTTTAATGAATTTAAGAAAATTGCCCCAAACCTACGGAATGCTTTTTTTGTTTGATGATAATCAGCATATTGCAATGTGGATGAGGAGCACCTTGATTCCACTGGATATGATATTTATTGATAATAATAATCAAATTGTTGGTTATTATCAAAATGCCAAGCCAAAGTCAAATAAAATAATTGAGGCTCCAGCTGGCACTAACAAGGTTTTAGAAATTAATGCAGGTTTAATAAAAAAATTTGGCATCAAAAAAGGTTTTCATGTTGCAATCGAGCAATAATTATAAATTACCCGCTTCGCAATTAAATTCAGTTGCTGATTTAGCGGTTTATGTACATTATCCATTTTGTAAATCTAAATGCCCTTACTGCGATTTTAATTCTCATCTTGAGCAACAAACCGATCACTCTTTGTTTTTTAAAGGGTATGAAGCGGAGTTAGATTTTTTTAAATCCAATCTTTCTAATCGCAATGTTACTAGTATATTTTTTGGTGGTGGCACCCCTTCATTAATGCCCGTATCTTTTGCTGACAAGATATTGCAAAAAATCAATAATCTTTGGAATGTTAGTAATCAATGTGAAGTAACGATTGAGGCGAACCCCACTTCTTTTGAGGCAAATAAATTTCGTGATTTTCATAAAATTGGCTTTAACCGCTTGTCTCTAGGAATACAATCTCTTAATCAAGAAGATCTCAACTTTCTTGGTCGTCAACATACCGTTAAAGAATCAATATTGGCGATATCTCAAGCTCGTGAAATTTTTGATAATTTTTCATTCGATTTAATCTATGCAAGACCTAAGCAAAAAATCAATGATTGGAAAATTGAGCTTGAAACCGCAATAAAATTGGGTTCAAACCACTTATCGCTTTATCAATTAACTATCGAGAAAGGCACAAAGTTTTTTAATGATTGGAAGGAAAAAAAATTCATTATGCCAACCGATAAGCTTGCAGGTGATTTTTATCAAACCACTAATGAAATTATGGCTGATAATGGCTTTAATCATTATGAAATATCTAATTATGCCAAAGAAAATTATCAATCTGTGCATAATTTATCTTATTGGCAAGGGGTTGATTATATCGGAATTGGTGCTGGGTCTCATTCACGAGTTTTCTTTGACGGGCAAAAACACAGAAAGGCGATTGTAAATTTACATCGCCCAGATATATGGCTAGAGCAAGCTCTAAACAATAAAACACAAGTTGCAATTCAAAAAATTGAAGAAATTAACGATGATGATCTTAAAGAAGAGCTTATTTTAACAGGTCTTAGAACGATTTATGGAGTTGATATTGAGCGGTTAAATAATTTTTTTAACTCAGAAATATTTGATGATAATATTTTAAAGAAGCTTGTAGAACAAGGCTTTATAACCATTAATAAGCAAAAAATAGCAATTGCTAAAAATTATTGGATATTTGCAAATTCTGTAATTGAAAAGGTTGTTTCTGCTCTTAAAAAATAAATTAATCAAGTTGTAATATTTTGATAGATATTTAAAATTCCTGCAAAATAGTTGATATTGAAATTGCAATATACTCTTCAGGGCTTGATATTAGTGGCTTGATATAACCATAAATAATATTTAATCAATGGATTACAAAATACAATTAAATCACATTCGTGAAAATTGCTGTTTAATAAAAATACCAAATGATGCCAATGCTTTCTTGGTTCTATCGGTTATTAATAATCTCTGGCAAGAAGAGAAAGCTAGCGATTCATTGATAATTCTTGAAAATGATGTTGAGGTTTCAAGGTTTATCGAGCAGGTTAATTTTTTTAAGACTATTAATCAATTTGATGATATTAAATTACTAACTTTCCCCGCCTGGGATTGCAACCCTCTAGACTTCATATCCCCGAAGCCTAGCATTTTATCGGCTAGAATAAATTGCTTATATAAACTTGCTAATCGTGATAAAAATTCAAAATTTATTGTTGCGGTATCAGTAAATTCAATGTTGCAAAAGACTATCAATCAATCTGAGCTTAATAATATTGGATTATATTTAAAAATAGGTAAAAAAATTTCGATTCAGCAATTAGTAAATTTCTTGATGGATAGCGGTTACGAAAGGCAGGCTTCTGCTAATAATGTTGGTGATTTTGCCCTAAGAGGAGGAATCGTCGATATTATCCTGCAAGAAGCGGGAGATTTAAGCGGATATAGAATTGATTTCTTTGGCGAAGAAATTGATTCAATAAAATTATTTGACCCGATTACACAAATAACTAATAGCGAGGTTAAAACCTTGCAAATATTGCCTGCAAGCGAATTATTACTCAATAAAAGAACCGCAGAAATATTTAAAAATAAATATCGTGAATTATTTGGCAATTCAACCGATAATCAGCTTTACAATGCCTTGTCTCAAGGTCGTCAATATCATGGTATGGAGCATTTTTTGCCCCTATTTTATAATAGCAATTTGGTTAATATTATCGAGCATTTAAAACAGCCTGTAATTTTTAATAACACAAAAAATAAAATTCATTTTACCAACAGAGAAAAAGAAGTTAAAGAGGCTTATGAATCAAGGATTGAGGCATTGTCAATTAAAGAGAAAAATATAGAAAAAAAGCATCTTCAGCCAATAGCGATGGAAATGTTATATTTTAAAGAAAATGAATTGCGAAAAATCATTTCCAACTATTTAAATATTGAATTTTCAAGCACTGATGAAGATGAAAATATTATCAATCAAGAAAGAATAATTGACCTTGAAATGCAAATAACTCCAGATTTTGCAATGGCAGGAAGAATTAACAGACAAGAGCCTTTGGAGCTATTAAATAATTTTATTAATCAACATAATTTTAAAATTGTTGTTATTGCTTGTCTTAGCGAGAGCTCAAAAGAAAGAATAGTCAAAATGATAGCTGATTTTGATATTAATTTTCAAGAAATCGATAATTTTCCAATTAAAGAATATAAAACTTCTAATTATAAGGCGAAGAAAATTCTTATTGCTAAGAGTAATTTTGCAAAGGGTTTTTATAGCAAAGATTTTGCTATAATTAGCGAGCAAATGATTTTTGGAGAAAAAATAATCAGAAGAAGATCTAGTAAAATCGATGCTACAAGATTAATCGAAGAGGGTTTAGCGATTAAACAAGGTGAAATAGTCGTTCATCGTGATTATGGCATAGGAAGATTCGAAGGGATAGAAAAAATTAATGCGGGCAATACAAGTTGCGAGATGCTAAAAATAGCCTTCGGAGGCAATGATCTACTATTTGTTGCTGTTGATGAAATAAATCTAATTAGTCGCTACGGGTCGGATAACCCTTTGATAGAGTTGGATCGCCTAGGCAGTGCCACTTGGAAAAATCGTAAAACAAAAATTCGTCAAAAAATCAAAATCGCCGCAGAAACTCTTTTAAAAACTGCGGTTAAAAGACAACTCACTAAAGCTCCAATTTTAGTCCCCGATAGAGATTTTTATAATGAATTTTGCAATGATTTTGGTTTTATAGAAACGGATGACCAAATTAGAGCGATTGAGGAGGTTGAAGAAGATCTGCAAAAAGGCACTTTAATGGATAGGTTAATTTGCGGAGATGTTGGTTTTGGTAAAACAGAGGTTGCAATTAGGGCTACTGCAATTGCGATTAATGGCTCTTTAGAGCAAGGCGGGCAAGTTGCAATCATTGTTCCCACAACTTTATTGTGTCGTCAACATTTTAAGAATTTAAGTCAAAGATTTGCTAAATATGATATGAAAGTTGCTCAATTATCAAGGTTAGTAACTCCAGCAGAAGCAAAAAAAATAAAAGAGCAAATTGCTAGCGGTGAAGTAAAAATTGTTATTGGCACTCACTCTTTATTGCAAAAAGATATCAAATTTCATAATTTAGTTTTGGCGATAATTGATGAAGAACAGCATTTTGGGGTGGCACAAAAAGAAAAATTAAAAGAATTGCACAATTCAGTGCATTTGTTAACTCTCTCCGCTACTCCAATTCCAAGAACACTGCAAATGTCGTTAACGGGAGTTAAAGATTTAAGCCTGATTTCAACCCCACCAATTGATAGGTTGGCGGTTAGAAATTTTGTAATGCAATTCGATAATGTAGTTGTCAAAGAAGCCATTCTTAGGGAATATAATCGTGGTGGTAAAAGTTTTTTTGTGGTGCCAAGAATTAGAGACCTTGAAGAAATGGCACCAAAGCTTAAAGAGTTATTTCCCGATCTCAAAATCGAAGTTGCCAATGGTCAAATGCCCGCAAATCAAATCGAAAAAATTATTGCCGATTTTATTGAGGGCAAAATAGATGTATTGCTCTCTACTACTATTATTGAGTCAGGGCTTGATATTGCTAATGCTAATAGTATTATTGTCTATAAGGCTGAGGCATTTGGTATGGCACAATTATATCAATTACGGGGCAGGGTTGGCAGGGCAAAAATTCGTGGTTATGCTTACTTTATGACTAGCAAAGCAAAAATTGCCGATGATGCAAAAAAGAAGCTTGAAATTATGCAAAATCTTGATGCTTTGGGAGTTGGCTTTACAATTGCTAGTTGCGATATGGATATCAGAGGCAGTGGTGATCTGCTTGGCGACGATCAATCAGGGCACATCAAAGAAACTGGGGTTGAGCTTTATCAACAGATGTTGATTGAAGAAATAGCAAGAGTTAAAAATATTGATGAAAATCATCAAGCTAGCGGAATTGCTAATAAAAACGAC
This sequence comes from Rickettsiales bacterium UBA1997, assembly GCA_964202895.1. Classification (GTDB taxonomy): domain Bacteria; phylum Pseudomonadota; class Alphaproteobacteria; order Rickettsiales; family UBA1997; genus JAJTDS01. Next base: position 677,762 of record CAXNJM010000001.1, on the reverse strand, counting down.
AATGAAGAAGATTTTGTTTCGCAAATTAAACTGGCAATTTCTTTATTGATACCTAGCGATTACATTGAGGATTTACAATTAAGAATGAGTTTTTATAAAAAAATTTCGTTAATTAAAAATAATGAAGACAAAGAAAATATTGAAAGCGAGATAATTGATCGTTTTGGTAAAATTCCTGAAACGGTTGCAAGCCTTATCGCTGTAGCATTGTTAAAAAATAAATGTCAATATTTGGGGATAGGCAAAATCGAAGCAATTAATGAAGGGTTGATAATTAGTTTTTATAATGACAAATTATTCAATTCCGATATTTTAAGAGATAATTTATTCAAAATGATATTCTCCAGTAATAATAAAATTCGCTTTTATCAATCTAAAAATCAAGGCACTAATCAGCCCAATAGTCAAGCCTTTAAAGGTTCTATTGACAATGCCACGGCAAAGATAAATCATCAAAAAATATTATTTGTACAAAAATTCATTGATGATAAATCAAAAATAGAAGCATCGCAACAGGCAATGCAAAAACTAAGTGCATTACTGAGTTGAGGTAAATTAATAAGTCAACAATTTGATTTAATTGGCATTCTTTAACTTGTCGAAATTATATTTCTTTCTGCGTTTTTCAAAGGCATGCTTTCCACCTTCCAAAATACGACATACAGCATTTTGAATATCAGCATCCTCTAATGAGCCACACCTATAAGATAGGTATTCATCGTCGTTTTGAGCAACTATAACCTGCTCCGCATCTGCATTAACAACCAAATTTGCGTTATGCGTTACGATGATTATTTGCCTGTATTTTTTTAATCTTTTAAATATATCAACAAGCTCTTCAACTATAAATTCGTTATCTAAATCGTCCTCGGGTTGGTCGAAAATAATAGGTTCGGAAAACGCACTATTTGCCAATTGCAACCTCAAATATGCCGTTCCCTTTTGTCCATCGGATAATTTTGACAACTCTTTTCCGTCATATCTCATTTTTGCTTCTGTTCGCAAATATTGTTGTCTTGTGTTTTTATCAAAAAACAAATTAAGAAATTCGTTTTTTTTGATTTTTAATGAGTCAATTTTGTCATTAAATTTCTCTGCGATGTATGTAGCCCAAGAATTTGCATCTTGAATTGACCCAAATTCTTCTTTTAACTTTTCCTCCAAAATACTGCCGTGATTAGCTTCTTTTAATAGCTTCCAAAATATACCAGAATCAAATATAATCTTGCCATAAACTTCGATTTTATTACCTTTACCATTGTTTTTTAAAAGTATGTCCTCAATAATTTTCTTCCGTTCATCGCTATGTTTGGACAAAAATCCGCTCCAACCATCATTAATTTCGTTCTCTTGCCTCTTACAATCCTCAACGATACGATTACCTAACAAACTACGGCTATCTTTTAATTTTTTAAATTTCTCTTCTATTACTTGAATTTCTTTCTTTTTTATTTCCCCATCGGAAATAATTTTTTGATATTTAGAAACATTATTTAATAATGTTGTAAAATCCCCTGATATACCTTTTTCCTTTAGACTGTCTTCAATTGCTTGATTTATTGCTTCGAAAGTATGAATTTGGTTCTTACAATCTTCTTTCGTTATCTTTACGCTCTTATTATATTCGGTAAGTACAGGAATAGAAAACGATTTTTTACCATCCTCATCTAATTGCGAAATCGTAGACTCTATATCACTCACAAAGTCCTTAATTTTTTCTTCAATTATTTCTGCTTTTTTAATCAAATTTTGTAATTTTGATATTTCTTTAAGATTTTTATTGTAATGCTCAATATCTTCCTTGTTCTTAGAATTCGTAATATTTGATAACAATGTTTGATTGGTTTTTATTATTTTATCGCAATAAACTTGAGTATTTATTTCCTCGCTACTCTCATTTTTCTTGCCACGATAATCAGTACAATCTTGAATTTCTCTATTAATCTTGTTAATCTCGCTTGTTAATATGTCTGAAAATGCAATACTTTCAAGATTTGCAACACGCTTTAATTCACTTGATAACTCGCCCTTTCTTACCTGTTCCTTAAATCCTCCTTGCTGAATAAATACAAAATCCAATGAATTTGAATTTAATGCGGTAAATGTATCAATGTCCTCCTCCGATGGATTAATAACCTTACAGTATTTTGTAGAAAAACACTGATTTGATAGCATTTTTATCTCTCTTTCTTTTGTCTTATCAAAAGAATGTCTAAGATAGTTGATTAATGTACTTTTTCCCGTACCACGACCACCAATAATTGCAACAAGGTTTGGATTGAGATTAAATGTCGCTTTTTTGATATGTAGGGTTGATTTGCTATCATCATAAACCTTAACATCCTCACATAATACAATGCTGTCAAAATAGGGTTTCTCGTTATCAAACAACGGATTGCTTGCTTGAATTCTTACCCTGTCTTCTGGTTCATATACAATTTGTTTCAGTCCCTCAAATGTCGGGTCGGCTTTTATCCAACAAAATTTTTCTATCGGTTGAGAGTTTTTGTCTTGCAACTTCCCTATTGGGTATTGGTGATTGTGTGAATCACTACCTTTAATACACGGCTTTTTATGTTCAAACCACTCAATAAATTGTTGTTCTGTAAATTTTTCTGACTTCCAAAGAAAAAAATCTATTTGTTTTTGGTTTGCAGACCCAAGAATATGACTTTTTTTAATATAACCGTCTTTAATCCATCCATCTTCAATTGGATTAATATTATCAATTCCACCATACTCATCGTATGGAAGCCAAATCAAAAAGTTATCTCTAAATTTACTGTCTTCATTTAATGAAGTTATTGTATCATAAAAATTTACTTTTATCTCTTTTAGTTTTGCACTATCATCATAGTTAGTGCCAATTGTAGTACCATTATGCTTTAAGCTCCTTAAAAAAAACTCAATATCATTAACATCAATAGTATTACTAAAAATAATATGAAAATTGAATTTTAATAGTTTATCAGAATTCTTATGAGTTAAGGCCTCAATCATTCGCATTTCAACAATCGGCAACAAAACCTTATCTTGTATATTGCATTGATTATTCTGAATGGCTTGTGCAATTTGCTTATACCCCGCAACGGAAAAATAGTCATTTATCCCAATGACATCACAATTTGCGTTTTTTAACGATGTATAAAACTGTTCCCAGCTACCTATAAAATTATTAGAAGCTGGCGTATGCACATGCAAATCCCATTTTCTCCATTCCGAACCTCTTGAATTTGGTTTGTTTGTCATAATTATGGCTGGTTTTAACTTGTTTAAAGGTATTTATCTAACAATCTTCAGTGAAATTATATAAATTTTTGTTAATAATTTAATTTTTGCTTTTTAGATGTAAAGATTTTTTACTTATTTAAGTGGGTAATATTCCTCAAAGGCTCTGTTTTATTGAGTGTAAAAGATAATGTCTTATATTTTTTAATTATTGTATTTTTTGTTAATTAATATATAAATGCTGTTGCATCGGCATTTATATTGTAGAAAATTGGGCAGAAAATTGATTTAAGTTAAAATTTGAATAATAATTATTAAAAAAAGTGAGCTATAACATTGAAAATATTGACATTGAAGAATTATATCAAGTTGAAGGTTTAGAAAAATTTCATCAATATTTTTTACAGCAATTTGAAGAGATAGAGCCAATTTTATATCAACAATTTGTTGGTGCAAGAAATGCTTTATCTAGTCAACTTATTATTGATATCGCAAAATTTGTTGAATATTTTTTAGTAAAATTCTTTGGTATTATTCAAGAAAATCAGCTTCTCAATCAATCCGCACAGCAATTTAAAGCAATATATCTATTTAAAAGAGATTTTATCCAAAGAGTAATTGCAAAAAAATATAGCAAATGCGATTATGACATAGATAATCTAAAAATTTTATCCGCCCTAGGTATTAAAGCAGAAATTGAGGCATTAAACATTGACGAAATCGAGCAAATTTTTGCGGTAAAAGCCCTCGATTTATTGGTAAATAACAATAATTTCGTTGATGATTATGTTGTTAATGCGGAAGATGTCGATAATAATTTGCTTAAACCAGAAGATGAGTTTCAGAATTTTAGCAATCAAGAGAAAATTGAATTAATCACAATTTACAGTTTATGGGCCTTGTATAGCCCGCGAGGTATTGATTTTCACAGTTCAGGAAGCCTATTTATTTTACCAAAAAAGCTTGATTATCAAAATCTGGTTAATTATCAAGCAACCGCCTCTTCTTGCAAGAATAGGAGTGGTTTTGAGCTTACAGATAAGGGCTTTAACGATAATCAAATTCTTTCTCAGGCTAATTATTGTATTTTCTGCCATCGCCAAGAAAAAGATAGCTGTCGCAAGGGGATTATCTTGAATAATGGCGATTCTGCTGATTTTAAGCAGAGCCCGCTTGATCAAATTTTATCTGGTTGCCCTCTTGACCAAAAAATTTCTGAAATGAATTATCTTAAGTCGCAAGGCTATTCTATTGCTTCTCTCGTGGTAATCGCTATTGATAATCCGATGGTTGCAGTAACGGGGCATCGCATTTGCAACGATTGCAGTAAATCTTGCATTTTTCAAAAGCAAGAGCCAGTAGATATTCCGCAAATTGAAACTGCAATTCTAAAAGATGTTTTAAATTTGCCATTTGGCTTTGAGATTTACTCTTTATTAACGAGGTGGAACCCGCTTGCCAACTTGCTTCCTAGCCATAATTCGGGCTATAAAATTTTGATTGCAGGGCTAGGGCCCGCAGGTTTTAGTCTTGCAAATTACTTATTAAATCAAGGTCATTTAGTGGTTGCAATTGATGGCTTAAAGATAGAGCCTTTAGACTCTGAAATATCAGGCATTGATATTTTTGGCAAAAGAAACAAATTTCAGGCAATTAAAAATATTAGTCAAATATACGAACCGCTTGCAACCCGCAATATCTATGGTTTTGGCGGAGTTGCGGAATATGGAATCACTGTTCGTTGGGACAAAAACTTTCTTAAAATTATTTATATAATTCTTGCCAGAAGAGAGAATTTTTTATTAAAATCTGGAATCAGGCTAGGCTCTTCAATTACTGAAAATACAATATTTAATGATTATAAATTTAATCACTTAGCAATGTGTCTTGGTGCGGGCAAGCCAAAAACCTTAAAATTTAGCAATTATTTTAGTAAAAATAATCATTGCGAGATTGATGAATCTAATACCAGTGCTTATCCGCAAGGTGTTTATTTAGCTTCCGATTTTTTGATGGGCCTGCAATTAGGGGGTGCCTATAAAAAAGATCTATTCTCTAATTTACAATTAAGAATGCCCGTAATTATAATTGGAGGAGGCTTAACAGCAACTGATAGTGCTTGCGAGGCAAGGGCTTACTATGTTGTGGAGGTAAAAAAGTTTTTTGATAAATATCAAGAAATTACTGCAAAAATTAGTAAAGAAGAATTTTTTGCAAATCTTAGTGAGCAAGAAAAAATTATTGCTCAAGAATTTTTGTCAGATGCAATAAAATCAGGCTCTGAAACCAATTTATCAACAAAAATATTTTACCGTAAAAAATTCAATCAATCGCCTGCTTATAAAAATAATCATCAAGAGCTTAATAAGGCAATTGAAGAGGGAGTTGAGTTAATTGAAGAAGTTGAGATAAAAACTATTGTAATTGATAATTATGGGCATATTGAAGCGGTAATTACCGATAAAGGTCAAAAATTTCCTTGCCGTACCTTGATTATATCGGCGGGAACCCTGCCAAATATCAATATTGTCACTGAAGATAATTTTCAATTAAAATTAGATGGCGATCATTTCGCATCGGATGATGATCCTTTAATTGCTGAAACCATTCCTTATTTCAAGAACAAGAAATCGAATTTTATTGCTAAATTCAATAAATTGAAAAATCGAGATAATAGCTTTAATTACCAAGCAATTAGTTATTTTGGCGATTTGCATCCTAATTTTAGTGGTAGTGTGGTCAAGGCGGTTGCTAGTGCAAAAATTGGCTCAAAGCAAATTTTAGAAATATTGCAATTAACAAAAATCAACAAAATCAATATTAAGCAACAATATCAAGATTTTCTACAATTGATTAATAATGATTTTAATGTTACTGTTGAAGATATTGCCCAAAAATTTTCCAATGTAATCGAAATAACTATTAAGGCTCCTTTAATTGCAAAGCATAGCGAGGTGGGGCATATTTTTCGTTTAGCGAATTTTCATTATTTTGCAAAAACTAAAAATCAAAAATTATTAGCTACTGAAAATATGCCAATTACTGCCCTAGAAATCAATAAAGAGAAGGGTCTAATTAAATCAATGATTTTTGATATTGGCTCTTCAACCAATATTGTTAAAAACTTTACTAAAGGCGAGCCCTGTATTTTTATGGGTCCTTCTGGCAAGGCAACAGAATTGCCAATCAATAAAACTGTTTTATTGATTGGTCGAGGCAGGGGAAATCAAGCAGTGCCGGCAATTGCTAAGCATTTAAAAAGCCTAAATTGCAAAATTATTATTTTGTTAATTTATCAAAATAATAATAAAATTAGCAATATATTAGAGAATCTTGATATTCAAACTCTTAAAGAGGCTAGTGATAATTTTATTATTGCCACGAATAATTATAATTCTTGCGATATTGAAAAATCCCAATTAAGAGAATTTGACATGATTGCCAACGGCAATTTTATTGATTTGTTGCTGGAATATCAAAGCCTCGTTAGTGTAAATCAAAGCTTTTCCTCTGCGATAAATCTAAAATCAATTGAGCATTTATTAATTATTGGCGATGATAGATTGATGCTAGAAATTGCTGATGCTAAGGATAATAATAAATTGCGAGATTATTTTAAGAATAGCAAAATTATCGCCAGTCTTAATGCTCCAATGCAATGTATGTCTAAAGGAATATGTGCTCGCTGTTTACAAAGAAAAAAAGATCACAATAATCAATGGCAATATTTTTATGCCTGCGCTAATCAAGATCAAGAGCTTGATAATGTTGATTTACAGCATCTTAAATGGCGATGTCAACAAAATAATTTATGGGAAAAAACTGCCAAAATATATTCTAATATTTTTTTATAATTTAATTCTGCATAAATTGTTGAGGCTGATATTTCTAAGAATGATTTTGATTCCACCTCTATTGCTACTTTTTATTTTCTAGTATATTACCTAAGAGATTTTAAGAATTTGCTTCACTTAAAAACTAAAAAACCCTAGGTTATTAAACTAACCTAGGGTTCTTAATGATAGATTTTAATTAATTAAGAAGTAACATCGATGGCATAAGTTAAAGCACAATCAGTGGTTTTAACAACAGTTTCGTTATAAGTGCTAGATGCAGATACAATGCAATCTGCTGTTGATGTTTTACCAAAAGATCTAACTTTTCCAGACAAAGGAAGACCGTCATCTAGTTTTAAGTCAACAGATTTAGCATCTTCGGCAGTTAAAGCACCTTTAGCAAAACTAGTAGCACTAGTGAGTAGTGATGAAATGTTACCGGAAGATCCGGCTGCCCATCCAGAAGTTAGTATTACTGCATTTTGACCTTCAGTTACCCAGCTAGTATTATTTATACCAGCTCCTGCAGAAGGAGTTCCGATTAAATAGTCAAATATCCAGCCGGTTCCTCTAACTTTTGATTGAGGGATTGTTGTTCCTGCAGCTCCAGCAGCATCAACTGATGTAGCACTACCAGCTGTAAGAGTTTCTGTTGTTATCATTTTTGTATAAGCAAGCATTGCAACTGCTCCAAACCCTTCTGCCTTACCTTGACCAGTTGCAGTAGTGGTTCCACCGCTGGTGCTGTTGAATTCTATTCTTCCATCGCCATCTCCGATATATCCGGTAGCAACTCCAGAAGCAAAGTTTACTGTGTAATCACCGGGATAAGCATTGTAAGCGACATAAAAGCTGTTAACTGCTGTGTTATAGTTTCTTGCTTCGGTCATAACCGCTCTAAGGGTGGCACTTTTAATTAAACTAGCACCGCCAGTGATGCCAGCAATTAAAAGACCAATAATAATTAACACAATCGATAATTCAATTAGTGAAAAAGCTGATTTTTTAGAATATGTTTTCATGATTTTTTGTTTTTTTATTTGTTTAAGAAGTAACATCGATGGCATAAGTTAAAGCGCAATCAGTAGTTTTAACAACAGTTTCGTTATAAGCACCAGATGCAATACAATCTGCTGTTGATGATTTACCGAAAGATCTAACTTTTCCAGATACAGGAAGACCGTCATCTAGTTTTAAGTCAACAGATTTAGCATCTTCTGCAGTTAAAGCGCCTTTAGCAAAAGTTGCACTAGTGAGTAGTGATAAGATGCTGTTAGTAGGAGATGAAGCCGCCCATCCAGAAGTTAGTATTACTGCATTTTGACCTTCAGTTGCCCAGCTAGTATTTGTACCAGCGGCTGCGGTAGGGGTTCCGATTAAATAGTCAAATATCCAGCCAGTTCCTCTAACTTTTGATTGAGGGATTGTTGTTCCTGCGGCTCCAGCAGCATCAAATGATGTGGCTGTACCAGCTGTAAGAGTTTCTGTTGTTATCATTTTTGTATAAGCAAGCATTGCAACTGCTCCAAACCCTTCTGCCTTACCTTGACCAGTTGCAGTAGTGGTTCCACCGCTGGTGCTGTTGAATTCTATTCTTCCATCGCCATCTCCGATATATCCGGTAGCAACTCCAGAAGCAAAGTTTACTGTGTAATCACCGGGATAAGCATTGTAAGCGACATAAAAGCTGTTAACTGCTGTGTTATAGTTTCTTGCTTCGGTCATAACCGCTCTAAGGGTGGCACTTTTAATTAAACTAGCACCGCCAGTGATGCCAGCAATTAAAAGACCAATAATAATTAACACAATCGATAATTCAATTAGTGAAAAAGCTGATTTTTTAGAATATGTTTTCATGATTTTCTTTGTTTTTTTATTTGTTTAAGAAGTAACATCGATGGCATAAGTTAAAGCGCAATCAGTAGTTTTAACAACAGTTTCGTTATAAGCACCAGATGCAATACAATCTGCTGTTGATGATTTACCGAAAGATCTAACTTTTCCAGATACAGGAAGACCGTCATCTAGTTTTAAGTCAACAGATTTAGCATCTTCTGCAGTTAAAGCGCCTTTAGCAAAAGTTGCACTAGTGAGTAGTGATAAGATGCTGTTAGTAGGAGATGAAGCCGCCCATCCAGAAGTTAGTATTACTGCATTTTGACCTTCAGTTGCCCAGCTAGTATTTGTACCAGCGGCTGCGGTAGGGGTTCCGATTAAATAGTCAAATATCCAGCCAGTTCCTCTAACTTTTGATTGAGGGATTGTTGTTCCTGCGGCTCCAGCAGCATCAAATGATGTGGCTGTACCAGCTGTAAGAGTTTCTGTTGTTATCATTTTTGTATAAGCAAGCATTGCAACTGCTCCAAACCCTTCTGCCTTACCTTGACCAGTTGCAGTAGTGGTTCCACCGCTGGTGCTGTTGAATTCTATTCTTCCATCGCCATCTCCGATATATCCGGTAGCAACTCCAGAAGCAAAGTTTACTGTGTAATCACCGGGATAAGCATTGTAAGCGACATAAAAGCTGTTAACTGCTGTGTTATAGTTTCTTGCTTCGGTCATAACCGCTCTAAGGGTGGCACTTTTAATTAAACTAGCACCGCCAGTGATGCCAGCAATTAAAAGACCAATAATAATTAACACAATCGATAATTCAATTAGTGAAAAAGCTGATTTTTTAGAATATGTTTTCATGATTTTCTTTGTTTTGGGAGTTTTATAGTAATAACTAAATTTAAGTCATGTTTATTTTGTATTTCTATAGTCAATCTACAAAATACTACATTTGCTTATTAGTAAGTAATAACTAAATATTAATAAAAATAAAGTCAAGTCGCATTTTGTAATAATTTTTTAGTTGTGTCAAAATGAAGCTAATTTTTACTAGCCTTATAAATTATTTTATAATAATTAGTAAAAAAACTTATATTTTAAAAAAAAGAAAATTATTCTTAATATTAATAATCTCTTGATTTATTTATAAAATCAGAAATCTAACCTCAAAATATTTTGCAATGCAATTAAAAGAATCATTCCTACTTAACATTGAGAAAAACGGGGTCGCTAATTTAATTTTTGACCTTCAAAATGAAAAAGTAAATAAGCTTTCTTCGTTAGCGATGACAGACCTCGAAAGGGCGATATCAGTTATTGACGGCAATAAAGCAATTCGTGTGCTTGTAATTACAAGTGCAAAAGCAAATAATTTTATTGCTGGTGCTGATATAAACGAAATAAAATCAATTAATAATCGAGAAGATGCATTGCAAAAAGTGAAGAGAGGGCAAGATATTCTTAATAAAATTGCTAATTTAAAAATTCCCTCTATTGCTGTTATTAATGGCTCTTGCCTTGGTGGAGGTCTCGAATTAGCTCTTGCTTGTAGCTATAGAGTGGCAATTGTTAATAAGAAAACTATTCTTGGTTTGCCGGAAGTTAATCTTGGTATTATCCCCGGTTTTGGTGGAACTCAAAGGCTTCCAAAGCTAATTGGTCTTAAAAATTCTTTAAATTTGATATTATCTGGAAAATCAATTGATGCAAAAAAAGCTTTTGAAATGGGGGTCGTTGATGAGTTAATGCGATCTGAATTTTTTGAAGAAAAATTGAGTCTTTTTGTAACTGAAATTCTTTACGGAGTCACGGCTAATAAATATCTTGAACGAAGAAATAAAATTAAAAATAGTGGTTTATTAGAAAAAATCCCCTTTGGTAAAAATATAATTTATAATTTTGCTGAAAAAGAGCTTTATGCCAAAACGAAAGGCAATTATCCAGCTCCTTTTAAAGCATTGCAGGTAATAAAAAAGACATATTCTCATTCTTTAGATGAAAAATCATTCGCTTGTGAGTTAGATAATTTTTGCGATCTAGTTACTGAGCCAATTGCAAAAAATTTAATCGAGTTATTTTTTACCAATGAAATGCTGAAAAAAGAATTTATAAATAATGAAGATGAATCTAAGGAAGTTAATAATGTGGCAGTAATTGGGGCGGGAGTCATGGGTGGAGCAATTGCATGGCTTTTTGCTAATAATAATATTGATGTCAGAATTAAAGATATATCACAACAGGCAATTGCTACTGGATACCTACAAATGATGAAGATATTCAGCTATTTTAGAAAAAGGCGAAAAATCAATGATTTTGAAATGCAAGAAAGAATGAATAAAGTTACTTCAAATATTAAATATGAAGGCTTTGGTGGTTGTAATATTGCCATTGAAGCGGTGGTTGAAGATATGAAAATTAAAAAAACAGTCTTGGCGGATCTTGAAAATCAGCTATCTAGCGATGCAATTATTGTTTCTAATACTTCTTCTCTTTCAATTTCTGAAATGGCTACAGCTTTAAAAGCTTCTCATCGTTTTGCGGGAATGCATTTTTTTAATCCGGTTGATAAAATGCCTTTGGTAGAAGTTGTTGCAGGAGTTAACACCAATCAAAAAACAATTGCGACGATTGTTAATCTTGCTCGTAAATTAGGCAAAACACCAATTGTAGTTAGCGATGTTGCTGGTTTTTTAGTGAATCGTATTTTAATTCCTTGCCTCAATGAGGCTGTATATATGTTTCAAGAAGGAAACTCAATTGAAAAAATCGATGCAATAATTGAAAAATTTGGTATGCCAATGGGGCCATTTGCTCTAGTTGATGTGGTGGGAATAGATGTTGGGGCAAAGGTGGCGATATCCCTTGAAAAAGCTTATGGCGAAAGAATGAAGGTTCCCGAAATGCTTGATTTTCTTTATCATGATCATCAAGATTTGCTTGGCAAAAAATCAGGCAAAGGTTTTTATGTGCATCAATCTAATAATAAAAATAAAGTTAACCCACAAATATATTCTTTAATTCTTGAATTAAATGAAGAATATAAATTTCCTCAATCTAGCCTTTCAGAGCAAGAAATTATTAACCGTTTTATGTTGCAAATGATTAACGAGTCAGCTAAAACTATTGAAGAAAAAGTAATAACTAACCCTCGTTATCTTGATATGGCAATGATTATGGGTGCTGGTTTTCCAGCATTTCGTGGCGGAGTTTTAAAATATGCAGATGATTGGGGTTTGAATAATGTTGTTGAGGCTTTGCAAGAATTAAATAAAAAATATCCAAAAAGATACGAAATATCGCCTTTACTAATTAAAATGGCTGAAAATAATCAAAAATTTATAATCTAATTAATCGCTTGATTCAAGAAATAATATTAATAATTTAAAAATATAAAAATGCTTACTAATCAAATAAGAGCAAGCTTCCTTGACTATTTCGCTAAAAATGATCACAAGATTATTGATTCAAGCCCTTTAGTGCCTTATAACGACCCAACAATTATGTTTACTAATGCGGGAATGAATCAGTTTAAGAATTATTTTACTGGAATTGAAGCTCCAGAATTTAAAAGGGTTGCCACTGCTCAAAAATGTGTTAGAGCTGGCGGGAAGCATAACGATCTCGATAATGTTGGCTTTACGGCTAGACACCACACTTTCTTTGAAATGTTAGGAAATTTCTCTTTTGGTGATTATTTTAAAGAAGAAGCGATTTTTTATGCTTGGAATTTTCTACATAAAGAGCTTGGCATCAACAAAGATAAGCTTTTAATTACTGTTTACCATAAAGATGAAGATGCTAGAAAATTATGGAAAAAAATCGCAATGCTCGATGAAAGCAAGATTATCAATATTGCAAGTGACGATAATTTTTGGTCAATGGGTGATGTTGGCCCATGCGGACCTTGCTCAGAAATATTTTATGATCACGGAGATTCAATATTCGGAGGCCCGCCCGGCTCGGATAATCAAGATGGCGATCGCTTTGTTGAAATATGGAATCTAGTATTTATGCAATATGAAAAACATAAAGATGGCCTTATAGATCTACCAAAACCATGCATTGACACTGGAATGGGTTTAGAAAGAATTTCTGCAGTGATGCAGGGTGTGGTAGATAATTATCAAACTGATATTTTTCAGAAAATTATTAAATCAATAGAAAAAAATTTATCCAATGCTTGAATATTTACAATATCGCAATCCTAACTCTAAAAATAAGGTTAGTCATTTAGTTATTATGTTGCATGGATATGGCGCAAATGGTGCTAATTTAATTAGTCTCGCCCGCGATTTTCATCAATCTTTGCCAGATGCTCATTTTATTTCGCCAAATGCAATTGAGCCTTGGGAAGGCGGTTTTCCTGATTGTTATCAATGGTTCTCGCTTTATGATAAAATGGAAAGAAGAAAATTCGAAGATATAGCGTTGGCGATAAAAAAATCTAACGATATTTTAAAAAACTTTATTGAGTTAGAGTTGAAAAAGCTTGAACTTTCTTATAAAGATCTTTTTTTGATGGGGTTTTCGCAAGGAGCAATGATGGCGATTTATCAAGGTTTAGCGATTGAAGAAAAAATTGCAGGAGTCGTATCCTTTTCGGGTAGAGTTATTTTACCTGAAATGATTATGCAGAAAACCAATTCAAAGCCAGATATTTGTTTAATTCATGGTCAAGAAGACTCTGTTTTGCCTTTTGAGAATTTTATTGAGGCAAAAAAAATTCTTAGCGAAGTTGATGTCCCTTATCAAGCTCATGAAATAAAGGGTTTAGACCATGCAATTGATATTCATTGTGTTCGTTATGCCCAAAATTTTATCAAAAATTTAACTAAAAACTAAAACTAAATAATGCAAGAAAAAAAGCCGATTTTTAATTTACCATATCAAAATATGGTTAATTTTGAGCATAAAATTTTATATAAAAATGCTCGAATAATTGACCCCGCAACCAATTATGATAAAGTGGGGAGTCTTTTAACAATTGGTGATAAAATTGCTGATTTTGGAGAAAATATTAATCAAGATTTAATCGATAATCTTGAAGTTATTGATTGTAAAGGGCTTGTAATTACTCCCGGTTTAATTGATATTCAGGTTCATTTCCGCGACCCCGGTCAAACCAATAAAGAAGATCTCGCCTCAGGAAGTAAATCCGCAGTTGCTGGCGGTATAACTACCGTTGTATGTCAACCAAATACTGCACCCACTCTCGATTCCGTGCTTACTTTCGATTATCTAAGGTTAAAAGCCCGCGAAACGGCTTATTGTAATGTTTTTGCTTATGGTTGCATTACAAAATCAATGAAAGGAGAAGAATTAAGTGATATGTATGCTCTAAAAAATGCTGGTGCGGTTGGTTTTACTGATGACGGCTTGCCGGTAATGAATGCAAATGTTATGAGAAGGGCTTTTGAATATTCTCAAGATCTTAATGTGGTGATTGCTCAACATGCGGAAGATTTGAATCTTAGCAATAGAGGTTGTATAAATGAAGGAATTAGCTCTCTTGAGTTAGCGGTAAGGGGTATTCCCAATATTTCTGAATCTGTAATAGTTGAAAGAGATCTTGCAATTCTTGAGGCAGTTGGCGGAAGGTATCATCTTTTACATATTTCCACTAGACAATCTTTAGAAGCAATGAAAAGAGCGAAAGATAAAGGTTTGAAAGCTACGGTTGAAGTTTGTCCTCATCATTTTATGCTTAATGATAGTGAGGTTTTGAGGTCTGGTACCAATGCTAAGATGAACCCACCATTAAGAAGCGAGGAAGATAGACTCGCTTTAATTGAGGGTTTAAAATCTGGATTAATAGATGTAATCAGCACCGATCATGCCCCTCATCATCTAGCGGTAAAAGAATTGCCATTAGAAGAGGCTTCATTTGGTATAGTTGGGGTTGAAACCATGTTACCATTGAGTTTAAGTTTATATCATCAAGGGCATTTAAAATTAATCGATTTAATTGCTAAAATGACTTGTAATCCTGCGAAAGTTATTAATTTTGACGGTGGTTTGATAAAAAAAGGCGGTAGAGCAGATTTAACAATTATCAATCTTAATTGTGAATGGCAAATTCAAGTCGATAAATTTTATAGTAAATCTAAAAATTCGCCTTTTAATAATTTTGAAGTTAAGGGTAGAGCGGTTGCTACTATTGTTGCTGGCAAGATTGTTTATAAAGATTTTAACTAAATTATAATCATGAATTCTCGTCCTGTTAAAACTGCTATTTTTCCGGTTGGTGGTCTTGGAACCCGCTTTCTTCCTGCAACAAAATCAATGCCCAAAGAAATGTTGCCAATTGCCAATAAGCCAATCATTCAATATGCCTTTGAAGAGGCTAGAAATGCTGGTATTGAAAAATTTATTTTTGTCACGGGAAGAAACAAAAATGCTATAAATAATCATTTCGATCATTCCTATGAGCTAGAATCAAAGCTTGATGAAAATAATAAATCGCAAGAATTATCTAAGGTAGTTGGTTGGATGCCATCCGCTGGGCAGATTGCCTTCGTAAGACAGCAAAAACCTCTTGGTCTTGGTCATGCAATTTGGTGTGCTAGAAATTTTATCGATAGAAATGAGGCTTTTATAGTTATCCTTGCCGATGAAATGATGCTGGAGCCCGACAATCAAGAAGAAAATTTTCTTAAAAAGATGATAAATTTTTATCATCAAAAGCCCATTGAATCAAGTATTGTAGCGGTTGGAGAGGTTAATAAAAATCAAGTTTCTGCTTATGGAATTATTGATATAGAAGATTCTCAAAAACAAAATATCGTTAATATGATTGAAAAACCTGTCATTGAAGATGCTCCTTCAAATCTTGCGATTACTGGTAGATACATTCTTCAGCCAGAAATTTTTGATTATTTGGCAAGGTGTGAAATTGGTAAAGGTGGCGAAATACAGCTTACAGATGCAATGAATTTAATGCTTAAAGATTATCCATTTTTTTATAAAAAAATTACTACTCCTCGTTTTGATTGTGGTAATGTTTTGGGTTATCTCGAGGCTAATATCGCATTTGCAATCAATAATAGCAGTATATCGTCTCAAGTAAAAGAGATGATAAAAAAATATCAATAATTAGAAGATAATTTTATAAAATCAAAAAATAATGCTTTTTATATATCAAATAATTTCAATATTATTAGCTCCTTTATTGAGAATGTTAATTCTTTATAGAATTTTTAAACAAAAAGAGTGCCCTCAAAGAATTAATGAAAAATTTGGCTTAGCAAAATTTAAAAAACCAATAGATAAAAAAGTTATATGGATTCATGCGGTTAGTGTTGGAGAAGCTAATTCAGCCTTTAATTTAGCTAAACAATTTATTGAAGACGATGTTAATAATTTCGTTTTATTTACCACTACAACCGTTACATCGGCTAAAATTATCGGTGAAAAGCTTTATGAATATAGAGATCGGGCAATTCATCAATTCGCTCCGCTTGATTCATACTTCTGGATCAAAAGATTCTTAGAATTTTGGAATCCAAAAATTATATGCTTTGTTGAGTCTGAGATATGGCCAAATATGCTTGCAATAGCAAGAAAAAGAAATATTAAAACTTTCTTAGTTAATGGCAGAATTTCAAAGAAAACCTTTATTTTCTGGTGCTTATTAAAAAAACTAGGATATAAAATTTTTGATAATTTTTCTTTAATATTTTCTCAAAATCAAGAGGCGAAGCTTCGATTTACTAGGTTAACCAATCAAGAAAAAGTTCTTTATTTAGGTAATCTTAAAGCTCAGTTAGTTTCTAAACCTCTAGATAAAGATAAATTAAGGTTACTTCAAGTTATGATTAATCGTAGAAGGGTTGTTTTATTTGCAAGTACTCACAAGGGCGAGGAAGAGGTGGCTTTTAGAATTTTAAGAAAACTAAAATTTATACATCAAGATATATTATTAATTCTAGCAATTAGGCATCCAGAAAGATCTGCGAGAGTAATTGATCTTGCTGAAGAAATGGAGATAGGAGATATTGCTTGCCGTAGTAAAAATGATAAAATTACCAGAGATACTGATCTTTATTTGGTTGATACAATTGGCGATTTAGAAATGTTTTATGAAGTTGCTGATTTTGGTTTTATTGGTGGCTCTTTGGTTGATGTTGGCGGTCATAATCCTTTTGAGGCGATTATTCATGATTGTGCTATTATTGTGGGCCCTTATTTTTCTAATAATTATGATATTTATGAAAATTTAGTCAATCACCAAGCTTGCATAAAAATTACTAACGAAATTGAATTAGAATCAATAATTACAAGATTCTTAGAAGGTGAATTATTACCTAAAAAATTTTGCGATGGTGCTAAAGAATTGGTTTTTGGCAATTTTGCTAGCGATATATTAAGTGATATTTTTAATAAAATAAAAGATTATAAATAGATTTATTAAATATCTTCTCCAAAGATTCTTTGATAAAATTCTTTAACTACTGTTTTTTCATCATCAATAACTTTATTTAGAAAACTTAAGATAAAGGCATGCTTTATTGAGCCAAATATTTCAAAGTTTTTGCCCCAAGAAATCAGAGTTCTAAGTGAAATTAAATTAGAAATATCGCCATTTTTAAAGGCTTCACGGCTTATATTAGCCATTTTTACCATCATTTTTGCAATATTTTGATTAAGAGAATTTTTAAGAAAAGGTAATTTTTTTTGTAAAATTTTAATTTCCACTTCTTCACTTAAATAATTCAATGCCACCGCAATGTTCCAGCGATCCATCTGAGCTTGATTAATTAGGTTGGTGCCATGATAAATCCCCATATCGTCTCCCGCTCCAAGAGTGTTAGAAGTAGCAAAGATTCTAAAATAATTGGTTGGAGTAATAACTTCATTTTCTTCGAGAAGCATGAATTTTCCATTATTTTCTAATAAACGATGAATAACAAAGGAAACATCGCTTCTAATCGCATCATATTCATCAAGAACTAGAGCGATATTGTTTCTTATCGAAAAGGGGATGATTCCTTCTTTAAATTCGGTAATTTGTTTGCCGTTTTTTAGTTTAATGATATCTTTACCTACAAGATCAAGCCTTGTGATTTGAGAATCAAAGTTAACTCTAATGCAAGGCCAATTTAGCCTAGAAGCAACTTGTTCAATGTGAGTTGATTTTCCGGTTCCGTGCATTCCTTGAATCAAAACTCTTTGATTAAAAATGAAGCCAGCAATAATTGCCATGGTTGTATCGGGGTCAAAAACATAGCTTTCATCAATTTCTGGCACAAATGATGATTTTTCTTTAAAGGCTAGAATTTCAAAATCGCATTCGAAGCCAAAAGTTTTTTTACAATCAATTTTTTTCATTTTTTATCGTTTAAAACCTGTTACTGTAATAATTTCAAAAGTGGCGATAATCTTCCCCCCTTGATTTGAATAATGTTCTTGATATTTATCAATAAGTTTTGTTAGAAAATATTTAGTAAAAAATCGACGAGATTTTTTGTTGATAATATTACCTTGCCCCATCATTTGCAAGTCTTTTAACAATTGAAGTGCTGATTGATAATCAACCGCTATTTTGTCAATTCTTGCAACTACATTAATAAAGCCAATTTTAGACATTAAATGGGCTATTGTTTTTAACTGAATGGTCGGTATCATTCTTGGGGATAAGCCATCATATATATCGCTTTCAGTTTCTAATATTGCTCTTGCAAGCTCAGATAAATTATCTTCGCCAAAAAAACTAGCAATAAACAACCCCTTATTTACCAAGATATTATTAATCTGCAATAAAAATTTAGGCAAATCGTTAATAAAATGTAAATTTGAGTTTGAAATTATTAAATCAAAAATATTGCCACCAAAAGGCATCATTTCTTCTTCGGCAATTATTAAACGATGATTTATTTTATTTTCTAATATGGTTTTTTGTAAATTGTTGCAACTGATAATAAATTTATCTTTAATTAATTGCGGATTATTGCAAATAGAGGTTTGAATAATATTTTTTGGTTGCAATTCTTTAGTTAAGGTAAGGAATTTTTCCAATAAATATTGATTTTTAATATTTATTTCTAAAATAGTTGAATAAGATTCTTTGAATGTTTTTGTGTCTTCAAAAATATTGTCAGCAATTTGATTATATAAAAAATCATAATTATCAAAATTTTTTATAATCTTTGCTAATCTAGAAGATAACCACCTTCTATTAAATAAAATTTCGTTTATCACCATTTATGTTTTTAAAATTACCTCAAATTTTTATCAATAAATTAATTAATTTAATTTTCCCTAATCAATGTTTATCTTGTTTGGATATCATCAACCATAATGCTAGTTTTTGCTTAACATGTTGGCAAGAATTAAAATTCATTAGCTTTCCTTGCTGTGAAATATGTTCTCAACCCTTTGAAGAGCATTTTAATAATCGTTATCGTAAAATGATATGCCTAAAATGTTTGCTGAAAAAGCCAGCTTTCGACCAAGTTTTTACAATATTTCATTATAATGAAATTATTAAAAAAATCGTGCTTAATCTTAAATATCACGATAATACTTTAATTGCTAGTAAAATAGCTGATTTATTAGCAAGAAAATTTGCCAAAAAAATTGCTGAATTTGATTTAATTGTAGCGGTTCCTATTCATAGATCTCGTTTATACAAAAGAAAATTTAATCAAGCGGTGTTAATTGCCAAAATTCTAAATCGCAAAGCATTTAGTGTAAGTGAAAGCAATTCTCAATTGCAGTCAAAATTTTATCCAGATATTTTAATAAGGCTTAAAGACACAAAAACTCAAACGAAATTAAATAGCAGAGAAAGAGCGAAAAATTTAAAGAGGGCTTTTTTAGTAAAAAAGAAGTTTCGAAACTTAATAATTAATAAGAAAATTTTATTAATAGACGATGTAATTACAACGGGTGCGACAGCTCAAGAATGTTCAAAAACTCTTAAAAGATTCAAAGCAAAAGAGGTTGCGGTAATGACATTAGCCAAAACAGTTTTGAATTATTAAAAACCAACTTTTATTTAATTCCCATTCTGAAGCAGAAAATTTATTTAGAATAGTTTTGTATCATTAATTGTTGTTTATATTTTTATTATTATATTGTAATTTTATGACTTTTATAAGCTGACTTGTACTCATCTTAATTAAATTTTTTGTAAAAAACATGCAAAACAAAACCTCCAAACCATCGGCCCCTAAACCATCAGCATTTTCTTTAATTGAGTTATCTATAGTATTGATTATCATTGGTTTGTTAGCAGGTGGTATTGTAGTAGGAAGTAGTCTAGTTAAAAGAGCAAGAATAGAATCAGCTAAATCTCTTACTAATAGATCTCCAATTAAAGCAACAGAAGATCTAGTAATGTGGTTTGAAGGTAGTTTATTAGATAGTTTTGCTAATGGTCAATCAACTAATGGCACATCTATTAGTAGTGGGTGGAATAATATTTGGTGGGGTTAATAATATATCATCAGCAACTGTCGATGGCACTGCTCCAATCTATGCTAATAGTATCAACAGCATTCCTGCGGTAAAGTTTGAAGGTAATAATGCTTTAAAAGTAGGAGTTGACTCAATTAACAACTCTGATTATACTATAATGATAACAGAGCAAAGAGAAAGCAATAAAGCAGATAATTATCTTTTAGGAGATCCCTCAATTACAGGAACTAATCAAAATTTATTAATTGGTTATAAAACTGATGGCACAATTGTTCATAGTCAGGGGGGAGCAACTACCAGCTACACCTCAGCAATTAATGGCTATGCTTCTTATGCAGGTCCAAGAGTAATTATCGTTACTCACTCCGCTAGTGAAGGTAATAAAACCTATGTTAATGGTATATTGGCTGGTAAGCTAACTACTAATACAGCAAAAGAACCTATTGCAGATTTAGCTAATCTCTCTATAGGTAAAAATTATATTGGTCAAATTGGTGAATTAGCAGTTTTTAAAAGAGCATTATCTGATACCGAAATTACTGATATATCTGATTATATGAGTAATAAATGGCGAATTAAAGTTGATACTAAAAACACAGATTGTTCTGCTGGTATTGTTACTGATAATGGTTGCGATGCATCTTCTTGCCCAATAAGCATTGCAGGTATCTCTAAAACCTCAGTTGATGGCACTGCCTCTACCTCTACTTTAAGTTGTGATAAAACAGGCTATACTGGTTCTATTACTTATAGCTGTATCAATAAAACCTTTGCTACTACTCCTGCCAATGCAAGCTGTTCTTGTGCTACTGGCTATACTCTTGTCTCTGGCTCTTGTATTCCTTCTTGTAATGTTCCAACTACTAACGGTATTACCACTACTCAAGTTACAGGTAATAATGGCACTCTTAACTGCACCACTACTGGCTATACTGGCTCAGTTGCTTATAGCTGTGCTTCTCAAGGGTCTAATGCCACCATTACCGGAAGTTGTAGCTGTGCTACTGGTTATAGTTTAGTAAGTGGAGCTTGTGTACCAATAAACTGCCCAGTTAGTGTTACAGGAATATCTTCTCCATCATCAGTATCTTATACCTCAACTTCTACCCCTCTTACTTGTAATGCTACTGGCTATACTGGAACTGTTAATTATACTTGCACTACAGGAACATTAACTGCAACAGGGAGCTGTTCTTGTGCTACTGGTTATAGTTTAGTAAGTGGAGTTTGTACTCCAATTACTTGTAGTATAACTAGTGTTACGGGAATAAACAACAAAACCGGACTAGCTTATGCATCTTCTGCTACAGCCATTCCAAACAGCCCAACTTCAGCCTGTGCATCAGGATATTCTGGTTCTCCTACTTATACTTGTAATGCAACTGGAGCTGCGACAATTGTGAGTAATAGTTGCACGACAATCACTTGCCCAGTTAGTATTACAGGAATATCTTCTCCATCATCAGTATCTTATACCTCAACTTCTACCCCTCTTACTTGTAATGCTACTGGCTATACTGGAACTGTTAATTATACTTGCACTACAGGAACATTAACTGCAACAGGGAGCTGTTCTTGTGCTACTGGTTATAGTTTAGTAAGTGGAGTTTGTACTCCAATAACTTGTAGTATAACTGGTGTGACTAAATTAAACAACAAAACCGGACTAGCTTATGCATCTTCTGCTACAGCCATTCCAAACAGCCCAACTTCAGCCTGTGCATCAGGATATTCTGGTTCTCCTACTTATACTTGTACTGCAACTGGAGTTGCGACAATTGTGAGTAATGATTGTTTCCCTTCTCAGTGTAATTCCTATATTTCCAGAGACTTTGATAATACTTATGTTGGGTATGGTGCTGGTTACACTTGTCATAGTACACTGCCAACTGGCTGGTATAGACTTACAGGTTCAGCTACAAAATTACAGGAACAAGGTGGATATTTAACTCATAGGGGAAATAGTAATTCGCCTGGTTTTATGCAATTTAGTCATCCGTCAACAACTGGACAAACAGTTAGTGGTACTGTTGGTTTTAATTGGAGTGGTTCTACTACCGCGTGGACAACTTCTATCCAAGTAACTAATTGTGGCTCTTACTTTGTATATTATTTACCTCCAACACCAGATTGTAACCTGGTTTATGTGTCTGGCTACTAGTGTTTAGGCCTTATTTAAGAGCAAGGTGCTGATAACAATGTTTAGTGCAATGAAATAGAATATTTTGTACTACTGAACTAAATAACAATTTGTTTAATTAAACAATAACTTATCATTTCTATTGCCTTTAGTTAAAAAGATTATATTTTTTATTAGTTAATCTTTTTAAATCTAAAAATAAATAAACAATGACTGAAAAACTTAAATTAGTTACTTCAAAATTTTCTCCCTATGGTCATAGGGTTGAAATGGCACTTATTGAGAAGGGCTTGAATTATGAAAAACAAGACATAGATTTAAGCAACAAACCAGAATGGTTTATTAAAGAATCTCCGCTAGGTAAGGCTCCAATTCTTTATGTTGGAAATAATATATTGTTTGAATCGATAGTAATTTGTGAATATCTAGATGAATTATTTCCGCAAAATCCTTTGCACTCCAAGGACCCCATAATAAAAGCCAATCATCGCTCTTGGATGGAATATAGTAGCGGTATGCTCGCTTCAATTTTTGGCATGATATTTGCTACCGACCAAGAATCTTTTGACATTAAGAAAGCTGAAACAATGGCAAAACTTGCTATTTTTGATAAAAATATTAAATTCAACCCTTATTTCGATGGCGATAAATTTTTAATGATAGATATCTGCATGGCATCAGTATTTAGACCGCTTTATTTCATTGATAATAAATTTACTCTTGAAATTTTTGATTTATACAAATCAACAGCTACCTATGTTGAAAGCTTGGTAACCAGAGGTTCTTTGCAGAAATCTATTCCCGATAATTACGACGAAATATTTAGAAGCTTTTTAGAAAGAAAAAACTCCCATTTACTTTCGATGAGTTTTTCTCTATAAATTTATGATTGAAAGATCTGGAATTATAACTATTGACAATGCTATAACTAATCTTCTGAAGCCGATTTTTGTAGGAGATAAGAAAAAATTTATTGCCATTAACCATTTGCAAAAAAATTGGAGCAATATAATAGGTAATAATTATTATAAATTTTGCTTGCCAAAAATCATAAAGTTCGACAAGTTTGGCAATAAAGCAACACTAACAATTATCGCATATAATTCTTCTATAGCATTCTTAATCGAAAATAATCAAAATAATATCATAGAAAAAATTAAAACCTTATCAGGCCTTCATTCTATTGATAAAATTAAAATAATACAACAGCCTGCCAATATTAATTCTAGAATCATTGGAAAAAATAGCTTTTATCAAAAAAGTCCGCAAGAAATTAACGATATCCGCAATAAAATTGACGACATCTTGAGTAAAATAGATGATAAAGAAATTAAAAATACCCTAGAAGATCTTGCTATATCAATATTCTCAAAATAAATTAAAATCATTTTTTCTTAATCTTGAAAATAATAGTTTAAGGTTGAAATTATTATAAATAGTTTTATAATAATTGCTCCTACACTTAAAAATTAAATTTTAGCAATAATGCTTCACCTAATAAAAAAATATTTTCTAAAACAACTATTTTTCTTAGTAATTTTAACTGCTCTTCAATCTTGTAATAACGGCAAAAAGAGCATTGTAAATCAGGTAAATTCTAAAAAGTCTATTGTTGAGAATAAAAATATTAATTTGCAGAATGAAGATGTTAAAAAGATAAAAGTTGCATTATTTTTGCCACTTTCAGGCAAGTATCAACAAATGGGAGCTTCTCTTGCAAATAGTGCTACACTCTCTTTGTTTGAAAATAAAGAGAGTGACGATTTAGAATTATTGTTTTTTGATAGTGGCGATAATCCAAAAGAAGCAGAAAAATCTTTTTCTGAAATTGCTAAACAAGACATTAAAATTGTTATCGGGCCTTTATTTTCATCGATAATTCCTGCGATTGAAAAAACAGCCCTTGAAAATAAAATGATTATATTTTCACTGTCCAATAACAGCAAGATGTTAAGCAGGTTGAGCATATCACCAAACAATCAAACGATTTTTATTAGCGGAATTAGCCCTGACAATCAATTTAAGGCTCTAGTGGATTTTTCTAATCAAAATAATTATTATAATTTTGTAATGATTTCACCTAATAATGAAGCGGGCAGAATAATGAATGATTCCTTTAGAGAAAATTCATTAAAAAAACCAAATAATTTTGAAGGTTATTTTTATAAAAGTGATTTATCCGATATAGAAAACATCTTCTTCCCTTTAAGTAAAAGAAAAAATAGAAAAGAACTTAATTTATCTAAAAAAATATTGGTAATTGCTGATTCTCCAAAGAATACTAGTAAAATTATTGGTTTCATTGCAAGAAATAAAAAAACCTTCCCTTCTCAAGTTTTTGGAACCTCGCAACTTGATGATATAGCTACTTTTAATGAAAATAATCTTCAAGGTTTACTATTTGCAAATTCAGAACCGCAAAATTTTCAAAATTTTGAACAAAGATATTATGAAATATTCAAATCATTTCCTCCAAGAATTTCCTCTCTTGCCTACGATTTAACAACTGCAATTGCTAAGGTTGCCAATCAATCAAAAATTAATAACAAAGAAATTGCTATTAGCGATTTTATTAATTATAACTCTCAGAATAAAATAGGGTTTGAAGGAGTTGATGGTTATTATCAATTTAATAATAACGGCTCAATTAAAAGAAATATTGCCATTATTAAAGTTGATAGGGGTAGGTTTACGGTAATAAATCAATAAATAAAATGCCATCACTACTTTCAACATCTGATCTGGTTAAAAAATATCAATTAAATGCCAAAAAATCTCTTGGGCAAAACTTTATTTTTGACCAAAATTTTACTGATAAAATTGTAAAAAATTGTGGAGAAATTGAAAATAAAATAATTCTTGAAATAGGGGCGGGGCCGGGAACCCTTACTCGCTCAATACTTGCTAAGAAGCCTAAAAAATTAATAGTTGTCGAAAAAGATAAAAGAGCAATTGAGTTGTTAAAAGAATTGCAATCTTTTTATGGCTCGTCCCTTGAAATAATTGAGGCTGATGCCACTAAAATTGATGAAACAGCTATTGCTAACAATGAAAAGTTCAAAATTATTGCAAATCTACCTTACAATATAGGCACATTATTGCTAATTAAATGGCTTAAGAATCTTGATAATATTGAGTCTATGCATTTAATGTTGCAAAGAGAAGTTGCCCAAAGAATTGAGGTGGAAGTAAATCAAAAACATTACGGTAGGCTTTCAGTTATTTCTAATTTACTTTGTAAAACTAAAATTATTTTTGAGGTTCCTCCTACAATTTTTACCCCCCCTCCCAAGGTCGTTTCGGCAATTATTGAGCTTATACCCCGCAATATAAAGTTAGAGAATTTTAATCTTGATATTTTTGAGAAAATCGTTGCTTCCGCTTTTAATCAAAGAAGAAAAATGCTGAGGTCGTCTCTTAAATCTATATTTAACAAAGATGTTGATTCAGTTCTGCGAGAGTTAAATATAGATTCAAGCCTTAGGGCAGAAAACATAACAATTGAGCAGTTTATAATAATTTCCCAATATTTACAGCATTAATTAATCATTTTAGTGCCAGAGTTTTAATTTCAATCTTGCGAGGTGGTGTCAAAGATAATTACTTTTTTTTTGAACATTTTTTGAACATTTTTTTAACATTTATTAAATGACAAACTTTCAAATAAATTAATACAAGAAACAATAATTAATGGTAGGATTTCCACAAGCATCAGCTACAAAGGCTGAAAAACATCCGGGATAATAGTTAGAACAACTTTGATGTGTATCAGCTCCAGTTGTGCAACCATAACCCCATCCACTGATATAGGCAGTAGCATTAATGCTTCCTCTAACCGTTGAACATCTATAATTTCCAGGTGAAGATCCAAAATGATGAGCACAAGCTTCCTGACAAGTATAAGTTATTGGATGCGAAGGCCAGTACGGTCCATTATATACATTGTAAGTGCCTTTATAAGTATGGCAACGACCAGCATAAGAAATACAAATTGCCGCACATGAACTTCCATTCCAACTATACCCATCAGCACAACTACAATTACCAGTAATTGTAGTTCCTGCAGTACAAGTATAATTAACAGTTCCAGTATAGCCAGTAACATTACAAGCAAGAGGGGTAGAAGTTGAGGTATAAGATACTGATGATGGAGAAGATATTCCTGTAATACTAACTGGGCAAGTGATTGTCGTGCAACTATTACTCACAATTGTCGCAACTCGAAACAATAATTAATGGTAGGATTTCCACAAGCATCAGCTACAAAGGCTGAAAAACATCCGGGATAATAGTTAGAACAACTTTGATGTGTATCAGCTCCAGTTGTGCAACCCAAACCCCATCCACTGATATAGGCAGTAGCATTAATGCTTCCTCTAACCGTTGAACATCTATAATTTCCAGGTGAAGATCCAAAATGATGAGCACAAGCTTCCTGACAAGTATAAGTTATTGGATTCGAAGGCCAGTACGGTCCATTATATACATTGTAAGTGCCTTTATAAGTATGGCAACGACCAGCATAAGAAATACAAATTGCCGCACATGAACTTCCATTCCAACTATACCCATCAGCACAACTACAATTACCAGTAATTGTAGTTCCTGCAGTACAAGTATAATTAACAGTTCCAGTATAGCCAGTAACATTACAAGCAAGAGGGGTAGAAGTTGAGGTATAAGATACTGATGATGGAGAAGATATTCCTGTAATACTAACTGGGCAAGTGATTGTCGTGCAACTATTACTCACAATTGTCGCAGCTCCAGTTGCATTACAAGTATAAGTAGGAGAACCAGAATATCCTGATGCACAGGCTGAAGTTGGGCTGTTTGGAATGGCTGTAGCAGAAGATGCATAAGCTAGTCCGGTTTTGTTGTTTAATTTAGTCACACCAGTTATACTACAAGTTATTGGAGTACAAACTCCACTTACTAAACTATAACCAGTAGCACAAGAACAGCTCCCTGTTGCAGTTAATGTTCCTGTAGTGCAAGTATAATTAACAGTTCCAGTATAGCCAGTAGCATTACAAGTAAGAGGGGTAGAAGTTGAGGTATAAGATACTGATGATGGAGAAGATATTCCTGTAATACTAACTGGGCAAGTGATTGTCGTGCAACTATTACTCACAAT
This sequence comes from Rickettsiales bacterium UBA1997, assembly GCA_964202895.1. Classification (GTDB taxonomy): domain Bacteria; phylum Pseudomonadota; class Alphaproteobacteria; order Rickettsiales; family UBA1997; genus JAJTDS01. The sequence continues at coordinate 650,170 of CAXNJM010000001.1, read as the reverse complement.
TGTCGCAGCTCCAGTTGCATTACAAGTATAAGTAGGAGAACCAGAATATCCTGATGCACAGGCTGAAGTTGGGCTGTTTGGAATGGCTGTAGCAGAAGATGCATAAGCTAGTCCGGTTTTGTTGTTTATTCCCGTAACACTAGTTATACTACAAGTAATTGGAGTACAAACTCCACTTACTAAACTATAACCAGTAGCACAAGAACAGCTCCCTGTTGCAGTTAATGTTCCTGTAGTGCAAGTATAATTAACAGTTCCAGTATAGCCAGTAGCATTACAAGTAAGAGGGGTAGAAGTTGAGGTATAAGATACTGATGATGGAGAAGATATTCCTGTAACACTAACTGGGCAGTTTATTGGTACACAAGCTCCACTTACTAAACTATAACCAGTAGCACAGCTACAACTTCCGGTAATGGTGGCATTAGACCCTTGAGAAGCACAGCTATAAGCAACTGAGCCAGTATAGCCAGTAGTGGTGCAGTTAAGAGTGCCATTATTACCTGTAACTTGAGTAGTGGTAATACCGTTAGTAGTTGGAACATTACAAGAAGGAATACAAGAGCCAGAGACAAGAGTATAGCCAGTAGCACAAGAACAGCTTGCATTGGCAGGAGTAGTAGCAAAGGTTTTATTGATACAGCTATAAGTAATAGAACCAGTATAGCCTGTTTTATCACAACTTAAAGTAGAGGTAGAGGCAGTGCCATCAACTGAGGTTTTAGAGATACCTGCAATGCTTATTGGGCAAGAAGATGCATCGCAACCATTATCGGTAACAATACCAGAAGAACAATCTGTGTTTTTAGTATCAACTTTAATTCGCCATTTATTACTCATATAATCAGATATATCAGTAATTTCGGTATCAGATAATGCTCTTTTAAAAACTGCTAATTCACCAATTTGACCAATATAATTTTTACCTATAGAGAGATTAGCTAAATCTGCAATAGGTTCTTTTGCTGTATTAGTAGTTAGCTTACCAGCCAATATACCATTAACATAGGTTTTATTACCTTCACTAGCGGAGTGAGTAACGATAATTACTCTTGGACCTGCATAAGAAGCATAGCCATTAATTGCTGAGGTGTAGCTGGTAGTTGCTCCCCCCTGACTATGAACAATTGTGCCATCAGTTTTATAACCAATTAATAAATTTTGATTAGTTCCTGTAATTGAGGGATCTCCTAAAAGATAATTATCTGCTTTATTGCTTTCTCTTTGCTCTGTAATCATTATAGTATAATCAGAGTTGTTAATTGAGCCAACTCCTACTTTTAAAGCATTATTACCTTCAAACTTTACCGCAGGAATGCTGTTGATACTATTAGCATAGATTGGAGCAGTGCCATCGACAGTTGCTGATGATATATTATTAACCCCACCAATATTATTCCACCCACTACTAATAGATGTGCCATTAGTTGATTGACCATTAGCAAAACTATCTAATAAACTACCTTCAAACCACATTACTAGATCTTCTGTTGCTTTAATTGGAGATCTATTAGTAAGAGATTTAGCTGATTCTATTCTTGCTCTTTTAACTAGACTACTTCCTACTACAATACCACCTGCTAACAAACCAATGATAATCAACACTATAGATAACTCAATTAAAGAGAAGGCCGATGGTTTAGGGGCCGATGGTTTGGAGGTTTTGTTTTTCATGTTTTTTACAAAAAATTTAATTAAGATGTGTACAAGTCAGCTTATAAAAGTCATAAAATTACAATATAATAATAAAAATATAAACAACAATTAATGATACAAAACTATTCTAAATAAATTTTCTGTCTCAGAATGGGAATGTTTATTCGATAATTTTTCTAAATTATTACTTGATTTAGTTAAAATATTTTTTATTTTCGGTATTTTCTGTAAGTACAGAAATTTTTAATAAATTATCCAGAATCTATGAATCTTAGTTATTTAAACAATGAATTGGCTCAAAGCTTTATCTTGCATTTTGGAGAAATGGGCAGTAATTGGGGAATTAATCGCACAGTAGGTCAGGTATATGGCTTGCTTTATATCTCTAATAAACCATTGAATGCTGAGCAAATTTGCGATGCTCTTAACTTTTCTCGTTCTAATGTTAGTGTTGCAATCAAAGAGCTACAAGCTTGGAAACTAGTTAAAATGAATCATCAACCAAACGATAGAAGAGATTATTTTTCTGCTTTAGATGATGATATTGAAATTATCCGCAATCTTATCGAGCAAAAACATAAAAGAGAGGTGGAGCCTACTCTTACAATGTTAAGAGGTTTAATTTTAAAAAATACTAATAGCGAAGAAGAGGTGAAGTTTCAAGAAAAAATTAAAAAAATATGCAACTTAATAGAGGGTATGACCGATTGGTATCAAGCCATGCAAAAAATTGAAAACCAACAATTAATCAAATTGATTAAAATGAGTGGCAAAATCTTAAAATTTAAAAATTTCATTAATAGCAACATTTTAACTAAAAATAACAATGAAAATAACCAATAAAACATCTTTAAAAATCATTGCAATTATCGCAATTTTATCTTTTTTTAACTATAAGCAAGATGCATTGGCATGTAGTTGTGGCTGTAATGTTTTTAATGTCGGCACTCAATCTTTATTTCCAAATTCAGAAGGCAATCTTATTTTTGTTGAGTATGGCTATGCAAATCAAAAAACTCCTTGGCATAATAATTATAAAGCTTCGGCAAATGATATTCATCATCAGCAAATCAAGACTCAATCAGTTAATGTTGGTTTCCAGAAGAGTTTTAATCGTAGTTGGACAATGCAAACTAAAGTCCCTTTTGTTAAAAGATTGCTTGTTAACAAGGTTCATAACCATATGAGTAATTCTGAGGGGGTTGAAAAAATAAATCATAATGCAATTGGTGATATAAAATTAATTGCAACCTACACAGGAATAAATCAAGATATGTCCAGCGGTATTAATTTTGGAGTAAAATTGCCAACTGGTAGCAATGACTATTCTAAGTTTGGCTCTTCTGCTCAAATTGGCACTGGTAGTACCGATATAATATTGGGAGCTTACAAAATATTGCATTTAGAGCAAAATCCTAATTTAAAATTATTTTCACAATTTAACTTTCAACGAAGCATTACAACCAGCAACAAATATCGCCCCGGAGACGAACTAACTGTTGCATCTGGTTTTGGATACACAATTAATAATTCTAAAATTAATCCACCAAAAATTAGTCCCATTTTGCAAATTACTGCAATTAAGAAAAATACAGACAGTCAATCAAATGGCGATTCCCACAATACTGGTTATAGTCAAGTTTTTATTTCTCCCGCTATTGAGGTAAATTTTGCCAATATGAAAGCCTATTTCGATGTTCAAATGCCAATTTATCGCTATGTAAACGGCAATCAATTGGTTTCTAATAATTTATATCGCACAATAATTGGTTATAATTTTTAACTAATGAAAAAATCAATCTTAATTTTATTGCTTAATCTTGTTATTTTTGGTTCTTATTCCTTTGTTGCAAGGGCAATTGCTCCAGAATCAAGACTTGTTAATCAGGCTCTAGAGGAAAGGGCGATGAAACTATTCTTAAAGATTCGCTGTCTTACTTGTCAGGGGCAGGTTATTGAAAATTCAGACAGTGATTTTGCTTATCAAATTCGTCACTTTGTAAGAAAAGAAATCGAGCTAGGTTCTAGCGATGAAGAAATAATTGCTAAGTTAATTGAAAATTTTGGAGCAGATATTATTGCTGACGGAAATGTAAAAAATAATCTTTTCTTATGGTTGATGCCACTAGTTTTTGCAATAGTTTTGCTAATATTTTTAAATAAAAAGCAAATAATTTTATTTTCCAGACAAAATAAATAATTCTATTTGGTGATTTTTTCGATATTGCCAATATAGCTTCTTAGTGCCTTTGGAATTGTAACTGAGCCATCTACATTTTGATAATTCTCTAAAATAGCAACGATTGTTCTTCCTACCGCAAGGGCTGAGCCATTTAAAGTGTGAACAAATTGATTTTTCTGAGAATTTTTATCTTTATATTTTGCTCCTATTCTTCTAGCTTGAAAATCGCCACAATTAGAACAGCTTGATATTTCGCGATATTTATTTTGTGAAGGTAGCCAAACTTCAAGATCAAATGTTTTTTGTGATGTGAAGCCTGTATCTCCACTGCAAAGAGCGATTTTTCTAAAAGGCAATTCTAGTCTTCTCAATATTTCGCAGGCGATATTTGTCATTCTGTCGTGCTCTTCTATTGATTTTTCTGGATCGACGATTGAAACTAGTTCTACTTTTTTAAATTGATGTTGCCTTATCATTCCCTTGGTGTCTCTTCCCGCTGAACCAGCTTCTCTTCTGAAGCAGGGGGTGTAAGCAACAAACCTGAGGGGTAAATCTTCTTGATTAAGAATTTTTTTAGCTACTAGATTAACAAGAGAAACCTCTGCGGTTGGAATAAGCCAATAATCATCGCTGGTTTTAAATGCCTCTTCTGCGAACTTAGGTAATTGACCAGCTCCAACCATAGAGCTAGATTTTACAAGGTTGGGTGGAGAAACTTCTAAATATCCATATTCGTTAGCAATATCTAACATAAAATTGCTTAAGGCTCTTTCAACTCTAGCAAGTGCTCCTGTTAGTGTTGAGAATCTGGCTCCCGATATTAATGTTGATTGTTCAAAATCAAGCATTTTCAATGATTCGCCAATAATATCGTGAGATTTAACTTCAAAATCAAATTCTGGAATTTTGCCAAAAACTTCAATTATTTGATTGTCATGTTCATCTTTGCCAACTTTTACTTCTTCATCTAATAGGTTGGGAATGTTTAATAAAAGGGCTTCTAATTCATTATTTTCATTCATTGAATTTTCAATATCAGCTAATTCTTGATTGATTGATATTGATTTTTCTAGTAATGATGAGGCATCTTTTTGTTGTTTTTTAGATTCTGCTATTTCTTTAGCGATATTATTTCTTACAGCTTGCAATTCTTGTATTTTTGTCATTTTGGCTCGATTCTTAATATCTAAATCGATGATTTGCGAAGCCTTGATATCATTGCCACGACTCTTCATTGCGGAATCAAATTTTTCAGGATTTTCTCTAATGAATTTTATATCTAGCATAATTTGTGATTTTTATTAAAGGTAAATATTTATGTGATTTTATTAAGAATTTCTTCGTCGATTACATTTTTGATTACAGATTTATTGACTCTTGCAAGTTCTCCAACTCCAAGTCTTTCTAGATTAAAAGGACCAAAGCCAATTCTAATCAAGCGATTAACTTGCAGGCCAAGATGTTCCATTACCTTGCGAATTTCTCGATTTTTTCCTTCTTCTATAGATATTTCTAGCCAAGAATTTGACTCTTTTTCAATTTCTATTTTTACTTTGATTCCACGATAACGAACACCATCAATAGTGATTCCATTGGCAAGTTTTTCCAGTCTTTCATGATTTAATTTGCCAAAAACTCGGGCTCGGTATTTTCTTGTCCAGCCAGTCTTTGGTAATTCAAGATATCTAGCTAGATCGCCATTATTAGTTAATAGCAATAGGCCTTCAGTGTTGAAATCAAGCCTTCCAATGCTAATTAAGCGAGAATTATTTTTTGGCAAAATTTCAAAAACCGTAGTTCTGCCTTGAGGGTCTTTATGAGTGGTGATGGTTTCTTTTGGTTTGTGAAATAGCCACAATTCAACTTCTTTATTATTATTGATTAATTTATTGTTAATTTTAACTGAATGGTCGGTTATTATTGTCGCGGGAGTATCTATTATCACTCCATTAACCTTAACTCTTCCTTCGGCAATTAGTTTTTCCGCTTCGCGACGAGAGCAGTATCCAGAATGAGCAATATATTTGGCAATTCTTATTCCTCCTAATGATGAGTTTTTTTTCTTACTTGGCTTTTTATTTTTTATGATTGGAGCGGTTGTTTCTTCACTAATTATTTCGGGATTAGTTATTTCGGGATTAGCTATGTCTTCTGTCATTTTGTTTGTTGAATTTATGTTATATTAAAATTTTTTTAAGTAATTTTTCTTGTTTGATTTCGATGAAAGATTTTTTTCTTAATTCATTGAGAAATGTTTTTGCTGATAGTTTAAGCTTTTTATTGCCAATATCTAATTTTGCTTGATTTTCTTCTCTTTCAGGAATTTTAACCTCTATTTTTTTATCTTTTAACTTAAAAATATAGTAGGCATCATTTAGCTTAATCGGTTCAGAATATTGATTCTTTTGTAATTTATTGATTATATTATAAATTTTCGAATCAATATCATAAATTGTTACCCAGCCAATTATTTCTTCATTTTCAATTGACTGAGAAAATTGCTTGCTTAATTCTTCAAAATTTACTCCCATTTTTAATTGATTAAATAGTTTATTTGCAATTTCACCAGATTCATTAACTTCATTTTGATTGTATTTTTGGTGAGATATAGCGATTTGAGCAATAAGAAACTTTTCAATTCTGGTTGAGGTTTTATTTTGTTCTAAAAATTCAATAATCTCTGCATCATTTATTTTTATGCTGTTTCTTAGATGCTGATTAATGATTTTATTCCATAGCAACTCCGCCTCGATTTGTTTTACATAGCTCGATAAAGAAAGATTATTTTCTCTGAATATAATTTTTAGCTGATCGGGGTTCTTCTTTTCTTTTAGAGCTATTAACTCTAAGGTTTCCTCCATTTCTTGTGGCGAAATATTGATTTTTAGCTCTTTAGCGGTTTGTCTTATCAATTCTTCGTCAATCATTTTTTCAATTATTTGATTGATAAAGATAGATTTTTCGTAATTTGAAACAATTTTTAATTTAGTAAAATGTTTTGCAATCAAATATCTAGAGGTTATGTCGTATTTTGTGATTGCATAATTATTAACTTTTGCAATTATAAAATTTTCATTTTCGATTATTTGTCGCTCTTTTGTTTTTAATTGTGCACCGCTATCAACAGTAATGCTAAAAAAAGACAATATTATTGTTGATAAAAAAAGTAGCAATTCGAGTAGCGATTGATTTTTTTTCATTTTAAAGCTTTTCTAAGTAATTTCATTAATAGCCCTTCTTGTTCTTGTTGCCATCTTTTTTGTTATTTATGATTTTTTCAGTCTTTTTCTCGTTTTTATTAATTATTTTCTCTAGATCTTTTTTGTTATTCTTGTTATTTGTTAATGGTATGGAAATTTGACCGCTTTGAATTGTTTTTTGGTAAACAGCTAAAGACCTAATTGCATCAAGAGCTCTTGCTAATTGGTAATCTGAGTTATATAATTCCAAATTCTCATCATTGATGCTGTAGTTATCTTTGCTTTGTTGTTTTGATACTTCTTTTAGTTCATTCTCTATCATTTCTTTTAGAGACTCATTTTCAATATGCCCTTTTAAATCGGCCTCCGAACTTCTTTCATAGTTTTTGTTTTTTTCAATTTTTGCATCGGTTACTTGAATATCGGGGGTGATTCCAAAAGCCTGAATAGAGCGATTATTAGGAGTATAATATAGTGCGGTAGTTAATTGCAATGCTCCTTTGCCATTATTGAGCTGGGAAACCGTTTGAACAGAGCCTTTGCCGAATGATTTTTCGCCGATTACAATGGCTCTTTTATTGTCTTGCAAAGCTCCCGCAAGAATTTCTGATGCTGAAGCACTTCCTTCATTGATTAAGACTACAATCGGAAGATTAGGTATGATGTTTTGATTTTCTTGATCTTTATAGATTTTTTCGCTTTCTGCGGTTCTTCCTTTAATTGAAACGATGGTTTGATCTTTATCGAGAAATAATTCGCCAATTTTTACAGATTGATCTAGTAATCCGCCCGGATTGTTTCTTAAATCGATAATTAATCCAGCTAATTTATTTTCTCCAATTTGACTTTTTAGTTTTTTGAGTTCGTTTAGTAATCCTGTAAAGGCTTGTTCAGAAAAAGTGATTATTTTTACATAGGCTACATTGCCAAGTTTTGCTGATTTTACAGCCTTAACTTTAATAATTTGACGAACTATTTTTTTAATTATTGCAGATTTTTCGCCTCGACGAAGAATTGTTAATGAAACAGATGTTCCTGGTTTTCCTCTAAGTTTGCTGATAACATCTTCAAGAGACATTCCTATTACTGTTTTGCCATCAATTTTTGAGATGTAATCACCAGATTTTAACCCCTCTTTAAAGGCTGGAGTATCTTCAATTGCGGATATAATTTTTATTAAAGACAGTTCTGTGGTTAGTTCGATTCCAAGCCCGCCAAATTCTCCTCTAGTTTGCACTTGCATTTCTTTAAATGAATCTTGATTTAAATATGCAGAATGAGGGTCTAAAGAAGATAATAAGCCAGAAATTGCTAGTTCGGCTATTTGTTTTTCAGTTTTTGATTCAACATAATTTTCTTTAACATTGTCGAATACTTCTTTTATGAGTTCTGAATTATTGTCTGTTACTATTTCTTTGTTGTCAGGAAGTTTTTTAATAGTTGAAAGATCTTTTCTTGTGGTCTGGGATATTGAAATTGCAGAATAGAGAGCAATTATTGTTGTCGTGACAATTGTTGCAACAATTGAAAGCTGTTTTGTTGTTTTATTTTTCAAGTTCATTAATTTGAGAGGATGGTTTTGTGATTTTTTATATTTTTGCACAGCTTAAGAAGTTTTTTTAAAGGTCTATTCCGTATTCTTCTTTTAATTTTGCTGTAACTGATTCTGGTGGGTTTTCTCCATAGGCTGAATATAGAACTTTGCCGTAATCGTCAAGATTTATCATATCGGTTTTCATTGCTTTTAAAAACATTTGAACCTTTAAGCGATCAACTAATACATAATACCAAGCCTCTCTACCGCGATCATTTCCGTGAACAAGATAGATTAAATCTGCCATTGCTCTTTTTTTAGGGTCGATATTGCTAATTTTTTGATTGTTAGAGCTTCCAGCGCTTGATAATTGTTGAGTAGAATTGACAGGAGGCTTTTTCGCAAATCTTTCCGCAAAGGATTTTTTTTGATTTGGGTCAAAATTATCTTCTTGATTTGTAGTCATTATAAATATTAATAAAAGGTTTTTTTAAGATGTTATAGTGTTTTCGGTGTTTTCCAATGTGTTTATCATCCACCATTGATTAACAGGGATTCTTGGCCCGCAGGGGCTTTTTGATGCTCCTTTATTGGTGATAATGCCATTTGCAACGCAGGGGCTTTTTATGTCAACCACTTTTTTAGAGCAAGAATTTGCTAATGTTATTAAAAAAATTGCAAGTAAAATATTTTTAAAATTTTTGATAAACATTTTATTTTTTATGTTGATTGCATAGCATGCTTCTTGTTTTTATCGAAGCTACTAAAAATTGTAATTACAAAGATTGAAATTATCAATTAATATATAATGGATAATAAAAATTACTGCAATAATATTTAAATTATAAAACTTAATAAACAAATATTTTTTTAACAATTATTTGTTGCTTTTTATTTTTTTTGTATCAAATTTTGCATAAATTACAAATGTGATTAATGCAAAAACATTTTAATTAAATAAAATGCACTCGTAGCTCAATTGGATAGAGCATCTGACTACGGATCAGAAGGTTGTAGGTTCAAATCCAGCCGAGTGCACCATCCATTCCATATATAAATTAATTCAAATTCAGGTTTTTTAACATTCAATTAAACAAGTCAATAAAATGAAAAACAACAACTCAAAATTATCTGATTTTTTTAAGCATTTCAACAAAGATTTCCCCGCCAGTATTGCGGTTTTTTTTGTTGCTTTACCTCTTTGTTTAGGTGTCGCTCTTGCTTCTGGGGCTCCAATGTTTTCAGGTATTGTTGCTGGAGTAGTAGGTGGTTTAATCGCGGGTTTTTTTAGTGGTTCTGCGGTTGGTGTTAGTGGCCCTGCTGCGGGTTTAGCAGTTATTGTTCTCGGATACTTAACCTCGCTTGGTGCTCAATTCGATAATGCTTGGCAAATCTTTTTGTTGGCGGTCTTATTTTCGGGAGTTTTGCAATTGGTTGCTGGTTTCTTGAAGCTTGGCTCAATAGCATATTATTTTCCTTCTTCCGTTATCAAGGGCATGCTTAGTGGAATTGGCATCATTATTGTTCTTAAGCAGATTCCTCATTCTGTAGGTTACGATAAAGATTTTAACGGCGATTTTTACTTTTATCAAAATGATGGACAAAACACTTTTTCTGAATTGCTAAATGTTCTTAATTTAGTTTCTTTTCCAGCTTTATTTGCCTCACTTGTAGGGCTAATCATACTCATTTTATGGGATTCTACACTCTTTAAAAAGCATGTTATTGAAAAAATCGCCATTTTAAAGAATGTTGCTAAATTTTTGCCTGCTCCATTGGTGGCGGTTGTTTCTGGTGTTGTCATCTCTAACTTATTTTCTTTTCAACAAGAACATCTTGTCAATATTCCTATTGCTAGCAGTTTTAATGGTTTTGTTGAGCGGTTTTCTTTTCCAGATTTTAAATATATTACTAATCCGCAAGTTTATGTTATTGGCTTAATAATTGCGGTTGTTGCTAGCATTGAAACTTTGCTATGTGTCGAAGCTACTGATAAACTCGACCCGCAAAAAAGAATAACTCCCACTAATTTAGAGCTAAAAGCTCAAGGTATTGGTAATATTATCTGCGGTCTAATTGGTGGCTTGCCAATAACTCAAGTTGTAGTTAGAAGCAGTGCCAATATTAATTTTGGTGGCAGAACTAAGCTATCAACTATGTTGCATGGTCTTTTATTGCTTATTTCGGTTATTTCCATTCCCAAAATTTTAAATATGATTCCGCTTGCCACATTAGCATCAATATTGATCTTGATTGGCTATAAATTAGCAAAGCCAATCATCTTTAGAGATATGTATCGCCTAGGTTTAGAGCAATTTTTACCATTTATTGTTACAATTATAGGTATGCTCTTAACCGATTTATTGAAGGGTGTAGCAATGGGGATGATTGTTGCCTTAATATTTATCTTATATCATAATTTTCGCAATGCCTATCAAAAGGTTGTTGATTTTTCGATTGAAGATAATAAAAATCAACATTTTATAAGCCTGTCTGATAATGTATCATTTTTGAATAAGGGTGCAATATTGCAAATGCTACAAGAAATGCCAAATAATGCAAAAGTTATTATAGATGGCAGTAGGTCTCGCTCTATTCATCAAGACATCATAGAAATAATCAACGATTTCATCATTAATTCCAGAACAAAAAAAATTGACATTGAATTTAGAGGTTCAACTCTGAGAAAGCAAATTCAATATGTTGTTGATGATAAAAAAATTACACTAACGAAAGAGTTGAGGGATAACATCACTCCAGAAAGAGCAATTCAAATGCTTAAAGACGGAAATCAAAGATTCTTAAATAATCTTAAATTTAATCACAACTTGTTGCAACAGGTAAACGAAACCTCCGACCAACAAAACCCCTTTGCTTTTATTTTAAGTTGCATCGATTCAAGAACATCTGCAGAACTAATATTTGACCAAGGCTTAGGAGACATCTTCAGCTGTAGGATTGCGGGCAATATTATTAATGATGATATTCTCGGTAGTATGGAGTTCGCTTGTAAAGTTGCGGGTGCAAAATTGATATTGGTTCTTGGGCATAGTGAATGCGGAGCAATAAAAGGTGCTTGCGATAAGGTTAAAATGGGCAATCTTACAGGTTTGTTAAGAAAAATTGATTTTGCAGTCAAGGCGGAAGAAACCATAACCGACAATCGCACTGCTGGCAATGTTGAGTTTGTTAATAAAGTAACGAAATTAAATGTTGTTACTGCCATCGAACAAATTACCGAGCAAAGCGACATTATTAACGAAATGCATAAAAATAAGCAAATAGCAATTATTGGCGGTGTTTATGATGTTTCTAGCGGGTTGGTAGAATTTTATGAATTATAAACCTACACTACCGCTCTTTATAAGTTTTGAAGGTATTGAAGGCAGTGGGAAATCAACTCAAGCCAAAATTTTATATGATTTTTTAAAACAAAAAGAATATCCCGTTATATTAACTAGAGAGCCGGGGGGCACCGCCATTGGCAATAATATCAGAGAGATATTAATCGATAAAAAAAATAATCAAATCAATCCATTAACAGAGCTAATGCTTAATTTTGCTAGCCGTATCGAGCATTTGCAACAAGTTATATTGCCAGCTTTAAAAAATAAACAAATTGTAATTACCGACCGCTTCTACGACTCAACCCTTGCCTATCAAGGCTTTGCTATGGATGTAGAAATTGAGACTATCGAAAAAGTGCATCAATTGATTATAAACTCAATACAGCCTGATATTACCTTTTTGTGCGATATGGAAGTTGAGGTGGCATTTCAAAGAATAAAATCTCGTTCTGATAATAATCGCTATGAAGAGCTATCTTTCGACTTTCATAACAAAGTAAGGAATGGTTTTTTAAAAATTGCTCAAGATAATGTGAGCAGAATAAAAATTATCAATGCCAATAATGATGTCAGTAAGGTTGCAGAGCAGATTGTTAAATATTTAGATTTTTAACTCAACTAACTTAATGAATCGATAGATGGGATCCCTTTTAGGATAAATCGGCTTGCCATTTTCATCGACTCTTTCATCAATTACAAATTTATAGCCTCTTTTTTTAGCTTCTACAGCTGAATCAATCTCCTCAAAAAATGGGGTGAGGGTGGATGAAATAAATAGTCGTGCTTTTGCAACGAATTAAAATTAAATATACCAAATAATACAACAACAAATATTTTAGTTCTTGATAATTCAAATCAAAATAATTTTAATCCAATAATAAACAATAATGCTGCCAATCATATGGCAAATCTAACAGAAGATCAAATTGCTCAAAGAAGGCAAATTAACCTTAATGGCGAAGAGGTTAGAGAAATAATTTATACCGAGGTTGGAAATTCGCTCGAAAGAGATCTTAGATATTATAATTTATCAGGTTTTGGTTTATCTTATATAAATAATGCAGAACAAAATAATAGGCATATGATAAATTTTACAGGAGCTAATCTTGCCAATGTCAACTTTAGAGGTTCGTATCTAGAAAATTCAACATTTGATAATGCCAATATTGAAAATGTTGATTTTAGAGATTCATATTTACAAAATTCAACATTTGCTAATGTCAATGTAAGAGATAGTAATTTCTCAAATTCGAATTTGAGTCATGTAACTCCTGGTGACAATGCATCCTTTACTAGCTGTCTTTTTAATCGAGCAAATGTTTTTGGTTGCAATTACCAAAATTGGAATATGATAAATTGCAATATTGAAAATATTGTCGATTTAGAAAGTTCAAGCGATGAAAACTCTTCCCAAAGCTCAGAAAGTGATAATTCAATCATTGCTTCGAACTCTGAAAATGACTCTGATAATGATTATGGCAATGGGCCTCGTAAGCAACTGCAACTAAATACAGCAGGGACTTCAAATACAGGGACTTCAAACTTGACTTATAGGGGCTGATAATTTTATTTATTTGTAAAAGTGGTAATGATTAGCCTTTTTGCCTATATTTCCACGAAGATTATTAATTATTAAATAAATTACAATTCTAATTCATATTCTTTTTTTAGCTTCGAACCTCCACTAACGGCAACATATTATTCTTGGGGGTTTCAACCCCTTGTGGTGAAGTTGCATTCCGTTATCATTAAGCCAAGGTGTTGAAACCCCTTGTTGCCTTTAGTAGAAAGCCTGAAGCCAAATCACCTGTCATCCTGCACGAAGTTGCAGGATCCAGTCTTTTATAAATCTAATTTGTCATCTTCTAAACTCCGCGACTTCACTTTGCTAATCGATATAATTATAAATTTTATCGACAGGGTAAAAATTGCCTAAATTATGCCTTGACTTATAGGGGCTGATAATTTTATAATTTTATTTATTTGCCTCTGTGGCGGAATTGGTAGACGCGATAGACTCAAAATCTATTATCTATTAGATGTGTCAGTTCGAGTCTGACCAGAGGTACCACAAATTTTATTAAAGCTTTGTTTCACCACATTTAACTATCTTTCTTATGGACATTCAATCATTCGCATTATTTCAAAATAGTTTCTTTAAGGCAATGATAATGGGCTTAATAGAGGGAATAACTGAATTTATCCCCGTTTCTTCAACCGCTCATTTACTAATCGCTTCTTATCTTATTAATTTTAATTCAATAAAAAATCAACTTTTTGAAATTGTTATTCAATTTGGTGCAATACTAGCAATTACAATAGTTTATCGACATAAAATTTTTGATATTATAAAAAATATTCGCTCTAATTCTACTAATCAAAAATTTTTATTAAATATCATTATTGCTTTCTTGCCCGCAATATTATTTGGGGTATTATTTCATAAATTTATCAAGTTATATTTTTTTAACCCTTTAGTAATAGCATTATCAATGCTTATTGGCGGTTTTATAATTTTAATTGTTGAGAAGTTTTATCAAAAAAATATTTCACAAAACAAAGAAATGAAAGAAATAAATATTAAATCTTCGCTATTAATAGGGTTATTTCAGTGCTTGGCAATGATACCGGGGGTTTCAAGGTCTGGAGCAACTATAATTGGAGCAATGTTTCTTGGTGTTAGTAGGGCAAAAGCAACAGAATTTTCATTTTTTTTGGCAATTCCCACAATTTTTTCTGCTTCTATTTTTGATTTATATAAAAATTATCAAGACTTAACCCTTGAAAATATTGAGCTCATTATTTTTGGTAGTGTGATAGCATTTTTATCAAGTTTAGTTGTGATTAAATGGTTAATTTCATTTGTTGCGAAAAATAATTTTTTAATTTTTGCAACTTATCGCATTATTATTGGTGCCTTAATCTTACTAATTATCTCATTTAGCTAAAAATTAAAATAATGATAACTAAAATTTATCAAAGATACATTATTAAAAATCTTCTTTTGAGCTTTTTTGCCATAATTTTTGTTTTTATATCATTGATTTGGTTTAGTAAAATTGTTGTCTTTATTCAATATATCACAGAAAACGGCATCGCTCTTACAGAACTATGGAAGATGTTCCTTTTAATTTTGCCAAAATTGCTATTATTCGGTGCTCCGATTAGCTTATTTACGGCAACTTTAATGACTTATCAAAAATTTAGTCGCAATAATGAAATCACCATTCTCAAAAATAGTGGCTTGAGTAGGCTTAAAATAGCATCGCCGGCATTATTTATTGGTTTATTATTCACTATTTTCTCTTTTTATTTATCTTTTTATTTAATTCCATTTGCCAATAAGGAGTTAAAAATATCTAAGCTTAATCTACAAAATAATTATTTTAAATTTAAGGTTAATCCTAAAACTTTTGAGCAGTTTAAAAAAATTACTATCTACACTAAATTTCAAGATAAACGAAATAGGCTCTACGGAATATTGATTCACGACCAAAGATCCGCTAACAATATCTTAACCATCACCGCAGAAACTGGTAAAATTATCGCAGAAAAGGGAGTTATCTTGCTTGAAATGAATAATGGCTCGATTCAAAGATTTAATCCAACTACTCAAAAATCAGATATATTATATTTTCAAGAATATATTTTGAATCTTACGGAAAACAATGCTGACAATAATAATCAAATAAAATGGAAGCCACAGGAGCAATATTTACTAGAATTATTTAACCCTGCTCGCATTTTGAGTGATTCAGAGCAATCGGAATATAATATTGAAATTTATCAAAGATTTCTTTATCCGTTATTTCCATTTTTTCTTGTTATGATTGCTTTATTTTTTATTCTGAAAGAAAATTTTGCTCGCCATGGAGGCTTAAAAAATATAGCGGGGGCAACATTATTTGCAATGCTGTTTTTAATTATCAATATCATTATAACTGATATCATGATATCTTTTGATAAAATAATAAATATATTCTTAATTAATGCTGGAATAGTTATTTTTTATATATTTTGCGACTATTTATACCGCAAATTTTTCTCCAACCTATAAGTTAAAATGTTTATTAAATTAATTAATCGCTATTTAATTAAAAGTTTTCTAACTAGATTCTTGCAAATTTTAATTGCTTGTTTCTTTTTGGGTTCACTAATTGGGCTAATCGAAATTTTTGAAAAGGCGAGAGAAGCAAATTTGTCTATTTTTAAAACACTTCTGCTTGCTGTTATTAGTAGTGTCGGATTCGTTGATGAATTTTCATCTTCAATAATTCTTTTATCTGCAATTATTGCCTTATTTACCCTTGCTAGTAAGAGCGAAATAACCGCAATCCGTAATAGTAGCTTTTCTTTGTGGGATATCATTGAGCCAATTGCATTAACATCATTTTTTATTGGCATATTATGGGTAACATTATTTGCTTCATTAAATGGTTTTGCCATTAACAAACTAAGAGAGCTTGAAAATGTTGGGCTTAAGAAAGAATCTAAAAATATTATTGAATTTTCAGGGGGGGTTTGGATTAAGCAAGCTAATCTTGAAAATCAAGATGAAGAAATATTGATAAAAATGGAAAAGGTAGATCCGCAGAATCTTTCTTTTATCAATGTTAGTTTTTGGTTTTTTAACGATGATGGCATTTTTTATAAAAAAATTGATGCCAAAGAGGTTTTTTTCAAGCAAAATCAATGGCTTATAAAAGATGCAATAATTAATGGCAGTGATTTAATCAATAAAAAAAGCCTGCAAACTACTATCAAAACCAATATTCAAGAAAGTTTTATCAATAATATTATCCGCAATAATTTTCAGGATGTAAAATTATTTACTATTTTTGAATTGCCGCAAATTATTAAAGAGCTTAATAATGAAGGCATCTCCTCTTTGAAATTTAGGGTTCGTTATCATCACTTGCTAACTAGGCCACTAATATTTGCGATTATGTCAATTATAGCGGGGTTTTTTGCGATTAATCATATTCGTAATCAAAAAGCTTTTATAATGATTTTTTTAGGAGTTTTAACGGGAGTTGGGCTTTATATTTTTGATAATATAGCAGTTACTCTTGGTTCGGCAGGCTTAATTTCAGTTATTTCAGCAAGCTGGATTATGGCGATGATTTATTTATCAATAGCCATTTTATTGATTTTTTACAAAGAAAAATTCTAAAAGATAATAAAATATTTTGCATTATAAAATGATTGATTAAAATCTCTTTGTTAAATTAATTTTAAAAATAATTTTCCTCCTTTAATTTTCTCCCTTAATTTTCCCGCTTAATTTTTAAGGGTTAACACATAATATAAGTTGAATGTTTTTTTATGAATGATGAAAATATTAATTCTATTAACCGAAATAGACCAAACCTATACCAAGAAGATAATTGCGAATCTAAGCCAACGAATCGCGATAAAGTCATTATTTTAGGCAGTGGCCCTAATAGAATAGGTCAGGGCATTGAATTTGATTACACCTGCGTGCATTCTGCATCTGCATTTAGAGAGCATAATATCGAAGCAATTATGGTAAATTGCAATCCAGAAACCGTTTCTACCGACTATGACAGCTCAGATAGGCTATATTTTGAGCCATTGACTAATGAAGATGTTATTGAATTAGTAAGAAAAGAAATGAGTAATGGCAAGCTTTTAGGGGTTAATATTCAATTTGGAGGTCAAACTCCTCTTAGCTTAGCAAAATTTTTACAAGAGCAAAATGTTCCAATTATTGGAACCTCTCCCGATATGATTGATTTGGCTGAAGATAGAGATAGATTCAAAAAACTATTGCAAGATCTCAATCTTAATCAGCCTAAAAATAGCATCGCCTATTCTGCCAAGCAAGTTGTAGAAAAGGCTAGCGAGATAGAGTTTCCAATTGTGGTCAGGCCTTCATATGTCTTAGGCGGTAAGGGTATGGCAATTATTTATGATTACGAATATTTAAATAAATATTTAACCGATTATGTTGATATTTTTGAAACTGGGCCTTTATTGATTGACAAATTTTTAACCGATGCCATTGAAGTTGATGTTGATGCTTTATGTGATGGAGAAGATGTTTTTGTCGCAGGAGTAATGCAGCATATCGAAGAAGCGGGAATCCATTCCGGAGATTCTGCATGCTCTTTGCCTCCTTATAGTTTAAGCGAAGAATTAATTTCTAAAATAAAAATAGCCACCACTAAGCTTGCAATTGCTCTTAATGTTAAGGGTTTAATGAATATCCAGTTTGCAATTAAAGATGAAGAAATATTTGTATTAGAAGTTAACCCTAGAGCCTCAAGAACAGTTCCTTTCGTTGCTAAATCAACTGCTATTCCAATTGCCAAAATAGCATCTTTAATTATGATAGGCAAAAAACTCAAAGATTTTAACTTGCAAGAAAAAAAGCCAAACTATTTTGCGGTTAAAGAGGTGGTGTTTCCTTTTGCTAGATTCAGCAATGTTGATATAATTTTAGGCCCTGAAATGAAGTCAACAGGAGAGGTAATGGGTATAGATACAACATTTCCAATGGCATTTGCAAAGGCGCAAATTGCAACAGGAGTAAAGTTGCCAAAAGATGGATTAGCATTTTTGTCGGTAAAAGACAGCGATAAGGCTAAATCACTTGTTATTGCTCAAAAATTAATTGCCACTGGTTTTAAGATCGTTGCAACAAAAGGCACCGCGAAATTTCTGGCCGAAAATCAAATCGCAGTTACTATTGTTAATAAAATTACCGAAGAAAAGCCCCATGTTGTTGATATGATAGCCAATAAAGAGATTAATTTAGTGGTTAACACAACTGAAGGAGCTCGCTCAACCAAAGATAGTTTTTCAATTAGAAGAACAGCATTAATGAAGGGAGTTACTTACAGCACTACTATATCTGGAGCTTTGGCTTTAGTAGATGCAATTATTGCTTATAAAGAAAATGACTGCAAGCTTGAAGTAAGAGCATTGCAAGATTTATCATAACGGGACTTTTGAATTCCCTAACTTTTACTGCAAATTGTGTCGTTATTTTCTTTTGTAAAAGCGGAAATTCAATACTCCCATAATATATTAATTTCAATTTTAACTTTTTCTATTTTTATAATATTATTAAACAATGATTAAAGTTTTTCAAAGCTTTAAATGAATGTTATTTATCAACTTAAGTTTTTTATTATGAAAGAAAGAATTGCAATTATAGATGGTTTTAGATCTCCAATGGGTAAAGCGGGCGGAGTGCTAAAAAATTTATCAGCTCAACAATTGGGGGCAATGATTGCGAAAGAAACCATGATTCGCTCCTCTATTTCTCCTCATCAAATTGATGAAGTAATTATTGGCAATGTGGCACAGCCCGCAGACTCTGCAAATATTGCAAGAGTTATCGCGGTTAGAGCTGGAGTTCCTTATTCCGTGCCCGCCTACACAGTTCATCGTAATTGTGCATCAGGTATGGAGGCATTTACTTCAGCATGTTCTAAAATTAATAATGGCGATGCCAATATTATCTTATGTGGCGGGGTTGAATCGATGTCAAATATTCCCTTATTATTCGGCAAGCAAATTACTGATATTATCGCCGAGATTTCTCGAGCTAAAAGCATTGGTCATAAATTAAAAATTATATCTAAAATTCGTCTAAAATTTTTAAAACCAGTAATAGGTTTGATGCAAGGATTAACTGACCCATTGTCTGGGTTGATAATGGGCTTAACTGCTGAAAAAATTGCTTCTAATTTTAAAATTACTCGTCAAGAGCAAGATGAATTTGCTTTGCGAAGCCATTTATTGGCATCAAACCCAGCTAGTCTTAAGAAATTTGCAGAAGAAATTATTCCAATATTTAACTATGATGAAAAAAACTCAATGATGATAGAAACAGATGAAGGTGTTAGAAAAAATCAAACCATTGAAGATTTGTCAAAATTAAAGCCTTATTTTGATAAAATTACAGGAACCGTTACTGTTGGTAATTCTTCCCAGATTACCGATGGTGCCTCGATGGCAATATTAATGTCTGAATCTAAGGCTAAAGAGCTTGGCATTACACCTTTAGGGTTTATTAGAGATTTCGCTTTTTCCGGTTTAGATCCTTCTTTAATGGGTCTTGGGCCAGTTTTCTCAACTAAAAAACTCTTAGATAAAACAAAATTAAAACTTAATGATTTTGATTTGATTGAAATTAACGAAGCTTTTTCAGCTCAAGTTATTGGCTGTGTGAGGGCATTTGCTAGTGAAGAATTTTGTCGTAAAAATTTTGATTGCTCTGCAATTGGCGAAATAGACATCAACAAGCTTAATGTTAATGGTGGAGCTATTGCCCTTGGTCACCCCGTTGGTATGAGTGGATCAAGAATTATTATTCATCTATTGCGAGAATTAAGAAGAAGAGATTTAGCCACAGGACTAGCAACCATCTGTATTGGTGGCGGTCAAGGTGGTTCAGTTATTGTTGAAGCTAGGTAAATTATTATAATTATTTGTTGCAATAGATTAAAAATGTTGCAAATTTAAGAAACAATATTTTTAATCTATTTTACTTTATAAATTACTTTATGCTTATGCTGTTTGATTTTATTGATAACAAAAGAACTAATGGTCAATATTTTACTGAATATAATCCATTTAATAATAAAGCATTTGAAGATTGGTCAAATCAATGCAATCTAAAAGATAACACTATCTTAGAACCTTTTGCGGGAAGTAATAATTTAATAAAAATGCTAAAGAAAATGAACTTGTGCAATAATTTTATTTCTTATGATATAGAGCCGAAAAATCAAGATGTTTTATTTAGAGATAGCCTAAAAAATTTTCCTACAAATTACAATGTCTGCATAACAAATCCGCCTTATTTAGCTCAAAATTCTGCAAAAAGAAGAGGTTTATTTTTTCCAGAAACGGCATATAATGATCTTTATAAATTTGCACTTGATAAATGCTTGCAAAATTGTCAAAATGTCGGCGTTATAATTCCCGCTTCTTTTTTAAATTCAAAACTCTTTAGAGGTAGATTATCTCACTATATTTTGCTTAATAATAAAATGTTTAATGATACCGAACATCCTGTTTGCCTCGCTTTATTTAAAGAAAAAGCAGATGATGTTGAGATTTATGAAGATAAAGAATTTGTTGGAATGTTAAGTTATTTCGAGAAAAAATTGCCGAAAAATAATAAAAAAATCACAATGAAGTTTAATGATAAAAAAGGAGGTCTTGGTTTAATAGCAATAGATAACACGATTGAGCCTTCTATTAGATTCTGTAATGGCGAAGATATAGATCCTAATAAAATTGGCAATTCTTCAAGAAGCATTACTAGAATTTCAATTGATTGCGATATTGATAAATTGGTGAAAAATCTTAATGAAATGATAAATGAGTTTAGAAAAGAGACATTTGATATATTTTTAACTCCATTTAAGGGCCTAAGAAGAGATTTAAAATATAGAAGAAGGCTTGATTATGAGTTGGCAAGAAATATAATTAATCAAGTTTACTACTCAATATGAATTATAAAGATAGATATAAATTTCAGATTAAAGAGAATTTAAAAAATGTTCTTAATGAAATTGAAACAAAAGATATGAAATTAAAAATTTCTAATTGGGCGAATAAATTTAACTATTCTTTTGATGAAATAAAAGAAAAAATTAGAAATGATGAGGTTTTTAGATGTGTTTTTGCAAAAGATCCATCTAAGCAAAATTTATATCAAAATCTTGCCTCGGAATACATACAGTCTTTAGACATTGTTGAAAATTTTAAAGTTCTCCCAGCTGGTGGCAAAGATGCAATTTATCTAACAAATGGTAAGATTTTGAGCGGAGATCTGTTAAAAAAACAATCCAAAGATATTAAGTCAATTGATTTTATGTGGAATTGTAAAGATTTCATCTTTTATGCTTCTCATAAATATACAGAAATGAATGGCGGAGCTCAAGATAATCAATATAAGGATATTCAAGATTTTTTAAACCATTCAAGAGATTGCAATGAAAAAAATACAATATTTTTAGCAATTTGCGATGGAAATTATTATTTGCAAAAAGATTCAAAAACTGGTGATGAAAGCAAAATAAAAAGACTACAAAGATTAACTGACAACAAAACTTCTTTTGTTTTGAATATCAATGAATTGGTAGAGCTGTTAAAAAATATTATATCGAGATAGATAATATAATATTTTATTTAAACTTTTTAGCTTTTGAATCTTATTTATTAGTTTTCTTAAGCTCAATATGAAGCTCTCTAAGTTGTTTCGGGGAAACTTCCGCAGGAGAATTCATCATTAAATCTTGTGCCTTGCCATTCATAGGAAATGGTATTACTTCGCGGATATTTGGCTCATCGGCTAATAACATAATAATGCGGTCAATTCCGGGGGCAAGCCCACCATGAGGAGGGGCTCCATATTTAAAGGCATTTATCATTGCTCCAAATTGTTTTTCTACGACCTCGGCATTATATCCGGCAATTTCAAAAGCACGATACATAGTTTCTGGCTTGTGATTTCTGATTGCTCCTGAACAAAGCTCAACTCCGTTGCAGACTATATCATATTGAAATGCTTTAATATCAAGAGGGTTTTGAGAATTGAGGGCCTCAATTCCTCCTTGAGGCATAGAAAATGGATTATGAGAAAAATCAATTTTTTGAGTTTCTTCATTCATTTCATACATTGGAAAATCAACTATCCAGCAAAATTTATAAATATTATTATCAATTAAATTAAGTTCTTGGGCGATTTTATTTCTTACTAAGCCAGCAATTTTTGAGGCTTCGTTAATCTTTCCACAAGAAAAGAAAACTGCATCTCCAGAATTTAAGTTTGCAGTTTGCTGTAATTCTTTTAGCTTTTCTGGGCTCAGAAATTTAGCTATCGGACCCTTGGCTTGATTATTTTCATCAAAAATTATATAAGCTAAACCTTTGGCACCATTGCCTTGGGCAAATTCTATCATTTTATCAAAAAATGAACGAGTTTGATTGGCGGTTTTTGGGGCAGGAATAGCTCTAATTAGGGCTCCGCTCTCAATTGCTTTGCTAAAAATAGAAAATTCTGAATTTTTAAAAATATTGGTGGCATCACTTATAATTATTGGATTTCTAAGATCTGGTTTATCACTACCATATTTTAGCATCGCTTCTTGGTAAGGAATGTGAGGCACTTCAGTATCATTAATTTTTTTGCAACCAAATTGCTTAAAAATATTGATAATTACTGGTTCAATGGTGGCGAAAATATCTGCTTGGGTAACAAAAGACATTTCAATATCTAGCTGATAAAACTCAGGAGAGCGATCGGAGCGAAGATCTTCATCGCGGAAACAAGGTGCAATTTGAAAATAGCGGTCAAAGCCCGAAACCATCAATAATTGTTTAAATTGTTGTGGGGCTTGGGGTAGGGCATAGAATTTGCCTTGATGTAAACGGCTTGGAACTAAGTAATCTCTGGCTCCTTCTGGCGATGAAGCGGTAAGAATTGGGGTTTGAATTTCCAAAAAGTTTTTTGCTGTCATTTCCGCTCTAATTGCCGATATTACTTGGCTTCTTAAAATTATGTTGCGATGAGTTTTTTGTCTTCTGAGGTCAAGAAAACGGAATTTTAGCCTTAATTCTTCAGGGTAAGATTCTTCATCGTTGATTTGAAAAGGAATTTGCTCAGCAAGAGATTCAATAAGCAGTTCCTCGACTGAAACTTCAATTTTACCAGTAGGAATGTTTTTGTTGATTGCTTCTTGGTTTCTTAAAATAACCGTGCCAACAATTGTAATTACTGATTCTAGTTTAATTTTCGCTATTTGTTCAAGATCTAAATTATTTTTTTGTTGATCAATTACTAATTGAGTAATACCGTAATGGTCTCTTAAATCAATGAATATAAGGCTTCCGTGATCTCTTTTAGAATTAACCCAGCCAGAAAGTTTAACTTTGCTATTTATATTGTTTTCTGTAAGTTCTGAGCAATTATGGGTGCGATATTGATGCATAAGATTGATTAATTATTTTGTTGATTTTATCAGATTTAATTTAGCTTAAGGCTGTTGATGATATTAATAAAAGCCTAAAAATCAATAAATATTATTAAAAAATAATCGCTTTAAATTGAGTTATTATTTTTTCTCAAAAACCATTATATAATTAACATCAATATTTTTATAGTTTTGTTGCCATTGATTTTTTATAATGGAATATTCAAATCCACAAATTTCTTTTAATTCTAATTGATAGTTATTGGCAATTTCATTGATTTCCGAAGGTTTAAGAAATTTCTGCCAATCGTGGGTGCCAATTGGTAGCCATCTTAACACATATTCAGCAATAAATTTAGCGGTTAATAATGATTTTATATTGCGATTAATCGTTGCAATGAATATCAGCGACCCAGATTCTCCTAGGGTTGCGCAATCGCTAATTAATTTTTCAATATTAGCAACATGTTCAATTACTTCTAATGCTAAAACAACATTAAATTTTTGTTGTGGAAATTGCTTTAAATATTCTTCGCTTGAAGCCTTTAAATAATTGATCTCAACTCCTGTTTTTTCGCTATGAATTTTTGCAACCGCAATATTTTTATCGCTAGCATCAATTGCGGTTATTTCTGCCCCCATTAGGGCGAGAGGTTCTGCAACTAAGCCTCCTCCGCAACCAATGTCGATAATTTTTAAGGCTTGATTATCGCGATAATTGGTAAATATTTTTTCAGAATTCGTGTTGCTTTGAAGATTAAAATATTTTTGTAAATAATTTTTAATATAATTTATTCTGGCTGGATTAAAAAGATGCAAAGGCTTAAATTTGCCGTTTTTATCCCACCATTCATCGGCAATTTTACTAAATTTCTCAATTTCAATTGGGTCAATGGTTGATTTTTCTTGATTATAATGATTGTTCATAATTTAAATTTTACTAAATTGAGCGACTATATTGGCGAAATCTTGTTGTTGCATAAAATATTCGCCAATTAAAAAACAGTTAATGCCAAGGTTTTTTAAATGCTTTATGGTGTTGATATCGTTGATTCCGCTTTCGCTAACCACAAGATAATCGGTTGGAATTTGCGGTAGTAATTTTATTGAATTTTCAATATCAACTTGCATGGTTTTAAGGTTGCGATTATTGACTCCAATAAGTTTGCTCTTTAATTTTAAAGCCCTTTCCAACTCTTCTTGATTATGAATTTCAATTAAAACCGATAAACCGCAATCAAGGGCTATTTGCTCTAATTCTGCAAGTTTTTTATCATCTAGCATTGCTACAATCAACAAAATAGCATCTGCACCAAGCATTTTTGCTTCATATATTTGATATTTACTAATAATGAAATCTTTTCTTAATATTGGTATATTGTAGTTTTCTCTAACTTCTCGCAAATATTTATCGCTTCCTAAAAAATATTTTTCATCGGTGAGTATGGAGAGGCAAGTGGCACCATTATCTTGATAAATCTTAGCAATTTCTAGGTGATTAAAATTGTGACGAATTATTCCTTTCGATGGCGATGCTTTTTTTAATTCACAAATTAAAGCAGTTTGGTTTGCTTCTTTTTTTGCCTTCAGGGCATTAAAAAAGCGGTTCGGAGTAAAATTTTGACATTTAATATTTTTGCAAATATTTTCAAGAGATAGATGTTTCTTTCTTTCTCGCACTTCAATAATTTTATCGTGATAGATTTTTTCAAGAATGTTAGTCATATTTTAAATTTTAAAATCTAAGCAGGTAATCCTATTGCGAATAAACCTTGATATATCAACCACCTCTTGATATTGCGAATTTGATATATTGAAATAATCAAGATTGTAATCAATTTCAAAGTGATGAAATATAGCTATTAATTCAGAAATTGGTAGATAAATTTTACTTAATTTTTGCTTGATTGCAAGCCATTTTTCTTTGGTAATTTGATTGAAAATATCATTTTTTTGTAAAATATTTATTTTTAATTCATATTCATGCTGGCATTGATTTACAACCTCTGCATCAAAGAAATTTGCTATTTGATGATAATTGAAGGCTGTATCTTTTAATTCTAAAATCTCTTCACTATTGATGATTTTTTCTTGCAATTCTAAGGAGGTAAAAATCGTGCTAGCTATTTGTCTGCCGTGATATATATTTTTAAAAATATTGCCATATTTCATTTGTAAGCTGTGAGCAATAAGATGCTCTGATTGACTCGCTGGATAAGAGCCTTTCGCAATAGTCATTGCTTGACCAGATCTTAGTAGCATTGCCATAAGGTGATTAATAAAATTATCTTCCTTTAGATTAAAATTTTTAAAATTTTTTCTTAGATTATCGGCATCGGTGCTTGTAAAATCAATTGCTGATTGACAAAAATTGGTATTAAATAACAAATGAGATAATAGCCAGTCAAAATAACAGCTGTAAAAAGCTAATAGATCTGCTATTCCTGCCTTATTTAACTCTTGCGGAGCCTCTTTGATTAAATTACTATCTATAAAAACTGCGATTGCTTGTTTTGTTGCAATGCTTTGTTTGTGATTATTAACAGTTAAAGAGCTATTTGCTGATAAATAGCCATTCATCGATGTTGCGGATGGGCAAATTATGTAAGGAAGATTAATTTCTTTGGCAACAAATTTAGTTAAATCGTTAATAGTGCCACTGCCAATTGCAATTATTAGGTCGCAGTGGCCATTTTGTTTAATGTCATTAATAATACGATGAGCAACTTTAATATCATCTCGTGCTTCATGGATAATTATTTTGTTATTAAAAGTTGAAAATAGGTCATCGGCAAAAATATTTATGGTGGATTTAATTATATTTTCGTCGCTAATTAGAGTGATGTTTTTATATTCGGGGTAATTTTGATTGAGCCATTTTTTAAGATTTGCAAGGCTATTATATTCAATTTTAATATCATTAAAACTATGGGCCGTTGAAGTGTTTTTCATTAATTGGAATTGGTTAAAAATCCTTCTTCAAAATATGTTACAGGCATATGCCCTCTAACCAGTATGTATCCGCTACGAAATATTGTTTTGTAGTAATAGACATCGTCTCCGGGGTAGTAATGACAGCCAAACATCTGATAGCCTTGATCTCCGTAAAGCTCTTTTTTAGTGCTTGAAACACTATAAAAAAGTTGATATGCCTCATTTTTTTCATATTCTGATGGTGAAAAACAGCCAACTTGCTGTAACATTCCTAAGCAGGAATTAAGAGAAATTAAAATCAGGATTAATGCAATTTTCTTCATAATTTTTTAAGATTTATTGTGAGACTGAAAGCAATATAATTTACAACAATTCCAATGCAACAAATCTTTTTATTTTTGGTAAAATTATTTTTTACTGCAAAAAGTAGAGTTTATTTTTAAGTGGAGTTTATTTTTCTAGAAAAAATAAGTGGTGAAGGGCTAGAAATTACTGATGATGTGGGTTTAAAATATCTATAGCCGTAATTTGTTGTTTATTTTAATTAAACAAATTGATAATTAATTTCCAGTTTGTTGATTAATATTTATAGAGATGTGATCTAGCTTTTGTCTTTCTTTAATTTCTGCCATTAATTTATTGCGAATTGAATTGTTGAATTCTTTTAATTCGTCAAGTATTTTTATTAAATTCTGAGCTTTTTGAGGTAATTTTTTTTGCTTGTTTTTTGGTTCTTGTAGTTGTTGAATATTCATGGGTAAGTTAATATAGTTGTTAATATAAATAAAGATTCCCTACCAACTCTAAAATAAAACTTTTAATAGTCAAATAATTTTAATTTAGAGTTGGCGGGTTTTAAATTATCGTGAGTAAAACTCTGTAATTAAGCTTGGTTGCATTTCTACTGCATAAGGAACTTGTGAGAACTCTGCTTTAGAGATTGTTTTTATTACAAAATTTTCCTTATCAAGCTGTAAGTAAGAAGGAACATCTCTTTCCATTTTTTGTAAAGCTTCGATAACAATTGTCAATTTGCGAGATCTTTCTCTAACTTGAACAATATCACCAATTTTTAAGCGATAAGAAGGTATGTTTACTATCGTGCCATTGACAGTGACATGTTTATGATTTACGAATTGTCTAGCGGCAAAAACGGTTGGTACAAAATTAGCTCTGTAAACAACAGCATCAAGCCTGCTTTCAAGTAACCCGATAAAATTTTCGCTGACATCTCCTTTTAGGCGGTTAGCAAGAGTAAAGGTGTTAAAAAATTGCTTTTCAGAAATATTTCCGTAGTAAAATTTTAATTTTTGTTTGGCTTTTAATTGGTTTCCGTAGTCACTAACTCTGCCACGAGAGCCTGCTCCATGTTGACCGGGGCGATAATTTTTTTTATTGAAAGGATCGTTTGCTTGACCCCAAAGGCTAGCACCAATTTTACGACTAATTTTTTTCTTAGCGTTTATTCTTTTAGACATTTTGCTTTAATTTTGAGTTAACTATTTTTTATAGGATATAAGTAATAGCATATCACTGCGGGCATTTATTTTAACCTTAAGTGTTATGTGTTTTGATAATTTTCCCTATAAAATTTTCTTTAAAATTGTTAGTATATTAGTAATGTTTGATAACTAATTTTTTAAAGAAAGTTTAATATATTTAAATATTAGGTCGCTCAAATTAAATGTTTTTATTAAGAAGTCAATATTAACTAAGATAATTTTTTGAATTTCTTCGAAATTTATTTGCAAATCAAAGTATGTTATAATATTAAAATTTCTTGAAAAGGTTTGTTTCTTAAGAAATTAACTTGAAAAAGCAAAATAATTTATTAGCTAATTTCTATAACTATTTTTACTTAATTTTTTATTTTACTTTCTCATGAACTTTGAAAATTACACACAAAAAACCCAAAATATTCTACAAAAATCTCAATCTTTAGCTTTAGGAAATGATCATCAAAAAATTATGCCAGAGCATTTAATCTCAGCAATGCTAGAAGAGGAAGAAGATTTAATAGTTAAAATTATTAATTTATGTAGTGGTAATTTTACTTTACTGAAGGCAGAATTAAAAAACTCCTTTAATAAAATTACCAAAGTTTCTGGAGCTGGCAGTGTTACAATTTCTGGAGAAACCGCAAGAATATTATTATTAGCAGAAAAAATAGCCAGTCAAAATAACGATCAGTTCATTACCATCGAAAGATTATTTCAGGCTATTTTGGAAGACGATAACAATAATGGAGCTTTGATAATTAAGGGTTGCGGTATTTCAATTTCAGTCTTGAGAGATGCGATTAAAAAAATTCGTGGCAATGCAAAAGCTGATAGTGCAACTGCTGAGGGCAATTATCAAGCTCTCGAAAAATATGCAGACGATTTAACAAAAAGGGCAAGAGAGGGAAAGATAGACCCTGTAATTGGTAGAGATGAAGAAATAAGAAGGGCAATTCAAGTTTTGTCTCGTAGAACTAAGAATAATCCCGTATTAATAGGGCATCCGGGAGTTGGAAAAACTGCAATTGTTGAAGGTTTGGCCCAGAGAATTGTAAATAACGATGTTCCAGAAAGTCTTAAAAATAAAAAACTTATGGTGCTTGATTTGGGAGCTTTGGTTGCGGGCAGT
This sequence comes from Rickettsiales bacterium UBA1997, assembly GCA_964202895.1. Lineage (GTDB taxonomy): Bacteria > Pseudomonadota > Alphaproteobacteria > Rickettsiales > UBA1997 > JAJTDS01. The sequence goes on along the minus strand of CAXNJM010000001.1, from coordinate 620,732 downwards.
AAGTTTCGTGGAGAGTTTGAAGAAAGGCTGAAATCAGTGTTAAGAGACATTGAAAGCAATGAACAAATCTTACTTTTTATTGATGAATTGCATTTGTTGGTCGGTGCGGGTAAATCCGAAGGAGCGATGGATGCATCAAACCTACTAAAACCAGCTTTAGCAAGAGGAGCTTTGCATTGCATAGGTGCAACAACTCTTGATGAATATCGTAAATATATTGAAAAAGATGTTGCTCTCGCTCGTAGATTTCAACCAATTTTTACCAATCAACCAACCATTGAAGACACTATAACCATTTTAAGGGGAATTAAAGAAAAATATGAAATGTATCATGGAATAAAAATAAAAGATTCTGCCTTGATTGCTTCGGCAGTAATGTCAGACAGATATATTACTGATAGATTTTTACCAGACAAGGCAATTGATTTAATTGATGAAGCTTCTAGTGCAGTTAGAATTGCCATAGATTCAAAGCCTAACGAATTAGATGAAATTGATCGCAAAATTATTCAGCTAAAAATAGCGGTGGCAGGTTTAAAAAGAGAAGATGATGACTCGGCAAAGAAAAAATTAGAGGAAATAAATCAAGAACTTACTTCGTTGGAAAAAAAATCTCTTGAAATGACAACTGTTTGGAATGTTGAAAAATCAAAGCTTAATTTAGTAAATGAATTAAAGTCTAAAATTGAAAATGCAAAATTTGAGCTAGAGAAGGCAAAAAGAGAGGGAAATCTCAGTAAAGCAGGAGAATTAACCTATGGAGCCATACCTAAATTACAGAAAGAGCTTTCTGATATTGAAAAAGATGTTTCTGTTATCAATAATTTGCAGGTTGTGGATGAAAATGATATCGCTAAAATTGTTGCTAAAATTACAGGAATACCAACCGACAGAATAATGGCGGGCGAAAAAGAAAAATTATTAAAAATGGAAGAGCTTTTGAGGCAAAGAGTTGTTGGGCAAGAAGAAGCTTTGATAGCAATCTCTAACAGCTTGAGAAGATCGAGGGCAGGGTTGCAAGATCATCAAAAGCCAATTGGCTCTTTTTTATTTCTTGGACCTACTGGAGTCGGCAAAACAGAAGTTTCAAAGGCTCTTGCTGAATTTATTTTTGATGATGAATCGGCAATATTAAGAATTGATATGAGTGAATTTATGGAAAAACACAGTGTGGCAAAATTAATAGGAGCTCCTCCCGGTTATGTTGGTTATGAACAAGGCGGAACTCTTACCGAAGCAGTTAGAATAAGGCCTTATCAAGTTATATTATTTGATGAAATAGAAAAAGCACATAGCGATGTTTTTAATATTTTATTGCAAGTTCTTGATGATGGCAGGCTTACTGATTCACAAGGTCAGGTAGTTAATTTTGCTAATTCTATTATAATTTTGACTTCAAATATTGGCTCAAGGCACTTTAATCAAGCCAATGAAGATAAAATTGTTTTAGAGAATCTTGTCATGGAAGAGCTAAAACAGCAAATGAGGCCAGAATTTATTAATCGCCTTGATGAAATCATAATTTTTAATAAATTGTCGCAAGAAAACATTAATCAAGTTGTCGCTATACAATTTGTAAGATTGACAAAAAGATTGCAGAATAATGGCTTTAAAATTTCAATTAGCGATAGTGCTAAAAAATATCTTGGCGATAAAGGTTATAGCTCTATATATGGAGCTCGCCCTTTAAAAAGAGTTATTCAAAAAGAAATTGAAAATATTTTAGCGGAAAAAATTTTAAAAGGTGATTTACTTGAAAATCAAACGATTAATATTGATTGCAACGATAAGGGCTTGTTAACTTTTGAAAAAAATAGTTAACAAATTAAAAATTTACTCTATTATCAAAAACAAAAAAAACACTTAAAGCTTTATGAAAAATCAAGAATTATCAAAAAAAATTGCTGAAATCGTGCGAGTCGATCATGCTGGTGAATGCGGAGCTCAAGTCATTTATCAAGGTCAAATCGTGGCGATGAAATTAAAAAATTTTTTTTTCAATAATTCTCAAAACATTGCAATTATTGAATCAATGAAAAATCAAGAAGTTGAGCATTTTAAATATTTCGACAATCTTTTAAAAGAAAATCAAATTAGACCAACTTTAATGCAACCAATTTGGAAAATGGGTGGTTTTAGTCTTGGTTTTTTCACTGCTATTTTAGGTAATAAAACCGCTATGGCATGCACAACCGCAGTTGAAGAGGTTATCGAAGAGCATTACCAGCAACAAATAAATATCTTATCTGCAGAAATTGATAAGCAAGAAAATATAGAACAGAAGAGTGATATGTCAAATTTGGCACAAAAAATCACAGAATTTCAGGCTGATGAAGCTCATCATCGCGATATAGCATACGACAATAAAGCTAAAGAATCTCCAATTTTTATACCATTAACCAATTTTATAAAATTAATTACCGAAACAGCAATTAAGGTATCAAAAAAAATATAGTTTAATGCAGTTTAAATTTTTCTGCGATAGCTTAATGCTTCAAGAAGATGGTGTTTTTTGATTTTATCTTCCGATTCAAGGTCGGCAATTGTTCTTGCCACTCTTAAAACTCTAGTTATTCCTCTAATGGAAGCTCCTATTTTATTAACTGCATTTTGAAAAGTTTTTTCGGTTTCTTGCTCTAGCTGACAAAATTTATCAATTAAATTGCTGTCGATTCTTGCATTGATTAAATTGTTAAAATTTTCTCCTAGCTCTTGTTGATATCTTTGGTTCTGTATTTTGCGGGCCTTACTAACTCTTGCTAATATTGCATTTGAACTTTCTTCTTGAGAATTTTTATTTTCAAAAATATCAATTTTTTCAACATTGATAACGATGTCAATTCTATCTAGAAATGGTCCAGAAATTTTTTTTTGATATTCTTCTCCGCAGTCGGGAGCTTTTTTGCATTCGCGAGTTGCATCTCCTAGATAACCGCAACGACAGGGATTCATCGCTGAAATCAATTGAAAATTTGCTGGATAAGTTATGTGAGAGTTGACTCTTGAAATATCAACCTTTGCAGTTTCTAGTGGCTGTCGTAAAGCATCGAGAACTTGTCTTGGAAATTCAGCAATTTCATCTAAAAATAAAATTCCGTTATGAGCGAGTGAAATTTCCCCAGGCTTTGCTTTTGAACCGCCTCCAACCATTGCTGGCATTGAACAAGAATGATGAACTTCGCGATAGGGGCGATAGGTGATTAATTTTCCGTCGGTAATTTTTCCACTGACACTGTGTATCATATTAATTTCAAGAATTTCCGATAAATCAGGTGGCGGTATGATGCTTGGAAATCTTGATGCAAGCATTGATTTTCCAGTCCCAGGGGCTCCAACCATTAAAATATTGTGCCCGCCTGATGCTGCGATTTCAAAAGCCCTTTTTGCTTGTTGATGCCCTTTAACATCTGCAAAATCAGGATATTTTTTAGTGATAAAATTCTTGTGATGAGGTTCGTGTATAGGTTTTGGTGAATATTGTTCGCCCTTAAGATGGTTAATTAATTCAATTAAATTGCCGGGTGCAATAATTTCAAGAGTTCCTGCCCAAACAGCTTCCGATCCATTGTTTTTTGGGCAAATTATTCCGCAATTTCTTTGATTGGCACCAATTGATGCTGAAATAATGCCGTTAATATTATTAATTGAGCCGTCAAGCGACAATTCGCCAAGGACATAAAATTTATCAATTAAATTTTGTGATAAAATTCCCATTTCAATTAAAATTCCAACTGCGATTGGTAAATCAAATTGCGAACCTTCTTTTTGCAAGTCTGCTGGAGCGAGATTAACGGTAATTTTTTTTGCAGGCAGAGAAAGCCCCGTAGAAGATAGTGCTGAAATTACTCTTTCTTTAGATTCTCCAACTGCTTTATCAGGAAGGCCTACGATTAAGAATTTGTTTAATCCGTTAGTGATTTTTATTTCAACTTCGACTTCAACAACATCTATACCAACGAAGGAGAATGTTTTTACTTTTGCAACCATAATATGTAAGTTCGGTGTATTAAAATTGGTGTCTTAGTGCTGGCTAAGATTTTTCGGTGTAACTTGAATATGTAATAATTAATTAATAAAGATTCAAAGCGATAATGCTTCAAAAATTATTTTCTAATTTTAAACAGTCAAGAAAAAAATAATAAATTTTATTAAAAAAAGCTTGCTTATTAAAAAAAGCTTTTAAAAATTGCCACTCCAAATAAAAGTTTTTGTTTAAAATCTATTGCGGGTGTAGCTCAACGGTAGAGTTCTAGCCTTCCAAGCTAGCTGTGAGGGTTCGATTCCCTCCACCCGCTCCAAAATATTTATAAATAAATCTTAAGGAGAAGTGGCCGAGTGGTCAATGGCAACAGACTGTAAATCTGTCCGCGTAAGCGTTCGCAGGTTCAAATCCTGCCTTCTCCACCAAATCTAAATTTTCTTTTTTTATTTTCTATTTTAGTGCTTGATTTTTATTTTATAATCTTGACAATTTTGCAAAATTTTACACTAAAATTTATTTACAGTTTATGCTTCGAGGTTATAAAATAAAGCCTTTATAGCCCTTTTATGTACAATTTTATTGTATGAATTTGAAATTTAACAACTAATAATTTTATAATTACAATGTCTAAAGAAAAATTTGAACGCACAAAGCCACATGTTAATGTGGGAACAATAGGTCACGTTGACCACGGTAAAACTACTCTTACCGCCGCAATTACTAACTACTTAGCCAAGTCTGGTCTTGCTAAAAAGAAAGCATATGATGAAATCGATGCCGCTCCTGAAGAAAAAGAAAGAGGTATCACAATCAATACTGCTCACGTTGAATATGAAACAACTAAAAGACACTATGCTCACGTTGACTGTCCAGGGCATGCTGACTATGTAAAAAACATGATAACTGGCGCAGCCCAAATGGACGGAGCAATTCTTGTTGTTTCTGCAACTGACGGCCCAATGCCTCAAACTCGTGAACATATTCTTCTTGCTAAGCAAGTTGGTGTTCCTGCAATCGTTGTTTTCCTTAATAAAGTTGATCAAGTAGAAGACAAAGAGCTTCTTGATCTTGTTGAAATGGAAGTTAGAGAATTACTTAGTAAATACGATTTCCCAGGTGATGATATTCCTGTCATTAAAGGCTCTGCACTTAAATCTCTTGAAGGAGACACTTCAGAAATAGGTGAGCCTGCAATTCAAGCTTTGATGGATGCAGTTGATTCCTACATTCCTGAACCAAAAAGACCAGTTGATCAGCAGTTTTTAATGCCGATTGAAGATGTTTTTTCTATATCTGGCAGAGGAACAGTAGTTACTGGTAGAATTGAAAGAGGAATCGTTAAAGTCAACGAAGAAGTTGAAATAGTCGGTATTCGTCCTACTCAAAAAACCACTTGTACTGGTATCGAAATGTTTAGAAAACTCCTCGACGAAGGTAGAGCAGGTGATAATGCTGGTATCCTACTTAGAGGAACCAAAAAAGAAGATGTTGAAAGAGGTCAAGTTCTTTGCAAACCTGGTTCAATTAATCCTCATACTAATTTTGAAGCTGAAGTTTATATCCTTAGTAAAGAAGAGGGCGGTCGTCATACTCCGTTCTTTAAAAACTATCGTCCGCAATTTTACTTCAGAACTACTGATGTTACGGGATCAGTATCTCTTCCAGAGGGTGTTGAAATGGTTATGCCGGGTGATAACATAAAAATCACTGTTGAGCTAATTTCTCCAATTGCAATGGAAGAAGGTCTTCGTTTTGCTATCCGTGAAGGTGGCAGAACTGTTGGTGCTGGTGTTGTTTCTAAGATTATTAAATAAATTAATCTTTATTGCAGATTGATAATTCATTAATTGAGAATTATCAATCTGTGGATTTAGGAGTGTAGCTCAATTGGTAGAGTAGCGGTCTCCAAAACCGTTGGTTGGGGGTTCGATTCCTCTCGCTCCTGCCAAAAATAATAAAATATCAGCAAATATCGTGATAGCAAAAACAATTTCTTTTATTAAGGATTCTATTCAAGAATTTAAGAAACTTAGCTTTCCCTCTAAGAGAGAAACCTACACCGCAACTGTAATAATATTTATAGTAATATTGTTGGTTTCTTTATCTCTAACTTTGATAGATTTCGTAATTTCTAAAATTATTGGCTTATTTTTTGGCCTCTAATTAGTTAATTCTAATTTGATATTGTTTTGAATTAGATAAATTTATAAAAAAATGGAAAATAATAAAGAAAAAAAATGGTACATATTAAATGTTGTATCAGGGCAAGAAAATAAAATAGCTAATGAAATTAATCTTTTAATAGCTACAAATAAAATTAGTGAGTTTGTTTCTGAGGCTTTGGTTCCTTATAAAAAAGTGCCAAAAATAAAAAGAGGTCAAAAAGTTCTTGAAAATCAAAAACTATTTCCGGGTTATATTTTTATCAAAGCCGATCTTAATTCTGAAGCATATAATAGTTTAAATGCAATTCCGAAGGTGATAGGGTTTTTGGGTGGTAAAAATAACCCTAAACAGGTTGAGGATTCGAAAATAGAAGAAATATTTAGTATCATTAATGAACAAGGTCAAGAATCTAAAATTGTTGCATTTGAAATCGGAGAATCGGTTAATGTTATCGATGGTCCTTTTGAATCATTTGCCGGTGTTGTAGAAGAGTTTGATGTCGAAAAACGAAAAGTTAAAATTTCAATATTAATTTTTGGCAGAGCGACCTCTGTTGAGCTTGGCATTGAGCAAGTTGAAAAAATTTCTTAAAAAAACTCTTGCTTGTTATTTTTTTCTAACTAACTTTTCAACTCTTTTTTGTAAAATTTTAAAACAAAAGCTTGTTGGGGTTTGAAATCACTATATTCAACAATTAAATTTAAGAAATATATATTATGTCTAAAAGTAAAAAAGAAGTTCTGGGTTTTATTAAACTCCAAGTTCCTTCTGGAAAAGCTAATCCAGCACCTCCGATTGGTCCAGCTTTGGGTCAAAAAGGTTTAAATATCATGGAATTCTGTAAACAATTTAATGCCTTAAAGTTTGAAGGGATTGATGCAGGAGCTCCAATACCAGTCATCATAACTGCATATAAAGATAAAAGCTTTACATTTATAACCAAACTTCCTCCAGTTTCCTATTTAATCATGAAGGAAATATCTCTTACCAAAGGTTCTTCCAATCCGGGAAAAGATATTGCGGGCACAATAAATATGAAAAATATTGAAAATGTTGCTAAAAAGAAAATGTGCGATATGAATGCATCTTCTATAGAAGCTGCAATTCAAATGGTAAGAGGTTCTGCTATATCAATGGGTCTAGAAGTTGTTGAATAATTAATTAAAAAATGCAAGAAAAATGAAAAATAAAGTAAAAAAAAATACTAAAACAAAAAAAGTTATTAGTAAAATTAAAGTTTCTACTATCCAAGATGCTGTCACTAAAATCAAAGAGTTGGCAGTTGAGAGAAAAAGAAAATTTGTTGAGTCTGTTGACTTGGCAGTTAATCTAGGTATTGATGCAAAACAATCAGATCAATCAGTTAAGGGTTCAATATTATTGCCTAATGGATCTGGTAAGGCCGTTAAAGTTGTTGCTTTTGTTGCAAATGATGAACAGAAAAAAATTGCCCTAGAATCAGGAGCTATTTTTGCAGGTCTTGAAGATTTAATATCTAAAATAGAGGGTGGTTTTTATGATTTTGACTGCTGTATAGCTACACCAGACGTTATGCAAAAAATTAGCAAAATTGCAAGAAAACTTGGGCCGAGAGGTTTAATGCCGAGTCCAAAAAACGGTACCGTTACAAATGATATTAAAACAGCAATCGCTAATGCATTGAAAGGAAAGGTTGATTTTAAAAACGATAAATCTGGCATTGTTCATTGCATGGTTGGTAAAATTGATTTTGACTCTAATTCATTGTTAGAAAACATTCAATCTGTTTTGAAAGCTATTAAAGATAGTAAGCCAGAATCTTCTAAGGGTAAATTTATAAAGCATTTTTATCTTAATACAACAATGGGTCCATCGGTAGAAGTTACTATTGATGCAATATAATAAAAAACTCTAAACAAATGAATAAAAAACAAAAAACGACATTAGTATCTGAAATAAAAGATAGTCTCGTTGCAAGTAGTTTTGTTGCCGTTGTTCATTACAGAGGAATGAATGATAAGCAATTGTATGCAATGAGGCTTGCTCTTAGAAATAAAGAGTGTAGCATGAAAATTGCCAAAAATACTCTTCTTAGAGTTGCCTTAAAAGGAACGGAGTTAGAAAATCTTTCCCCTTACTTAAAAGGTCCGACAGCAGTTCTTTATTCGAATGATCCGGTTGCCTTGTCAAAAGTAATAACTGATACAGCGAAAGAGATTCAATTTCTTAAGCCACAGATTGCTTATCTGAATAATTCTTTGATAAGTGAAAATGAAATTCAGAGCATGGCTAAGCTTGGCTCTCTACAAGATGTAAGAGCATCATTTGTCTATACATTGAAAAGTGTTCAGTCAAATATGGCTTCACTAATTAAAAATTATGCCTCTTCTTTAGAAGAAAAGGCAAATCTTTAGGGCTTTTAATTTTTTAAATTAAAAGATTTATAAATATAAACTAAAAATAAAAAGGTAAAACTATGACCGTTAATCTTGATCAAATATCTGAAACATTATCATCTCTTACTGTTCTTGAATTGGCTGAATTGAGCAAAAAACTAGAGCAAAAATGGGGTGTTTCTGCTACTATTGTAGCTTCTGCTGCTCCTGTTGCTGCTGTTGAAGAAGTAAAAGATAAATTTGAAGTCGTTCTTCTTTCTGCTGGTGATAATAAAATTAATGTGATAAAAGAAGTTAGAGTCATAACTGGTTTAGGTCTTAAAGAATCTAAGGATCTTGTTGACGGAGCCCCTAAAACTATAAAGTCTGATGTTGATAAAGCTGAAGCTGAAGAGCTTAAAAAGAAGCTTGAAGCTGCTGGAGCTAAAGTAGATTTAAAATAGTCTTTAAGTATAGTTTTTATCAATTTAGTTTTTAAAAACTAAAAAACAGTAAGATTCCAAAGCCTTGTATTAACAAAATCAAGGTTTTGCTTGCTACAAACAAGTTTTTAACTTAAATGAAATTTTGTATTTATTAATATAAAATTTCTTAGATTTTTGCTTTAATTAATATCAAATCAGTCTAAATATAACTTTAGACTTAATCAATATAGAGGTTTTAAAAGGTGGCAAAAGCTCGCAATCTTAATCAGTCAATTTTAAGAAAAAGTTTTAGTAAAAATATTGACTTTGAGGATATTCCTCATCTTATGTTCTTGCAAAAAGAATCTTATGAAAAGTTTTTGCAAGCTGATATAGAGCCGTTAAAAAGAGTTAATTCTGGAATACAGTCGGTTTTCAATTCATATTTCCCCTTTGTGGATCCTTCTGGAAGAATAACAATAGAATTTGTTAGTTATAGTTTAGGTACATCAAAATACGAATCAAAAGAGTGTCTATCTGCAGGAAGAACATTTTCTGCGCCTTTACATGCTCAATTGAGATTAATATTATGGCATCATAATGAAGCCGGACTTCCAAAAGAAATTCGTTCAATTAAAGAGCAGGAAATATATCTTTGCGATGTTCCTTTGATGACGGATTCCGGTAGTTTTATTATTAATGGAGCTGAAAGAGTTGTGGTTTCGCAGATGAGAAGGGCTCCAGGAGTATTTTTTGATAGTGAAAATGCTAAAATATCTGGCTCAAAATCATATACTGCAAAAATTGTTCCTAACTTAGGCTCTTGGCTAGATTTTGAATTCGATAGTAAAGATACTGTTTATTTTAGAATTGATAAAAAAAGAAAGATCCCTGTTTCTTCATTGTTTAGAGCGATAGGAATGACTTCTGGGCAAATAATAGCGGAGTTTTACGGTTCTGTTGATGCATTTTTATCGGATAAAGGTTGGGCTACTGCTTTTGATTGTGACGCAATGAATGGTAAAAAAGCTCCATTCAACTTCGTCTGTGCTGATAGTGGGGAATTGGTTATTAAATATGGTGTCAAAATAACCGCACAATTAATTGAAAAATTAAAATCTTTAAAATTTAAAAATTACATTTTAACTGAAGAAATACTCTTGGGTTATATAGTCGCAGGAGACTTAATCGATCAAGAAACCGGAGAGCTGTTGCTTGAAGCGGGCAGTGTAATAAATTCAGAAAGTCTAAAGATACTTGAAAAACTTAATTTTACAAAAATATCAATTATTAATCCAAGTAAATCAGATATAGGTCATTACATATATAACACAATGATTTCTGATAAAAATCAAAGTCAAAAAGATGCTCTATTTGATATTTATAAATCCGTTAGAATGGGCGAAGCTCCTTCTTCTCTAGAAGTGGCAAAAAATTACTTCGATAGTCTATTTTTTACTGATGCTCGTTATGATTTATCTGATGTGGGTAGAATGAAAATAAATCATCGCTTATCCTTGTCGATAGATTCTTCGCTAATGTATTTAACTGCAGAAGATCTTAAGCAGACAGTAAGAATATTAAACTTAATTAAGCACAATGACTTAAAAACGGATGATATTGATAATCTTGGAAATAGAAGAGTTAGAGCTGTTGGTGAGTTGATAGAGAATCAAATGAGAATAGGGATGCTAAGGGTTGAAAAATCAATCTCAGAAAAAATTAATTCAGTTGATGTTGATACAATAATGCCTCAGGGTCTTATTAATTCTAAGCCTCTAATAACTGCAATAAAAGATTTTTTTGCTACTTCGCAGTTATCGCAATTTATGGATCAAACAAATCCTTTATCTGAAGTTACTCACAAAAGAAGGCTTTCTGCTCTTGGTCCAGGAGGCTTAACTAGAGATAGAGCTGGATTTGAAGTTAGGGACGTTCACCCAACTCACTATGGCAGAATATGTCCGATAGAAACTCCGGAAGGTCCTAATATTGGTCTTATTAATAGTTTAGCAACATTTGCAAGAGTTGATAAATACGGTTTCATTGAAACTCCTTACAGAAAAGTATCCAATGGTGTGATTTCTAATAAGGTAACATACATGTCGGCTATAGAAGAAGTTGGCTCTGCAATCGCTCAATCAAATGTTCCCACTGATAAGGGTAACAAAATTACTGCAGATCTAGTGAGTTGTCGTAAAGACGGTGAATATATAATGTTGCCTGCAGATAAAATAGATTATGTCGATGTCTCGACTAAGCAAATTGTATCGATCGCTACAACCTTAATTCCTTTTATTGAAAATGACGATGCTAATAGAGCTTTAATGGGTTCTAATATGCAAAGACAAGCAGTTCCTTTGTTAAATCCTGATATCCCTCTTGTTGGAACTGGGATGGAAGCTGTAATTGCAAATGATTCCGGTTCAGTTTTAAAAGCAAAGAGAGATGGTTTTGTTAAATTCGTCGATGCTTCAAAAATTATTATTGAATCTGAAGATTGTGCTGAGGTTGATCTTTATAATCTTACCAAGTACACGAGAACTAACCAAGATACCTGTATAAATCAAAAGCCAATTGTTAAGACGGGAGATTTTATTAAATCTGGTCAGATTATATCTGATGGCCATAGTATTTCTCAAGGTGAAATTGCTCTTGGTAAAAATGTTAGAGTGGCATTTATGCCTTGGGGCGGTTATAACTTTGAAGATTCTATTGTTATATCTGAAAAGTTATTGTCGAGCGATACCTTCACATCTCTTCATATCGAGGAACTAGAAGTCGTTGCTAGAGATACAAGGCTCGGGCCAGAAGAGATAACTAGAGATATTCCAAATGTAAGCGATGAGGCATTGTCTAAACTTGACGAAGAAGGAATAGTCCATATTGGAGCGGAAATAAAACCAGGAGATCTATTAGTTGGCAAGACAACTCCAAAAAGTGAATCTCCGATGACACCAGAAGAAAAACTACTTAAAGTAATTTTTGGAGAAAAGGCTTCGGATGTAAAAGACTCTTCACTTTATGCTTCTGCTGGGGTTAGTGGCAAGGTAGTGGATGTTAAGGTTTTTTCAAGAAAAGGCATAGAAAAAGATGAAAGGTCCGTTTATATAGAGATGCAACAAATTGAAGATTTGAACAAGAAGAAAGATCTTCAGATTCTGTTTGTTGATTCTGCTTTAAAAGGCAAATTAATCGGCATTTTTACTGGTAAAAAAATTATTAATAGTGTAGACAAGATTAAAATTAAGTCGACCTTGGAAGATTCTGATTTAAGTGCTCTATCTAAGGCTCAGCTTTGTAAAATTGCAGTCAGTGAAACTGATGTGATGGATGCTGCTGAAGCTTTTATTAAAAGTAATTCTAAGCAAGTTTTAGAAATAGAAAAGACTTTCAATGAAAAAATTGCAAAAATTAAGGCTGGAGACGATATTGGGCAAGGTGTTTTAAAGATAGTAAAGGTTTACGTTGCTTCAAAATACAGATTACAGCCCGGTGATAAAATGGCTGGAAGACATGGAAATAAAGGTGTAGTTTCTAAAATTGCTCCAATTGAAGACATGCCTTTTTCTGCTGACGGAGAGCCTGTAGATATAGTTCTTAACCCTATTGGAGTTCCGTCGAGAATGAATGTGGGGCAAATTCTTGAAACTCATCTTGGTTTTGCTTCAAAAGAAATTGGTAAACAAATCTCTCATATCTTAGATTTTATTGCTAAAGGCAAGAAAGAATTTGTGAAAGAATTGAAATCAAAGCTTCTTTCTGTTTACAATTCAAGTGACGAGATAGAAATTATCGAATCAATGAATGAGGACGAATTAATAATTTTTGCTTCAAAATTAAAGAACGGAGTTCCGTTTGCAACCGGAACATTCGAAGGCGCAAAAGAAGAGTTTGTTACTAAATTATTAGAGGTTGCTGGGATTGATAAATCTGGTCAAATTGAATTATACGATGGTAAATCTGGTCAAAAATTTGACAGAAAAGTTACTGTTGGATACATATACATGCTGAAACTTCATCATTTAGTTGATGATAAAATTCATGCTAGATCTATAGGTCCTTATAGTTTGATAACTCAACAGCCTCTTGGTGGTAAATCTCATTTTGGCGGTCAAAGATTTGGTGAAATGGAATGTTGGGCTCTGCAAGCATATGGCGCCGCCTATTCATTGCAAGAAATGTTGACTGTAAAATCAGATGATGTTATCGGTAGGATAAAAATTTATGAAGCCATTATTCAAGGCAATCAAAACTTTAATTGTGGCATTTCTGAGTCATTTAATGTTATGATTAAAGAAGTAAGATCTTTAGGTCTAAACATCGAGTTAATTGAAGTTTAAGTATTTGGCTATATTTTTGTATAGCCATTGCTTAAAATATTAAATCTAAATTCAAAATTAAAATATAAAATTACTTACTATTTATGTCATTTGTAGGAACCTCATCTCATGGATTATTCAGCATTAACTCTAATAATTCTGTTGATTCTCTAGATTTTAATGCGATTAAAATTTCTATTGCCGATCCAGAAAAAATAAGGTCTTGGTCTTTTGGAGAAGTTTCTAAGCCTGAAACTATAAATTATAGAACTTTTAAGCCAGAACGAGACGGTCTTTTTTGTGCAAGAATATTTGGTCCAATTAAAGATTACGAATGTCTTTGTGGAAAATATAAAAGAATAAAATATAAAGGCATAGTTTGCGAAAAGTGCGGAGTTGAAGTTACTTCTTCAAAAGTTAGAAGAGAGAGAATGGGTCATGTAGAGCTTGCATCTCCAGTTGCTCATATTTGGTTTCTTAAATCTTTACCTTCAAGACTTAGTACCATACTAGGAACAGCTTTAAAATCCCTTGAAAAAGTTATATATTTTGAATCTTACATAATAACCGATAGTCTAATGTCTCCTTTGAAAGAGGGTGAAGTTATTTCTGAGGATGAATATGAGAAGCTTCAAGAAAAGCATGGTTACGGTAATTTTATTGCTGAAATGGGTGCGGAAGCGGTACAAAAAGTTTTAAAAAGACTTGACTTGAAAAAGTTACAAAAAAACCTTAGGGAAGAATTATCAGTTCAAACTTCCGATTTAAAAAGGGAAAAATTAATTAAAAGATTAAAATTAGTTGAGCAGTTTTTAGAATCAGATAATCAGCCGGAATGGATGATTATGAGTGTCTTACCAATTATTCCGCCTGATATTAGGCCGTTGGTAATGCTTGATGGTGGAAGGTTTGCAACTTCGGATCTAAACGAGCTTTATCGTAGAGTTATTAATCGTAATAATAGATTAAGAAAGCTAATGGAATTAAGCGCTCCTGAGGTTATTATAAAAAATGAAAAAAGAATGTTGCAGGAGGCTGTTGATGCCCTGCTAGACAATGGCAGAAGTGGTGCTGTTGTTAGAAACTCAAATAAAAAGCCTTTTAAATCCTTAAGTGATATGCTTAAAGGAAAGCAAGGTCGTTTCCGTCAAAACTTACTTGGTAAAAGGGTTGATTATTCGGGAAGAAGTGTTATCGTTGTTGGTCCTGAATTAAAGCTACATCAATGTGGCTTGCCTAAGAAAATGGCTCTTGAATTATTTAAGCCTTTTATCTATTCGAAATTAGAATTATATGGCAGATCTCCTTCGATAAAAGTTTCTAGAAAAATGGTTGAATCAGAAAGACCAGAAGTTTGGGACATACTTGATGAAGTAATTAAAGAGCATCCCGTTCTTCTAAATAGAGCTCCAACACTTCACAGGCTTGGTATTCAAGCATTTGAGCCTCTTCTTACAGAGGGTAAGGCTATACAACTGCATCCATTAGTTTGTGCTGCATTTAATGCCGATTTTGACGGTGATCAGATGGCGGTTCACGTTCCTTTATCGATTGAGGCTCAAGTTGAGGCTAGGGTTTTAATGATGTCAACTAATAATATTTTGAGTCCAGCTAATGGTAAGCCTATTATTGTTCCTTCTCAGGATATAATTCTCGGTCTATACTACATAACAATGGATTCAAATATGGAAAACCAGGCGAAGCCTCGTCCAGTTTCTGATTATTCTGAAATGGAGCATGCTCTTCACAACGATGTTTTGTCAATTCATGATAAAATTTTATATCGCTTTAAGGTTAATGTGGGCAATGAACGATATTTCAAAAAAGTTGAAACCACTCCCGGTAGAGTTATTATTTATTATAACCTTCCCAACTCAATGAAGACAGATCTAGAATTGGTAAATAAGGTGATGACTAAAAAGGCAGTCACTAACTTAATAGATAATGTTTATAGAAGTTGTGGTCAAAAAGAAACGGTAATGTTTTGTGATAGAATTATGTCTTTAGGATTTAAATATGCTTGTTATGCCGGTATATCAATCGGTAAAGATGATATGGTTATTCCTGAAGGCAAGCAAAAATATGTAAACGATTCCTTCGAAAGGGTCAAGAAACTTGAATCGCAATATCACGAAGGCTTGATAACTGCAGGAGAAAGATACAATAAAGTTGTTGATGAATGGACTACATGCACAGATAAAATTTCTAAAGAAATGATGAAAGGTATTTCTAAATATACTGATCCAAAAACCACAAATTCTATTTATATGATGGCGGAATCTGGGGCAAAAGGTTCTGAGAATCAAATCAAGCAAATAGCAGGAATGAGAGGTTTGATGGCTAAACCTTCTGGTGAGATTATCGAAACTCCAATTATATCAAACTTTAAAGAAGGGCTTAATGTAACTGAATATTTTATTTCTGCTCACGGAGCTCGTAAAGGTCTTGCTGACACTGCTCTTAAAACTGCAAATTCTGGTTACCTAACTAGAAGATTAGTGGATGTTGCTCAAGATTGCATTATTATAGAAGAAGATTGTGGAACTAAAGATGGTTTAACTCTAGAATCAGTAATTGACGATGGAAGAATTATTTCTGCTTTGCACGAGCAATCTTTAGGAAGGGTTCCTTTGGAAGATGTTTTCTCTGATGACGGTGTGTTAATAGTTCAAGCGGGTTCAATTATCAATGAATCTATATCTGATGAAATTGAAAAAAGAAATATTAAATCAATAAAGGTTCGCTCGGTTCTAACTTGTAAATCTAATGGCGGAGCCTGTGTTAAATGCTATGGAAGAGATCTTGCTACTGGTAATGTAGTCAGTATTGGGGAAGCTGTTGGCGTTGTTGCTGCACAATCAATTGGTGAACCGGGAACTCAACTTACAATGAGGACTTTCCATATTGGAGGTGCTGCACAAAAGGGAACTGATCAATCTTCTATTTCTTCAATATCTGACGGTGAAGTTAAAGTTTCTGCTCGTGGCACTATTTTGGATAGATATGGAAAAAGTATTGTTATTGGTAGAAATGTTGAAATTAAGTTGTTTGATAGTAAGGGAAAAGAAATACACAGTTACAGATTGCCATACGGTTCAACCCTTTTGCAAAAAGATGGAGCTAAAGTTAAAAAAAGCGATCATCTTGCCGAATGGGATCCATACAATATTCCAATTGTTTCTGAAGTTGATGGCGTGGTTAAATATAATGATCTTAATGAAAATGTATCTTTAAGAGAAAAAATAGAAGAAACAACTGGTGTTTCTACTAAAATTGTCATAGATTGGAAGCAATATAGTAAACAAGAATTAAAGCCAAGAATCTCAATTACTGATAGCAATGAAGATGTTCTAAAAGATTACCTTCTTTCAATTGGAACAATTATTAATGTTATTGGTGGTGATGAAATTAAAGCTGGTGATGTTATAGCCAAGATTCCAAAAGAATCTTCTAAAACTCGAGACATTACTGGTGGTTTACCAAGAGTTGCTGAGTTATTTGAAGCTCGTAAGCCAAAAAATGCTGCAATTATGAGTGAAATTGATGGCAAAATAGAATTTGGTAAAGATTATAAATCTAAAAGAAAGATCATTGTTAGGTCGCAAGATGCAGATCAAGAGCCGATTGAGTACACTTTTTCAAAAAGTAAGCATTTATTTTTTGGTGAAGGTGAATTGGTTAGAAGAGGCGATGTATTAGTTGATGGAAATCTTGTACCTCACGATATATTGAAAATACTAGGCCTACAAGCATTTGCTAATTATATTATTGACGAAGTTCAAAAGGTATATCGTATGCAAGGAGTTAAGATAGATGATAAGCATATTGAAGTAATATTGGCGATGATGTTAAAAAGAGTAGAGGTCAAAAATTCTGGTGACAGCACTTTGCTTCCTGGAGAATATGTTGATCGTGATATTTTTGAAGAAACTAATCAAAAATTAATTGATCAAAAAATGGTTCCGGCACGATCTTCTTCGGTATTACTCGGCATTACTAAAGCTTCGTTGCAAACTAAATCTTTTATTTCGGCCGCTTCTTTCCAAGAAACAACAAGAGTTCTTACTGATTCTGCGATTCATAGTCGTTGCGATTATTTAAGAGGTCTTAAAGAAAATATTATCGTCGGTAGGTTAATTCCTGCTGGAACTGGTTTAATAGCTACTCAATATAAAAAGCAAGCCAATCAACAAAAAAATATTAAGCAATAGCTGTTATAAACTTAAGTCGGTTTATTGATATTTAATATATACAACTCCTAAAGGGGTATATATTAAATATTGATACAACTAACGAGTTATATAATATGAAAACACACCATTTTTACAATAAATACACTTTCCCCAAAACTTATGGCATTTATCCCTTAAGCATAGGAAAATATTGATATTTAGTTTTTAAAAAGATATTTTATTGTCTTTGCAGAATCAAATTAGAAAATTATGTTATCGCTTCTCAAAAACCTTCATAAAAAATACAAAGAAATTGAACCCTATAATCTTCTTCTCGGGATTTTTGGTATTGTAGGAGGAGGTTTTGCGAGTATTTGGGCGGGATTTAAGGCTTTAGCTAGTCCAATAGTTGATGTTTTAGGTAGGGAGATTTCTTTTATAGTTGGTGCAACTTTAATTATTCTGTTTTTGGTTGCTTTATTTAAAGGTTTTTTGTTTTTTAAAGAATTTCTTAGTAAAGATAAAAAATCTGAAACAAGGCAATTTAAAGAAACTATAGTAGATGGGCCTAACCCAGAAGAATTAGCTAAAAGACTTAGTAATGATGATATTGAAAAATTAGCTAATGGAATATTTGATAGTAAAATTTTGAAATTTAAATATAAGACTCCGTTAGAAATTCGAATTTTTTCACAAGACTGGAATTTCGAAGTATGTTTGGGGCGTTTTTTGCCTGAATTATCAAAATCCGTAAAGATAAAATTTGTTATTAAGAACAGATTTCATTTTAATAAAGATGATGGAGAAGATGTTGATTTTAAGGCCTTTGTGAAGAATAGCAATAATTATGATGAGGTGCATCATACAAGAAAATATCAATATGACTTACCAATAAACAAAGAAATAGAATTTTATTTTGAAGGTATTGAGGAGAGTATTAGTAAATACAAAAGCTTTTTATTAATTGAATCGATTACCTTTAATAACAACCTCTAAAGATGCAATCAAAGAAAATAAACTAAAAGATTTCATCGCCGAACACTCCGAAGAAGAGTTAAGGGGCAACAAGAAAAGTTTGATAAAACCCTAAAATCAATTACTTCTCAAAAGAAGTCAACAAATTGTAATTTATTTTAATAATCTGTTGAGTTTTATTTAGTGGCGATATGTATGGCGACAGTTCCGAAGCTTAAGTTGATAAAGCGGGATTCCTGAAAATTTGCTCCGTCAATCATTTTTTTAAATTCTTCCTGAGGCGGGAACTTTCTGATGCTTTCTACTAAATATTGATAAGAGGCTCGATCTTTGGCAATAATTTCGCCCATTTTAGGAATAATTTTAAACGAATAAAAATTGTAGATTTTTTGTAAAAAATAATCATTAACCTTAGAAAATTCTAGACAAATTAGCTTTCCATTTGGCTTAAGAACTCGATTAAATTCAGCAAGAGCATTTTTAATATTGGTAAAGTTACGAATGCCAAATGCAATGGTGACTGCATCGAAACTAGCATCTTGAAATGGCAGGCTTTCTCCGCTACAACAAGTAAAATTGATGTTGTTAAATAAATTTTCATCAACCGCCTTTGCAACCCCAATTCTAAGCATTTCTTGATTAATATCGGTCGCTTCAATTTGGTAGGATTGATTCTCTTGAGAAAGATTTTTGGCAATTTTTAAAGCAATATCACCAGTTCCGCTAGCAACATCAAGAATTTTTAGTAAATTATGTTGATGATTCTTGATTTGAAGCTCTGTAAATAGAGTTTCTATCATTTTGTTTTTCCATAATCTCTGAATGCCAAAACTCATTGCATCGTTCATTATGTCGTATTTAGGTGCAACGGTTGAAAAAATATCTTTGACAAGATTGGTTTTTTGATTAATATCAACTTTTTTAAAGCCAAAATCAACTTTTTGATTTGAATCAATTTCTTGATGATAATCGCCATCTTTTGATTTTATATAACTCATTTGTAAATTTTATGTTTAAAACTAATGATTTTAATTTTGAGCTACCCAACGAATTAGTTGCTCAAAAGCTTTTTACTCCTCGCTATTTAACCCCAATGTTAGTTTATCAGCAGGGCAAAATTATTGATAGTAAAATCGATAATTTGCTTGAGTTTCTTAATAAAGGAGATGTCTTAATATTTAACAATGTTAAAGTTATAAAAGCAAAATTAAAAGCAAAAAATTTAAGCAATCAAGCATTAATCAACATTAATTTAGATCAACAATTATCCAGCGAGGATTCAAATAAAATTAGGTGGCTAGCCTTGTGTAAACCAGCAAAAAAGCTGAAAGAAGGTGATATAATTTCATTTAGCCCGCCTCCAAATAATGAATTTATTGGCTTGATTGTTAAAAAATATGATGATGGTTTTATTGAAATAGAGTTTTCTTTATCGCAAGATAAATTTTTAGAATTGCTAAATATCTATGGAGAAATGCCTCTTCCGCCTTATATTAAAAACAATGAAGATGCGGAATTAAACTATCAAACTAGCTATGCAAATTCTGGCTTAGGGGTTGCGGCGCCAACTGCGGGCTTGCATTTTACCAAAGAAATAATGGAAAGAATTGTCGATTATGGCATTAAAGTGGTTTTTATAACTCTTAATGTCGGAGCGGGAACCTTCTTGCCAGTAAGGGCAGAGAATATTATTGACCATAAAATGCATCAAGAATCTTTTACTATTGATGAAGAAAGTGCTAAGATTATTAATCAAGCAAAAGCGGAAAAAAGAAGAATCATAGCCGTTGGCACTACTAGCTTAAGGGCAGTTGAATCTGCTTGCAATCAAGAGGGGTTTGTCTCTGCAATTAGTGGCACTACAAAAATTTTTATCTATCCGAGTTATCAATTTAAAATAATTGATGGGCTGTTTACCAATTTTCATTTGCCAAAATCAACCTTATTTATGCTTGTTTCTGCCTTAATTGGCAAGGATCAAGCTCATAATTTATATCAATATGCGATTGCAAAAAAATATCGTTTTTATTCTTTTGGAGATTGCAGTTTGTTGTTTAAGTAAGGTTGGAAATCTTATAACTAGCTCTTTAGCCTCAATATTCAACTTCATCGAAATATAGCCCGTGGGGTGGGGCGGTGGGGCCCGCTAAATCTCGTTTTTTATTAGCGATGATTGCTTGAAAATCTGCGATTGAGATTTTTTTTAATCCGACCAAAATGATTGTGCCGATAATATTTCTAACTAAGTGGCGAAAAAATGAAGGTGCTTTGATTTTAATGATTATAAGCCTTCCGCCCTTAATTTTAGTTTCTTCTATTTTAATTTCATTAATTCTTCTGATTAAATTAACAATTTTAGCATTATTTTTATCGCTTTTTATTTCTTTTGCGGGGTAAAAACAAGATAAATCAACGATTCCTATCAATAATTGAGATGCTTCTATCATTTTTGTGAGGTCGAGCTCAATTGAAATATGCCAAGCACGATTTTTTTCTAAAATTAGCGGTGCTTGACGGTTGATAATGCGATATTGATAAGATCTTTGTTTGGCACTGAATCTGCTATGAAAAGATTCGTCCACGATTGCGGTATCAATGATTGCGATATCTTCTCCTGCTAAATAATGATTAATAGCGATTTTTATTTTTTGCGGGGTAAAGGCTTTTTTTAAATCAAAATGCAGTATTTGTGCATAAGCATGAACTCCGGCATCGGTTCTTCCTGCATAATGTATTTTTATATTTTCAGCGGTAAAAGAAAATATTGCCAATTCAACCATTTCGGCGATTGATTTTTTGTTATGAGGGCCTGATTTTGTTAAGTTTTTTTGCTTTTGTAGCCCGCAATATTTAGAGCCATCATATTCAACAGTTAATTTATAGCGGGGCATGATTTAATATTTAATTAAAAGATAATATGGCATTTTAATTTAAACTAATTTATTCTGCCATAAAATTTTAACTAAATTTATATGCAATTTTTATCATACTTTTTCTCAATAATTATTTTGCTACTATGCTCTGGATGCAATATTAGCAAGCACTTTCTCCATAATTATCAAAATATCGATTTTAATAATAATCTTAAGTTAAAAAAAGTATCATTTCAGCATTTAGAAGGATGGAAATCTGATAACCATAATTTGGCGATTCGTTCATTGGTTAATTCTTGCGATCAATTGGCATTATTGCCTCAAAATCAAACATTAAATCAAATTTATCTCAATAAAAAGCAGGTTGATATTAATCAAGAGCTTACTCCCGCTGATTTTCGCGATGCTTGTGATCTTGTTGATATTGTAAAATCAATGAATAGCAATCAAGCAAGAAATTTTTTTGAGGCTTGGTTTACACCGTTTCTAGTGGTTGATGATAATTATTTTTGGCAGAAAAAAAATAACTTTACAGGATATTATCAAATCGAATTAAATGGCAGTGAAACAAAAGATGATAAGTTTATTTATCCAATTTATGCAATGCCAAGTGATATAGATAAATCAAAGCCTTATTTTACTCGCCAAGAAATTGAAGATGGGGCAATTAAAGATAAAGAGATATTATTATTTGTTGATGATGCGGTAAGGCTATTTTTTATGCATATTCAAGGTTCTGGCCGAATTTTTCTTGCGGATGGTAGGGTTATAAGGCTTGCCTTTGCTGGCTCCAATAATCATAAATATTATCCAATTGGTAAATATTTAATCGAGCAAAATATTATCAACAAAAAAGCAATGAATGCCACAAAAATTCAAGATTGGCTTAATGAAAACCCTGATTTTGCTAAGTTGATAATGCAAAAAAATTCTTCTTATATATTTTTTAAAATTAGCGATGAAGAATCGCCAATTGGTTCGCAAGCTGTTCCCTTGACTCCAGAAAGATCAATAGCAATTGACCCAGCCTATATTAATTACGGCTTGCCGATTTGGGTAGTTACTCAAATTAATAATTCTGAAAAATTTACAAAATTATTAATCGCTCAAGATAGCGGTTCGGCAATTAAGGGTAAAGTTAGAGGGGATATTTTTTTTGGTAAGGGCAGAGATGCTGAATTTAAAGCATCTCACCTCGTGAATAGTGGTAAATATTATTTATTATTGCCAAATTATTTTGTGAATAGAATTAAGCTTCATAAAGCTAGATAATGTCTAGCTCGATAAGTGAATTGTAAAAATCAAAAAATTATCAACATCAATATTAAAAAATTCTTAAGTTAAATGTATTTAGATGAAATAAGAAATGCCCAAAATATGGCATCTAATCCCAAGAAATCAATCTGGCTCTTTGCTTCTGCTGGTTCGGGCAAAACAAAAATATTAACCGACAGAGTGATTAGGTTGTTGTTAGATGGCAATGATATACAAAAAATTTTATGTATTACCTATACTAACAATGGTGCCAATGAAATGAAGGCGAGAATCAATAATCGATTATTTGAAATGACATCATCTTCCTTAGATGAATTAATATTAATTTTAAAAGATTTAACTAATAATTATCCAAGCGAAGCATTGATAAATAAGGCGAGAAGATTATTTTTTGAAATCAATGAATCTCCCGAATCAATTAAGATAATGACAATTCATTCTTTTTGTCAAAATTTGTTAAAAATATTTCCGCTAGAAAGTAATGTTGGTCCGAGGTTTGAAATTATTGACTCCGATTCTTCTAATTTATTGATTCAGCTTGCAAAACAGCGAGTTTTTGAAGATTCTCTTCATGATTCAAAATTAAAGAAAATAATCAATGAATATTATGTTTTGAATGGCAATAGCGATAATTTTATTGATAAATTGATTAATGATAGAAATAAGCTAGACATCTTATTTGAAGACAGTTCTTTTGATGATATAGAGCAATATTATTGCGAGTTAATCTGCGGTTCTCAAGATAAAAACATAATTAAACTTGAAGATTATTTTAATAACTTGATTAATCGCTTTGATTTCGAGGCTTTAAAAAGAAATATTAAAAATGATTTTCCTGATTTTTTGTTGAAGAAGCCAGAAATGCTTGATTTCATTAATTATCGTGACTTATTTAAACAAAATTCTAGCAAGAAATTAGCAGAAAATGGCAAAAACAACATTTTTTACAATGAAATAATCAAAATTGCAAATTGCCACAAAACCATCAATTTGCTAAAATTATCTAAAGAAATAATGCTTCGTTATAATGCTATCAAGATGCAAAGAGGGGTAATTGATTTTAATGATGCAATCATCAAAGTTAATAAATTATTACAATCGGAAGATAGGGATTGGATAGAATATAAGTTGGACGGCTTTTTTGATCATTTATTAATTGACGAATCGCAAGATACCAACATTCAGCAATGGCAGATTGTTAAATCTTTGGCTAATGATTTTTTTAGTGGCGAGGGTCGCAGAAGTAAAATGCCTTCGATTTTTGTGGTTGGCGATGAAAAGCAGTCGATCTTTTCTTTTCAAGGAGCGAGGCCGGATATTGTCAAAATTAGTTATCAATATTTTAAAAATAAGGCGGGAGAACAATTGCAAGATATTTCTCTCAACAACTCTTTTCGCTCTACAAAATCAATATTAGAAGCGGTGGATGCTTTATTTTTGTATGAAAAAGAAAGATACGGTAAAATGATAACTAAGGCGGATAATTATCATCAACATCAATCTTTTAAATTTAATCAAAAAGGCTTAATTGGTAAAGTTGAGTTGTGGGAAAGGGTTAAAAAGAAAAAAAATGAAAAAAATACCAAAGAAGAAGCTGATGATGAAAATGATGAAAAAAAATTACAAGCGGTTGAAATATTATCGGCGGTTATTGCTAATAAAATTAGCTCTTGGGTTGGTGAAAAAAGAAAAATAGAAAATCTTGAAGAAGAAGTTAAATTTGGCGATATAATGATATTAATCAAAAAAAGAAATGATGTCCACTTTTTGTATAAAGAGCTAAGGAAAAACAATGTTCCGTTTATTACCAACGATAAAGTTGATTTGCTAGAATTGTTGATGATTGCCGATTTAATGGCGATGCTAAAATTTTTATTATTAAAGGAAGATGATTTTAATCTGGCGATTCTTCTAAAATCTAGCTTCTTTAATCTCAGCGATGAAGAATTGCAAGAAATTATATTATATAAAATAGCCAATAAAATCAATATTTATAAGGCTCTATCGCAAATAAATCACTTTAATCATATTCATCAAAAACTTAACCAAGCCTTGCAAATATTGCATAGCAATAATGTAATAACATTAATTTATTTTTTAATTTATCAAGCTGGTTTAGCGAAGCATTTAATGCTTACAAACAATGTGCAAAAGCTTGATTTACTAGAAGATTTTTTCTTAAAAATTATCAAATTATCAAAAGATGTTGATAGTTTGCAAGAATTAGTGGCAAATATTGAGAATATTAGGCCTAAGCTCGAAATGAATGTCGCCAATAAAGACGCGGTGAGAATTAGCACTATACACGGTGCAAAAGGTTTGGAGGCAAAAATTGTAATTATTATTGATGATGCAGAGAGTGGCAAAAGAGAAGATTTGCATTGGTTGAAAATACCGCAATTAAGCCAAAATAATCAAGAATCCCTGCGGGAAGATGAGTTTTACTTGCCGATATTATTTACAATAAACGAAGAAAATATTGCTCAAGATAATTCAAATCTTAGTAATTTGTTTAATGATATTAGGAATGCAGAATTAGAGGAGCGATTGAGGCTAACTTATGTTGCAATGACTAGAGCCTGCAATGAAATATATTTTACGAGTTATGAAAAATCTGGTCGTGATAACTATACAACAGATATTCATTGCGAAATTCAGAAGGCTCTAGAACAAGCCTTGCAAGATAATAAAATTAGCAATTTTACATTCATAAAACAAGATCAACTAGTTGATGAATATTATAATCTTAATGCGATAAAAGAGCGAAAATTAGAAAACACAGAATCAATAAAATCTAAGTTCAATGAATATAAAGATGATTGGCTATTTACAGGCTCTTATCAACATAAAAATAATTCGCAAGATGATAATCAAGCATTAGTTAAGGGTAATTTAGTGCATAAAATTTTAGAAATGATTGGTAAAAGCAACAGCAAAAACAGAGCTTTATTGCATAAATTAGCTATTGCAATTATTGATTCTCAACTAGAAATAGAGCAACAACAAAAAAATATTATTCAACGGCAGATTATTGATTTTATTGATTCCAATTCTTTTGCACAAATTTTTATTGGCAATGAAGAGCAAAAGATAGAACATAAAATTGAATGCGAACTAGAATTATCTGGCTTTATTAACGGTAATATAATGCAAAAAAGAATCGATTTATTGATAAAGAAAATCGCCAAAACAAATAACGGCGACATTTTGCAAGAGATTATTATTATTGATTACAAAACCAATGCAATTATTCCCGAGAAGCTACCTTTTCAATATCTAGAGCAATTAAGAGAATATAGGCGATTGATTGAAAATCTACACTTTGAACAACAGCCATTTAATCGAGATAACAAACAACACACATCTTCAATTGCAAATGATATTAAAATTAAAACCGCCATTTTTTGGATAGAGAACCTGCAATTACAGTTTATTGAATAGAAAAACTACCAAAATTAATGCTATAAATTTATTTCTTAGAACAAGAAATGCAAGAAAGTAACCTTTTAAATTCTTGAAATTACTGCCCTTAACAGCAAGATAATTCTTTGAGCCATGAGCAGAATCTTTGAAGTCTTGTTGGTCTTGTTTCGTTATTTGGAGATTCATCATCTTGATTAGGAGTATCATTATCTCCCGCTGTTTGCTTTATTTTTCTGGCTTCTTGCTCTACTTGTTTTGCTTTTCCTGCCTCTATGCCACTAATTGCTTCAGAAATATCTCTATAAATAACAGAATTATTATTTGTTATTTTACCTTGTGCACCATCTTTGATTAAGAAGTTAATAGCATTTATAGCGATTATTTTGTTAAACTTATTTAGTAAATAATCATTTTCCAATATTGATTCTCTGGTTGCTTCTGGAACTATATCGCTATGTTTGTCAGAGTTTGATATTTTTGCTGTTGCTTCTATTGCATAATCGCAAGTAATAAATCTTTTATTAAGAATATCTGCAGTACTATCTTTTTTATAATCTTTGATGATTGAAGCATTACTGCTACCGCCTAAATGATCGCCATCTCCAAGTGCTTGTTGCAAGATACCGCCTGCAATTAGACTTTCATAAATTAATTTTAAAGCAATATTTTTATTTTTTTCATTTTCTCCCATCTCATTATCATCTAAAAGAAAAGATATAGCCATATTATTGAGGTTATTAGCGATATTGGCACCGCAACCATCGCCAATTGAATGCATTACACCTTCTAATCTTGCTAAACCATCTTCTTTTTTAAAAATGTAAGTTAAAATATCCTTATTGCCAGATATAAAATTTTTTAATTTACTAATATCTTCATTTTTTATATCAAGCCCTGTAATTTCTTTATAAAAGTTTTGAGTGTCTTGATTGTCAACTAGGCCATTATTAAGTGTTTTTGTTAATATTTCTTTTATTTTATCGTTTTTTATTTGATCTATTTCCTCTGTTGTTGCTTCTTTAATGTCTGTAAATAAAGGCTTAAGATGGGAGACCATCCCACCAATTGAAATATGTTTTTTTGCAACCTCATCAGTGCTAAAACTAGTTAGTTCTGCTATTTGTTTAATATCGACATCTGTTATTACTTTTTGAGAAGATGGAATATATAGATTCTTTATTTTTGCTTTAAATTCTTCTTTAAATAATGAATTTAATTCGGTTAATTTGCCACCGCTTCTGCAATATTCTATAATATCCGATAATTTATATTGTTTAATATCAAACTGATTATCAGAGCTAGCAAACCAAGAAGCTATAGTTTTTAGGGAGTTACCTTCATTAGCAAAAATGTCGTTTAATTTATTCTCTTCCAAATTAATATCAAACAACTCTTTCATAGAGGTAAATTTGCTTGATAACCTGCCTTTGTTATGATTTAATAAATCAAGATCAGTTATAATGTTTTTTGCTTTCGCTTTTGCTAAAATGTCTAAATAGATATCATCAGTTTTTATCTCATTAAAACCGCATTGAAGAAAATTATCTTTATGAAGAACACCTTTTTCTATTGCTTTAAGAATTAACTCTTCTTTGAGATAATCATTCTGATATAAATTGCTATTAAGTGTTTTGAAATCTATATCTATAGTTTGCTGTAATTGTATAAGTAAGTTGCATATTAATTCAACTCGATGATAAAAATCATTGCCAAATACCTTAATAAACTCGCTGAGCCCTTTCCCTTTTTCTTCTTTATTGTTTCCTAATATTTCAGGATTCTGGTTAATTATTTCAATTGCTAGCTTTTTTTTGTCATAATCATCTGTAATCTTGAGTTTATCAATAATAAAATCTAATAATGTTGAGCTTGTGAGGTCATTAATT
Source organism: Rickettsiales bacterium UBA1997 (assembly GCA_964202895.1). Classification (GTDB taxonomy): domain Bacteria; phylum Pseudomonadota; class Alphaproteobacteria; order Rickettsiales; family UBA1997; genus JAJTDS01. Next base: position 592,879 of record CAXNJM010000001.1, on the reverse strand, counting down.
ATTTTAGGGTTCTGCTCAATTATTTCAATTACTAGCTTTTTTTTGTCATAATCATCTGTAATCTTGAGTTTATCAATAATAAAATCTGATAATTCTGTTGAGCTTTTAATTATATTAGGATTCTTCTTAATTATTTTAATTGCCAGCTCTGTTTTGCTGCTATCGCTTGTAATATTTGATTTATTGATATGATCAATTAAATCTTCTATTGAGTTTATTGCTGTAGTTTGATTTTTCATGTTAATGTTGTGGTTGGTTAATATTAAGTATTAAATTAAACTATAAAATTCTAAAAAGTCAAGTTGTTTAGTAAAAAAGTTGATGCGATTATCTGAGGCGGTTATTTATTTCTGTTGATTGGTGAATCTTGTAATAAAATTATACTAAATTATATTGATTTTGCCAAAACTAATGAAATTCTATTTAATCTTTCTTGATACATTTTTGCAAAGTCATCTCCTGCATGATAAGAAGAGCGAGTTAGTGGGCTAGAAGAAACCATTAAAAAACCCTTATTGTAAGCCATTTTTTTGTAAAACTCAAATTCATCGGGGTGAACATATCTTTCGACGGGAGCATGTCTTAGGGTAGGTCTTAGATATTGTCCTATGGTTATGAAATCTATATCTGCGCATCTCATATCGTCCATTACTTGTAATATTTGTTCTTTTGTTTCTCCGAGCCCAACCATTAACCCTGATTTAGTGAAGATTAGTGGGTTTAACTCTTTAACTCTTTTTAAAAGCCATAAAGAGTGGAAATATCTTGCTCCAGGGCGGATATTGGTATATAAACCCGGTACTGTTTCGATATTATGATTAAACACATCTGGTTTTGCTGATACAACCTTTTCAATTGCTCCTTCTTTTTTAAGAAAATCAGGGGTGAGAATTTCAATGGTAGTGTTTGGTGCCTTTCTTCTGACTGCCTCGATAGTTTTAACAAATTGATCGGCACCGCCGTCAAATAAATCGTCTCTGTCAACTGAAGTTATAACAATATGCTTTAAGCCTGAAAATTTTGCTATATCGCCAACATTTTCTGGTTCGTGAGGGTTGACTTGATCTGGTTTGCCAGTTTCGATATTGCAAAATGAGCAGGCTCTAGTGCAAACTGAACCAAGAATCATTACTGTGGCATGCTTTTGCTCCCAGCATTCTCCGATATTGGGGCAAGATGCTTCTTCGCAAACGGTGTGTAGTTTTTTTTGATTTAATATTGCCTTTGTTTCTTGATAACCTTTAGAAGTTGGTGCCTTAACTCTTATCCAATCAGGCTTTCTTAACACTGATTCTTTAGGGCTTTTTGTGGCAAAACCGAGAAGATCTTTGTTGTCGATTTTTGCAATTTGTCCTGATTCTTTTTTATCTTGACGGGTTTGCATTTTATTTTATTAATTTAGTTTAATATGCGATTTGGCAAAGCTAATAATCACCAGACGATAGATTTAAATATGTTTAAAAGCAAGTTTATTTAAAGGTATTATTTGAGTTTTCATTGAGAAAATTATCAATATCAACTTTTAATTTATCAATGTGAGCATGTCGGATAAGCCAATCTTTTCGTTTTTTTTGAGGCACTGATTCAAAATCTCGCTTTGTTAAATATTTTGGCAATAAATAATTTCCATCATTATCTAGGGTTGAGCCAATTTCCTCCCAGATGCCGTTATAACTTTTTTGAAAAGTTTTTTGATATGAAAAAACATGATTTTTATTTGAAACACCTGTTATTTTTTCAGCCTCAATAAATTTTGCAATTGCATAGCAACACTCAATTAATGTGTGTTTTGGTCTTAACCCCCCTAGGCTTCGGGTAAAGCTAACGATATCGGATTTTTCAATGTCACTTCCGCCTTGAAGTCCGCCAATAAAAATTGACCTTTTGCCGTTTAAATCATTATGAATAGTAAAAGTCAAGGTAGAGATTAACTTAAAAGCCTCGTCTTGTAAATAAAGAGTCATTGCCCCTTCTCGCCAAAATTTTCCATGCATTAAGATTTTTAAATGGCATTGATCTCCGTTTTTTTTCAGAATAGAGGATATTGGTATTTCGCTATCTGATAAAAATTTTTTAATTGCTAAAGGAGAAAATACCGACTCCATTATTTTGTAGTGATCCTGTAAAATCAAATTTCTTTGTTTTATTCTGAAGATATTGCTAACATAAGATCTAATCGGCAATGCAACCAATTCGGAGGGAGCAAAGTTGAGGCTATATTTTTTATAAAATGAATCAATGTATTTTAGCCAGCTAATTACTTCTGAGTAAGATAATAAAGACCTCAGTAAAAATATTCTTGCCTTTTTAAAGCCTCTATCAAGAAAAATATTTTTTGTATAATCAAAAATAATCATATTGCTCAATTTCTACTAATTTTATATATGGCTTGGATTTATCTTTGTTTTTAATTAATATCTAAATATCGTATTTTATTAAAAATTTAATTTAATATTGATGCTGGCAAAGATAATAATGGTGAGACGATAGATATAAATATGTTTAAAAGCAAGTTTATTTATATTTAGACAAAAAATTATTTAAAAATGTTGATTTTATTAGGTTGCGAATGTTGATTTTTAAATTTTAAAAGCTAGAAATAGCATCATTAATTAAAATTTATTTTTAGCAAATTAATTTTGGCAAATTAAATTTATAAACATCACACAAGCATTTGAAATATCGACACCACTATGTTTAACAGCATTATTTTAGCAATTAAAAATAATATCATCAACTGGTTGATTTTACTTAGAGCGATTATATTTTCACAACAATTATTTTTGTTTGTTCCTATTTTTGTTGCTATTGGTATTTTATTGTTTTTTAACTGCAATAATTGCATTGCCAACCCTTATTTTTACCTATTTCAATCTTTAGGGTTAATAGCGACCGCCTTTATTTTATTTTTCATATATCGCAATAGCTATATCGGAAAATATTATCTAGCCTTAATAATCATCTTGTCAGCATTTTTATGGAGCTTAATTTATGAAGGTTTTTTATTTAAAAGGAATCTAGTCAATCAAAAGCTTTATGGCAATATCATTGCCAAGATTGTCGATTTAAAAACTAGTCAAAATTCTGCCAATTATCATAGCAAAGGGGCTCTTACTCTTGAGCAGGTGGTTTTTTACAAAATATCTGCAGATCATTATCAAATGTTGCAGGCTCAAAAAAATTCTCTACAAAATGTTGAGAAGCTTAGAAAAAAGCGAATCGAAAAAGAAGTTAGAGAAGAAAAGCAAAAAGCCAAACAAGTTCAAAAAAAACAAGAAAAGTCAATTCTACAGCAAAAAAAGAAAAATTATGAATATCAAGAATTAACTAATTTTTTATTAGAAAATGGGCTTGATGATTCTGGAATAAAGGCTTTAGAGCCAGAAAATGAATTTAAAATTCTCAAGCTAACTAAAAATTTATCAAAAAAAATTATTGCTTGCAATAAAGATAAATCTTGTGTTGACAAGGTTATTAGGCTTCAAATTAAGAATAATAAAATTAGGAAAATTAAAAAAATAATTTTTAATAAAAAAGTTGAAATCTTGCAAATGGTGGATAGCGAAGCAATTAAAAAATTACAACTTGAAATTAAAGCTCTCAATCAAGAAATATTTACATTGCAGTGGCAATATCAAATTCCGCAAAAATTTTTGAAGATAATTAATAAATGTCAGATGCAACAAGGCGATATAGAAAGCCACACCGCCAACATTAATAATTGCGAATCAATTGCTAAAGAGCAGTTTTTTTCGCAACAAGTGCAAAAACTAGGAAAAAATAACGATAATATAGAATCAAAAACAGAAATTGCAGAATTAAATAATGGAGAAGGCGAAGAAGAGCCTAAAAATAAGCAGGAGAACAAGCGAGATAATAATTTTGTGATGCCAAAGATGAATCAAAAATTCTATCAACAAGCAATAAAATGCGGTAAAGATATTGAGTGTTTACAAGGAGTGAAAGAGGATTTTTTGAATATGAAAAATCATCAAAATCAAATTAAAAGCAATAAAAAGCAAGAAAGAGAAGGGTTGAAGAAAATAAAACTACAAAAACAAAAATTGGCAAAAATTGCTAAGAAAAAAATTAAGGCACAAGAAAAAATGCTTAACAATCAACAATTTCAGGATTTCGACCGTAAATTTATTGATTTAAAAAATGCTTATTATCCTTTAAAATATCGCCAAATCAATATCAAAAATTATGATAACGAAGATAGTGAAATTACGGGCTTTTTATCGAATAATTTTATTAGTCATTTATCTGTCAATGGCCCTAGAAAAATAAGGGTTGCAACTAATTTTGATTTATCGGGTTTAAATATTGGCGATATTGTTTCTTTAAGAGTTTATCTACAGCAATCATCGGGCAAAAAATTTTTTGGTGATTTTAATTACTATCAAGATGCAGTAATAAAAGGCTTTGAAGGCAGTGGCTACGGATTCGGAGAGGTAAAAATTATTAAGAAAAGCGATGATGCAACTATTGACCAAAGTTGGATAACAAGGCTTAGATATAAAATATTAGACAATATTTTACAAAATATCAAAAATCAAGATCAGGCAAAAATTGCTGGAGCTTTATTGGTTGGAACTCAAAACCTTATTCCGCAAAATGTGATGAATGATATTCAAAATTCAGGTTTGATTCATTTGCTTTCAATTTCGGGGCTCCATCTTACAATTGCTGGGTTGATATTTTTTATTACATCTCGTTTTTTACTGTCATTAAGTGAAAATTTAACTTTATATCGTGATATTAAAAAGATATCGGCAATTTTTGCAATTATTGGTTGTTTTTGTTATTTAAAATTAGCGGGTTCGCCTATTCCTGCCGTTCGCTCTTTTTACTTTTCTTTATTGATAATGTTGGCGATTATACTTGATAAATCTGCAAACCCAATGCGATCTATTGCCATTTCATTTTGTGTGATTGTGCTTTCTAAGCCGATGGCTATATTTTCGGCTAGCTTGCAATTATCTTTTAGTGCCATTACTGCAATTACTGCTACTTATCAAATATTTCAAAAAATTAAACCGCTAAATTTACAATCTAGTTTTATTAAAAAATTTTTATGGTATTTTATGCAAATCGTTTTTTCTTCAATGGTTGCACAGCTTGCTACTATGCCTTTTTCGATTTATCATTTTCATAATTTTACTAACTTTTCAATTTTGTCAAACTTGTTGGCGATACCAATTACCAGCTTCATTGCAATGCCATTTGGCTTTTTGTCGCTATTATTAATGCCTCTCCAAACTGGTTTAGAGAAATTTACTTTGCAAATTATGGGTTTATCAATTGCTATTATTATTGATATCGCTAAATTTGTTGCTAATTTAAAATATAGTCAATTTATAGTTTACGATTTTTCTTCTTTTGCTTTTGTTGGTGCGGTGTTATCGGCATTGTTTTTTTGCATTATTAATCATAAAATCCGTTATTTTGCTTTAATAATATTTTTATTTTTTATTATTAATTTATCTTTAACCAAGGAGCCTGTAATTTCAATCGATGCGGAGCAAAAATTTTTCGCTCTTCATCATCAAGAAAAGGGGTTAATTTTTTCTAAGCAACCAATGGGCAGTAAGCTTAATTTGTGGTATAAATACGGTTTGCAAAATTGGAAAAATAGAAAAATTTCAACAATAGAAGAATTGTCAGAGCTTGAAAAAGAAAGCCTTGGCATTAATTGTAATTCAAAAAACTGCTTAATTGATATGGCAAAATTCTCTAAATTGAATTTGCAAGATAATTTAAAGAATCGCTTCTTTTTAATATTATTAACAAGGCATTCTAATCAAGAATTTTGTGCTCTCAAGGCTGATTTTCTGATTAATTTAACTAAAAAATACTCTTTGCCAAATTGTAAAAATAATAATTTTAAAAATATTATTGATAATATTGACTTTTTGCCAAAAAACTTTTTTTCATTAAGCCTTTAGTTAAAGTTGGGATTTAGTATAAATTAGTATTTGCAAAATAAAAAATTATTTTTATAATTCCCGTTTTTTAACAAATTAATATTAAAATTATGCTTAAAATTCGTTTATCGCGTGGCGGTAGAACAGGAGTTCCTTTTTACCGTATCTTAGTTACTAATAGCACCTCACCTAGAGACAGCAAGTTTCTTGAAAAGCTTGGAACATATAATCCACTAGTTGCTGATGATGAAAAAAAAATCTCAATCAACAAAGAAAGAATTGAATATTGGCTTTCAGTTGGTGCTCAACCAACAGAAAGAGTCGCCTCTTTTTTAATTAAACTTGGGGTTAAAGGCTCCGAAGTTTATAAGCCAAAATTTGAACCAAAAGTTAAGGGTTCTAATTTAAAAAAGAAGGCTCTAGAAAAAGTTAAAAAAGAAGCTGAAAGACTTGCAGAAATTGAAAATGCAAAAGCAGAAATTGAAAATGCGAAAAATGCAGAAACTGCAGTAGCAGAATCTCAATAAAATCGCTATCTAAATAGTGGTTAATAAAAATCACCTTCTTAATCAAAATATCCTTGTAAATGGATAAAATACTCATTGCTACAAATAATAGAGGCAAGTTTAATGAAATATCATCATTGCTTGCCTCATTTGATATTGAAGCAATATTCGCCGGAAATTACATCGATAATCTTAAAATAGTTGAGCCAGAAGAAACCGCCAACTCTTTTGCTGAAAATTCTCTAATAAAAGCAAAATATTATGCTAAAATGCTTAACTTGAAAGCAATTGCCGATGATTCTGGTTTTTGCATTGAATTGCTAGATGGTCTTCCGGGAGTTCATTCAGCAAGGTTTGCGATTGATGATTGTGGTGTAAAAAATTTTCCTCAAGCATTTAATAAAATCGCTGAAATGCTTGAAAATAAAGGCATAAACCCATATCGCGATAAAATAAAAGCCTATTTTATTTGCAACCTATCTTTATTTAATCCGTTTGATGAAACCAGCATTAGTTTTGAAGGTAGAGTTGACGGTTTTTTAAGCCTTCCACCTAAAGGCTCTAACGGTTTTGGCTATGATCCAATATTTATAAAACAAGATATGCAACAAACTTTTGCTGAAATAGAGCATAATTTAAAAGAATCTATTTCTCATAGGGCATTGGCATTTAAGCAATTATCTAAGTTTCTAAAGTAAAATTACTTTTATTATCAATAAATTATTTTAAATTTTTATGAGTTTTTTTTCATCTCCTTTGGCAGTTAGCGATAAAGAAATTGCCGACTCCATCAATAAAGAGTTATCTAGACAGCAAAATCAAATTGAATTAATAGCTTCAGAAAATATAGTTAGTAGGGCGGTATTAGAAGCTCAAGGCTCAATTTTTACTAATAAATATGCAGAAGGATACCCTCATAAAAGATATTACGGCGGTTGCGAATTTTCTGATGAAGTAGAGAATCTAGCAATTTCTAGGCTTTGCAAAATATTTAATGCAAAATTTGCCAATGTTCAACCACATTCTGGTGCCAGTGCTAATTTGGCGGTTTACCTCGCTTTGCTTAACCCGGGAGATACAATCCTCGGAATGAGCTTATCTGCGGGTGGTCATTTAACTCACGGTGCCCAAAAAACAATTTCAGGAATGTGGCTAAATTCAGTGCAATACGGCATTAGGGCAGATAACGGGCTAATCGATTATGATCAGGTAGAAGAGTTGGCAATTCAGCATCGCCCTAAGGTTATAATTGCGGGCATTTCTTCTTATCCTAGAATTGTTGATTGGAATCGTTTTCGTGATATTGCCGATAAGGTCGGAGCAATTTTGATGGTTGATATGGCTCATATTGCTGGTTTGGTAGCGGGCGGAAAATACCCTTCGCCAGTTGGTATTGCAGATATCGTCACTTCAACAACTCACAAAACTTTGCGAGGCCCTAGAGGTGGAGTTATTCTTACTAATAATGAAGAATTGGCAAAAAAAATTAATTCTGCCACCTTCCCCGGTTTGCAAGGTGGGCCGTTAATGCATGTTATTACTGCTAAAGCGGTGGCATTTGGAGAAGCATTACAACCAGAATTTAAAAACTATATCAATCAAGTTGTGCTTAATGCTAAAATATTAGCAAAAACTCTTATGGATAGAGGGTTGATAATTACAACTGGTGGAACCGACTCCCATTTGATGGTGGTTGATCTTACTCCGCTAAAAAATGTTACGGGCAAAGAAGCGGAAAAAGCCCTTGAAAGAGCTTGTCTTACTTGCAATAAAAATGCTATCCCGAATGACCCTCGTAGCCCTTTCGTTACTTCTGGCCTAAGATTCGGAACTTCTGCTGGAACTACTAGAGGCTTCAAAGAAAATGAATTTGAATTAATAGGCAACCTAATTGCCGATGTTCTCGAAGGTTTTGCTAAAAATGTTGCAACAGAAGAGGTTATAAATAGCGGTCTGCCGCTTAATTATGCTGACAATTATCAAATTGAAGAGGCGGTAAAAAAACAAGTTCATCAAATTTGCCAAAAATTCCCGATTTATTAGTAAATGCAGAATGCTAGAAATAAATAATGCCTAGCTACTTTTCATTTTTTCTTATCGTTTGTAATTCAGCAAAGCGGTTGATTTCATGACTTCCTTTTGCTTCTCGCAAGGATAACAAAAAATGAGATAATCATCCAAAAAAATATAAAATTTACCCCAACAATGGAAGGCAAAAACAATATAATCATAAAAAGAAATAATGAATTATATTTGATGCAGTAAGTTAAATATGATCGAAGAAAAATCTAATAATTTAGCAAATCTGCCATTGCAATGATTTCAGTAATAATCTCATTATAAAAAAATTGTTGTAATTTAATTTTTTATTATTAAATTTAACTTAATAATATTAATAAATCTAATATTAAATAAAAATAATAAAATATATGGAAAATAATTCTATTTATCTTAATCCAAATCATCCGCTTATTAAAGATCAATCGATAACACTAGATCAAATAAAAGATTTTTTTAATCAAAACAAATCAAATGCCAATATATTAAAGGTTAAGCAAGTTTATGAGAAATTACTATCCAGAGATTCTATTATTAATGATGACAATGTTAATAATATAACTAATTATGCAAAAGATATTTTTGAAAATTTTATATCGCAGGATAATTATAAAAATATTGATACTTGCGGTAATCAATTAAAAACTCATCTAAGAAATGACTCTATTGTTATAAAACAAGATGCTCGATTTGCTCTACAAGCCTATATTTCCTATTTAGTTAAATGTAGTAAAATTAAAGTAGAAAATAATGGAGATTCAGAAAATGAAAATTTAAAAAATAATTTTAATGCGGTTTTTAGTCAAGATCTAAAGGTTTGTGCTGGTGGAATTGGTTCGGCTTTTATGAATGCTATGTCTGGTGGTATTGCAAATAGAATTATTGAAGAATATGCTAAAAAATTCATTGAATATATACCAAGCAATATGGAAACCCATCTCCGCCCATTTTTTATCAATATATTTGATAAAAAAATGGAAGATGTCCATAAAGATGCTATACCAAATTATCTTACAAGAGAAGAGTTAAAAAATTTGGTAATTATCCCTTGACAACAAGTAAGAGATTAGGACATAATATAATTTCCAAATGACAAAATTATACTTGCGACTTCATTTTTAGAAAAAGTTGTGATTAGATTGCGGAAAATTTTTAACAAAAACAGAAAATATTTATCTAATGGTAAACGAATCAAAAACAGAGAATATAGTTAGAGATTTACTGCGAGAGAAGGGTTATTACGGTAATCAGAATATCGTAATAGAAGAAAAAGCGTCTGATAATCCGAAGATCCAAAAACTACTTAAAAGAGCCTCTAAAGGTGGCGATGGCGCTGGCTATCCTGAGTTCATAATATCATTCAAAGACAATCCTGATGACTTAATTGTTATTGAGTGCAAAGCCAGCATATCTAAGCACGAAAGCAAAAATAGAGATAAGCATAAAGACTATGCGGTTGATGGTGTTATTTTATATGCAAACTATCTGAAAGAGGAATTTAACACAATTGCCGTTGCTGTTAGTGGCGAAAATGACAAAGAGAAGAAAATATCAACCTTCTTATGGTTGAGGCAGAATTACACCTATAAAGACATTCAAGATAAACTCTTCCTGAAATCAAAGGAACTTGAAGCTCTAGTAAAACAACAATCAAAGCCTTTCGCAGAAGAAGAGCTTATAAAAAAAGCCATAGAATATAATTCGTTTTTACATAAATATTCGATACCAGAAGTTGAGAGATGTACATTGATTAGCGCGATTCTTATTGCCCTACAGCATAAACCATTTCTTCACGGTTATAAATTTTTCTCTCCCGTTGCAGAAGAAGAAAAAGACGATAAGGAAAATAAAAAGAAGAAAAAATCCGAAAATGCTAAGTTGATAGATTCACTATTGACAGCCTGCGAGAGTGTTTTGGAAAAAAATAATTTAGATTCAGAAAAGACAAAAATCATTATTTCCGAATATTCTAAATTCAGAAATAATGCCGATTTTAATTCAGATACATTCTACAACAAGAAGACTAAAAAAAATGAATTAAATACCTTACTAAGAGATTTTATTTCGTTAATTAACCAAGATATTTTGCCTCATATAAATGAAAGCGAATTTGATGTGTTGGGAAAGTTTTATACCCAGTTTATAAGATATGCTGGTGGCGATAAAAAAACTGGCTTGGTTCTCACCCCATCACATATTACAGACTTTTTTTGCGATATTGCAGAATTGAGTGTTGATGACATTGTTTTTGATCCATGCTGCGGAACCGCTGGTTTCTTGGTGTCTGCAATGAATTATATGATTGAAAAGGCTGGCAATGATAGTGAAAAAAAACAAACAATTAAATCAAAACAGCTTATAGGTATTGAAAAAAGAGCGGATATGTTTTCTCACGCCTGCTCCAATATGATGATGCGAGGCGATGGTAAGAGTCATATTTTATACGGCAGTTGCTTTGATGAGAAAAACAAGGACATTATAAAAAAACAAAAACCGACAAAAGGTTTTTTAAATCCTCCATACCAAGATGGAAATGCGGATGAACAATTAGAGTTCGTAGAAAATACTTTAGAATGCCTAGTAAAAGATGGGATTTGTGTTGCTATTTGCCAAATGTCCACAGTTGTTTCTGATGATAAAAAAGTAGTAGAAGTAAAAAACAGGTTACTAAAAAATCACACTTTAGAGGCAGTTTTCTCAATGCCAGATGATTTGTTTAATCCAGTTACCGTAAATACATGTATTCTGGTTTTTAAAGCACACAATCCACATTCCCAGAGCAGAAAAACATTTTTTGGATATTATAAAGATGACGGGTTTGTTAAGACAAAAAATAACGGAAGAACAGACAGGAATGGTAAATTCGGAAATATTAAAAAAATCTGGTTAGAAAAATATTTCGATAAAGACAATGTGGCGGGATTGAGTGTTACAAAAATTATTGGTGATGAAGATGAGTGGTGTGCCGAATCTTGCATGGAAACAAGTTATAAAAACCTTTCAGATAGCTCTTTCGTAGATACTATTCATAACTTTGTGGCTTCTGAATTTATTGCTAGACGAATAACATCTGCGACATCCGATACATTAAATTCTGAAAAAATTAGTATTAATCCAGAAAGCTGGAAATGGTTTAGTGTAAAAAAAGATTTGTTGCCAGAGATACAAAAGGGTAAATGTGGTAATGCCTCGATGCTTTTGGCTGATGGTGATGAAATACCCTACATAGGAGCGAAGAAGAAAGATAACGGAGTAATGCAAATGGTCGAAAGAGTAGAAAATCTGGTATCAAGCGGCGGCGGTATTGTTTTTATTGGTGATGGACAAGGCTCTGTTGGGTATTCACTTTACCAACCTAGAGACTTTATTGGTTCCACAACTTTAAGTGTTGGATATGGAGATAATCTAAATGTTTATACAGCTTTGTTCTTAGTTACCATTCTTGATTTGGAGAGATATAGGTATTCGTTTGGCAGAAAATACGGGAAAAATACAGTAGAAAACACCAAAATAAAACTTCCTGCAAATAAGCAAGGGAAGCCAGACTGGGAATTTATGGAAGAGTATATCAAGTCACTTTCTTACAGTAAAAACTTGAATAATGGCTACTAAACTTAAGAAACCAAAAACAACAAAGGATAAAGAGGCGGCAACTAAAGCAGTTTTCACAGCTTTGATTAGCAAGGCATCCAAACCTTTGAAACCAAAGAAGAAAACAAAGGTGTAACCGCTTTTCTTCTGTTGTAGCGATAAGCAAATTCATTCACATAAGTTTGAAGATGCTTAGGACTTACGAAGTGGTAAGTGCCGTTGATCGAGCGTTTAAGTTGTGACCAAAAGCCTTCAAGGTTGTTGGTGTGAGCAGCTCCTTTAACAAACTGTTTTCTGCCATGATCTACTGTGTCATGATTATAGCCTAATTTGTTCAAGTTGATGTAGCCGCGATATTCATCGGTTTTGATTTCGGCAGTAAGTGAGATATTCGCTTTAACAAAAGGCTGAATAACTGAGCTAGAAGTATTGCCAACAACTTTAGCAATAATGTTGCCGTCTCTTTCAACCGCAGCCAACACAGGAGTTTTTTTCTTGGTTGATCTACCTTGAGCGTTTGGAGTTTTTTTAGAAGCGTGTTTATTAGCTTCTTTTCCGCCGTAGTAAGTTTCGTCAATTTCTACGGTGTTTTGGAGTTTTTCAATATCTTCATCAAAGAGTTTGCGAATCTGCTGACCCATGCGGTAAGCGCATTTGTAAGTAACTCCGATTTGGCGTTGAAGCTCCATTGCTGAAACACCATTTTTAGAAACTGAAAAAAGAAAGATTGCGTGGAACCAATTTTTCAAGCTGGTTGAAGACTTGTGGAAGATTGTATTTGCAAGCGGGTGGATTTGAAAACTGCACCAAGCGCAAGCATAACATTTACGATCTGAAACGCGGTGATAGCTGAAAGAGTTTTTGCATTCAGGGCAATTTTCTAAATGTCCGTAACGATTCGCAAAAACCTCGTCTAGGCAAGCACCGTCATTCGGATATTTTTTATTGAACTGCTTAATTGTGAATTTTTCTTTTTTAATTTTCATGATTAGCTCGTTTGATTAACAACTGAGCCAACTGTAAAGATCATTTACTTGTTGTCAAGGGATAATTACCAAAAATTTAATTACAGATGTAGTATCTGGTAGATTCTTTGATTACATCTCTCAAGATATAAAAGATATGTATAAAGAAGCAAAAAAAGTAGCGACAGAATTAGCTAAAAACCCTCAAGATGATTATGTCAAAAAACTCAATGATTATCTTTTGTCAGCAACCCAAGATCATTATTTATTTAAAGCAGAAGTTCTTGATTTATATTGCCTTACGGATGAATATACTTACAAACTTATAGCAAGTGAAGAAGAATTATTAAAAAAAGTTAAAGAACAATTCTTAGACAAAGGATTATTTGAAAAAAATAATGATGATCAAGAAATAAAAAATAAATCAGAAGCATTAATTAACCTCCTCACTTCTTCTTTTAAGAATAAAAATCTATTTTTTTATTGTCAATTAATGGAATATGGCATTTTAAATGGTAATGACATTCTTACAGATAAACTTGATGATTTAATAGAATCAAGCAAGGGCAGTGCTAGATTCAAAGAATTTGCAAAAGAAAGAATTATCAATGTTGCAAAATCAATTGGCGAAGATAATAATTACAAGAATATTATTACTAAACTTAAAACACCTCAAGAATTTAAGCATCAAGACATAAAATCACTAATTGAAGGCAATGTTTCATATGAAGTTTTGCAAAAAGCGATGAGCAATATTGCAGATTTTCAAGGGATTGACTATGATATTAATAAATTATTCAATCACCCCGAAGCAAGAAATATAATTGCATTCCTTAAAGCAAAAAACATTGACCCTGCAACAATAACAATACCTGATTTTTCTCAATTAATTGATGCAAGAAATTTTGCTTTTTTAGATATCTTGTTAAGTAATTTTTCTGATTATTTTTCCGTCACAGATTACTTTTCTTTTCCTAACGACTTGCCTCTACAAAAAAAGCTAGGATTTATTGATTGGCTCGATAACAAAATTAATGATCAAAGCGCATCTGAAGAAGTCAAAAATCATTTAGTTAATATTATCAAAGCTAATCAAGATATTTTGCCTGAAATTTTATTAAATCAGCGAAAAGATTTTATGAAATATTGGCAAATACTAACAAAAAATTCGCAAAACGATCAAGATTTTTTATTTCAATTACTAAGCAAAGAATATCAAAATAAGAAAACACCATTACATTTTTTAGCAAGAAAAGGCAGTAAAAACTTCCTTGAAACTATTGAATTCTTAGCAACAAAGCAAGAAGGTCAAGAATCTGCATTCATGTCGTCAGGGCAATTAGTTGAATTGCTTAGCAAAGAAGATGAGTGGAAGTAAACCCCATTATGTTGTTTTGCAAAAGAAAATCCAAAAATCTTCTTTGAAAACATCGAGTTCTTAGCGATAAAACAAGAAGGTCAATCATCTGCATTCATGTCGTCGGATACATTACTTAAAATTTTAGGAGGAAATTTTAGAGATACTTCTCAGCCGATATTAGAGGGACTGGCACAACAAAATCCAGAAATATTCCTTAAAGCCATCAAAAGTTTATTAAAGATCCCTTCCATCAGAAGCGAAGGTCACAATTTTCTTAAGCCCATTTTTAATGCTTTTTATGGAAGAATGCCTCAAAACAAAGATGAAGCAAAAAAGGTGAATAAAATAGTTCAAGATATCTATTTTAACTTAGCTATTAATCAATTATATGCTGACAATGAAAAGGTATACTACAATGCTTATTCTTTAGCTAAAAATAAAGAAGAAGAATTTAACGATTACAATGGTTGGATATTTTGTTGTCCTCCATGCTGGTTAGTAGAGGGTCATAAAGGTGTTAAAAATATAATAAAAGAAAAGTCTTTATGTGGCTTTACATTGCCAAAGAAGCCAGAAGATATGATTTTAAAATATTCGCAACATCGATCGCCACAAGATATATTAAAGAATTATGGCAAGGGAAATGATGATGGGCTTACTAATTTAGCAAATGCAATTAACGAGTTAGAACCTAATAAAATCAAAGAATTCTTGCAAAATCTTTATAAGAATGACCTTTCTAAAGATAAAAGTAAGTTCGAAGAACTTGTTTATAAAATTTCGCAATCTAATGAAGATTTAAAAGGTAAGCTTGAAAAAATAGAATTTAATACTGGAAATACAGGTATTGCCAGTAAGATATTTTCATGTTTTAAAAATACTCCAAAAAAACCATCAATAAAAATTGCAGGTATTATTGTGCGAGGGGCATTAAAGGCTGAAGTTTTAAAGGCTGACTTTACATCGGAAGGTATAAAAGAAAGATGTTCGCAAAAAATAATTTACAAGTCAGTTAATAAAAATATTTTACCTGATTTGAGATTAGATATTTTTAACGAAGGTATTCCTGATAAAGATATGGTAAATAAAATAATTAATCCTAGAGAGTATAAAACTCTCCAACAAAAAACAATGACAATTTTAGATGGGGTTTGAATTAATAAGCTGTAGAATGACAATTCACCTGTCATCCCGACGAAAGTCGGGACCCAGCTTCTATCTCTTTCTGGGTGCCGTTTTGCAACGGCATGACGAGTGTTTGATACATCGGGACCATTACCGTCATCCTGCAACTCCGTTTTACTTCTGAACCACTACTCTCCCCTTGAGGGAGGGTCGCAGAGCCAACTTGTTGGCGATGCGGGGAGGGGTAGTCGATAATATTTTTAGCAAAATTAGGGCTTGAGTTGGTTGCTAGTTTTTTTAACCCCCCACCGAACGGCATTAAGACGTTCGACTCCCCCTCAAGGGTGGAGTTATTGAAGTAAGCATTGAATGTCATCCCAACTTTTACCGTCATCCAGAAAGAAGGCAAGGGGTTGAAACCCCTTGTTGCCGTTGGGGGGGAGTTTGAGACCAGAAAGCCAAGGGGGTGAAATCAAGAAAGATGATTAGGTTCTGCGATTAATTCTCAAAGAATTTAACAGCACTATCAAAGAAGAAGAAGACATTGCAATTGCTGCAAATAAAGGAACAACCATGCCAGACATAGCAAATGGTATAGCGGTGGCATTGTAAATTAATGCTAAGGCGAGGTTTTGCTTCATTATTTTTACACTAAATGCGGAATGGTTAAATATATCAATAATTGGCTGTAAGCGAGTGCCTTGAATAATGATATCTGAATTATTTTTGGTAATATCCGAGCCGCTATTGAAGCTTATTGAAGCAAGAGAAGTGGCAATTGCTGGTGCATCATTAAGCCCATCGCCAATCATCAGAATTTTATAGCCTTCGTTGGCTTTTTCTTGTAATATTTTTACTTTATCAAGCGGAGTCAATTCGCTGTAATATTCTTCTATTTCTAGTGTTTTGGCAATTTGCGATACAGTAATATCGATATCTCCCGATAATATTATAATTTTATTTTTTAATTCTTTTAGTTTTTTAATGACAAGCAAAGCATCTGTTTTAAGTTGATCGCTAAATATTAACATCAATTCTTCTGCCTT
Organism: Rickettsiales bacterium UBA1997; assembly: GCA_964202895.1. Taxonomy (GTDB): domain Bacteria; phylum Pseudomonadota; class Alphaproteobacteria; order Rickettsiales; family UBA1997; genus JAJTDS01. The sequence goes on along the minus strand of CAXNJM010000001.1, from coordinate 576,301 downwards.
ATATTTAACAAAACAATGAAGATAATTGGTGTTTTCTAAGGTTGATTCTATAAATTGGTGGTGATTATTGTTTATTTCGCAAAAACTTCTTCTGCCTATTTTTATTTGATTATCTTGATAAAACCCTGACACTCCTAAGCCCCTTTCTTCCTTGATGTTTTCTAACCTAATATTTTGACTATGGTTAAATTCTTGAGAAATAGCCTGAGAAATAGGGTGACGACTATTAGCTGAAAGTGTGGCAAGCATTAGCTCTAGGTTGTTGTCTAAACCTTGCTTTTCTGCTGTGCGATGGGGGTAGTCAATAATTTCTTGTTGATTAAGATTGATAATTTTAATCAATTTAGGCTTTCCTTCGGTAAGGCTTCCTGTTTTATCAAAAGCGATTAAAGTAATTTTTTGCAGTTTTTCCAATGCTTCTCCAGAATTTATTAGGATTCCTTTCTTCAGCATTTTAGCTGTAGTTAGAGTTTGAGCGATTGGCACTGCTAATGCTAAGGCACAAGGGCAGGAAATTACTAACACTGCAGTGGCATTAATTAGAGCATCCGCCCAATGATTATTAAAAATTAACAGCCATATAAAAAAAGTTGCGAGCCCTAATAAATGAATGATCGGAGTATAAAATTTTGCTAAATTATCAGCGATTCTGACAAAGCGACTTTTATTTTTTTCAATATTATCGGTAATTTTGATAATATCAGCTAGCAGGCTTTCCTCAAAAGATTTAGTTATTTTAATTTTAATTGGATTTTCTAAATTAATTGTTCCGCCAAAAACATTAGAATTTATGTTTATTTTTTGCGGATTAGTTTCGCCGTTAATTATGGAAGCATCGATTTTACTGTATCCATCGATAATTATGCCATCGCAAGGAATTTTTTCTCCCACTCCAACAATTACAATCATCCCCGCTTTTAATTGTGAGATGGAAATTAATTCTGTGGTGCCATTTGAATTTTCTAGAACCCCATAACTGGCACTAAGCATTGTAAATTCAGTGGCTATGCTGGTAACTTTTTTTCTGGTTTTATAATCGAGATATCGACCAATAAGCAAAAAGAATATCAGCATTACTGCGGAATCAAAATAGATGTGCGGTTTTTTTAAATATGCCTCAATTAAACTCACTAAACAAGCCAAGAATATAGCGATGGCAATGGGTATATCCATATGAGAATAGCGGTTTTTAATTGCATTAAAAGCAGATTTAAAAAAAACTTGTGATGAATAAAAAATTACAGGGAGTGCCAATAAGGCAGAAAAAAAATGTAAAAAATTACGGGTTGCAATGCCCATTTCTTCGACTCCATAAAACCATAAGGCAAAAGAAAAAAGCATAATATTGCCCGCCCCAAAGCCCGCAACTGCCATTGCTTTAAATAGTTCGTTATTATTGGACTTTTCGGCTTCATCGATAATTTTTTTATCGAGGGGCATCAATTGATAGCCAATATTATTGATGATTTTAATAATATTGTTAATTGCGGATTTATCGCCACTATAATTGACATAAAGGCTTTTTCGCGATAAATTAATTCTGCCTTCTATTACTGATGGATTTTTTTTGAGAATGCTCTCAATTAACCAAATGCAAGCAGCACAATGCAAGCCTTTAACAAAAAAGTTAATTTCAAATGAATTATTTTGCTGATTATCGATATTGTTTTTTTGAGTAGAAAAATTAGCGATGTCTTGATAATATTGATTTTCAGGCTTTAATTTGAGATTATCTTCATTTTGATTTCGTAAGTTATAATAATTTGCAAAACCTAATTCATTGATAATTTTGAATGCTTCTTGACACCCATTGCAACAGAAATTTGAATCTTCAAGATAGTTGCTTTGACCGCAATGTCGGCAGTTTTTCATTATTTTATCAAATAATTTTTACTATCTTGATAAATATTGCCCTTTTTATCTATTAAAGTATATGATGCTTGCCACCTTCCAGAATCTGGCAATTCAACAATAATATTATTGATATTGTTTTTGTTGACTGAAAAATCAAGATTCTCTTTGCCGGCTCTGCGAAAATCAATTATTATTTTTTCAAAATTTATGATTTGTGAGTTTTTGTCTTTTGCAGAAATGTCAATTTTAATTTTTCGTTGCGAAAGGTTGTTAATATTGATTGCAACCTGCCAATTTAAAGAATTTTGCCTTTTTTCTTTATTGATAATTGGTTGATATTGCGATTTATTGAATTTATTGCTTGAGTCTCCTACTATTCCGTGCCAAGTTTTTTGTGAAAGATAGATATAATAAGAGTCAACGGCGATAATTATCGCGAAAAATGCAAAAAATATATAGGGTATTTTAGATTTTTTCATTAATTAATTACTTTATTTTTGTTGAATTTTACTGCTTCTCTGGCGAGTTTATCTGCTTCTTCGTTTAATTTATCGCCTGAATGCCCTTTAACCCAGTGCCAATTTATGATGTGTTTGCTTGTTTCTTTTTCTAGTTCTTGCCATAATTCGATGTTTTTAACTGGCTTTCTATTAGCACTTCGCCAGTTGTTTTTCTTCCAATTGAATATCCATTTGGTGATGCCGTTTTGCACATAGAGACTATCGGAATAAATATTTATAGAAGATGATTTTTTGACTGTTTTAAGGGCTTCGATAACTGCTTTAATTTCCATTTGATTATTAGTTGTTTCGGCAACGAATCCAGAAATAGTTTTGCGATGTTCTTTATATAGTAGAACCGCTCCCCAGCCACCGGCACCGGGGTTCCCCGAGCAGGCTCCGTCGGTATAGATGGTAATAAAATTTTGTGATGATTGGTTCATTAATTAAATAAAGTTTAACTAAAATAAAAATAATTGCCAATATTGCTTATAAATTATAATCAGTCAATCACTTTTTACTAGGGCAATTTTTGCTAAGATAGATTGTCGGCAATAAATGCAAAAAGTCGCGACCCCCTCCCTTCATACTAACTCTTACCTTTACCGTCATCCCGACGAAAGTCGGGACCCAGTTTTAAATATTTCTGGGTGCTGTTTTGCAACGGCATGACGATTTTCCCATTAGAAAAAGTAGTTGATTTTAAATTATTTTTATTGATACTCCTCGTTTTTCATCCTTAAATCAATTAATTAAAAAATTCTTATGAAAACTAATGCAAACTCTCTTCGTGTCAGCAATGTAATTGAATTTCAAAATCAACTATGGAAGGTTGTAAAAAGAGAGCATGTAAAGCCTGGAAAGGGCGGTGCTTATATTCAAGTTGAGATGAAAAATATCAACACAGGAAACAAAACCAACACAAGATTCAATTCTAACGAAGATGTAATGGTTGCCTATATCGAGCAGAAAAATTTTCAGTTCCAATATTTTAATCAAGATAATTTAGTGGCAATGGACATGGAAAGCTTTGAAACTGTTGAGTTTAGCAAAAATTTAGTTGGTGAGGCTCTTCCTTTTTTACAAGAAGGCATTAATATTAGGGTTGAATATTGCAACGATAACCCCGTTTCAATTGCTTTGCCTGAAAATGTCAATGCCATAATAGCTCAAGCCGATGCAGTTGTTAAAGGTCAAACCGCAACAGCTTCTTACAAGCCTGCAATTCTTGAAAATGGAGTAAAAATTATGGTTCCTCCTTTTATTGAAAGCGGTGAAGAAATAATCGTTAAAACAGAAGATTTTACTTATGTCAGCCGTGCTAAATCTACTAATATTTAAAGCAATATGGCATTAAATCTACAAAACATTACTCGATGCTTAATTTCTGTTTCCGATAAAACTGGTATTGTTGAGCTTGCAGAATTTTTATCGCAAAGAAATATAGAAATAATTTCTACTGGCGGAACCTTTAAGCTGTTGCAACAAAACCATATCAAAGTTACTGAAATTAGCGAGTTTACTGAATTTCCTGAAATTATGGATGGTCGAGTTAAAACTCTTCATCCGAAAGTTCACGGAGGCTTGTTGGCAATTAAAGATAATGCCCTACATAATCAACAAGCACAGCAAAATAACATTAAAAATATTGATCTATTAATTGTTAATCTTTATCCATTTATTGAAACGGTTGCAAAAACCAATGACTCCGCAGAAATTATTGAAAATATCGATATCGGCGGGCCCGCAATGGTTCGCTCTGCCTCAAAAAATTTTTACTACAAAACGGTAATTACTGAAATTGAGCAATATCAAGCCTTGAAGAATCAATTATTGGAAAATCAAAATTCCACCACCCTAGATTTTCGTATCGAGTTAGCCAGTAAGGCATTTAGCAATATTGCAAAATATGATATTGCAATTGCTGATTGGTTTGCCAATTTTAGTGCTGTTGAAGCCTCTAAAATGAATGGCGAAAAAATCGCTAATAATGAAAATGAAGGTTTTGCTGAAAAATTAAATATTAAATTATCTCTTAAGCAAAAATTACGATATGGCGAGAACTCCCACCAAAAAGGGGCGGTTTATCAATTTGTTAATCAATCAAATTTTTCATCCGCATTAGTCGGAGCAAAGCAATTACAAGGCAAAGAGCTCAGTTATAATAATTTTAATGATGCTGATTGTGCCTATAATTTAATGGTTGAGTTTTCTGATAATAACGAGCCCAATAATTATGTTTGTTCGATAATTAAACACAATAACCCTTGCGGTGTTGCAATTGCTAAAAGCCCAATCGAGGCATATCAAAAAGCTTTAAATGCTGATAGCAAAAGTGCATTTGGAGGCATTGTGGCAATTAATGCTAATATTGACGAATCTTTGGCTCTTTTAATTTCTCAATTATTTTATGAAGTTATAATTGCCAACGGCTTTACTCCAGAGGCTTTAAAAATTCTGGCTAATAAAAAAAATTTAAGGCTTTTAGAGCTTGATTTTAAGCCTTATAATAATTTGAGTTTTAAATCTATTGCTGGCGGTATGCTGGTGCAAGATGTTGATAATCATAATTTTAACCTTAATCAATTAAAGCAAGTTAGCGATATAGCTCTAGATAGTCAAGATTTACAGCAATTATTATTTGCGGTTAAAGTTTGTAAGCATTTAAAATCTAATGCTATTGCAGTAGTTGCTAATTTCCAAACGGTAGGTCTTGGTATAGGGCAAACTAATCGAGTTGATTCTTGTGAAATAGCTTGCAAAAAAGCGGTTGACATAATGCAGACTGATATTTATAAGCAATATTATCAAGATAAAAATGCTAAATTATTTTTAGCCTCTGATGCTTTTCTGCCTTTTGCTGATAATGTCGAAATTGCTCATAAATTTGGCATAAAAGGAGTTGTTGCAACTAGTGGCTCAATAAGAGATAACGAAGTTATTGCCAAAGCAAATGAACTAGGAGTTGCTCTTTATTTTGTTGAAACTAGACATTTTAGGCATTAAATTATGATTAAAAAACTTATCTTAATTATTTTCTTAACTTCATATTCTCCATTTTCTGTTTTAGCTAATTTTAATCAAGATTCTTATGCATATAAGGTGGTGGATACCGATTTTACTGCTCCAGATAATAGAGATCCGCTAAAAGTCGCAAAAGAAAAAAGCAAAATTGATAATCAATTTTTATACGGCTATAAATTATCTACTGGCAAGTTTTTCATTGCTCCGGAGGTTGGTAATCAAACTCTTGCCTTTCAAAATATTCAGCAAGATATTCGGCAAAATATTCGGGGAGAAAAAGGTGGCTTTAATCCCAATTTTGCATTTGGTCTAAAAACAAGTTTAGGATATGATTTTAATAGTCATTTTTCGGCATTTATTGGTTATAATTTAGGTGGTCTAGCCTTTGATAAAGAGCAAATGGCTGGCAGGGTTAAGCTTAATCATCTGCAATTAGGCTCAATTACCATAGGTTCGCAAATTAACATTACTCAAAATTTTGGAGTAAAAATTAACTGTTCGCAACAAAATTCTATCATCAACTCTAATAATCAGCAAAATATAATGGGTTGTAATAATGTTAGAATTGGTACAGTTTACGGTTTTTAAATTTAAATATTTTCACTTATGAACAAATTGACACAAATTTATGAAGGTAAGGCTAAAATATTATTTAGCACTGAAGAGCCTACTCAACTAATACAATACTTTAAAGACGATGCTACCGCCTTTAACGGTCAAAAAAAAAGTAGCCTTGTCGGTAAGGGCATTCTTAATAATTTAATTTCTGAATTTATTATGAAAAAGCTTGCCGAAGCGAATATTCCAACTCATTTTATCAAAAGAATAAACGACAGAGAGCAATTAATTAATAAGGTTGAAATTATTCCTCTAGAGGTAATAATTCGCAATATTGTTGCTGGCTCTCTTGCTAAAAAGCTTAATATTGCTGAAGGAACCGCATTATTGGCACCAATTTTTGAAATTTGCTATAAAAATGACGAATTGGGAGACCCTCTAATCAACGATGATCATGCCACAAAATTGTTGAAGATAATCAATGAAAACCAACTTAATCAGATAAAAAACTCTGCCCTTAAAATTAATCAAATTTTAATTAATCTTTTTGCGAATATTGACCTAAAATTAGTTGATTTTAAAATAGAATTTGGTTTTGATTCAACGGGGAGTATAATTCTTGCCGATGAAATAAGCCCTGATTGTTGCCGTCTATGGGATTCCATCAGCAATAAAAAAATGGATAAAGATGTCTTCCGCAGAGATCTTGGCGATCTAGTTTTAATTTATCAAGAAGTTGCTCAAAGGCTTGGAATATCAATTCCGAAGCTTTAATTTCAGTATTTAGAAACCTCCTTCTTCATCATTGTTATTATTTTTAGTTCCGTCTCCAAAAAGAAGGCAAGGGGTTAAGCCCCTTGTTGCCGAATGAATCTTGTAGGCTGAAGCCCCTTCTCGATCTAATAACCCTCCCCCAAGAAAAATAATTTTAGGGAGGGTCGAAGAGACAATGAATTGGCGGGTGATAATATTTTCTTTGAACCATAACCCTCCCCCAAGAAAAATAATTTTAGGGAGGGTCGAAGAGACAATGAATTGGCGGGTGATAATATTTTCTTTGAACCATAACCCTCCCCTTGAGGGAGGGTCGCAGAGCCAACTTTTTGGCGATGCGGGGAGGGGTCTATAATATTTTTAGAAGAATTAAGGCTTAAGTTGGTTGCTAGCTTTTTTAACCCCCCACCGAACGGCATTAGGCCGTTCGACTCCCCCTCAAGGAGGGAGTTATTGAAATAAGCATTGAACTACCGTCATCCCGACGAAAGTCGGGATCCAGCTCTAAATCTTTCTGGGTGCCATTTTGCAACGGCATGACGAGTGTTTGATATATCGGGAAGCCCCCTTGTTGCAGTATAATTACAATGTCAACACAATTGAGCCGATGCTAGCACGGCTTTCTAAGGCTTGATGAGCTCTTGCAAAGTCGCTAAAATTGTAGGTTTTTATTTGCGGTCTGATTATTTGTTTCTTGATAGAGGCGAATATTTCATTGGCGGTGAGAACTAATTCTGGACGGCTAGATTTATAATAGGGCATTAATGGCCTGCATAAACTAAGAGATTTAGCGGTTAATTCATCTATATTAAGCGGTTCTGGAGTTCCTGAGGCATCGCCAAAGCTGACACATATTCCCATTGGCCACAAACATTGAATTGATTTTTGTAGGGTAGTTTTTCCTACTCCGTCATAAACTGCACCAACTCCTTCATTCTTAGTTATTTTTTTAACCTCTTCAAGAAAATCGCTGTTTGAGTAGTTAATAACATGATCGCAGCCATTAGATTTCGCGAAAGAAATTTTTCTATCATCGCCTACAGTGCCAATTACCTCTAGTTCAAAATGCTTTGCCCAAGCTGATAATATGTGCCCAACCCCTCCGGCACAAGAATGAATTAAAATTCTTTTAGTTCTAAGGGCGATAAAAACTCGATGCAATAAAGAGTGTGCCACTAAGCCCTTGAATAGAGACCCAGCAACTTCAATGTCGCTAATATAATCGGGAACCTTAATTACATGGCTTTGATGAATTGTTCGTTTTTCAGCATAGGCTCCAATTCCACCAGTTGCATAAGCCACTCTTTCGCCAATTTTTAGCTCAGTTACTCCTTCGCCAACTGCTTCAACAATTCCGCAGGCCTCCATTCCGAGGCAGGCGGGAGTTTGAGATAGCGGATATTGACCTCTACGAAAACAAATATCAAAAAAATTTACTCCAATTGTAGTTTGCTTGATAAGAATTTCTTCTTGTTTTGGCTTAGGATCGTCAACTTTTTTAATTTTGAGAACATTGACATCGCCAGTTTTTTCAATCATTATTGCTTGCATAATGTTTATTGAGGTTGATTTATCTTGATTTTGATTAACTTTATAAGTAGCCTGTTACGAGATAAATTCTACTATTGGTATAGGCTTTAGTAAAATTTAGAAATTAAAGGCTAAAAACGATTTTCTTAATTGTTAATATAAAATCAATTAAATTTTAATATTTTATAAAAACCACTCAAAATTACTAAAGTTTTTTCAATATTTAACAATATTTTTATGATAATTAAAATAAAAAATTTAAAAATTAATGCTTCCATCGGAATTTATGATTGGGAAAAAAACAGCGCAAGAGAAATTATAATTAATGTTGAAATGGGTGTAAATGATGAATCTTCAACAATTACAGGCAATATTCTTGATACTGTCGATTACGATGCAATAACTGTTGAAATCAAGAAAATAGTGAATTCAAAGCACTTTTCTTTAATCGAAGAGTTGGTAAAAGCAATATTAGATTTAATAATGCAGAATAATAAAGTGCTTAAATGTAGGGTTGAAATTGATAAACTCAATGCCGTTGAGGGTGTAGAATCTTTTTCTGTAATTTTAGAGCAAGCTAAATAATCAAAAAAATGGACATAAGAACTGAAAAAATTCTAAAAAAAATTAAAAATTATTCTAAATTTAAAAAATTTTTAGTTATCCTATCTTTTTTTACTATGTTTCTCGGCATATCAATAATCAATGATCAATATCAGACGATTACTAGTAAGGAAATAAAAATTATTAGTGAAAATAAAAATTTTGAAAAGTTTCAGGGTCACAAAATAATGTTAAATCCTTCAATTGATCTTGATAGGGGGGAGGGAGAAGTCTATCAAATATCAGCTCAAAGAGCGACAAGCCAAGATTTATCTGAAATTGATCTAGAAAATGTTGAGGCTGATGGCGATATAGGAAAAATCAAGGCTGGGAAGTTAAAAATTATGGAAAATGGCGATATATTGCAATTTTCTCAAAAGCCAGTTTTAATACTTAGAAAAACAAAATAAACAACCGTTGAAAATTATGGAAAATGCAAAATTTGTTGCAGATTATCGTGTTTATTACGAAGATACCGATGCGGGAGGGGTGGTTTATTATGCTAATTATTTGAAGTTTTTCGAGAGAGCAAGAACTGATTTCTTAAGATCGATTGGTATTTCTCAAAATGAACTTTCTAAAAGCGAAAAATTGCTTTTTGTAGTAAAAAAATGCGAAGTTGAATATTTATCTTCAGCAAAGCTTGATGATGTTATAAGTGTAGAGGTTGAAATTTTAAAAATTGGCATTGCTTCATTGATAATTAATCAAAAAATTCATTGCAATCAAAATTTAACTACTAAAATGTTGGTGGAAATAGTGGCTATAGATGCAGAAACTCATAAGCCAAAAAGAATTCCACAAAATTTAAAAAATTTATTAATAAAATCTTAAGCCAAATGTTTGATAATTTTTCTAAAAAAATCACTAAAATATTCGACCAAATTTCTGGTAAAAAATTTATCTCTCAAGACGATCTAGACTCTACAATGAGGCAAATTAGAATTGCCTTATTGGAAGCCGATGTCTCGCTCCCTATTGCTAAAAGTTTTATTGAGGAAGTTAAAAAATCTGCATTAGGAGCTGAGGTTCTCAAGGTGGTAAACCCCGGTCAAATGATTGTCAAGATTGTTAATGACGAATTAGTAAAATTGCTAGGCAGTGAAAAATCAGAACTCAATCTTGATAATCGTCCGCCAGTCGTTATATTGATGGTAGGGCTTCAGGCTTCTGGTAAAACAACCACCTCAGGAAAGCTTGCCCTATATTTACAAAAAAAACAACATAAGAAATCTTTATTAGCTTCTCTTGATATTTATCGCCCCGCTGCTCAAAAACAATTGGCGATATTGGCAGAAAGAATCAATGCTGATTCTGTTCCGATAATCGAGAATCAAAAACCACTAGAAATAGCAAAGAGGGCATTAAAACAAGCATCAGAAGGCGGTTACGATGTTTTAATTCTTGATACCGCGGGAAGAACTGCAATTAATCAAGAATTAATTAATGAATTAATCGAGATAAAATTAGCCATCGATCCAAAAGAAATATTATTAGTGGTTGATGCAATGATGGGGCAAGATGCAATTAATATTGCGGAAAAATTTAATCAAGCTCTTGCAATTACAGGAACAATTCTTACTCGTCTTGATGGCGATGCCAGAGCTGGTTGTGCTTTAACCATGAGGGCAGTAACTAAATGTCCAATTAAATTTATTGGAGTTGGTGAAAAATTAGAGGAATTAGAAGAGTTTAATCCGCAGGGTATTGCTTCAAGAATTGTTGGAATGGGTGACATCGTTGCCCTTGTTGAAAAGGCTAAGGAGGTTTTTGACCAAGAGGAAATAGAAAAATCAATTAAAAAAATTAATAAAGGAAGGTTTGATTTTAATGATTTGCTTTCGCAAATTCGTCAAATGAAGAAAATGGGAGGGCTCAGTAAAATAATCAATTTATTGCCGGGAGCCTCAAAGATAAAAGAAAAGTTATCTGAAATGACTCACTTTGAAAAAGAAATAGCTTTACAGGAAGCTCTTATTCTTTCTATGACGGTTGCCGAAAGAAATAACCCTGATATTTTAAATTCTTCTCGCAAACATAGAATTGCCAAAGGTGCGGGAAGCAATATCCAAGAAGTCAATCGCTTGCTAAAAAAATATAAACAAATGCAAAAAATGTTAAAAAAATTTGGTAAAATCGACCAAAATCAAGTAAAAAAGATGATGGATGCAAAGGATTTAGATTCTTTTAAAGGCATGATGTAATTATCGTTAAAATTATTTTAAAAATAATTTAAGAAATTAAAAGTTTGTAAAATTATATTTAATTAGGGGGCAATTTATGAAGGAAAATAAAAATGCCTTTAATTCTTTACTAATTAGTTTCTTGGCTAAGATTAGGGCTGAAGATGGTTTGTCGTTTAATAGTGTTGAAGCCTATAAGAGAGATTTGAGATTATTTATTGAGTTTTGTGATGCACAAGTTTTTGATATTATTAGCATTGAGCAGGAAGATTTAAAAAAATATCTTCAGCATCTTCATCTGCAAGGGTTGGCGGTTTCTTCAATCGCAAGAAAAATTTCAGCAATAAAAAGTTTTTACCGTTTTTTGTCAAGTGAAAATATTGTTAATATCAATAATGCCTCAAACTTAGAGGCACCTAAAATCTCCAAGAAGATTCCAGATTTTTTGACCGAAAAAGAAATGCTAAAAATTTTGGAGTTTGCCGATAAAGATAATAGTGATTTTGGCATTAAGCTTTCAGTGATATTGGAAATACTATATAGCTCGGGGCTTAGAGTTGGTGAGTTAGTTTCTTTAAAAATGGATAATTTACAATTTTTAATTAATGATAGTAAAAAGGTAGGGTTAGAAAATTATTTTTTAATTAAAGGTAAGGGCGGAAAAGAGAGAATGGTTCCAATCGGAAAAACGGCAACCGCCAAATTGTGGCAATATTTACAATCAAGAGAGGCTCGCGGTTATTTATCTTCACAGTGGGTTTTTGTTGGCACCACAAGAGCAAGTAAGAAGAAGAAATCAATTAGGCATCAATCTGAAATTAAAAATTTAGATTCTGCTAAAAAAGATTTACAACAAGAAATTTCTTTCTCTGGCTACGCACACCTAACAAGGCAAAGAGTCAACTCAATGTTAAAAGAGTTGGCGGTAATTGCAGGTTTAGACCCTTCTAGAATCCACCCTCATATCATAAGACATTCGTTCGCTACTCATTTATTGAATGCGGGCATAGATTTAAGATTATTGCAAGAATTACTTGGGCATAGCTCGATTTCGACTACTGAAATTTATACTCATCTTGCCAATGATAGGTTGGAAGAATTAGTTCAGATGTTTCACCCTTTAAATAAAAAGGGTTTTTAATTGCAGTTTTTAGCTAATTCTAATAGCTAATTCTAGCGGCTAATTCTAGCGGCTAATTTTAATTAAGGGCAATTTTTAATTTCTTTTGATAGAAGATTTTTGTCATTAGATAAATGCTTGGAAGGGCTAATATTGCTGAAAAAATAAAGAAGCTATACCAACCTAATTTGATGGCAAAAACCCCTGCTACCGATGCGAGTAGACTCCTAGAAAGCGATGAAAGGGATGAAAATAGAGCATATTGAGTGGCACTGAATTCTTTATTGCATAATTGACTAAGAAAGGCGACGAATACTGCATCCCCAACTCCACCGCAGAAATATTCAATAAAAACCACTCGATATAATGCTCCTTCGTCATAGCCAATTTTTGATAAATAGCAAAATGCAAGATTAGAAAGCATTTGTAGTATTATTGCTATCCATAAGCTGTTGCGAATATTTGTGAACTTAACAATCATTCCGCCACAAAATACTCCAATTAATAATGCTATTAAGCCAAAGGTTTTAAGAATTTTTGCTAATTCAGTTTTTGTAAAGCCGATATCCATTAAAAAAGGCATGGTTAGGTTTCCGGCAAAGGCATCTGCTAATTTAAATAGAATGATAAAGAATATAATTTTAATTGCCAATTCTCTTTGCAAGAACTCGGTAAAAGGCTTAGCGACTTTTTCTTTTATCCAATTTTTAAAATTATATTTTTTTTCAACCCAGTTTTTTCTAGTATCGGTTGCGATTATGGTAATAAAAATTAGCAATATCATTATTATTGACATTGCTGGGAATACAAGTGTCCAGCCATATTTTTCAGCAATTATTAGCCCTAAAGCACCAGAAATTAGCATGCCAATTCGATAGCCATAGATATATACACCAGTTGCAACGCCTTGATTGCTAGCACTTAATAACTCAATGCGATAAGCATCGATAACGATGTCTTGAGTTGCGGATAGGCTGGCGATGATTAATGTGATTATAAAGATAAGATAAAGATTGCCAGTTGGGCTTATGATTCCTAGTGCTAATATTGCGATTGCTAATAATGATTGCATTAATATTAGCCAAGATTTGCGATGGCCAAATAATTTAGTTAATAGCCACACCCCTTTGCTATCAATGATTGGAGCAGGTATTATTTTAAGATTATAAGGTAATGCAATCAGTGAAAAAAGCCCGATATTTGCGATATTTACTCCTAAATCAACTAACATCGCCTTTAATGTTGAAAGAATTAGTGACAAGGGTAGACCGCTAGAAATTCCTAGAAAGAATATAATTAAAAAGTTGCGATTGAGGAGAGATTTTAAAATCTGTTTCATTTACAAAATAATTAAATTGAATTATTCTCCGATTGCAGAGCTTTCTCTTCTGGGGTCGGCGCCACCGTAAAGAGATGAAGAGGGTTTATTTTTATGATAATCTGCTATATTTTGATATAAAGTAATGCCATTAAGACCGCTGGTTATTTCTGTAATTTTAACTTTATGGCCTAATTTTTCTAGCTCTGGTTTTATTTTTACGATTTCAGTATTTTCTTCAAGTTCTACAATATTGTTTAAGGCGATAAAATTTCCAAAATCAATAGATTTTTGAATATCAAGATTAAAATCTAAGAAATTTAGAATTGCCTTGAGGGTAAATTGTATTATTCTTGGCCCTCCCGGCGAGCCAATTACCATTATTAAATTGTTTTTATCGTCAAAAACAAAAGTTGGAGACATTGAGCTACGAGGTTGTTTATTGGGTTGAATGCGATTTGCAACTTTTACTCCATCGATTTCTGGGATTGCAGAAAAATCAGTCATTTGATTATTGAGCAAGAAGCCTTCAACTGACAAGGCGGAACCAAAGTAATATTCAATTGAACTAGTTAGAGAGACTGCATTGCCTTCTGGGTCGATGATTGAAATATGGGTTGTTGAAGGTGGTTCGTTATTATTAACAATTTTATGATTTTGATTTTTGTTGTTAAAAACTCCAAATGGAGGCTCTTTTATTGCTTGATTTTGAGAAATAAGCAATGCTCTTTGTTTTAGATATTTTTTATCTAACATTTCTGCGATTGGAACATTTTCAACATCTGCGATATATTTATTGCGGTCCGCGTAGGCTAATTTACTGGCTTCTAATATTAAGTGAATCGTTTGCGGTGAATTTGACTGCATTTTATTTAGATTAAAATTTTCTAATATACCAAGAATTTGCAGGAGTGTGATTCCACCGGAGCTTGGCATTGGCATTGAGCAGATTTTATATTTTTGACGATAATAAGAGCAGATTAGGCTTCCTGTTTTGATTTGATAATTTTTAAGATCGTTTTCAGAGAGGATGCCTGCATTTATTGGTGATTCAGTTACGGTTTTAACTATTTTTTTTGCAATTTCACCTTCATAAAAAGCTTTTGAACCATCTTTTGCGATGGTTTCTAGAATTGTTGCTAATTTAGGATTTTTTATTATTTCGCCAATTTGATATTCTTCGCCATTTTCTTTGAGGTATAATTTATGGGTTTCGGGAAATAATTTTAGATAGTCAATGTGAGAAGATAGTTTTTTGAGCCTTTGATTCATTGGAAAGCCATTTTTAGCTAATTTAATTGCTGGTTCGAATAGTTGATTCCAAGGTAATTTGCCGAATTTTTTATGAGCCTCTTCAAGAGCTTTTAAAAGCCCTGGGGTTCCAACCGAAAGACCGCCTTGCACTACTTCTGAAAAAGGCCTGACATTGCCATTTTTATCAAGAAGCATTTTCTCTTCTGCCTTTTCTGGAGCGGTTTCTCGACCATTGAAATAGATTGTTGAATTAGTTTTTTTGTCGTAATGCAATAAGAAGCCACCACCTCCGATTCCCGAGGATTGAGGCTCAACAAGATTTAAAACCATTTGTGAGGCGATTACTGCATCTATTGCACTGCCACCTTTTGATATTATTTCTGCTCCAGCTTTGCTGGCTAGATCATTTGCAGTTACTACGAGATATTTTTTTGCTACAAAACTATTGATTTTGCGAAATTCTGTTGCTGGTTCAGTGAGCCAGTTATCGTTATTGCTTAATGATTGATTGTTGGCAAATGAAATTTTTGTTGCTAGTGAGAGTAGTGTTAAGATTGTAAAAAATAAAAGCCTAGATTTTTCTTCTAGACTTCTAAATTTGGGTTTTTTTAATGGTGTTAGGAATTCCATTTTTTGAATCTTATTCTTCGATTGATTGAGGAGATTGCTCGTCTTCATCTTCTTCGAAAGTGGTTAACTTTGTTTCCTCAACTTCAGAATAGCCAGAAAAATTATCGGTTATTTCTGGTTCGTTGTTGATTTCTTCTTCTTCATTGATGTCTGAAAATTGGATAATACCACGATGTTTTATTGAAGCGACGATGTTTTTACGAATATTTTCAACATCAATCAGGTTTTCTGCAACTTCACGAAGTGCTATAACTGCCGGTTTTTCTTTGCGATCAAAGCCAGTATTTGCACCAGACAAGATGCTTTTAGCTCTATTGCTTGCAATTAAACATAGTTCAAAACGATTAGTTACGACTGTAACACAATCTTCAACGGTGACTCTAGCCATAATTTGGAAATGCTATTAATTGTTAAAAATAATGAATGCCGACATTTTAAAAAAGTTTTTCAAAAAGTCAATAATTAAAATTTATTGATTACAAATTTTACAAAGCGGATTTTTGCTGATTTTTATAATTTTAGAATGGTTGGTAAGAAAATTGCTAATCAATAGTTTGCCGGCCATTGATTCTCCGATATTAAGAATTTCTTTGATGGTATTAATTGCTTGAATTGAGCCGATTACACCGGCAACAGCACCTAATATTCCCTTCTCCGTTATTGGAATTTCTGATTCTGCATTATCGTGATTGTGATTAAAGCAGGCATAGCAAGGATTATTATCGATAAATGATTTGAAGATGGTGGTTTGTCCTTGAAATTGCTTTACTGCCCCAAAAATTAATGGTTTTTTTAAAGAGTGACATATTTCATTAATAATAAAGCGAGTTTTAAAATTATCGCTTGCATCAATAATTATGTCATATTCATTGGCAATTGATGCTAAATTATCTTTTGTTACCTCTTGTTTTATGGCGATAAAGTTAGTTGTTGAATTGAGTAATTTTATTTTATTTTTAGCACTTTCAACCTTTGCTATTCCTATATCTAGCTCGTTATGAATAATTTGTCGTTGTAAATTAGAGAGCTCAACGATGTCGTTATCGGCTACCGCAATATTACCAACCCCAGCGCTTGCTAAATAAAAAATAATCGCCGAGCCTAAGCCTCCGGCGCCAACCACTAAAACTCGTGAATTAAGTAGTTTTTCTTGCCCTTTTTCGTTAATTTCTGGGATTAGAATGTTTCTAGCATATCGTTTTTTTTCGTTCTGATTTAACATTTTCCTAAAAAAAGAATTTATTGGTGAGGGGGTATCTTCTATCTTTGTCAAAAGACATTTCCGAGATTTTTACCCCTATTGGAGACTGTTTTCTTTTATATTCGCTGATTAGTAGTAATTTAGCAACTTTTTTTACCGTTTCATTTTCAAAGCCTTTATTGACAATTTGATTAATTGAGAATGATTCTTCGATTAAAAGCTCAAGAATTTTATCTAAAATTTTATAATCAGGAAGGGAATCGCTATCTTTTTGATTTTCTCTTAATTCTGCACTAGGTTCTTTTTTGATGATATTTTCTGGTATAATTGATGTTTTTTTACATAAGCCTATTTTGCATTTCTTTCTGTTTCTAGATAATGCTAATTCGTAAATTGTAGTTTTGTATAAATCTTTTAAAACATTGAATGCTCCGCACATATCGCCATAAATTGTGCCATAGCCTGTTGCCAATTCTGATTTGTTGCTAGTGGTTAATAATAGGCTATTTTGTTCATTTGCAAGTGCCATTAGCAGATTACCGCGAATTCTTGATTGAATATTCTCAAGAGTTTTATTTTCAGGAGATTGATTTATTTCATTCCCGAGGCTTTCTGTTATCGCTTTAAATGTTTTTTCTATATTGATAATATTGAGTTTTAAATCAAGATTTTTGGCACATAGCAAGGCATCGTCCATTGATTCTTGTGAGTTGTAGCGACTTGGCAGAGCATAAAGTTTAACATTTTCTGAGCCGATGGCATCTACAGCGATAGTGGCGACCATTGCGGAATCTATTCCCCCCGACATTCCCAATAATACTGTTTTAAAATTATTTTTCGCTAGGTAGTCTCTTAGTCCTAAAACAACGGCTTGATAAATTGATTCATTGATATTTTCTTGATTGTCTGCAAAAATACAGTTAATTGATTCAGTGATGTTGATATTTTTGTTATTGCTGTCAAAAATATTGATAATTTTAGTTTGATTAGTATTTTGTAGAGTTGAGCCCGTTATTTTGTTCTGCGTTTTTTCTAGTTCGATAATTTTAAAATCTTCTTCAAAATCAAGCATTTGCAATATTTGATTGCCATTTTCATCTATTGCAAATGAGTTGCCATCAAAAACAAGATTATCTTGTCCACCAATTTGATTAATGTAAAGTAAAGGCTTACAAAGACTTGTGGCAAAGTTTTTGGCAATTGCGATTCGTTTTTGATGTTTGTTTTTAGTGAAGGGCGAGCTGTTAACAACGATTACACTATCAATAATTTGCTCTTGTAGCATAAAAAGATTTTTAAGATTCCATAAATCTTCGCAGATTAATATCGAATGAGTAAATCCTCTAAATTCAATTGTTGATAAGGTGCTAGCGGGCTGAAAGTAGCGATTTTCATCGAATACCCCATAATTTGGCAAAGATTTTTTATTAATTATTTTTTTAATCTCGCCTTTTTCAATTAACATTGCCGAGTTGCGAATTAGTTTTTGCGATTTATATTCTTCAATCGTTGGGGCAGTTAAAAGAATTGCGGTTGAAACTTTTTTTGATAATTCAACGATTTTCCAAATTCTTTTTTCGGTTTCATTGATAAAGCTGTGTTTTAGTAGTAAATCTTCGCAAGGGTAAGAGGTGAGGGCAGTTTCTGGCATAATGATAAGGTCTGCATCTTTTTGGTCGGCGGTCAAAATTGCCTTATTAATTTTTTCAAGATTGTAATCAAGAGCCCCAACTATTGTGTTTATTTGCGCCATTGCGATTTTTATCTTTGCCATAATTAAATTTTTAAAATTTTGATTCTTCCTTATTGAGAATTCTTATTAGATTTTCTTTGTGTTTAATTGTTATGACAATGAATAATATGGTGCATAAAGCTATTTGTTCAAATGGTGCATTGTAAAATTTAGAAAATATTATGGAAGAAAATATTGCTACCAATGAAGATATTGCTGAAATTCTAGTAACTGAAAAAGTAAGAATCCAAAAGCATAAAGTGAGAAACCCTGTGGTAAAATCAAGAGCCATAAGAGTTGCAAGGGTTGTAGCCACCCCCTTTCCACCTTTAAAATTAAGGTATATAGGGTAAATATGGGCCATTACCGCTATAAACGAAACCAATGTTAGAAATAAATGAAAATGACTAATTTGATAAAAGTTAAAACGAGCAATTATAACCATTATTGCTCCTTTGGAGCAATCTAGAATTAAAGTTACTAAGCCCAGCCTTTTTCCGGCAATGCGAGTTACATTGGTTGCGCCAATATTTTTGGAGCCTAATTCTCGAATGTCTTTTCCTGTGAAAAATTTAGTTAGAATTAGTCCGAATGGTATCGAGGCAATGAGATAGGTTGCTACTAGAAATAAAAATTGTTGAAAAATTACCATCATTTTTTGTTTAGATCGTCGCTATTTTTGGTTTTTCTAAAGGCATCAAGGGATATAACTTTTTCAGTTAAATCAATTTTTGATTTGCTAACATTTTCAATATTAGCATGAATCTTTGAATTATCTTCATTTTCTTCGTAATCTTCATATTCCGCACTAAATTTTAGACCGAAATTAATTGAAGGATCGGTAAATGATGTTATTGATTTATAGGGAATTTTTATTGTTTCAAAAACCCCTGAGAAGCTAAGTGAAACTTGAAATTGTTGCTCTTCTACCTTTAAACCGCGATATTGATGCTGAACCGCTATTGTCATTTCTTCGGGATATTTTTCTAAAAGAGATTTATTCATTTTTATTCCTTTAAATTTGGTTAAAAATGTAACTATAAAGTAATGTCCACCCGGTAAGCCAGTTTTTTCAACCCTTTTTAATGTTTCGTAAATTACTGATCGCATTGAATTTTCAATAATTTCATCATATCCGATAAGATCTTGCATTGTGAATTTATTTTTGCTTTTTATAAATTTAGTGCCCAGTTTCTTTTGATGGGCACTGGGCAAGCCCCCGATATTTCACTTATACTAGACAGCTACAGCCATTCTAGTAAATTCGAAATTATCATTAGCAACGTTATCGTTTGCGTTTATTTTGTTTTGAACGAATATCAGTGTTTTGAGGCACTAATCGGCAGTTTCTCAACCGAGTAAAAGATACTTTTTAGTAGCCTGTCGAAAGCTATGTCACCCCCATATAGATAAATACTAACCGCATTTGCTGTGATTCAGTATGAAAAATGATGGTGGAGGTGCTGGGTTCCGCCCCCAGGTCCAAACTGTTATTGTAGTATAAGTTTATCACCATATCTCTGCAAAAAGCAAAGCTCAGCAACTTTAAAAGATACTTAAGAAAATCACAAGTTTTTTTTATGATTTATTTATTTTAATTGATGGTTGGTTTTTTTGAATATAGATTAAATACAATATTAATGTTAAATTAAAATAAATATGGATCCAGACAATAAAAGCATCAGTAAACTTATTTTTAAGATATAAGGCCTGCATTAGGTGAAGAAGGGTTCGCATATTGTCTCTTTGGCATTCTTCCAGCAAGAAAAGCTTCTCTTCCTGCTAGAACGGCATATTTCATTGCTCTTGCCATTAAAATAGGATTTTTTGCTAATGCAATTGCACTATTCATCAAAACTCCATCGCAACCAAGCTCCATTGCTATGGAAGCATCTGATGCGGTTCCAACTCCAGCATCAACTAGAATAGGAACTTTTGCCTGTTCGACAATAAGTTCTATATTTAGGCGATTTTGAATTCCTAGCCCAGAGCCAATTGGGGCACCGAGAGGCATAATCGCGCAACAACCTATATCTTCGAGTTCCTTTGCGACTATTGGATCATCTGAGGTGTAAACCATAACATCGAAACCTTCTTTAATTAAGATTTGCGATGCTTTAATGGTTTCTATTACTTGTGGATAAAGAGTTTTTTGCTCCGATAATACTTCTAGTTTAACGAGATTCCAGCCACCTGCCATTCTTGCTAATTTAAGTGTTCTCACTGCTTCTTCGGCACTATAACAACCGGCAGTATTGGGTAAATAAGTGAATTTTGTTGGGTCGATAAAATCTTGCAACATTGATTCGTTTTTATTTTCAATATTTACTCTTCTGACTGCGACGGTTACTATTTCCGCTCCAGACTCTTCAATTGCTTGAGCGGTTTGTTGAAAATTTT
The DNA here is from genome assembly GCA_964202895.1 of Rickettsiales bacterium UBA1997. Classification (GTDB taxonomy): domain Bacteria; phylum Pseudomonadota; class Alphaproteobacteria; order Rickettsiales; family UBA1997; genus JAJTDS01. The sequence continues at coordinate 555,620 of CAXNJM010000001.1, read as the reverse complement.
TATATTTTCCAGTGCCAACTAAAAGCCGAGAGTTGAATTTTCTTCCGGCAATTATTAGTTCATCTTTCAGATTATTTTGCATTTCACTAGCGATTCTTAGCTTTTTTTAGAAAATCAAAAATAGTACTAATGATTGATGATTTAGAGTTATTGTGGTTGTTTCTTTTTTTCTCAAAATTTTTATATTTATAGTTCTTTTTATTACTTCTTCGATTGTTGTTTTCTTCTCGATTTTCTTCGCTGTTATTGTTGCGATGTTTAGGAAGATTATCTTCGTCGGCATTAAATTGTTGCTCGATTTTAAGCATATTAACCTTTCCAGTTGAAACCTCCATTTCTATCTCTCTTTTTTCTTCCTCAGATAGGCCTTTTCTTCTTTTAATTTCAAAGCCGGCACTGCCAACATTGTCGCTAAAATGAAAGAATATATGTATTTTGTAGCTATTTTCAGTATTTAGAATTTCTTGTCTCTTATAATTCATCATATAAGAGATAATCTCGTTGCTAGTGTAGATGTAAACAACCCCAACTTGATTATCAGTTGAAGAGTGTCTAATTGCTCTAAATATGCTTACGGCTAATATTTCAACTGAACGAACATAACCAGTGCCATTGCAGTTTTTGCAAGGTTGAGTAATGGTTTCAAAAAAACTTGACCCTAATCTTTGTCTTGACATTTCAAGTAATCCGAAAACACTGATTCTGCCAAGTTGGATCCTTGCTCTATCGTTTTGTAATTCATCCCTTAGCATTCTCTCAACATTTCTGCGGTGTCTTTGATCGTACATGTCTATAAAATCAATAACCACAAGCCCAGCTAAATCTCTCAATTTTAATTGTCTGGCTACTTCTTTTACTGCTTCAAGGTTGGTTTTGTAGGCAGTTTCTTCTATTCCACTTTCTTTTGTTGCTCTTCCAGAGTTAACATCTATTGCAACGAGTGCCTCGGTGTTATCAATAACAATAGAGCCTCCAGAAGGAAGAAAAATTTGTTTTTCGTAAAGTGCCGATATTTGTTGTTCTACTTTATATTTATTAAAAATAGGAACTCTTTCTTCATGAAGCTGTATGTTGTGATTAATGTTTGGCATTGTCAGTCGAACAAAATCAACCACTTCTTGGTGTGATTTTATTCCCTCAACCACGACTTCTTTTATTGATTCATTATAGATATCGCGAATAATTTTTTTAATTATATCATCTTCAGCATGAATAAAAGAAGGAGCTTTAGAGTTATTAGATGTTTCAAATATGCTTCCCCATAATCTTGATAAATATTCGTAATCTCTTTTAATTTCTTCTGGCCTTTTGCCGACTCCTGCGGTTCTGATAATAACGGAGCGATCTAGTGGAATTGATAATTCTCCAAGGATTGATTTTAATATTTTTCGATCACGAAAATTATCGACCTTTTTTGATACCCCGCCTTTATTTGGAGTATTTGGCATTAAAACACAATATTTGCCAGCAATCGAAATGAATGTTGTCATTGCTGCGCCTTTACTGCCTCTTTCTTCTTTTGCAACTTGAACTAAAACAAGTTGTCCAGGCTTTATAACATCTTGAATGTTGTATCTTTTGTGGACGCCGTATATATTTCCGCCGTAAACTTCTGTTTCATCTTCAACCGAATAAGAGCCCGTTGTTACTGATTCCTCAACTTCATCGCTTTCAATATTATTGTTTTGATGGCTATAATTTTGTCGACGAGGTTTGTCAAACTGTTTTTCAGAAAATTCTTCTTGATTGTGGGAGTCTTCGTCTTCATTTTTTTTGTTATTTTGAGCTAATTCTCTTAGTTTTTGTTTGTCTATATCGGATATTTGGTAGTAGTCAGGATGTATTTCTGGAAACGGCAAGAAGCCATGTCTATTGCCATCGTAATCGACAAAGGCGGCCTGCAAAGATTGCTCAACTCGCACTACTTTTGCTAGATAGATGTTGCCCTTAATTTGTTTTATTGCAATTGCTTCACGGTCGAAATCTTGAAGAATTCCGTCTTCAAGGACTGCAACTCTCGTTTCTTCGCGATGAGCTGCATCAATTAAAATTGTTCTTTGAGTCATATGTTTTAGTTGTGATTCGAATTCTTTTTTAAATAAACCATAATTTATTAATCTTTAAAATGGCCTAGTGTTTTGTAAGATTTAAAATTCAACAAATTTAAATAGTTTGTTGAAGTAATTTTTTATCTACTTACTGATTCAAGGATTTAGCTGTTTATTATTTTTTAAATTATAAATTTATCATCGCCTATTCTTGATCGATGCTAATTAATTGAAGATGCCTTGAATTTATAAGCTTTGTCTGATTTATCTTTTTTGTGATTTAACCAGCTCGATAAATAATTAACCGAAAATTAACCCAAAATTTATCTCTAGGTTAAAATTCTAATAATGATATTTAACTTTAAATAAGTTTATTATCCACTATTATTTTTATTTTTTTATAGAAAGCGAGAGCCATTGAAAATACTCGTTAAGACCCCCGTCAATTTTCTTGTAAATAATTTGAGGAATTTCGTAAGAGTGATTTTTTAAAATTAACTCTTTTACTTCTTGATAAAATTTTTTTTTGGTGCTAATAGTTAAGCTGATTTCATCTTCATGGACTATTTGATTTTCCCAAATATATGAGCTATGAATTTTTGTTCTGTGTATGCAGCCTGCAATTTTGAGGGTCAATAATTCGTCGGTTAGTTTTTTTATTAATTCCATAGATTCAATAGAATCTGGATAGGAAGTGTCAATAGTTATAAAACTCATATATGATAATTAATTTATTTGCCCATAGAGGGCTTGTTTTAAAAGATAAAGATAATAAAAAAAATGTTGCTTCTGAAAACTCGATATCTAGCTTTCATCAAGCTTATAGTTTTGGGTTTAGAAATATCGAATTTGATATTTGGTACTGTGGAAATATTGATAAATTAATACTAAAGCATAACCAGCCAACAAAGCAAGAGCTAGATGCTTATGTTAATTCAAGTAATAGTTTTAAAAAAGCTGATTTACCGCAATTTATTGATTATTTAGAATTTGGCAATAAATTAGTTTACTGGTGCGATTTTAAAAATATCGATAAAAGCAACATAAACAATGCATTGGCATTGATTAGGGACGATATAATCAGAAAAAATATTAATTTTTCAAATTTTTATTTTGCACCATTCATAACTGAATATAAATTAGCTAGTGAAATTTGTCAATATTTTCGCAAAACACTTGGTGAAAAAATTAATTTTGTTGCGGTTTGCGAGAATCTTGAAACCTACTCAGCGAAGGAGTCGTTAAAAAATTTTTTAACTGACCAAAACATTAAATTTCTTTCAATTAACCATAAATTAATTAATCGTGAGTTATTGGATTTTTTGCCAGAGGTTGAATTTTTTGCTTGGACCGTCAATGACAAAGATAGAATTATCGAATTGTCTAAGATGGGTGTAAAAAATTTTGCTACCGACAAAATATTGCCATCTCATTTTTAAAATAACTATAAAATAAATTTATGAAAATTTTAAAAAATCCCAAAGTTCTTTTTCCATTTTTTATGGCTTTATTTATGGCATTCTTTATGTCTGGAGTAATGACCCTTGTCAATATTGGTTTTGTTGATAATTTTTTTAAAATGTGGGCGAGGGCCTTTACGATAGGTTTCTTGGTTGCTTTTCCAGTGGCTTTTTTTGTGGCTCCGATGGTGCAAAAAATTGTAAAAAGAATTACGGGGTTGTAATTAAAAATTGCCGTTACTTATGCAGAATATAGCCTTGATTTCTAATTGTTTGTAGATTGTAGGGTTGCTTTGATTTGTCTTCAATTTTTCTTCTGATGCGATTAATTTGAACATCGATACTTCTTGTGTCTATGTCGCCAGTTAGTTTTGCAATAATTTCTCTTGAAACAACTGTGCCGATATTTTTACATAAAATTGCCAATATTTTTGTTTCTGCTTCGGTTAGATATATAAAATCTTGATTTTTCTTAAGTCGTAAATCGTTAAAGTTAAAATTAAATTCTCCAAAGCAACATATCTCTTCTTTATTTTTGTTGCTATCTTCATTAACTCTTGCTCCGTTGGCTCTTTTAAGAATATTGTTAATTCTTAGCAATAATTCTTTTGGCTCAAAAGGTTTGCTGAGATAGTCTTCTGCTCCTGCTTCTAAGCCAATTAACCTGTCATTGACATCGCCTCTTGCGGTAAGAATGATTATTGGTATTGTTTTGGTTTTTGAGTTTTGTTTAAAGTAAGAGGTTAATTCAAAGCCATTTTCCCCCGGCATCATTATATCGATAATGATTAATTGAAAAATGCTATTATTTTTTTCGATTGCTTCTTTTGCCAATTCTGCATTGCTAGCCAATTCAACAGTGAAGCCGTTTTCTTCAAGAAATTTACCAAGCAAAATTCTTAATCTTGTGTCGTCATCGACAACTAAAATATTATTTTTCATTTTATGAATTACTGTTGATTTTTGACAATAAAATCAATCTTTTGCAGTTTAGTAAGTATTCTTTCTAAACTATCAAGCCTTAGCATACATGGCCCGTCAGAGGGTGCATTGTCTGGATCTTGATGAACTTCCATGAATATTCCTGCCACTCCAACCGCAACAGATGCACTTGCTAATATTTCAACAAATTCTCTTTGTCCGCCACTTGCTCCACCAAGACCTCCGGGTTGTTGAACAGAATGAGTTGCATCAAATATTACGGGGCAACCAGTTTTTGCCATGATTGGTAAACTGCGAAAATCTGAAACTAAATTATTGTAGCCAAAGCTAGCACCTCTTTCGGTAAGCATAACATCTTGCTTTCCAAAGTGATCCATTTTTTTAACAATATTTGCGGTATCCCAAGGAGCAAGAAATTGACCTTTTTTTATGTTGATTATTTTGTTGGTATTTGCTGCAGCTTCAAGAAGATTGGTTTGGCGACATAAAAAAGCTGGAATTTGCAGTATGTCAACCGCGCTTTCATCGGAAAGAATTTTACATTGCTCTTCATCGTGAATATCGGTAAGGATGGGGCATCCAATATTTTTCTTAATTTGATGAAATATTTCGATGGTTTTTTCGAGCCCTATGCCTCTTTTTCCTTCAATTGAAGAGCGATTCGCTTTATCAAAGGATGATTTAAAAATAAAATTTATACCTAATTTATTGGTAATGTAGGCGATTTTCTCAGCCATCATTAAGCTGTGATCAAGGTTTTCGACTTGACAAGGGCCAGCAATCAGTGTAAAAGGCAGATTGTTAGCAATGGTAATTTTGTTGATTTTAATTGAGCGCATTTTTAAATGATAAGTTTTTAGAAAAAAATAACTATTAAATTTTAATTTGCTTTATTGTTAAAAGCTAATAAATTTTTTGCAATTAAATTCTTAATTTTAATTTTGATTCACTGTAATTGTATGTTTTCCAAGCCTTTAAGCCTTATTTTAGTATATTTAATCACGATATTTAATCTTAGCATTGTGATGTCGCCTTTTTTTGGGGCAATTGCACCTTTTACTAACTTATACGATATTGATTTTGTTAATAGAAGTGTAAGTATCGATAAGAGTTTATTGGATAAGATGTTTTTTGCCATTATGCTTAATGGTTTTTTGATTAGTTTTTTTATGCTAATCTATTTGTTTTTTGATTTGTTGTTGGGTTTTTCGGTTAGATATTCTCTTAAAAAGTGCAAGAGATATGAAAAAGTCAAGGGTTTTGATTTTCTTACGGATATTTTTGAGCAAGTTAAGATTAAGTTTAATCAACCAAATGTTAAATTATACATCAAAAACTCTAATGAAGTCAATGCTTTTGCGGTTTCTTCATTAGGTTGTAAAGCGATTGTTATTACAAATGGTATGGTGAATCATTATTTAAAATCTTGCAATGATCCAAAAAATTTTTTATATGCAATGCGTAGTATTATAGGGCATGAAATGTCTCATTTGATTAACAAAGATTTCTTGCCGGGTTTTTTAATTATGGCAAATCAAAGAGCTACCAACTTTGTTCTAATGATAACTAGCTTATTGTTTCATTATATAGTTAGGCTGGTTTCTTTAAACCCATATGGCGGTCATTTTTCGGCATTATTAATGCAGAATATTTATTATTTAGTTAATTTTATTTTAAGTTTTTTTAATAGATTTATAGTTTATAATTTATACCGATTTCTTAATTTGTGGATATCGAGATCAATCGAATATCGTTGCGATGCACAATCTGCGGTTGCTTTTGGTGGCGATAAAATGGCGATGGCACTTTCAATGCTCGGAAAGAGTGGCTATTTTACACTGTTTTCAACCCATCCTAGTACAAAAAACAGAATCAATAAAGTTGTAAATATTAAAAGCAAAGATGAGATTATTTTGCCTAAAATTTTTGATGCTCTTTCTAATTACTTTGCAATTATGTTGCTGATAGTGATTTGCCTGTGTTTCGCCGAAGAATGCAATGTTGATTATTTGGTAAGAAATTATGGAGTAAAGGTTGTTAGATATATAAGATATTTTATATAAAATGCACAACAATAATATTGCAAAATAATTAAAATTAAGATATATAATATTTAAAATTAATGAAAATTTTTAAGATAACTATAAAAACTGCTATATTCGTTGCCACTTGGATTTCCATCGCGGTTTTTGGAATTTTAATTTATTACGGATATGATCTACCTAAGTTGCAAGAATTAGAGTTGGTCATTAAAAAACCAACAATTGAACTTAAATATAACAACGGCAATCGTTTATTGGGTTTTGGTGAGGTTTATCGCGAACAAGTTACCTATTATCAATTACCAAAAGATCTTGTAAATGCTGTTATAGCAACTGAAGATAGAAGGTTTTTTAATCATTGGGGCTTTGATATTATTGGAATAATTAGAGCTGTATTCGTTAATCAAGCTGCTGGAAAGATAGTTCAAGGAGGAAGCACTATTACTCAACAATTAGCAAAGATGCTGTTTCTTAACCCCGAAAGAACTTTTAAAAGAAAGGTGCAAGAAGTTTTGTTGGCTTTGCAATTGGAGCAAAATTTTACTAAAGAGCAAATTATTTCTTTTTATCTTAATCATGCTTATTTTGGCTCAGGTAGTTATGGGGTCGCCAATGCATCTAAGTTTTATTTTAATAAAGAGGTTGAAAAGCTTAGCCTTAACGATTCTGCAATGTTGGCGGGTTTATTAAAAGCACCTTCAAAACTTTCTCCGCAAAATAATCCAAAATTAGCAAAAGAAAGAAGAGAGCAAGTTATTCGCAATTTAATTGATGAGGGCTACATAAAAAAAGATAAATTGAAGTTTGTTAATAATGAAATTGAATATCAAGATGATGCTACTCAAAACCTTTATTTTGTTGATTTGATAAAGGATGAAATCGCCAAAAATTTTACTCCGCAAACTAGAGAAAAAAATGTTTCAATTATTACAACTCTTGACGAGAATTTGCAAAATAATTTCATTAGGATTGTTAATCAATTTACAAAAAAACATCAAAAGATTCTAGAGAATAAAGGCAAAAAAACAGAGCTAGCATTAGTTGCAATCAATAAAGAAGGTGAGGTTGTTGCGATGATAGGCGGTAGAAGTTATCAGCAAAGTCAATTTAATCGAGCGGTGCAAGCAAAAAGACAAGCCGGATCGGCTTTTAAAACCATAATTTATGCATCCGCATTTGAAAGTGGCATCGATAGCGATGAAGTTTTTGAAGATAAAAAAATATCAATTGGAGACTGGGAGCCAGAAAACTACAACAGTCAATATCGCGGTGCAATATCTTTAAAAGATGCATTCGCCTATTCTTCTAATTCTGTCGCTATTCAATTAGTGCAAAAAATTGGCAATCTTGAAATTATTAAAATGGCTAAAAAGCTTGGTATTACTAGTAAAATTAATCAAAATGATAGCACTATCGCTCTTGGAACCGCTGAAGTTAGTCTGTTGGAACTTACTAATAGTTTTTCAATTATTAATAATGATGGCAACTCTGTTGACTTGCATTTTATTAAAGAGATTGTTGAAAATAAAATTAACAGTAAAAATAAAATTAAATCAACATCAACCTACCAATATCTGAAGCCAGAATCACAATTGTTGTTGAATGAAAATGTGGTTGAAGAATTACAAGATGCAATGTCTGGAGTTTTAGAATATGGAACAGCAAAAAATGCTAATATTGCCAATATTGACAGCGATGCATTTGGCAAAACCGGAACTAGTCAAAATTTTCGCGATGCTTGGTTTATAGGGTCTTTTGAAGATTTAACAATTGGAATTTGGTTTGGCAACGATGATAACTCCCCAACCAACCATATAACCGGAGGAACTCTCCCGGCAATGCTTTTTGGTGAAATTATTGCAAAAATATAAATATTTTGGAGGTTATTTTTAGTAAATAATTTCCAAAAATATGTTGACTTATAGCTTTCCAATTATAAAATTTTCGCAATTATTGATTGATTAACGAGCTAGTTATATTAATTAAAAATAGTGGGATGTAGCCAAGTGGTAAGGCAGCGGGTTTTGATCCCGTCATGCGTGGGTTCGAATCCTTCCATCCCAACCAATTCAATAATCTTAAGGCTTAACCCCAAATAAAAAACTCCATTTTCTGCTTTTTAATTAAAGATTATTTTAAAAATAGTCTTGTGTTTATTGTTTTTTTAGAAGTTCTAACAGTTTTATGTTGATTCTATGAAAATCTCTAATTTTCATGGCGGGAATTCCTGCGACAATATCATTGTCTTTGATATCTCTAATTACTCCGCTCATGCCAGCGATTTTAACAAAATTGCCTATTTTTAAGTGTCCAGCAATATTTGAACCGCCACCGATTTGAACAAATTGCCCTATTTCAGAGCTTCCTGCAATCGCAGCACAGCCAGCAATAAAGGTTCCCTTTCCTATCTTGACATTATGTGCGATTTGCACCAAGTTATCAATTTTAACTTGCTCTTCGATGATTGTGTCATCAATTGCTCCTCTATCAATACAGCTATTCGCTCCAATTGTAACATTATCTTTGATAAACACCGACCCAATCTGCATAATTTTATGGTTAATTCCTTGATTATTAACAAACCCAAACCCATCTTGACCAATTTTTGCACCGTTAAATATCTCGCAATTATCGCCAATTATAGAGAATGAAATTACCGCATTACAGCCAATAAAACAGTTATTGCCAATTTCACAGCCATCAAGAATAATTGCACCAGGCATTATTTTTGAATTGTTACCAATTTTAACATTTCTGCCTATGTAGCAATTGGGTGCAATTTTAGCGCTATCTGCAATTTCAGCACTTCGATGCACACTGGTAAAACCTGCGAAATCTATGTTTTTTTCTTGATAAAAGTGATTAACAAGCTGTGAATAAGCAAAGTAGGGGTTGTGGCTGACTATTGGAATAATATTATTTGGTATTTTTGATAAAAATTCAGGAGATATAATGCAGAATCCAGCATTAGAATTTTGCAATTCTTTTAAATATTGCCCAGAATTAACAAAGGTTATTTCTCTCTCATTGGCATTTTTTACTGTGGCGATATCACTAACTTCTAAACTCTCAAATTCCTCGCTAATAGTTGAGGAATCAGTGATTTGAAGAATATTTTTTACCGTAAGAAAAAGGTGCTTTTTCTCAAAAAAGCGGTTTCTAACAATGTTGCGCGATGCATTTTTTGAATTATTCATTTCGATTATTTAATTTATTTATTTTTTTAATCTAACTTTCTGATTTTGCTTGTTCTTTACCTTGTGGGATATTGTGAATATGTCTAAAATAAACTTCAGAAACATATCTTCTGCCTTTGTCGCCTCTTTTTAGTTGAATTACTATATCAATAACATTTTTTATGTAAGATGAAATTTCTGTTGGTGTCATTCCAAGACCAGCTTGCATTACCATCATTTTTAATTGCTCAATTGCCATTAATGGAGTGTCGGCATGAAGAGTTGATATTGAGCCTGGGTGACCAGTATTTATGGCTCTCAAAAAGCTAAAAGCCTCAACTCCTCTAAGTTCGCCCACTATAATTCTTTCTGGCCTTAACCTAAGGCATGCTTCGATTAAATCTTGAGTAGTAACTTTTGACCTTCCTTGTCCACCCTTAGAGGCTAATAAATGAACTCGGTTAGGGTGTTCGCTTAACTCAACTTCTCTAGCATCTTCAACAGTGATTAATCTTTCTTCGTTTGGAATTGAACGAATTACCGCATTGGTGAAGGTTGTTTTACCGGTAGATGTTCCTCCAGAAATGATGATATTTTTTTTATATAAAACTGCGCGATGTAAAAAATCTTTTATCCTGTTAAGTTTAAGTAGTTTTGTTAAAATAAGGTTGTTTTTATCTTCAACTGCTCCAACTGATGTTGCATCAAACATTCCCATTTTTTCATAATCATCAAGGTTCCATTTAAAAGAAGATGGCTTTCTAATTGATATTACGACACAACCTTGTTCGCAAGCGGGGGGAAAAACTATTTGAACACGATACCCATTAGGCAGAGTAGCTGAAAGTAAGGGCTCTTCCTCGCTAAGTCTTTGCTCAGTTGACTGTGCAATTAATCTGCTGAGAGATTTTAAATGTTGTAAATCAAAGCTTGGCAATTCCTCTCTGATCATGTCTCCTTTATATTCAATCCACACTTCAAAAGGCCTGTTAATTGAAACTTCGTTTACTCCATCTCTATCGAGAATTTGCTTTATAGGTAGTAGATATGAATCGAGAGCTGCGATACTCATTTAGACTGTTATTGGTGCATTAATTTGGCGACATCTATCATTCTGATTGAAAATGCCCATTCATTATCGTACCAAGAGGCAATTTTCACTAAATTATCGCCCAAAACTTTGGTTTGAGTTGTGTCAAAACAAGAGCTAAAGCTATTGTGATTGAAATCGATTGACACTAGTGGTTCATTAACAATTTCAACCGCCCTTCTTAAGTTGGCCTTTGAATTTACTGCTTCCGTTATGATTTTATTAACTTCTTCAATGCTTGTTTGTTTTTTAGAAATAAATGTTAAATCTACCATTGAAACATTGGGGGTTGGAACTCTTACCGCCACCCCATCTAGTTTACCTTTTAACTCTGGTATAACTAAACCAATTGCTTTTGCTGCGCCAGTAGATGTTGGAATTATTGACATCGATGCCGCTCTTGCTCTTCTTAAATCTTTGTGTGCATTGTCAACAATATTTTGATCATTTGTATAGGCGTGTATTGTTGTCATTAGGCCTTTTTCAATCCCTATTGAGTTGTTTAATATTTTTGCAATTGGGGCTAAGCAATTAGTGGTGCATGAGCCGATTGAGATAACTTTATCTTCGCTAGTGATTAAATCTTCGTTAACTCCATAGATTATTGTTTTTACACTGTCTTCTTTTGCAGGAGCTGATATTATAACTTTTTTTGCACCGGCTGTAATGTGTTTTGAAGCATCACTATATTTTGTAAAGGCTCCTGTGCATTCGAAAACTAAGTCGATTTTTAACTGTTCCCAAGGTAGGTTTTTAGGGTCTCGATCGTTAACAATTATAACTTGCTGACCATCGATAATAAGTGAATTTTCCGATATGTCGACTTTTTTTGAAAATTTATTATGAATAGAATCGTATTTTAGTAGATGTTTCAGTGTTTCTAGTTCTGTTGAGGCATTGATCGCAACTAGTTTAATATTGCTAAATTCGCTATTTTCAAATAGGGCTCTAGCAATGCAACGACCAATTCTTCCAAAGCCGTTAATTGCAACATTTATTGTCATGATTTAAGTTATTTTGATTGTTAATATTATGATTAATAAATAAAGAATGTTATTAGAGGAAAAGAATAATTCAATCAAATTAAAATAATATTTTCTAAAAATCTAATATTTTTGAGTTTGATTTTTTCGCTTTCACTTGCTTGATTTTTATTAATCTTGTTTAGATTGGTTGACATCTAAAAGTATGTTGATCTATATTTGGTGTTGTATTCACTAAAATAACATTGCTAATTGTTAATGATGGTGGGTCTGGGTGGACTTGAACCACCGACCTCGCACTTATCAGGCGCGCACTCTAACCAGCTGAGCTACAGACCCATTAACAACTAAGCAGAAGCAAGATAAATATTTTAAATTATATAATAAAATATTAATTTTTTAAGAAGGCAAGAGTAAAAAGCTAAAAATTAAAAAAGTCAAATCATTTCTTTGTTTTTTTGATAAAAAATGAGTTGAGGCTTGAATTATAGGATTTCTTATTTTAAATTTTAATCAATTATAATTTTTTAAATATTTCAAATGAATGAATTTTCATTAATTAATAAACTAATTAAACCAATAGCCAGTAAGTTTAAAGAGTCGCAATTATTGCAAGATGATGTGGCAAAAATTAACATTGACTCTTATAAAAATTCTCAAGAAATAGTGATAACAAAAGATATTTTGGTTGAGAATGTGCATTTTTTTCTTAGCGATGGAGCGAAAAATATTGCTAAAAAAATTATTGCCGTTAATCTCTCTGACATTGCTTCCGCTGGAGCAAGGCCACTTTATTATTTACTTGGAATTGGTAAAAAAAATCAAATCGATGATAATTTAGATAATAATTTTTGGCAAATATTTTTTCGTGAAATAAAAAAAATTAACAAAAAATATAATATTGGCTTGATAGGCGGAGACACGGTTTCATCAAAAGAATTATTTTTTTCGATAACTGCAATTGGTGTAGTTGAAAAGGGTAAAAATTTAATTCGCTCCAATGCTAAAAATGGAGATTTAATTTGGGTTTCAAACTTCATTGGCGATGCATTTTTAGGCTTAAAAATAATGGAAAAATTACTTAATGCTACAGATTGCCTCGACAATAAAAACATTTATAAAAATATTCATTATAGCGATAAAGCTCAGAAATATTTCATAAATAAATATCAAGCCCCAACTCCGCAAATTAAATTAGGAAGGGCATTGGTTGAGAGATCGATTTCTAATTGTGCTTGTGACATATCTGACGGTCTATTGGCGGATGTTGCTAACATTGCTAAGGCATCTAATTTGCAAGCGAATTTATTTTTAGATAAAATTCCTTTTTCCAATAATTCTAAATCCGCCATCAATCAAATTGCTAAAAATAATAAAATTGATTATACTCAGCTAAAGCTTGATTTAATTAGTGGCGGAGACGATTATCAATTAATATTTACAACTTCTAGCGATAAAAAAAAGCAAGTTGAAAAATTGTCTAAAGAATTAAAGATCAAGCTTTCTTATATAGGAGAAATGTCTAAAATTAAACAAAAATTAAAAAAAGATGAAAAAGACAAATCGAAATATTATATTAATCTTCTTAACAATTCTTTAGAAAATAAAAAAATAAAAATTAACAAAACAGGCTATGAGCACTAATAAATATTTGATTCCCGATTATCAAACTTCAGTTGAACAAGATATTAAAATAAAAGTAGAAGAACCAAACTATGCCTCTTTATTAAAAAGAGGCATATCTGCGACGATTGATACAGCAATTGTTATGCTGATAAGAATAACAATAATTCAAATATTTTGGATGATAAGCGGTATGAATCTTGCGACTAGATTTATACTTGAATTTAAGGAAAAATTTGGAGCGGAATCCATAAGAAGCAAAGATCATTTACTTTTTTTAATTAATCATGATTTTTTTATTTTTATTATTTCAATGGCATTGGTATTTTTTTTTGTTGGCTTGTTTTATTATAGCTTTTTCAATTCTTCAAAATGGCAAGCAACTATTGGTAAGAAAATTATTGGTATAAAAATTGCCAGAATTAATAATAAAAAGATAACTTTATCCCTCGCTTTATTTTATTATTTTTTATCGTTATTACCGTTTTTGTTTCCTCTTTATTTCTTAATCTACGAATCTTTTAATCGCATTAATAAAATAAATGTAAATTTTTTTGATAATTTTTTTAATATAATATTAGCAATATTAGCGGTCATATGGATGCAAATTAGCCTATTGAATAAAAAAAAGCTAACAATTAGCGATATGATATGTAAAATTATCAATGTTAAAGTCTGAATTCATTGCATAAGCTTTGAAAATATAATAAAACTATAAATTAAATAAAATCATGATTATACCTCCGCAAAGAACTATTAACAGCAAAGTTAGCTGTGATGGAGTCGGCATTCATTCTGGGGCTTATAGCCTAATTTCTCTTTCTCCTGCTCCGTGCGATACAGGAATAGTGTTCAGAAGAACTGATATCGCGAGTGTGAATGGAATTGTCCCCGCAAAATACTCCAATGTGATTACTACCAATTTAGGCACTACTATCGCCAATAAATCAAATGTAAAAATTAGTACAATTGAGCATTTAATGGCTGCAATTTGGGGTTGCGGAATAGATAACTTATACATTGACATTAATGGTCCAGAAATACCAATTATGGATGGTAGTTCAGGGCCGTTCGTTTTCTTAATTGAATGTGCTGGTATGGTTGAGCAGGAAAAATCAAGAAAGTTCATTGAAATTATCGAGAATTTTGAAATTTTTGACGGTGATAAATATATAAAAATAAAACCCTCTAAAGAATTTTACATTGATTTGCAAATTGATTTTAATCATCAGAAAATTAGACAGCAGTCTTTTTCATATCGCCCCGAAACTATGTCTTTTAAAAATGATATTTGCAGAGCTAGAACATTTGGTTTTAAGCACGAGATTGAAAAATTAAGAGAACATGGTCTTGCTAAAGGTGGAACCCTTAATAATGCTATATTGGTTGATGAGAAAGGGGTTGTTAATATTGAAGGTCTGAGATATGAAGATGAGTTTGTAAGACATAAAACTCTTGATTTTGTTGGTGATATATATCTAGCTCAAGCAAATATTATCGGGCATTTTGAGGTTAATAAATCTGGGCACTCACTTAACAATAAAATGCTACATTCCTTGATTGAAGATAAAAATAAATGGAGGTTGATATAATTTATTAATAATATCTGTAAATCGACAATTATTTATGGTAAATTTATTAGATATTAATAAAAAATATTATTAGTCTAGGTGTTGCAAATATTGACTCCTATTATTATTTTTGATTTTTTTTAAAAAAAAACAAAAAAGGTGCTTGACTTTAAGAAAACTGTGTTATTAAATGTTCGTCCTCAAATTAAGTTAAATTTTGAAAAAATAAAAAGTTTCAAAAGTTTTAACGGTTTTTAGTAAATCTAAAAAATTAATTTGAGTTGTTTAAAATCGTGAATAATTGATAACCAGAGAATACCGCAATTAACATCAAGCAATTGATTTAATTAGCAAATTTAAAAATCTCAAGAAAGTCTAAAATATATAAAACCCTTATACTTAAAAATTAATAGTTTTTGTAAAGTTTATTCTATACATAACTTAAAATAAGCAAAGTAAGGGCATTCGACGGATGCCTTGGCATAGAAAGGCGATGAAGGACGTGGCAGGCTGCGATAAGCCTCGGGTAGCTGTCAATAAGCTTTGATCCGAGGATCTCCGAATGGGGGAACCCACTCTCTTTTAGAGAGTATTTGTAGCTGAATAAATAGGCTACGAAAGCGAAACCTAGCGAACTGAAATATCTAAGTAGCTAGAGGAAAAGACATCAACAGAGACTCCGTTAGTAGTGACGAGCGAACGCGGACTAGGCCAGTCTTGAGAGTTTATTAACTAGAACAAATTGGAAACTTTGACCATAGAGGGTGATAGTCCCGTATAGGCAGTAATAAATTTTCAAGCATGAGTAGGGCGGGACACGTGAAATCCTGTCTGAAGATGGGTGGACCAGTTCATCCAAGCCTAAGTACTAATCTATGACCGATAGTGAACTAGTACCGTGAGGGAAAGGTGAAAAGAACCCCGATAAGGGGAGTGAAATAGATACTGAAATCGAATGCCTACAAGCAGTCAGAGCCTCCTTGAGGGGTGATGGCGTACCTTTTGTATAATGGGTCGGCGAGTTAATCTGTCGTGCGAGCTTAAGCCGTTAGGTGTAGGCGTAGCGAAAGCGAGTCTTAAAAGGGCGTATAGTGCGGCGGATTAGACCCGAAACCAGATGATCTAGCCATGGCCAGGTTGAAGGCAAGGTAACACTTGCTGGAGGACCGAACACATTAATGTTGCAAAATTACGTGATGAGCTGTGGCTAGGGGTGAAAGGCTAAACAAATCTGGATATAGCTGGTTCTCTGCGAAATCTATTTAGGTAGGGCGTCACAGTATAACCATTGGGGGTAGAGCACTGTCAAGGCTAGGGGGTCCAAAAGACTTACCAAACCTTAACAAACTCCAAATACCAATGAGTTCAGCGTGGCAGGCAGACAGCGGGTGCTAAGGTCCGTTGTCGAGAGGGAAACAGCCCAGACCATCGTCTAAGGTCCCTAAATTATCACTAAGTGGGAAAGGAGGTGAGAAGGCCAAAACAACCAGGAGGTTGGCTTAGAAGCAGCCATCCTTTAAAGAAAGCGTAATAGCTCACTGGTCTAATTAAGCCTTCTTGCGCCGAAAATGTAACGGGGCTAAAGTGATATACCGAAGACATGGGATTATATCTTTTGATATAATCGGTAGCAGAGCGTTGTGTAGGCCTGTGAAGGTGAACCGTCAGGTTTGCTGGAGGTATCACAAGTGAGAATGCCGACATGAGTAACGATAAAACGAGTGAGAAACTCGTTCGCCGAAAATCTAAGGTTTCCTGCGTAAAGTTAATCTCCGCAGGGTTAGTCAGTACCTAAGGCGAGGCCGAAAGGCGTAGTCGATGGAAATCAGGTTAATATTCCTGAACCAGAAGATGAGTGACGGAGTGTACTTCTTTGTATCTTCTTATTGGATTGAAGATGCAACGGAGTCGCTTCCAGGAAATAGCCTCTTCATAGACTGTACCAAAACCGACACAGGTAGATGGGTTGAATATACTAAGGCGCTTGAGAAAACTACACTGAAGGAACTAGGCAAAATGCATCCGTAACTTCGGGAAAAGGATGGCCTTCTTTTGGGTAACCAGAAGAAGGTGGCACAGAAATGGGGGTAGCGACTGTTTAACAAAAACACAGGGCTCTGCTAAATCATTAAGATGAAGTATAGGGTCTGACGCCTGCCCGGTGCTGGAAGGTTAAGTGATGGGGTGAAAGCTCTTGATCGAAGCCCCAGTAAACGGCGGCCGTAACTATGACGGTCCTAAGGTAGCGAAATTCCTTGTCGGGTAAGTTCCGACCCGCACGAATGGCGTAACGACTTCCCCTCTGTCTCCAGTGTAGACTCAGTGAAATTGAATTTGCCGTTAAGATGCGGTATTCCTGCGGTTAGACGGAAAGACCCCGTGCACCTTTACTATAACTTTACACTGACTTCAAAAACAAAATGTGTAGGATAGGTGGGAGACTTTGAAGCCTGGGCGCTAGCTCAGGTGGAGTCAACCTTGAAATACCACCCTTTTTGTTTTTGGATTCTAACTACAACATTTATAGCAATGTTTAGGACACTGTATGGCGGGTAGTTTGACTGGGGCGGTCGCCTCCCAAAGAGTAACGGAGGCGCACAATGGTAGGCTCAGACTGGTCGGAAATCAGTTTTTAGAGTGCAATGGCAAAAGCCTGCCTGACTGCGAGACCCACAAGTCGAGCAGAGACGAAAGTCGGTCATAGTGATCCGGTGGTTCCATATGGAAGGGCCATCGCTCAACGGATAAAAGGTACGCCGGGGATAACAGGCTGATGATTCCCAAGAGTTCATATCGACGGAATCGTTTGGCACCTCGATGTCGGCTCATCACATCCTGGGGCTGAAGAAGGTCCCAAGGGTTCGGCTGTTCGCCGATTAAAGTGGTACGTGAGCTGGGTTCAGAACGTCGTGAGACAGTTCGGTCCCTATCTGCCGCAGGTGTTTGGAAAAGTGAGAGGAGCTGACTCTAGTACGAGAGGACCGAGTTGGACATACCAATGGTGTTCCAGTTGTTCCGCCAGGGGCATTGCTGGGTAGCTAAGTATGGACGGGATAACCGCTGAAAGCATCTAAGTGGGAAGCCTCCCTCAAAACAACTTTTCCCTATTAGGGTCGTGGAAGACTACCACGTTGATAGGCTGGGTGTGTAAGTACAGTAATGTATTAAGCTAACCAGTACTAATAACCCGATTGGCTTATTTTAAGATTATGTGTAGTATAAACTCTACATAAATTACAAATAGACATCTCGATTTTTTTACCGTATTATTTCTGGTTATCAATTTTCATGAATGCTACTGATTAGCTTGGTGACGATAGCGGTGTGGAACCACTCGATTACATTCCGAACTCGCAAGTGAAACGCAAGTCGCGCCGATGGTATTTAACTGTTATGGTTAGTGAGAGTAGGTTATCGCCAAGCTTATCAGTAGCATTCAAAATTTTCAAAGCCCAGCTAATTAATTAGCTGGGCTTTTTTTTGTTTTTATTATTTTTAAATTGCAATTTTAAAGCTCTTGTAAATAATCCTATTTTCGTTTATTTAATTAAAAAATTTATTTAAGTTATGAATCTTGCTGTTGCAATATGTTTATTCTTGTTATTTTTAATAGTAATTTACATTATAATTAAGAAAAATAAAGTTTTTAAAAATCAAGAAATTTCTAACAATCAATATCAATTACTGAATGAAAATTTTATAGTAAGTAATAGCGAGCTAAAATTCAATAAATCTCGTTTAGAGGAGGTTAATCTGCTTAATGATCAACTTAATTCAAAACTTACTCAATGTTATGAAGATAATCTTGAGTTGGAAAAAAAAGTTTCTTCTTTGCAGGTTCATAATAAAGCTTTATTAGATGAAAATGAAAATTTAAAAAATATTGAGACTCAAATCGAGAAGAAATTTTCTAGTGAATTTCGTAATTTAGCAACTCAAATCATAGAAGAAAGAAGTCTTAAAATTACCGAATTTAATAAAAAAGAGATAACTCCTATGGTATCTCAATTGTTAAGCTCAATAGATAATCTCAGAAAACAGGCATCAGAGCAATTAGAGCAAGAAACTCGACAAAGAGCAAAAATAGAAAATAATCTTGTAAAATCAATTGAAGAAACCAATCGCCTTAACATTGAAGCAAATAATTTAGTTAACGCATTGAATTCTAATTCTAAAATACAAGGAGACTGGGGCGAGGTAATAGTTGAAACTATCTTACAGCAATCTGGGTTAGTTAATGGAGTTAACTACTTTAAACAAAGTTCTTTTAAGGGTTATAATGAGCAAGATGTAAAAAAAGATTTTAGGCCTGATTTTTTAATTAATTTACCGAATGAAGATGGCGAAAGAAGGGTTTTAATTATTGATTCGAAACTATCTTTGAATGATTTTCAAAAATACATTAATTCTGAAAACACTGAAGATAAAAAGAGATTTTTAAAGAATCACTTGGATTCAATAAGAAACCATATTAAAGGTCTTTCTGAAAAAAAATATCAAGATATAGCTGAAATTAATTCTCCAGATTTTATTTTTGCCTTTATTCCTATTGAGCCCGCTTATTTACTGGCTATTCAATCTGATAATGAATTGTGGAATTTTGCTTATCAAAAAAAAGTAATATTGGTTAGCCCTACTAATTTTATAGCTTGCATTAGAATTGTTGCCGAATTATGGAGATATCAAAGGCAAAATAAAAATTCTGAAAAAATCGTTGATCGTGCAAACAGGTTGTATGAAAAAATTATTCATCTTACGCAAAATTTTCAAAATATTGAGAATAGCCTTGATAAAGCTAAAGAATCTTATCTTCAAGTTGTCAAAATTTTTGAAGGAAAAGGCGGTATTGTATCTCAAGCAAATGATTTAAAGAAATTAGGATTAAAATCTAACAAAACTTTTTCAAAAGATTTTGGTGATGTGCTTGACAATCAAGAATATGAACTAGAAAATGATTATATTGAATCTAATCAAAATAAATTAGATGATGGCAATTAATATCCCAAAGTAGGGCATTAAAATAATTTTATTATGACAAAACAACAAAACAACACCTCTAAATTTTCACGAATTTTATTTAAAGTTTCTGGTGAGGCAATGATGGGAAATAAAGGCTTTGGGCATGATATTGAGGCGATATCAAAAATATGTAAGCAAATTATCAAGGCTCATGAAATTGGTTGTGAAATTTGTGTTGTGGTTGGAGGTGGTAATATATTTAGAGGCATGTCGCAAGCAGCGGAGGGAATGGAAAGAGTTAGTGCTGATTATATGGGTATGCTTGCAACTTGTATCAATGGCTTAGCTTTGCAAAGTGCTCTTGAAAAGCAAGGTGTTGCAACTCGAATGATGTCCGCAATTTCAATGAATACAGTATGCGAGCCTTATATAAAAAGAAGGGCGGTTCGTCATTTAGAGAAAAAAAGAATTGTGATTTTCGTAGCTGGAACGGGCAATCCATTTTTTACAACCGATACCGCTTCAGTTCTTAGGGCTGTTGAGATGGGCTGTGATGCTATTCTTAAAGGAACTCAAGTTGATGGAGTTTACTGCTCCGATCCTAAAACCAATCCCAATGCTAAAAAATATGATAAGATAAAATATATCGATGTTATTAAGCAAGATCTAAAAGTAATGGATCAAACCTCCATAACTCTAGCTAAAGATAATAAATTGCCAATTATTGTCTTTTCGATAAAAAGTGAATATGCTTTAATCGATGTTATTTTTGGCAATGGTCAATTTACAATTATCAACTAAATGAAAATCACAAAATTCTTTCTGCCAACTTTAAAAGAAGCTCCAATTGATGCTACTGTAGCATCTCATCAATTAATGATTAGAGCTGGCATGATAAGGCAAACCGCTTCTGGAATATATTCTTGGCTGCCTTTGGGGTTAATGGTTCTAAGAAAAATAGAAAATATAATCAGAAGAGAGATGAATGAATCTGGAGCCTTGGAAGTTTTGATGCCAACTATTCAGCCTAGTGAGCTATGGATTGAATCTGGCAGATATGATGTTTATGGCAAAGAGATGTTAAAAATAAAAGATCGCCACCAGAGAGATCTTTTATACGGCCCAACTCATGAAGAGGTAGTGACAGATTTATTTCGTAAAAATATTAGTTCTTACAAAGATTTGCCAAAAAATCTTTATCAAATTAATTGGAAGTTTCGCGATGAAATTCGCCCTAGATTTGGTCTGATGCGAGCTAGAGAATTCTTAATGAAAGATTCTTATTCTTTTGATATTGATGAAGAAAAATCAAAAGAAACTTATAATTTAATGTATAAAACTTATATTAAAATCTTCTTATCAATGGGTCTTAAGCCGATACCTGTAAAAGCTGATACTGGACCTATTGGAGGTAATCTTTCTCATGAATTTCATATTTTAGCAGAAACTGGTGAAAGTGAAATTTATTACGATAAAAAATTCGAAGATTTATTCTTAAAAAAAGACTTTGATATTTCTGAGATGCAGGATATTTATGCAATGGCAGATGAGATGCACGATCCCAAAAAATGCAATATTCCTGAAGATAGGCTTGCAATTAAAAGGGGAATTGAAGTTGGGCATATTTTTAATTTTAAAGATAAATACTCTAAAGCTATGAACTCTATGGTTCTTGACCGCAATGGCGAAAAAATTTATCCTCAAATGGGTTCCTATGGAATTGGAGTTTCAAGAGTTGCTGCTGCCACCATTGAGGCTAATCACGATGAAAAAGGAATTATATGGCCAAAAGAAATTAGTCCTTTTGATGTCGCTCTAATTAACATAAGAGGCGAAGATGAATCATGCAAACAATATTGTGAAGAAATTTATCTTAATTTGCAGAATAAAAATATTGCAGTTATTTTCGATGATTCAAATGCAACAATGGGGCAGAAGCTCTCAATTGCAGATTTAATAGGTATTCCTTATCAAATTATTATTGGCCCCAGAAATGTTGCAAACAAAACTATTGAAATTAAAAATCGTTCTAGTGGAAATAAAATAGAAATCGAGCTTGATAAGCTTTATCTTTCTCAAGATTTATCTGATATTTTAAATTAATAAAAATAATCCTTCAATACATTAATATTATCGATGTCAAAGAAAAATGCTTATACTTGTCAATCTTGTGGTTCGGTGCATTTTAAGTGGTCGGGTAAGTGTCCTGATTGCGGAGATTGGAACTCTATGATTGAAGAATTTGCTGAAGGTGGGGCTGGAAGAAGCTCTCATTTTTCCCATATGGAAGAATCCGTTTCTGTAAAAAATGCTTCTAGTAGTAAAAAGTCAAGAAAAATAGAGTTGGTTGACTTGAATGGAGAGGCAAAAGATTTTCCAAGAATTGACACGGGTATAAAAGAGCTTGATCGTGTTTTGGGTGGAGGTTTAGTTAAGGGTTCGGTGGTTCTAATTGGAGGAGACCCCGGAATCGGTAAATCAACTTTATTGTTGCAGACCGCCCAAAGCCTAGCGCAAAATAAAAATAGAGTAGTCTATATTTCCGGAGAAGAATCAGTTGATCAGGTTAGGCTTAGAGCTAAAAGACTTAGCATCAATCAAGAAAATGTACAATTGGCATCAACAACAAATGTTGCCGAAATTATTGCCTCAATAATCATTGATAAACAGCCGACTATTGTCATTATTGATTCAATACAAACTATGTTTGTAGAAGATTTATCTTCTGCGCCCGGCACAGTGTCGCAAGTAAGGGCAAGTGCCTTTGAATTAACGGTATTTGCTAAAAAATTTAATGTAACCCTTCTAATTGTTAGTCATGTCACTAAGGACGGTCAATTAGCCGGTCCAAAAGTTTTAGAACATATGGTTGATACTGTTCTTTATTTTGAAGGCGAAAAAGATCTCCATTTCCGCATTTTGAGAGCGGTAAAGAATCGCTTTGGGGCAGCCAATGAAATAGGGGTTTTTGAAATGAACGACACTGGGCTCGCTGAAGTTTCAAACCCTAGTGAATTGTTTTTAAACCACTACGAGAGAGATACAAGTGGTACAGCAATCTTTGGTGGAATAGAAGGAACAAGGCCTATTCTTGCTGAAATTCAGGCATTAGTTTCACCTTCTTTTATGCCAATGCCAAGAAGATCAGTTGTTGGTTGGGATAATAATCGCCTAGCCATGATTATTGCGGTCATTAACAATAGATTTGGCTTAAATTTATTTGATAAAGAGATTTATTTGAATATTGTTGGTGGGCTTAAAATCGTTGAAACATCGGCTGATTTAGCGGTTGCTTGTGCTTTAATTTCTTCTGCAAAAGACATTCCCTTTGTTGTTAAGGGTTCGTCTAGTCAACAGCAAAGCACTTCAAATAATAATGTCAAAAACAACTCTGCGACTATCGCAATAGGAGAAATAGGGCTTACTGGCGAGGTGAGAATGGTTGGAAATCTTGAGGCGAGACTAAAAGAGGCTGTTAAACTAGGTTTTACAGACTGCCTTGTGCCAAAGGGAAATAGTAAGAATAAAAATTTTGATAATATTAAAAAAACCCTTCCGCAACTTAATCTGCATTTAATTGAGCATATTCGCGATTTAGCTAAGTTTTTTAAAAAATAATAGTATAATTGGGCTATTTGTTGCACTTAATGCTTTTATTTTCTGATTCTGTCAAGATTTTTTCAATTAAAATATAAGCCTTAACATCGTCTATATTGATTTTTTTGTTAGCAAATAGTTCGCTAAGCCTTTTATCTAGATTTATTTCTTTGCTGGGGATGGAAATAATCTTCACCGAGCCTTCTTTTGCATCGATTAGTTGATTTTCAATAATTAAGCTCTCATTACTACCGATTTGATATTTGTAATCTTCTTGGTTTGTTATTAGGCGACCCTCGGTTGTGTAGATATATTCTCTTACTTTTGCGGTGGTGCCACATTTTATTGTAATAAGATTTTTTTGATTGGCAGAGGCGGTTTCTGCATAGTCACTATAAATGCTATTTATTCCTTTTGAGAAAACAATTTCTCCCTTTAAGGCCTTGTCATATTCTTTTAATATCTTGATATTATTAGAGATTCTTGAAAAATGCTCTTGAGTGTTGGTGATTTTATTCACTAGATCCTCGCTGGTTATTTTTTGAACCTGATCGTTTTTTTTATTAAAAAAAATAAAATAAATTATGGCAATAACTCCAATTAATTTAACAATTGGATTTTGTGATAAATTGAACATAGATTAATTTTTAAAAACAATGTTGTTAATTTCTGTTTTGCTTATCGCTCCCTCTCTTAATATTTCGCAGTTATTATGCTCAAGCTTAATAATAGTTGACGGAGATTGATGATTATTGATATCTTTATCAATAATTGCAAGCTCTACAGTCGAATTTTTGAAATATCGCAGAATATCCTCTTGATTGCTAGCAACTTGCATTTCTGATGGATTCGCACTGCTAACTGCGATAACATTTTTAAATGCTTGATTTAATCTTTCAACAAAATTGTGATGCGGAATGCGGAATCCTAAAAATTCTTGATTATTTTTATTTAAGTTGTTGGCGATTTTTATTTTTTTAGAAATCGATTTTCTTAATTTTGCAACGATTGTAATCTTTCCGGGTAAAAAATGTTTAGCAATTTTGACTCCCAGATTGCTTAGCTCAAATATTTCGGCGATGAAATCAAATTTAGGCAAAAAAATTGCGATTGGTTTATTTTTATCTCTTTTTTTAAGGTTGTACAGCCTTTCCACCGCCTCAGGGTTTGATCCGTCGACTGCCAATCCATATATTGTATCGGTCGGTATTATTATAATTTTCCCTTCCTGTAAGGCTTTTGTTGCCAATATTACGGCATTTTTATTCTGCTGGTCAATTATTAGCATTTGGCGAATATTTTTTAATGTCGTTGTTGATTGATTTTATTGGCTCAAAGCTGATGCGATGAAGATAAGAAATTCCGCTTTCTTTAATTGCCCGCACATGATTTTTTGTACCATAGCCCATATTATTTTTCCAATCAAATTGGGGAAAATTTATATGATAATCTTTCATAATATTGTCGCGAGTTTCTTTTGCGATTATTGATGCGGTTGCAATTGATATTGAAATTTTATCCCCCTTAATAATTGGCTTTATTTCCTCTAAATCATCTCTTAATGAAAATGGCTTAAAATTGCCATCAACCAGCATAATATTTGGATAAATTTTAGTATGATGGCAAAAATTCTGATAAGCACTCAACATAGACAATTTTGTTGCCTCAAGGATGTTTATTTTATCTATAGTATCGTTATCAATGATGCCAAAAGAGGCTAATATTTTTTTATTAGAAATTTTTTCTTTAATTATTTCGAAAGCTTTTACTCGCTGTTTTTTGCTTAAAAGTTTCGAGTCTTGAATTTGCAACATTTCTTCTTTATTAAAAGCATCGATTGAAACCATTGCAATTGCCGATAAAACCGGTCCGGCCAAGCATCCTCTACCAACTTCGTCGCAACCAATAATTAATTTATTTTGATATTGATTTTCAATTGAAAAATCCGCCATTGTTTAATTTAAAAAATAATTAAAAAAATAATTGAATAATTTATTTTAATAACAATAATTCTAGGAAAAGCTTTAATTGTAAAGCAAAAAATAGTTATCACAGAGCTATCACCAAATTTAAACACTAAAAATAATATGTTCACAAGCGATTTTAAACCACTTACAGCAAATAATAGTAATTTTTCTACTGATTGCGATATTGAAAAATTTAATATTCTGAGATTAATCAGGAGTGAAAATGTTGGCCCCGCAACTTTTTTTAATCTTCTCAAAATATTTGGCACCGCCACCAAGGTAATTGATGCAATTAATCAAGAAAAATCAAATAATATTGCAAATATACAATTATTAAAAATAAAATCTAAGATTAAACTAGTTAGCATTGAGCAAATTAATCAAGAAATAGAAGATACTAAAAATTTTGAAGCAAAATTATTGTTTTTTACCGACGATTTATATCCTTACTTATTGAAAAAAATCAACAACCCCCCTCCGGTAATTACTTGCAAGGGCAACCTTTCCTTGTTGCAAAAAAATATCATATCTATTGTTGGTCCTAGAAATGGCTCTTTCAACGGAATGGTTTTTGCTAAAAAAATTGCCGAAGAATTATCTAATAACGAAATTGTAATTGCTTCTGGAATGGCAAGAGGCATAGATTCTTCAGCCCATCAAGCTTCGCTAAAAAATGGCACAATAGCCGTCATGGCCGGAGGAATCAACAAAATATATCCACCAGAAAATCAAGAAATGTATAAAGAAATTAGTAAAAATGGGCTAATACTAACCGAGCAGGGCTTTGATACTCCGCCAAAAAACATCAGCTTTATTCAAAGAAATCGCATAATCTCGGGAATAGCCCTTGGAACATTGGTGATTGAGGCGAGTATAAAATCTGGTAGTTTAGTAACGGCTAAATTTGCAATTGAACAGGGCAGAGAGGTTTTTGCAGTTCCTGGTTCTCCTCTTGATTCTAGGTGTCGTGGCACAAATCGATTAATTCGCGAAGGGGCAAAAATGGTTGAAAATATTGATGATATACTTGAAGAAATAATGCCAATTATTGTTATCAAGCAAAACGGTGAAGATTCTTTTTTAGAAGACAATGAAGAAGAGCAATATGTTGATGAAAATCTAAGCTTTAATTCAGACAATATTAATTTTGCAGAAAAAATATACAATCTTCTTGGTTTTGGTGAAACTGAAATTCCAATTATTGTCGATCAACTTAATGTTCCTGCTCAATTGCTAAATATTGCTTTGATGGAATTGGAATTAGCGGATAGAATAATTATAAAAAACAACAAAGTTATTAAAAAATAATATTTTTATTTTAATAAATTCCTCACAAAATCTTGGGCATCAAATTCTTTTAAGTCAGAGCTTTTTTCGCCTACTCCTATGGCGTAAATTGGCTTTTTGAATTTGTCTGCGAGAGAAATAATCGCACCTCCTTTTGCTGTTCCATCTAGTTTGGTTATTATTATCCCGCTAATTTTAATTGCTTCATCAAAGCTTTCTAGTTGATTATGACTGTTTTGTCCGGTTGTTCCATCTATTATGAGTAAATTGTGATGCGGTGCGGTTTCGTCAATTTTTTTAATTACTTTGTTAATCTTTTTTAATTCGTCCATTAAATTCTGTTTATTATGCAACCTTCCCGCTGTGTCAATTAGAATAACATCAAACTGGTTTTTTGTTGCAAATTCAAGAGATCGATAAGCGACAGAGCTAGGCTCTTCATTTTCTCTATTTGGAAGGACGATATCAATATCAATTTTCTTTGCCCAAATTTCGAGCTGTTCGCATGCTCCAGCACGAAAAGTGTCGCAAGCCGCAAGTAAAACTTTTTTATTTTGAATTTTTAGTTTTTGAGCAATTTTAGCAATTGTGGTAGTTTTGCCGGCTCCATTTACGCCGTTAAATATTATTACTATTGGAGATTTTGTGAAATCAAGTTCGAGGGCTTTTTGACAAGGCTCCAGTATCTTTAAAATTTCATTTTGAAGAAATTTTTTTACCTCAAAAAAATCAGAATCCGTTATTTTTTCTTTTGAAAATTTTTGCTTCTTAAGATTTTCAATAATTTTATTAGTGGTTTCTGCTCCAATATCACTGGTTATAAAAAGATCTTCAAGCTCTTCGATAGTTGATAAATCAAGCTTTTTATGAGTAAAAATTTGACTAATTTTTTGTGTTAAATTACCGCTGAAAATATTTTCAGTAATTTTGCTTTTTGAGAAAATATTAAACATTTTGTGAATCGAAATTGAATTTATTTGTAATTTAGGTAGTTTTCAGGGTTCACGGCATCGCGACCTTTTCTTAAAGAAAAATAGAGTTGCGGAAATTTAACATTGCCACTTTTCCCGACTTCGCCAATCGCGGTTTCTGGTTGAATCTTTTGACCATTTTGAACCGATATTTTTGAAAGATGGGCATATGCACTTATCCAGCCATTTTTATGTTTAATGATTATTAAATTTCCATAGCTTTTTAATTCATTGCCAACGTAGGCAACAATGCCGGCATCGCTAGTTTTTATTATTGACCCTTGGTTTGCCTTAATATTAATGCCATCATTATATAATCCGCCTTGCTTAGGACCAAATTGAGAAACCACCTCTCCTTTTAATGGCCAAATAAAGTGATTAACTTTGTCTAATGAGTTCTCGATTATGCGGTTGCCATCTTCGTTTGATTCGTTAATTTTAGGATTTGGCTTTGCAGATGTTTTATTTGCAAGTTCTACCGCATTATTTGCGGGGTAATTTCTGTTTTTAAGGTTATTAACCTGAGTATTCTTGTTGTTGTTTTCAATTAAGTTATCGCTATTTGATTGATTGATTGTGTTTTCTATAAATTTTGCGAGTCTAATTTTTTGTCCAACTTTTATATTGCTGTCCCTGTTTAAATTATTGAGTTGATAAAGTTGATCGATGTTAATTTGATGTTCTCTAGAAATGCTGTATAGCGTGTCGCTATTCTTAACTTCATGATATATTGGTTTAGGCATTATAAGGGTTGAGCCGGCTTTTAATACAAAAGGAGGATTTAATTTGTTAGCTTCGATTAAATCCCTCAGCACCACTGAGTGTTTTTTTGCAACGCTATAAAGGGTTTCTCCGCTTTCAACGACTATTTTTTTATCCCCCTCGTCATTTTGTCGATTTATGTTTTTATTATTTTTATCTAGATATTTTATTTTATTTTGTTGATTATTTTTATCATATACATTTTGATTGCGATTAATGATTTTTGCAGGTTTTTGAGAGCAAGACTGCATTACTAAAGCAAGAAGCAATATTGTTAGATATTTTAGTTTCATAGTAGGAATTTAATAATTGCAAATAATTTAATTGCTCTAATTTTAAAAGTAATCCTTGATTTATCAAGGCTAAATTAATAAAAAACTATTTTGAAGCATCAAATGATAATTTTTGAATTGATTTTAATTTCAATAATAGGAGCTTGTTTTGGTTCCTTTATAAGTTTGCTAAGCTACAGATTAGCGTTAAAGAAATTTAATGTTAATCAAAAAGATAGCAACATAATTTTTGCTCATTCTAGATGCTGTAATTGCGGTGTTAGATTGAAGGCAATTAATCTAATACCGATATTTTCTTGGATTCTCCAAAAAGGTTGCTGTCATTGTTGCGGAATAAAAATTTCAGTTCGCTATATTTTAATCGAAATTTTTGCTTTATTCGTTTTTGCTTCGCTTTATGCATTCAATCAATTTCATTTTAATGCAGGCTTTGTATTACAAATAATGGTTTTTCTCATTTTGCTAACCATGATTATAAACGATATTGAGCATTTTTTTATTCCAAATATTTTGCAAATATTTTTAATTTTTGTTGGTTGTGCAATAATTTATAATCAAAATATCGACAAAGATTTTGAAAAAATATTTGGAATTGCTTTAGTTAGAGTTTGGTCTGCATTTGTTTATTTTTTAATTGTTTTCGTGATATCGATAGCATTTTTTCTTTATAAAAAGATTTTATCAATAGGGGTTGACGATCTAAAGTTTTTTGCGGTTTCTGGTTTTATTTTGGGTTTGCAAAAAATGCTATTATTCTTTTTTTTAAGTGGAGTTATTGGGGTGTTGTTTGGATATTTATGGCTCGTGATTAAAAAACAGCGAGAATTTCCTTTTGCACCACCGATTTGCATATCTTTGTTTCTTTGTCTTGGTGATTTTAGTTTTCTAATTAAAATTTTTGACAAAGTTATTTTAAAATTTTCATTTTGATAAAATATTTTACTTGAAAACAAAAAAATTAGACATAAAATCGTCAACAGTCTTTTAATTAAGATTAATAGTTTTTAATATCAATCCTTTACCAAAATATCAATGTCAGAGCAAGTATCATCAGAGCAGATAAGCGACAAATTAAACGAAAATACACTCAATCAAGAAATAAAAAATACATCCAGAAATGCTGTTCATGATAATGAAAAAATAGCAGAACAAGAAAAATTATTTATCGAAGAAAATTTTTCTGCTTTATTTGAGGAGTATGAAAAAGACAGTCAAAAACTAACAGAGGGAACTGTAGTAAAAGGGGTGATAGTTGGAATATCTGAAAAAACAATTGCAATTGACATTGGGGCAAAATCGGTAGGTTTTATTGATATAGCTGAGTTTAAAAGAGACGGCGATGTTGAAGAGGGGGATGTAGTTGATGTCTTTCTTGAAAGACTAGAAAATAAAAAAGGCGAATTAATTATTAGTCGTGATAATGCTAGACGCTACAATAGCTGGAATTATTTAAAATCTTGCCTTGAAGATAAAATAAATGTCGAGGGCCATATTTTAGGAAAAGTTAAAGGTGGTTATGCTGTAGATATTAGTGGAATAACATGTTTCTTGCCAAGAAGTCAAGTGGATACAATGCTACTTTCTGATGATAATTTTTTGATTAGCAAGGTTGAAAAATTGCAAATTTTAAAAATTGACGATTTAAGAGGGAATGTCGTTGTTTCCAGAAGAGCAATTCTTGAAAATCAAAGAAATGCAGAGAAAGAAAAAATTCTTTCTGCGATAAAAATTGGCGATGTTCTTGATGGGGTAATAAAAAATATTACCGACTACGGTGCCTTCGTTGATTTCGGTAGCTTTGATGGCTTGTTGCACTTGACTGACATTTCTTGGTGTAGAGTTAGACATCCTTCTGAAGTTCTTAAAGTTGGCCAAGATGTCAAGGTTCAAGTTATTAAATTTGACGAACAAACAAAAAGAGTTTCTCTCGGAATGAAGCAGTTACAGCAAAATCCTTGGGAGAATATCGTGGACAGATATCCTATTGGAGATGTTCTTAAAGGAAGGGTAACCAACATAACAACTTACGGTGCCTTTGTTGAAATAGAAAATGGTATTGAGGGTTTAGTGCATGTTTCAGAAATGAGTTGGTTTAAAGGGGTTGCAAATCCTCACAAAATTCTTGCTCCAAATCAAGAGGTTGAGGTTATGGTTCTTGATGTTAATTCTCAGAATCATCGAATTTCTTTGGGCATTAAGCAATGCGGGAAAAACCCTTGGCAATTATTCTCTGAAAAGCATTCAGTAGGCGATATAGTTGAAGGGATAGTAAGAAACTACACGGAATTTGGTCTTTTTGTAGGCTTCGAATCTGGGGTTGATGGCTTAATACATGTTTCTGATGCCTGCACAAAGCTTTCTGATGGCGAAGAGTTGATTAAAAAGCTCAAAAAAGATGAAAAAATAAAAGTTGTTGTTCTTGGTAGTAATTTTGAAAAAGAAAGAATTAGTCTTGGCTTAAAGCAGGTTGAAATGTCTAATTTCAAAGAAGTTCTTGAAAAGGTTAAGAATAGCGAAGTAGTTTCCGCTCTAGTCATAGGTATTAAAAAAGATTTCCTTGAAATAGAGCTTGATAATGGCTTGAAGGGCATAATTAAAAGATTGGATATATCTAAAAATAAACAAGATCAAAAAACCGAAAAATTTTCAGTTGGAGATCGTGTCGATGCCAAAGTTATGCTTTTCAATAATGTAACCGGAAAACTCTTGCTTTCTATAAAAGATATGGAGGCCGATGAACAGGTTGCTCACAACTATGAATCTTCTGACAGTGGAGCTACTATCGGTAGCATCGCAGGAGAGCTATTAAAAGCTCTAGAAGAAAAAAACAATTAATCATATAGGTTTTATTAATGAGTAAAGGCGGGCAAATTCCCGTTGTAGTATATCTAAGAGATAAATTGCAGTGGTCGCACAGAATTATAATTTTACTATCAATAGTGCTCTTGTTTTTTATATTCAGGAGCGGTGATGCGACCATCTCTCAAGATGTTTCTATTAGGCCTTATATTGCTAAAATTGTTGTTTCAGGAGAAATATCTGAAGACGACTATCGTAGCGAAGTTCTGAAAAAGATATTAGCTAACGACAAAATAAAGGCAGTCATGGTGGTGATTAATAGTCCCGGCGGAACTATAGTTGGTAGCGAGATAATTTACAATGAATTAAGGAGAATTTCTTTAAAAAAGCCTATGGTAGTTGTTATGAATTCTTTGGCTGCATCTGGCGGATATATGGCATCATTGGCATCAGATCACATAATTGCTCACAATGGAACTCTTACAGGCTCAATAGGTGTCTTGATGCAATCCTACGAAATAACGGGGCTTGCAGAAAAGGTTGGAGTAAAATTTCAGAACTACAAGTCTTCGGTTTTAAAAGGGTCTCCTTCTTTATTTGAGAAATCTAATAAATCGGTTGATGATGCTATTAATCAATCCATTCAAGATAGTTACGAATTTTTTGCTGATTTAGTGAGGCAAAGAAGGGGTGTGAAATTATTAAGTCCACTATCTTTAGATGGTAGAGTTTTAACTGGAAGGCAAGCTCTTAAGCTGGGTCTAATTGATGAGATTGGAGGAGAGGAAAATGCTATAGCTTATCTTCAGCAAAAACACAGTATAGATCATTCTTTATCTGTTGTAGATATCAGTCTTGAAAAAAAAGAAACTGATTTTGTTGATAAAATAATTGATTCTTTGCCATTTGCTCAAAAGGCAAATTCAGCATTTTCAAACAAAGGAATAATGGCAATTTTTCAGTAAAAACCTGATATTTTTTAATTTATTTAAAAAATATAAAAGATTTTATAAAAATTGGCTTGCATTTATTTTTAGGATTTTTAACTTAGCTTCACTTAAAATTAACAGAAGCTGGTAAATTTTGAGATTTTTTCAAATTGTTGATTTGCAGCAATTTGATTTATTATTAACAAATTATAAAAACATTATGAGCAAAAATGAAATTTTTGATAGAGTAAAAAAAATCATTGTTAACCATCTTGGTGCTGATGAATCTAAGGTTAGTGAGTCCGCTAGTTTTATTGACGATCTTGGTGCTGACAGCCTTGATCAGGTAGAGCTGGTTATGGCTTTTGAAGAGGAGTTTGGAATTGAAATTCCTGATGATGCTGCTGAAAAAATTACAACCGTTGGTAGTGCGGTTGACTATATATCAAAAAATTTATAATTTTAATGTTTTTAATTGGTTGTGCTTTTATAAAGGTCGCAACCAATTGATTATTGTTTTTTGTTTTATAATTATTGAAAATAAATATAAAAATATCTTGACACCTAAGCTAAATTAATTTAAGATTCGCAACTAAATTTGCTGAATTAAGTTAGTCAAAACATTTATGTTTAAAAATTTAGCCACTCAAAAGGGGATATAGCTCAGTTGGTAGAGCATCTGCTTTGCAAGCAGAGGGTCAGGAGTTCGAATCTCCTTATCTCCACCAGTTTTCTATCGAATTTTAACTATAAAAATATGGAAAAATACAATCCCTTAGCTATAATAATTCATTGGCTTATGGCTTTATTGATAATTTTTCTGCTTATTCTGGGTTTTGGTCTCGATGCTTTAAAAAACCATGTCGATGATATCTCGTTATATTACAATCTCCATAAATCATTTGGTGTTTTGGCTTTTTTTCTTGTTTCAGTAAGAGCTTTGAATCGATTACTAAATAAAGCTCCAAATCTTCCTATCAATTTTAGTAAAAACGAAATTTGGCTAGCTAAGATTGTTCATTTTTCTATTTATATTTTTATGTTTGCAATGCCAATTTCTGGCTATCTAATGTCTAGTTTTGCATCTCATCCTGTAAGTTTTTTTTCAATACCTTTGCCATCTTTCGAATCAAATATTTTTTTAGCAAAAAAATTCAAAGAAATTCACGAAGTATCAGCTTTCGGTATTTCTATTATTTTAACCTTTCATGTTTTGATTGCTTTAAAACATTCGTATATCGACATTCCGGAAAAAAACATCTTTAAAAGAATGTGGCTTAGTAAATAACCCAAAAAACAAAAACAATGAACAAAAAAAACAAAGTTAA
Organism: Rickettsiales bacterium UBA1997; assembly: GCA_964202895.1. Taxonomy (GTDB): domain Bacteria; phylum Pseudomonadota; class Alphaproteobacteria; order Rickettsiales; family UBA1997; genus JAJTDS01. The sequence continues at coordinate 521,793 of CAXNJM010000001.1, read as the reverse complement.
TTTTGTAGCAAAGTCTGGCTTTACATTAATTGAACTATCAGTAGTTCTAATCATAATTGGGCTTCTAATAGCAGGAGTATCAGCTGGGGGCTCTTTAATTAAAGGCGCGGAAATAAGGTCGATAATGTCTGATTCAAGAACTTATGGAGTGGCGATTAAAACATATTTTGTGCAGTATGATTCTTTGCCTGGGGACGGAATAAAAGATCTAAAATCTTCTGGTTATGTCGGTGATAATGATGGAAAAATAGAATATCAAAGTAAAACTTGTGGCGACGATACTTGTAAAAAGCAATCTGGAGAAGGTTTTGGTGCTGTTTATACTTTGAGTGCTTTAAGAATGGTAAACCCTGCCATTAATGTTTCTAGCACCACTCCTTTCGGAGTTATTGGAGATCCTTCAATAACAATGCTTGTTCCCGGAATTCATTTTCCAGCTTCAAAAAGAAAGGCCGTAGGCTGGGTATTTGACAACATTACCGTTCTTGGTAAGAATCGCAATGTTGTTGTTTTGACTGGTGAAATACCTGCTTTTTCAACAACTTGCTCCTTTGGTGCGAGTGAGTTTTGTAATATGACAAAATATATAAGTGGCTCTGACACTTATTATAGTGGTCATAATATTTCTAATATCGCCAAATACAATGGCATTTCTCCTAAAGATGCATTTGATATAGATAGTAAAATGGACGACGGAATCCCGGATTCTGGAAGAATAACCTCTACTACCTATGCTCTTGTAGGAGATACAACATACCTAAATAGTTGCTATAATGATAGCACTAAGCAATATAACAAAGGGGAAGAATTGAAGAATAACTGCTTACTATTCTTTCGTGCCGACAATACTGATTAGACATAGCTTCGGAGTTGTGTTAATTAAACTGATGTCAATTTATCATGCTTATTGATGGTGATTCTAAGCTTTCTTTGGCGGGTTGCTGTTGGCAAGGAAAAATATTTAATCAAAGGCTTGCCTTGACAATAAAACAAAAGTTTGATATTTCTGATTTTCTGAGCAGGTTGCTGTCCACAAAAGTTAATGCCGTTGATGAAGTTTTTGATTATCTTTACCCTAAAATAAAAAATTGGCTACCTGACCCGTTCGATCTTCTTGATGTTGACTTGGCTGTTAAAAAAGTCATTGATTCAATAAAATTAAATAAAAAAATTACTATTTTTGCTGATTATGATGTTGATGGAGCTACTTCCTCGGCCATTTTAAAGCTATTTTTTAGAATGATAAATATTGAAGTTGATGTCTATGTTCCAGATAGAATATTAGAAGGTTATGGTCCAAATTCAGAAGCTTTAATTAATCTTAAAAACCAAGGAACCGATCTCGTGATTACTGTTGATTGTGGAACGGTTGCATTTAAACCTCTCGAAGATGCAAATAAGGCTGGGCTTGATATTATTGTAATTGATCATCATTTGGGGGCTTGTGAAAAGCCTTTGGCCATTGCTGTTATTAATCCCAACAGAATTGATGAAGATTTTCCGCATAAAAATATTTGCGCTGCAACGGTTTGTTTTTTATTTGTGGTTGCTTTGAATAAGTCATTGCGAGAAATTGATTTTTATAAAAATAATAAAATTATTGAGCCCAATATATTTTGTCTCTTAGATCTTGTTGCTCTTGGAACAGTTTGCGATGTTATGCCTTTAACCGGCTTAAATCGAGCCTTGGTTTCTTGTGGATTAAAAATAATGCAAAAAAAACAAAATTTAGGAATCAAAACAATTGTTGATATGGTTAATCTGAATGAAGATATCAATAGCTACCATCTGGGCTTTATTATTGGGCCCAGAATTAATGCTGGAGGTAGGTTGGGGGGGGCTCATTTAGGGTCTGAGCTTTTGTCAACAAATGATGAAAATAAGGCTTTTGAGATTGCTTGTCAGCTTGAAGAATTTAATGTCAAAAGAAAAAATGTCGAGAAGCTTGTTTTGGATGAGGCGATAGAAAATTTGGAATCTGGCAAGGATGGCTTTAACATTAAAGACCCTGTGATTTTTGCTGTTGGTAAGGATTGGCATCAAGGGGTTATAGGAATAGTTGCATCAAGACTTAAAGAAAAGTATAAAAAGCCAGTTGCAGTCATCGCGATTGATTCTGTTTTGAATAAAGCAAAGGCTTCTTGTCGTTCAATTAATGAAATTGATTTTGGGATTGAAATAATTAATGCAAAATCGCTTGGAATTTTAATTGATGGGGGAGGTCATAAAATGGCGGGAGGATTTTCAGTAGAGCCGAGCAAAATTAAGATTTTTCATCAATTTATTTGCAATAATTTGCAAGAAAAAATTAATATAATTTTAAGTAGAGATATACAGGAGTTCGATTTGGAGGTTGATGCAATGGAGATCGATCAGCATTTTGTTGAAGAGTTGGCGATGCTTGAGCCTTTTGGATCGGGAAATTACAAACCTAAATTAAGAATAAAAAATTTAGTTAAAATAAAGTCTAATTTAATTGGTAAAAATTTAGAACATATCAGTTGCACTTTTGCAAATTCTTCAAACATTGGTTTGCATAATTATATTCAAGCCGTATGTTTTGGAATGGCAAATAATGAAATTGGTAATTTTTTATTAAATACTAAATATAGGCAAAATTTTGATGTGATTGGTTCGGTTGGCATCAATAACTGGATGGGTTTGCAAAAGTTGCAAATTATAATTGAGGACATCATATTAAATAATTGAAATTTAAGAAATAAAAACAAAACATGACAAAAACCGCTTTAATCACAAGCTCTGCAAAGAGAGTCGGTAAACATCTCGCTGAAACACTTGCTAAAAAAGGCTATAATATAGCAATTAGCTACAACAACTCCAAGATAGAAGCTTTAGAGCTTAAAGAATATCTAACTGCTAATTTTAAAGTTGAAGTTGCAATTTATCATTGTGATTTATCGGACATTGAAAATACAAGAGCTTTGGCCGATTCGGTTATAGAAAAATTTGGGTCCAGCTGGTCAGTTTTGGTAAATAATGGCTCAACCTTTAATAAATCAAGGTTTCTCGATGATTTCGAGAGTGAGGCTTATTACAACTTCAATGTTCATTTATTTTCAGCGATGGTTCTTGCTAGGAGATTTATAAAAAATGCTGAAAAATATAAAATGAAAGAAGTTGATATAATTAACATGATTGATGTTAATATTTTTCATAATCAAACTTCTCATTTTTATTATTTGCTAAGTAAAAAATCTTTAGCTGATTTTACTAGAATGTTGGCATTGGAAGTTTCGTCGATTGCTAGAGTTAACGGCATCTCTCCCGGATTTATTTTTAATCTTGAGGGGAATGATAAAGACGAAGAATCTTCTCCTTTTGTGGTTAATAAAATATTGGTAAAAAATAAAAATCAAATTCAGAATATTTGTCAAACCTTAAATTTCTTGCTTGATAATAAAGCGATTACAGGGCAAATAATTGCAGTTGATAGCGGTGAAGGTGTTAATTTTTAGAAATTAATCAAAAAATAATATCATTAATTAGTTGATTATAAAATTTTTGCTGGCAAAATCCCTGCTTTATTAAGCTATCTCAATTAATAAAGTTTTATAAAATTATTATTAATAACCAATAATATTTATCAATATCAAAGACGGTTTAAATAATGAATTCTTTAACCAGTATCTTAGAAAAAACTCCAACACTTTCTGTTGCAATATTTTTGCCAATTGTTTTTGCGGTCATAACTTTATTTCTTAAATTTAAAAACCCTCGCCATTATTTTTACTACGGCATTTTGTCTTCTCTGCCAATGCTTTTTTTATCGCTAAAGTTATTAAAAGACTTCGATAAAGCTAATAGCTCTTTTCAGTTTATAGAAAAATTTAGCCTCAATGCTCAATATAAAATTTCTTATTTTCTTGGAATTGACGGCATTTCTCTTCTAATGATATTTCTTGCGGTGCTTTTAACCCCAATTTGCTTGGCGATTAGCATTAATTCTATTTCTAGTAGAGTTAAAGAGTTTGTTTTTGCATTTTTATTGATTGAAGGGCTGGTAATCGGATCATTTTGCGCCCTTGATTTATTGCTATTTTATTTCTTTTTTGAAGCGATGTTGATACCAATGTTCTTGGTTATTGGTATTTGGGGGGGTGTGAGCCGAATCTATGCATCTTATAAGTTTTTCTTATTTACTTTAGTCGGTTCTTTAATGTTTTTGATAGCTATTATTTTTATTTATAACAAAGCAGGAACCACTGATATCACAAGTCTTTTTTCAATTTTGCCGGCAATATTAAAAACAAGTCCGCAAATTGAAAAATTGTTATGGTTGGCATTTTTTATATCTTTTGCAATCAAGGTGCCAATGTTTCCTGTGCACAGCTGGTTACCAGATGCCCATGTTCAAGCTCCAACTGCAGGCTCGGTAATTCTTGCTGGAATTCTAATTAAGATTGGTGCTTATGGCTTCATTAGATTTTCACTGCCTTTAATGCCTCAGGCTTCAATCTTTTTTTCTGAATTCGTTTTTTATTTAAGTGTAATTGCAATTATTTATGGATCTTTGGTGGCATTGATGCAGGAAGATATGAAAAAAATGATAGCCTATTCTTCTGTAGCTCATATGGGGTTTGTTACGATGGGAATTTTTAGCTTTAATCGACAAGGTTTAGATGGTGCGATATTTCAAATGCTGAGTCATGGAATTGTATCTGCGGCTCTTTTTATATGTGTTGGAATTATTTATGATCGTCTTCACACTAAGCAAATAAAAGATCTTGGCGGTATAGCAATTAAAATGCCTAATTTTGCCATGTTAGCAATGATATTTGTGATGGCTTCGGTTGGCTTACCTGCCACTAGCGGATTTATTGGTGAGTTTTTAACAATTATCGGTGTTTTTTCGGTAAATAAATTAATTGCATCAATTGCATCAATTGGCGTGGTCTTGGGGGCTTGTTATATGCTTTGGCTTTATAAAAGAGTATGGTTTGGTGAAATTAAAAATCCGTATATTCAAAAAATTGAAGATATTAACAAAATAGAGTTTTCGGCTTTATTTTTTATGGCTTTCTTGGTGATTTTATTTGGAATTTTTCCCAATATATTAATTCAATATTTTGCCATATCAAGCGAATCAATTGTTTCTGCTCTTAAAATTTCGTTAGAATGTCATAATAAAATATAAATTAATCAATATGTTTTTTAACAATATAATTCCAACTTCAATCATTCCTGAGATATCAATATTTTGTGGTGCATTATTTATATTGCTATGGGAAGTTTTTTCTGCTAAAAAATGTGATTCAACTTTAGTTGAAAAAGCAGCCAATAAAAAAATTATCATACCCTATCTGTTATCGCTTTTCTTCGTGGGTTTTGCAATATTTACACTAATTGCAAATTTTGAATCCATCTCTATTAATAAAGGCGATGTTGATTCCAGTGGATCTGTGGGTTGGTTTTTTAATCAAATGTTCGTTAATAAGCAATCTTTAATGTTGATAAAAATAATCGCCTTATCTATTTTATTCTTGCTGTTAATTGCATCTTTTGACTTTTTGAAAACTATTCCAACGATAATTGGCGAATTTCTTGCCTTGCTAATGCTAGCAACGGTCGGAGGACTATTTTTAATTTCTGCTCATAATTTTCTGCTTTTTTATCTTGCTTTAGAATTGCAGGGTTTATCGCTATATTTACTCGCTTCTCTTAATCGTCGTTCTGCTTTTGGGCTTTCTAAATCTGATATTGCCGACAACAGCATCGCCAGCGAGGCCGGTCTTAAATACTTTATTCTTGGTTCGGTTGCTTCTGGGATATTATTGTTTGGAATATCTCTAATTTACGGATTTTCTGGAAATATTGACTTTGGAGTGGTTAAAAAAATCTTTTCGGAAAGTCAGTTATTTGATAAGTCGGTTGTATCAATGGTAAATCTTGGTGGTGTTGAAAATCAGTCATTTGATTACATCTATAATTCCGCTGTTCCAAGTGAAGTCGACAACAATCTTCCTGTCGCTATGTTATTCGGATTGTTAATGGTTATTACTGCGATGTTTTTTAAAATTTCATCCGCTCCCTTTCATTTATGGTCCCCTGATGTTTATCAAGGCTCTCCAACTTTTATTACCTCTTTTTTTGCCACTATATCAAAAATATTTTCTATAATCGCACTATGCAGAATACTTGAAATTGCCTCTGTTAACCCATTAATTTGGCTCTCAATTAAGCAAATCATTATTTTAATTGCGATAACTTCTTTAGCTATTGGTGCTTTTGGAGCAATAAAGCAAGCCAATATTAAGAGGCTATTCGCCTATAGCTCAATTGCTCATGTCGGCTTCATTTTGCTAGCAGCAATTGCAGATGCATCTTTTGAAAGATTTAGTGTAATTATATTTTACCTCTTAATTTATAGCATGCTTTCTTTGGCTGGTTTCTTGATGTTGTCGTTAACAATTAGCAAAGATAATTCTGATAGATTTTTAACTATTAATAATCTTGCGGGAGCTTCTAAAAGAAGTCCGTTATTTGCCTTTAATTTTGCAGTAATAATGTTTTCAACAGCTGGCATTCCTCCTTTAGCGGGTTTCTTCTCAAAACTCTTAGTCATAAATCAATTAATAAAATCAAACTTGGTAATTGTTGCGGTTGTTTCGATTTTATTTACTCTAGTTTCCGCTTATTACTATCTAAGAATAATAAAAACAATGTATTTTGATGATTTGACCAAAGAAGCCGTGGAAATAAAAAAATTTTCTCAATCTTTTTTAATTCATGGAGTTGTTTTGCTTGTAGTGTTTGCGAATATTTTCTTTCTGTTATATTTTGAAAAATTATCGCAAATTATTAATAATCTCAAATAAATAATTTGAAGTTAGTTTTTGACTGCACTTTCTTGTTATGTGGCCTTAAAAATAGGTTTTTTTGCAATATCCATTCTCTATAAAATGATTCCTTTAATTTCAAAATTTCAATCTAATAGCATAAAGGCTGAAATAACTGTTCCGGGAGATAAGTCGATTTCGCATCGATCTTTGATTTTTGCCTCCCTTGCCAATGGAGTTAGTAAAATTCATAATCTTCTGGAGGGGGAAGATGTGGTTCACACCGCCGAAGCTCTAAAATCAATGGGGGTTGAAATCATAAAGTGCAAAGATTACTGGCAAGTTAACGGCAGTGGTGTTGCTGGCCTTTGTGAGTCTGCCAATATTCTAGAAATGGGAAACTCCGGCACGGGAGCTCGTCTTTTAGCTGGGCTGGTTACTCCTTACAATTTCGTTAGTTTTTTTAGTGGAGATTCTTCTCTCAGAAAGAGGCCGATGGCAAGAATATTTGAGCCAATTAAATTATTTGGAGCAAATATTGTTGCTCGTCAAAATAATTTAATGCCTTTTGCCGTTGTTGGTAATGGAGATGCTTTGCCGATAGAATATCAAATGAAGAGTGCCTCCGCTCAAGTAAAGAGCTCTATATTGCTTGCATCGCTTGCTACTCGTGGCAAAACCGTTATCATTGAGCCAGAGCCTTGTAGAGATCATACAGAAATAATGATGAAGAGTTTTGGTCTTGATATTAAAATTGAAAAATTTGAATTAAATCAAAAAATTGCCAATAAAATTTCTTATACTGGTTTGCAAGATTTTCAAGCTCGCGACATTTCAATAATAGGCGATATATCTTCCGCTGCATTTTTTATTGTTGCCACTCTTATTTCTTCTAATTCAAGAATCATAATTAAAAATGTTGGAGTTAATCCTTTGAGAACCGGCATTATAACCACTCTGTTGGAAATGAATGCAAATATTGAATTAATTAATCAAAGAGAAGTTTCTGGTGAATTGGTTGCTGATATTGTGGCGGAGTCTAGTAATTTAAAAGGGATTGAAATTCCAGCTTCTCGCGCCGCTTCGATGATTGATGAATATCCGATTTTATCAATTGCCTCTGCAAATGCGACAGGTATTACTAAAATGAATGGTCTTGCTGAGTTAAAAGTAAAAGAGAGTAATCGTCTTGCACTAACTCAGGAAAATCTTGTTAATTGCGGGGTTGAAGCTAAAATAGAAGGTGATTCTCTGTTAATTAAGGGTGGGATTATTCAGCCAAAAAATCAAGTCCAAATTAAAACCGCTATGGATCATCGCATGGCAATGTCTTTTTTAATTATGGGTCTAAAAATAGAAAAAGGCATTAGAATCGACGATTCGTCAATGATTTCTACTAGCTTTCCTAATTTTATTGATTTGTGTCGACAGCTATCTATTGAATTTGAAGAGGCTAACGACTAAAATCAATTAATTTAAAAAAACTTACTACTCGCATTAATCTCAAAATATAAAATATTGAGCGATGGTTGGTTTTATTGAATAGAGCACTAGTTTAACCGCTTATACTCCTCATCAATTGTTTGTTTTATTTCAGCAAAGTCATCTCTGCTAAGTTCGCCTTGGTAATGTTTAATAATTTCTCCTTGCCGATTGATGATTATTGTCTCGGGAACCGCAGTAAGATTAATAAGTTTGCCAAGGGAGTTTCTTGAATCTAGGGCAACTTTATTATAATAATTGCCATTATTATTTAGAAAAATAAGAGAATTTTCTGGAAGATCTCGCCACGCAACCCCAAATATAGCAACTTTTTGATGATATCTTTTTTGATTATATATATCACTTAATTCTTTAATTAAATGATGCTCTTTGATGCAGACAATACACCAAGAAGCAAAAAAATTAACAATAGAAATCTTGCCTCGCAAATCTTTATTAGAAAAGCTAGTTTCTTCAATTGAAGAGGAGTTTTTTGAAATGTTTTTATCGTTAGAGGAATTAATTAGAGGCAATTGAAATTCTGGGAATTTTATTGATTTTTGTTGAGATTGATTATTTTTTAGAAAATTATTTTTATTCTCGCTTTTAATTATAGAGATTGCTAAAAAAATAATAATTATAGCTAGAATAATTAAAGGAGTTAAGTAGATTTTATTTTTTATCATTTAATTAAATGGTTGATTGTGTAATGAGATGATGTTTTATAGGTTTATTTTGCTATATCTTTCGTTAAAAAGTCTTGTTATTTACAATAAATCATATTTCGTTATTTTTTGATTTCAATAATTTAAAATATCTATGAATAATAATTTTAATTTTTCATTGCAGGGTTGCGATGGCTCTGCTCGTATAGGTTTAATAAATACTGCTCACGGGCAAATCAAAACACCTGCTTTTATGCCTGTCGGCACCGCCGCCACGGTTAAGGCAATTAAGAATGTTGATATTGTTAATTCTGGTGCCGATATAATTCTTGGCAATACTTACCACTTAATGCTTAGGCCGGGAGCTGATTTAATTGAAAAGGCTGGTGGCTTGCATAAATTTATGAGTTGGAGTAAGCCTATACTTACTGATTCTGGAGGGTTCCAAGTTATGTCTCTGTCAAAAATTCGCAAAATCAACGATGAGGGTGTGGAATTTTCATCGCATATTGACGGCACAAAATATTTTGTAACTCCCGAAAAGTCGATTTCGATACAGTATCAATTGGGAAGTACCATTACTATGGCTTTTGATGAATGCATTGCTTTCCCTGCTAGTTGCGAAGATAGTAGGAAGGCGATGATTCGTTCGATTGAGTGGGCTCGTCGTTCCAAAAATAATTTTATTACTAGAGATGGATATGGATTATTTGGCATCGTTCAGGGCGGAGTTTATCGCGATTTAAGAGAAGAATCTGCGAAAAAATTAATTGATATTGGTTTTGATGGATATGCAATTGGTGGTTTAGCGGTAGGAGAGGGGCAAGAAATAATGTTTGAAGTGTTGAATTATCTTCCTGCGATCTTGCCAGAAGATAAGCCTCGCTATTTAATGGGGGTCGGCAAGCCTAGCGATATAGTTGGTGCCGTTTTAAGAGGCGTGGATATGTTTGATTGTGTTATTCCTACTCGTTCAGGTAGAACTGGACAAGCTTTTACCAGCAATGGAGTTGTCAATATTCGTAATGCAAAATATCGTGACGATTTTTCTTCTTTAGATCCTGAATGTAGTTGCTATGCTTGTATCAACCATAATAGGGCTTATTTGCATCACCTAGCTAAATCTAATGAAATACTTGCTTCGATGCTACTAAGTGAGCATAATATTTTTTATTATCAAAAATTAATGCTAAATATTCGTCATCACATTTCTAATAAAACCTTTGCCGACTTTGCCAAAAGCTTTGTTGATAGAAGTTTAGTGGATGAGAGTTGTTGATGGCATTGAATCAAGGAGCGAAATTTTTTGCTACTTATTGATTTTACAAGTTTTTCTCTTGTATTTTAAAAATTATTGTTTATATATTTTGTAAATAATATTTTTTAACTAAAAATTATATAAAATTTGAATGATTATAATTATTCTTAATATTTGCTCCAAAATGAGAATCAATTTTAATTGTTTTTTAAATTAAAAAACAAAAGCTATCATCGAACGGTATTTAAATGAACTAAATTCTTTTGCTCAATGCTTTATAATTGAGTGTAATTAAAGTTAATTAGTTTGCTTTATTAAAAAGAAGTAAAGATTTATAAATCTAGCTGTTTGATTAAGAATATTAGAGTCTAAATAGAAAATAACAAAATAATTTAATAATATATGGAAAGTAACGAAACTTCGTCTGAAAATAATTTTTACATTAATCAGCATCACACCGAAATGACTGGCAAAATAGCCAGTATTAAAATTGGCATCAACGAAAAAGGTGTAGAATATATATCCGGATTTCTCTCTCAGTTAAGAAAAACCTCTAGCAAGTCTTATCTCAAAATTGCTCGTTTAGTTAAATTTGTTTGCTATAAAAGAGAATATTTTGACTTACTAATCACTGCATCCGGCTTGGATGTGAATCAAAAAGTTGAGCTTGGAAGAGAATATCAAGGAAATAATAAAATATCAGATCGTCCAAAAGTTACTATGATAGGCAATAAAACATCGATAGGAAAGGAAGACAATATCGACACGGTGTGGATAGAAAGAGTCATAAACTATGACCAATATGTTGAATTTTGCAAACAAAGAGATGATTTATATGACACCTTTGACATAGTGAAAAAACAAGAAAAGGCAAGTTAGAATCTTTTAACTCACCCCTATCTTGGTGTTTTTCCTAAAAAATAATTTTACAAATTCTAGCTTTTAATCTTATCAATCAATAGGTTGATTTGTTGTTCGCAAGCTAATTGTGTAGACATTAGCTTTTTAATCAGCTTGTAAGAGTGTATTATTGTTGCATGATGTTTGTTGCCAAAATAATTACCAATTTGACTTAAACTTAGATTCGTTAATTCTTTAGTTAAGAAAATTGCAATTTGCCTAGCTCTTACGGTGTCTTGCATTCTGCTATTGCTTATCATATCGTTCAATTTTATGCCATAAAATTCTGCCACTATTTTTTTTATTTTGTTAACATCGTTTACTGCTACAGGATTCTTGATTTGAGTATAGTCCTTTAATATTCTATAGGCACTTTCAAGGTTGATTTCTTGATTTAATATCACTTTTTCTGCAATAATTTTCTTTAATGCACTTTCTAGATCGCGAATATTGGCGGTTATGTTTTTAGCAAACAGTTCAAGCACATCTTGTGGAATAATTGGTGCATTTTCTTTTTCAAAATGTTGAGTAGCCTTAGCTTTGATTATAGTTAGACGATCTTGATAATCAGCATTGCGAAAATTTATAACCATTCCTCCGCTAATTTTAGATTTTAGCTTTTCGTCAATATTTTCTAGATCGTTAGGAGCTCTATCGCAAATTAAAATTACTTGCTTGTTGTCGTCAACTAGAGAATTAAAGCTATTCATAAATTCTTGCTGAGTGCTTTGTTTGCCTGCAATAAATTGAAGATCGTCTACTATTAAAACATCAATAGACCGCATCTTTTCTTTGAAGGATATTAATTCATTACTTCTTATCGACTGAACAAAGTGAAACATGAATTTTTCGGCTGATAAATAGATGACTTTTTTATTTTTATTTTTTTCTTTTATTTCCCATGCAATAGCTTGACCTAAGTGAGTCTTTCCCATTCCTACGGAGCCGTGAATAAATAAAGGAATATTGTCGTTAAAAATTTTATTTTGCTCTTTAAAGCCAGAGGCTATTTTTGCCATCGAGACCGCCAATTTATTATATTGAACCGTTATAAAATTGTCAAAATTAAAGCGAGGATTTAAATCTGTGCCGAATGCAAATATGTTGTCGTATTTAGATATGCTTTTAACTTTCTCAGTGGCATTTTGGGTGTTTTCTTTTATTTCTACAACCTTCTTTTTTGCCAAATGAATTATGCTGACTTTTTTAATTTTTGGATTAATTTTTTGAGCAATTTTTTTGAGATTAGCTTTTGATTTTATTTCAACAAACTCTCTGATTATCCAGTCTCTTAAAAATTTTGAACTTGCGACCAAGATTAATTCGCCTTCAGTTATAGTGTGTATTGTAAGGGTTGAAAGCCATTTTTTAGTTAACTCTTCGCCAAATTCTTCGCAACAAATATTGATTAAGTTGCTAAGAAATTCAGAGTTGTTTTTTGTTTCTAAATTTTGTTCTGTTTTTATAGAGTTTTCCATTAATTAATCTTTTGTTTTAGCTTTAAATATTGATAAATCGTTTTAAAAGGATAAATTATTAATTTTAGATTTAATCTAACTGTTTTATTGATAATAATTTATTGGCTTTGTGAAGCGGATTTCTTTATTATTTGTAATTGTTAAACAACAAACAATTTTTGTATATTTTTTCAAAGACAGATTTTTTTAGATATTTTTTAAACTGTAAAGTTTTTTATTTGCAAATTTTGAAAATAAACTACTTGACACTAATTGCTCCAATGAATTAAGGCAGTTTATTTTTTTATTGTTGTAATTAATAGGTTGCTATTGATAATTTGTTTTTTTAAATTACTATTTGCCTAGTTGCATTCTTTTAAAGTCAATAATATCTAGTAATACCTTAATTTTTTATTGTTCAATTCAATGATTTTGTCATTTTTTGCTTTATTTTTTGCTCTGTATTTAGCTAAAACCTTAGAAAAAAAGCTAATTTATCAACAGGTTAGGTCTAAAATTAAAAGGCAAATAAATTTTAAATTCCATTCTTTACCTATTCATTACTCTTACTGTTTTTCAATTTGGGCATTGCTGTTATTGATTTTATTGTATTTATCTGGAGTAAACGGCTTTCTAATTCTATTTACTTCTTTAGTCACATCCTTTATAATTTTCTTTGCAATATATCGTTTTCGCGATAAATTCAATGCCAAAAACCATCTAGAATGGCTGTTTAAAAAATCTCTTTTATTGAGTGCGACAATCGGAATTCTTATTACTATAGCGATAATGATGGCAATATTTGGAGAAGCTGGTAAATTTTTTAAAATAATAGCTTGGCAAGAGTTCTTTTTTGGCACCAGATGGAATCCGCAATTGGCAATGAATAGCGGTCAAGAGGTTGTTAAGTCTTCATTTGGAGCCGTTCCAGTATTTTTAGGAACCCTTTTGATAACTTTAGTAGCAATGTCTGTCGCTGTTCCAATCGGTATAATGGGAGCAGTTAATTTGTCGCTATATTGCAAATCTTCAACTCGCGATTTATTGAAACCGATTCTAGAAATTTTGGCGGGCATTCCAACGGTTGTTTACGGGTATTTTGCGGTTATTTTTATTGCTCCATTTTTTAAACTATTTTTTGGATTATTAAATATCGAGATTGCTTCCGAAAGTGCTTTATCCGCTGGTTTTATAATGGGAATTATGATAATTCCTTTTATTTTATCTTTAACCGATGATGCAATAAATTCAGTTCCTAGGTCTTTATATGACGGTGCATTGGCAATGGGAAGCACTAATTATGAAATGATATCAAGAGTAATCATTCCTTCAGCAATGCCCGCCATTATTGGGTCGATAATTCTTGCTGTTTCAAGAGCAGTTGGCGAAACAATGATTGTCGTTATGTCTGCTGGGTTACTTGCAAAGATGACTTTCAATCCACTAGATTCAACCACCACCGCCACCGCTCAAATTGTTAGCTTATTGTCGGGAGATCAAGAATTTTCTAGCTCTAAAACTCTCGCCTCATTTGCCCTAGCTCTAACTCTTTTCGTGGTAACTTTTATTTTTAATATTTTGGCTTTAATCGTGATAAAAAAATATCAAAAGAAAAATGGATAAAAGAAATGCTATAAAAATGGCTATAAGCCTTAAAAATAGGCATCGTAGCGAAAATAGATTTAAAATTGCCAGCTATTTGGCGATTCTATTTTCAATATCTTTTTTGTTTATAATGATTGTTTCTATAGTCTTAAAAGGTTATAGTGCTTTTTTTTCAACTAAAATAGCTATGGAAATCGATGTTAATTCTGTTCTTAACAGCGGAAGTAAGCCTGATTATCGTTTTGCAATAAGAAATGCTTTAAATGAAAAATTTGCCAAAGATCTTGCAAAATGTAATTGTGGTTTTAACGATGCCTATCAATTGCTTAGTAAAAATGCAGCGGTTGAATTATATCAACAAATTAAAAAAAACCCATCTTTAGGGCAGGGAAGAAGTATTTTTTGGTTGAGTGCCTCAGCAAAAGTTGATGCTTTTTTCAAGCACCGCGATGCTTCAAAGCTTAATAAACAGCAAATACAGTGGTTATTGCAATTTATGCAGGAAAACAAAGTAAAAACATTTTTTAATTATCAATTTTTACTGGGCGGGGATTCAAGAGAGCCAGAGATAGCTGGCATTGCCGGTAGTTTTATTGGCTCAATAATGACAATTGTTATATTCTTAATATTTTCTTTTCCAATTGCGGTAGCATCGGCATTTTATTTAGAAGAATTCGCTTTAAAAAATAAATTCACTGATTTTATTGAAATAAGCATCAATAATTTGGCCGCAATACCATCGATTATCTACGGATTATTAGGTCTGGTGGTTTATTTGCAAATCTTGCACTTGCCCCGAGCCTCAACTTTGGTGGCTGGCTTTACCTTGTCAATGTTGGTTTTGCCCGTTATAATAATTGCAACTCGCAACACTATAAGGTCAATTCCTAATTCAATTAGAGATGGTGCTATTGGTCTTGGAGCATCAAAAACCCAACTAATAATTCATCATTTATTGCCTTTATCGATGCCAGGAATTATGACAGGAACAATTCTTGCAATTTCTCGTGCCCTAGGAGAAACCGCTCCACTGTTAATGATAGGAATGATTGCATTTATTGTTGATTTTCCCCAAAATTTTTTAGAGCCGGCGACAGTTATGCCTGTCCAGATTTACTTATGGTCAGACAGTGCAGAAACGGGGTTCGTAGAAAAAACTAGTGCCGTAATAATGTTGTTAATTGGCTTGTTGATAATGCTTAACCTAACCGCAATTATTTTGCGAAAAAAGTTTGAAAAAAAATGGTGATATTAAATTTGCTTATTTAAAAAAATATAATGTAAAATTACCCTATCTAATATGTGTTTGTCGTATTTTTTGAATATAAAATTAACTCTAAATTATTAAATAAATGAAAATAGGTTTAACTGGCATTACAGGAAGAATGGGCAGAGAAATAGCAATAACCATCATCAACGACGGAATGCTTGAACTTTCATCTGCATTGGTTCGCCATAATAGCGATCTCGACAATCAAGATTTAGGAGAATTTTTAGGTTATCCTAAATTGGGGGGTAAAATTTTTTCCAACATTGAGAAATTTGTTGAAAATTGTGATGCGGTAGTAGATTTTTCATCTCCTGCATTAAGTATAAAAATTGCCGAACAATGCTCGAAGCAAAAGAAAATAATGGTTTGCGGTACTACGGGCTTTGAAAATAATGAAAAAGAGCAGTTGGTAAATTTTGCTAAGAATTGCCCAATTATATGGTCAGCCAATATGTCGATTGGAGTTAATATGCTAATGAATTTGGTTGAAAAGGCATCCTCTATATTGAGAGAAGATTTTGATGTCGAAATATTTGAAATGCATCATCGCAATAAAGTTGATTCTCCTTCTGGAACTGCTTTGTTGCTTGGTTCAGCGGTTGCTAATGGTAGAAATGTTGATTTATCGGAAGTTGCACAAATGGCAAGAGTCGGCAACAATAATCATAGAAAGGCCGGCGAAATAGGTTTTACCGCTCTTAGAGGCGGAGATGTAATCGGAGATCATCAGGTTATATTCGCGGGAGATGGCGAAAGAATTGAATTTGTCCACAAGGCTTCAAATCGCAATATTTTTGCAAAAGGAGCAATAAGAGCTGTAATTTGGGCAAGTGTTAAGTCAAATGGCTTCTATTCGATGAGAGATGTTTTAAATTAAAAGCTACTAAATGTCTAAAAATCAAGTTAATCGAATTGAGTATTTAGAAAAATATTTTCAAAATAAGGTTGAGAGTTTTTTTTTAGACAGCAAGCCAACTGATGTTTGTGTTGCTTTATCTGGGGGCTCAGATTCACTCGCTTTAACGATTTTGTTAAAAAAATTCTGCGATATTTATAAAATCAATCTTTGTGCATTGACTATTAATCATAATTTTCGCCAAGAGTCAACGGAAGAAGCTAAATCAATTCATGAATTAATGCAAAAATTAAGCATTTCCCACCATATCATTGAAATTCCTAAAAAAATAGTTCCTAAAGTTAATATTGAGGCAAATTTAAGAAAGATGCGATACCAACTATTGACAGAATTTTGCAGTAAAAATAAAATTAAATTCTTGTTTTTGGGTCATCAAATTGATGATGTGGCGGAAAATATGCTTATTCGCTTATGGAGAGGTAGTGGAATTGATGGCATATCATCGATTGCCGAAATTTTTTATCAAGAGCAGGTGGCGATTTTACGACCTTTATTATCAATATCTAAAGTTGATTTACAGGAATACTTAATAAGCAATAATATTTCATGGTATGAAGATGAAAGTAATCAAGAAGATATTTTTTTAAGAAATAAAATAAGAAAATTTATTAATAGTTTTGAAGATAGAGAGTTAATTAAAAAAAGATTAAAAAAAGCAGGAGATGAAGCTTCTGGAATTAGAAATTTTTGCGACGATTTATTATTGAAAGAGGCGGGTAAGTTTGTTTATTTTAATTCTAGAGGATACTTCATCATTGAAAAAGAAGGGCTGATGAATCTTCATTTTCATTTGGCAATTAAACTGCTTTCCTTAATCATAATGGAGCTAGGTAAAAAGCCCCACAAGCCTCGCTTTTCTTCTATTGAAAATATTTATAAAACAATTTCAACAAATGATTTTAAGCCAACTAATATAGGTCATTCTATCGTCAAAAGACTGCCTAAATCTCTGTTAAAATTCAATAAAAATAATTTTATTAATCCAATTATCATTTATTGCGATAATTTGACATTAAAAGATGAAAATATCAATTTAGAAATAAAACTAAAAACAATTTTGTGTAAAATTTTTAATTAAATTATGAAAATTCAAGCCAATCAAGTCGAAGCTTATATCAAGAATATTGCTAATCAAAAATTAGCTGGATGCCTGTTGTTTGGCAATGATCAGCCTTCAGTGAATCGTCATTTTTTAAGTGTTGCTAATAAAATTTCTCCAAATTTGAATGACGATTTTTTGGTAGCAGATCTAACAAATCAAAGAATTAAAGAGGAGGACGGGCAAATCATTTTTGATGAATTCTTTTCCCTTGCGATGCTTGGCGGTAGAAAGCTGATCTTAATTCGAGATATTGAAAAATCATCCTCCAAGGCAATAGAGAGCCTAGCAAAGGACGAAAATTTATTAGATAAAAGTGATAATTTTTTATTAATAAATGGAGGTAATCTTGATAAATCGAGTTCTTTATTAAGAGCAATTGAGGATAGTAAAAGCTTTGTAGCTATTCCTTGTTATCAAGAATCTGATTATTTAATTAAAAAGCATATTAATCAATCCCTAAAAAATAAGGGAATTAATTGCGATAATCAAGTTGTTGAATATATTTTTAATGCAACCTCTAAAAACCTTGAAATTATTACTGCTGAAGTTGATAAAATCGATTGCTACCTAGAAAAAGAACGACACTTAACCTTAGAAAATGTTAAAAAAATTATAGATTATGATTTTTCTTTTTCGTTAATTGATTTTGCAACAAATTTTGTTAATAGAAGGTTGGAATTAACAATTTCAAGGCTTGAGAATTTGTTAAAAAACGAATATCAATCAATGGAAATAATTAGATTTTTATCTGGTTATTTGCAAAAATTATATCTAGCAAAAAGCGATAACATTTACAGAAATCAGTCTCCAGAGGTGTTGGTAAAAAAATACAATATCTTTTTTAAAGAAGCCAATATTTTTGTTAATGATTTAAAATCAACATCTTTTGAGTTTTTAATAGATAAAATGCAAAAAATAAATCAATTAGAGTTTAATTTTAAGAATTTAATTAATTCTTCTTCATCGCGGGAAGCCTTGTTAATTAGTAGCTCGATACTGCATATTTTAATTTAAAATTTTTTTTTAAAAAAAATGAAATTACTTGTTGACAATAAAAAAAGTAATGTGTAGATTATCCAACCTCAGCCGATAGCAAATTTGTTGTTAATTGAAAAATTTTAAAAAAGTCTTTTCTTCAACAAAAATTATCTGTGATGTTTTAAATCGTTAATAATTGTATTTGATTTATCTAAATTATAACTTTCATAAGTTAAAATTATAGATAAAAGCTTTAGTGTATTTGTGACAAAAGTAAAGACGATAGACCAAGTAATTGGCTATCTCTTTTGTTCAATTTTTTGATTCAAAAGAGCTAGTATAGCAAATTCTCAATTTGAGAGTTTGATCCTGGCTCAGAACGAACGCTGGCGGTATGCTTAACACATGCAAGTCGAACGAATTTAGGGGGCAACCTCTAAGTTAGTGGCAAACGGGTGAGTAATGCAGAGGAATCTACCTAGCAGTACGGAATAACTTTGGGAAACCAATGCTAATACCGTATATTACCGATTCGTCGGGAAAGTTTTTCGCTGTTAGATGAGCCTCTGTCGGATTAGCTAGTTGGTAGGGTAATGGCCTACCAAGGCGATGATCCGTAGCTGGTCTGAGAGGATGATCAGCCACACTGGAACTGAGACACGGTCCAGACTCCTACGGGAGGCAGCAGTGGGGAATATTGGACAATGGGCGAAAGCCTGATCCAGCAATACCGCGTGAGTGATGAAGGTCTTAGGATTGTAAAGCTCTTTTAGTGGGGAAGATAATGACGGTACCCACAGAAAAAGCACCGGCTAACTTCGTGCCAGCAGCCGCGGTAATACGAAGGGTGCTAGCGTTGTTCGGAATCACTGGGCGTAAAGCGTACGTAGGCGGCTTTGTAAGTCGATTGTGAAATCCCCAGGCTTAACTTGGGAACTGCAATCGAAACTGCTTGGCTTGAATATGGTCGAGGGTAGTAGAATTCCTAGTGTAGGGGTGAAATCCGTAGATATTAGGAGGAATACCGGTGGCGAAAGCGACTACCTAGGCCATTATTGACGCTGAGGTACGAAAGCGTGGGGAGCAAACAGGATTAGATACCCTGGTAGTCCACGCAGTAAACGATGAGTGCTAGTTGTTGGGGTCTTGGACTTCAGTGGCGAAGCTAACGCGTTAAGCACTCCGCCTGGGGAGTACGGTCGCAAGACTAAAACTCAAAGGAATTGACGGGGACCCGCACAAGCAGTGGAGCATGTGGTTTAATTCGATGCTACGCGAAAAACCTTACCAACCCTTGAATCTCAATAGCAGGCTAAGAAATTAGCCCTCGGTTCGGCCGGATTGAAGACAGGTGCTGCATGGCTGTCGTCAGCTCGTGTCGTGAGATGTTAGGTTAAGTCCTTAAACGAGCGCAACCCTCATCCTTATTTGCCATCAGGTTATGCTGGGAACTATAAGGAAACTGCCAGCGACAAGTTGGAGGAAGGTGAGGATGATGTCAAGTCATCATGGCCCTTATGGGTTGGGCTACACACATGCTACAATGGTGGTTACAGCAGGAAGCAATAGAGCAATCTGGAGCAAATCCTCAAAAGCCATCTCAGTTCAGATTGAGGGCTGCAACTCGCCCTCATGAAGTTGGAATTGCTAGTAATCGCGGATCAGCATGCCGCGGTGAATACGTTCTCGGGTCTTGTACACACTGCCCGTCAAGCCATGGAAGCTGTTTCTACCCGAATAGGGTGAGCTAACCGCAAGGAGGTAGCTCTACACGGTAGGAGGGGTGACTGGGGTTAAGTCGTAACAAGGTAGCCGTAGGGGAACCTGCGGCTGGATTACCTCCTTAAAAAACAATGAAATTGCCTTCGGGTAAATTTCTAAAATCAATATGCTTGGCTATCGTCTTTACTTTTATCACAAAAAGCAATCAAATACAATTAACGAAATATATCACCATTATTTCATTTTACTTCTAAATGCCTCATCTAACAATAGAGCACTCTCTTGAATTAGAGAATAATCTCAAAGAGTCGCTAGCTTCTACTATTATCGAAATATTTGCCAATCAAAAAGAGGGTGGTTTTGATGCCGATCAGTGCAAAATAAGATTTAGCATCTTTGATCAATATCTAGTTGGCTATTTAAATCAAGATAAAGCGGATTTTATTCATCTTACTGTTAAGATTATGCAAGGAAGAACGCAGGAGATAAAAAATAAGCTGGCGATTAATCTTTCTTCTTTATTGCAAGATTTTTTTAAAGATTTAATTAAAAATAATAAAATAGAAAACAAATCTCGTTGCGATATTAGTGTTGACATCGTTGATATGGACAAATTTTCCTATCAAAAATATCGTTTTAATTAGATTTCTTAAAAATTAGATCCTAAAAACAGTGCTTTTAAGCAGTTAATTAAGTTTAAATATTTATAATTGTGCCATCTAAAAAAACAAAATCATCTCAAGTAAAATCCTCTTTCTTATTTTTTATAAGTTTTATAAAATATTTATTTATTTTATTTTTTCTGTTATTTGTGCTTCTTTGATTTTTTTGTTTTTATATAAAAATAACGGTCAAGAAGCTGTGGTCGGTTCAAATATTGATGTTGTTGAAAGTTATATCCCTTTTAATTCCGAAGCTTATTATCAGTATGAAAGAATCGCAAATATATCTCTGCCAAGAAATAAAAAAGGACTCATTGATTTAAGTGCTGGCTTTGCCCACAATAATCAAATCGATGCCTTTAGGCATTCTTTTGTTAGTGGTGCATTTGCACAGAAATACGGAGTCTTTTCTGCAAGAATATTAGGCGATGCTAAAGAGTTTTATGATGATATTTTTTATAATCAATCTTTGCAGGAAAAAAATATGGATAAGTGGAATAATTCAGTTGGCAGAAGAGTTGGTTTAAAAACTAAAAATTTAAATCAGCTAGGAGATAGATTAAAATCAGCAATTGATAATCATGAATTAATTTTGAACATTAAAGACAAGAGAAGGTATTACTAAATTTCAATTAGCTCTTGATTTTTATAAAAACAAATTAATATTGAGTTCTTAAAGTTAGTTTGTTTTAATTAAAAATTGCAATTATAAAAAATGTCTAAAATTGTTAATATTAATGCTATAGAACTATTGGATTCTCGTGGTTTTCCTACAATTGAAGTAATAGTAACCCTTGAAGACGGCTCTATTGGCAGTGCCATAGCTCCTTCTGGTGCTTCTACGGGTAGTTTGGAGGCTTTTGAATTAAGAGATAATCTCTCCGCTAGATATCTTGGTAAAGGTGTTTTAAATGCGGTTGAGAATGTTAAAAAAATCATTTTTCCTGCGATAGTTGGTTTTGAATCCCGCGATCAAGAGAAAATCGATAATTTGATGAACGAAATTGATGCGACTAAAAATAAATCAAAAATTGGAGCTAATGCAATATTGGCAACCTCTCTTGCGGTTGCAAAAGCTAGTGCTATATCTCAAAAAACTATGCTATGCGATTATTTATTTAATAAATATCAAAATCTAATAGGTAATAAAGCGATGAGTATGCCTGTGCCGATGATGAATATAATTAATGGCGGTAAGCATGCCGACAATAAAATTGATATTCAGGAATTTATGATTACGCCTGTAATCGCAGATTCAATGGCCGATGCCATTAGAATTGGGGCAGAAATTTTTCATCACCTAAAATCATTGTTAAAAAAAGCTGGCCACAATACTAATGTTGGAGATGAAGGCGGTTTTGCTCCTAACCTTGATTCAACCAAACTTGCTCTTGATTTTATTGCTAATGCCATCGAAAAAGCTGGCTATAAATTAGGCTCACAAATTTTACTTGCTCTTGATTGCGCTTCAACAGAATTTTATGAAAATGGAAAATATAACTTGCTTGGAGAGGGTAGAATTCTTAATAGCGAAGAATTAATAAATTATTATGAAGATTTAGTGAGGCAATATCCAATATTTTCAATTGAAGATGGTTGTGCAGAGAATGATTATAAAGGCTGGAAAATGCTTACAGAAAGATTAGGTAATAAAATTCAGTTAGTTGGAGATGATCTTTTTGTAACTAACCCAGAAATATTGAAAAAGGGCATTGAAGATGGTCTAGCTAATGCTGTTTTAATAAAATTTAATCAAATCGGCACATTGACTGAAACAATTCAAGCAATCGCAATGGCAAGAAAAAGTGGATATAATAATATTATATCTCATCGTTCTGGCGAAACCGAGGATTCAACAATTTCACATATTGCGGTTGCAACTGATGCTGGGCAAATTAAAACCGGCTCTCTTTGTAGGTCGGATAGAATTGCAAAATATAATGAATTAATAAGAATTGAGGATAATTTCAGAATTAATAAAAATCCAATTTCTTATAAATCTTTGGCCATTAAAAATCTAATCAAAAGATAATTTATGTTAAGCAATATTGATAAAGCCTCTAGAATTAGCTTTGTAAATAATGAATTTTTACCTCATCAAAATTGCATGGTGCATATTGAAGATAGAGGTTTTCAGTTTGCTGATGGTGTTTATGAAGTTATTTTATTTAAGAATAATAAATTAATAGATGTTGATGCTCATTTATCAAGACTAGATCATAGTTTGTCGGGGTTAAAAATTATTAACAATTTTAGTAAAGAATTTTTAATTGATGTTGCTGTAAAATTATTCAAATATAATGACCTCAAAGAAGGGACAATCTATTTGCAAATAACAAGAGGTTGCACTGCAAGATTTCCTTCTATTCCTAAAGATATTCAACCAACAATAGTTGCGACTGTTAGCCATTTAAAAGAAACCAATGAAACAGAATTTAATAATGGCTATACTGCAATTATCGAGCCTGATCTTCGTTGGCATCGCTGTAATCTAAAAACCACTAGTTTGATTGCTTCTAGTCTTGTTAATCAAAAAGCTAAAGATATGGGTTTTGACGATGCAATAATGTTTAGAGAGGGGATGGATATAACAGAAGCTAGCTATGCCAATGTTTTTATGGTTGATAATGACGATAATTTGATTACTCGTCAAGCGGATAATCTGGTTTTATGTGGCATTACACGAAATCGCATGATTGAGCTTGCTAAAATTAATAATATCAAGGTTCAAGAGCGATTATTCAAAATAAAAGATCTATTGCAGGCAAAAGAAATTTTTCTTACCAGTTCAAGTTTAATAATAAGACCGGTTGTAAAAGTTAATTATCAAAATAACGATTATCAAATTTTTAATGGTCAAGTCGGCGATATTACTAAAAGATTAAGGCGATATTACCAAGATTTTATCAATTCTTAAGAGTTTTCAATGTCACAAAATTTACAAAAGTTTCAATCTAATATTGATTCAGTTTCCTTATTAAAAACCCCTAAAGGAGTAATGTTTGATTGGGATAACACTTTGGTTGATAGTTGGCCATTAATTCAAATGGCAATTGACAACACAATGATAAAGATGAATCGCGAGCCTTGGGGGCTTGAAAAGGTTAGGGATGAGGTTCATAAATCAATGCGAGAATCGTTTCCTATAATTTTTGGTAAAGATTGGGAGGAGGCAGGAGAAATTTATACCGAGTGTTATCGGGCAAATCATTTGCAAAAAATGTTGCTATTACCGAATGCAAAAGAGTTTATAGAAGTGCTTGCCAGTAAAAATATACTTCAATTTGTGGTTAGCAATAAAATGGGCAATAGCTTAAGAAAGGAAGTTAAAAATATGCAATTAGATCATTTATTTTTTGCAATAATTGGTGCATGCGATGCAATTGCAGATAAACCTAGTAAGCATCCTGCTGAATTGGCTCTTCTCGGTTGCGATCTTGATCCAAAAAAAGATATAATCTGGTTTATTGGCGATACTATCGCCGATATTGAGTGCGCAGTTAATGCTGGTTGTCAGCCAATTTTATATTGCGATAATATTGATAAAATTTCCAAAACAATTCCTGAAAAAATGCTTACAAGCGATGATTTTATGGGTGAATTTTTTAATTGCCGAACCAACGATTATTTTCTTAAAAAACTACCAATTATTATCGGCTATAATCAGTTGATAAAAACAACCTCTTTGCTGTAAATAAAGCCTCTATTAGGTTTATTTAAAACCTAATAAATCTTAATAAATTTCATTTTTACGATGTCCTTACTGTAGAATTTAAGTTGGTGAATTTTATAATTATTTAGATAATACTTGACTATTAAAAAACAATATTAAAATATTTAAAAAAAAATTTTTTAATACTAAAATATACTTAGTTAAATTATTAAAATATAGAATCACCACAAGCATGAAGATATTCACCACATTTCATTTAATTTTTCTTGTTATTATCGCTTATTTTTTCGGCGATTCTTTTGCTGTTGCGGAAGATGAAATTGTCAACATCATTAATCAAGACAATAAAATTAAGAGATTTATCGAGAGTGAAAAAAACGACTTCCTTCACAAAAAAGACTTTGATGAAATTAATAAATTCAAGGATAGAGAGCCTTATAAAGAAGAGCATTTAAAAGAAGGTCAAAAAAATAACACATCTTGTAGGGTTGTAAAAAATGTTGAAATTGTTGGCAATAAAGCAATATCAAGCTTTATGTTGCAATATAAATTTATTAGAGCCTTCAAAAACAGCAAGCTAGACTATTGTTTTTCTAAATTTGATTTGCTAAATCTTCATCGTGAAATACAAAATTATTACATTAAGCGGGGGTATATAATTTCCCGCCTTTATCTTGATTTATCAGAAATTTCTAAAGAAAAAATCAAAATTATTATTGAAGAGGGTAGGTTGGATAATTTAGAATTAGAAGATAATGACAAAATAAATAATCTTTTTAATTTTCGTAGATCGACTCAAAAGTTTTTTGCCTTTCCTGATTTGATAAAAAATCAAGCAATCAATCTTCGCGATATTGAGCAGGGAATTGATCAAATTAATCGCCTTTCCTCGCATAATGCCAAAATATCTCTTGATCCATCAGAAAAATCTGGTTATAGCAATGTAAAAATTGAAAATAAAATTAATCATCAAGCGATAATTTCTCTTGCGGTGGAAAATTCTGGGCAAAAACATACTGGTAAAATTAAGCATAAAGCATCTTTAAATTATGATAATTTTCTTGGTGCTAATGATAATTTTTATCTTAATTATTCCGAAAGTAATGCTATTCCGCTTTTTGGTTCTGGTAAGGGCTTTAACGATATAATTGGCACTAACGACAATAGTAATAATCATTTTTCTAAGTCGTTTTACGGCTCATTTTCTCTGCCGTTTGGCTATTGGAATGCGGGTGCAGGCTATTCTTATTCCCAATATTTATTAACAACTGCTGGGCTTTTCTCCCCCTTGCAATCTTCTGGAAATAGCGAAGCTAAAAATTATTATTTAGAAAGGGTTTTGTCAAGAGGCTCACAATATAAAACATCTCTTAAGGCTGATTTCGAAAGCAACGATACTGATAGCTATATTGCCGATAAATACCTATCTGTTAATAGTAGGAGGCTATCAAAAATCAACCTTTATCTTAATAATATTTTTTATATAAAAAATGGCAATTTCTATTTTCGACCTAAATATAGCAAGGGCTTAACGGCATTTGGGGCGATGAAAGATGAGGTGGGGCTAGCTCCTGATAAGCCGAGGGCTCAATTTGAGAATTTCGGTCTTTTTGCTCAAAGTAATATAAAATTTAATCTTCCCAATACTAAAATCCCCATTAATCACAAGCTCACCTTTGATTCATTGAAAAGCGATAGCACTCTTTACGGCTTAGATAAATTTAGCTTAGGAGGAAGATATAGTATTAGAGGGTTTCAAGAAAGCATTATCGCTGGAGATAATGGCTATTCTGTCAAAAATGATATCACTATTAAGTTTGCCGATTTATTGCCACAGAATTTATTAAAATCAAGAATTATCAATTTTGGTGGTGATAATTTTTCTACTGCTTTTGCTTTATCTAAAATGAATTTAGGATTATTTTATGATTACGGCTATGTTAGGAATCGTATCATAAAAGGCCTTAACGATAAAGGATATATGAGTGGAGTTGGCACGGTTTTAAGTTTTGGTGGTCAGTTAGTGAATTGGGAATTAGTATATTCTAGGGGATTAAATTCTCCTCGATTTTTAAGTAATATTGAAAAAACTACAAAAGATAATGAGACAATTTATTTTTTCGCTTGGAGTTAATTTTGGAATATTTTAATAAAGATAAATTTCTCTTGACTTTATTTTTTTGAAAATAAAAATCTTACGGAAAAATTTAAGGGAAAGATTTTACAGAATTTTAATTTTTTATCACTACTAATTGTAATAAATATTTTTAATGCCAGCAATTAACTGGTTGCACAAATATTTATTGAATGAAAAATGTATATTATTTTTGAGAAATTAAGAAATCTCAAAAACTCAACACCATTTTATGAATTTTTTATCGAAATACACCACATATTTTTTAATTTTTCTATTATTTTCTGCCAATGCTCTTGGTTCCGAAGAGCTTGTTCCTGATGGTAGCACCCTAACAAATGTTGACATCACATTAAATAATAAAGTGGCTATTGTTAATATTGCCACACCTTCACCTGCTGGAGTAAGTTTAAATAATTGGCTTGAATATAATGTTAATAATCAAGGTCAGATATTAAATAACTACAAAGGGCTTGCTGTTGACACTAATCTTGCGGGCTATATTTACGGCAACCCAAATTTTAACAGAGTTGGTTCAAGCGAAGCCACAACAATTGTTAATCAAGTAACGGGCAACAATCCCACTAAAATATTTGGTCCAACTGAAATCGCGGGAAGTAAAGCAAATCTAGTAATCGCTAATGGTAATGGCATTTATATAGCCGGAGCATCTTATATTAACACCTCTAATCTTTCTCTTGTTGCGGGTTCTGTCAATAGCAACAAAAATGGCGAAATTGATAATTTTACTTTAAGTAATAAAGAAAATTCTAGCATTGTCATTGCGGGAATTGATGTTCCAAACTACAGTAATCTTGGCCTTGATGCTAGTGCGGTTGATTATGTCGATATTATTGCTCGTTCGACTCAAATAATTGGCGATATTCATGCTAAAAATGAACTTAACTTTAAACTGGGCAACGATATTTATAATTATGCCAATAAAACAATTTATTCTGCTCCAAATCTAGAAGTGGAGGCTAGGCCAAAATTCGCTCTTGATTCTTCTTATCTAGGCGGAATGTATGCGGGGCGAATTATCCTCACTGCGACTGAAGAAGGAATTGGTGTTAGAACCCGTGGAGATTTAGTTAGCAAGATTGCCGATATAGATTTTAATACAGTCGGAGACATCAACTATGAAAAATTAAATGCAGAAACCAACATTAATTTAATTAGCTCTAACGGCAAGATTGCTCAAGGAAAATATGCAAATATATTATACCCATCAATCACTTATGCTAAAGGCGATATTAATATTATTGGTGCAAATGGCATTGAGCTAAATAATTCTTTATATTCTGGCGGTAATTTAACTATTGCAAACAGAGGTTTTGGCAATATTAATCATAATTATAAATCTTATGCAATTGGCGATGCAACAATTAACAATAGTGGGGGCGATATTATTTTTGAAGCAAGTAATAGTGAGAATTATGGTTCACTTTACTCAAGGGGAGATTTAGAAATAGCTTCTAGCTTGAATATTGTTAATAATATTGACATCTTATCTGAAGGAAAAATTAATCTCACCTCTCAAAGCCTTGATAATAGTATGAATATTATGGCTATTGGAAGCGGAACTAATGAAAATAAATCAAATCTAACCATAAATCTTGATAAAAATCTTCTTAATCGCGGTTTGCTTTATGCAAATCAAGATTTAAATTTAAATGTCGACGGAGCAATTACTAATGATGCTTCTAACGATAATGCAGGAGAAATTTTTGCCCTTAATGGTAATGTAAATATTAACGGCAAAATTTATGCTACCAGCTTTGGCAATGTTTCAAAATATGATTTATTTTATCTTGGGTTCGATGAATCTGCTAAAATTTGGGAAAATCTTTTAGTTAATGGCTACATTGATTCAAGTGATAAAATAACCGATAGCTTTAAAGAATTAAAATCTTCTTCAGAAATGAATATTGATTTATCTTTTAATGCCTACAAAGATTCTATTTACAACATTTTAACTAATTCTTCTTCAAAAGTTATTCAAAGTGGTAACGGCAATAATAGTCTTGATAAAATTATTAGAAATTTTGATTCAAAAGTCGGAAATATTTACAACACCCTTCAAAGCAATGGTTATATTGATGTAGAGGGTAAAATTTTACAAAAATTTTATAACGATACTAAAATCGCCGGAGCTAGCGGATTATATTTGGAAAATGGAGCAGATATTTCTTATCTTAAGAGTGATATTTATCAACTTTTGCAAGATGTCCGTAACGGCAAGATAATTGAAAATAGTTTTCTTAGTATCGCTGGAATGGAGGCTGGTAATTTGTCCGGAGATCTAATTAATGAATTAACAAAAAAAGGATATATCGATTCAAGTGGCAATGTTACTGATTCTTTTAATGCAATTGCAAATTATCAAAATCTTGATCTTAGCTCTAAATTCGATGACCATAAGCTAAAAATTTACAATCAAATTAATGCCACAAAATCAATAAATAAAATATTCTTAAATAAGTTCGATAATCTTTCTTATCAACCGTTAAATAGCATTAGCAATTATGCAACCCTTTACAGTAAGTTATTTGATGATGGTTATGTTGATATTAATGGTTATTTTACAAGTAAATTTGTTAATGATGGCCATATAATTAATGCAAAAAACGATCTAATTAACTATAAATCTACCCTTGAAGCAATTTTTGTTAAAAAGGAAGTCGGTTCCTCAGTTTCTGTTGCTGATTTTAATATAGTTAATTATCTTCCCGCTAACAATATCGATAATGCAAATAAACTTTATGAGCAACTACAAAATGAAGGATTTATCGACATTAGCGGAAATATTCTTGAGAAATTTTATACCGATGGAATTTCCTCTTCAAATTCTTTGTTGATAAATTATAAAAATGCGATTAATGATATTTTTAGCGATACTATTCAAGCAAAGATTATCGCCAGCTCTTTTCTTGGAATCAATAAATCTCTCGATAATTCAGCAAGTCGTTTAGTTGGTGAATTAATTGGGGCTGGATATCTCGATGCAAACGGCAATAAAACTGCCAAATTTAATTTTATTGATGCAGAATCTTTTGCGACAGCCTTTTCTTCGATTGCCTCAAATGGCGAATATGAATCGGCAAAAACAGCCATTTTTAACATCTTGGCCGTAAAAGATAATTCCTACAGCTTCAAGGATAGCGATTTTCTAGGTAAAAATTTTGATTCAAATATTCTTTATAATGAAAATCAAATTTTAATGGATAATCTTATTGCTAGTGGATATATTTCACAAAAAGGCGACATTAAAAGCGGTTTTTACAAACTTGCTGGAAATTATACTAATCTTCAATTGGATAATCGTTTTTCTGGGCTTAAAGAACAAGTCGGAAGCTTTATTAACTCAATTGCTCCAGTGCAAGCAGTGCTAAGCAACTATGATCTAATTAAAGTTGCAAATGTTGATAGCAAAAGCAAGGCGGAGCAGATTTTTAATCAAATGTTGCTAAGTGGCTATCTCAATAAAAATGGTGATTTTACTCAAAAATTGATGAATGATGTCATGAATTATTCAGGAACCGATTCGCAAAGAGCTAATCAGTTAAAATTAGGCTCGCTACAAGAATATGCGAATGGAGTTTATCAGCAACTCAAAGCAAAAAATGGCATTACGATAATTAAAAATTATGCAACTAAATTAGAAAATCTAAATGGTGCAAACATTAGTTCTTCTCTTGGCAATGTGAATATTAAGGCGAATTCAATCGAAAACATTGCTCAAGATAACATCGATGTAAGCTTGAGCCCTGAAAATGGGGTTTTTAGAGAAAAATTAAGAGCAATTAGCCAAGCATGGAAAAATACTGTGCTTTATGGTTACGATAAGGTTACTTCAATTCTTGACAGCAAAAAATCTTCAATAAAGGCGGGAAATATAATTACAATTGAAGCGAATAATATTCTTAACAACTCATCGCTAATTAGTGCTGGAAACATTATCAATATCAATACTACCAATCTAAGCAATAGCAGAACGAGTTTTGAGGTTGCGGTGCCTTATATTTACCAAACCCATTGGAAAAAATGCAAATGGAGTGGTTGTAAATCGGCTCGATATGAAAATTGGTATCAAAATAAAGTTGCTTTAAAATCAAATACTCCCGCCATTATTTCTTCTGGCAATATTCTTAATATTTCCGCGATTGACAATGTTTTTGTTGATGCTCCAGCTATAAATAACAGCCTTGTTGGTTTATATCCATTACAAAATATTATAAATTCAGATAAATCGACTAAAAATAATTGGCAAATAAAAATCCCAAGCAATAATAACGGCCTCTTTAAAAAAGCACCGCCAAGTAAAAATTATTTGATTGAAACTGTTCATGATTTTAGCGATCCTAAAATGCTAACTGGTAGTGCTTATTATATATCTCGCTTTGGCTTTAATCCTAATCAAAATAACATAAAATGGCTTGGCGACCCTTTTTATGAATGGAATCTTATTAACCAGCAAATTATTGCAGAAACCAACAAACAACAGCAATGGAGCTTGTTAAAATGGCAAGATAATTTCAATAAATTAATTGATAATGCCTATAGTCAACAAAGTGATTTAAACCTTGTTTTAGGAGTTAAATTGACTGCAAAGCAAGTTTCGGCTCTTAAATCTGATATTGTTTGGTATGAAAATGAATCCATTAAATTGGATGATGAAAGTTTGCAACAAGTAATCGCGCCTCATATTTATTTGGCTAAAAATAATAGCTCAAAAACCAATCTAAATTTAAGCAACCCGGCAGAGTCAATATTTTTGGCAAGTAATATTAATATCAATGCCGGTGGCGATATAATTAATCGGGGAAAAATTCTTGCCAATTCTAATTCAGGACAACCGGCAGGAGTAAGTGGTAATTTAACTTTGAAATCATCAGGAAATATTATCAACAAATCTACTATCAAGGCAGATAATTTAACAACTCTTATTGCTAAAGAAAATGTAATAAACGAATCAACCATTGGCTCGATTGCGGTTGCTCATAATGGCGGAACCGATATTTTTAGTCAATTGACTAAAACTGCGATAATTGAAGCGGGAGAAATTGCCATTAAGGCTGAAAAAAATTTTGAAAATTTTGCTGGGCAAATTAAAACTAATAAAAATGATTTAGGGGGTGATATTCTATCTAGTGGAAATTTTTCTGCAAAATCGGGTGGCGATATAAATATAGCAACTCTTGAGCTTAGGAATAGAGTTGAAAAAACTTGGGGCAATGCTAAGAACGGCGGATATTCAGTAGATGATAAAATTATCAATAATTCTTCTGAATTTATTATTGCCAATAATTTGACTCTTGCTTCTAGTAAAAATAATATCAATATTTTTGGAGGTAATCTTTTAGCTAATGGAGACATCAATATGATCGCTAAAAATAATATAAATATTGCAAATGTTGAAGATGAATCTTATTCCTTAATTGAAAAACACAAAAAAGGCCTTACCGCCTTTAAAAAAAGCCAAGATATGGAGCAACAAATTAATAATATCTCGTCTAATTTGAGAGCAGGCAATAATATTAATATAAATAGTGGCTCCGATAGCAATATTATTGCCTCTAATCTTAATGCTGTAAATAATGTTAATATTCTTGCGGGCAGTTACCTAGATGTTGCAACTAAAGCTGAAATTATCAACAATGAAGCGGTTATCAATATTTTAAGTGCCAAAGATAGTAATTATAAATATCAAGCTGTTCAAAAAATAGGGATTAATCTCGGATTGTCAGATGACGGCTTAACCCTAACTCAAATGAATCGCAATGCATCAAGCAACAACTCATCAACTCAAATTTCTTCAAATATTAGCTCATCAAACGGCAATATTAATTTAATCTCGCAAAATGATCTAAAAATTATTGCCAGCAATATTATTGCTAATTTAGGCGATATTAATATATCTTCTAGCCTTGGAAATGTTGATATTCTTTCTGCCGATAATAATAGTAGCAACAAAAATAGCTCGCTTCATGCTGAAAGCAACATCAACTTCGAAATCAACTCATACGAAATCGCCTTAACTGCTGGAGTTGATGGTAATGGCTCATCAACCACAACCAATGCCAAAACTGTAGTTTCTTCAAATATCGTTGGGGAAAAAGTTAATATTGCTTCAGGGGCCTCTTCAAGCTTTGCTGATTCACAAAATAAAAGAGATAAGGGTAATATAAATATCACCGCCTCCAACCTTGAGTCAACTCGTAATGCAGTTAATTTGAATGCTTTTAACGATATCAATTTACTAACATCTTCTAATTTATTTGAGCAAAATAACTCTTCTCAAGACTTCTCTGCTCATGTTAAAGCTGGAATTAGCTATAATTTCAAAGATGTTTGGAAAAGCATCGAAGACTTAAAAGATGTTGATCCAAAGAATGCGATTAAATATATTGCCATCAATTCAGTGGCAAATTACCTAGGAGCTGGAGCGGTTTCGCCTTATCTTGCAACTTATGGTCCGGCATTACTCAATATAGCCGAAGGAGATAGTTTTGATGAATCTCTTGCAGAAAATTCTAAATATATTAATGACGCCAACACGATAAATAATGCTGGTAAAGGCGGGGCTGGAAGTGTTGGCTTAACCTTAGAGCTCGCATATTCGCAACAAAAATCGGGGTTCAAGCAAAGCGATGTGGCGAGCAATAACATCTTCTCTAACGGCAATATCAATCTCACTTCCGCAGTTTCAGATTTAAACATCCATTCATCAAATTTAAGTGCAGAAAATAATATCAACCTTAACGCCACCAAAGGGAAAATAAATATCCTTGCCGATACCAACAATTCCGAATCTTTTGCAAGAAGCTTTGCCATAAATTCCTCAATTCCATTGATTGCTAATGGCGGGGGCGGTAGCATTGCATTCTCTAAGAGTAAATCGAAGTCAGAAGATTATATTAATGCAAGTCTGGTAGCTGGTAATCAGTTTAACCTAAACTCAGGCAACGATACCAATATAATTTCAAGCAATATTCTTGCTTCTAAAGTTAATATGTTAGTTGCCGGAGACTTAAACCTTGAATCAAGGCAAAATAGCCTAACTTCAAAAGACACTTCATTTAGCCTTGGTGGAGGTTTTAGTAGTTCTGGCGGAGGTAAATCAGGAAGCGGAAATGTCTCTTATTCCAAATCGGTTTCAGATCGAGACTGGGCAGATAATCAAGCCTCAATTCTTGGAACCGATTCAGTTGCCATTAATGTTGGAAAAAACACTAATTTAGTTGGCAGTGTAATTGCTAACATCACTAATGCTAATGAGTTGGGGCTAGGCTCCACCCTGTTAGGGGGGAGCGAGTCGACGCGTAGCGCGACGATGGGGGGTTCATTGAACAGTTCCACCCTGTTAGGGGGGAGCGAGTCGACGCGTAGCGCGACGATGGGGGGTTCATTGAACAGTTCCACCCTGTTAGGGGGAAGCGAGTCGACGCGTAGCGCGACGATGGGGGGTCCATTGAGCAATGGAATTGATGGAGGAAATCTAACCCTAAACACCAACACAATTTCTTACTCAAATCTCTACGATTCTGATTTTGCGAGAAGTTTTGGCATCGGTGTCGGAATAAATGCTCGAACTGGTGGGTCGGGAGGAACTGAAGCTAAAGGTAGCGGTTCATTAACCCTTAATTATTCAATGCATAATTATGAACAAAACACTAATGCAATAATTGGTAATGGAATCATCAAAACAGGAGCCCCTCTTAATCTTGATAATAACAATAATTTAATCTTAGTAAATGGTGGAGCTGATTACAGCGGAGATCTTAATCGAAACATCTTTGAATCTCAGGTTCTAACTAAATCACTAACTGTTGATCCAATTCATATCAAAGAGACAATTGAGTTTGGAAGAAATGATTCTCAAAATCAAATGAAGGCCAATAATAAATCTATGGGCAACAGAACTCTATCTGACGACATAAAACAAAGCGATTCAAACGAATCTCTTATTGCAAATATCGGTTCTGGTCTTGCCTCAAATGTTGGGGATACTCTTATTAACTTGGCTTATCAAATTAATCCATTAAGAGGTTTTAGTGATATTGCCAATGGAATAAGTTCTGATTTTGGAAATTTAAAAACGACATTAGGAATAAAAACAATTGCTCTTGATGTTGGGCAAGAGCGACAATTTGTTAATATTGATAAAGACGAAAACCAAATAGGTAAGGCATTTACTTTGGCTGATTATCTTGCTGACCCATCTCTTGCTTCAAATAAATTATTCTCAAACGGCATAATGAATAATCTTAACGATGCCGCTAGAAATGCTAAAATGCAACTTGGCTCAACCGATGAAAGCGGTAAAATTACAATATTATACGATCCGAGTGCAAAAGGAGAAGGTGAAAATCTTAGTGATTGGCAGAAATTTAGAGGCCTCCTACCCGATCTTGGCGAAGTTTCTGTTAACTATTTAGGGGCTAATGTTTTAGGTGGGTTAATCCAAACTAAAGGTCAGGCAACAGATGAACAATTTATTACTGCAATCACCAATAATGCTAAAGAAACTGGTCAAATTATAACTCTAGCTGGTCATTCTGGTGGTGGGCTTAGAAATTATCTTGCTCTAGCCAATTCTAATCCAAATCAATATCTAAACTCTAGCGGAGAATCAGTGCTTCAAGTTCAGTTCTCAGGAACACCGGTGAATAATCAAGATTTAATTTTAGCTTCACAGCTAGCAGGTGCATATTTTGTTGCATCGCAGAATAAAGTGCCAGACAATAAGAGTATACTAGCAGATCCTGTTGGTTTAGTGCTTGGAGGGAATGGGAATATTATTGATGGAATTGTTGGGGCTGGGCATATTTTGCATTTATTTAAATTATTTGGTTTAACTAGCCCTCACTCTGATTACGGTTGTGCATTTTTAAACTGTTATTCTGGAGAGCTTACTAATCCGATTGCAAAACCAAATTCACAATAAATCTAAGCTAGTATGATACCATTTTGGCAAAATTTAATAAAATTAATCTTAACAATCTCTTTGCTCGCTGGATGCGCTGCTATTCCAGGGGGAAATGTAAAGCTAGGGAGCTATTCTCAAATAGACCAATCTAAACTAACAAACCTAGACTTAAGCTATGAAAGAACTGACTTTGGATTAAAGAAAGTGGGAGCAGATTTTAGTGATAAAATTACAAAGAGGCTATCTTTCGTGGAAAGAGGTCAGAAAAAACCTTTTAATAAGAATTGCCATGTTATGATTTCTTCAAATAATGACTACGGAACAAGTAATGTTTGTCAAGTCTATGGCATTCTAGCTGGATTCACTCTTTTTATTGTACCTGCATATTGTTATTGGAACTACCAAGTCCAAGCTTCTCTAATTCACTACCCATCGGAATCTTCTCTCAGAGATAAACCAATAAATGTCAACCCTAAGCAGGTCGATTTTTCTAATAATAAAATTCAAATTAAACAAACTAAGAAAGGCAATTATCTCCTTACTGAAGATAAACAAAGAATCAATGAAGGAGAATACTTCCTTGATGAAAATAATAATTTAGCCAAGCTCCTCAAAACCTATGAACTAAAAGATAAGGTTCATGAGGTGTGGAGTTTGTTGATGATATTGGCAGGCTTTGCTATTAAATCTCTTCATGAACTGCCATCAGACGACTATGGCAGAAGAATCGTAGAAAACACCATCTCAGAAGCCTTAGTCCGCTCCATTCTCAACGATGCTTCTAACTTTAAAGAATGCCAAAAAGATCAACCTTTATTGCCAAAGCAAAATGATTAGTAATAAAGATAATAATAAAAACCCAACCCTAGAAACTGGTCAAACCATAACTCTAGCTGGTCATTCTGGTGGCGGGCTTAGAAATTATCTTGCTCTAGCCAATTCTAATCCAAATCAATATCTAAACTCCAGCGGAGAATCTGTGCTTCAAATTCAGTTCTCAGGAACACCGGTGAATAATCAAGATTTAATTTTAGCTTCACAGCTAGCAGGTGCATATTTTGTTGCATCGCAGAATAAAACCCCGACTATCGATAATAATCTTTTAGCTGATCCTGTTGGTTTAGTGCTTGGAGGGAATGGGAATATTATTGATACGACAATGGCAGTTTTTAGCAGTTTAGCATTGTTTAATTGGTTAGAGGGTATTGGATTATCAAGTCCTCACTCTAATTACGGCTGTGCATTTTCAAACTGCAATTCTGGTCAGCTTACCAATCCGATTGCAAAACCAAATTCACAATGAAGAAATTTAAAAAAATACTCTGGCAAAATTTAGTAAAAATAATCTTGCTAACTTCTCTTGTTGGTAGTTGTGCGGGAATACCAGGCAACAATGTTAAGTTGAAGGATTATCCAGAAATTGAGCAAAATAAATTAGATAAAATTACTTTATCTGCTGAATTTTATCCATCAAAAAATATAATAAAAGAGAAGGAAGAGGTCTTTATTTATTCTTTAAAGGGCTTAAATTCAAAAAAGACAGAATCAAATCAGTGTCTTGCTAAAGTATATTCAAAGAAAAACAATAAAAGCCGTAACAAAACATATTTCTCAGATATTCCGGTCATATTTTATGGCGTAATTTGCCAATTATCTTTAACCATTATTCCCTGTTATAGACAACATATCTACCAAGCCCAAGCTTCTCTAATTCACTATCCATCGGAATCTTCTCTCAAAGATAGATCGATAAATATTAACCCTAAGCAGGTAGATTTTTCTAATAATAAAATTCAAATTAAACAAACTAAGAAAGACAATTATCTCCTTACTGAAGATAAGCAAAGAATCAATGAAGGAGACTACTTCCTTGATGAAAATAATAATTTAGCCAAACTCCTCAAAACCTATGAACTAAAAGATAAGGTTCATGAGGTGTGGAGTTCTTTGATGCTTTTAGCGGCTATTCCTATTAAGCCAATTCGTAAACTTCCATCAGCTAGAGCTGGGAAGCTAATAGTAGAAAACAATATCTCAGAAGCCTTAGTCCGCTCCATTCTCAACGATGCTTCTAACTTTAAAGAATGCCAAAAAGATCAACCTTTATTGCCAAAGCAAAATGATTAGTAATAAAGATAACAATAAAAACCCAACCCTAGAAACTGGTCAAATTATAACTCTAGCTGGTCATTCTGGTGGCGGGCTTAGAAATTATCTTGCTTTACTAAATTCTAATCCAAATCAATATCTAAACTCTAGCGGAGAATCTGTGCTTCAAATTCAGTTCTCAGGAACTCCCGTGAATGCTTTTGATATCTATCAAGCTGGAAAGAATTCCGGTGCAAGTATTTATGTTAACAACAAAACGGGTGATGCCGTCGGTAATGTGTTGGGAGCGAATGGGGATGTGGTTGATGCAATATTTAGTTCTTACAATACTTGGAAACTCTTTGGCAAAAATAGTCCTCACTCAAACTATGAATGCATTCTTTCAAACTGCAACTCTGGACAACGATTTAGTAAACCAATTACAAAGGCAAATCAACAATGAAGATATTTAAAAAAATATTCTGGCAAAATTTAGTAAAAATAATCTTACTAACTTCTCTTGTTGTTAGTTGTGCGGGAATACCAGGCAACAATGTTAAGTTGGAGAATTATCCTGAAGCTGTAGATGATGGTAAAAATTTAGACGTAAACTTTGGATATTCTAATATCCAGAACTTGGACGAGTATCATCAATTTAATCAAGTTGTTGGCGCCTCTTTTAACAAACGTTCCATTCAGCAAAGCAAAAAGATTCCTAGCGATGCTTCATGCTTTGTTAAAATATCAACTAAAAGCGAGGATAAAGAAGATGGGCTTTGTGAGCCATATTTCGCAGTAACTTTTTTTACTCTTTTTACGATTCCATTCTACTGTCAACACAACTACCAAGCCCAAGCTTCTCTAATTCACTATCCATCGGAATCCTCTCTAAAAGACAAATCAATAAATGTCAACCCTAAGCAGGTAGATTTTTCTAATAATAAAATTCAAATTAAACAAACTAAGAAAGGCAATTATCTCCTTACTGAAGATAAGCAAAGAATCAATGAAGGAGAATACTTCCTTGATGAAAATAATAATTTAGCCAAGCTCCTCAAAACCTATGAACTAAAAGATAAGGTTCATGAGGTGTGGAGTTCTTTGATGCTTTTAGCGGCTATTCCTATTAAGCCAATTCGTAAACTTCCATCAGCTAGAGCTGGGAAGCTAATAGTAGAAAACAATATCTCAGAAGCCTTAGTCCGCTCCATTCTCAACGATGCTTCTAACTTTAAAGAATGCCAAAAAGATCAACCTTTATTGCCAAAGCAAAATGATTAGTAATAAAGATAACAATAAAAACCCAACCCTAGAAACTGGTCAAATTATAACTCTAGCTGGTCATTCTGGTGGCGGGCTTAGAAATTATCTTGCTTTACTAAATTCTAATCCAAATCAATATCTAAACTCTAGCGGAGAATCGGTGCTTCAAGTTCAGTTCTCGGGAACACCGGTGAATAATCAAGATTTAATTTTAGCTTCACAGCTAGCAGGGGCATATTTTGTTGTATCGCAGAATAAAACCCCGACTATCGATAATAATCTTTTCCTGAATGCCAAAAAAACGATGACGGAAAAGATCGAGATCAAAAGAATCTATCAAACAAATAAACAATTTTTATTAACCAACCAACCTATAAATAATCATGAAAATAAATATATCGAAACCAAAATTATTCACCGCAATGCCAATAATTATGCTTTTAGCATCTTGTCAAGCTTCTTTTAATAACAAGGCTTCAAGCCAAGTTGCTGTTACAAATGATCCAGCAAAAACGGTTATTGCAACATATTCAGACGGAGAAATTACTGTAAAAGATATTAAAATTGAGCTTGAAAAATTAATTGCTAAAAATGATAAATTTAAAGATTTAACTCCTGAAAAGCTTACGGCAGAGCAAAAAGAAATTTTTATCAAAGAGTTGATTTTAAAAGAAATATCCTACAAAAAAGCCAAAGCAAGAAGCCTTAACAAAGATAAAGACTATCAAGAAGCTCTTAAAATTTTTGAATCTGAGCTCTTAAAGCAAAAGCTTTTTATCGCCTTAGCAAAAGAAGCAACCGATGAAAAAAATGTCAAGAAAAATTATGATGAATTAGTTATTAAGTTAAAAAATAAAAAAGACATCAATATTAGTTATATTGCGGTTAAAACCGAGAAAGAGGCAAATCAAATTTATCAATCCCTTCTCAAATCACCCGCTTCATTTTCTACTCAAGCAAGAAAAAAATCTTTAGATAAAGAGGCTGCTAAAAAAGGCGGTAATCTTGGCTTTGTTCTTGAGGATGCCATTCCTTCCGAAATAATAAATCAAGCAAGAAAAGCGGGCAAGGGGAATTTTGCCAAGCCAATTAAATTTACCAACAAATGGATTATCGTTAAATTTGAAGATGAAAGGCCAGCAAAAATTGCCCCCTATCAAGAAGTTAAAGAAGTTTTGGCTCAGAATCTTGCTAAAAATGCCATTGAAAGCTTCATTTCTAAAACTTTAGAAGGGGCAAAAATTAACATCTTGCAAGCTCAACAAAACTAGATCTTCAGCCTCCAAGATATTAGGCAGCAAGGAGTTTCGGCCCCCTGCCATCATCCCAACCCTTACCGTCATCCCGACGAAAGTCGGGACCCAGCCCTACATATTTCTGGGTGCCGTTTTTCAACGGCATGACGAGTGTTTGATGCATTGGGACCATACCTTCATCCTGCACGAAGTTGCAGGATCCATTCTGTTCGGAGAAGGGGCGATTATATTCTCAACAAAATTGTGGCTAAGTTTATTGTGAAGATTATTGCCTTCGTTCTTCCTCGTTGTTATTATTTTAGCTCCATCATCCTAACCCTTACCGTCATCCCGACGAAAGTCGGGACCCAGCCCCTTTTCTTTCTGGGTGCCGTTTTGCAACGGCATGACGGGTGTTTTAGTTCCGTCATCGTCATCCTGCACAAAGTTGCAGGATCAATTCTGTTCGGAGAAGGGGCTATTATATTCTCAGCAAAATTAGGGCTTGAGTTAAAGGTAAGGAAGTTAATTCTGTAATCATTGAAAGGGTTTGCTCCTTGTGCTAAAAAGCCTTAAAAATAACCTTTTGAAGCTAGGAAATCATATCGACTCCTCTTTTCTTGTTTTAAATAAACAGGCGGAGCATTTTATTTTTCAGCTTCTTTGTGTAATTATTTATAGATTATTTATCCACTGAATTGCTAAAAAATAAAATGCCCAAAAAATTCCTTAATTTTTAAAAAATTTGGATTTTAATAGCCTTATCTGATATTTCTTGCAGGTTCCGATCCTTTATAAATCTTCTTTGTTATTCGATTTAGATTATTCTCGATATCGGCAAGATCGACTTTGTCGTGGCTCGGTTGTTTTTGTTTTCCTCCAGAAGTAAATTCACTATTGTTTTCTTTATCGCTTGCTTTGTCGTGGCTCGGTTGTTTTCGTTTTCCTCCAGAAGTAAATTCACTATTGCTTTCTTTATCGCTTGCTTTAGTTGATAAAGGATCTAATTCTTTTTGCAATTGTTTTTTACTAGGATCGCTTAAAGACTTACTTTCTTGACAAGAAGCCTCATTAATTATTTCATTAATTATTACTTGATTGTTATTATAGAGGGAAGGTTCTTCATTGATTTTTGCAATTAGAGCCGATATTCCTATTTCTAAATGAAATTCTGTTGCAAAATTAATGCGATTAATTGTATCTAATTGATCTTTTAAATTTTCTTTATCGAGATTCACTAATATTTCATTATAAAGCATTAAGCCAGTTGAAGATTTGTAATATTCAGGATAATTATCTTTATAAACATCATTGAGATCTAAAATTAATGCAATTTTTTTTTCATTGTTAAAATTACCCGAATTTATATTGTTATTGATAAATTCCTGAGATTTTTTATGCATAACATCAGTTTTATGCTCATTATTAGTCTTATATTTATTAAGAGCTGTAATATGATTTGGATTAATATGATTTATAAAATTATTTATTATTTCTTGTGTTTCCATGGTTTGATTTGAATTTAATATTATTAGGACTTATTGCATTAAATTAACAGAACATAAATAACCGCTTTAATCCACTTAATTTATCTATTGAGAAATTATTCGCCAATGACCTAATTTTGTGTTTTGAGTGAGATAGAGAATTGTTGGAGCACTTGTTTAAATTTAATATAGATGCCGTGTAATCCAAGCAATTATTATTTACTCAAAATTTTGTTAAAGTTTTTGCTGTTTATGCTATTATTTTGCCAAAAAAGAGGGTTGTATTTTCTTGAAATGGTTTAATAATATTTAATTTTAATATAATAATTTTTTTATATAATGTTTGTGTTATGAGTGTAATAAAATTTATTACAAAAATAACAATTTTGCATTTTCAATAAGATTTTTATTGTGTCAAGTAAGAAAAATAATTATTTTTATAAATGCATCTTTTTAAAGCATATTTTATTTCTTATCAAACATTTGTTGTCAGTCATAATTAATAACATCGTGCAAAAATTATATAAATCGCTGGGCTTCGTTGAAGATCGGGAGTTTTTATCTTTTTAATTTAAAATTTAAAATGCTGCCGCATAAATATTTAGCTTTGGTGACTGGTTTGTGGCTAATGATCTGCTCGTAGGTAATGTTTTTTAGCAAAAAAATTTCAAGAGATTAATAAATCATTCTTGCAAAGTTAAAGCACTTATTTAACATTAAAAATTGCCATTTGTCATTTATATTTAATAAAACTCATAAACAATGAAAATCATTTTAAAATTAACAACAATTATATCTCTTATAGTTATTTCGTCTTGTGCTACACAAACTTTTATAGTGGACCCAAAAGTAAAAAGAGAGGTTCCAGCAGGAAATCCTCACTTTTCTAAAACGAGTCATTTTTTTATTGGTGGAATTGGACAATCTACGGTTTTAAATGCTAGTCAATTATGCAAAGAAAGCGATGGGGTCGCTTTTGTTGAAACTAAACAAAGTCTTTGGCAAGTTTTATTTGCTTTAATTTATGGTATATACACACCGAGGACAATGAATGTTTATTGCAATAAATAAACTTCATTAATTATTTCTTGAAAATATTGGTGTTATATATTGCTATTTAATTTCTTGATTATATTTCTTTCGGGGTGGGGTTGGTTTTTTCTGCCTCGCCAAGAAAGAAAATTAAAATTCATTGATAAATATTGCTATCTATTAGTAATTAAACTAAGTTAATTTTAGATTATTATCAATTTTTTTTAAAATATGTCTTGGGTTATATTTACAATTCTTGCCACCATTCTGCAAAGTTTTAGAAATTTAGAACAGAAATCTCTGAATAAAAGGCTTGATGCACTTACTGTTTCTTGGTCTCGCTTTATAATACCGCTACCATTTGCAATAATTGTTGTTGTTTCTAGTTTTTATCAACTTGATAGTGAATTTAT
Organism: Rickettsiales bacterium UBA1997; assembly: GCA_964202895.1. GTDB lineage: Bacteria > Pseudomonadota > Alphaproteobacteria > Rickettsiales > UBA1997 > JAJTDS01. The sequence goes on along the minus strand of CAXNJM010000001.1, from coordinate 478,725 downwards.
TTTTTATTGCTTTGTTACGGGGCTTTTTCAAATTGCGGGCAATATTTTTTTGTTGCAAACATTCAAAGCTAGAAATTTTAGCATTGGCATAGCATTCTACAAAACAGAGGTTTTGCAATCTTATCTTATAGGGTTTTTGTTTTTTAATGCCCTAATTTCAACATCAGATTTAATATCAATTTTAGTTGCCACGATTGGAGTTATTTTAATTTCTGGCAATTTCACTGCGGGCTATAAAAATCTAGCTAAATCATTTTGCAATCAATCATCGCTTTACGGCCTGCTAACTGGGCTATCTTTCTCTATATCTGCCTTTAACTTAAAATTCGCTTCCGAAAAACTTCATATTCTTCAATATTCGCCATCAAAAACCGCAATTATGGTGTTGATGTGGGTTATTTGCTTTCAAAATATATTTTTTGTGATTGTTAAATTTTGTCAAAGAACTTTAATAAAAGATCTAAAAAGTATGATTTCCCTAGAAAATAAATATACTTTCTTAAAAACCTCAATATTAAGTTTCTGCGGGTCATTTTGCTGGTTTATTGCATTTGGATTAGGGGAGGTAGTCTATGTTAAGGCGGTAGGTCAAATAGAAATAGTTATCGCAATATTAATATCATTTTTACTATTAAAAGAAAAATTAAAAAAAATCGAAATTATCGGCATAACCCTAACTTCCAGCGGAATCCTATGGCTAATTTTTAATCAAAATTAAACAACAAATGGATAATATTTGCCAAACACAATGGGCGGAGAAATAATGATTAAGGGTTAATTCTATTGAGTTTTTGCGATTCCAATTGACGATAATCGTTGGTTGCATGACACCTTCACTTTCGTAAAGTTGGGGCTTTCTTCCGCAACAACATTTTCACTATCAATTTCTGTTGATGCTAAGTTTTGATGTTTATGCCCGCATTCGTGATTGATTTCAATGCTATTGCCTTGCTTCCCTTGATAATCTTTGCAATTCTTATTGGCACCATTAGCTTGCTTCTTATTTTGCTTCTCAAGAGCCCAATAAAAATCATTTAGTCCATATTGTTCATATCTTAATTTGTCAATGTGGTCAAATAACAAAAATTCTTCCAGCGAATTCATAAAAGCTTTTTTCATCTCTGGTTTTTCTTCCAAAGCTTGAGGATTAAAAGCAACTTTATTGTCATTTATTATAAATAGTCCGCTATCTGTAAGCTTCTTAAAATAATCTGTTTCGCTTTTAATGCTTGTATCGTGATTATGTAAAGGTTTAAGAATGGCATTTTTAATAAATTTGTCGAGCACTATGGTATCAATTCCTAAATCCCTGAGGCTTTCAAAAATCTGTTCACAGACTTGCTTCTCAAAGATTAGCTTATTTTTATCAAAACTAACCAAGCCAAATTTAGTTTTTTCAGCATCGGTAACCCCTTTCGATCCTTCTTTCAATCCTGAAATTTTTTTTAAAATCTTGTCCGCTTCTTTTTTATTTCCAACTGTTTTTAAAAGTTTTTTAACATTTATGGCTCTTTCGAGTAGATCTAATCTATCTTCATCGCTACTTTTAGACTCAAAAACTCTTGATTTATTTACTTTATGAAGCAGTTTTTGCCCTTTTTCATTGCAAAAAGGCAAAGAAGACAATAAAGAGCATCCGAAGCGGTTGATTGATTTATTTGATAAATGTTTATTTTTGTAATTTTTTAGTAGTTTTTTTACCTCCCTTCTTTCGCCAATTTCCTGCTTAATTTGTTCTAGCTCTAATGCTTTGCGGTCAATACCAAGATCACCATTGCGAGGTTTAAATTTATTGGTCCAGATATTGTTGGTTATTCCCGTTGAAACTGCTCCCACGGCTAGCAACGGTAATCCAATAACCAATCCTGGTGCTCCAACTACAGAAAGGGCGGATAATGTTGTGATTGTTGCTCCTGCGGTAAAGGCCGCAAAACCTAAAGTATTAGTGGTATAAAATTTTCTTTTTGAGTCGGTGATCTGGTTTATTTTTCTGATGCCGACATTCATATTTAGCTCAACTTCCTCCCTGACTTCTTCTGGCAGAATCTTGTTCCATGTTTTCCACAAGTCGTAACCATTTCTCATAGTCTGGCATCCAGCATAAAGAGCAATAATAGGAAGTGCCCACGGAGAGCTAACTATTGCCGAACTGAAAACCGCGGTTGATGCTCCGCCATTTATTATTCCGGGAACGATGAGATTAAACTTTGCATCAAATGCTGAATATTTTAGAGTTTCTCCAAAAGCTTCCAGCCTTTGAATAACTCCACTTAGATCTTCTTTGTCTTTGCCAGATTTTTTATCTCGAAGCTCTTTGTATCTTGCGATATCCTCTTTTAAACCTTTAATTACAGCATCTAGCTTTGATTTATTGTTAATGGTTCCTGTTATATTTCTAAATGAGGCGGTTAAGCCTACAAGAGCTAATGGGTCAGAAATTCCTAGAAAAATTCCCCAATGTGCACCAGAAGAAAAATCAGCCAATCCTCCAAGCGAGTTTTCGTGAGCTTCAAGATTACCACCCTTTGCACTTATTTCATTTAATGCGGTTGCAAGTTCGTCAAGATCTATTGAGGCAAGACAACAAGGACAGCCCTCGTCATTTTTCCCAATCTTTTTTATGACTTTGCTGTTTTTATGTTCGCAAGGGTTGCAATTTGTGCCATCTTCGTGTGAATGGTGATGTTTTTTAGGTAAATCTTCTTCTTTCTTTAAATTAAAATGAGAATGATTTCCGTGGCTATGATGTATCAGATTGTAATTATATTGAGGCATATGATATATTATTTAATTAATTTAACTTGTTTGACTTCTTAGATTTTGTGATCTAGTTTTTAATCAATGCAACAAGTGTTTTCATAATAGTGTTTAGAATTATTATTGATAAAAAATTATAAAATATCTTGCAAAAGATATAATAAATTGTTATGTTATAATATAACAATCTTTCTTTAAGTTTTATTATGTCTCGTCTTTCAAAATTATCTGCCTCATCTCCTGAATTAGTTTTAAGGGTTCTGCAAAGCAATGTTAAGCCTTTAAGTGCTTATGAAATTCTTGAAAAAGTAAAGGAGTTTGGCATAAAAAGCCCTCCTATCGTTTACCGTGCTCTTGATACTTTGATGAAAATTGGAAAAGTGCATAAAATTAATGAGCTAAACACTTTTATTGCCTGTGATTGCGAAGAAGATCATCAGCATCTATTGTCAATATTAACAATTTGTCAGAGTTGCAACGAGGTTAGTGAGCTTCATGATCATATTGTAATTGATCATTTAGCAAAACTTAGAACCTTAAATATTTACCTTGCTAACAAGGCGGTAATTGAGCTTCCGATAATGTGTCAAAATTGCATTATTTAGCTTTAATCAACAAAAATTATAAAATATGAAAAAATTAATGTTATTATCTCTGTTGGCTGTAATGCAGTCATGTTTTATTGGGGCTGGAGAAAATTCAAAAATTGAGGCGGATAAAAATAATTATTTTCCTAAAATAATCGGCATTGATTTGAACGGCAAAAAACAAGAAATTCCCGCTATTTTTAAAAATAAATTTAACCTAATAATCGTTGCCTTCAAAAGGGAGCAACAGATTGAGGTTGATAGTTGGATTAAAGCAATAGAGCCAATTTTGAAGGAAAATCCTAATCTAAGTTTTTATGAAATTCCGTTAATTTACGAGCTTTCGGTTTTTAAAAGAATGTTTCTTAATAATGGAATGCGATTTGGAATTACTGATGAAGTAGCTAGAAAAAGAACCATTACGGTTTATACTAATCGTCAAGAGTTTTTCAAAATTACTCAAATGAAAGAAGAGCAAATTTATGCACTATTAATTGATGATAACGGCAAAATTATATGGAGAGTAGAGGGTGTTGCTGATGATAAGAAAATCTCAGATTTAAAGAAAATTATGCCAATAAAAGCCCAATAAAAGTTAAGTAATTAATTGGGAAGTAGCGATTTTTGAGGGTTGATAAAGATGTTTTTTAAGTATTTCATAGATGGTTTTTCTATTAATAGATGCACTGCATAGCATATAGCAACAAAGATTATCAAAGTTATTATGTGGGAGTTGAATAGCCAATATAAATCTTTGTAAATCATCATATGTAAAAGATATAATGGATAAGAAATCTCGCCTAAACATTCTATAAATTTGTTGGGTTTAATTTTAAGTTTTGTTTGGTGAAGAAAATAGAAAAAAAGAAATACTGCCGTTCCAAATAAAACTCCTGAGAAACCATTAAATCTACATATTTCAAAACTCATTATAGATAAAATAAATGCAATTAGAGTGTAGCTATTATTACTAGAATTTTTAAAATTTTCCTTTTCAATCAAGTAAAGCAAAGATCCAAGAAAGATAAAATTCAAATGCACGAGTCTGTTATTAAAATACTCTTCGTGATAAATAAATGTAATAATTGCAAGAGTAGATGTTGCTAATATTGATAAAAAAATAGTTTTAAAGTTAAATTTATTTTTGAAGTAAATTATTGCAATTAAAACATAATAGAAAAATTCTACCCTTAGAGTCCAATCTACTCCCTTTGCAATCCAGATACCTTCTATTAAAAAATCAGCAATTGGGAGAAGTAATCCTAAAATCATTTTTTCTTCAAATCCGCCATATCTTGCTAGGCCATAGACCATTGCTATTATTAGTAGCGGATATATTCTAATGCATCTCTTGATTAAGAAATCTTTTATATTACGGCATCTTGTTATTGCAATAGGTATGATGTATCCTGATATTAAAAAAAAGATAATTACTCCAAAGATTCCGGTATCAAAAAAGTCTTTTTTTATATCAAATATTGAGAAGCCGTGATTTTGAGTATTTTTGTCATAGATGTGAGAAAAAAAGACAAAAATAGAGGCGATAAACCTAAGTAAATCAAGAAATGCCAATCTAGATTTTTTGTTCGAAATTTTTTGCCGTTCAATTTTATTCAGAGAATCTTTGGGAGCTTTTTTAGTTTTAAGATTATTTGTATCCATTTTTCTTGTTGAGATTTTTTATCTATTTATCATAACTTTCTAGTCATAGCTTTCCAATGCTTTAAAATCAAGATATTTTTAAAAACAGCCTAATTAAAAATTTGATTCTTTTTTTCTTTGGCAATAGATACTGAAATATTAAAAACTGGATCCCGTGACTTCGTTGCACTTCGCACAGGATGACAACAGGGTTGAGCCTAAAAGATTGAGAGAGTAGGGGTGCAGAATAGCTACTCTGCCATCATTCCTTAGGAACTAACCGTCATTTCGCACTAATCTTTGTCATTCCGTGCGAAGTCATGGAATCTAGAATAAGCTCTTATTATGCGATAATGTAAATATGTTACCGTTTGAACTTTTTTAAGTAGAGTTTATATAATTTTAGAGCCTTAGCAATAAGCTTTATAGGATAATGTATAATTGTTGGCAAAAATTTTAACGAGGTCGTGTGTATTGAAAACTGGCGGAGAGAAAGGGATTCGAACCCTTGATACGGTTTTACCCGTATACCTTCTTAGCAGGAAGGCGCCTTCAGCCTCTCGGCCATCTCTCCATTTATAACCTTCAGCAATGGGCTGAAGTCTATTTATATTTGCAATGTTTTTGTCAAAACAATTGCGGGCATCCTCTCGGCCATCTATCCCTCAATAAACTTTCAGTGATAAAACTTGAAGTCTATTTATATTTGCAATGTTTTTGTCAAAACAATTGCGGGCATCCTCTCGGCCATCTATCCCTCAATAAACTTTCAGTGATAAAACTTGAAGTCTATTTATATTTGCAATGTTTAAAAATATAGTTGTAAATTTTTAACTAATCTATTAAATTATCTGTAAAAAACTGAGAAGCTAATTTTTAAGCAGTCTTTTTGTTAATGTCAATCAATTAATTATAAAAATAAAAAAATATAGTTGACAATTATAAATAAGTAATTGATTATATTCTGCTTTTTAATTTAGCTTCAGTTATCGCTAAATAAATAGCTAAAAATTTATAAAATTTCAACATTTGAAAAATGCCAACAATTAATCAGCTGGTTAGAAAGCCAAGACTTAAACAAACCAGAAAAAACAAGGTTCCGGCAATGAGTCATTGCCCTCAAAAAAGAGGAGTCTGCACCCGTGTTTATACTACCACTCCAAAAAAACCTAACTCGGCTTTAAGAAAAGTTGCTAGGGTGAAGTTAACAAACGGTCATGAAGTAATAGCCTACATTCCTGGAGAAGGGCATAATCTACAAGAGCACTCTGTTGTCGCAATTCGTGGCGGAAGGGTTAAAGATCTTCCTGGTGTTAGATATCACATTATACGAGGTTCTCTCGACACTCAGGGTGTTAAAAACCGTAAACAAGCCCGTTCAAAATACGGTGCACAAAAACCTAAGTAGTTTTAAAATCTAATTTAAGCATAAAGTAACAAATTAATTAATATTTAAATAATGAGAAGAAGAGCAGCAAAAATAAGAAAAGTAATACCGGATGCCAAATATGGCGAGGTTATAGTTTCAAGATTTGTTAACCGTTTAATGAATAGCGGTAAAAAATCAGTTGTTGAAAAAGCAATATATGAATCATTTGCTAATCTTGAAAGTAAAATTAAAAGAAATCCCGTTGAAATCTTTAAAGAAGCACTAGATAACATTACTCCAAGAGTTGAAGTCCGTTCTCGCAGAATTGGTGGTGCAACCTACCAAATTCCAGTTGAAGTTTCACAAAGAAGAGGTTCTGCTCTTGCATTAAAGTGGCTTAAAACCTCTATTGAAAATATCAAAAGTAAAGATTTAGCAATCAAAGTAACCACCGTAATTCTTGAGTCTCTTGAGAATAAAGGCTGGGCAGCCAAAAAGAAAGAAGAAGTCTTTAAAATGGCAGAAGCAAACAAAGCATTTGCTCATTATCGCTGGTAAAACAAAAAACTACAATAAATTAAAACAGCAAGCATGCAATTAAGTGTCTTGCTGTTTTTTTTATATTATATTAAAATATATAAAAAGGAAGAGTGGCCGAGCGGTCGAAGGCGCACGCCTGGAAAGCGTGTATAGGGTCAAAAGCTTTATCAAGGGTTCGAATCCCTTCTCTTCCGCCATAATTCTAGTTAAAAAACTATCTCCGCTCAGTTTTTGCAATTTTTTATATCCCCTTCAATCCCTGTATTTGCAGGCTTCAATCGCTTTTCAATTTACATTTAAAATCTAAGATGATTTTTGACGACAAAACAAGAACTGATTCTTCGCCAAGAAAAAATAGTGAAACACTTTATAATTTTTTAGATAGAACTGCTACTGAGAGTTATGAATTAGTCAGAAGAGATATAATTCAATGGTTGGCAGCTTATCCTGCTTATCCTGATGAGCTATCCAAAAATAGACTTATTAAAGATTTTAGCAGCGATTTTGAGGCAGCTTTTTTCGAGTTGTTTTTACATAATTTTTTCAAAGAAAAAGGCTATGAAGCATTTCCAGAACCAGCTTTTTCAAGTAGCAAACTTGCTCCGGATTTTTTAGTAAAGAAAGATGAGTTAGAATTTCTTTTAGAAGCAACGGTAATCAAAATATCAAAACCATTTCAATCAGCACAAGGCATAAATGAAAGGATAGCAGAGTACATAGACGGCAATGTCATCTCTAATCATTTTTTCTTATCCATTAACTCTGTTAATAAAGATGAAGGTCTAAAGTTTTCAGAGTTAGTAAAATTTTTGAAAAATGCCTTAGATGACGAGATAAAAAACTATGAGCTATTGAAGGAAAGCCGAGAATCCAAAACCATAACTTATCTAAGCAAGACAAATGATATTTGCATAGAGTTTGTATTAATACCTAAATCATCACCAAAAGCAGGCCAAAGGATTGTCGGAGGTAGACAAGTGGTATGCTTAATACACAATCATTATAAGAGAGTAAAAGATGCAATTGGAGAGAAAATTAAAAAATATAAGGATTTAAATAAAAAATTGGTTATCGCAATTAACGATTTAACTGCATCAGACTTGGATAATATTGATAAGAAGGAGGCTTTATACGGGGAAGAGTTTTATCGTATAAATCCCAGAACTGGTGAATTGGATATTCACAGAAAACAAAATGGCTTGTGGTCAGATGATAGACACATACACAATAGTTGTATAATGTTTTTTGATAGAATTTGTATCGATAATTATCGAGATGCTAAACCAATAATTTTGTATCATCCTTTGGAATCAAATCAACTTTTTGAGAATTTATTTTAATCTTCTTATTTTGATAAGAGAGGAATTTTTTAAATTGAAAGATTTTTAAAAATGTGTCATATTTTGATAGATTAGACTTGCAATTGTAAATTTTTCAAAATTTTTTTAAATTAATTATTCGTTTTTGAAGTATTAATTAAAATTCACAAAGAGCTAATTTCGCTATTGAATTCTTTGAGTCTTTTTTTAATTTCTTTGCAGTTTGGAGTAAATTTTTCCTGAAGTTTGTGAAATCTTTTGCCGTGATTTTTGTGCTTTAAGTGGCAAAGTTCATGCATTATTACATAATCGATACATTCAATTGGAGTGTGAATTAATTTTTTATTTAAAACCATATTACCTCTGCTTGACATAGAGCCCCATCTTGATTTCATTTTTTTGATTTGCAATGTCGGGAAGGGAAATTGATATTGCTTTGAAAAAATCTCAAAATTAATTTTTAATCTTGATGTAAAAGTTTGTTTAGCAAGGTTTAAAAACCATTTGGCAAGAATGTTTTTTGTCTTTCTTCTCGGGGTTTTGTTGATAATAATTATGCTTTCATTAAATTCAATTGAGTTTTTTTTATTCACTTCATTGATCCTTATTTTGCAAGGCTTGCCGAGATAATAAAAAACCTCTCCATCGATATATTCTTTTTTGCTTGTTGCTTCTTTTTGATTTTGTTGAAAATGTTGAATCTTCTTATTTATCCAGCCCTCTTTTTTTGTGATAATATCATTGATTTTTTGTTGCGATAAGCCTGCAGGCACTCTAATTTTTACAGTACAATCTTGGTAAACCTGAATAGCAATGGTTCTGCGATTCGAAGAAGTTATAATTTGCGGAAAAAAGCCCATATTCTGCATATTTAGAAATGTTGATTAAATATTAATAATTTCTAATTATGCAGAAAGTTTTTAAAATATAAGTAATATATTTTAAAAAGCAGTTAAATTAATTGCCTCTACAGCTAGAAAAAGGGTTTGCAAAAAAATTATTTTTTTTAGTAAGGCATGAAGGCTGAATTACTGTCGCTGAAGCTTGATTGATTTAATTTGATTAGAAGTTTGACGCTGAGATATTGCGTCTAGTTTATTATTAAATTTAAACGATTCTTTTGGGGGCTGAACTTTTATTTCGTTGATCGGGTTTGTATCTTCATCGCCAAGTTTAGATAAAGGCGGACAGTCATTGTCTAGTTCTTGTAGCTCTTCTGGCCTTATGCCATTGATTGCATTTTCTATGCCTTTATCGCTAGAAAATTTATTATCAGCCAATTCTATGCCTTTTTCTTTTAACTTTGCTAGCAAAGATGCCTTTTCGCTACCGTCATTCATTACTGCAACAACGGCAAGAAATGAGTTAATATAACAGCTATTTCCGTAGTTTTTTAAACCTTTATATATGTTATTTATCTCAGAGGAGGGAATCTCTTTTTGATAGATGATATTAGCAAAATTCTTCTCAATTTCTTGGCTTTCTTTTATATCTGCAAGTGTTGCAAATTTAAAACTACTATTTTCAGAAAGTTCAAGAGATTCGTTGTAAGTCTTTAATTCACTCTCGACATCTTTAATATCTATGAATTGTATTTCATTCCCAAACTTCATAAAACATATAGTTTTGTCATCGTCATGTTGCAAAAAAACTGAATGTTTTTGCCCGTTAGTGAGTTCGATTTCTCTTTTCGAAATTGTATAATAATGCTCACTCTCCAAACTCTCTCCGCCGTGCATAATGATGTCGGTGAGTTTAAATTCTTTTTGACTAATGGTAAATGTATCATTAAATTTTATTGCTTTGTCATTTTTTCTACCCTGACCATCAACATACTGTGTTCTATTTATGGGAATGGAAAAAAAAGATGGATCGCTATATATCGATAAAATATCGCAAAAATTCGTTAAAATCTTGTTGTGGATAAGATGAATTATTGTTTTGTAAATTATTAGATTTCATGGTTTGTATTGATAATGTTTAATTATTATAATAAAATTAATATTAAGAAATAAAAATTTAGTATTATATAGTTAATAAGTCAATAAAATTATAGTATTTTTATGATCAATTTGAGTTTGTAAAAATAAATCTAGCTTACTTTTTAAAAAAGTACTTGATAAACATTGTCTTGTATGTATCTTAATTGCGGTGATTTTACAAAAATAATTAACTTTTAAGTGCTCTTAAATTTCATCTAACTTATTTTTAGCAAATTGACAATTACTTAATTTATAATGCTCAATTCTATGTCATGTTTCATTTTGAAGCATATAAATCGTTAAATAAATTATTATCTAATAAAAATTGTATTGTTGATTGCTATTAACAATATTTGATTGATTGACAAATTATAGTTGCTTAATTGCTAAAACATCATCCGCAAAGCAACTAGATTATGCAACAAATTTTAATTCTAGGTTTGCTTTCCCAAAATATTGCTAACTGCATTAAAATAATTATTAATTTTAATGTTCAAAACTGAATAATGTATTGTGATTTTCTAATAAAAAAAGTTAATGACTTTTATAAAAATATTATAGAAGTTAGAAAAAATAAAAAACACTTAGTGATTGGTAGAAATACCAAGAATGATTCTATAGTTCTAACGAGCAATGATTATTTGGCAATTGCTAATCACTCAAAGATTCTTTCTGCTCAAGAGAAAGAAATAAAAAGTCAGCATGATAAAATCGTTATGTCAGCAGTTTTTTTAACTGAAAATAGCCTAAAAGGTTGTTTTGAAGAAGAGATGTCAGAATATTTAGGTTATGAATCTTCGATATTATGTCAGTCTGGTTGGGCTGCCAATGTTGGATTATTGCAGGCTATAGCCGAAAAAGATATGCCGGTATATATAGATTTCTTTGCCCATATGTCGCTATGGGAAGGGATAAAAATCGCAGGAGCAAAGCCCGTACCTTTTTTGCATAATAATATCTATCATTTAGAGAAAATGCTAAAAAAGAATGGTCCGGGAATTATTTTAATCGATTCCTTATATAGCACAATTGGCGATATTGCTCCAATAGCAGAAATTGCGAAATTATCGCAACAATATAAATGTGTTTATGTTGTTGATGAATCTCATTCGGTGGGAACCCACGGTTATAAGGGCTCTGGCTTGGTTAAGGAGCTTGGTTTGACTAATCAGGTTGATTTTATAACTCTTAGTCTAGCTAAAGCATTTGCAGGAAGAGCGGGCTTAATTACTTGCTCCAAAAGATTTGCGGGATATTTTCCTTACATATCTTATCCTGCAATTTTTAGTTCTACTCTCCTTGATTATGAAATTGCTGGTCTGAGAGCTACGTTGGAAGTAATTAAGGATTCTGATGATTTAAGAGAAGCATTGATAGAAAAGTCTGCTTTCTTGAGGGCTGAATTGAGTGCTATGGGTTATAAAGTTCAGAGCCAATCTCATATTGTTTCTGTTGAATCAGGAAGCGAAGAAGATACAGAAACTTTGCGAGATGCATTAGAAGAAAGAAACATCTTTGGTTCTGTTTTTTGTTCTCCTGCGACTCCAAAAAATAGGGCACTAATTAGGCTCTCAGTTAACAGCAAGATGTCTTTTGATACATTGAATTATATCGTGAAATCTTTTAAAGAAATTAAAGACAAAAATATTTTTATTGTGTAATTTTGATTAAAAGAACAATATATATGATTGAAAAAATAAAAAAAGAATATATTAATATATTTAAATATGCACAAAATAATTTATTTTTGGTTGGAATTCTCGGTTTTGTTGGATTCCCAATGTATTATTTTGTATGGAAATATCTATATCCGCAACATTATGAATCTATTATATTGAGAGTGATTTGTGCGGTTTTGTTTTTGCCTTGGCTTTTTTATAACAAGTTATCTGCAAAGCTTGTTAAGTTGTTTCCAATATATTTCTTCTTCTCGTTATTTATTAGTATTCCATTGTTCTTTACATACATGCTGTTTGCTAATAAATTTTCTGATGTTTGGTTGATGTCTTATCTGGCGGCGGTATATCTTGCAATTTTGCTACTTTATCACTGGTTGTTAATTATTGCTATGTTTAGTTTAGCGGCTGTGATAAATGTTGCTCTTTATCCTTTGAATGGTTTTGCAATGGACTCCTTTAAAAGCTTTGATGGCAAATATATTCCAATATACTTATTTGCAATTTTTAGTGGAATTCTTTGTCATAGAACTGAAATTAGGAGTCAGTTTAAAATTAGAAACATGAAATCTTTTGGCGGTGGAATTGCTCATGAAATGAGGAACCCTTTGAATGCAATTAATCTTTTGACGGCTAGAATTAGAAATTTAATTGTTGCAAGCGACAATACAATAAAGAAGCAACTTAACTTAAGTGAAATTAAAGAAATTAATAGCAATTTAAATATTATTTTAGGTTGCACCAGTAGAGCTTCCGAAGTTATAGAAATGATATTGGCGAATCTGAAAGAAAAGGTTAAGCAAAAAAAATTAGAATTTCTTTCTGTTTCTGACCTTATTTCCTCTGCAGTAAAAGAATATGGTTTTGATTATGAAGGTCAGGTAGATAAAATTATACTCGATACTAAAAATAATTTCGTTGTAAAAGCTGATAAAGCCGCTTTCACTTATATGATTTTTAATTTAATAAAAAATGCTCTTTATTACCTTAATTCAAATAAAGATGGTTTTATTAAAATTTCTCTTAATAGAGTAGAGAATGGTAGATTAAATTATAATCAAATAATTGTTGAAGATAATGGTCCGGGAATAGCTGAAGATAAAATAAAGTATATTTTTGATTCATTTTATACCTCTGGAAAAGAAGATGGCATAGGCTTGGGGCTAGATTTTTGTAAGAAAGCTATGGAAAGTTTTGACGGTAAAATTGAATGTAATTCAAAGATAAATGATTTTACAAAGTTTATTTTAAGCTTTCCAAAATTATCAGATGCTGAAATTAATAAATTTTTACCAAATAACGAAGGGGTAAAATTTGATTATTTTTCAAAAAACACTCTGATTTTTGAAAATGTTGATTTTCTTGAAGAATCTAATCATTTTAAGAATGCAATGAAAGAATTGGAAATTAATGCTAAATTCTTTAAAGAAGAAACCGCCTTTATTTCTGAATTAAAGTTAAGTCGTAATTGCGAGTTGTTGCTTGTTAATATTGAGAATAATGAAGATGTTATCTTTGATTTAATTGTTAGAATTAAAAAAATCAATAATGAAGTGCCAATAATTGTCTATAATGCAAATCGTTTAAACGAAAAAGAATTAATAAGTGCAGGGGTTGATGAGGTTATAATTAAAAATCAAAAACAAATTTTGTTATTAGAAAGATCAATTGCAAAATGGAGTTTAATTAATAAGGTTCCAGATTGCCTTGATTCAATTATAGACAAAAATTCTTACCCAAAAAGAATATTATTAGCCGACGATGATTCTGTGAACCGTATAATTCTTTCAAAACACTTACAAAAATATGGTTTTGAAATTGATGAGGTTTTTAACGGCAAAGAGTTGCAAGATAAGCTCTTTGATGAAAATTTACATTATGATTTAGTTATTACTGATGTTAATATGCCCATAATAAATGGCGATGAGGCGATAAAAAGTATCATAAATTTTAAAGATAATAATCGTCGGATTCCAGTTATAATATATAGCGGAGACGGAGAAAAAGAAAATATACACAAATTTTTAAAATCTGGTGTAAGTGATTACTTTGTTAAAGGCGATGATGTTAAGCATCTAATTGATCTCGCAAGATTCTGGACTAGCTAATTGGTATCTAGTTGAGTTTTAAAATTAGCAAAATTAAAGTTTTATTTTTTTAAATGAATTTTTTAGTCTTTTATTGACCCAGAATAAAATTGCCACAAGAGCTGATATTGTTATTGTGGCAATTAATATTGTGTGGGAGTGTTTTTTTAGCAAAGATTGATTGTTGCCGATAAAAAATCCAAAGACTGTTAATATTGTTGTCCAGATAGATGATCCAATTGTTGTGTAAAGCAAAAACTTCTTAAAGTTCATTTTTGAAATTCCAGCAGGAATAGATATAAAATGGCGAAATCCGGGCAATAATCTGCCAATTAAAACCGATATTGAGCCATATTTATTGAAGAAATCTTCCATTTTAATAATTGTAATCGGTTTAATGAAAAAATATTTCCCAAATCTGAAGATAATGGTTCTGCCAATTGAGTTTGCTAGATAGTAACTAAAGATTGCTCCTGCGACATTGCCTGAAATTCCAAATAGATTCACTAGCCAAAAATTTACCTTGCCATTCGAGGCTGCAATTCCAGCTGGTATCATTATTATTTCGCTTGGAATTGGTATTACGGTGCTTTCAAGAAACATTCCTAGAAATATCCCTAAATAGCCAATTTTATCAATAAACTCAATTAAAATTCTAACTATGGAATCAATAAAATTATGCATTTTTATCAAGAAAGTCGTTAATAAAATCTTGTAAATCTTTTTTATTGTATCTTTGAAGTCTTTTTGCTTCAATGATAGAAAAGATCTTTTGATATGTGTTGTTGAGGTCGTCGTTAATTATAACTAAATCATATTCATCAAAATGACTAATTTCATTATAGGATTTTTTCATCCTGTTGATTACATCCTCTTCGCTATCTTGAGCTCTTTTTGTTAGCCTTCTTTTTAGTTCGGATATTGATGGCGGTAAAATAAATATTGATATCACTGAATCTTTGTCGAATCTTTGTTTAATTTGTCTCGCTCCTTGCCAGTCGATATCGAATAAAACTTCAAGGCCTTTATTTAATTGGTCTTGCACCATTTTAATTGGGGTTCCATAATGATTTCCAAAAACTTCTGCCGATTCAAGAAATTCATTATTTTTAGACATTTTGTCAAATTCTTCCTTGGAAACAAAAAAATAGTGCTTGCCCTCGATTTCTTGCTCTCTTTTGGCTCTTGTAGTTGCGGATATGGATAATTTTATTGAAGGATCATTTTGTGTTATCATCTGACAAAGAGTTGATTTTCCAGCACCTGACGGAGAAGAGATGATGATTAGAAATGATTGATGATTAATAGGCATTTTTAATTTTTTGAATAGGATGATCTCGAATTGTTAAATAAAAATTATAAAACTATATCTTTTATTTATTGATATTAGATTAACGATATTAATTTAGATTATCTTTTTTATTTTGATAATCTTCTTTTAAAACTTCAATTCTTTTTTTAATTTGTTCGATTGAAAAGTTATCGTTATTGCTACTTTTTAAACTATTAATAACTTGAGAATACAAGTTTATTGCATTCTCGTAATCGTTAGATTTATCGTAAATAATTGCTAGATTATATTGGTAATCTATTTTTTCGCTATCAATTGCAATAGCTTTTTTTAAAAAATCGATTGAATTTTGATAGTCGTTTAATTTTTCAAATGCAATTCCAGCTTGCGCTATTATTTGTGCTGACTTAGGGTTTTGAACGGTAAGGCGAGATATAATATACACGGCATCATGCGGGTTTTCTTCGATTAAAATGGATAATAAGTTGCTGATAATTTCTTGATTATTCTCAAGGTTTTCTTTTAAAAGCTGGTAATATATTGTTTTTGCCTGACGAAATTGTTTGATATTTTGGTAAGCAACAGCTAATGCAAACTTAACTTGATTGTTTTTCGGTTCTTTTTGTAATATTTTTTTATATAATTCAATCGCAACTTCATATTGACCAATTAAACTGGCATTATAAGCAAACTTTTCCTGTTCCCTCAGGAGTGATTCATCTTCTTTTGGTTCATAAATTATAACTTCGGCGACTGCTTTTTTTGATTTTTCCTCGTTGGCAGGATTTTTACTTTCTGATAATTTTTCTTTTTTTTCTCCAGAAATAATTTCAAATTCAGTCTTGCGAAGATTCGGTTTTTTATAGAAATTCATTCTTTGATACGATTCTTGGTCAAATAATAGGCTTTTTTCTATTTCTTTGGCTATTTCATCGCTATTAAGATTAATTTTATTAAGGTCGTAATCTTCGAAAATTGTCGCAGGTTGCTTAGATTTTGATATTTTGTTGGATTTACTTAAGCTGTTAGAATTTTTTGCTAGCAGAATGTTGTTAGTTATGAGAAATATTAACAATGTTGCGATTGTTTTTATTTTTATTTTCATTTATAAGCTAAAATTCAATGCTTTGGCAACGGTATTGATGTCTTTATCTCCTCTGCCAGAAAGATTTATGATAATTGTTTCTTCTTTTTTCATTTTAGATGCAAGTTTAAGGCCAAATGAAATTCCGTGGCAAGATTCTAATGCAGGTATAATGCCTTCGGTTAAGCATAGCATTTTAAAACACTCCAATGCCTCTTTGTCGGTTGCTCCAACATAAGAGACTCTTTTTATGCTATGCAAATAAGCATGTTCTGGGCCTATACCAGGATAATCGAGCCCTGCTGATATTGAATGGGCATCGTTGATTTGCCCGTCTTCATTTTGCAAGAAATAAGTTTTATTGCCATGTAGCACTCCAATAGTGCCTGCGGTTATTGATGCTGAATGCTCTCCACTACTGATTCCTTTTCCAGAAGCTTCAACCCCATACATTTTAACCTCTTGATCGTCGATAAAATCATAAAATAAGCCAATTGCATTAGAGCCACCGCCAATACATGCAATTAATGCGGATGGTAATTTCCCTTCTAGTTCAAAATGTTGAGATTTTGCCTCTTTGCCAATTATTGAATGAAAATCTCTAACCATCATTGGGTAGGGGTGAGGCCCTGTTACTGTTCCAAGTAAATAGTAACTATTTACAGGGTCGCTTATCCAGTCTCTCATCGCTTCATTGATGGCATTTTTTAAACTCTTCGAACCGCTTTCAACTGACCTAACTTCTGCTCCTAGTAATTTCATACGAAAAACATTTGCCGATTGTCTTTCTATATCTTTTGCACCCATATAAATAGTGCAGGGAATCGAGAATAATGCACAAACAGTTGCTGTTGCGACTCCGTGTTGTCCGGCACCAGTTTCGGCAATTATTCTTTTTTTACCCATTCTTTTTGCAAGTAAAATTTGCCCTAGGCAATTATTGATTTTATGTGATCCTGTGTGATTTAATTCATCTCTTTTTAGGTATATTTTGGCTCCGTTGCAATTCTCAGTAAGTTTTTTAGCAAGATATAGTGGGCTTGGCCTACCAACAAAGTTTTTTAAATAATAATCAAACTCTTTTTGAAAGCTTTCATCATCTTTTATTTTTAAATAAGCCTCTTCTAGAGCGATAACCGAAGGCATTAATGTTTCTGCGACAAATCTTCCGCCAAATTCGCCAAATTTACCGTTTTTATCTGGTTGTTGATAATGTGTTGTCATTTTTAATCGCTTATTTTATTTTGGCTGGAATTAGTTAAAGTATCATCGTTAGAAACATCTTTTAGTTTTGTTTCTTCGATGATGTGTTCTATTTTTTTTGTTTCATTTTGAGTGTTTTTTGATTCTGCCTCTTTGCTTTTAATAGCATTTATGGGCTTTTTAGAAATGTTTTTTTCGTTATATTTTTCATAAAAGTTTTTGATTGTCTCGAGCCTTTCTTTTGCTAGATCTTCTCTCCATTTTGAATCTTCGTCAATTTTGTCTAATTTAGGACCGCCCATTTTATACTGTCTTTTAAGTATTTCTTCTAAAGTTGTGTTATGTCCGTTTTTTATAATATCAAAAATAGTTAAGAAAGTTGTGGTTCTGCCTCTTCCCGCTGCGCAATGGACATAAATTTTAGTTTGTGGTGAGGTTTTTTCGATTAAAGAGGTGATTTCCATTAATTGCTTTGAATCTGGATAAGAGTGGTCTCTGATTGCTATTCTTTTGTAATCAAGGCCATTCCTTTTTGCTATTTCAGCTTCGGTTTCAACTTTGTTAACATTGACAAGAATTGGAGAAATTTCACTAAACCAGCCATTTTTTTCATCTTTTTTAATAATTTCAGACACAATAATTTGCGATTCTTTTGCAAGATTTTTAACTTTTTGTTTTTCATCTAATAAAATTTGCTGATATGACTTTTCATTATTGTCAAGGTTGAATTGAGATCCCCAAGATATTGGCTTGTTGTTAACAAAGGCATGGCTTTCTTTTCTTAGGTCGATAATTAGAATTCTTTGAGTTGGATATTTTTTTTTGATTGCTTTTAGCTCTTCCTCATTAAATTGGGCACTAGCAATTGCATTAATGTTTATTTTATCTTCAGGATTATTTAAATCACGAAAATTGCGGGGCAAGCTACTCTCAAATGATTCTTCGTTATTTTTGGTTTTATCAAAAATAAGAATATTTGGTTTTTTTTGATTTGCCATTAGAGGAAATATTGGTAAAAAAGTAGCGATCAATAAAGTCAATATAAGATTTTTGATATTTTTCATAATATTAACGATTGATTAGTACTGCCTGTGCCGCTGCTAATCTGGCTACTGGCACTCTATAAGGTGAGCAAGATACGTAGTGTAATCCTACGCGATGACAAAATTCTATTGATGCAGGGTTGCCACCATGTTCTCCGCAAATTCCTAATTTTATGTCAGCTCTAGTTTTTCTTCCTTTTTCGCTAGCAATTTTTATTAATTCACCAACCCCTTCTTGGTCTAGTTCTGCGAATGGATCTTTTTCTAAGATGTTAGCTTTTTGGTAATGTCCTAAGAAGCTTCCCGCATCGTCTCTCGA
Source organism: Rickettsiales bacterium UBA1997 (assembly GCA_964202895.1). Taxonomy (GTDB): domain Bacteria; phylum Pseudomonadota; class Alphaproteobacteria; order Rickettsiales; family UBA1997; genus JAJTDS01. The sequence continues at coordinate 459,827 of CAXNJM010000001.1, read as the reverse complement.
TAAACCAAAGGTTGTTTGAGTAAGGTCGTTAGTTCCGAAGCTAAAAAATTCAGCATCAATAGCAATTTGGTCGGCAATCAATGCTGCACGAGGTAATTCTATCATGGTTCCAACCATATATTGCAATTTTATTCCATATTCTTTTTCAACAGATTTTTCAGTTTTAATTATTAGTTCTTTTAGAATTTGAATTTCTTTTCTAGTTGCAACTAGTGGTATCATTATCTCTAGTAATATAGTTTGATTGCTATCTTTTTGGACGAGCGAGGCGGCCTCAAAAATTGCCCTAGCTTGCATTTCGTATATTTCTGGGTAAGAAATTCCTAGCCTGCAACCCCTATGCCCAAGCATAGGATTTTGTTCGTGTAGTTGGGACATCCTTCTTTTTACATAATCAACTTCTACATTTGCAACTTTTGCAACTTCAATGATTTCGCTTTCTTTATTAGGAAGAAATTCATGAAGCGGGGGGTCAAGAAGCCTTATAGTAACTGGTAAGCCACTCATAATTTTAAAGATTTCAGTGAAATCTTGTCTTTGAATAGGTAGTAATTTGTTAAGAGCTTTTTTTCTGCCTTCGATGGTTTCGGCAACTATCATTTCTCTTACTGATATTATTCTTTCTTCATTAAAAAACATATGCTCTGTTCTGCATAGCCCTATTCCTTCTGCTCCGAAATCGCGGGCAGTTTGGCAATCAAGCGGAGTTTCTGCATTGGTTCTTATTTTAAGGGTTCTGGTTTCATCTGCCCATTGCATAATTTTAGCAAAATCATCTGATAAATTTGGTTTTAGAGTTGGAACTGAACCGAGAATAACATCGCCAGTAGAGCCGTTAATTGTTATTATCTCGCCTTCCTTTACCTTGATTCCATTCGCAGTAAAATAGCTTTGATCGCTACTAATATGAAGGCTAGAAGCTCCTGAAACGCAAGGGGTTCCCATTCCTCTGGCAACAACCGCTGCATGAGAAGTCATTCCGCCTCTAGCGGTTAGTATTCCCTGTGATACATGCATTCCTTTTATATCTTCTGGGCTGGTTTCCATTCTAACTAATATAACTTTATCGCCATTTTCTGCTCTTTTTTCGGCATCTTGTGACGAAAAGACTACTATTCCCGATGCTGCACCCGGTGATGCAGGAAGACCTTTTGAGATAATTTTTACTACTGCCTTAGGGTCAAGAGTAGGGTGTAGTAGTTGGTCTAGACTTGTTGGATCAACTCTTAGTAAAGCTTCTTCTTTATTGATTAATTTTTCTGCAACCATATCAACTGCTATTTTTACTGCTGCTTGAGCTGTTCTTTTGCCGTTTCTAGTTTGGAGCATCCATAGTTTTTTATTTTGAATAGTGAACTCAATATCTTGCATATCTCGATAGTGAAGTTCTAATTTTTGATATATTTTTACTAGCTCTTTGAAGGCTTCTGGCATTGATTCTTCCATCGAGGGGAGTTTTGAATCAAGTTGTTCCTTTCCTTTAATTGTAATTGATTGAGGGGTTCTGATTCCTGCGACGACATCTTCTCCCTGTGCATTAATTAAATATTCTCCATAAAGCTCATTATTGCCATCTGATGGATTGCGAGTGAAAGCGACTCCAGTTGCGGAATCATTTCCCATATTGCCAAAAACCATAGATTGAACATTGACGGCAGTTCCCCATTCTGCGGGAATATTATTAATAGTGCGATAAGTTATGGCTCTATCATTCATCCAAGAGTCAAAAACAGCTTTTATCGCCCCCCATAATTGTTCTTCTACTGATTGAGGAAACTCTCTACCAAGCTCTTTAAAAACTTTTTCTTTAAAAGTGGCGACAATTATTTTTAATTGCTCAGTGTTTAATTCTGCATCGTTGTAAATGTTGAATTCTTGCTTTTTTTCATCGAGTATGGTTTCAAAGTAATGATGATCTACATTTAAAACTACATCTGAATACATCTGAATAAATCGTCGATAAGAATCAAAGGCGAAGCGGGGATTATTGCTTTTATTTGCAAGGCCAATAACTGTTTTATCGTTAAGCCCAAGATTAAGAACTGTGTCCATCATTCCTGGCATCGAGGCTCTTGCTCCAGAGCGAACTGAGAATAATAATGGGTTTGATTCTTCGCCGAATTTTGCTCCAATAATGTTTTCTATCTTTTTTATCGCCTCTTCAACCTCTTCTTTTAATTTTTGAGGAAAGTTTTTATTATTTTTGTAATATTGATCGCATAATTCTGTGGTTATGGTGAATCCGGGGGGGACAGGAAGCCCAAGATTACACATCTCTGCCAAGTTAGCTCCTTTTCCACCAAGTAGATTTTTCATTTGTGCTGAACCTTCTGTTTCTGAGTCTCCAAATGAATAAATAAATTTTTGTAACATTTTTTAAGTTATTAAGTTAATTATTTTACTTTTTATATTTCAATTTTAGAAAAATCTGCAATTTGATTAAATAAAACACGAATATTGGCGATTATTAGCAATCTATTTTTACGAATATCGCTATTTTTATCGTTAATTGTAACTTTTGCAAAGAAATTTTCAAGCTCATCATTGAGAGTTTCAATTTCTAAAAAAGAACCTGCAAAATCAAGTTTAGCAAGAAGTTTTGCAACATCCTTATTAAGTTTTTTGATTTTTTTATAAAGCTTTTTTTCTGCGGATTCTTTCATAATTAAGCGAGAAGGCTTACCTTCATATAAAACTTTGTCTTTAGCTTCTTCAATTTCAAGAATATTTATTGCTCTTTTGTAGAGTTTTATTATTTTATTCTCGCCTGAATCTTTTGACAAAGCTGATTGCAAAAATTGCACTTTTTTTAAAATTGTCAATAAATTTATATCTTTTGTTTTTGAGTTTTCATTGAAATAATCATCAATCACTGAATTTATTATATCAATACGAAACAGCATTTGATCTTTTAGATAAAATTTTATCCTATCGCCAAAAAATTTTATCACTTCTTGAATTGTCTGATTTTTTAATGTCTCAAAGTCTAGTTTTTGCTCTTTGCTAATATTTTTTAATAATAAAATATTGGTTTTTATTGACTTTTGAATTAGTGTTTTTAGTGGTAAGTCTATATTTTTATCAAAGCAAATTTTTATAATTGCAAGAGCCATTCTTCTGATTCCAAGAGGGTCACGAGAGCTAGTAGGTTTTTCTTGAATTAAGAATAATGTAGTTATTGAATCGATTTTATCTGCTATTGATATCGCTGTTCCAAGTGCTGTTTGGGGCATGTCAGCATTAATTCCGCTATTACCATTTGGCAAATAATGCTCATATATTGAGGCGGATATTTTTTTATCAAAACCCTGTTTCATCGCATAAAAACTACCTATTTTGCCTTTTAATTCTGGCATTTCCGCAACTAATTTAGTAGTTAGGTCGTTTTTACATAGATTGCATGCTTGCTTAAGGCTTGAGATATCACAACCTTTTACAAAAAGAGATAAAAATTTAGATATCTCGTGTATCCTAATGGTTTTACTGTAAATCGAACCTGCTTTTTGATGAAAAATAATGTTTTTTAATAATTCTTGTCGTTCAATGAGGGGGGTTTTTAGGTCTTCTTCAATAAAGAAACTTGCATCGCTTAATCGAGCTTTTACTAGCTTTTGATGATCTCTGATTATTTTTTCTTGATTTTCTTTGTTTAAGAATACTGATTCTTTAATGTTGTTAAAAAAAATAAAATTTTGAGATAAAGAGGAGTCGCTTCTTTTTAAGCAAAAATATCGTTGATTTAGCTTTAAAGTAAGAATCAAAACTTCGTCGGGAAGATAAGAAAATTTTTCGTCTATTTTTGCAACTAAGCCATTAGGTGATTCGCACATTCCCGCGACCTCATCATAAAGATTTGAAAAATCTGGATTGTCAATTGGCTCTAGATCTAGGCTTGAGCTAATTTTTTGTACTTCTTTGACAATAAAAGCCTTTCTCTCATTAAAATTGGCAATAATTTGATTTGATTCTAATATTGGTAGATATTGATTGGCATTAGAAAGAGTGATTGGAGTTGTTTTATCAAGAGCAAAGATTTTATTATTTGCATAAATACCAAAAAAAGTAAATTTTGGAGTATATTCACCAAATAAAATGCAGATATTTCTAACTGGTCTTATCCATTTAGCATTCTCATAACCTTCTAATGTTTTGTAGGTCCATTTCATTGACTTTGCAAAGCTATTTGTCATTTTTTGCAAAATAATTGTCAGCGAAGATTCAATGATATCAATAGTTTTTAAAGTTTTTTGCGATTGATTAATAAAATAACATTTTTGTTGATTATGTTCAATTATTGTTAATTTATCTAGCGATTCTATGTTATTTGCTTTTAGAAAGCCATTAATAGCAATTTCAGGAGCATTAATTTTTGGTCCGACTTTCCCCGCAACATTTACTTCAATGACTTCTTCTAAATTATCGATATAGCAACTAATTCTTTGAGCTGTTGCAAAGGTTTTAATTTGCAATTTATTAAGATTTAAGCCTTCTTTAGCAAAGCAATCTTCGATAATATTGGCAAAGTCTCTTTCGGCATTTTTTTGTAATAATGCAGGAATTTCTTCGGTTGTAAGTTCTAATAAAAAATCCTTCATTGATGGTAAATTTAATTTGTAATTAAAAATTGTTAAAGAAGATTTTTACTTTCTTTCATTAAATTGATGAAATCTTGAAATAAATAGTAGCTATCGCTTGGTCCCGGTGAGCTTTCTGGATGATATTGAACAGAAAAAGCAGGTGCATCTTTTAGTTTTATTCCTTCAACAGAGCCGTCAAAAAGTGAAATATGAGTAATTTCGGCATTGTTAGGTAAGGTGCTTGCCTCTACTGCAAAGCCATGATTTTGACTGGTAATTTCAACTTGTTTAGTTTTAAGATTTTGCACGGGGTGATTGGCTCCTCGATGACCTTGATTCATTTTAATGGTTTTTGCACCAATTGCAATTGCTAGCAGTTGATGACCTAAGCAAATTCCAAAAAGAGGGATTTTTCTTTTGATTATTTCCTGAATTACTGAACTGGTGTATTTTGAAGTTTCAGAAGGATCGCCGGGACCGTTGGAAAGAAACACTCCGTCGGGATTAGTTTTTAGTATATCTTCAATTTTAGAGTTTGCTGGCAATATTTCAACATCGCAACCAGATTCAGTAAGGCAACGAAGTATATTTAATTTTGCACCATAATCAATTGCAGTTACCTTAAACTTTGTTGATGATTGATTTTCTTGAAATTGATTTTTTTCTTGGTTCCATTTTCCTTGATTAATCCATTTATAGTTTTTATTCTCGCTGGCTCCGCTAGCAAGTTCAACACCTTTGAGATCGGTTACATTATTTATTTGGTTAGCAATTTTAGCAATTGATTCTTGATTAATTTCTTCATCGTGGGAAAAATGAATAATTGCAACGGTTTTTGCCCCATTTTGACGGATAATTTTTGTAATTAATCTAGTGTCAACTCCGCAAATGCCGATTAGATTTTGCGAAACAAGCCATTGGTTAAAATGTTCTTGTGAACGATAATTTGAGGGGTTTGTGATATTTTCACGAATTATTAACCCTGAAGCTCTGGCAAAATTACCTTCGATATCATTATTGTTGGTACCAACATTGCCAATATGCGGGAAGGTGAAGTTGATAATTTGTCCAGAATATGAAGGGTCGGTAAGAATTTCTTGATATCCAGTTATTGCGGTATTAAAGCATATTTCACCAGTTGTAACTCCGGTTTTTCCAATTCCGCAACCGATTAGATAGTCTTTGTTTGAGAATATTAGAACGGCATTTTTTTTATTTGGAGAATATTCATTTAAACCAAATTTATTTGAATTATCGATATTTTGACCAACAAAATTTTGCATATTTTAGTTTTTTATCTAGTTTTTTATTTAGTAAATTATTATTTTAATTCATTATTTAATTTTTGGCAAAATATAAAATTAACTTCAGCAAAAAACAACTTATATTTATATTTTTTAAATTAAAAAGAATAATTCTTTGCAATATTCAATGATTTTAGCCATAAATTCAAAGCCAAGAATAGTTAAGGTTGTTGATATTATGATTCCTATCAATCCAATTATAATTCCACAAATTAATGCAACTCCATCTTTGCTTAATAAGCCAAGCGACATAATTAATATCCCAACTCCGGGAATAAAATTCGAAAGAGGCATTGGCAGTAAAATAAAGGAAGAAAATATCAAGATAAAAAGACCTATAACTCTTTCCCCATTAGGGCAAAACATGAATTCAAGACGAGGCTTCAGAATTTTTTCTGCTTTACTAGTGTAAAATAAAGATTTCTGTACCAATGTTGAAGCTACTTGTCTTTTAACTGTGAGGTTAGAAAATTTTTTTGGTAATTTAGGAGATTTATATCCTAAAAACATTTGAATTGAAAATAAAACCAGCGGAATAGATATTATGCTAGGAAATGGTGGTGGTAGTGGTACTGTAATGCCAAAAGAAAATATTAGCATCACTAGCCCAAAACCTATGGAATCCATTGCACTTACTAGGTCTCTTACGGTTATTCTATCTTCATTAGAGCTGGTTATAACATCTTCTAAAGCTTGTGCTTTGATTAATTTTTTTTGATCCACTAAGTTGTTAAAATTACCGATTATTATTTTATAGATTCTTATCAATATTTTCGCTAGATGTTTTTTCTGGAGCTTGATTTTTGAAAGATTCTTCTTTGTTAAGGTTGTTTTTAATTTCTTCGTTTTTTAGGCCGTTTTTAAGATTTTTTATTCCCTTTCCGAGATCATTCATTACTTGTGGTAATTTTCCGGCACCAAAAAGCACAAAAACAATTGCAAGAATAAGCATTAATTCCCAGATTCCTAGAGACATTTTAATAAATTTTTAGTTGTTTTACAGGTTGATTTATAGCATTTCCAAATATAAATTAGTTTTTTAACTAAATTGCTTGAGTTAAAAAATCTTAAATATTTTTAATTAGGCGATTCAAAAATATTCCAAAAACATTAAGTGGAAATTTAACATAAAATTGTTAATAATCAGCAGATAGCCAAATTTAAACTTTTTATAAGTTAATTTAATATTTTTAATTTAAAATATATTTATTAATAATTCGCAATAAATTTATGCAAAAAATTTTAACTAATCAAGTCAAAGCATCGAAAATGGATCCGCATTCAAAAATTACAACGACAAAATATAGTAATTTTAAGCATTTATTGCCATTCTTAAAGCCCTATAAAAACTCAATTTATGTTGCTTTATTGTTCTTAACAGTGACCGCTTTAGTGATTCTAAGCTTTGGCAAGGTTATTAAATATTTAATTGATTTCGGCTTCGTTGAGAAGAGTTTGCATTCTCTTGCTTTGTCGCTATTATGTTTTATTATCGGGGTTCTTGTGATGGCAATATGTGGCTATTTTCGCTCTTCTATTATCAATATTGTTGCAGAAAAAATCATTAACGATATTCGTAGTAATATTTATCAGCACATAATTAGAATTTCAATTGATTTTTTCGAGAACAATAAAGTTGGCGATATATCTTCGCGAATTATTGCCGACACGGCTCTGATTTATAATATCGCAACCAGTAACTTATCTTTTTTACTGAGAAATATTATATTATTTTTTGGTTGTATTTTTTGTTTATTCTTAACTAATTGGAAGCTAAGTTTATTGATGTTCTTTCTTATTCCTGTAGCGATTATGCCAATTATTTTTTTAGGAAAAAAGATTAAAAAATTATCTCTTATCGCTCAATCTTCTTTAGGTGAGATCAGTTCGCATATCGAGGAGACTCTTAACAATATCAAAACTGTTCAGTCTTATTCTTGCGAAGATAGAGAATCTAGTCGTTTTAATTTTTATATTCGCAGAAATTTATTAATTTCAATTAAAAAGAGTCGTTTAAAGGCTTTAATGATTGCTATGGTTGTTTTTAATGCATTTTCTTTGGTTGGTTTGTTGATGTGGTTTGGCGGTAATAGTGTTTTAAAAGGCTCGCTTACTTCTGGAGAATTATCCTCTTTTATTTTTTATGCAATTATTGCTTCAACTGCACTCGCTTCACTTAGTCAAATTTCTGGTCAATTGCAAACTGCTTCGGCGGTTTTGAATCGGGTTTTTAGTTTGTTAGAAATTGAGTCTTCGATTCTAGAAAAATCAACCTTCTTATCTTTAGATGTAAATGAAAATAATCCTCCAGAAATTATATTTACTAATGTTGGTTTTGCTTACGAAAATAATAATAAAATTTTAGATAATCTCAATTTATCAATAAAATCTGGTCAAAAAGTTGCAATTGTTGGTTTAAGTGGCTCAGGAAAATCAACGATTTTAAAATTGTTGGTTCGTTTTTATAGCCCGACAAATGGGGCTGTATCGTTAAATAATATTGATATTTCTCAATTGTCGCTTAAAGAATTGAGAAATATTTTTGCTTATGTTGGCCAAGATGATTTTATTTTTTCTGGCACAATATTTAAAAATATCGCCTATTTTGATGAAAAAATTACTAAAAAAGAAGTGAATCAAATTATTGCAAAAAATCAGGCTTTCGATTTTATTAAAAAGCTACCAAAAGGCATAGATAGCATTGTTGGCGAGAAAGGAGTCAAATTATCTGGTGGTGAAAAGCAGAGAATAGCAATTGCAAGAGCGATTCTAAAAAATTCTCCGATTTTATTGTTTGATGAAGCTACATCTGCTCTTGATAACGATAATGAAAAAAATATTACCAGCCTAATAAAAGAGATAGCTCAAGATAAAACCGCAATAATCATTGCTCATAAACTTTCAACAATTATTGAAGCTGATAATATTTATTTTTTAGAGAATGGTGCGGTTGCTGAATCGGGAACTCATCAAGAATTGATGAAAATGAACGGAAGCTATGCGAGAATTTACAAGAATCAATAATATTTTTTAATTAATATTATTTTATTGTATTCTACAAAAATAATACTTTATTTTATAAAAATATATTTTATCTTATTTAAAAATATTAACTATAAAATATATATAATAACAAAATCAATATTAATTAAAATATGAAAAATAATACTAAGGCTATTTCTTTACCTATAAATGTGCGTATTAACAATAAACTTCATACATATAACCAAACAACAGGAACTTATCAAGAAGCTAATGTTCAGTATTAACAACAAGTAGTCTATAATTATCCTACTAAGGTTTTTTATAACAATGTTTATGCTCAAAATTTGCAAAATGCTCCACAGCAACAGCAACCAGCCCGTCATTATAATCTTACTGAGGTTATTTCTAAGAATATTCAGCCTCAGCCTCAACAAGCTTATGTTCAGCCTCAGCCTCAACAAGTATTTTATCGCAATACTAAGCCTTTGCAATATGTTGTTCAGCCTCAACAAGTACGTTATCCCAATACTCAAGATGTGATTAAAGTGGTTAATGATGGCAAGCCTTTATCAAAATCCATTCATATCACTACAGAAGAAGCTAAAAGAATAATGCAAAATTTAGACAAAAAATTTCCAAAACAACCAATACAGAATAATAACGATAGACCTTTACCTAATAATGTATATAGCGGTAAAAACTATTGTGATGATTTATCTGGAGGGACGGGATCCACTAATGTTGCTTCTAATAGCTCTTCTGATAAAAATAATTGCAATTATATTGATATTACTCCGTCAAGCAAATTTAATATTTCGCCAAATCAAGCTTTACAACCTGTTAACTGTAAATTTTGCAATAAAAATAAATAGCGATGCACCTAAAGCGAGGCTTAGAATGATTAAAAGTTGTTGCTAATTTAGTTTGTTTTTATAAATTGTGGCTAGATATAGTAATATTTAGTAAAAATTAAACTAAAAATGCCAAAACAAAAATTATTCTTAAAAGCCGTTTCAATTGCTCTGGTAATTAATTTTGCTATGTTTTTAATTGAAATAGGCTTTGGTTTTTATGCTAATTCTCTTGCTCTAATGCTAGATGCTACTGATTTCCTTGGTGATAGTCTGAATTATGGAATAGCAATTTTCGTTTTATCTAAGCCAAAAAAATGGCAATCTGTTTCTGCATTAATCAAGGCTTCTTTTATGCTTTCTTTTGGAATATATGTTTTAACTAGTGGTGTTTATAGGGTTCTAACTGATATCCAGCCAAATGGCAAAATTATGATATATGTTTCATTTTTTGCATTAATTGCTAATGCTTCCGTTAGTTATCTGTTATTTAAGTTTCGTAATGGTTCAAGTAATCAACAATCTGTATGGTTGTGCAGTAGAAACGATGTAATTAATAACCTAATTACAATAGTTGCTGGTGTTTTTACCTTGCTTTATTACAGTAAATGGCCAGATCTAATTGTTGCCATGGTTATGTCTTTTCTTGCGATTTCTTCAGCGGTGAAGATATTTCAGCAAGTTAAAAAAGAGTTAAATGATTTTAAGCTTTAGATTATATTGTTTATAATTGAAATTATTTAATAAATTTGTTGACGAATTTAGTTTTTATTTCTAAAAAGAGTCAATCGTAAAAAATCTCATCATTTAAGCTTATTTTAATTTAGTTTGCTTTAACTTCTAAATATAATTTTATTATTTATTTATGAAAAATAAAATCAGTAAATCAAAGGCTTTAAACTCAAAAGTCTTGCCAAAAAATAGCCCCGAAAAGAAGGTTATAAAAAACAAAGAATTGCCAAAAAATATCTCTTCCGTTAAAAACGAAATAGTTAAAAATAAAATAAAAAAAGTTGTACTTGCCTATTCTGGAGGTCTTGACACTTCGGTAATTCTTAAATGGTTGCAAGAAAAATATGATTGCGAAGTTATAACTTTTACCGCCGATTTAGGGCAGGGTGAAGAGTTGGAGCCAGCTAGAATTAAGGCTAAAAATCTTGGAGTAAAAAAAATATTCATTGAAGATCTTAGAGAAGAATTTGTTAGAGATTATGTATTCCCTATGTTTCGTGCCAATGCAGTTTATGAAGGTGTTTATCTCTTGGGAACATCAATCGCAAGGCCTCTAATCGCTAAAAGACAAATTGAAATTGCAAAATTAGTTGGTGCAGATGCAGTAGCCCACGGAGCAACAGGCAAAGGCAATGATCAAGTTCGTTTTGAGTTGGCTTATTATGCTAATAATCCTGAAATAAAAATTATTGCTCCTTGGCGAGAATGGGACCTCAATTCTAGATCTAAATTAATTGAATATGCAGAAAAAAATCAGATTCCAGTTGCAAAAGACAAAAAAGGCGAAGCTCCTTATTCGGTTGATGCTAACTTATTGCACACTTCATCTGAAGGTAAGGTGTTGGAAGATCCTTCAATAGAAGCTCCAGATTATGTTTATCAAAGAACTGTTTCGCCTGAAAAGGCTCCAGATAAAGCAACTATAATTTCTATTCAATTTAAAAAAGGCGATGCTGTAGCAATTAATAACAAAAAAATGACTCCTGCTCAAATTTTAACTAAGCTTAATGAACTGGGTGGTGAGAATGGAATAGGAAGGCTGGATCTAGTTGAGAATCGTTTTGTAGGCATGAAATCAAGGGGGGTATACGAAACCCCAGGTGGCTCAATTTTACTGGTTGCCCATCGTGCTATTGAGTCTATAACCCTTGACCGCGAAGCAGCTCATCTTAAAGACGATCTGATGCCTCGTTATGCGAGCTTAATTTATAATGGCTTTTGGTTTTCTCCTGAGAGAGAAATGTTGCAAGTTTTAATAGATAAGTCTCAAGAATTTGTTGAGGGTTCAGTTACCTTAAAGCTTTATAAAGGTCAAGCAATTGTTGTTGCAAGAGAATCTGCAAAAAGTTTATATTCTCAATCTTTGGTAACTTTTGAAGAAGGTCAATCCTACGATCATAAAGATGCTCAAGGTTTTATAAAACTCAATGCTCTTCGATTAAGAATGGTAGCCAATAGAAATAAATCAACCTTAAAATAACAACTAATTTACTTCAATAATTATGAAAATAAAAAAAACCATTAAAAGCTTTGCATTGCTGGCATTACTTCTTAACACTGCTAGTTGCGAAACTTTCAGAAAAATTGATTTCCGCAGAATGGACCCCCGTTTATTATTCGGAAAAAAAGTTTATTTTGACTCTAAGCTTGATTCTTTAAATAATGTGCAAATGCTAAATATTAGATTCTTCTTTGATGGAGAATTAGAGGGGCACGGAATCAAGAAAAATAACGACGGCAACATCATCGATGCTCAAAATATAAAAATTAAATCAAAGTGGCAAGGCAATAAAGGAACATTGCAATTTGATTATTATCACGACAATCAGCATCTTGATAGCAGAACTTGGTTAATAACTCTCAATCCCAATGGCACATTCGAAGCAATAGGTCACGACATTATTGGGCAAGCTCACGGCAAGCATAGTGGCAATGCCTCGCAAATAATTTATGATTTAATGTTGCCAGATGAATATAATCGTAAAATAGAGCATCATTTTGAGGATAAAATTTATCTAGTTGATGAAAAATCAGCAATCATGATTAAAAAAGTCGGTAAATATTATCGTCCTGACAGCACTTGGATATTCTCAATTAGGAAAATATCTAAAGAAGCCCCAAAAGCCAGCGATTATAAAAGTAATGTAGATGTTAAAAAAGTTGAGCAATCTCAAATGCCTTCTTTGTCAAATTTGCCAGCAGAATTGGCAAAATTTCGTCCCAATCAAAAATTAATTGTTCAGCCTGATGAATAATCAGCAACCAGTTATATTTTCATATTCTTTTGAGGAGCATGGTGCGATATTAGCTCTCGAAGATAATCAAATCGCCACCGAACTTGAGAATAGTAATTTGTCTTGGGTTCATCTTGATGGCAATGCTACATCTACAAAATATTGGCTAGAAGCTAATGTTCCTTATCTTGATCATTTAATTATCGATGCCTTGCTTGCACAAGAAACTCGCTCTAGAGTTATGGAGTTTGAAGGTGGCTTATTGATAATATTAAGAGGTGTTAATACCAATATTGATGCCGATCCAGATGATATGGTTTCTTTAAGAATATGGGTGGATCAATATCGTGTCATCACTATTCAAAAGCGAGAAATGAATGCCTTGTTTGATTTTAAAAATAATCTTGAGAAAGGCAGAAAAATCAAGGGTTCTGGTGAATTTTTATATAATTTGATTTATCAAATTTTGTCAGAAATTTCTGTGGAAATGCTTAATTTATCGCAAAGGTTAGATAGGTTAGAAGATTCAACTCTTAATAATGGTAAAAAAAATAACGGCAAAAAAACCTTACAAGAACAATTATTGAAAAATGAATTATTGGAATTAAGAAGCCAGTTTGTAACCTTTAAGAGATACCTCTCACCTCAAAAAGAAGTTATTCAAAAATTAAAAAATTGTGAATATTTATGGATAGATGATTGGGCAAAGAGACATTTTCAAGAAAATTACGATCAAATTACTAGAATGATAGAAGAAACCGATGAATTAAAAGAAAGGTCAAAAATATTAAATGATGAAATCGTTAATATAATAAATGATAAGTTGAATCGCCATATGTATAAAATTTCTTTAATAACAGTAATATTCATGCCCTTGACCTTTTTAACAGGACTATTTGGAATGAATGTTGGCGGTATTCCAGCTAGTAATAGCCCGTTTGGATTTATTATCTTTTCTGTTTTAATGATTTTTATTGCTATTTTGCAGGTAATATTTTTTAAAAAAAGAGATTGGCTTAAATAATAAGTCTAAATTTCTATTGTTAAAAAACTAATATTTTACTTGCAATATTTAGTTGCTCTTGCAAAAAACTTTTTTTATATTTAAAAATTGCTATTTTTACTAATTTTATTTTATTGAACTCATGCCAATTGAAATTTTGATGCCAGCACTGTCTCCAACTATGAAAGAGGGCAACCTTGCTACTTGGATAAAAAAAGAGGGAGACAAAATCAAGGCTGGTGAAGTAATCGCAGAAATCGAAACCGATAAAGCAACCATGGAGGTTGAGGCTGTTGATGCGGGAATTCTTGCAAAAATAATAGTGCCTGCAGGCACTGAAAATGTTGCGGTTAATAGTTTGATTGCTCTGATTATCGAAGAGGGCGAAACTTTAGAATCGATAAAAAACTATCAAGTCAAGCAACCAGAAAATAATAAATCCAACAACAATCAAGAGGCTAATAAAGCCAGTGGTCAAAGCCATAATCAAGCTAATTCAAATCAAGAAAACAAGCCTTTTATCGCTGAAAATTCTTCTATAAATTCAGCAATAGATAATTCTAGCAAAATTAAAGCGAGCCCGCTTGCTAAAAGAATTGCGGAGCAGAATAACTTTTCACTTGCGAATATTACAAATACAGGCTCTGGCCCATCTGGTAGAATAGTTAAAGACGATGTCTTGAATGCAATAAAATCAGGCAATAAAAACTTTGGAGTAAGGAGAAATCCGCAAGAATTTACCGCTGTTAAAAATAGCAATATCCGCAAGGTTATAGCTCGCCGTTTGCTTGAATCGAAACAAAATGTTCCGCATTTTTATTTATCTTGCGAACTCAATATCGATAAAATGCTTGAAGTTAGAGCTTCAATGAATTCTGTTGCCGATATCGACAAAAATGAAAAGCCTGCATATAAAATATCAGTCAATGATTTAATTATTAAAGCTTGTGCGATGGCTTTAAACAAGGTTCCTAATGCTAATTCCTCTTGGAGCGATGAATCCTTATTATTATTTAATAATGTGGATATTTCAGTTGCAGTGGCTATTGAAGGTGGCTTGATAACTCCAATTATAAAAAATGCTGACCAAAAATCAATCATTGAAATTTCTAGCGAAATGAAATTGCTTGCAAAAAAAGCTCGCGAAGGAAAATTGCAACCCGAAGAATTTCAAGGCGGTTCTTTTAGTATTTCTAACCTTGGAATGTATGGAATTGATAATTTTTCTGCAATTGTTAACCCTCCGCAAAGCTGTATTTTAGCTATTTCTAGGGCCATTGAAAAGCCAATCGCAGTAAATGGTTTAATAAAGGTAGCGAATATGATGAATATTACACTTTCTGCGGATCATCGTTGTGTCGATGGGGCGGTTGCTGCTGAATTTTTAAAGGCTCTTCGTAATTTTGTTGAGAACCCGATATTGATGTTGTTATAATAGATGATTAACCATAAAATAACAGGGCTATTAAGCATTTTATGCTGTCCACATTGTTTTGGCAATTTAATTTATCAAGATAAAACCAACGAATTTTGGTGCATTGATTCAAAATTAGCTTTTCCAATTATTGATGATATTCCAGTTATGTTAGTTGATGAAGCTAAAACACTCACTACTGAAGATATTTCCACTTTTAAAATAGGGCAAAATGTCTAACCAATTCAAGATTCTTAAAAATGCTAAAAAATTTAGTAAATCTTCTCAAAAATGGCTTAGAAGGCAAATTAACGACCCTTTTGTTTTTAAGGCTAAAGCAGAGGGATGGAGGTCCCGTTCGGCATTTAAAATTATTGAAATAGATAAAAAATTTAAAATCTTTAAAAAAGATTACATAGTGGTTGATTTAGGTGCCTCTCCGGGTGGTTGGAGTCAGTTTGCTGTAAAAATAGTTGGAGAAGGCAGAGTTATAGCAATAGATTTATTGCCATTTGACAAAATAGCCGGAGTCGAATTTGTTCAGTGTGATTTTCTTGCCGATGAAGCAAAAAGTTCAATAATCGATTTGCTAAAAAATATTCCTTACAATCAAAAAGGTAAATGCAATGTTGTGATGTCTGATATGGCATCAAATTCAACGGGCAACAATAAGGCAGACCATTTAAGAATTATCAATTTATTAGAAGATGCTCTAAGTTTATCTTTGCAAATTTTAAAAGAAGATGGTTGTTTTATTGGCAAGATATTTCAGGGTGGTAGCTCTAAAATATTAGTAGATCAATTGCAAAAACATTTTACTAAAATTCACTATTTCAAACCAGACTCATCAAGAAAAGACTCAAGCGAATCTTACCTCATCGCCCTTGGCTATAAGAGCGAAAAAAATCTTAATTTAGCTGATTCCGCGGTTACCTAAAACACTCGTCATGCCTTTGCAAAACGGCACCCAGAAAGATTTAAAACTGGGTCCCGACTTTCGTCGGGATGACGGCAGAAGTCGCGATAACGGTAAGAGTTGCGATAACGGTAAGAGTTGCGATAACGGTAAGAGTTGCGATGACGGAACTAAAAACAATAAAAACCTTGCCAAATTAAGCTGTAAAAATAAGATTTTTTGAACTTAGTTTTTAATTTAAAAATTCAAAACAAAAAATCTCTGAAGTTGAAATTTATTGGGTTAAATTTCGATTTGTAGAGGTTCTCTAAAGATTTAGCCTACTATCAAAATAGCTGAAAAACAGTCTATATAAAGTGTGTGTTTTTAAGTTAAATTAGCATTAGATATAAAATTAAGTAAATTTTAACAACAAATTATATGAATATTTTATCCCAAATCCTCAAAGACTCCCACTACAGGCTAACTCAATTCAATGAGTCGAAAGTCAAAGCCCTAGAGGATAAAATAACTTCAAAAGAAAATAAATCCGGCAAACAGGATTTTTATACAACCTGCTTGGTGCGTAACAAAGAAATTAAGCTCACGCCAGAAGAAGTCGTTCGACAGCTTTTTTTGATGACTATAATCGAAGATTTTGGTTACTCAAATAAACGCATAGAGTTGGAATATGGCGTGGTTTTTGGTCTTGAAAAAAAGCGGGCGGACATTTGCATTTTTGATCGCGACAAACCAACCACTCCATACATTTTAGTTGAATTAAAAAAGCCCAAATTAAAAGATGGAAAAGAGCAGCTAAA
Source organism: Rickettsiales bacterium UBA1997 (assembly GCA_964202895.1). Classification (GTDB taxonomy): domain Bacteria; phylum Pseudomonadota; class Alphaproteobacteria; order Rickettsiales; family UBA1997; genus JAJTDS01. Next base: position 443,011 of record CAXNJM010000001.1, on the reverse strand, counting down.
AAGCTATTGCAATGCCACAGGTGCGCCAATTGGGGTTTGGAGCAATGGCGAACAAATTTCTTATTATCACCGCAAAGATCCAAATTATTTTGAAGATATTCCAGCAATTCCAAAAGCAATCGAAAAACTTTCTGATGTTTTATCTGAACGATGGACAATTGATGATCTGGTTAAATACGACAAATTGGTTAATCAGAAAAAAACATTGAAAGGCATAATTCTAGAAATGGAAGATGAGGTTTTAGCCAATGCTGGCGTGGATGTATTTGAGGAGCTATTTAAACTGATCTTTACCAAACTTTATGATGAAATGGAAAGTGGGCGCGATAAAAAACGCCATCTAATTTTCAAAAATTATGGTGACACTGAAACTGAACTTAAAACCAAAATCCAAGATTTATTTGATAAAGCAAAAAATAAATGGGAAGGAGTTTTTAGTGCAGATGCAAAATTGGGATTAACACCAAGCCATTTGGCGGTTTGTATTGCCTCACTTGAAGGCGTAAAACTATTTAATTCAAATTTAGATGTTGTTGATGAGGCCTTTGAATATTTAATCAATAAATCTAGCAAAGGTGAGAAAGGGCAATATTTCACGCCCCGCTATGTGATTGATATGTGTGTGAAAATGTTAAATCCTAAAGAAGATGAAACAATGATTGACACGGCTGCTGGCTCTTGTGGCTTTCCTGTTCACGGCATTTTTCATGTTTGGGCAAAAATTCGCAAAGAACTTGGTTTACCAATCAGCCCACACTTTACCACTGAACAGCGCATTCCTCGTGAAATTGATTATGTTCAAAACAAAGTCTTCGCCATTGATTTTGACGAAAAAGCAGTTCGAGTTGGCAGAACTTTAAACTTAATTGCGGGCGATGGTCAAACTAATGTTTTACACCTAAACACCCTTGATTTTGAACGCTGGGACGAAAAAACAAAAGATGAAGATTGGGCAGATATTTATTCTGAAGGCTTTAAAAAACTAAAAAAACTTCGCATCAAAAAAGATGACAATCGCGATTTTGGTTTTGATGTTTTAATGGCAAATCCACCTTTCGCTGGTGAAATTAAAGAAACCAGAATTCTTGCTAAATATGAACTTGGCAAAAAAGAAAATGGCAAATATCAAAATAATGTTGGTCGTGATATTTTATTTATTGAAAGAAATTTAGATTTTCTAAAATCTGGTGGACGAATGGCAGTTGTGCTTCCGCAAGGCAGATTTAATAATTCTAGCGACAAGCAAATTAGAGAATTTATTGCCGAAAGATGCAGAATTTTGGCTGTTGTTGGCTTGCACGGAAATGTTTTTAAACCCCACACAGGAACCAAAACCAGCGTGCTTTTGGTGCAAAAATGGGACGAAAAAATTTGCCCAAAAGTTGACGATTACCCAATATTTTTTGCAACTCAGCAAGAGCCTAGCAAAGATAATTCTGGTGATAAAATTTATGTTAAAAATAATGATGGAACACCAATTTTAGACACTCACGGGCATTTGATTGTTAAACATGATTTATTCAATCACGATGGTTTAACCAAAGACGGAATCGCTGAAGCTTTCATCGAATTTGCTAAAAAGGAGCGACTTAGTTTTTTTCTCTAAGCCCTTTTAATGAAGCCAAATACAAGGCTTTGTTGGAAGGGCTGGAGATAAGTGAGGTCATGAAAAGTTGGGTAATAATTGGTAATGAAGATTTTAGAGTTGATTCTGAATTTTTTAAAAAAGAATATTTAAAGTTAGATACTTTCTTAAAAAATAAAAAATCAAATAAAATTGCAAATTTTGCAAAAGTGTCTGATGGTGACCATTCTAAATTTCCAGATAATCAATCTAGTGAAGTTCGTTATTTACAAGCAAAAGATATAAAGAATCATTTCATTGAAGATTATAACCCAGTCTACATAAGCAAAAGTTATTTTGAGAAAAATAGACGCTCTCATGTAAAAGAAGAAAATATTGTCTTATCAATCATGGGAAGCGTTGGTGATATTGCAATAACACCAAAAGGATTTACGGCAACTTTAGCTAATAGAGCGGTGGCGATTATTAGAGATATAAAGGAAATAAATCCTTATTATCTTTTTGCTTATTTAAGCACCAAATATGGGCAACTGCAAATAGATAGGCAAAAAAATGGTGGTGTGCAAGAAAGAATTAATTTGGATGTTTTAGCAAAAGTTAAAATTCTAAATATTAGCGACGCCTTTCAAAATAAAATTGAAAATATTGTAAAAAAATCTCATTTAACAAGAGATAATTCCAAACACCTCCACACTCAAGCCGAAGCCTTGCTCCTCAAATCTCTTGGCTTGTATCACTCCCCCCTTGAGGGCACCGAGATTGGTTCAAGATCTAGCAACAACAGCGATCTAATTACCCTCCCCTTGAGGGAGGGTCGTTTTGCAATGCAAAACGGGGAGGGGTCATCTTTTGGTGTTGGCAATCCAGACAAAGCTGATAAATTCTCCCATCTTTCAATCAACCAAAAATCGTTCAAAGAATCGTTCTTAAAAACTGGCAGACTTGATGCAGAATATTATCAGCCGAAATATGAAGATTATCAAAACCATATTTTCTCATATTCGGAAAGTTGGTTGCCACTTGAAAAAGTCTGTAACCTAAAGGATAAAAACTACTCACCAAGCGATGAAAAATTTTACCAATACATCGAACTTGCAGACATCAATAAAAATGGCGGAATCACTGGTTGTAGCAAAGAGCTAGGAAAAGATTTACCATCACGCGCTCGTCGCAAAGTAAATGCTGGCGATGTTCTAATTTCATCAATCGAAGGCTCATTGTCAAGCTGTGCAATCGTTTCCAAAGAGTTTGACAACTCGCTTTGTTCGACGGGTTTTTATGTAATTAAATCAGATAAGATAAGCTCAGAAACTTTGCTGGTTTTGTTTAAATCCGAATTGATGCAAAATATCCTAAAACAAAGCTGCTCTGGAACGATTCTTACCGCGATCAACAAAGACGAGTTTTTGAAAATTCCTTTGCCCCTAATCGACCCAAAAACCCAATCGCAAATCTCTTCGTTAATCCAAGAAAGTTTTGCCCTAAAAGCCAAAAGCTTCTTGAAGTCTCTAAAAAAGCAGTTGAAATGGCGATTGAAGAGTCAGAAGAAAAGGCAATTAAATTTATCAAAGAAAATTTTGAATCCTAAATCAGTCACTATTTCCAACTTATCAACCAACAACAAACCTAACAAAATCAACGCTTTAGGCAAGGAAAGTTTGATAGAAATTTATCAAACTAAAGATGGAGCAATTGAGTTTAATGCCGATGTTAAAAATCAAAATATTTGGTCAAGTCAGGGGCAAATTGTTAATCTTTTTAAAATTAACCAATCAGTTGCCTCGAGACATATTAAAAATATTTTTAAAGACGGTGAAGTTGATAAAAGCAATATGCAAAAAATGCATATTGCAAATTCAGACAAACCCGTAGCTTTTTATTTTTTAGATGTAATTTTAGCTGTTGGTTATCTCACTAATTCAAAGACTGCAATTGAGTTTCGTAAATGGGCAACACAGAGATAAAAGATTATTTAATAAAAGGCTTTGCGATTAATGAAAAACGGGTTAAGGAATATCAAAAAAATTTAGTTGAACTGCAAAAAACCATTAAATTAATTGCCGATTTTAACATATTTTTATGTTCGGGAAATTGGAAAAATTTGATCTTAAAACCATCTGGGGAAATGAAGCCTATAACTTCATGCTCCTATAACTTCCTCAAAAAGAAAATCTGGAATTGTTTGGGGGGTAAAAGCCAATTATTACCTATTTAGGGGTTAAAAATATTCTAGTTTTTTAGAAGTGTAATTTTAACTGCTTTTATAAGTGAATTTTAATAATCTTTCCAGCCGATTCTTTTTAGGAAGAATTCGTAAGAATCTTCGAAGGTGAAGGTTTTTTCATCATCAAAGATAATTAATTTATTGGCAATTTTATTGACAAACCCTTCATCGTGAGTAACCATTATTACTGCCCCTTCAAAGTTTTTAATAGCCTGCATAAGTGAATCGCAAGATTCCATATCTAAGTGATTGGTAGGCTCGTCAAGAAGTAGTAAATTAGCACCTTTAAGCAATATTTTACCAAGCATTACTCGACTTTTTTCACCACCAGAAAGCACTCCAATTTTTTTACTTGCTAAATCTCCTGAAAACATCATTTGTCCGCAAACTTGACGAACCCTAGTTACGGGTAGTTTTTCGTCAACTTTTTGCAATTCTTCATAAACTGAAAGTGATGGCTCTAGCCTGTCGATATTCATTTGTCCGAAATATCCGATTTCAACTTTACTATTGAGTTTGGTTGAGCCTTTGGAGACTTGTAAATCCTGAATTATTAATTTTAGTAAAGTTGATTTTCCTTTACCATTCTTACCGATTACACAAATTTTTTCACCATTAGCAATTTTGAAAGATAATTTGTCAATCAACTTCTTTTCTGGAACATAGCCAAAGCTTATATTTTCAGCTTCAAGCATTTGTTCTTTGCTATTAAAAGGAGAATAATTAAATTCAAAGCTTAAATTTTCAACATGTCCAAGCTTTTCTTTGACTTCGATTTTGTCCAGCATCTTAACTCTTGATTGCACTCTACTTGCTTGACTTGCTTTTGCTCCGAATCTGTCGATCCATTCTTGAGTTTTTTGTCGTTGCTTTTCTTCGTTAACTCTTGTTTTTTCGTAAATTTCTTCTTCCAAGGCAATTTTTTCTCTGATTCCTTGAGTGTTGCCTGCTACTTTACGAAAATTCTTGCGATGAATTATTAGGCTATGGGTGATGATGCTGTCCATAAAGGAGCGATCGTGAGTGATTAATATTAATTCTCCTTGCCAGTCTTGTAAAAATTCTTTAAGCCAACGAATTGAATGAATATCGAGATAATTTGTTGGTTCATCGAGTAGTAGCATTTGCGGTTCAGCAAGCAATAATTTTGCTAAATTTAATTTTACTTGATAGCCACCAGAAAAATTTTGCGGGTTTTTTTCTAGATCTTCATAAGTGAAGCCTAGTCCGTAAAGGATATTTTCTCCCTTCCAAGATTCATGCTCTCTTTCTTCAGAAAGAACCGAGCATATTTCTTGTAAAACTGTTTTATGCTCAAAATGAATATGCTGTTCGAGATAACCTATTCCATAACCTTTGGGAATTTCCACTCCCCCGCTATCAGGTTCTAGTTTTTTAAGAATTAGTTTTAGGAAGGTTGATTTTCCGCTACCATTTCTGCCAATTAAACCAACTTTTTCGCGGTAATTGATAATAAAATTAGCATCGCAAAACACCTCTCTACCACTGAAAGATATTGATAAATCTCTGGCTTTAATCATTTGAATTATTTGAATTTGTAAATATTTATAAAGTAAATTATACTATAAATTTTTGATTATAAAAACCGCTCCGATTAATGTCAAATTAATATAAATAAATTATATAAAAACTACTTGCTTTATTATTTTTAGAATTTATATTTTTGCACCTTGCCTTTTTTAAGCAAAACACCATTTATATCGCGGGGTAGAGCAGCTCGGTAGCTTGTCAGGCTCATAACCTGAAGGTCGTTGGTTCAAATCCAGCCCCCGCAACCAATCTTTTTAAGATTCACAGCCTTTTACAATTCTAATTAAATTTTTCCGAGATAACTCTTAGGGCACCTCTAAAATTCATTCACATCATGTATCAAACACTCGTCATGCCGGTTGAAAAACGGCACCCAGAAAGAGTTGGGGCTGGGTCCCGACTTTCGTCGGGATGACGGTAAAGGTAAAGGTACTGGGTCCCGACTTTCGTCGGGATGACGGTAAAGGGTCGGGATGACGGTAAAGGTTGGAATGATGATTACAGGTGAGTTGGTTTCGCACTCTCTACTTAACGGCAACAAGGGGTTTCAACCCCTTGCATTTTATTCTTGGGGGGTTTCAACCCCTTGGCTTCTTTCTGGATGACAGAACTAAAACACTCATCATACCGTTGCAAAATATGAGTCCCGATGTATCAAACACTCGTCATGCCGTTGAAAAACGGCACCCAGAAAAAAGAAACTGGGTCCCGACTTTCGTCGGGATGACGGTAAAGGTAAAGGTACTGGGTCCCGACTTTCGTCGGGATGACGGTAAAGGGGAAGCTGGGTCCCGACTTTCGTCGAGATGGCGAAGAAGGAAAGCCTCATTATTTGTATGAATTATTTAATTGACCAGCTATCAAGGTTAATGCCGTATTCTGGGCTAATTTTGGGGATAGAAAAAATATTGCGATATAAAACTCGTTGCGAATCATTATGCCATTGCAAGATGCAATAATAATTGCTGATAAGCTCTTTATCCAGCTCTCTGGCTAATTGAGTGATTATCTTGATATTATTAGTTTGATTAATATTTTCAATTATTTTGTCAATTTTTGTGTTGCTAACTCCTGATAAATTTCTGCTACCGATTATATCTTTTTGTGATGAATGCCAATAAAAAAACAGCTCCTCACCCGGTATTGATGCTTGTCCGAAAACCGAAATAATAATATCGAAATTAAAATTTTTAACACGATTTTGATATTGATTTTGTTCTGTAAAGCGAACCTTTGCCTGAATTCCAAGCTTTTTAAGATTATTAACAAAAGGGGCTATAACCATTTCAAATGCTGGGCTGTCAATTAAAAATTCAATTGAAATAGGATTATTCTGATTATTTGGAGCGAATAATTTTTTATTAATTATTTTATAGCCTGCTTTTTTTAATATATCTTGTGCTAATAATAATCTGTTGCGATTGAAGCCATTGCCATTGTTGATTTTTTCATTTTCTTCTAATTCTGTAAAAAGCTTTTTATCTGATGATTTTGCTGAAAATGTTGAGTTTTCAAAATAGCTATAAGTTTTTTTATATGAATTATAGAAAATATGTTGATTAAGCCATTTAAAATCAAATGCTAAATTGATTGCTTTGCGAAGATTAATATCTTGAAATTTTTCTTTTCTTAAATTTAAAATAAAAGCCTGAATTGCTGGAGGGTGAGTATTTTTAAATATTGTTTTTATTATTTGATTATTTTTTACGGCATCAATATTATAGGCATTTGCCCAGTTTCTTGCAACATTTTCAAGGCGAAAATCATATTTTTGTGCTTTAAATGCTTCAATTAAAACATTGTTATCGCGATAATAATCAAAAGTAATTTTATCAAAATTATATAAACCTTTATTAATATTGATTTCTCTTCCCCAATAATGATTATTTTTTTTATAGCTAATTGATTTTCCAACTTGAACTGAATCAATAATATAGGGGCCAGAGCCAATAGGGAAGTTATTTTGATTGCCATCAAAATTACTATTGTTAAAATCTACTTTTTTAAAAAAATGTTGAGGTAAAACAGGAAGGCTTGCAATTATTAGTGGTAATTCTCGCGAATATTTTTCTTTAAAATAAAAACGAATATGATGAGAATTGATTTTTGTTAATTTCTTAATGTCGCGAAATGCTATTTTGTAGGAAGGGTGTCCGAATTTTTTTAATGTATCAAAGGTAAAAAGCACATCATCCGCAGTAATTGCGGTTCCGTCGCTAAATTGAGCAATTTTTCTTAGCTTGAATTCAATGAAATGTTGTGTTTTTGAAAATCTGATTGATTCTGCGATTAGCCCATATTTAACCCCGATTTCATCATTGCTTGCAACAGTTAGGGTTTCATAAATATAGCCATCTATTCCAGAAGCAGAAATGCCTTTTAAAATAAATGGATTAAGGCTGTTGAAAGTGCCTTCCACCCCTATTTTTAGCTTTCCTCCTTGTTTTGATTTTAAATCAACAAAATCAAAATTATTAAAATTATTTTTATATTTGGGGGTTGAAAAAAGAGATATCGCAGAAGACCAATATTCACTAGCTTTACTAGCATTAATAGTGGTAATAAAAATAATTAAGATTAATAAGAATATTGTGCGGAATTTATGATAATGAAAATTTTGCATTTATAACTAAATTGGCAATAAGGAGTAGGGCGGGGTAAAGCTTGTTTAATTTCTTTTAGATTTTCCCCTACTTATTGTAATATTAAATCTTATCTACTTTATAAAAGAAAATTTATTTTTGAAATTCAATGATAATTTGCCCTATCCCTACGGGTTCGCCTGCTGAAAATTTGATTTTATCAATTTTAACATCGTGATCGGTTCTGATGATGTTTTCCATCTTCATTGCTTCAATTATTACAAGCTCTTGACCAGCTTTAACTTCGTCTCCCTCTGCTACTTTAAAGCGAATAATTTTGCCAGTAATTGGCGAAGTTAAATTTGTTGGCTTAGAGTTTTTGCTAATTTTTGGCATAAATTTTGATAATTCAGCAACCTTTGGTGACATTACATTAACGAAGGCATCAACTCCGGAATGTTGTAGTAGATAACTTCCCGTTAGATTATTTTCACGAATTTTGACTCCAATTTCTGTGCCATCGATTATTGCTCTAAAAAGCTTGTCTCCGGGGATCCAAGAGCTTTCTAATGTTATTATTTTTTGGTCGCATTCAATTTTTAAATGCTTTTGTTCTCTTTCAATTATATTAACTAAATATGATTTTTCGTCAATTTCAACCACCCAACGGTCGGATATTTGTTTTTCGCGATTATATAATTGCCCACTAATATGAGAATTTCTTTCAAAATTATGCAGAAATATTTGCATTGCAACAGCGATAAATACTTCGGATATTTGTGAATCCAGTTCATTGCCAAGAAAGCCAGCAGGGAACTCCTGTTTAATGAAAGAAGTTGATATGTCTCCGCTAATGAATTTTTCATTTCGCATAATGGTTTCAAGGAAGCTGATATTATGAGACACGCCCCCGATTGCAAAAGTGCCAAGAGCGGTTCGCATATGTTGTATTGCTTCTTGACGAGTTTCGCCAAAAGTGCAGAGTTTTGCTATCATAGCATCATAAAACATACTGACTTCTCCGCCTTCGTATATTCCAGTATCTATTCTGACATTTTTACCTTCTTGTGGCTCGATGTAAAGATTAATTCTACCAGATGAAGGTAGGAAGCCTCTAGAAGGGTCTTCGGCATAAATTCTTGATTCTAGTGCCCAACCTTTAAGTTTTATTTCTTCTTGAGTGAATGGTAGATTTTCTCCGAGGGCGATTTTTATCATCAATTCAACAATGTCAACCCCTGTAATTAGTTCAGTTACGGGGTGTTCTACTTGTAGTCTGGTGTTCATTTCTAAAAAATAAAAATCTTTATTTTTATCCATGATATATTCAATTGTTCCCGCTGAAAAATATCTTACTTTTTGAGCTAAGGCCTTTGATTGTGCATACATTTTTTGGCGAGTTTCTTCGTCTACAAATGAGCTAGGAGCTTCTTCGATAACTTTTTGATTATTTCTCTGAATCGAACATTCTCTTTCACCAAGGCAAACCATGTTTCCTGATTTATCGGCAATGATTTGAATTTCAATGTGACGAGGATTCTCAATAAATTTTTCAATAAAAATACGATCATCTGAAAAGCTGTTTTTTGCTTCGTTAGTAGCTGAAATAAAGGCTTCGGATATTTCTGATTTTTCCCATACTATTCTCATTCCTTTTCCTCCTCCTCCGGCAGATGCTTTAACCATCACTGGAAAGCCGATTTGTTCAGCTATTGTCATTGCTTCTGCAATGTCTTTGATAACCCCTAAATGACCGGGGACACTACTAACATTGGCTTCAATGGCAAGTTTTTTAGAGGCAATTTTGTCTCCCATCATTTCAATTGAGTAAGATGAAGGGCCAACAAAAATAACCGAAGCTTTTTCTAAGGCATTAGCAAATTCACGATTTTCAGAAAGAAATCCATAACCGGGGTGAACCATGGTTGCCCCTGTTTTTTTAACTGCATTTAAGATTTTTTCAATGTTAAGATAGCTTTGCGAAGAAGGTGAGTTACCTATATTCACCGCTTCATCTGCCATTTGCACAAATAAAGAACTGGCATCGGCATCTGAATAAACTGCAACAGTTGAGATGCCCATTTTACGGCAGGTTTTTATGATTCTGCAAGCTATTTCGCCACGATTGGCAATGAGTAATTTATGCATTTTCGAGATATTTATATTTGCGTTGAAAATGTTATCAATTTTAAATGATAATAATGATAAAAATAAGTTTTGCGATTAAACCAATAAATAAAAAAAAAGCAAGTTTTTTTATAAAACGACTTCAACCCAGCAATTTGGGGTTTCGTAAAGCCTTAGCTTTTTGCATTCTACTTCTGTTTTGGCTAATAAATCGGGCAATATTTCTTGCAGTAAATGAAGGGCTATATTTTCTGCGGTTGGCGGGTATCTTAGATAATAAATATCTTGCCCTGTAGTGTTTTTTATATTATTCCCTAGTAATTTATCTTCATCTGATAAAATAGTGTTATGATCAAGGAATTTATCTACCCAGCCACCTATTATTGTCTTCATCTCTCCAAAATCTATAATTCTGCCTAATTTATCTAATTGATTATCTTGATTTTTGGCATTTAAATAAACTTCTAAAACATAGCGATGACCGTGAAGCATTTTGCATTTGCTTTCGTGATTAATGATGCGGTGAGCAGAATCGAACTCTATTTTGCGAATAGCATTTATCATAAGATTGTTAAAATATATATTTGAAAATTATTAAAAAACTTGTTTATTAGAAAATAAAGTTATAATATTTTTATGTGTTGTTATTGGCAAGTCAATTAAATATTAAATTGATAAATATTAAATGATTCAGTAGCAAAAATATTATATTAAAAACACACTCAAAGCCATAAACTAGCTTAAAGCTTTAATTTAAAATCGACAAATAGATTAAAAATGAAAAATTCTACAAATAATAGCGGGTTAAGTCAAATTGTTGCTGGGTTTAATAAATCCGCTGGTGCAACAAGAAGTTTAGTTGATGGCACTTCTGCCTCTAAAGCTTTTGATTATGTTTTTTTACAAGGCAAGCAAGAAGAATTTGAATCTTCAAAAAAGCAGTTAATCGAAATTAATCAAAAGTTTTTTGAAAAATTATTAGAAGCATCAAAAAAAGATGAAGAGCAATATCAAGAAAGAAAAACCAATTATTTATCAAAATTATCTTCAAAATTAAGTCCAGAAGAAAGCAAGATAGCTGGTCAAGTCTATGATGAATTATACCAAAATCAGCTAAAAAAAATGCTGAGAGAAGAATGCGAAGAATATGAAAAAAAAGCAAAAAAATTTGGAGCGACAGTTGAGCGAAATTTAGAAAATGCTAATAAAGAAGCTGAGCCTTCTCATCCAGATATTGTATTTTCTGCGATTTTAATGATGACTCCATTCGGTTTGTTTACAGTTTTTGACTATTTTGATCAATTGCAACAAGTTTATGAAGTCTTGCAACCTGCTATTGATGGATTACAAACAGCATTCGAAAATGTGCCATTTATCGGAGATTTAATGAAAGAATTTTATGGAATATCGGGTAGTGAAGTTGGTGGTTCGGCAAATGCATTTGCAGGTTCTTTATCTAATGATTTTCTTTTAAAATCTGCAATATCATATTTTGCTACTCAAAGAATGGCGGGAAAGCTAATTGATTCTTACGATGATAAAAAGCAAAATTTTGATTCAGCGATAGAAAAAGTTGAAAAATTTAATTCGGCACTAACTAATGAATTTGAAAAAAATAAATCAGGAATTGCCGATAGGGCTCTAAAAAATTGCGGTTTAGATGATAAAAATAATTCTAAAGCTATAAAAGATGCGGTTGAATCTAAGCAGAGGGAAATAGAATTAAGAAAAAAAGATGTTTCATCATTTAATGAAAGTTTTTTTAGCGATCCAAATAAACAGAAAGAAAAGATTCAAAGTTTGTTAAGATTTGACCCCGCAACAGCAAACGACGAACAAAAAAAAGCCTTTATTGAAAAAGCTTGGATAGTCTTTTTCGCAGAAAAAGATTCTGATATTGCAAGCTCTAGAGGCAAGGAAAAGAGTGCTCCAAAATCTGTAGAAGAAAATTCTGGCGATAATTATTTTAATGAACTTTCCAATTCTCAAGAACTTGAATTTGCTAATAAATTCTCACAAATCGGTATTTCTTATTTTGAAAAAGACGAAGAATTAAAAAATTCAATTAAAGATCTTCGCCTAATTCAAGGAAAGGCAATGCTTGTTGGTGGCTTACAAAATGATAGTGCTGAATTTTTGGCCAATTTTTTACCTAATCAAAATATTGAAATTCTTGATAGTGAAAATTTTCAAGCAAACACTTTGGAAGATGGCAAAATTTATAACACTCAATTAGAAAAGTTAGATCCGAAAGATTTAAATGAAATGTCAGCTCTAATTTTATATAATGGAAATGGAGTAAAAGGTCATTACACCGCTTTAATTAAGCAAAAAATTGTTGAAAACGATGGAAAAGAGAAGTTAGTTTGGTTTCATTATAACGATGATAAGGTGGTAGAGATAAAAAACGATGGAGAAATGAAATCGATATTAAAAGACACAACAGTTAGAAATGTTGTTAAGAGTAGTGAATTGCCAACTGCAAGAATAGATTCAAAGGGAAAAATTAAACCGGCATTTAGCGGTTTAAAAAACACTGGTAATAGTTGTTTTGCTAACTCTGCAGTAGCTCTTATCAATTCTTTGCCAAAGAATAATGTGGTAAAAAAAGAATTTATTAATAATCTTGATAAGGTTGGTGTTGCTCCTGATTTAGAAGATAATCTTGCTCATATGAAGGCTTCAGAATTTAAACCTAACAAGTTAAACATTTCACAACTCCAAAATAAATTTATTGCAAATAAATCTGCGAAAGATGTTGCTAAAGAAATTGACAAAACTAACCAAGGGCAACAGCAACAAATTTTTACTGCCAAACAGCCTACTGAACAAAAGACTGGACAACGGTAATAAGCTCCCAAAAAGAAGGTAACAAGGGGTTGAAACCCCCCAAGGTAAAAGAATACAAGGGGTTGAAACCCCCCAAGGTAAAAGAATACAAGGGGTTGAAACCCCCCAAGGTAAAAGAATACAAGGGGTTGAAACCCCCCAAGGTAAAAGAATACAAGGGGTTGAAACCCCCCAAGGTAAAAGAATACAAGGGGTTGAAACCCCCCAAGGTAAAAGAATACAAGGGGTTTCAACCCCTTGTTGCCGTTGATTAATGGAGAATATAACTTCACCGCAATGGGCTGAAGCTCCTTCTTGATCCAATAAACCTCCCCTTGAGGGAGGGTCGCAGAGCCAATTTTTTGGCGATGCGGGGAGGGGTTGGAAGTATTTTCAACAAAATTGTGGCTGAGTTTATTGTGAAGATTATTGCCCCTCCCCGAAGGCTCCGCCTTCGACCCTCCCTCAAGGGGAGGGTAATAATCTCTCAGAAGTTTTGCAAAATAATAAAGTCAATTCTGAGGCTTCCCTTCATCGTCATCGCGAACCTTACCTTTACCGTCATCCCGACGAAAGTCGGGACCCAGCTTTTTATTGCTTTTAGTTCCGTCATCAAGCTTTTATTCGTATCTCAACAGCTCTGCGGGGTTTGATTTGCTGGCTTTGTAGGCTGGGTAAATAGTGGCAAGAAATGAAATTAAAAGAGACATTGTAATTATTATCACTAAATCGCTAATTAAAATTTTTGAAGGCAGAGTTGATAAAAAATAAATTGCGGGGTTGAATAATTCGCTTTTGGTAAAAGATTCAAGCCAGAGCTTGATATTATTGATATTATAAGCAAAGCTGATACCGATAATCGAGCCCAGAAAAGTGCCGATAAAACCTATTGTTGAGCCACAAATTAAGAATATCTTCATAATATTATTAGGGCTCATACCCATTGTTCTAAGTAGGGCAATGTTTTTATTTTTGTCATTAACCAGCATAATCATTGTTGAGATAATATTAAAGGCTGCGACCAAAATTATTAAAGTTAAAATTAAAAACATTACAGTGCTTTCAACCTTCAAGGCATCAATAAAGCCAGAATTGCTTTCTTGCCAATCAAAAATATAAAATTCATTTAGTGTTTCCAAGTTGCCAGAGTTGATAATTTGATTAATTTCTAACTTTAATTCTTCTAAATTTTCAGGATTATTGCCAAAAATTTCAATAGCCGAAACTTTATCATTAAAATTAAAATGAATTTTTGCCATTTCAAAATTAGTGAAAATAGTGCTTGAATCATATTCATACAGCCCGCTTTGAAATATCCCCCCCACTTTATAGCTTTTAATTCGAGGAATCGCCCCCATAATTGTTTGAGCAGTATTAGCTGAAATTATTTTTATTTCATCATCGATTTTTAAATTCATTTGCAAGGCAATATTTGAACCAATAATTACTTTATTCCTCTGATTTATTGCCTCCACACTGCCTGCAATAATATTTTCAACAATTAGCTTCTTGTTTTTGAGGTCGTTAAGTTTGATTCCTTTAATTACTGCTCCGCCATTTTTATTATTTGTAGAAATCATCGCTTGTGCCTCAATTATTGGGTTGGCAAACTTAACCAAGGGTGATTGCTTAATTTTTGCCACTAAATTTTCATAATCATTAATCGCCGATTCTGGTTTTTGAATAGTAAGGTGCGAATTAATGCCAAGAATGCGATTAACCAATTCATAGCGAAAACCATTCATCACCGACATTACGATAATTAAGGTTGCTACTCCGATGGTTATTCCCACTAGTGAAAAAATTGCGGTAATCGAGATAAAGCCTTCTTTCCGCTTTGATTTTAGGTAGCGAAAAGCAATAGCGAATTCTAATTTTGAGAACATTTATTAATAGGTTGTTGAGGTAAAATTATAAAATATTTGCAAATTAAAATCGCTAATTTATAATTCTCAACAATTATTTAACAACAATATTTATATTATTAAATTTTTTAATATTAACTATAAATTATTACCAATAATAAACATCAATAACCAGTAAAGAATATGTCAAAGAATCAAGGAAATAATATTAGTCCAATAACATTCAAAGATCTTTTTTTAGATAAAAATAATCAGGTTGGTTTTGGCGGATTTAGACGTGGTGGTAATTGGGGGGTTATGCAATATGATAAAATATTATTTAAATATTTAAATAATCAAAATGAATTAAATAATCAAAATGAAGATTTTTATGATGATTTATTAGATTTAGAAAAATTTAAAAGCTCAATGACGGTTACGGTTAATACAGAAGATCGTTATATAAATAACGCATATAATAAACCAATATATAAATACATAACTATTAAATTTTATTCAAATGACAAAGAAAAGAAATTTGATTTGCTATTAGAGAATAAAAATCAAAGCTCATGGTGGTCGTGTGCAACAGATGCTGTTAGCAATATAACTGATAACATTACTCAAAGAGCTGAAAAAATAAAAGATCAATTAATTGCAACTCTCGATATAGGATTGCAAAAAGATCAACCTCTTGCAATAAAAATAAAAGCACAAAAAACAGCAAGAGAAGAAGCGGCAAAACAACAACAAGAAGCAGCAGCAGCACAGCAAAGGCTAGAAGAAGAACAGCTACTACAAAAACAACAAGAAGAAGAGAGACAAGCAGCAGAAATACTAAAACAAAAAGCAATAAATGAAGCTACAGAAGCATTTGAAAAAGCTAAAGAAACCCTTACAAAATCCAGTAAAAGTTCAAAAGAGAGTTTAAAAATTTTTAATGAGGGTAAAGAAGATGGCAAGTCTTTATTAAAAGCAGTAAAAGCAGTTAAAGATAATTTTACAGCATTAAAAACGAAAAGTGAAGCATTAAATAAACTAGGCCAAAAAGCCGAAATATCCGCAGAATTTAAAGACCAAAAGCTTTATGCTGATTTTTTAAGTAAAAACCTAAAACTAGAGGCTCTAGATAAACAGCCAGATTATATGAAGGGGCTTTCAGGTGAGTTTTACAAGCCTTTTGAAAGATTATCAAAAATATTAGAAAAAAGTGGCACTAAAATTACTGACAAAGATACTTTTAATGGATTAGCAGAGCTTAAAGATAAAGGCTTTGCATTTGGTGGTCAAATAGAAAATAATTTAGAAACATTTTTTAAAAGATTAGAAAAAAAAATTCAAGACAATAACAATAAAGGTGGCTCTAAAACACTACAAGAATACTGCAAAGAAGTTGCATTGACATTAGATAGTGATACTGGCACCGGAAAAACAATGTTTATGGAATCTTTGCTTGGTTCAACAAATGTCAAAGATCAATATTATACTAATCAACAAGATGCAAATGGTGAATTTAAAAAAGAGGGCCTTGGTGCTTTAGGTGCTCTTATTTATGGTGAGGGTCGTGAGAAATTTGTAATTCATTGCGGTCTAGTAGGGTTCGACAAAATAAAAGAACAAATAAATGCTAATAATAAAGATGCAATTATAGCATTTGATGAATGGCATCTCTTAACCAAGGAGCAGAAAATAGAATTAAAACCACTATTAGAAGGTAAGAATGTTATAAAAATTACCGCTACTCCAACAGAGGTTTTATATAAAACTTTAAAAAGAAGTGAAGAAAATAAAGAAACAAAACAAAAGCTTCTATCTGAAAAAGAAGGTAGAAAAGCCAAGGTTCTAGAAAATGTTGGTAAGGCTAATATTGATATTAGTACATTAGCATCAAAAGATGAATATTGCCTTAGTATTATTGATGCTCAAAGCAAGGTATTTACAGTAGGGGAGGAGGGAATATCTAGTCATAAAACAGGTGAGTCTTATAACTTTGCAGAGATTTTTGACAAAAACCTTGAAGAAATAAAATTTAATGAGAGTGAAAATCAAAAGCCTGAAGTTATAATTTGCCCCCCTAAAGATGGGAAAAATGTAATTTATGTTTTAGATGGTGAGAAATATGAATGTAAAAAAGAAGTTGATAAGAATGCCTTAAAAACAATACTGACAGATAAGAAACGAGTTTTTCAAGTTTTTGGGCCTTCTAGTCAAGAAGAGGCTAAGAATTCAAGAGGGAATATTGATGGCGGTGATAACGGAACCTCCTCTATAAAGAACCCAAAAATCTTATTTTATTCTCTTGATAACAAGATAGTTACGAAGTTGCAAGGTCTTCTCAAGCAAGGCGAGAAATCGCTAGATAATGAAGAAAGAGCTCAATTAGTTAATTTAATCAATAAATATAATGAATTTATCGTGCAAGCCTATGGTAGAGCTAGGGCTGATACGAAGGATATAACATTTAAAGAAGAATCAGAAAAAACTCTGCATGACCAAATTCAAGCCAAAAAAGCAGAATTATTAAACAATGATTTATTTAAAGCTAATATAGGCAAAGACACTCTAGTTGATTATCAAAGCTTTGTAGACAGATTTGATAAAAACTTACCTGCAGCAGAAGATAGAAACAAAATAATTGTTCAAGCTTTTTTAAAAGTTGCCAGTGAAGAAAATAAAGAATTGCCAAAAGTTGAGATAGAGCCAATAAAAGATGAAGAAGGAAATCCAAAAAGGTTTTATGAAGTTTATAATATAATAAAAGGTCTAAGCGAAGAGCAGAGAGAAGTTTTAATGGAAGTTGGTGTTTATGATAAAGAAAAGCTTTTAGAGAAACAAAAAACCGCTTTAGAAACAATTAAAGCAGCTATTAAAGAGGAGATAGAAGTAAAAAGAGCTATTTATAACATAAATCGTCAAAATTATTCCGATTGTAGCTCGGAAAATAAAATAGAAGGCGACATTACAATAAAAATTGACAAGGATGGAAAAGTTTCTTTGTTGGGAGTTGATGATGTTACTCAATTTAAATCTAAAGAATATTTAAATCAAAAAGAAGGCGAAGGCAAAAAACTAACTGAAGCTGATGCTGATGCTTTTAAAGGGGATATTGAATGCCATATTAAAGAAATTAATAAAAAAGAAGTCGAAAATGCTATAAGCGAATATTTAGAAATAAGTAAAAAATTGCAAGGATTAAATTTAACTCCAGAAAAACAAGGAGAGCAAGAAAAACAGAAAGAAGAAGCGAAAGATAGATTATTAAAAGTCCTAAAATTAGATACAAAATTAAGCAAAGAAGAAGCGCAAGAAATGATCGATAATGCTGACTTTGAACGACAACAGGAAGTAAATGATAAGCTGAAAGAAGATCTAAAATATATAGAAACAATGCAACAATATATAGAAACAATGCAACAAGAGCTAGAAGAAGAAAAAGCATTGCTAGCAGCGAATAATAAAGGACTGCAAGAACAGTTAGAAAGAAAAGACCAAGAATTGACACAGCTAATAGAGCGAGTGGAAAAGCTAAAACCACAGCAAGCAGGACAGCAAGAACAGCTAAAAAAACAGCAAGAAGAGAAAGGCAAGCTAGCACAAGAAAAAGCACAGCTAGAAGCGAAGAATACAGAATTGCAAGAAGAACTTGAATCCAAAGGCGCTGATTCAGAGGAAAAGGAGGCGGAAATTGAAGAGTTAAAAAAGGAAAATCAAGATTTACAAGATAAATTAAGACAAAATAAATTAGGATTAGCAGAATTCCAAACACAGCTAGAGCAAGTAGGACAGCAACAAGAGCGAGTGGAAGAGCTAGAAGCTGATAAGGAAGAACTGCAAGCAGAGCTAAAAAAACAGCAAGAAGAGAAAGACAAGCTAGAAGAAACTCAGCAAAAACTGCAAGAAGTGATAGCAGAAAAAGATAAAATTGAAGTAGAAAAGACAGGAAATGATAAGAAATTACAGCAATTGAAAGAAGAACTTGAATCCAAAGGCACTGATTCAGAGCAAAAGAAGGTGGAAATTGGTAAATTGACAACAACAAATCAAGAGTTACAAAATAAATTAAATCAAAATAAATTAGAATTAGCAGCATTCCAAACACAGCTAGAGAAAAAAGGCGATGAAGTAATGGGCGTGAAGGACGCTAATTATGAACTGCAAGCAGAGCTAAAAAAACAGCAAGAAGAGAAAGACAAGCTAGCACAAGAAAAAGCACAGCTAGAAGCGAAGAATACAGAATTGCAAGACAAGCAAACAGAGCTAGAAGCGAAGAATAAAGCACAGCAAGACAATCTGACAAAAGTAGAGAAAGAAAAAGCAGAGCTAGAATCAAAGAAATCAGAGCTAGTAGCAAAGGAAGCGGCGAATAATGAAAAACTGCAAGAAGAAGCACTGCAAGCACAGCTAGAAGCTCAGCAAAAGCTAGCTGAGCAAAAACTGCAAGAGGATCTAAAAGTACAGCAAGAAAAAGCACAGCTAGAAGCGAAGAATACAGCATTGCAAAAACTGCAAGAACTGCAAGATAAGTTAAATGAAAGAGATCAAAAAATTATACAGCTAGAGCAAAATCATTCGAAGGAACTAAAAGAAAATAATAATAATCTTCAAACTCAAGCAGAACTCAATAAAAATCTTGAAGCTAAAATTGCAGAAATTACTAAAAATAAAGGCTCAGATAGTAGTATTGATGCTTTGTATGAAAATGGGGATCTAAAAAAATTATATCACACAGCAGATAGTTTTGATAAAATAGGGCGGTCGAATGTAGGGTTTGATTATGATAAAAATTATTATAAAGAAGCTTCAGAAGGAGGTAAATCAGACAAAGATAAATTTGATTTATTAAGAAAATCAATCATTCAAAGCTCTGCAATTAGAGATAAGCACTCAATTTTGCAAGAAGTTTTGCAAGAAAAAGGCCCGAAGATTGATGATTTAGATAAATATGGCTTTAAAAGCCTAGATAAGTTAATTGATGGCGATAATTTTAAAGATGAATTTAAGGCAGACTTAAAAAGGTTGGGTTTTGGTAAAGGAGATAATGGAGTTTGGACTAAGGGTGAAGAAAGGAATAGGGTTACTTACGACACCAGCCAGCCTTATGTTAAAGATTTTTTAATTAATGCTTATTATGAAGAAAATTTTAAACAATTTGAAGAAGCTCTAGCCAAAGATAAATCGCCAACTCTAGAAGAATTAAAAATGGCCAATGATTTAAAGGCATATAAACCTGAAAGCCCAAATCAATTAATTGATGGCGATAATTTTGAAGATTCTTTTCTTGATGCTTATTTTGAAAAAAATCATAAACAATTTGAAGAAAATTTAAAAAACTACTCTCTAGCCCAAGAGACAACAACTCTAGAAAGATTAGAAAAATTAGCAGTTGAAAGATATAATGCTAAGCAAAAATTAGAATTTGTTAAGCAAATTAATAATTATAATGCGGTAGTAAAATTTAAGGAGACTAACATTGAAAGTGCTGATATTGACCAAAATCAGTTAAATGATTATATTCAAATCGCCAATATCATAACAAATAATAATCAAAATTACAAAGAGAGGTTTAAATTTGAGAATCAAAATATTAAAGAATTAGAAGAAGATATAGTTGGGAAAAACGGGGTTATGAAAATTGAAGTCGGAGCATCTGCTAGTTTGTTGGTGAATGTAAATGATTCAAAAGAAGGTGTATCAGAAGCTCCTGATGAAAGAGTTTCTGTAAATAAAGTACCAACTTTTATAAAAGTCAATCATGCTTTGTTGTATATGATTGGAAAAAATGATAATAAGGCACAAGAAGAATCAAATGAGTCAGATATAGAAAATAAAAGTTCAACGGATGAAAATGCAACAGTTAATGCCATTCCAAGATCAATTATTAAACCAAAGGGACTTGAAAATCTTCTGGCAAATTATTTAAAAGAAAGTTTTAAATCATTAACAGATATTCTCTCTAAATCATCGGTTCAAGAAGATAATAGTATTTTGTTAGAAAAAGAAAATAATAATAATGAAGGTCGCGAATAATGAAAAAGCCAGTAATTGCAATAATTCCAGATTATCAAAATGGGGCAGAGGGTCAATATTCTGTTAAGCCTCATTATGCCTTGAGATGCAATTATGTTGAAATGCTTGAAAATGCTGGAGCGGTAGTTGTAATTTTGCCTTTTAATCATCAAGCAATTGATGATTATTTAGCAATGATTGATGGAATTATGGTGGTTGGTGGAAATTTTGATTTGCATCCTAAATTTTATCAACAAGAAATGCATCCTGCAATTAAACTTAATGAAGTTAGGCAAGATTTTGAGTGGGAGTTTATGAATAAAGCTCTCAAAACCAATATGCCAATTCTAGGGATTTGCAACGGTATGCAATTGATTAATATTTTGCATCAAGGCGATGTTATTCAGCATATTCCTGATAACCCGCAATTTATAGATCATGAGCAGAGCCATCATCAAGATTTTAAAGATTATCATAAAGCCTATCATCAAGTAAATATTGATTCTAATTCAAAATTATTTGCCATTATGGGGAAAGAAAAAATTCACACCAATTCTTCCCATCATCAAGCGGTTGGTAGGTTAGGGAATGGCTTAGTTGCTTGTGGTTTTGCAATTGATGGAGTTGTTGAGGCTCTTGAAAAAACTAATCACCCTTTTTGCTTAGCGGTGCAGTGGCATCCTGAATTTGTAAGTAGTGAAGTTGATAAAAAAATTTTTGCTAGCTTTGTTGAGGCTTCTAAGCTAAAACACTCGTAATGCCGTTGAAAAACGGCACCCAGAAAGATTTAAAACTGGGTCCAGACTTTCGTCGGGATGACGAAGAAGGGAAGCCCCAGAATTGACTTTATTATTTTGCAAAACTTCTGAGAGATTATTACCCTCCCCTTGAGGGAGGGTCGAAGGCGGAGCCTTCGGGGAGGGGTGTTAAAACCTTGTCGCATAAACTCAAGCTCTAATTTTGTTGAAAATACTTCCAACTCCCCCCACCGAACAGAATGGATCCTGCAACTTCGTGCAGGATGACGGTAAAGGTAAGGTTCGCGATGATGATGAAAGAGCTAAAACACTCGTCATGCCGTTGAAAAACGGCACCCAGAAAGAAAAAGGAAGCTGGGTCCCGACTTTCGTCGGGATGACGGATAAGGTAAAACCTCGCGAGGATGGTAAAGGTTCGCGATGAAAGAACTAAAACACTCGTCATGCCGCTTGAAAAACGGCACCCAGAAGGTTTTAAAACTGGGTCCCGACTTTCGTCGGGATGACGAAGAAGGGAGTTTCCCAGTTAGGATAATGATTTTTAATTAAAATTTAGAAAATATTAGTTGAAAAAATCTTATAAGCTAGTAATCTTGCCAAAATTTTTTCCAAAATTTTTTAGGTTAAACCTAATTTTTTCAATATTTTTTAATTAACCTTTTGTATTTTATGAATAATAATTTTGATGTCGTCGTTATTGGTGGCGGTCCCGGTGGTTATGTTGCTTCGATTAGAGCTTCACAACTTGGCTTTAAAACTGCTTGTATTGAAAAAAGAAAAACCCTTGGCGGAACCTGCTTAAATGTTGGTTGCATACCGTCAAAGGCAATGCTAGAGATATCTCATAAATTTCATGATGCTCATCATCAATTTGAAAAGCTTGGAATCATTGTTAACAAGCCTAAAATTGATGTTAAAAAATTACTGCAAAATAAAAATGAAATTATTTCTGGTTTAACTAATGGTATTGCTGGTTTATTCAAGAAAAATAAGGTTTCTCATTTTGAAGGGGTGGGAAAATTCATCGATAAAAACACCGTTGAATTAACAAAGTTAGACGGCTCTAAAGAAGTTGTTAATGCTAAATATTTTATTATTGCTACTGGTTCAGAAGTGGCAAAGCTTCCTAATGTTGAAATCGATGAAAAAATCATCATTTCTTCAACTGGTGCCCTTGATTTAGAAAAAGTGCCAGCAAAAATGATAATTATTGGTGCTGGAGTAATTGGCTTAGAGCTTGGTTCAGTGTGGTCTCGTTTTGGTGCGGAAGTTGAAGTTATTGAGTATCTTGATAAAATAACCCCAGCGATGGACAGCGAAATATCAAGAAACTTCCAAAAAATTCTTGAAAAACAGGGCTTAAAATTCCGTTTATCAACCAAAGTTTTGCAAGTCAAGAAAAATAAAAACGGTGCAATGGTTGAAATTGAGCCTGCGAATGGCGGAGATAAAGAAACTCTGCAAGCAGATGTAGTTTTAGTTGCAATTGGTAGAAAGCCTAATAGCGAGGGTTTAGGGCTTGAAAATATTGGAGTTAAAATTAATCAAAGAGGTTTTATCGAAAATAACCATTTACAAACCAATATTGACAATATTTTCGTGATAGGGGATGTCACAACCGGCCCTATGCTTGCTCATAAAGCTGAAGATGAAGGGGTTGCAGTGGCAGAAATTATTGCGGGTCAAAAACCGCATATCAATTATGATGCAATTCCTAATGTTATCTATACTTATCCTGAAGTTGCTTCGGTTGGTAAAACTGAAGAAGAGTTAAAAAAAGAGGGAATATCTTATAAGGTTGGTAAATTTTCGATGATGGCAAATTCTAGGGCTAGAGCAACATTCGATGATCAAGGTTTTGTAAAGATTCTTGCTGATGCTACAACCGATCGCATTCTAGGTGCTCACATTATCGCTAGAGAAGCTGGTAACACAATTCATGAACTTGCGGTAGCAATTGAATTTGGAGGTAGTGCTGAAGATATTGCAAGAACTTGTCATGCCCATCCAACTTATAATGAAGCGGTTAAAGAAGCTTGCTTAGCAGTAGATAAAAGAGCGATACACAGCTAAAAATATTATTATTTAGCAATTTCAAAATTAACCATAAAATTTAACAAGAAGCCAGATTTTATCTGATTTCTTGTTAAATTAATATTTTATAACACTTTGTTATCCGACTTTAATGTTGGTTAATCGGCCTTAATGCTGGCTTTAATATAAACTTCCGAACCCATTTCTTTGAATTTATTACTCATTTCTGTCATAGATTTTTCCGCTTCTTCCTGTTTTTTAGCATAATCTCGAACATCTTGAGTAATTTTCATTGAACAGAACTTGGGGCCACACATTGAACAAAAATGAGCGAGCTTTGCTCCTTCCGCGGGTAGGGTTGCATCGTGAAAAGATTTCGCAGTTTCTGGGTCAAGAGATAAATTAAATTGGTCTTCCCAGCGAAATTCAAACCTTGCTTTAGATAGTTCGTCGTCCCAAGCTCTGGCGGATTTATTACCTTTTGCTAAATCTGCAACATGGGCAGCAATTTTATAAGCAATTACTCCTTGTCTAACATCATCTTTATTCGGCAAACCTAAATGTTCTTTAGGGGTGACATAACAAAGCATTGCGGTGCCAAACCAGCCTATCATTGCTGCACCAATTGCTGATGTAATGTGATCATAACCGGGAGCGATATCGGTAGTGAGTGGCCCTAAAGTATAAAATGGAGCTTCGTGACAAAGATTTAGTTGTTTTTCCATATTTTCTTTGATTAAGTGCATCGGAACATGTCCGGGCCCTTCTATCATTACTTGACAATCATGTTTCCAAGCTATTTTAGTTAATTCGCCAAGAGTTTTTAATTCAAGAAATTGAGCTTCATCATTGGCATCAGCAATTGAACCCGGTCTGAGGCCATCGCCAAGAGAAAAACTAACATCATATTGATTAAGTATCTGGCATATTTCTTCAAAATTAGTGTAAAGAAAATTTTCTTTATGATGAGAAAGGCACCATTTTGCCATTATTGAACCGCCTCTTGAAACAATCCCCGTAACTCTATTGGCAGTAAGTGGAATGAATGGTAAACGAACTCCAGAATGGATGGTGAAATAATCGACCCCTTGTTCGCATTGCTCGATTAATGTGTCGCGAAACACCTCCCAATTTAGCTCTTCAGCAACTCCACCAACTTTTTCTAAAGCTTGATAAATTGGCACGGTTCCAACTGGAACGGGGCAATTTCTGATAATCCATTCGCGAATATTGTGAATATTGTTTCCGGTTGAAAGATCCATTATGTTATCGGCCCCGAATCTGGTTGCCCAAATCATTTTTTCAATTTCATCTTCGACACCTGAAAATATTGCCGAATTGCCAATATTAGCATTTATTTTAACTATGAAATTTCTGCCAATAATCATTGGCTCTGCTTCTGGATGATTTATGTTTGCGGGTATTATTGCTCTGCCTTTAGCTATTTCGTCTCTAACAAATTCTGCGGTGATAAATTCTGGAATATTTGCACCAAATGTTTCGCCTCGATAATTGCTTTTTAAAGCCTCTTCTCTGCCGATATTTTCTCGTATGGCGATATATTCCATTTCTTTGGTAATTATCCCCGCTCTTGCATAGGCAATTTGTGTTGGAATTTTATCTTTTTTTGCTTTTAATGGTTTGAAATCATTTAAATTAAATTGTGGAACATTTTTAATATTAACTCCGATGCCGTTATCTTCAGCTTTTATAGCTCTGCCTTGATAATATTCGACATCGTTTCTTTCAAGGATCCAGTTTTCTCTAAGTTTTGGTATGCCTTTATTAACATCAATTTTTTCTAAAAAATTATGATCGGTGTATATTCCGGAGGTATCATAAACAGTAAAACTTTTATTGTCTGAAGATTGCGAAAGATTGATTTTCCTCATTGCCACTTTTACATCGGAAAATCTTGAACTCTGATGATAAATTTTTTCAGAGGCAGGTAATGGGCCTAGAGTCAAGTTTTTGGTAATGTTAGTCATAGTTTATTAAGTTGATTATTTCTATTCTTTTTAGGATGCTAAAAAATAGATTATTTTTTTAATAACTCAATCTTAATTTTATCAAAAATTAGTTTAATGTTAATTTAAATTATATTTCAATAAATTCTAAAAAATAAAATAGTATTTTTATTTTCTGTAATTATAAATAATAAACATTCCCATTCTGAAGCAGAAAATTTATTTAGAATAGTTTTGTATCATTAATTGTTGTTTATATTTTTATTATTATATTGTAATTTTATGACTTTTATAAGCTGACTTGTACTCATCTTAATTAAATTTTTTGTAAAAAACATGCAAAACAAAACCTCCAAACCATCGGCCCCTAAACCATCAGCATTTTCTTTAATTGAGTTATCTATAGTATTGATTATCATTGGTTTGTTAGCAGGTGGTATTGTAGTAGGAAGTAGTCTAGTTAAAAGAGCAAGAATAGAATCAGCTAAATCTCTTACTAATAGATCTCCAATTAAAGCAACAGAAGATCTAGTAATGTGGTTTGAAGGTAGTTTATTAGATAGTTTTGCTAATGGTCAATCAACTAATGGCACATCTATTAGTAGTGGGTGGAATAATATTTGGTGGGGTTAATAATATATCATCAGCAACTGTCGATGGCACTGCTCCAATCTATGCTAATAGTATCAACAGCATTCCTGCGGTAAAGTTTGAAGGTAATAATGCTTTAAAAGTAGGAGTTGACTCAATTAACAACTCTGATTATACTATAATGATAACAGAGCAAAGAGAAAGCAATAAAGCAGATAATTATCTTTTAGGAGATCCCTCAATTACAGGAACTAATCAAAATTTATTAATTGGTTATAAAACTGATGGCACAATTGTTCATAGTCAGGGGGGAGCAACTACCAGCTACACCTCAGCAATTAATGGCTATGCTTCTTATGCAGGTCCAAGAGTAATTATCGTTACTCACTCCGCTAGTGAAGGTAATAAAACCTATGTTAATGGTATATTGGCTGGTAAGCTAACTACTAATACAGCAAAAGAACCTATTGCAGATTTAGCTAATCTCTCTATAGGTAAAAATTATATTGGTCAAATTGGTGAATTAGCAGTTTTTAAAAGAGCATTATCTGATACCGAAATTACTGATATATCTGATTATATGAGTAATAAATGGCGAATTAAAGTTGATACTAAAAACACAGATTGTTCTGCTGGTATTGTTACTGATAATGGTTGCGATGCATCTTCTTGCCCAATAAGCATTGCAGGTATCTCTAAAACCTCAGTTGATGGCACTGCCTCTACCTCTACTTTAAGTTGTGATAAAACAGGCTATACTGGTTCTATTACTTATAGCTGTATCAATAAAACCTTTGCTACTACTCCTGCCAATGCAAGCTGTTCTTGTGCTACTGGTTATACTCTTGTCTCTGGCTCTTGTATTCCCTCTTGTAATGTTCCAACTACTAACGGTATTACCACTACTCAAGTTACAGGTAATAATGGCACTCTTAACTGCACCACTACTGGCTATACTGGCTCAGTTGCTTATAGCTGTGCTTCTCAAGGGTCTAATGCCACCATTACCGGAAGTTGTAGCTGTGCTACTGGTTATAGTTTAGTAAGTGGAGCTTGTGTACCAATAAACTGCCCAGTTAGTGTTACAGGAATATCTTCTCCATCATCAGTATCTTATACCTCAACTTCTACCCCTCTTACTTGTAATGCTACTGGCTATACTGGAACTGTTAATTATACTTGCACTACAGGAACATTAAGTAAAACAGGGAGTTGTTCTTGTGCTACTGGTTATGTTTTAGCAAGTGGAGCTTGTGTGCCAACAAACTGCCCAGTTAGTATTACAGGAATATCTTCTCCATCATCAGTATCTTACACCTCAACTTCTACCCCTCTTACTTGTAATGTTACTGGCTATACTGGAACTGTTAATTATACTTGTACTACAGGAACATTAAGTAAAACAGGGAGCTGTTCTTGTGCTACTGGTTATAGTTTAGTAAGTGGAGTTTGTACTCCAATAACTTGTAGTATAACTGGTGTGACTAAATTAAACAACAAAACCGGACTAGCTTATGCATCTTCTGCTACAGCCATTCCAAACAGCCCAACTTCAGCCTGTGTATCAGGTTCTGGTTCTCCTACTTATACTTGTACTGCAACTGGAGTTGCGACAATTGTGAGTAATAATTGTACTCTCCCTCTATATCACGGTTGGTCATCTCCTATTGCTGGATGTAGCACAACAAGTTTTAATACATCTGAAGCAACAGTTCTTGGAGGCCGTTACCCTTATAATAGCGGAGATTCTAACGCCTGTCGTGCATGGAAGCTTGCTGCAACAGTTTGTAATTCAGAACCAACAGCATATACCGATAATAATAATTGGAGATGTCCATCTTCAGGAGGCTTTACTGACCCTAGTTTTGGAACTTATTGCGCCATTGGTACGCAATATTCATGCTCAACATGTCCAGGATCATGCAATGCTGGAGGCTCTTGTCGGTTCAGTCCTTTATCGCTAAGAAATTGCTCTGGAGTAGAAACTCGTCAAGATTAAATAAATTGTTAATAAAACTCTTGTTAAGTATTTTCTATTAATGAAAAATTAATTTTTGTAGTTTGAATAATAAAATATCTTGCCATTCATTTTAAAGTAGTTTTATTATGATAGCATAATTTTCTTAACTATTAAAAATGTTTCAATATTCAAACGATAAACATAATTCAACAAGCGAGGCTTTGCATGCAGGGCTTTATGTGGTTTCAACTCCAATAGGCAATCTTGAAGATATAACAATTAGAGCATTAAAAACCCTTAATAGTGCTGATATAATTATTTGCGAAGATAGCAGAGTGACTGCGAAATTACTCAATCATTACGAAATTAAAGATAAAAAACTTATCATCTATAATGATCATGCAAAAATAGAAACTCATTTGCAAATTTTAAATTATATTAATAATGGCAAGGCTTTGGCATTGGTTAGTGATGCTGGAACTCCTCTAATTTCTGACCCCGGTTTTAAACTTTTGAGATTTTTGCAAGAAAATTCGGTTAAAATTACCCCTATTGGCGGAATATCAGCAATTACTACTGCTATATCGGTTAGTAGTCTTGCTTGTGATAATTTTTTGTTTCTTGGCTTTTTGCCACCTAGCAAAATATCAGCTCTTAATTTTCTAAAAACTCTGCCACAAAATTATAGCCTTGTGTTCTTTGAATCTCCGCATCGCATTATAGATTGTTTAGATAATTTTATGATAGTTTTTGCCGATCGTAAAATTTCCTTAATGAGGGAATTAACTAAATTTTATGAAGAAATTATCGTCGATGAACCTTCTAAAATCAAAGAAATTCTTTTAAATCATCCAGAAAAAATAAGGGGTGAATTTGTTCTGGTGGTTGAAAAATTAGACAAAAAAAATGAAAATATAGATTGGGAAGAGATTGATGAATTGATTGCAAAAAATCTAGCAACCGGATTATCAATTAGAGATATAGCGGATGCGATATCTCAATCATTCAATCTTAATCGTAAAATTATTTATCAAAGAATTATTAATAACAATAATTCTATAAGCGAATGATGATATCTTATTCGCTATTGGCAATGCCAATGGCAATTATTGTCATGCCAATTTACTTACATCTTGCAAGTTTTTATCTTAATATCGTTGGTTTGCCAGTTATAATAACTGCTTCCATTTTAATTATTGGGCGAATTTTTGACTGCATTACTGACCCGATAATAGGTTATTACTGCGATTATCTTTATAGAAAAAAAATTACTAGAATTGCTTTGATTAATTTTTTGATGGTAATTTTAGTCATATTGTTTTATTTTCTTTTTAATCCGCCTCTAGCCCTATCGCAATATGCTTCCGCAATTTATTTGGCAATTATTCTAACATTATTTTACTTTACATTTTCTGCTCTTTCGATTAATTATGAGGCATTAGCTGTTGATATTGCAGGCAACGATTCAAAATTAAGGAATAAATTAATTTCTTGCCGTGAATCTTTTCAAGTTGTGGGAACTCTTTTATCTGCAATATTGCCAACAATAATAATTTATTTAAATAAAAATAGTAAAACTTACGATGAATCCTTGTCGCAACTATGGTTAGTGGCATTGCTTTTTATGGTGCCAAGTTTAATCGCTGTTAATTTGATTTCTAGCAAAATAGCCTTAATATCTTCAAGTCAATTATATATTTCTCAAAAAACAAAATTTTTGCTAAATGCAATTAAAAACCGAGCTTTTTTAAATCTGCTGTTTATTTATTTAATTAATTCAATTGGAGTTGCAATTCCTGCATTATTGATTCGTTTTTATGTTGAATATTATTTATTGGCATTAGGTGAAATGGGTAATTTCTTGGGCTTGTATTTCTTATCGGCAATAATCGGCATTCCTTTTTGGAATAATATCGCTAAAAGATTTTCAATTATTAAAGCTTGGCGATTTTCTATCGCTTTATCCGTTGTTATTTTTATTTTTACGGCATTGATTAGTAGGGGAGATTCTAAAATATTTTATTTCATCTGTTTATTTTCTGGGTTTGCGATGGGTTGTGATTTAATTGCTCCACAGATAATTTTAACAACATTAATTTGCAAAGAAGAATTTAAGGCTAGCTATTTTGCCATTTTTAGTTTTATTGCAAAATTAGCTCTTGCCATCGCAACATTTATTAGTTTTATTTTAATCGCAAAAGATTATTCATGGCTCATTGATGGCGGTAAATCAACGATTAATATCGATATTTTGCCGATAGTTTATTGTTTGACCCCTTGTTTAATTAAAATCATAACTTTTTTGATACTTCCTGTTTTAGAAAAAAATAACCTATCTATCAAAAAACCTTTGATGATTGCTGATTAAATTATTTTTAGTGATTTTAGTATATATTTCAGTGGTTCCAAGCATTTCATGCCCTAACAACATTTGAATAGATCTGATATCTGCACCTTCTTCTAGTAAATGGCTAGCAAATGAATGTCTAAAGCTGTGTGGAGTTATATTTTCTGATAAATTGAATTTTCTTCTTAGATTTAAAATTAGATTTTGAAAAGCTAGGGGGTAGTAATCTTGATTTTTTATAGTGCGAAATATTTTTTGAGTATTTTTAATATCAAAAGGACAAATAGCGAGATAAATTGATATTTGTTCGCTAACCGCTGATATCATTGGCACGATTCGTTGTTTTTTGCCTTTTCCATCAATTTTTATGAATTCTCCATTGGCAATACTATTTTTATTGATAGATAATGCCTCCGATATTCTTAAACCACAGCCATAAAGCAATAATGTTATTGCTACATCCCTTTCATTTTCCCAGCTGTTTCTTTTTAATTGCTTAATTTCATTAATAATTAGTTTTATATTTTCAACAGCGATTGGTTTTGGTAATAATTTTGATATTTTAGGGGTTTTTATTTTTGTTATTTCGTTGTTTTTTAACAAATTATTGCGATTAAGAAAATTAAATAATGAACGAAGAGATGATATTTTTCTAGCTCTGGAGCGATTGTCTAATTTATCTAATTTTTTTGTAAGCCATAATCTAAAGTCGGTGAGGGTTAATTTTTCCAGCCTATCAACAGATATTATATTTTTATTTTCATTATCAGAAAGAAAGCTAAAAAAACTAAAAATGTCTTCCCGATAAGCTATAATTGTGTGTGGTGAATATTTTTTTTCATATTCTAGATAATTTAGAAATTTTATAATAAAGTTTGCAGTGGCATTGCAAACAATATTACCAAGCCTTTCTTCTAACATTTATGTTAGCATTTTTTGTAATCTTCGAGAAAAATCTTTACTATCCGCAATTGGCTCGTCCTCAATTATGCAAGCAAGATCAAATAGTGTTCTAATGCTGTCTTGCGATTGATCTTTCAGGTTTTCTTGAGTATGTTGATTATTTAGATTTTGTATTATTTCGTTATCTGGGTTAATTTCTAATATTTTGGCACTGCCAGATTGAATTTGCTTTTGTTCGAGCAGGAATCTTTCAAGCCTTATATCCATAGAGCCAACATCAACTGCTAAGCAAACTGGGCTATCAGTTAATTTTTTTGAGATTCTAACATCAGCAATCTTCTCTCCTAAGGTTTCTTTGAAAAAACCTACTAAAGATAAAAACTTACTATCAGTAATATCTTTTAATTTATCATCATTTTCCTCTTGGTTATCTTGGTTATTTTCATCATTTTTTTCTGTTGTTGATTTATCAATCGAAGACAAATCTACATCGTTGCGATTAATTGATTGAAATTCAAATTCTTGTTCTTGATTTTCAATTTTTGATTTATAAGGCAAGGCAACAGTAACCCAGAATTCATCAACGGCATCGGTTAAAAACAAAACCTCAACATCTTTTTTTGAAAAAATTTCTAATTGTGGCGATGCTTGAATTTTATTGATATTTTCACCAGTTAAAAAATAAATTTTATTTTGCCCTGTTTTTGCTCTAGATATATAATCTGCAATGCTAATAAGTTGATCTGGAGATTTTGAAGAGTAAAAACAGCAAATTTCTAGGATTTTTTCACGAAATTCGGAAGTTTCGCAAAGCCCTTCTTTTAATACTGCACCAAAATTGTGCCAAAATTTAATATATTCTTCTTCGCTTTTTTTAGATTTCTTTTTTAATTCGCTAAGAATTTTAGAAATAACAGATTTTTTTATTTTTTCTATAACTGCATTATGCTGTAGGTTCTCGCGACTTATATTGAGTGGGAGATCGTCTGAATCAACTAATCCTTTGATAAATCTTAGATAAGAGGGCACTAAATTCAACTCTTCGCTGATGAATACCTTTTTAACATATAATTTAACTGAGGTTTTGCGGTCAGGATGAAATAAATCAAATGGCTTGTTTGCGGGGATAAAAAATAGGTTGGTGTAAGAAACTGCACCCTCTACTTTGTTGTGAATAGTCATAAAAGGCTCACCGGGTAGGTGGGCGATATGGCGAAAAAATTCTTGATATTGTTCTTGTTTTATTTCTTCTTTTGGCTTTGTCCATAGTGCTGAAGCTGAGTTTAAGGTTTCAATTTTTGCTCCCGCTTCAATATTTTCTGGTATAAAATCGATTTTAAAATTAATGTGATCGGAATAAGTTTGAATAATGTGTTTAATGTGAAAACGGTCAAGAAAATCATCGGCATTATCTTTTAGATGCAAGATTATTCTGGTTCCCCTTTTAAAAGGCTCATTATATTCGTTAATAGTAAAGCTGTTGTGACCTTCTGAACTCCAAATATAAGCGGTGTTTTGATCGTATTTTTGTGAAATTACCTCAACGAAATTAGCAATCATAAAGCTTGAATAAAACCCAACCCCAAATTGCCCAATTAATTGAACATCTTTTTGCTTGTCTCCGGTTAAAGATTTAACAAAATTCTCGGTGCCAGAGCGGGCAATTGTTCCCAGATGTTCGATTAGGTCTTCTTGGTTCATTCCGATACCGTTATCTTCGATAATTAATTTCCTTTCTTTTTTGTTGGTAGAAATATTGATTTTAAGCTCTTCGTTATTTAGTTCTGGGTTTTGTGTGCTGAGATAGCGAATTTTATCGCAAGCATCTGCACTGTTTGAAATAAGCTCTCTCAATGCAACATCTTTATTGGTGTAGAGAGAATTTATCATTAAGTTGAGAACTTTACTAACCTCAACATCAAAATTAAATTCGCCAGTTTTATTTTGACTGGTTTTATTGTGACTGGTTTTATTGTGATTTATGTTTTCTTGATTGTTATTTTGATTTTGTGACATTTTTAATAAAAGTTAAATGTTAATAATTTTTAGAATAGCTAGTTAATTTTTTAGAAAAATCAAGGGTATATTTAACCTCTACCGCGATAATTTAAATTTCCCAATTCTGGAATTAATGTTTTTTTAGGAATGGTGCCATTTTGAAAGAATATATCAATTGGAATGCCTCCTCTTGGATACCAATATCCAGCAATTCTTAGCCATTTTGGTTTGCTAATGGCAATAAGATCTTTGGCGATTTTTATGGTGCAATCTTCATGAAATGAACCGCAATTTCTAAATGAAGTGAGGTATAATTTAAGAGATTTGCTTTCAATAATTTTTTTGTTTGGAATGTAGTCAATTACAAGATGAGCAAAATCTGGCTGTGAAGTAATAGGGCAAATAGAGGTAAATTCTGGACAAGTAAAGCGAATAACATAATTGCTGTCGCAGTGAGGATTATCAACAATTTGTAAAATCGCTTGATTATTAACAAGATCATCTTGATTTTTTTTTGCAGAATTAAATTCTTTTGATAAATCTTGCCCCAATAATAGCTTGTTTGTTAGTTTTTTATTCATGTTTAAAGTTATATTTTGTTAAAAAATTAGTTATTTTATTTTATTGATAATTAAAAAATTTGTCTATAAATTATTTGATAAATTAAGCAGTATAAAATAATCAATTCTTAGAATTAAATTTAAACAATGGAACTTACAAAATTAACTATTTCTCAATTAATTAATGGTTATAAAGCCAAGCAATTCAAGCCTTCAGAGGTTGTAGATAGTTATATAAAAAATATTGAAAATAATGTAAGGCTTAATGCCTTTATCACCACCAACTTTGAAAATGCAAAATTAGAGGCAAAAAAAGCTGATGAACAAGTTGAAAAGGGTGATATCTCAAATTTAACAGGGGTTCCGATTGGAATCAAAGATCTATTCTGCACTAAAAATATTAAAACTACTTGTGGCTCAAAAATGCTAGCAGATTTTATCCCTAGCTATGAATCTACCGTAACTCAAAAACTATTCGATGCGGGAGCAATTAATCTCGGCAAGTTGAATATGGATGAATTCGCCATGGGTTCTACTAACATAACGAGTCATTTTGGTCCTGTAATTAATCCTTATAAAAAAAATTCTTCTGATGAAGATCTCGTTCCGGGCGGTTCTTCGGGCGGTTCTTCTTGTGCGGTATCGGCAAATTTATGTGCAGGAGCAACTGGCTCCGATACAGGGGGCTCAATTCGTCAACCTGCATCATTTACTAACACTGTTGGCATTAAGCCAACTTATGGTCGTTGTTCTCGCTACGGAATGGTTGCCTTTGCTAGCTCGATGGATCAAGCGGGTGTTTTTGCAAAAAATGTTTACGACGGTGCATTAATGCAAAAAGTTATCTCTGGTTTTGATGAAAGAGATTCAACTTCAATAAATATAACGGTGCCAAACTTTGAAGCATTGCTTAATTCTAATCTCAACGGCCTAAATATCGGAATTCCTAAAGAATATAGAATGGACGGAATGTCTGATGATATTGAAAAATTATGGCAAAAAGGCATTAATATCTTAAAAGATCGTGGTGCAAACATAGTTGATATTTCTTTGCCTCACACTAAATATTCAGCATCAATATATTATGTCGTTGCATCGGCTGAGGCATCTTCAAATTTGGCAAGATTCGACGGAGTTAGATACGGTTTTCGTTGTGCTCAGGAAAATCTAACCCTTGAACAATTTTATGAAAATAATCGCGCTGAAGGCTTTGGAAAAGAAGTTAAAAAAAGAATATTAACAGGAACTTATGTTTTATCGTCTGGATATTACGATGCTTATTATAAAAAAGCACAACAAGTTAGAAGGTTAATTCTAGAAGATTTTAAACAAGCATTTACTAAAGTGGATGCCATATTAACTCCTGCAACTCCTAATTCTGCATTTCCAATTGATTCTTCTAAAGATTTAACTAGTCAAGATCCAATTAAAATCTACCTAAACGATATGTTCACCATTCCTGCCAACTTGGCTGGGTTGCCAGCAATGTCAGTTCCTACGGGTTTTGATAGCGATGGCTTGCCTCTTGGTCTACAAATTATTTCTAAACATTTTGACGAGCAAACAATGCTAAATGTTGCCCTAGCAATAGAGGAATCTTTAAAATAACTTGTTTTTATCAATTAATTTATGATAAAAACATTGAATAATCCTGTTATTAATGATTATTTAGAAGAAATAGAATGGTGTTTTGAGGCAAAACATATAAATTTTTCTAATGCTCTAGAATTAATGCAGGAAAGAGTTGAGGGAATAATTAATCAAAATCAACCTCCTTTAATTTGGGTCTTAGAGCATGATGCTGTTTATACCGCAGGAGTAAGTGCAAAAAATGAAGATGCAATTAACATAAACGGCAATATTCCAGTTTTCAAAACTAATCGCGGTGGTAAATATACCTTTCATGGCCCTAAAATGAAGATAATTTATATAATGCTTGATTTAAAAAAATTATTCTATCCTCACAACCCTGATATTTCAATATTTATAAAATTTTTAGAAAGTTGGGTTATCAATATTTTAGCTGATTTTAAAATAAAAGGTGAGGTTAGGGAAGATAGAGTTGGCATTTGGGTTGATTGCGAAGGTAAAGAGGAGAAAATATCGGCAATTGGTATTAAATTAAAGAAATGGGTTTCTTACCACGGCATTGCTGTTAATATTGATCCAGAGCTATCATTTTTTAATAATATTATTCCTTGTGGAATAAAAAATTATGGAGTAACCTCAATCGCTAAAATTTACCAACAAAAACTTCAAAAATTTGATTATAAAATCATTGAGCAGTTGATTCTTCTAAAAATAAAGGAGCATTTTATAAAATCTTATCAAGAAATAATAAATCAATAATTTATGCGACAATATCTCAATTTTAAAAGAAATGATATTAATTATAATTTACAACATAATTTATCTTCAACTTTTAAAAAAATAGAAATGTTTTTTTTGATAATATTATCAATTGTGATGATAATTACCAGTAGAGTTAATCGCAGTTTTTCTGATAATGTAACAATATTTTTTGTCTCTTGTTCGGAGCCAATTATTTCAACAATTTCTTTGCCTTTTAATGCTGTTGTTGATTTATTTACCGATTTCAATCAATTGATTTCTGCTAAAAACGAAAATATCGCCTTGCGAGAAGAAAACAACAAGTTCCGCGACCATTATATTAAAACTTTAAATATATATGAAGAAAATAAAGAATTAAAATCTCTGCTAAATTTCATTTCTCCTAAAGTCAAGAATTTTAAAAGTGCAAGAGTCATAGGTCGTACCAATCAAATTTTTACCAATCAAATTTTTATAGATGCTGGCATTGACTCTAATATTATAGAAGGCTCTGTAGTTTCTGGAACGATTGGAATGATTGGTAGAGTTGTTAGTATTGGTTTAGATAAATCTGCGGTTATGCTATTGACTGATGCAAAATCAAGAGTTCCAATTATTACCTCTAAATCAAGAGTTGCAGGAGTTTTATCGGGAAATAACACCGTTAAAATGGATTTACTTTATTTGCAAAAAGATCATAATATTGCAGTTGGTGAGAGAGTCTTTACCTCAGGAGATGGCGAAACAATGCCAGCGGGAATTCTAATAGGTGTAGTCATTGAATCTGAAAAAGACAATGTAGTCGTGCAAATGGTCGAGAATATTTCTAATCTTGATTTTGTGAGTGTAATTGTTAATTAATTCAAGGGTTAAGTAGCTGAGATATTTTTGTAGTAATTGCAATAATCGCTAATTTTACACTCTAAACACAATGCCTTTCTTGCTTTGCAAATATATCTACCATGTAGTATCATCCAGTGATGGGCATCTTTTTTCCAGGGTTCCTTGATTTTTTTATTGAGGGCAGTTTCGCTTTTTTTAATATTTTCTTCTTTAATTATACCTATACGATTTGCAACCCTAAATACATGGGTATCAACGGCGATGATTGGATAATGAAAAGCACAATTTAAAAAGACTCCTGCGGTTTTTCTGCCTACTCCTGCTAAGCTGAAAAGCTTATCAAAGTTATTTGGCGGTTCGCCTTCAAAATTATCAATCAAACTCTGTGAAAGCTTAATAATGTTATGTGCCTTGCTGTTGTAGAGGCCAATATTTTTTATGTATTTTTTTAAATTATCTTCTCCTAGGGCAATCATTTTTTTTGCATCATCCGCTATGGCAAATAAATTTTTTGTTGCTTTGTTAACCGCAATATCAGTGCTTTGAGCAGAAAGAACTATTGCTATTAGTAGGCAATAGTTGTTGGGGTAAGTTAATTCTGTCTTTGGTTGGGGGTTTTGTTGTTGCCAAATAGTAAAAATTTTAGATAATTGCGATTGATTTAATTCTCTTGTTTTTGCTGGCAACAAAACCTTATTTTTCATTATTTTTTAATAATTTTGTCGATAATTTGAAAAAAACTTTATTGGGTATAATTTTTATCAATTTCATTAGCAATGTAAATTTTTTAGGAAAATGAATTTCAAAATCTCTTTGATTGATTCCTTTTATTATATAGCTAGAAGCCTCATTTGCTGATATTAGGCAAGGCATCTTGAAGTTATTAAGGTCGGTTAAACGAGTTTTTACAAAACCAGGATTTATTAATGAAACCCCTATATTGTAAGGTTTAAGCTCGACATAAAGAGTTTCCGCAAGATTAATTATTGCTGCTTTGGTTGCTCCGTAAAAACCTGAGTTTGGAAGCCCGCGATATCCTGCGACACTACCAAATAGTGCAATTTGACCTGATTTTTGAACTTTCATTTGTGGTATTATTACCGAAAGAGCACTAGCAATGGCGGTGAGATTAATTGCTATTGTTTGATTGGCGATTTTAAGGTCTATATTGGCTAAATTATTTGGGCTATAAACCCCAGCACAATATATGAATAAATCGGTTTTTTGTTGTTTAACGGCATTTTGTAGAAAATCTGTAAACTCTTCTTGTTTGGTTACATCAATTCCTGCAACTATTATTCTAACTGTTTTTGATTGATTATTGTTTTTATTTAATTCATTTCTAAGTTCGTTAAGAGCTTTTATGTCTCTTGCGATTAAGGTTAATGAACCGCCTTTATTTTCATTTGTTAATTGAGAAAAATACTGCTTAGCAAGCTCTTTACCTATGCCGTAGCTAGAGCCGACAATTATGATATTCATAAATTATTTTGTTATTTGGTTAATTTTAAAGCAAAAATGCTATAGGTGATTAATTAAATATTCAATCATTTTATTTAGCGACATAATTAATTGTTATTTTTTACCCACAATCGACTAAATTTAGAAAATCTTGATAATTGAACAATTTAAGTAGTGATTGATATTTTCCATTTTCTGGTTTTTGTAAAAATGGATCGCTAGATAATATTTTTTTTGCCTCAACATTGCTAAAATTCAATAATTCATGATCGGAATTTAGGTTTGCAATCTTAAATTCAGGAAACCCACTTTGTTTTGTGCCTGCTAGCTCACCATTACCACGAATTTTAAGGTCTGCTTCTGCGATATAAAAGCCATCATTACTTTCTTTTAATATTTTAAGCCTTTCCTTGCCTCTTTCGCTGATTTTATTACCATATAACAGAATGCAAAGAGATGGCTTATCATTTCTGCCAACTCTTCCTCTTAATTGGTGCAATTGGGCTAAGCCAAAATTTTCTGCATTTTCAATAATTATTAAAGTTGCCTGCGGAATATCAATTCCAACTTCAATTACTGTGGTTGCAACTAGAATTTGCAAGGATTTTTCTTGCGAAAATTGATTCATAATTTTCGACTTTTCTGCATCTTTCATTTTACCGTGAAGTATTGAAATTGTTGATGTTTCAAAATGTGAAGATAATTCATTATATCTTTGTTGAATATTAGCTAGTTCAATTTTTTGTTGATTAACTGCTTCTGTTTCATTGTTTTCTTCTATTGCAGGACATATCCAATAAATTTTTTCTTCTCTTGAAATTGCTCTTAATATTGCTTGATATACTTCCTCCAATTTGTTCTTGCTACGAATTATTGTAGCAATTTCTTTGCGATTAGTGGGTTTTTCATTGAGAATTGAAATATCCATATCGCCGTATAATCCCATCATTAGGCTACGAGGTATTGGTGTTGCACTCATCAATAGGCAATCTACTGCTTCGCCTTTTTTAATTAAATTCATTCTTTGCAGAACCCCAAATCGATGCTGTTCATCAATGATTGCAAGCCCGAGATCTTTAAAATTTATGTTATCTTCCAATACTGCATGAGTGCTAATTAAGATATCTATTTCTTTGCTAACGAGACCATCAATAATTTTTTGTTTCTGTTTGGTGGTGGTTGCACTAGTTAGTAAGGATACATTAATTTCTTGATAGTTAATAATTACTGATTCTCTATTTTGAACTTTTATATTAGATAATATTCTTGCAAAATATTCAAAATGTTGTTTTGCAAGAATTGTGGTGGGTGCGATAATACAGCATTGTTGACCTCTTGCAATATTTATTAAACAACAATAAACAGCGATAATTGTTTTTCCGCTACCGACATCTCCTTGCAGTAGTCTCAACATTTGTTGTGGATTATTGATATTTTTGGCAATGATTTTGCAAATTTCTAATTGTGAATTAGTGAGTTTAAAGGGTATGGATTTTAAGAAATCTTGATTTATTGCATCAATTTGTTCAACTGATAGCATTTTTTTGTTAAAAGTTTTATTTCTAATAATTTTATTTGTATAATTTCTAGCAATCAAGAAACCCAATTGCCAAGCCAGCAATTCATCAAATGCAAGCCTTGTTCGTGATTTATAAAAGTTGCTATTTTGATTGGTTAAACATTCTTGTGAATTGGGGTTATGCAAATTAATTATTGATTGCAAGAAATTCGGCATTCTTTGTCGATGCAATATTTCTTGATTATGCCATTCTGGTGCTTCGATGCCACTAAAATCTTTTTTTATTTTTGAGATTAGCCATTTTATTTTGTCATTAATAAAAATATTGCTAATTCCAGCTGTAAGCGGGTAAATTAAGTTGTTTTCCAGTGATTGTTTTTTTAAAATTTCATTATTATTTTTTTCATCATCGTCAATAGGAATAATTTGTTTTGGGTGAATTATTTGATTTTCCTTAAAATTATTAGTGAAATTTCCTAAAATTAAGAAATGTTTGCCAATCACGAATTTACTGATTTGACTAGGAAATATTTTAAAAAATACCAAAGAAATATATCCAGTCGGAGTGTAGCATAAAATTTTATAAGGCTTACCCTCTTTTTCTGGCTTTGTATGCGATTCAACTTTAACTTTAATGGTTACTAGCTGATTGTTTTTTAACTCAAATAAACGGGGCAAAACAGCTATTTTCTCAATTTCAACAGGGCTGTGAAGCAATAAATGGAAAATCTTATTGCTATTAGTTAGGCGAGAAAAATTTTTACTAATTGCAGTGCCCACTCCTTTGATTGCAGTAAAAGGGTAATTAAGAAATTCTAATAATTGATGTTCCATTGATTTGATGTTTAATCTACTCTTCTCCTCTTGACATTCTTCTTTTTATGTCTCTTTCCTTAATAGATTCTCTTTTATCATAAAGCTTTTTGCCTTTTCCTATTCCCATTAAAACCTTCGCCATTCCTCTTTGATTAAAATGTATTTGTAGAGGTATTAAAGAAAGGCCAGCAACATTAATTTTGCCAATAATTTGATTAATTTGTTTTTTGTTGAATAATAGCTTTCTGGCTCTTTTTGGTTCGTGATTAAATCGATTTGCACCCTTATATTCACTAATATTGGCATTTATAAGGAAAATTTCACCCTTACTTTCTGCTCCATAAGCCTCAGAGATATTTACTTTACCTTGACGCATTGATTTCACTTCACTGCCCATCAAAACAATTCCCGCCTCAATTTCTTCGATGATTTGGTAGTTAAAACGAGCTTTACGATTTATAATTTGCATTATGCAAAAATGTTGATTTTAAAAAAATTAATTAAAAATAAAATTATATATTGCAATTTAAAAAAAAATACTTAAATTTTTGGCTCTTTTTAAATTTATTAGAAGTTTTGTGCTTTGTTTAGTGCTTTGAAAACTGCATTTAAACAATATTACTAATTAAAGTTAATTGCAAAATTTTACTTAAGTTTTTAAAAATTGTTATCAAATTTAGAAGCTAAAATATTCTTATATTAGTTGAAATTGTCAAAATAATTTTTGAAAATTGAAATAATATTGAATAAATTTAATTAATTAAGCAATAATTATAAGCAAAATTTTTAATAATAAATTTATAAACCTTAAATTACAATACAATGCCTCTTTACGAGACCGTTTTTATTACTAGACAAGATCTTACTGTCGAAGATGTAGATAACTTGACTAACAAGCTTTGCAAAATTATTACCGATGGTAATGGCAAGATTGTTTCAAAAGAATATTGGGGGCTTAGAAATTTAGCCTATATTATTAAAAAAAATACTCGTGGTCATTATGTTTTAATTAACATTGATGCCGAATATCCAGCAGTTCAAGAGCTAAAAAGGGTTATAAAATATAACGAAAACATAATTCGTAGTGTATTATTTAATGTAGAATCTCATTCCGCTGAATCTCTTCTTTTTGTTTCTAGCGATGCAAAAGATTACAAAAACGCTAAGCAAACAAAAAAAGAGCCTTCAAAAATAGATCTCATTTTAGATCAAGTACAATTTGAATTCTAAATAACACAATAAATCAAGAAAATGAAGTACAAATCAAAAGAAGCTCCAAAAGAGCAAAAAGAATCAAAGCCAAATAGTGGCACAGATTCAGTAATTCAAGCCCCTCAACAAGAAGAAAATTACTTAAAAATTTCCTTAGTTAATCAAGGTGTATTCTTTCGTAGAAAAAAGACTTGCCCTTTAAAAAACATAGACATTAGTGAGATAAACTATAAAAATCTCAACTTGTTAAATAAATTTATTTCAGAAAGAGGTAAAATTGCCCCTAGAAGAATTACCAATATATCTTTGCAAAAACAAAGAGCAATTAGCAATGCCATTAAGAAAGCTCGTCAGTTATCTCTGATTTCTGCAATTGGTAAAGAAGCAAATCAAAATTAATACAAATAAAATGCAAGTTATTCTCGTTTCAAATATAGCAAGTCTTGGTAAAATCGGCGATATAGTCGAAGTAAAAAATGGTTATGCTAGAAATTTTCTTATTCCAACCAAAAAAGTCATATCTTTCAATCAAAATAATCAAAAACTTTTTGATGATAGAAAAAACGACTTTGAGATTGAAAATCAAAAATCTCTTGATGTTGCTAAAGAAATCAAGCAAAAAATCAGTGGTAAAGACATCATAATTATCGAAAATGCTTCTGATGATGGTAGGCTTTATGGTTCAGTTAGTTCGGTTAATATTGCCACAAAAATTAATGAAATTATAGGCTCTAAAAAACTTTCTCGTGCCAATGTTTTTTTAAATAAACCAATAAAAGAAATAGGTCTTTATCAGGTTTCTTTAAATCTTCATCCAGAACTCTCTTTTGAAGTTAGGGCAATAGTTAGTAGAAGCCAATCTGAGGTTGAGCAGTTAATCAAGGCTCATAAGAAAAATCAAAATAAACAAGAAGATTCCTCTTTCACAAATCAAGAAGCTTCAGATGATAATCAGAAAGAAGATAAAGAAGGCGATATCTTAAAAAATAAAATGTCAAGAAAAAAAGACAAATAAACAAATCGTCATCTTTATACAATAAAGCCCTGAATTATCTATTTGATTCAGGGCTTTATTTTAACTTATTAAAAATTTATGACTAATTATCTAAGTTATTTCGATTTATCATTTGTTGTTTTTACATTAATCTCAGTATTAATAGGCTTTTCAAGGGGTTTTGTAAAAGAAATTTTCTCTTTGATAATTATGGTTTTATCTTTTTATCTCTCTTGTGTCGCTTCTCCATTATTAATCAAAATATTAGAACCAAAATATTTTACCAATAATAAAATGGCGGGAGCTCTAACAATTGAATTTGCTACATTCTTCATTTCTACCGTTACATTAAAAATAATTACTGCTCCGTTGGTAGTTAAAATATCTAATTTGTTGAAAAATGGATATTTTCCAGATAGATCGCTTGGATTTTTATTTGGAGCTTTGAAATCTATTATATACTTTAGCTTTTTCTACTCAATGCTGATTTACGGATATAATTTGAAGCATAAAATTACTGCTAAATCTCCATTTCTTTCTAATGATAAAAAA
The DNA here is from genome assembly GCA_964202895.1 of Rickettsiales bacterium UBA1997. GTDB lineage: Bacteria > Pseudomonadota > Alphaproteobacteria > Rickettsiales > UBA1997 > JAJTDS01. Next base: position 399,417 of record CAXNJM010000001.1, on the reverse strand, counting down.
CAAGAGTCGACAATAAAAATAGCAAAAATTAAAGATATTGATGTTGATATTGATGTCAAAAATCAGAATATAAAACTTCCAGAATGGCTTGTTGACTCAAAATTTATTGGTTTATTGCAAATATCCTCAAAAGCAATTGAACCTATTGCAAAAATAATATTCGATAAAATTAAAGCAGAATTGCTAGTTATGGTTAATAGTTTAGGGGATGTTAAAGCCAAAGATATAATAAATATTCGCGACCAAAATGATTTAAATAATAAGATTAACAGCATTAACAACGAAAATAGTCAATCAAACAATGATCTTGAACAAAAAATTGATAAAATTATTGAAAATCAAGATATTTAATTTTGTTGATAAGGATTTTTAATGTCTAAACTGTTTAATATTTTTATCTCCATTGACTCCATTATCTCTGCCTCTTGTTCATTCTGATGATCAAATCCAATAATATGAAGTATGCTGTGCAGAATTAAATGAGTTAAATGATTCTCAAATGATTTTTTTTCTTTAATTGCTTCACTTTTTATTTTCTCGAATGCAAAAAAGATGTCGCCTAAAAAATGATAGTTGTTGTTTTTAAGGATCGCATTTAGATTTGAGTTGCGAATTAATTTTTCATCTAAATACCCAAATGTCAATACATTGGTAGGTTTGTTGATATTTCTAAATTCTTGGTTGATTTTTTTAATTTGTTGGTTGGAAACTAAGAAGATCGATATTTCTGCTTGATTATTTTGATTTTTGAGAAATGTTTTTAAATCCGTATGGAGAGAAAGTAAATTAATGCTATATTCAAAGAAAGATGCGAGATTTTTATATTTTACAGGCTTAAAATCTAGCCATTTTTTAGTTTTTGTCTCAATGTTAATAATAAAATTGTTATTTTTAATCATCGATTTTTAAATCAAAATTAGGGCATTTAGTAAAATGAGACGGGCAAATTCTTGCCGAGCAGTTATTCTTAATATTTTTTAAATCTATCGTTGAATTGAAGCTAAAGCATTTCTTAGCACTTGAGAAATCTGTTGCTAAACAAATTTTTGTCAGTGATTCAATGAAAAATTGATTAAAATTTAAAGATTCAACCCTTATATAATCAGTTGCCCCAAGCTCCTTTGCTTTATTTCTATAGTCAATATCAAGCTCAACTAATGTTTCTGAATGATCAGAAACAAAGCTTACTGGAATTATTGCGGGAATTTTTTTATCATCAATTGCTCTCTTTATTTCGCTATCTAGGCTTGGAGAAGTCCATTTTTTAGGTCCTACTTTTGATTGATAGCACAGTTGATAATCTAATTCACTGATATTGATATTAAGTTTTTTGGCAAGATTGTCGATTATTGCTTCGGTTGTTTTTTGTACTTGAAAAGAATAGGGGTCGCCTTTGTCGATTATGTCTTGAGGAAGGCCGTGAGCAGAAAATAAAAAACGAAATTGACTAATTTTACTTGTTTTGCTTTCAAGGTTTTTATCAATTGCTTTTTTAATTAATTGGCTATGAGCCTCAATAAATTCAGGTTGCAGAGGGTAGCAACATACAGCCTTAATTTTCGCATTAAGTTTATTTTTATATTTTTTAAATTCTTGATAAAAATCATTGATTGATGATTCGCTGGTAGTTGTTGAAAATTGAGGATATAAAGGCAGTAATATTATTTTGTTTGGTTGATATTGATTAACTTTTTCCATTATTTCTTTTGAAAATGGGTGCCAATATCGCATTGCAACAAAAACCTTAAACTTGCCGTGATTATTTAGTTCGGCTTCAATTAAACTCGCCTGTTTTGTTGTTATTTCAAGAAGTGGAGATTTGTTATCAATTTGACGATAAATATTTTGTGATTTTTTGTTTCTTAAGGTGCTAATTAATGTTGCAATTAGAAATCTGAATGGCTGAGGTAGGTTAATAATCGCTTTATCATTGAATAAGTTGAATAAAAATTTTTGAACCGATGATAATTTATCTGGTCCACCAAGATTGAATAATACTACAGCTGTTTTATCTTCTTTATTTAATTCTGAAAATTTTATCATAATACAAAATTTATTAATTTGTTAGGCACGATTATTGTTTTTTTAATTATATTGTTACCAATAAATTTTTTTACATTCTCGCATTCTAGGGCTTGTTTTTTAAGGGTTTCCTCATCAAGATCTTGTTTTACTTTGATTAAACTTCTCAATTTACTTGCAACTTGTATCGCTATAGTAACCTCGTTATTGCTTATTAATTCTTTATCAAATTTAGGGAGATTTGCTTCGGCAATTAAATTGTTATTACCTAATTTTTCCCATAATTCTTCACTTAAATGAGGGGTTATAGGGGAAATTAGCAATAATAAATTTTTAAAACTAAGTAATATAGTTCGTTGATATTCAATATTTTGTTGTGATTTTGATTCATTTATTAATTTTTCAATGGCATTAGAAAGCTCACGAATTTTTGCAATTGCTCTATTGAAACCATTATTTTGATATTCGTTAATTACCGCTTCAATTGTTTGGTGATTGAGGCGGATAAGCTCTTGTTCTGATTGAGTGCAATTGATAAAATTGGGTTCTTGTGAATTTTTCATTAATTCTTTGTCAAATTCAAAATAAGAAATCATTCTCCATATTCTGTTTATATATCGCCAACATCCATCTATACCGCTTTCTGACCATTCTAGGTCTCTTGCGGGTGGGCTATCGGAAAGCATGAACAGGCGGGCAGTGTCGGCTCCATAATTTTCAATAATTGAAGCTGGCTCAACAACGTTCTTCTTTGATTTACTCATCTTTTCACTTCTACCGACTAAAACTTCTTCCTTGGTTTCTTGATGAATAAAGCGATTTTCATCTATTTTTATAATTTCTTGAGGATGAACCCATTTTCCATGCTTATTTTTGTAGGTTTGATGACATACCATTCCTTGAGTAAGTAGATTTTTAAAAGGTTCGTCGCAATTAAGGTATCCGCATTTTTTTAGTGCTTTAACAAAAAATCTAGCATAAAGTAAATGTAATACTGCATGTTCTACCCCTCCAATATATTGATCTACGGGCATAATCTTATTGACCATATCTTGTTCAAAAGCTTTATCTTTTGGTTGAGATATATAACGAAGAAAATACCAAGAACTTTCAAAGAAAGTATCGAAACTATCTGTTTCGCGAATTGCCTTCATTCCATTATAACTAGTGTACTTCCAAGTTGGATGATTGGCTAAGGGGTTTCCAGATCCTTTAAATTGTACATCTTTTGGCAAAGTAACGGGTAGTTCTTCTTCTGGTACGGGAACAACTGATCCATCTTCAAGGTATAATATTGGGATTGGACAGCCCCAATATCTTTGTCTAGAGACTCCCCAGTCTCTGAGGCGATAATTTATTTTTCTCTCTGCAATATTTTCATTGATAAGTTTTTCAGAAATTTCATTTTTTGCAGTTTGGTTATCAAGACCGTTTAAAAAATGAGAATTTATCATAACTCCATCTTCGGTAAATGGTTGCAAGATATTGATTTCATTGCTTTGAAACAGATTATCAAGAAGTTCTTGATTGTTTTTACTTTCTTGATGCAGTTTGATTGTTTGGGGGGTTATTGAGCTATAAATGCCGAGATTGTTTATTTCTCCTAGCTTTTCATCGGCCTGATAGGCTAAAGCTTCTTGTTCAATTGAAAAATCAGCATTGACTTCTGCGGGTTTGTTGCCTCTTGCATCAAGGCGGATCCATTTTTTAAGTTTCTTAATGTAAACCGCATTAAGTGTATGAATAATCTTTTTTGACGATTGATCGTCTAGTAAAAGCAGTTGATCAGAGAAACCGCAGGGAATTTTAAAGCCTCTTAAAATTGTTGCAAGTAGTGTTGATTTTCCAAAGCAAAAACCTAGTTGATTTTTTAGGACATCGCTTGCAATGATTTGAGGTATTTCATTGATATATTCACTGCTGTCCATTACATGATTTATTTCATCTCTTACAAAATGATAACAAGCTTTAATGGTTTCTATTTCATCATCTAAATTTATTATTTTAGATTTAATCTGTTCAATAGTTTTTTTAATTTCTGGGTGAGAAAAGTTGATAATACTGGTTTCCTCAAGGAAATCATCAAGATTAGCAACAACCTTTTTAATTGGTAGTTGATATTTTTTAGCAAATTCAAAATCTCTTTCATCGTGAGCAGGGCAGGCGAATATTGCTCCCGTGCCGTAATCCATTAACACAAAATTAGCAATATAAATTGGAATTTGTTGAGTTTTATCAGTGGGGTGGAAGGCTCTTAAACCTGTGTCAATGCCAATTTTCTCTTGTTTTTCAATGGTTTGTTCATCGATTGCATTTAAATTGCATTTAGCAATGAAATCTTTAATTTCAGCATTGTTTTTAGCCATTTCTTGGGCTAATTGATGATAAGGAGATATACCAATAAAAGATGCTCCAAACAGAGTTTCTGGGCGGGTAGTGTAGATTTTTATTGAGTCGATATCGTTAATTTTGCCATTAATTTTAAAGTCGACGATAAGTCCTTCGCTTTTGCCAATCCATTTTTCTTGCATTGATAAAACTCTATCATCCCAGCCTTCAAGATTTTTTAGTTCTTTTAAAAGCTCTTCAGAAAAATCTGAAACTTTTAGAAACCATTGTTTTAACTTTCTTTTTTCAACTAATGCTCCACTTCTCCACCCCTTTCCGTCTATAACCTGTTCATTGGCAAGAACGGTTTGGTCGATTGGATCCCAATTGACGAATGATTCTTTTTGATAAGCAAGGCCATTTTTTAGAAAATCAAGAAAGATCTTTTGTTCGTGTTTGTAATATTCTGTTAAACAGGTTATAACTTCTCGTTCCCAATCTATTGATATGCCGATAGATTTTAACTCTTGACGCATCTGTTCTACATTTTTAAGAGTCCATTCTTCAGGATGTATTTTATGTTCGAGTGCGGCATTTTCTGCTGGTAATCCAAATGAATCAAAGCCCATTGGGTGCAAAACATTAAAACCCTGCATTCTGCGAAATCTTGCAATAACATCGCCAATTGCATAATTTCTAAGATGTCCCATGTGTATCCTTCCAGAAGGGTAAGGAAACATTTCTAAAACATAATATTTTTCTTTCTTGGAATCGTTGTCGAATTTAAAGATTTGTTTTTCTTCCCAGATCTTTTGCCATTTTTTTTCGCTATTGCGGTGATTGTAATTTGAATTATTGCTCTTCATTTGTAGATTTATTTTTTTAATTAGGTAGCATCATCATTTTATTATTAGCTTGACTTTCATTTTGAATTAATGCTGGTGAAGGAGTTTTCATCGTCATGTTGTTATCAATAATGGGAGCCCTACCTTGATTTTTTTGCAAAGCAATATTTTTATTTTTATTATTGACAGATTTAACATTGTAATTTTGATTTAGTTGTCTAGTTGAGTTGTGTTTATTGTAGTCATTGGAATTGCTGGTAGAGTTTTTGGTGCTATAAAGCCTTGAATTATAAACACATACAATGTCTTGACCACTCCTTAGAGTGAATTGTGGTGCCATTTGCTCTACAACAATGTAGTCTCCAACTGATCTAAAATTAACTAAAGATTCAAAGCCACTAGAATCGACGGTGAAAATAGCTGGAATTTCAGCATTTTTTCTTGCAAATTGAAAGTAAGTGAATTGTTGATCGTCAAATACCTTCAGCGGAGTAATGCTATTTTCTCCGACATATTGATAGTCAAAATTATATATGCTTAAATCGCTCATATCTGGCTCATCTGATTTTTCTGATTTATTAAATTCAAGAATATTTTTATCTTCACCTTCTGGATATAAAAATTTAGCAACAAAGACAAGATCTTGATCGTTTATTCCCTTCGCTTCTTTTGCTGCGAGTTCAAAGTGATAAATTCTTTTATTGGTGATTATGGTCATATTGGTTTCTGAATTATCTTCACCTACTGGTTTTAAAAATAAACGATTCTCTAAATGTTCAAACATCCATAATGTAGGATTGCCCATTGAAATCGTGCTAATTGATTCTCCTTCGTCAAATTCTATAAAACCTTGATAGGTGTAATGACCAATGTAGCGATAAACTTCATTGGGATTATATATATAGCTACGAAATTTTTTCTCACTTCCGAGAAATCTTGGTGTTTGTGATGCTGAAACGTTATTTATAGCTAGAGTTGCAAATAATGCAAATATTAGAAATATTGCTGAAATATTTCTTTTGTTAATAATAAAATTAAACATTTATTTTTTTACTTTTAGTAATTGATAATCGGTTACAATGAATTTAACTTCTCTATCTTTGTCATTTATCGCTTGATGTGATTTATTTTTTTTATAAGAAAATTTTTCAGTATCTTTTGTGCCACTAAATTCAAACTTTAATTTGGCGATATAATTTTCTGATATATCTCTATAGCCCTCTTCGTCAACGATTTTGGTTATTGTTGTAAAGTCAACTTCAGCTTGATTAGGTATTTCTTCTTCAAGGAAAAAGTTTTTTGCTTTGTTTAAGGCTTCTTGTGAAGATTTTTTGGTTATCGATGTTGAGTTGATAATAATTTTTCTCTGAATGTCTTTACCGATAAAATTTACGGGGCTACTAGGGTTATCTGAGCTCATCATATTCTGAAAGTCGCTATAAATTTTTTTTGATGATAAGTTTCTGATTTTATTAAATTTTTCATTTACTTTGTCAAAAGAAGTTTCTCTATAATCGTAGCTCTCAAATTCTTTAACATAGTAACTAGCTAGTTTTTTTGCCACTGCCTCATTAAGATTCGTTATTCTAGGGTCGTATTTTTCTTTATCAATTGCTGATTTTGGATGTGGCTTAAGATTTTGTAGATAAAAGTGATATTTTGTTTCATCGATTGAACGAATAAAAATAGGTTTCTTTTCGATTAGAGGAAATATATAACTCAGCATTGAGTATAGGCAATATACTATTAGGGCTGATACTAAACTTGCAATTAAAAGCAAGCTTCTTTCATTAATTGGATTTATATATCGAAAAACATACCAATTAATGGCATCTTTAAAATATTCGCGATTAGAAACCGATTCTTTGATAAAAGAATTGTATTCTTCATATTCTTGATGGTTATTAAGTGGTATTGCTTTTGAAACCTTATAAATTCTGCCTTGATTTGGCGAATTATCTGATTTTATTGGTGAGTTTGCAGGTTTTTGTTCTAAATTTTTGTACTCCATTTATTAAACTATTTGCAATTTTTGTTTATATTATCTTGAAGCATAAAACTATATTTTATTATTTTAGGCAATTTTTAACCTTGACTTTTAAAGCTAATTGGCTTTTAAGAAAAAAAGCATATTTCTTTTTTTTAAACTTTTTTAATTTAGTTTGTTAATAAAATATTGTCAATATTAACTACTTGATTGTTGATAGAAATTTTCAATTTTTCTAATTATTTCTGAATATTCTTTAGTTGTGTTTATATCTGCTCTAAAAGATGCTCCATTTTTGAAACCAGAACTATACCAACCAATGTGTTTTCTTGCTAATGGTATTGCAATTTGCTCGCCATAATAATCTACCATTTCTTGAAAATGCTGAATAACTATTGTTTTTTGTTCTTCAATAGTTGGGGGTAAGATTTGCAATTGATGATTTAAGTCTTTTTCAATTTTATTAATTAACCAAGGTCTTCCGTAGCAGGCTCTGCCAATCATTACCCCATCTGCATTTGATTGAGATAAAGCATTTTTTGCATCTTGCGATGTTTTGATATCGCCATTAGCAATTACTGGAATAGAGACTACATTTTTTACTTGCGAAATCATTTCCCAATTTGCATTGCCATTATACATTTGACAACGAGTTCTTCCGTGAACTACTAGCATTTTTATTCCGCAATCTTCTGCTTTTTTTGCAAGGGATGGAGCATTTATATTTTCGTAACTCCAGCCTAATCTCATTTTCATTGTCACGGGAATTCTAACCGCCTTAACTACTGCCTCCATAATTTTGGTTGCCAAATCTTCATCTTTCATTAATGCACTGCCAGCAAATCCATTGACTACTTTTTTTACGGGACAGCCAAAATTTATATCAATTACATCGGCACCCATATCTTGATTTAATTTAGCGGCTTCTGCCATTATAAAAGGATCGCAACCAGCAAGTTGAACTGACATTGGATATTGAGATTTATCTTTTTCGCATTTTTTAAGTGATTCCTTTGTTTGTAAAATCATTGCTCTAGATGCTATCATTTCTGAAATTAATAAAGGGGCTCCAAATTTTTTTACTAATTTGCGAAATGGCAGATCTGTTACTCCCGACATTGGAGCAAGTAGAACATTGCTTTCAAGTAAGATGTTATCAATTTTTATCATTTGTTGCTTATAATATTATATTTTAACAATTTTGGATTATAAAAGAACTCAATCGCAATTGCAGAGATGATCATCAAAATTCCAATAACACTAACGAGATTAAGTTTTAAATTTTCCAGAAACATAGATGTAATGATTGCAATAATTGGATATATTAATGCGGTATAGTTCGTTCTAGTGCTACCAATTTTTTGGATTAAATAAAACAAGCAAATAAAAGCGAGTATGGTAGAGATAAATACTAGATAAAATAAAGATCCAAGATAGCTTAATGAGTAATCAATCGTAAAATTGTTGTTTTTTACTAAATTTATTACTAACAAAAATATGGTTCCAAAGCCAGAGCAGTAAGTAATGGTGGTGTATAGAGGAGTATTGTTAACCTTTTTATTGATACCTACTAACACCGTTCCAAATGAATATATTATCATCATTAAAATTGAAAGTGCTAGCCCAATCAAAAAGTCATTGTCGTTATTGTTATTGAAGTTAATTGAAGGTAGAATAAATATGGATAGACCAATAAAACCAACAATACTGCTAATAATAATTTTTTTCTTAATTTTATGTTTATTGAAGATTGCTGAAATTATTTCTGAGGTAAGAATTGAAAGGCTAAAAATCATTGCTACAATACCGCTGGCAATGAATTTAACGGCAAAATAACCAATAAGAAAATTAAGTGAAAAATTTGTTAAACCAATAATTGACAGTAGTTTTAATTCTGATTTTTTAATCAAACATCTTTGTTTTGAGATTTTGCAAATTATTATCATTAAAATGCTAGTTAATAAAAAGCGATAGAAGGTTGATAATTCTGGTTCAATGAAGGAGTTGGATTGTAATTTTATTGCGAACCAGCTAAAGCTCCAAGCAAAACACATTCCAAGAAAGGCGGTAATTATCATTAGTTTTGGGTGGTTAATATTCGTAAGTTAGTATTTTTTATATTGATGAGTTCCTTGCAAAACTATATTAAAAGTGCATATTTTAACTGATTTTGGATTATTTGCTTCTGAATAGGAAACCTTAGCGGTTAGTAGTTCTGAATCAATTTTATCGTAAGAAGTATATTGATAATCATTTTTATTATTTGGATGATTTTCAAAATAGCTTTCCGTTTCAAGCTTACCAAATTTTGGATGATAGACATTAATATTAATATGAGGAGCTCTGCCAACTTTTGAACCCGGCATTATTGTGATAAAATTATATTCACCGACATTGTTAGTTATCGCCTTGCCAGACATGTTAAAATAAGGGTCAATATATTCGTTATTCGGTTCTAATAAGCTATGATATTTTCCAGCTGAATTAGCTTGCCATATCTCTATAATTGCATTATTAATTGGCACACCAAATGAATCTGTAATGACACCTTTGAAAAATATTACTTCACCAAAGCCACGATAAAAAGATCCAGTTTTTTTTATTAAATTATTGCTACTGAAAAAAGTTTCTGGTGCAGATAAATCTGCAGAGAAGAATCTCGCGGGAGTTGGTTTTCTTGGTTTAAAGGGGCTTAATTTTGATTTTGTATCGCTGGAATTTTCAGTTTTATTTTCTTCGGTTAAATTTTCTTCATAATTTTTTTTATCTTCTTGTTGTGCGGGTTCTCGAAAAATATTTTTGAGCTGTTCTTGAGGTGCTTTTTTTTGATAATCTTGCATTTTTTCTGCCTGATTTTCAGTAATATGTTCATCTTTTAAGCTTATATTTTCTTGTTGTAATTTTTTTTGTCTTAATTTGCTTATTTTATCATCTTCTATAACTTCAACATCTGCAATCGGTTCAAGTATTTGTTTTGATTCTAATGATTTTTGAGTTAATTCTGTAGATTTCTTGCTTTTGATATTTGATTGATTTTTTTTTGAATTAATAATTTTATTTTTAATGATTGAATTTTGTTTAGCTTGTTGGTTTTTTTCTGGATTAATTGATTTTTTTATAGTTCCAAGAATTTTTGTTTGACCTGAATTGTAATCGGTTTTTTTTTTGTTAATATTGAATAAATTGTTTGTATTTTGAAAGTTTGAATTGTTTCCTGAAGATTTTTTATTAGTTGAGAAAATATTTGTGTTCGTTATTTTAGATTCTTCGTTTTTTGTAATTGGTATCTCTATTTCTATAATATCTTCTTGATTGGCAAACGATTTTTTGACATTACTTAAAAATAACATTACTATTAATGATATAAATATTTTCAGCATATGAATTTGTTAATTTATTGAATTTGTTGGATATATTTTATACTTTTGGCAAGGTTACTCCTGTCTGGTTCATGTATTTGCCACTTCTTTCGGCATAAGATGTTTCGCACACTTGATCCCCTTTGAAAAATAAAAATTGACAAGCTCCCTCAAATGCATAAATTTTCGCAGGAAGAGGTGTTGTATTTGAAAATTCAAGGGTTACATATCCTTCCCAACCTGGTTCTAAAGGAGTTACATTAACTATGATGCCACAACGAGCATAAGTTGATTTTCCAACACAAATTACTAATATATCTTTAGGAATTCGAAAATATTCTACAGTCCTAGCAAGAGCAAAGCTGTTAGGCGGTATTATGCAAATATTAGTTTTTCTATTGACAAAGCTATTTTCAGAAAAGTCTTTAGGGTCAACAATTGCGGAGTCTATATTGGTAAATATCTTAAACTCATCAGAAACTCTTGCATCATAACCGAATGAAGAATTTCCGTAAGAAATAATTTTTTGATTATTGTTATCTATTTTTACTTGTTGATTAACAAATGGCTCTATCATTTTTTGCTCATTTGCCAATTTTGCTATTGATTTATCTGAAAGTATAGTCATATTGCTTAGTTAATTCTGCATTGTATAAGTAGTAATTTTAATCTAGCTTTTAATAATTTAGTTAAAAATTTTATTTAGTTTGGTAGCTTGATTTTTTCAAATTCCAATTAGAATTTAATAAAAAGTAAAATGCAATAATTTTTAAAATCTATAAATAGTTTAAAGAATGATTATAACTCTACCAAATTTTAATCCAAACTTCATTGAAATTGGAAAATTATCAATTCGTTATTACTCCTTGGCCTATATTCTGGGAATTATTTTTACATGGTGGTTTGTAGTAAATGCAAATCGCCGACGCCATTTAATGAAATCAGAGGCAATCGAGGCTTGGCTAAATTGGGCGGTTTTATCAATTATAATTGGTGGCAGGGTAGGTTATGTATTATTTTATAATCCATTGTATTTTTTATCAAATCCATTAGAAATATTTGCTATATGGCAGGGCGGAATGTCTTTTCATGGCGGTTTATACGGCTCAATTATTGGCATGATGCTTTTTTGTAAAAAATATAAAGTGAATTTTTTTAAGCTAACGGATGTTATCGCAGTTATTTCGCCAATCGGACTATTTTTTGGAAGAATATCTAATTTTATCAATATGGAACTTTATGGTCGAGCTACGAATTTTGATTATGGGGTTATTTTCCCTAATGTAGATAATTTACCACGACATCCCAGTCAGTTATATGAAGCATTTTTTGAAGGCTTATTGATGTTTTTTATTCTATTTTTTTTGTACAAAAAAACTAATATCAAAAATATTGAAGGTAGGTTAAGTGGTGTTTTTTTAATGCTTTATGGCTTATTTCGTTGTTTGATAGAAAATTTTCGTGAACCAGATTATCAATTAGGAATATTTTTTGATGTGTTGACAATGGGTCAAATTCTTTCAATTCCAATAATGGCAATTGGTTTAATGGTATTTTTTAAAGGGCATCAAATCAAATTTTATAATGCAAAATAGCAATTTTGAATGACTGAGATTTATTGAAATATTTTAAAATTTTTGTTGCTATTTTAATTTTTACTGCAAAATTGTTAATCGCTAAATATTCGTCAAAAACCACAAGCTAATATCTAAAATATATTAAATTTATAGTTAAATTAATTGTTTATTTAACCTTTCTAGATATAAATTATCATATATTTATAAAAGGTGTGTTTATGAAATATGCCGAATCATATAATATGTGCCTAGATTAATATCGGTTATAATTACATTAGTTATTAACTAAATCTGAATTCCAAAATTTAATGAAAATTAATTATTTAATTGATTTATCAAGCAAAAACAAGAATCTGTCTAATATTTTTAAGATAAAATATTGCCTTCATTTGATAAAAAAAACAGTTAGCAAAAAGTTTTTTGTTGCTTTCTCATCTTCTCTTTTAATTATGATTTCATCTTGTGCTTTCGATGATGGTTATAGTAGTTATGTTCCAAATAAACCAAGATCTTTAAACTACAACAATCCATATGATTTTGTTGATGAATATTATCAAGATCAAGACCAATATTATAAGCCTCCAAAAATTATCAATGATAATGATCAGGCTGCCGTCTCGATTTGGGATCAAAAATAAACTTAAATTTAACAAAATCAATAATGTCTAAAATTATAATATACAGCAAAACAATATGTCCATATTGTGTAAAAGCTAAAGCTTTAATTAGCAGAAAGTCAAATAATTTTGATATTGAAATAATCGAAATAAAAATTGACAATAATCAAGATTTACACAACGAGATGAAGCAAAAATCTGGTGGCAGAATGACGGTTCCTCAAATTTTTATCAATGATATTCATGTTGGTGGATGTGATGATTTATATGCTCTTGAAGAGCAAAATAAGCTAGACGAGTTATTAAAATAATTTTTTTAAAAAAATACTCTTGTAAAAAAACAAACCAATATTAAATCAATAACAACTCTTGAATTTATTAAGTTCAAGAAATTACATTTACTTTAATATTTATTAACTTAAACAAACAATCATATGACAATTAAACCTTTACATGACCGTGTGGTTATTGAAAGAATCGAGGCGGAAAGTAAAACCGCTGGTGGTATAATAATTCCTGATAATGCTAAAGAAAAGCCAGCCGAAGGCATCGTTATTGCAGTTGGTTCTGGTATTCACGATAGTAATGGTAAGCTAATTCCTCTTGATGTTAAAGTTGGTGACCGTGTTTTATTCGCTAAATGGGGCGGTACCGAAATAAAATTTGAAGGAAAAGAACTTATCATTCTTAAAGAGTCTGATGTTCTAGCAATCATTAATTAATAACCTAAAAAATAAAAACATATGTCTATACAAGAAATTTTATTCGGATTTGAAGCCAGAACAAAAATTTGCGAGGGTGTTGATATTATCGCAAATGCGGTTCGAGTCACTTTAGGGCCAAAAGGTCGTTATGTAGTGATTGAAAAATCATTCGGATCTCCCAGAATCACTAAAGATGGCGTTACAGTCGCTAAAGCAATTGCTGAGTTGAAAAATAGATATCAAAATCTTGGTGCTCAAATGATTAAAGAAGTTGCTTCTAAAACTAATGATGTTGCAGGAGACGGAACCACAACTTCAACAGTTCTAGCTCAAGCAATTGTTAAGGAAGGAATCAAAGCAGTTGCCGCAGGTCTTAACCCAATGGATTTAAAAAGAGGAATTGATTTGGCGGTTGAAACTGTAATCAAATCTCTTAAAGTTTCTGCTAAAAAAGTTGTTAACCAAGAAGAAGTTGCTCAAGTTGGAACCATTTCTGCCAATGGTGATAGAGAGATTGGAACTAAAATTGCTGAAGCGGTTTTTGCTGTTGGTCCTGAAAGCCCAATTACAGTCGAAGAAGCTAAAGGCGTTGAGTTTGAAGTTAGTGTGGTTGAAGGAATGAACTTTGATCGTGGCTATCTTTCTTCTTACTTTGCAACCAATCCTGAAAAAATGACTGTTGAGTTAGAAAATCCTTACATCTTGATTTTTGAGAAAAAGATTTCTAATTTACAACAAATTTTGCCACTTCTAGAAGCTGTTGTTCAGTCTGGTCGTCCACTATTAATCATTGCTGAAGATGTTGAAGGTGAAGCTCTTGCGGCTTTGGTTGTTAACAAACTTCGCGGTGGTTTGAAAGTTGCTGCTGTTAAAGCTCCAGGTTTTGGTGATAGAAGAAAATCGATGCTAGAAGACTTAGCTTGCTTAACTGCTGGTCAATTAATTTCTGAAGATATTGGAATGAAATTAGAATCAGTTACTCTAGATCAACTTGGTCAAGCTAAAAAAATTATTATCACCAAAGAAGACACTACAATTGTTGATGGTTCTGGTAATTCTGCTGATGTTAAAGCTAGATGCGCTCAACTCAAAAAACAAATTGAAGAAACAGCTTCTGATTATGATCGTGAAAAATTACAAGAAAGATTGGCAAAACTTTCTGGTGGTGTGGCGATTTTGAAAGTTGGCGGAACTACTGAAACTGCGGTTAAAGAAAAGAAAGACCGTGTTGAGGATGCTCTTGCCGCAACCAGAGCCGCAATGCAAGAAGGTATTGTTGCTGGTGGTGGTTCGGCTCTTCTTTTTGCTGCCGCTTCTTTGGATAATTTGAAAGGTGAAAATGACGACCAAAATGCTGGTATTCATATCATTAGAAAAGTTCTTCAAGCGCCAATTCGTCAAATCGCTGAAAATGCTGGTTTTGACGGCGCGGTGGTAGCCAATGAAGTTGCTTCTAAAAAAGAGCAAAGCTATGGTTATGACGCGCAAAACAACAAATATGTTGATATGTTCAAATCTGGAATTGTTGATCCAGTAAAAGTGGTTAGAAGCGCATTGCAAGATGCCGCATCAATTGCTTCTCTACTTATAACTACTGAAGCCGCAATCGTCGAAATTAAAGACGAAAGTTCTAGCAGTGCTGGTGGTGCTGGTGGTATGGGAGGAATGGGTGGAATGGGTGGCTTTTAGTCAAAAATTTCGTCATTAATTTCTATCAAACAAGGCAAGGTATTTTACCTTGTCTTGTTTTTTTTAAAAATAATTCATTGTTTTAATTTTAGGTCGCAATCTTTAGGGAATTCTATTGAAAGCTTTTAAAACTATCTTTTTAGGTCGATATTTATAATTTTATTAAATTAATGTTGATTAATAAAAAATATTTTTTATATTATACCCCCTTTATTCTAGGTTTTTTAATAACCTAACTCAAGAAATAAATATAAACTAGATTAAAATTCATAATGTCAAATTTACAAACATTTCTATTGGTTTCACAAGTTATTATTGCTGTTTTGTTGATAATAATAATTTTGTTGCAAAAAAATGATAACGACTCTCTTAGTGGAATAGGTGGCTCTGGTGGCCTTAATTCTGTTATCTCAAGCAAATCTTCAGCAAATGTTTTAACTAAAACAACAATGTTTTTAGTTGCTTTATTTATGATTAATTGTTTAGTTTTGGCGACTATTTCTAATAATTCGCAAAAGCAAATTCAAGAAGAGTTAAATAAAGTTGCAGAGGAGCAATATAAAAATAATCCTGTAGAAACTAATAATAAACCCGCAATTCCAGACATAAAATAATTCGTAATTAAAAATGAAACATACTACTCTTAATCAAACTCATCGTAATCAAGGTGCAAAAATGGTTGAATTTGCTGGTTTTGAAATGCCAGTTCAATATTCAGAAGGAATGCTGAAAGAGCATGAATGGGTTCGTTCGGGAAATATTGGAGTTTTTGATGTTTCTCACATGGGTCAGTTTAGAATTTTTACTAAAAATAAAGATCCTCAATCTGCTTTAGATTTAGTAAAATTTTTATCATCTATTACCCCTACAAATTTTTCTGCATCAACTGACAATCTAGCAAAATACACAGTTCTTACTAATGAAGATGGTGGCATTATTGACGATTTAATAATTACAAAAATTAATGATTATGAGTTTTTTATAGTCCTTAATGCTGGCTGTAAAGAAAAAGATCATCAATGGATATTAAAAAATATGCCCGCAAACCTTGAATTAATCGAGCTTTCTGATCGTTCTCTTATAGCTATTCAGGGCGAAATTGCTGAAGAAGTTTTGTCAAAAATGCTTTTGGATTCTAATTTGTCAAATCTTCCTTATATGAATCTTGGTTTTTATAAAACTAAAAAACATGATGATGTAATAATTAGTCGTACTGGCTATACTGGGGAAGACGGTTTTGAAGTTAGTATTAAAAATGATTCAGTTGTTGATTTTTGGATATCTCTTTGTAGCGATTCAAATGTTAAGCCAATTGGCTTAGGAGCTAGGGATTCACTTAGGTTAGAAATGGGTTATCCACTATATGGTCACGATCTTGATGATACAACCTCACCAATCGAGGCTGGTTTAAATTGGGTAGTAAGTAAAAGTAACGATAATTTTATTGGTGCAAAAAGAATTCTTAAGGAAAAAGAGAATGGAGTTTCAAGAAAAAGAATAGGAGTAAAATTACTTGATAGAGGAATAGCAAGAGAAGGAACGGAAATTCGCTTTAATGGCCTTAAAATAGGAACCTTAAGTTCCGGTGGCTTTTCGCCAACCTTAAAAACTTCAATAGGTCAAGGATACTTCGATAACAATATTGTTAAAATAGGAGATCATGTTACTGCGATAGTTAGAGATAGAGAGATTCCTGCTTTGCTACATTCTCCAAATTTTGTTATTGCAAAAACTAAATCCATAAAAAAATAGCTTATAAAGTGAAAAATAACACTGCTAAAAAATCAATCGCCAATAAAAATAAAAGCCCCATAATATCTATAATTATGGGTAGTGAGTCAGATTACTCTACAATGTCTTATGCGGTAAAAATATTGCAAGATTTTAAAGTTTCTTTTGAAGTAAAAATTATTTCAGCTCATAGAACTCCGAAAAGATTATTTGAATTTGCAGAAAATGCAAAAAAAAGAGGTATAAAAATTATAATTGCAGGGGCAGGTGGTGCAGCTCACCTACCAGGAATGGTTGCATCAATTACCACTCTACCTGTTCTTGCTGTTCCAATTCAAAGCAAAGCTTTGCAAGGAGTCGATAGTTTGTTATCAATAGTGCAGATGCCAGCAGGAATTCCGGTTGGCTGTCTTGCGATTGGTGAATCGGGAGCAAAAAATGCCTCTTTGCTCGCTCTACAAATATTGGCAATTGAAGATTCTGAAATTGCTAAAAAAATATTAAATTTTCGTGAAGAGCAAACGAAAAATATAAAAATTGAAATAGATAATTTATAGTTTAACAAATTTAATAATTTCTATTCATCAATATTAATGAAAAAGCTACTCACCAAACAAAGAATGTTTATAGTAATCTTAATTGCAGCTATT
Organism: Rickettsiales bacterium UBA1997; assembly: GCA_964202895.1. Classification (GTDB taxonomy): domain Bacteria; phylum Pseudomonadota; class Alphaproteobacteria; order Rickettsiales; family UBA1997; genus JAJTDS01. The sequence goes on along the minus strand of CAXNJM010000001.1, from coordinate 381,908 downwards.
TTAGGCTTGATTTCTTGGCAAATCATCAATTTCAATGTTGAAAATTTTGATATTGTGTCAAAAAACCCCGTTTCTTTTGGTCATAATAATATTTCCTCGATCTCTTCTGAATACATAATTAATGAGGTTCAAAATAGTGAGAATAAAAACCCTGTTTTGATATATTTTTATTCTACTTGGTGTACTGCTTGTAGTAAACAGTTTAAAGATATCAATCAAATCGCAAGAAACTTTCAGGAAACCAATTTAAAAATATTTATTATTGCAATTGATAAAGATATCAGTAGTAGCAAGCTTTCTCAGCATTTATCAAAAAATGGTGACATCTATTTTAGGCCTTATTATCTTGTTTCAAAAGAGGGTCTAAGACATTTTTTCTTTTTAAAAAAAATTAATTATCAAGGTGCTATACCATTTTTTATGCTTTTTGATAAAAATGGTAGAGTTTATTGGCAGAGCTCTGGAAAAACAAGTTATCGTAGCATAAACAATAAATTGATTAATGTAATAGATTTTATAAATTAAAAGTTTTAATGCTTGTTATTTGCAGTTTACAAAATTTTAAAAATTCAAAATCTCAATGTTTAATTTACAAGAAGTCAAAATCTCAATATTTAATAGCCTTAGTAAAAAGAAAGAGCAATTAATTCCTATCGATAAGAATCATCTTAAAATTTATGTTTGTGGACCAACCGTTTACGACCGTCCTCATATTGGAAATGCAAGGAGCATAATAGTTTATGATTTATTCTATCGTTTATTTTCTCATTTTTTTGAGAAAGTGACTTATGTTAGAAATATTACCGATGTTGATGATAAAATTAACAATACCGCTATTATTCAAAATGTTTCGATTCAAGAATTAACAAAAAAAACTATTGATTTTTTTCATAGCGACACAGATCTTTTAAATGTTTTGCAACCTACATTTGAACCGCTCGCAACTGAGCATATCAAGGAAATGATAGAAATGATAGAAAATTTAATTGCCGGCGGTCATGCTTATGTTAGAGATGGTAATGTTTTATTTAAAGTTAAATCTTTTGCTGATTATGGCAGGCTCTCTAATCGTAATATTGAGCAAATGATATCTGGTGCAAGAGTTGAGGTTGCTGATTATAAAGAAGATCCGTTAGATTTTGTTTTATGGAAGCCTTCATCTATTGACGATGATTCATCTTCTATTTTTAATAGCCCTTGGGGAAATGGCCGACCAGGATGGCATATTGAATGTTCGGCAATGAGTTCAAAATATCTAGGAGTTGATTTTGATATTCATGGCGGAGGAGCTGATCTGCAATTTCCTCATCATGAAAATGAAATAGCTCAAAGTAGATGTGCTAATCAAGGATCTAATTTTGCAAAATATTGGTTACATAATGGCTTTCTAACTGTTAATGGTGAAAAAATGAGTAAATCTCTCAAAAATTTTATCACCGTTCGAGATCTTTTAAATCAAGGTTCAGAGCCCATTATTATTCGCTATCTATTGCTTTCAACTCATTATCGAAAACCTCTTGATTTTAATCAAGAAGCTTTTAAAAATGCCGAAAAAGCAATGTTAAAATTTTACAATAGCTTGCTTGCAGTTTTCAGTGTTGAAAATATATCCTCTTTGCTTTGCTTTAATGATTCAAAAGGAAGAAAAGATTTTTTTTCAAAAAATATCTCTGACTCAACTTTTGAAGCACTTTTTGATGATCTAAATATCGCTAAATTAATTGCTATTTTGCATAATTTAACAACTCAAATTGAAGTTGCTATTGATGGTGATGTAAAAAATAAATTAGCACTTGAAATATTGGCGACACTTGAATTTATTGGGCTAATTGATATTAAATTATTAGAAAATATTTTTAATCATAAAAATAAAATTCAGCAAACAGCTCAAAATAATTTAATTTATAATAATCTTGCTATTTCAATTGATGATATTGAAAAAAAGATTGCATTAAGAAACGAGGCTAGGGCAGGTAAGAACTGGAGCTTAAGCGATAAAATAAGAGACGAATTATTATCTTATAACATTGCAATTGAAGATTCTCAATCTAAGACAGTATGGAGAATAATAAAAGGCTAAATAAATGCCCCGTTGATAAATTTAACAACTATAATTTAATAAAAAATGCTTAAAAAAAGAATAATTCCTTGCTTGGATGTTAAAGATGGAAGGGTGGTGAAGGGAACTAATTTTGAAAATTTAATTGATGCTGGAGACCCAGTAATGCAAGCTGAATTTTATTATCAACAAGGAGCGGATGAAATATGTTTTCTTGATATATCAGCCTCAAGCGAGGGTAGATCGACAACAATTGAAATGGTAAAAAATATTGCTAAAAAATGCTTTATTCCAATTACTGTTGGAGGTGGAGTTGCTAATATAGAAGATTTTTCTAATTTAATTAAAAGTGGGGCTGATAAAGTCTCGATTAATAGTTCGGCAATTCGTAATCCGCAATTAATTTCTGAAGCCTCAAGGAGATTTGGTTCTCAAGCGGTGGTTGTAGCAATTGATGCTAAAAAAGTTGATAATATTAATTTTCCTAGCTCCTATCAATTATTTACTTTTGGTGGAACTAAAGAAACTCAAATTGATGCCTTATTATGGGCGATTGAAGCGGAGAAACTCGGAGCGGGAGAAATTCTCCTCACTTCGATGAATCGTGATGGAACAAAACAAGGTTATGATATCGAATTGATTAAATTAATTAGTTCAAATGTCAATATTCCAGTTATTGCATCTGGTGGGGTTGGTGAATTGGAGCATTTAAAGCAAGGTCTTAATGCGGGCGCTTCTGCATTATTGGCGGCATCAATATTTCATTTTCGTAAATTTTCAATTGCGGAAGTTAAAAAATATTTACATCATAATAATTTTTTAATAAGGCTGTAATAATTATTTTTGTTAGTTTGTAAGTTGTTAATTAAGGCTATTCATAAAATTGATAAATAAATATTTGCAAAATAAAACTGCTCTTTTAAAATGAAGTGCTCTTTTTCGCTATTTGCACTGCAAAAATTAATAACTAATTATTAAATAAACTTAATCAAAAATGTCAGAAATGTTTCAAATTATTCAAAAAACTATTGATGAAAATTCGGTAGTGCTATATATGAAGGGAAATAAAGATTTTCCTCAATGTGGTTTTTCAGCAACAGTTGTGCATATTTTAAAAAATCTATCAATTGATTTTCTTGATATCGACATTTTGGAAGATCAAGAAATGCGTCAAGCGATTAAAGAATTTTCTGATTGGCCTACCATACCTCAACTTTACATTAAGGGCGAGTTTGTTGGTGGTTGCGATATAATAAAAGAAAGTTTTAAATCTGGAGAATTGCAAGAGATACTAAAAAACCACAATTTAATTTAGTTTTAACGGCCATTAATGACTGATTTTGCAATTTCAATTGATAATCTTAAAAAAACTTATCAAACATCATCTAGAAGCCCTAAAAAAGAGGCATTAAAAAATATAGACCTAAAAATAAAAAAAGGCTCATTCTTTGGCTTGCTTGGCCCAAATGGAGCTGGAAAGTCAACCATAATAAACATTATAGCGGGTTTAGTTAAAAAATCTTCGGGAACAATTAAGATTGCCGGTATCGATATCGATGAAAACTTGCAAGCAACCAAATTTAAAATCGGTATTGTGCCTCAAGAGTTAATAATTGACCCGTTTTTTAATGTTTTTGAAACTCTCGAAATATATGCTGGCTATTATGGTATAAAAAAATCAGCAAGAAGAACATTTGAAATTATTGAAGCTCTTGGCCTTCAAGAAAAAGCAAAATCAACCCCCAGAAGCTTATCTGGAGGCATGAGGAGAAGGCTTTTAGTTGCTAAGGCATTGGTTCATAATCCAGAAATATTAATTCTTGATGAGCCAACCGCAGGAGTTGATGTCGAGTTAAGAAATCAACTTTGGGAGTATGTAAAAAAACTTAATCGAGAACAAAATACCACTATAGTGCTTACAACCCACTATCTTGAAGAGGCCCAAAAATTATGCGATGAAATTGCAGTAATTAATAATGGAGTCGTTATTGCTCAAAAATCAACGGCCGAATTAATGAATATATTAAATTATAAGCAATTATTAATCACAAGTAGAGATAATTTTTTAGGAGATATCAATAATTTATCTAATGCGATTATTGAAAGAGCGAATAATTCTGCTACAAATTCAAGCATTATTATTAAAAATAAAGATAACAACTTTGTTATTGAGTATGATCCTAAAAATTTTGAAGTAGAACAAATTCTTAATATTTTTCACCTCCATAATATTAAAATTGCTGATATATCAACTCGTCAACCAGATTTAGAAGAGGTCTTTAAATATTTAATTAAATCTAATAATTAATTACCAGCTAGATGAAAATAAAATATTTTTCTAAGAGTCAAGAAAAAAAATTAACTAAACAATAATAAAAAACTTGATTATAAAAATTTTATTTTTAAATTATGGCAACTTCATTTTTGAATTTTTAATTTTAACACAAAACAAAAGCTATGACTAGCATCAAAATTAAGGCGAATATCCGTGAGAATATAGGTTCTATCGCTGCTAAAAAAATAAAAAGAGCCAATCAAATTCCTGCTGTAATTTATAGCAATCCTTCTAATATAAATATATCTCTTGATTCGAAAGAATTAGAGCATGAATATTTCAAAGGCGATTTACAATCCACCGTAATTTCTCTTGATTTAGACGGCAAAGAATTAAAAGTTATAGCTCATAAAATTGAACTTGATCCTGTTTCTGATCGCCCTATTCATATTGATTTTTTTAATTGCGATAAACAAAAAACTATTAAAATCCAAGCTAAAATTAAATTTACTGGTCAAGATAAATCTATTGGTTTAAAAAGAGGTGGTTTTTTAAATGTTAGAATGAGAAAAGTTGCATTAGAGGTTCTTTCTGACAAAGAAATTCCTAATTTCATTGAAGTTGATATTAGTTTAATGAAAGTTGGTCAAAAAATAAGAGCATCAGATCTTGTCATGCCAGAATATTCTAAACTTAATGTCAAGGGAACTAATCTAGTTGCCAGCATTACTGGTAGAGCTTCTAAAGAAGATAATGCAACAGCAGAAACAGCTTCAGCTCCTAAAGCAGAAGAAAAAAAGCCAGCTCCTAAAAAATAATTTAAAAATACAGAAACATAGCTTTCTGTATTTTTTACTAAATTTGTGGAAAGCCTTCCGAAATAAAATAGCTACCAAACTATGCCAAGAAACTTTTTATTTACTTCGGAATCTGTCTCTTCAGGCCATCCAGATAAAATATGCGACCAAATATCTGATGCCTTAGTTGATAAATATCTATCTCTCGACCCCTACTCAAGACTAGCAATTGAAACATTTGCAACTACTAATCAAGTTATAATTGGCGGAGAAATAAGGGCCCCTTACATTTCAAAAGATGATATTGAAAATATTATTCGCAATGTTGTCAAAGATATTGGTTATGAGCAAAAAGGTTTTGATTGGAGAAGTCTTAACATCCTAAATTTGTTACATAGCCAATCTCCTGATATTGCTGTTGGTGTTGATGCTACACAAAATAAAGAAGAAGGAGCGGGGGACCAAGGAATTATGTTTGGTTATGCCTGCGATGAAACGGAAGAGCAAATGCCTGCACCAATTTATTATGCTCATCGTATTTTGCAAAATATTGAAATTGCTAGAAAATCTAACCCTAATTTTGCAATTCTTGGTCCTGATGCAAAGAGTCAAGTAACTTTAAAATACGAAAACTCGAAGCCAATAGGAGCAGAAATAATTCTTGTTTCAATACAGCATAAAGAAGGAGTCGAAGTTAATCAAATTATTGATTTAATCTTTCCGATTGTAAAAAATTCTTTACCGGCGGGTTGGTTTAATGAAAATACTAAATTTATGGTTAATCCAACCGGTAAATTTGTCATAGGTGGTCCAGATGGAGATGCTGGCCTAACTGGAAGAAAAATTATTGTTGATAGTTATGGTGGTTCCGCTCCTCATGGAGGTGGTGCTTTTTCTGGTAAAGATCCAACCAAAGTTGATCGTTCAGCCGCTTATATGGCAAGATATTTAGCAAAAAATATAGTTGCAGCAAAGCTTGCTAATAGATGCACTATTCAAATTTCTTATGCAATTGGAGTTTCAAAGCCTTTATCTCTATATGTTAATAACCATAAAACTGGTGTTGCTGGTGAAGATTTAGTTAAATTGATTAATGATTTAATAGATCTTAGTCCAAGAGGAATTAGAGAATATTTACAGCTTAATCGCCCTATCTATCAAAGAACCGCAGTATTTGGGCATTTTGGTAGAAAGCCAGAAATAGATGGTGGCTTTAGTTGGGAAAAAACCGACCTCGTAGAAAGGTTGCTTAAAAAAATTTAATTTAAAAATCAAACAAAATGCAGTTAACTTTAATGAGAGCAAAAATTCATAGAGCAACTATTACTGAAGCTGATCTTCATTATGAAGGGTCTGTTTCAATTGATCTGAACATTCTTGAAAAATCTGGAATTTTACCTAATGAAAAAGTCGATGTTCTCAATATTAATAACGGCGAGAGATTCACAACTTATGCCATTCCAGCCTTGAGAGGTAGTGGTGCGATAAAAATTAATGGTGCGGCCGCTAGAAAAGTGCAGGTTGGAGATTTAACAATAATTATTGCTTATGCATTAATGGATTACCAGCAGGCGCTAAATTTTGTTCCAAATGTTGTAATGCTTGATAAAAATAACAACTATTAAATTATTATAAATAAAATATTGATTATTATAAAAATATTTTTAGATTAATCTTTTTTTAACATTATTCACTTTTTCAATTAAAATCTATGAAAAGAACTTGGCAACCCAGTAAATTAGTTCGTAAAAGAAGACACGGCTTTAGAGCAAGAATGTCAACTGTTGGCGGTAGAAGAATTATCGCTAGAAGAAGAGCTAGAGGCAGAGCTGTATTATCGGCATAGTTTTTGATAATATTTTATAATCAAAAATTAATAGAATAATTATCTTTTAAACAAATTTATGAAAATCCTCTCTATTAAAAAATCAAGAGATTTTCAAAATATAAAAAATAAAGGCAAAAAATTTGCCTGTCCTACCCTTATATTGACAAGAATAGAAGTTGCTCAAGCTTATAATTTTGACCCAAAAAAAAATCTTAATTCAAAGATATTTTCTCGTATTGGCTATGTTATAACGAAAACAATTGGTAATGCGGTGGCAAGAAACCTTGTGAAGAGAAGGTTGAAATCAGCAATTATTGCTCTTAATAGTCATAATTTTACTGATAAGGCATCTGATTCTAAGACTAAGAAAGATATAATTCTGCCAAATTTTGATTATGTTATCATTGCAAGAAAACCAATTATTAATAAAGATTTCACGGAAATTACTCGTGATTTGAAATTCTGCTTTACAAAAATTTCCAAAATTACTGAATCTTTTAAAAATACTGAAAAAAACACCAAATAAATAAAGATAAATTCTTAATTTAATCCTTTAAATCTTAAAATATGAATAACCAAAAAAATCAAATAGCAATTGTATTTCCGGGTCAAGGTTCTCAAATAGTGGGAATGGGAAAAGATCTCTTCGATAATTTTAAATCAGCAAGAGATGTTTTTGAAATAGTTGATGAAAATCTAGGATACAAACTATCTAACATTATTTTTTCTGGTCCTAATGAAGAGCTTACCAAAACCGAAAATACTCAACCTGCCTTAATGGCGGTTTCGATGGCGATAATCAAGGTTTTAGAAAATGATTTTGGTAAAAAATTTACCGATCTTTGCTCTATAACTGCCGGTCATTCATTGGGCGAATATTCTGCTCTTTGTGCAAGTGGCTCTTTCGATATTGCCAATACTGCGAAATTACTTAAAATTCGTGGTCAAGCAATGGCAAAATGTGGTGCAAGTGGTAAAAGCGAAGGGGCGATGGCTGCAATTCTTGGTGCCGATATAATTGATATTTTAAAACTAATCGAAGAGGTTAAGCAAAATGAGGTTTGTCAAATAGCCAATGATAATTCTACGGGGCAAATTGTTATTAGTGGCAATAAAAGTGCAATTATAAGGGCAATAGAAAAGGCAAAAGATTTTGGTATTAAAAAAGCAATTATGTTGCCAGTTAGTGGTGCATTTCATTCGCAATTAATGCGAGATGCCGAAATTGCTATGTCTGAGGCCTTGAGTAAAATTGAGGTTAATAACAGTAAAATTCCTGTCGTTGCTAATATTTCCGCTCAAATTGTTGACGATTCATCTGCAATAGTAGAATCTCTTATTAAGCAAATTACGGGAACGGTGAAATGGCGAGAAACTATGCTATTTATGGAACAACAAGGCATTAAAAAAATTATTGAAATTGGTTCTGGTAAAGTGCTTGCTGGGCTTGCAACTAGAACATGTAGCTCTTTTTCCGCTCTTTCAATTCAAAATATTGCGGATATTGAAAATTTTTGCAATAATCACTAATCTTCAAAGGTCCAGATAGATATTCCAACCTATTTAAAATTTATGCAAAATTTAAATTCAATTTTTTTACAAAAATTCGCAGAAAGAGGGTTTCTTGCTCAAGCAACCGATATTGAGCAAATTGATAAATTAGAAAATATTACCGCTTATATTGGCTTTGATTGTACCGCGAAATCTTTGCATATTGGTAGTTTGATGCAAATTATGATATTGCGAATGTTGTTAAAGCAGGGGCATAATGCAATTATTCTCCTTGGGGGTGGAACCACTAAAATAGGCGATCCTTCCGGCAAAGACGATGTTCGTCAAATATTAACTGAAAGTCAAATTGCGGATAATCTTGCAGGTATTAAAAAAACTTTAGAAAAATTTATTAAAATTAACGATAAGGCTGAATTTACTAACCTTGAACTAACCTCACCACAAAGAATCATAAAAGGTGATGGCGGTCAGGCAATTATAGTCAATAACGATGAATGGCTCTCGGGGCTTAAATATATTGATTTCTTACGAGATGTGGGTAGACATTTTTCGGTTAATCGTATGCTGAGTTTTGATTCAGTTAAATTAAGGCTTGACAGAGATCAACCGCTTTCATTTATTGAATTTAATTATATGATATTGCAAGCCTATGATTTTTATCACTTAAATAAAAAATATGGTTGCAATCTACAGATAGGTGGCTCCGATCAATGGGGAAATATTATTAACGGGGTGGAATTAATTAGAAAAATCAATGTTGATAAGGTTAAAAATGATAATCAATCAAATAATGCTTTTGGCTTGACTTCGCCTTTACTTACAAATTCTGAAGGTAAAAAAATGGGGAAAACCGCTAATGGTGCAGTTTGGCTTGATGCTGATATGTTTGGAGCATTTGACTATTTTCAATATTTTCGCAATGTTAATGATGCTGATGTAATAAAATTTATTAAATTATTTACCAATTATGATATTGAAATAAATGAAAAAGTGCATAAAATAACTGGTCATAATCTTCAAAATATCGGTAATTTAATTCTTGCAGATGCTCAAATCATTAATCAATTAAAAGAATTATTAGCCTTTGAGGTAACTAAAATTTGTCACAATGAGGAAGTTGCTAATAATTGCCTTGCTACCGCTAGAGAAATATTTGTTAATAAAAATTCGCAAGCCTTTATTGAGAAGGAAATAATTTTTGAACAAGATTCAAAGAAGCTTTTTGAAATCATTAAAGAAATCGGGGCTAGTGAATCAAATTCTGAAGCTAAAAAATTGATATTAAATAATGCAGTCAAAATCAACTCACAATTGATTACAGATATTAACTACCATTTTGATAAAAATACTTATCAAAATCAAAAAATTGACTTATCAATTGGCAAAAAGAAGTTTTATCAAATTTTATTTAAATAAAATAAATCAACAATCGTCATCTAAGATCCTATTTTTGAAGCTTTGCTGAACTCAACAATGTTAGTTTTACCTTGAGGGGAGTAGTGGAAATTGCATTGGAATTCTATCCCTTGTGGTTAATTTGTATTCCGTTATCATTAGGTCAAGGGGCTGAAGCTCCTTGTTGCCAAAGCAAATTCTTCAACACTAAATAACCCTCCCCTTGAGGGAGGGTGGAAGGCAAAGCCTTCGGGGAGGGGGGAGTTATTAGATAAAAAGTTATGCCATCGCACTATCAACCGTCATCCTGCACGAAGCAAAGCGAAGTTGCAGGATCCAGAAAAGCAATAGATCCTGCGATTCCTTGCGAGGATGACGGAACTAAAAATAATAACAATGAGAAAGAGTTAGGGATGATCCCGATGCATCAAACACTCGTCATGCCGTTGCAAAACGGCACCCAGAAATAGGAGTGGGCTGGATCCCGACTTTCGTCGGGATGACGGCAGAGGTCGAGATGACAAAGAAGGGAAGCCCTCGCGAGGATGAAGATTTGCATTCGATTCTTCTTCATCCCCCAAAGTAAAAAGGCAACAAGGGTCTAAAACCCCTTGTTGCCGTAATTTAAGAAAAAATAAATAGCAACCCAACCTAAAATAACACTGTTCCCTCGAGGGGAGGTTTATTTATTGTATAAAAATTTATTATAGTTTGAAATCAATAATTCGTTGATTTTTCCGCGAAGATTAGCATTGCTATTAATCATTCTTGAAACCTGGATTTTATTGATTGTAAAGCCATCATACAGCTTATCGAAGAAATCGCTTCCATCGTCTGAATTGGAAATAAGAACTTTATTATTCGATGAAATATCTACAGCAAAATCTTTTAATTGTTTTTGCTGTTCGTCGTTAAAATTATTGCCAAAATAACCATTAAAGCTTGATGTTTTGCTAATTGGACGATATGGAGGGTCTAGATATATAAAGAAATCATTTTTAATATCATCTTTTAGCGAATAAAAATCTTGGCATAAAATATCTGCTCTCTGCAACATTAAGGATGCTTGACAGATGTTCTTATGGTTATAAAAAGAAGGTTTTTTATTAAAACCAAATGGTGAATTTAATTTTCCTTTTGAATTAAGTCGAAATAAGCCATTAAAGCATGTTTTGTTAAGAAAAATAAAGATAGCCGCCAATTCAATTTCTTCATAATAATCGCTATTATTAAATTTATCGCGGAATTGATAAAAAATCTTTTCCTTTTCTTTTATTTCTAAATCTAAGTAATTTTTTTCATAAGAACTCAATATTTTAATTAAATTTTCTAAGTTATCTCTTACGGCAATATAAGTTTTTATTAGGTATGGCGAGATATCATTAATAATTATTTTTTCAAATTTATATAATGAAGCGAGATGAAAAAACATTGCTCCGCCTCCAATAAATGGTTCGCAATAATTTTTAATAGATGCAATATTATCGGGATAAAATTCACTAATTGCTGTTATTGCGGAAGATTTCCCTCCGACCCATTTAATAAAAGGCTTTGTCATGTTTAGTGTCTATTCATCGTCAAGTCTAAGGGCGGCAAGGAAGGCAGATTGTGGAATTTCAACATTGCCAAATTCTCGCATTTTTTTCTTACCTTTTTTCTGCTTATCAAGAAGCTTTCTTTTTCTAGTGATATCGCCACCATAACATTTGGCGGTAACATCTTTTCGCATTGCTGAAACTGTTTCTCTGGCGATAATCTTGCCACCAATTGTTGCTTGAATAGCAATAGCAAACATTTGTTTCGGAATTAATTCTTTTAATTTTTTACAAAGTGCCCTTCCTCTACCTTCTGCTCTAGTTTTATGTACTATTATTGATAAGGCATCAACTGGCTCGGCATTAACAAGAATTGCTAATTTTACTAAATCGCTTTTTTCATAACCATCCATTTGCCAATCAAAACTAGCATAGCCTCGTGAGCAAGATTTTAAGCGGTCGTAGAAATCGTAAACAATTTCATTGAGCGGTAATCGATATATTACCATTGCTCTATCGCCAACATAAGAGAGATCTTTTTGCATTCCTCTTTTTTGGGTGCATAAATCAAGCACTGCTCCAAGATATTCATCGGGAGTCATTATGGTGGCGATAATCCAAGGCTCCTCCATAAAGTCAATATGATTAGGCTCTGGCATATCTGCTGGTGAATGAACGAGCATTATCGATTCTTCTTTTTCTTCTTCGCTTAAGTTTCTTGCCTTCATCAAGTGAATGCGATATATAACTGAAGGTGCGGTAGTTATTAAATCGAGGTCAAATTCTCTTTCTAATCTTTCTTGAATAATTTCAAGATGTAATAACCCTAGGAAACCACAGCGAAAGCCATAACCCAAAGCTGTAGAAACTTCAGGCTCAAATTCAAAACTCGCATCGTTCAGATGAAGCTTTCCTAGTGCATCGCGAAATTTTTCAAAATCAGATGCATCGATTGGGTAGATTCCGCAGAATACTACAGGTTTATTTTGTTTAAAGCCAGCAAAAGGAATAGCATTTTCATTGCTATTTAAAACAATGGTATCTCCGACTCTACAATCTGCAACTTGTTTAATTTGGGCATTGATAAAACCAACTTCTCCAGCTTTCAATTCTTCACAAAAAACTTTTTTTGGAGTAAAGAACCCCACAGAGTCAACTTGATAAACCGAATTAGTGGCAAGCATTTTAATTTTTTGCCCCTTTTTAAGAGTGCCATCAATCATTCTTGCTAATACTATTACTCCTAGATAAGGGTCATACCAACTATCAATTAAAAGGGCTTTAAATTCACCTTCTGGGTTTCCTTTGGGGCAGGGTAGTTTTTTAACAACAGTTTCTAATACTTGCTTGATGCCAACTCCTGTTTTTGCCGACACTAATACTGCATCGCTAGTGTCAATACCGATTACATCTTCGATTTGTTTTTTTACTTTATCAGGGTCAGAAGCAGGAAGATCGATTTTATTGAGAACGGGAAATATTTCATGATTATTATCCATCGCTTGATAAACATTTGCAAGAGTTTGTGCTTCAACTCCTTGTGTTGAGTCGACAACAAGAATTGAGCCTTCACAAGCTGCCAAACAACGACTTACTTCATAAGCAAAATCAACATGTCCGGGAGTGTCCATTAAATTTAAAATGTATAAATTTCCGTCTTCCGCCTTATATTGAAGCCTAACAGTTTGTGCTTTGATTGTGATTCCTCTTTCTTTTTCAATATCCATTGAATCAAGCATTTGATTAGTCATATCTCTTTCTTCAACTGCTCCGCATTCTTGTATTAAGCGATCAGACAAGGTTGATTTGCCATGATCAATGTGAGCAACAATAGAAAAGTTGCGAATATGGTTTAGTGTTTTTATCATAGTTTAACTGTATGTAATTTATTAAGATGGTATTTGTTAATTAAATAGGCCTTACTCTACCTATGTTGCTAAATAGATCTTTTAACCAATTATCTTCTTTAATTTTTTGAATTTCAGTTGTTGTTTTTATTGGTTTAAAAGTTTTGTTATTTTTATTTTCAAAATCTTGAATATTAGTAATAAAGCCTTCTTGATTAAAATCAATTGCTAAGATTTTTTGATTGATAATTTTTGGTTTCAAAAAAAGATAATTTTTTGTTGTAAAGCTATAATAAAACCAACTTTCTTTTTCTTCATAATTATAAGAAAAGCTGGGTAATCCCATCTCCATAACGGTTCTTTCCTTGTTGCTAATGTCAGTTTGTAGGGTTTTATAATTTGATAAATCAAAGTTATAGCCTCTATTTTCAATTTTTGCACAGCAATTAAGGCAGATTAAAATTAATAAAAATAATTTGTTAAAATTAATTGTTAATTTGTTTTTTTGATATAAATTTATGAAAAAATGCATTTTGTTTAATTTTTTATTGATTTACTGAAGAATAAGTTTTATCTTACTTAATCTTTGTTTTTTGCAAATAGTTTTTACAACATTTAATAATAATATAAATTAAAAAGAGGCTTAAAAATGGCTGTTCCTAAAAGAAAAAAATCGAAATCAAGAAGAAATATGAGAAGAGGAAGTAATGGATCTTACTCTTTCAATATTCCAAATATTGTAGTTGATAAAGAAACCGGTGAATATCGCTTGGCTCATCATATCTCATCAGATGGCACTTATAATGGCAAAAAAATCATTGCTGATAAGCCTGAAAAGTTGAACAATCAAGAAGTTGCTTAATTGCAATTTTCTAAATATTAAGAAATAACCTAATTTCTGGTGTTAAATAAAGTAGTCGTTGCTCTTGATTGCATGGGCGGTGATCGTGCACCGCAAATTGTTATTGAGGGGGCAGAACAAATCGCATCTGCAATAGCTCGTAGCGAGTTTTTGTTATTTGGTGATGCTACGAAAATTAGTCCAATAGTTTTTCGCTGTCCCAACTTAAGAGCAAGAAGCAAAATAATCCATACCGACGAATTCATTTCTGCCGACGAAAAGCCTTCTGTTGCTCTTCGTCGCGGGGTGAATTCCAGTATGAGACTAGCAATTGATGCTGTAAAAAATCAAGAAGCTTCAGTAGCGGTTTCCGCAGGAAATACTGGAGCCTTAATGGCAATGTCAAAAGTTTTTTTAAGGCCCTTGCCAGCAATTGATAGGCCGGCCATTATAACTTCAATTCCCAATCAAAAAAACCGCAGTACTGTATTACTTGATATGGGTGCTAATATTGATTGCTCCGCAGAGGTTTTATATCAATTTGCAGTTATGGGTTATGCTTTCGCAAGAGTGGTTCATAAAATTTCTAATCCCAAAATTGGCATTTTAAATGTTGGTTCTGAAGAAATGAAGGGAAACGACAAAGTTAGAGAAGTATTTCAAATGCTAAAAGAAAGTCATCTTAAAGATAATTTTTATGGTTATGTTGAAGGCGATGACATAACTAAGGGAACTGTTGATATCGTTGTAACTGATGGCTTCTCAGGAAATATAGCATTAAAAGCAATCGAAGGAACCGCAAAAATGATATCTGGTTTTATAAAGCAAGGCTTTATGAGTTCAACTTTATCAAAAATAGGATACTTGTTTTCTGGCTACTCAATTAAAGAGGCAACTAAAATTATGGACCCTAGAATGCATAATGGAGCAATGTTGATAGGTCTGAACGGTGTTGTTGTAAAGAGTCACGGTAGCACCGATGCAATTGGTTTTGCTAATGCAATTAAGGTTGCAATATCTTTGGTTGATAATCAAATTAATCAAAAAATAACCGAAGAATTAATCGATTTTCCTAGGTCTGATAAAGATAATAACGAACAAAGCTCAACTTAATTTATGAATCTAATAAAAAGTAAGGTAATATCCAGTGGCTCTTTTTTGCCAGAGCAAATTATTACCAATTACGATTTAGAAAAATCTATCGACACTACAAATCAATGGATTATTGAAAGAACAGGAATAGAGCAAAGACACATTGCTTCAAAAAATCAATTAACTTCAGATCTTGCTGCTAAAGCCTCAATTAATGCTCTTGAATATATTGATTTTAATCCTGCGGATATTGAAATGATAATAGTCGCAACCACCACTCCAGATCTTACCTTTCCTGCAACTGCAACCAT
This sequence comes from Rickettsiales bacterium UBA1997, assembly GCA_964202895.1. Classification (GTDB taxonomy): domain Bacteria; phylum Pseudomonadota; class Alphaproteobacteria; order Rickettsiales; family UBA1997; genus JAJTDS01. Next base: position 366,416 of record CAXNJM010000001.1, on the reverse strand, counting down.
TGTGCAAGAAAAAATTAAAGCGGTTAATGCTTTTGCTTTTGATGTTCAAGCGGTTTGTTCGGGCTTTGTTTATGCTTTATCGATTGCAAATAATTTTATAAAAACAGGTCAAGTTAAGAATGCTTTAGTTATAGGCTCAGAAACTCTTTCAAGAATCGTTGATTGGAAAGATAGAAATAGCTGTATTTTATTTGGCGATGGTGCTGGTGCTTTATTGTTAGAGGCTAATCTTAGCGGTGATGATTCTGGAATTATTGCTACCAACCTAAATTCTGATGGTAGATTTAACGATATTTTAAAAACTAGCGGTGGTGCATCAAAAAATCAACAAATTGGTTTTATTGAAATGGCTGGTAAAGAGGTCTTTAAACATGCGGTTGAAAAAATGTCTAAATCAGTGTTTTCAGTTCTTGAGCAAGCAAATCTAAAAACTTCAGACATTGATTTATTGATACCGCATCAAGCAAATATAAGAATTCTCAATGCAGTAATGCAAAAATTAAATTTAACTGAAGATAAAGTGATAATTACTTTATCTAAGCATGCCAATACTTCTGCTGCCTCAATCCCTTTGGCATTTGATTTTGCTCATCGCAATAAAAGAATAAAAAGTGGCGACATAATAGTGTTGGAAGCATTGGGCGGTGGCTTAACTTGGGGTTCAACATTGCTAAAATGGTAATTTTGCAATTTATTTTTATAATTAAATAGAGAATGCAATTATGCTAAATATAGAGTTGCAAAACTATCGCCGTATAGTAATAAAAATTGGCTCCTCCATATTAATTACAGCAAATAAATTTCATTTAGATTGGTTAGAAACTTTTGCAGAAGATGTTCGTCAATTAATTAATAATAATATAGAAGTAATAATCGTAACTTCTGGTGCTGTTGCTCTAGGAAAAAGCAACTTGATTAATGCTAGTGGTCAAGATAATGCCAAGCTTTCTCTTCCTCAAAAACAAGCTTCTGCGGCTATTGGGCAAATTAAATTGATGAGTTATTATCATGATATTTTTGCTAAAAAAAATCTTACCGTTGCTCAAATACTTCTTACAGCCAATGATTGCAATTCAAGACAAAGCTATAATAATGCTTCTAACACTATCGAAACATTGCTTAAAAATGCAATTATCCCTATTATCAACGAAAATGATTCAGTGGCAATTGCAGAAATCAAAATCGGCGACAATGATCGTCTTGCTTCAAGGGTTTCTCAGATGGCGGAGGCTAATTTATTAATATTATTTTCAGATATTGATGGTCTTTATAATAAAAATCCAAGAAAATATAAAGATGCTAAATTATTGAGAATTGTTGAAAATATTGATAATACAATCGAAGAAATGGCGGATGGTAGCGATTCATCGGTTGGAACGGGTGGAATGAAAACAAAAATTGATGCTGCTAAAATGGCTAATGCTAGCGGTTGTGATGTTATTATAACTGATGGTACAGTTAATAATTCCTTATCTAGTTTGTTTTTTAAAAATTATGGCGATAAGAATTTTACAATATTCAAAGCAAAAAATTGTAAAAATAAAATTATTGCCAAGCGAAGCAAATCTAAAAAAATTAGTAAAACTAAAAAAAATTGGTTATCAGGCGTTATTAATGCTAAAGGAGGGGTGGTAATCAACGATTGCGCTCATCAGGCATTAATTACAAAAAAAAATAGCCTTCTTCCTGTTGGGGTGGTTGCTGTTGATGGTAATTTTGATGTAGGTGAGGTGATATTTATTAAAGATCAAAATAATCATCATGTCGGCAATGGTATTGCAAATTATAATTCTTCCGATTTGTTGAAGGTTTTAGAGAAAAAAACTGCTCAAGTTAAAGAAATATTAGGCGAAGATGTGAAGGTTGAGGTGGTAAATCTTGAATATTTAATTATTTTTTAATCAAATCTTTTTCAAAATGTTAAAACATACATCAGTTACCGCTATTGGTAATGCAATTATAGATATTATTATTAAGGTCGACGATAGTTTTCTGCATGATAATTTTCTTGATAAAGGCTCAATGAAGCTAGTTGATTCAGCAACTTCACAAAATATTATTAAAAAAATAGATCTATCTAATGTATTGCAGATTGCAGGAGGTTCTGCCTGTAATAGTATGGCGATATTATCGCAATTAAGAGTTAATAGTAAATTTATTGGCAATGTTGCTAATGATGATTTTGGTCTACAATTTACTAATTCAATAACTAATTTAGGTTGTCAATTTTTTAATATTCAAGATAATAGTCAACCCACCGCTCACTCAATTATTTTAGTCAGTAAAGAAGATGGAGAGAGAACAATGTTAACTTATCTCGGGGCATCTTCTAAAATTGCTAATTTAAAAATTAATGATAATTTTTTTCAAGATTCTGCTTATTTTTATATTGAAGGATATCTATGGGACACTGAAAGTTCAATTAATACCATAAAATCAGCAATTGATAAGGCAAAATATTTTCAAAATAAAATCATATTCTCTTTGTCTGATTCATTTTGTGTTGATAGGCATCGTCAAGATTTTCTTGATCTAATAAATCTAGATATAGATATTTTGTTTGCTAATCAGTTTGAAATCAACTCTTTACTGCAACTAGAAGAATTTAATCCTGAATTAATTGCCAAATTTTGTGCTAAGTTTTTTGATAAAATTTTTGTAATTACTCTTGCGGGTGAGGGGGTGATGATATTTCACAAAAATGAATATTTTAAAATTTCTTCGCAAAAAATAATTAATCCTGTTGATTGCACTGGTGCCGGAGATTCATTCTGTGCAGGATTTATTTATGGTTTAATCAAGGGTTGTAATCTCCAAGATTCAGCAAGATTTGGTAATTTTATAGCAGAAAAAATTATCAATAAAATCGGTGCTCGATTTACTAACGAAGAAATTCAAGAAGTGGCTTTATATTTAGACTATACCAAAAATTAAATTTGTTATCTTGTTTTGTTGTTGGGATAACAGATTCATTTTTTGATATAAAATAATTTTTAATCTAAAATTTATAAGATTTTGCCTCAGCATTTAGAGAGAGTAATTGTCTAGCGATTTCAAGGCTCTTTATTTGTGAGCGGAAATATTCCTGTTCAAATAGTAAAATCTGATAAGTTGTTGTTCTGCCTTGCTCTAATAAGGATCTTTCATTCTCAATTTTCAATTTTTGGGCATTTTCAATTTTTTGAGAAATTTGTAAATTTTTTTGTAGATTATTAAAATTTCTAACAATATCTTGCCAATCTTTTTGTTCGCTAAATGAACGGTAGCGATATAAGTTTTTTGCAGAATTGATTGATTGATTCGCTCCATTCATTATACTATTTGTATTATAAAAATTAACGGGCATTGAAAATTTAACCGCCACCGAAGCTTCTGCCCCACGATTAATAAAAGAGTTATCTAAGGCGGTTCTAGTGCCAGCCTGCAAACCTTTGAGTGCATAATATCCGTCAAGACTAAGATTTGGCTTTGAGTTCTCTGCTTCAATCTTATTGTTAGCGATTGCAAGCTTCATTTGTGCTTCAGCGACTTTGGTATCTGGTCTATTGCCTTGTTGTTGAAACGGTAGAGTGAGTTTCTGAATTTCTTTATAGTCAATTTCTTGTAGATTGTCAATTTTTTCATTCTCAAAGACATATCTGGCTTTGTTAAATTGATTTATCCAATATTCTTCATTATTTTTCGCTTGCTCTAATTCTAGCAATGCTTGCTCAACCGATGCTTTTGCTTGTAGTATATCGCTTTTTTCTGCTAAATTCATTGCCAATTTTTTGTTGACATAATTAAAAATTGCTTGCGATCTTTTAAGATTATTTTGTTGTATATTAAGAATTCTGCAAGCAATTGCAAGGTTCCAGTAGGTTTTTTCTGCATCAATATTGGTTTTATTGATTAAATCTTGATTGTTTAATTTACTGCTTTCTTGACTGTAAATTATAGCATCTTTATTCGATTTTGTTGATTTTCCAAGAAAGTTTTGCCATAAAGGTATTGATAATTCAGCGATTGGATTAGTTTGTACATTTGATGATGCTAGGGAAGGGTTTAGAAACATCGAGGTGTTGAAATCTTTGTAATTAATTTTATTAAGAGAGTAATATAATTTGCTGTTGATTCCAAGATTGTTTGTTTGAGAAACTCCAACTTGATAATTTTGGTAATAATATTGGCTGTAACGAAAAATTTGTGCTGCTTGATTTTGTTGGTAAAAACCGCTTTTTGCAGAGCTAAAAACATTAAAACCAGTAATTAGTTTTGCTTTGTTTTTTAATAATTCCGATGCTTCTTCTTGTTGATTATAAGATATTACTGCCGGATTGTTGCTGTTTATTTGTTTTAAATATTCTTCTAAGGATATTTTATTGCTTATATTGTTGCTTTGAAGGTTATTTTTTGCTTGTTCTTTTGCAATTTCTTTTTCATTTTGATGATTTCTTTGTTTGGTTTTAATATTTTTTGCCTCTAGAGATTCTATATTGAAATAATTAATTAAGGGCAATGTCATTAATGCTCTAAGTAAGATTTGTTGCAAAAATCTAGCAAAAGTTTTATTTAGTTTTTTCATTGTTATTTTTTAATTTAAAACAGATATTTTTGAGAAATATTCGTCAATTGCTTCGCTCAGACTATTGATAATTTTTTCTTTATATTCTTTTTGATTGAGTAGTTCTTCCTCTTTTTGATTTGATATATATCCTAATTCTAGAAGAACTGAAGCCATATCAGGAGCAGTTAGAACTGCAAAACCAGCAAAGCGGTGAGTGTTTTGTAAGGTCGAAATGTTATTTTTCTTGGCTATTCTTATTGCTAAATTGGCAAATTGTGAAGATTGATTCATGCTATTTCTTTGAGACATTGCGATAAGAGTTTTCATTATGTCGCTACTTGCTCCAGAAAAATTTATTCCCGAAATTATATCGGCACGATTTTCTTTTTGGGCCAGTAATTCAGCTTGTTTATCGGATGATTTTTCTGATAATGTGTAGATTGATAATCCTGATATTTCTGGATTATCAACCCAATTAATATGCATAGAGATAAATATATCCGCTTTAGCTTTTCTTGCAATTTCTACTCTTTTTTTAAGAGGAATGAAGTAATCTTTATCTCGAGTTAATAAAACTCTATAGGAAGAATTTTTTTCAAGAATATTTTTTAAAGCTAGAGCATAAGAAAGAGTAAGATCTTTTTCTTGTGTTTGTTTTGAATTCCCTATTGTTCCGGGATCTTTTCCGCCATGGCCAGCATCAATGACAATTAAGAATTTTTTGTTATTTTTGGACTGTTTATTGTTCAGGCTATTATCTTTTAATTGTTGCAATATTTCCTTTGTGCTTAATATTTGCGGTTTATCGATTTTATTTTGAATTGACTGCTTTTTTAATAAATCATCTAGTTCATTTTTGTTGTTTTTATCACCTGCGGTTGTCTTATTTTCAGCGGTTGTTGTTTCGTTTTTTTGGTTTTCATTATTTGTAGATTCAAACTCAATGATGATTTTTTGTAAATTTTGGTTGTTAAAATCTTTAAAAGATTTTTTACGAATTTTAATGTTATTTTGCAGTTCAAATACCAATCTTAAAGAACCTTCTATATTAATAAAGCGGTATTCTTTTATATATTGCGGAATGACTGGTTGATAGTTTTTGTCTTTTAATTCAATGTTTTCTAGGTCAATTACTAAGCGAGATGGATTGTCAAGATTAAATATTTTAAAGTTTTTTTGATTATCTTGTAATTTTGTATCGTAATTAGATAAAGCTATTTCAAGGCTTTGATAGGTTGTTTCGCTATTAATTGAAAATTCTTCATCGTTGAAAAATATACTATTGAGAAATGCCTTTTTATTTTCATTTTTTTTTATGATGCTATTGTTGTTTATAGCCATATTTTGTTTGATTTTAATTTCGTCAAGAGAATCATCTTCTTCAGTTTTTATTGCTTTAGTTTGTATTTTGGTGTTATTTTTGATATCTTTTGAAGTCGGTTTCGATGTTGTGATGTTGCTTTTTTGTTGCTCTTTTAATTTTTTATTGGCATTTTTATTGCTATTTTCTTTAATCGATTTATTAGAGTTTTTATCCTTTTTCTCTGGGGATGGTATAGAACCGTTTGGGTTTTTAATTTTTAATTTTTTGTTATTAGTTGGATTTTTTATTTTAGAATTTTGATGTTTTTTTAAATTTTTTGTTCCGTTATTGTTTTTATCTGTCTTAATAATTTTTTTTTTTGATATTTTCTTATCTTGTTGTTGAGAGTTTTTAGAATCTTTTATTTGATTAGCAAAGCCTATTTCTAGAAATGATAGAGCACTGAAGATGGTTAACAAAACAAAAAGCTTTAACCATTTCGTTGTTTTCTTGATCAATTGTATAAAAATTATTTTATTATTTTGATTGTTAATATTGTGCACTATTTTAAAATTTTATTCAATGAAACTTACTGCTAGAATCTCGTAGTTTATTATTCCTCCTGGAGTTTTTATTTCTATCTCTTCTCCAGCTTCTTTTCCTATCATCGCTCTTGCGACAGGCGAGCTATTTGAAATTAACCCCTTATCTAGATCTGCTTCAAAATCACTTACTATTTTATAGCTTGTAATTTTACCGTTATCAAGATTCTTAATTTTTACTGTTGCTCCAAATAAAACTTTGCTTCCAGATAGTTTCGATATATCAATTATTTCTACCCTTAAATATCTATCTTCAAGATCGGCTATTTGAGCCTCAATAAATGCTTGTTTTTCTCTTGAAGCATGGTAATCGGCATTCTCTTTTAAATCTCCTATTTCGCGAGCTGCGGCGATTTGACTAATTACCTTTGGTCTTTCTATTGTTTTAAGGTTTTCAATTAGTCCTTTAAGTTTTATATAGCCTGATGTTGTAATTTGAAATTTGTCCATAAATCTTGTAATTTAATAAATAGATTAATAACGATAATCGTTGTTTTTAAAAGGTCCTGTGATGTCGATTCCAATATAATCAGCTTGTTTTTCACTAAGTTTTGTTAGTTTCGCATCAAGTTTTTCTAAATGTAAAAGTGCAACTTTTTCATCTAAAGTTTTTGGTAAAGTATAGACCTTGTTTTGATATTTTTGGTGATTTTGCCATAATTCTATTTGTGCCATAACTTGATTAGTAAAGCTTGTAGACATTACAAAGGCACTGTGTCCAGTTGCACAGCCTAGATTTAAAAGCCTTCCTTCTGCAAGAAGGATTATTCTTTTTTTATCTGGCATGGTAATTTGATCAACTTGTGGTTTAATGTTTGTCCATTGATAATTTCTTAAAGCTTCGACTTGAATTTCATTATCAAAATGTCCGATATTTCCAATAATCGCACAATCTTTCATTTTTCTGATATGTTCAATGGTTATTATATCAAAATTGCCAGTGGCGGTGATGAATATATCTGCATTTTCAACACAATCTTCAATAGGCGAAACTTGAAAACCTGCCATTGATGCTTGAAGTGCACAAATTGGATCTATTTCACTAACGACCACTCTTGCACCTTGAGATTTAAAAGCCTCTGCACAACCTTTGCCGACATTTCCGTATCCGGCAACAAATACCATTTTTCCTGCTATCATAATATCAGTTGCTCTTTTTATGCCGTCAATTACACTTTCCTTGCAACCATAAAGATTATCAAATTTTGATTTAGTTACCGAATCATTAACATTTATTGCAGGAACTTTAAGTAATCCTTTTTGTTCCATTTGTTGCAACCTAGCAACTCCAGTAGTTGTTTCTTCTGATAGCCCTTTAATTTTTGATAATAGCTCTGGATATTCATTGTGAATTATTTTTGTTAAGTCCCCTCCATCATCTAGTATTAAGTTTGGTCTCCAACCTTCTTTGCCATCAATTGTTTGTTTAATGCACCAAATGTAATCTTCTTCGCTTTCTCCTTTCCAAGCAAATACAGGAATATTCTTGCTTGCCATAGCTGATGCAGCCTGATCAACGGTAGAGAATATATTGCAAGAGCTCCATCTTACTTCGGCACCAAGATATATTAGAGTTTCAATTAATACTGCGGTTTCAATTGTCATATGAAGGCAACCTACAATTCTTGCTCCAGATAATGGTTTTGTATTGCCATATTCTCTTCTTAGCGACATTAAACCCGGCATTTCATTTTCAGCGAGAGATATTTCTTTAAGACCTAAATCAGCCAGTGTTATATCTTTGACTTTGTAATCTGTGAATTTCATATTTTATATTTTGATGATTAAGAATATTAGCAATGTAAAAGTAAAAATATAACCGGGAGAATATTTGTAATTAATATTACGCTCCTTATTTTTTGGATAGAATTTTTTAAACATAATTCTAATAAATTGCAAGGAAAATATTGCGACTATTGAGATTATAAAATATAAAATAAAACTTATTAGTGGTAATATTAGCGAAGCGATTAGAATCAGCTTTATGTAATCAAAAAATTGCTGTTTGTTAAGATTAATTTTTGTAAAAATAGTGGTTATTCTTTTGTCTTTTTTATCAATTTTAACTTTTATTATTTTCCACAATAATGATATTAATATTGTGGAAAAAGCAACATTAAAGATAATATTGTTAATTGATTGGTCTTGTATAGTTCTTATTGCAACGGCAAGGGTTGACATCAGGCAGAGTATCTGAAAAGGAAATACTTGATGAGAGTAATCCGTTGCAGTAATTATCACTAGACAGGTGATGAAAATTGCATTTAAAATAAAACTTTCATTAAAACCAAAAGAAAGGTAAGATAAAATAAAGCCAGCAATCGTAAATAATTCAACAAATAAGTGAATTCGTGGAATTTCAATATTGCAATTTCGACATTTTCCAAAGGTAATTAACCAGTTTATAAGGGGAATTAAGTCTCTGGTTTTAATAATAGAAGAGCAATTTGGGCAACGAGATTTAGGGCCAAAATATCTACCAAATATTGATTCATTTAGCGGTAGACGGTATGCAAATAATGTTGCATAAGAGCCGAATATAGCTCCAAAAACTGTTACTAAAAATAATTCAAACATTTTTTAATTTTTTTAAGAATCGGTGTTTACTCCAAGCTGTTCGTCAAATTTCCTTTGTTCCTGCAATTTGACTCTACTTGCAACTTTTACTGGAATATCTTTGTTAAGTTTATTAAATGCCATATCTAATAAATTTTTTGTAAGATTATCTCTTTTTTTTTGGCTTTCACAACCCATTAATATTGAGAATATTTGTTTATCTCCTCTTTTTGCCGATGCAACCAGATTAAACCCAGAAGCATTAGTGAATCCGGTTTTCATTCCTTCTGCACCTTTATAATCAAGCAAAACATGGTTATGAGAGTAGTATCTTTTTTTATTGTAGTTAAAGCTTTTGCTAGCAAATACTGGATAATAGTGAGGGAATTTTGTTCTTATGGCATAAGCAAGCCTTGCTAGATCAAGTGCTGTAGTATATTGATCTTCTTGATGTAGACCGCTTGCATTTCTAAAATTAGTGTTTTTCATTCCTAGATCCTTAGCTGTTCTATTCATTAATCGAACAAAACTCCACTCGTTACCAGATATTGATTCACTCAAAGTTACGGCAGCCTCATTAAAAGATTTTACTACAACCGCTCTTATTGCTTGCTCAACTGTTATTTTTTGACCTTTTTTTAAATGTAAACTGTTGCCATTGTTAACTCTTGCTATTTCTGCTCCGTGCGAAGATACTTTTAAATTTTGGCTAAGTGATAATTCTTTTTTATCTAATGCTTCAAATGTTAGATATAGAGTCATTAATTTCACTAAAGATGCAGGATATGTTATTTTATCCGCATCTTTTTCAAAAATGATATTGCCGTTATTTGCATTATAAACTAAAGCAACATAATCTTTACCGCATTCACTTGATGCAATTGCGCTCTGAGTTAAAGGATTGCACAAGAAAACAATCAGAGGTAGTATTTTTTTAACATAATTTTTTACAAAATTATTCAACATTTTATTAATAAATTTATTTTTTTATATTTAATTAAATTGATTAAGCTTTATATCAATAACCTAAAAGTTATTTTTAAAAAATATTAACAATAAAAGGACGGCGGGAGCAACTAATATCATCCCGTCAAGTCTGTCAAGTACTCCACCATGACCAGGTATTATACTTCCTGAATCTTTGACTCCAAAAGTTCTTTTAATTTTTGATTCTATTAAATCGCTAATCTGTTCAATAATTGACAAAATTACACTAATTGCAATAAAAAAAACGATACTGCCTTTAAATAATACAGATGCACTTATAACTCCAATTATTGCACTAGTAATAAGGCCCCCAACCGCACCAGACCAAGTTTTGTTAGGGCTGATATGAGGTGCAATTTTTGGCCCACCAAATGATTTTCCAATAAAAAATGCCATAATATCAGTTGACCAAATAATTGCAAACATCCATAGTAATATTTGCTCTCCATTTTGCTCTCCATCTAATAGTCTGATTTTTATTACCGAATAAACGGGAATTAAGATATAGAAAACTCCAATTATTTGCCACTTTTTATAATCTTCAGCTGGTCTGATAATTTCTTGCCATTCCATAGTCATTAATATTGTAATGGCAATAGCTAAGGCTATAAATAAGTTTTGTGAGAAGAATATAGCATATATTGCCAGTGGAATAAGAATTAAAGAGCTGACAATTCTTTTTCTAAGATTTCCTTCAGTATTATTATTTTTAATATATTTGATTAAAAATTTTAATATTGTTTTAATTGTTATAAATATGAACTTCGTGATATTTAGTAGTTTTTTATCTTTTTCCATAGGTTCTTTTTCTTTGATTAAAATTAATGATAGCTTTTTTAAATTCTCGATTTTTGAAATCTGGCCATAATGTTTTGGTAAAATAAAGTTCGCTATAAGCAATTTGCCATAATAAAAAATTACTAATTCTCATATCTCCTCCAGTTCTTATTAGAAGGTCAGGATCTGGAATTTCGGGTTGATATAAATATTTTCTAAAGCTATCTTCGTTAAGATCCTTGATATCAATTTCTTTTTCTATAATTTTTCTTGCAATTTTAATTAAACCTTCCTTTATTTCTTCTCTTCCTCCGTAACTAAAAGCAATATTAAGAACAATTCTTTGGTTATTAGCAGTAAGATTCTCGATTGATTTTATTTTATCAATTAATGATTTCTCTAAATTATTAAGCCTTCCCGAAACTAAAATCTTTACTCCCGCTTGATTTAGTTTCTCAATCTTATAATCAAGATAGAATTTTAATAAGTCAAGTAAATAAGAAACCTCATTTTGTGGTCTTTGCCAATTTTCTGATGAAAAAGCATATAAAGTTAAATATTGTACTCCTATATTAAGACATTGATTGGTTATTAGTTCGATATTTTCACAACCAAAATTGTGTCCATCTTTTAATTCTAAGTTATTATTTTTTGCCCACCTAGCATTACCATCCATAATTATTGCTATATGTTTTGGAATTTGTAGATTTGTTTCTAAACTACCATTATCGTAATTTTTGATAATTTTTTGCAGATATTTTGATTTAAGTTTACCAAACTTTTTATTAAAAAAATATTTAGCAATTATTTTAATCATTTAACTTTTGAGACTTTATGATTTGCAGAAATATATCGCTATATTTTCATTAAATCTTTTTCTTTATTTGTAATAATTTCGTCAAATTTTTTAACAAATTCATCGGTAATTTTTTGTATTGCATCATTAACTGAATGAATTTGATCCTTTGAAGCTCCTAATTCTTTTTCTCTTCTTTTAAATTCATCGATAATATCTCTTCTAATATTTCTAACCGCAACTTTTTTGTCTTCGCCATATTTTTTGGCTAATTTAGATAATTCTTTTCTTCTTTCTTCACTAAGTTTTGGAATGTTTATTCTAATTAGAGTGCCATCAACCATTGGATTTATTCCAAGATTAGCATTTTGAATTGCTTTTTCTACAGCTTTAACATTGCTTTTATCCCAAAGTTGAATTGAAAGAGTGCTGGAGTCAAGGGTTGCAACATTAGCTAATTGAGAAAGTGGCATAATATCTCCATAAACCTCTACTCTTATTGGGTCAAGAAGGCTTGGATTTGCTCTTCCGGTTGAAATGCTGTCCATATCTCTCTTAAGAGAATTGCAGGTTTCTTCCATTTTTTTTCTGGCCTTATCGGTAAATTCGTTAATCATATTTTATTTTTTTATATTTGATGGTCTTTAATTAAAATTTCTGCAATTTGAACAGCATTCAATGCTGCTCCTTTTCTTAGATTATCACAAACTATCCACATGGAGAGCCCATTTTGTATTGATTTATCCTCTCTAATTCTAGAAACAAAAACTTCGTCTTTTGTTGAGCATTCAGCTGGAGTTACAAAGTGCATAGATGCCGGATTGTCAATAACCAGAACTCCATCGCAATTTTCAAGTAGTTCACGAGCTTTTTTTGCTGAAATTGGGTTATGAAATTCAACATTCACTGATTCTGAGTGGCAGTTAAAAACTGGCACTCTGACACAAGTTGCTTCAACTTCAATTTTTGGGTCAAGAATTTTTTTTGTTTCAACTTTCATTTTCCATTCTTCTTTTGTGTAGCCGTCGCTCATAAAGCTATCGATTTGTGGTATGACATTAAACGATATTCTTTTGCTAAATTTTTTTGGATTTTCAATAGAGTTTTCGTATATTTTTTTTGTAGAGTTAAACAGTTCGTCCATCCCTTCTTTTCCAGCTCCAGAGGTTGCTTGATAAGTTGAGACAACAATTCTTTTGATTCCAGCGTAATCATGAAGAGGTTTTAAGGCTACTAACATTTGAATAGTTGAGCAGTTAGGATTGGCAATGATTCTTCTCTTTTTATATTGAGAAATTGCTTCTGGATTAACTTCGGGAATAATTAAAGGAATATCTTCTTCCATTCTAAAATGAGATGTGTTGTCAATGACTATACAGCCTTGGCTGGCAGCTTTCGGAGCATATATTGCTGAAACTTTTCCACCCGGAGAAAATAGTGCAATTGAAGTTCCTGTGAAATCAAAACTGTCAAGAATTTGAACATCGAGATCTTGATCGCCAAATGAAACCTTTTTACCAATTGAATTAGCTGATGCTAAAGCGATTACTTCGCTTGCAGGAAATTCTCTTTCAGCAAGTATATTTAATATTTCCCTTCCAACATTGCCAGTTGCTCCAACAACTGCGATCTTTCTATTATTTTTCATAATTAATTGTTTTTGATTTTGATGTAAGTAAACTTTAATTATTTAATTTTGTTTTATTAATATTAATTTTCAAACATTTTTATTTAAAAGTAAAGAATCCGCCACTATAGCCACTGCTCCATAATAAATTATTGGTTAGAGTGCTTGAGCCGTCTGTTCCATATTGAAAAGGTGAAAAAACATTGTTAATATTATAATAGTTCATTTTCCACATTTGTTTGTTTGACATTATTCCGCCAAAGCTTTTAATGCTTGATGGGTCGTGAGTTGGATCGTATCCGTGACTTTCGTAGGGGTGAATAGCATCCACTCCAGAACCTCTAATTCCGGATGCTCCTACCGCATTCATAAAGCACCATCCATAGCCACGATTATGTCCAAAATTATATTCTGGATCATCTATCATTTTAGGGTCAAATTTGTAGCTATAACGATTTCGATAAAGAACCGTACCCCTTGAGTATAAAGCAGTAGAACAGCCATCCTTATAGCCAGCCTGAAATTTAGGAGTTCCATCCGGAACTTTAAAATTAGTAAAAGCAAAATATGGTGTGGTGGCATTTTTTATCCAAGCGCAAGATGATATATATTGTGCCGTTATAATAAAAAGAAGTATTTTAATAAATATTTTCATTATCTAGTTTGTTGATTTGCTTGATTTTTATTCGGTAAATTCTGATTATCATTAATACTAATCAGAAGAGAAGATCTTTCGAGTGGATTATCTAAGTTTTCAGTTTTGATATCGAATGCGACTCCTTGCTTTTGTAAGTTAGAAACAGTTTCGCTAATAATATTAACCATATCGAATAATCCTTTATTAATTGGAGTGGCTTCTTGATTTATTGCTTTGTTAATCGGGACAGCTTCTTGATTTATTGTTTGTTCGTCTTGTTTTTTTAGGTTTGTAAAAACTTCATTTTCTTTGTTTATTTTTTCTAATTCTGTCATTAATTCTCCAAATTGCTTTTGTTCCAACTCTTTTATTTGGCTATCCAGAAGCTTTTTTTGTTGAGTTTCTTGAAGTTTTATTAGCATTTTTACCTCATCAGCATCTCTTTTATTCTCTGATTGAGGATTTGTTATCGTTTCTCCTTTGACACCAAGAGATTCTAGTTTTAAGGCTATTGCTTTTATTGCTTCTCTTGAAGAATTGATATTAATTATGTTCTTCGACATTAGGGAGTAACTTTTTTGGTTTTATATAGTTGGGCACAATGTTTTCTAGCATTTCTAAATTTATATTAAAAATATTTACAAAATCTTGATTTTTAGATATATTGTCATGCTTTAATATTTTGACTTGATCGCAAGTAAGAATATTTTTGGTAAAAAACTCTAAAAACCATGCTAACAAAAATGCTGTTTTGAAGTTAATGTTAATAAAATATATTTTTATATTAAGATAATTTGCAGTGATTGTCATTAATTGTTTAAAATCATAAATTTTTGGACCGCTGATTTCAAATATTTTGCCATTTACTTTGTTTTTAATATCTTCACAAGTAATTGTTTTTGCAATAATTTGTATTAAATTTTCAACAAAAATTGGCTGAAATTTTGTCTTGCCATGATTTATAATTGGGGCAATGGGTGCTTTTTTAAAATCATTAGCAAAACGGTTAAAAAAATTATCATTTTTACCAAATATTATTGATGGCCTTAAGATTGTTGCATCAGGAAATTGTGATAAAACCGCTGATTCTCCTTTTAATTTACTGTCGCAATATTTTGAATTATTTTTTATGTCTATTCCTAGTGCGGAAAGATGAATAAATTTTTTAACCCCAACTTCTTGGCTAATTCTTGCTATGTATCCAGCTAATATTTGATGAAATTTATAAAAATCTCCTTTTTTATTTTCGTATAAAATTCCGACTAAGTTTACAACTGCATAGCTTTCTTTAAGAATTTTTTTTATTATATCTTCGTTTTTTAACTCTTCTAATGTTTTATAATTTTCTTTTAAGTTATATTCTTTAGGAATTTGATAGCTCCATTTTACAATTTTTAAAAAATCTGGTCCAGCAAATGTTGTTAGAGTTTTTGCTTTTAAAAGGTCTCTGCTAATAATTTGCACTATAAAACCTTGTTTTATAAGATTATTCACAAGGTTTTTGCCAATAAAACCAGTTCCACCAAAGATAGTAATTAATTTATTCATTTTGCATGGTATTTTTATGTTACATCCCAATCGATAATATAAGTGCATTGCTCAAAGCCATCAAACCAACCGACATTATAATCTGGGCTTTCTTTGGTATATTGATAGTTAAAGTGGGTTTTTAAGGTGTGGGCATAGCCCCTTCCAACTCTTGACCAAGCATTTTCACAGCCATCTTTAAAACCTTTTCCATAGTAAGTATCAGCTTCCGGAAACCCCCTAATGCCGGCTAAAGGTCTTGATTTCGCTCCCCAGTTCCAGCTTTTTGGCAAAGGTTCAATAAATAGTTGACATGATGTTATTAGGTTTATAAGTATTATTAAAAATAAAGATTTTGCCGTAAGGTTGGCAATGATTTTTTTCATAATTATTCTTCTAAAGAAAGGTTAAGAATCATATTTTGTTGCATTCTCTTTATTAGTAAAGTGATTTTTTTACTTCCATTTTTAGATTCTTGAATAATTTTTCTTAAATCTTCTGACTCTTTAACATTTTTTTGATTGGCTAGAATTATTATATCATTAGGAATTATGCCATATTTTTTAGCAATTGAAATGTTTTCTATGTTGAGAACCAATAAACCTTCTATTTGATCTTCTTTTAAAGAATTCCGCTCTGTAGATAGTTTTAACAAGGACATTCCGAGTATTTTATTGGAATTATCGGTTTTTTTGTTATTTTTTGTGGCTTCGTCAGTCATTTTTGAGATTTTTATTTTAATATTTTTTATATTGCCATTGCTTAATAATGTTAGATCCGCCTCCTGATCTATTGAATATTGAGCAACTAGTTTTGGCAATGTTTTTGCTTGCTTAATTTCTTGATTATTAAACTTTAATATAATGTCTCCTGCCATAATTCCTGAATTTTCAGCGGGGCTATTATCAACAACATTTACTACTATCGCTCCTTGTGGATTTTTCATTTCTAATGAATTGGCAATGTTTTCATCGACTTCTTGAATTGCAACTCCTATCCAACCACGAGTAATGTTGCCTTTTTCTTGCAATTGTTTAGTGATTTTTTCAACTACATTAGAAGGAGTGGCAAAGCCTATTCCAACACTTCCTCCAGAAGGCGAGAATATTACTGTACTAACACCTATTACTTCTCCATTGATATTAAACATTGGCCCTCCCGAATTTCCTTTATTGATTGCGGCATCGGTTTGAATAAAATCATCATATTGCTGTTTGTTTATATCTCTTCCAAGATAAGAAATTATGCCAGACGAAACTGATCCTCCAAGACCATACGGGTTGCCAACAACTATAACTGAATCGCCAATTCTTGATTTGCTAGAATCTCCAAATTTTACAAATGGTAAGTCTTTTTTTGTATTAATTTTTAACAAAGCTAGATCTGTTTTTTTATCAAAACCTAATATTTTTGCTTGGTATTTTGAGCCATCTGACAGATTGATGTTAACCTTAGAAGCATTATCGATAACATGGTGATTGGTTACTATTAATCCATCTTTTGATATTATGAAGCCAGATCCTATTGAGGATAGTTTTTCTGAGTTAGTGAGTTGTTTTTCAATATTTTGCTTTAATTCTTCTAGAGCTTGTTCGGAAAAAATATTTTTTAATCCTAATTTTTCAAGAGTCTGTTGATTTATATTTACCGATTGAACTGTTGATATGTTAACTACGGCAGGTAGTAGCTTCTCAACTTTATCGGCGAAGCCATGGGTAATAAAATTTTTTTTATTTTCTAGATTGATAACCTTTTTTGGGTTGTTGCTTTTAGCGGTGGCAGATTTATTAAAAAAGGATAATATAAGAAAAACAGCGATTGTAACTATGTTTTTATTGATTCGATACTTCATTTGTAGAGATATTAGGAAAAATGTGTTTAAAAAATTGAGTTGAATTTTTTAGCTATAATTATAATCTATTTTTATATTTATAAAGGCAGATTGTCGTGTTTTTTCCAAGGTTTATTTACTTCTTTGTTTTTTAATATTTGCAAAGAGTTGCATAGTCTTTTTCTAGTGTTTTGAGGGCGAATAACTTCGTCTATAAAGCCACGAGATGCGGCGACAAAAGGTGATGCAAACTTTTCTCGATATTCGGCAACTTTTTTCGCTTTTTGTTCTGGGTTTTTAGCCTCTTCTTTAAATATTATTTCTACAGCTCCTTCTGGCCCCATAACCGCTATTTCAGCATTAATCCAGCTGTAATTTACATCTCCTTTTAAATGCTTTGAATTCATTACTATATAAGCACCGCCATATGCTTTACGAGCGATTACAGTTATTTTTGGCACTGTTGCTTCTGCAAAAGCATATAATAATTTTGCTCCATGTCTTATAATTCCGTTATGTTCTTGGTCAGTTCCCGGTAAAAAACCTGGAACATCGACAAAAGTTATGATTGGAATATTAAATGCATCGCAGAATCTTATAAAACGAGCGGCTTTTTCGCTAGCTTTTATATCAAGACAGCCCGCAAGATTCATTGGTTGATTCGCTACAACCCCTATTGTTTCGCCTTCCATTCTACCAAAACCTATGATTATGTTTTTTGCATAATTTGGTTGAATTTCAAAGAAGTCATTTTCGTCAAGAATTTTTTCTATTAATTCTAATATATCATATGGTTGATTAGGGTTTTCAGGTACTAATGTGTTTAATGAAACATCTACCCTATCTGCTTCATCAAAAGTTGGAATTAATGGTGGCTGCTCTTTGTTGGAGAGTGGTAAAAAATTAATTAATCTTCTGGTTTGCAATAAAGCTTCAATATCGCTCTTAAATACAAGGTGAGCAACTCCACTTTTAAAGCCATGAACCGATGCACCACCTAATTCTTCTTGTGATATTGTTTCGTGTGTTACTGTTTTTACAACATCTGGACCAGTAACAAACATATGAGAAGAATTTTCTACCATGATTACGAAATCAGTGAGTGCGGGTGAGTATACGGCTCCTCCGGCACAAGGACCCATTATTAAGGATATTTGAGGCACTACTCCACTAGCATCAACATTTCTTTGAAAAATTTCACCATATCCACCTAATGAGTCAACTCCTTCTTGTATTCTTGCTCCTCCAGAATCGTTGATTCCAATTATAGGGGCTCCAACTTGAACAGCTTTATCCATGATAGAGCATATTTTTTTTGCATGAGATTCTCCAAGAGATCCGCCCATAACAGTGAAGTCTTGACTGTAAACAAAAACTAATCTGCCATTAATTGTGCCTTGTCCGGTTACTACGCCGTCTCCCGGATGTTTTTTATCTTCCATATCAAAATCGGCGCAACGATGTTCTATATATAAGCCACATTCCTCAAATGAATCAACATCTAAAAGAACTTCTATTCTTTCTCTTGCGGTTAGCTTTCCCTTTGAATGTTGCAGATCAATTCTTTTTTGACCTCCACCGATTCTTGCTTCTTCCCTTTTAGAAGCAAGTTTTGCAATATTTGAAGAATTCATAATTTTGTAATAAATTTAAAGCGATCTACTTTATTTAATTTTTGCAATCACTGTCTCGCCACCAATAGTGGTTTGACCTACTAATGATTTTATTTCGATATTTTCAGGAAGATAAATATCAGCTCTACTACCGAATCTTATAATTCCGTAGCGACTGCCTATTTTTACTTCTTGATTTTCTTTTAAATCTGATACAATTCTTCTTGCGATTAATCCAGCTACTTGCACGAATATTATTTCTTCTCCATTATTTGATTTTATGACGACAGAGTTTCTTTCATTTTGTTCGCTTGCTTCTTCAACGTTTGCACTAAGAAATTTTCCAGATTTATAGTTAACTTTTGTAATTGTGCCAGATATAGGAACCCTATTAACATGCACATTGAAAACATTTAGAAAAATACTGATTTTATTCCATTTTTTGTCACCATAGCCTAGATCGCTAGGAGCATTTACTCCATATTCTACCTTAACAACTTTGCCATCGGCAGGACTTATAATTACATCTTTATCAAGAGGGGGAAATCTTTCTGGGTCTCTAAAAAAGAAAATACACCACAATGTAGCAACTATTCCGATTAATCCTAGAAAGTTACTAAAAAGAGCTAATATTGCGGTTGCAATTGCAAAAGCAATTATGAATGGGTAGCCTTCTCGGTGTATGGGGAAGTATATTAGTTTTAAAGCATCAAGAAAATCGTGCATATTTTAAAAATTTAAAGTTGAAATTATATTTTTTCTACTATTTCAGTATCGAAAATTTCCTTTTTGCTGATTGAAGAATTTTGAGTTATGAATTCAAGAATCTTTTTTTCAATAGCGCTTTTACTAATCATATTAGCAAAATGCTTATTGTTTTTGAATGAGTCAATAACCATCTGATGTTGACCGTAAAACTTAATGCCAAATTCATATAATTCTTGCTGAAGATCGTTATTTTCTAGCTTTATAGAGTTATCCTTTGCTATTTTATTCAGAAATATTTCAAACTTTAAGACTTTTTTTATTTCGCCTTCTGGCTGTTGATTTTGTTGGTTAGTTTTTAATTCTTCTTCTATTAATTCTTGAGGAAGCTCAAATTTATAGTTTAAGTCAACGAAATTAATCATATCTTCTTTAAATTTATGATAAAATTTTTCATTTTGAGATAGTTCGATATCTTTTTTAATTAACTTAGTTAATTCTTCTAGATTTTCTAATTTTAAATTTTCCTTAACAAATTGATCGTTAATTTCTGGAGTTATTGACTCAAATATTTTGTGAATTTTTACATCAAATTCAGCATTCTTACCTGAAAATTCTTGATTATGGTAATTTTCTGGAAACTGAACTTTTATTAATAGCTCTTCCCCAGCTTTTTTGCCAATTAATTGCTGTTCAAAAGTGTCTATAAAGCTTTTACTTCCTAGTTTTAGCTGGTAGTTTTTGCTTTCTCCACCTTCAAATGCAACTCCATCGATTTTTCCTAGATAGTCTATCATAGTAACATTGCCATTTTCAGCAAGATGATTTATATTTTCTATTTCTTTTAATGTAGATTGTTGTTCAGCAAAAGATTTTATAGCTTTTTCTGTTGTTTCAGTTGATGCTTTTGCGAAGCTTCTTTCTACTGTAATTTCTTTAAGATTGATATTTTCTATTTTTGGATATGTAATTACAGTTATAGATGTTGTAAAATCTTGTTCGGGTTTTATTTTTATTGATTCAAGGTCTATTTCTGAAAGTTTTATAATTTCAAGCTCTTCTTCTTCTATTTTTTTTATTACTGATTTTCTTACCTGCTCACTGATAATTGATTTTAGTATTTTATCTTGATATTTGCTTTTTATTATATTTAAAGGTGCTTTTCCAGCCCTGAAGCCTTCTATTTTAGCATTTTTTTGTATTTCTAGTAACTCTTGCTCAAAATTATTGAGAATGATTTGATTTGGTACTATGACTTGATATTTTTTTGTAGTTCCTTCGTCAAGAGTTTGAATTATTTGAGTTTCCATCTTAATTTAGTTATTTATAGAATTAATTATATCTTGAATTAATTTTGGTGCGGATAGAGGGACTTGAACCCACATGCCTTGCGGCGCTAGATCCTAAGTCTAGTGCGTCTGCCAATTTCGCCATATCCGCATATTAGTTTTGCTGTTAATTTTTTAGTTAATTAAGCAATTACAGATATAAAGGTTCTTGATTTATGAGCGGATTTAATGAATTTAACTACACCATTAATTTTTGCAAAAATTGTGTGATCTTTACCTATTCCGACATTTTCACCAGGATGCCATTTTGTTCCTCTTTGACGGACTATTATGTTGCCTGCTAAAACAGATTGACCACCAAATTTTTTAACTCCTAGCCTTCTACCAGCTGAGTCTCTTCCGTTTCTTGAACTGCCACCTGCTTTTTTTGTAGCCATTGCTTGCTCCTAAAATTTAATTGAATTATCCAGCTAATAAAAGCCGAAATAATTGTATATTTTGCCTAATTTAAACTTGAATAGATTTTATTCTAATCTCTGTATGAAGTTGTCTGTGACCTTTTTTTCTTCTTGAGTTTTGTCTTCTTTTTTTTTTAAAAATTATAACCTTTTTACCTTTAAAAGTTCTTACAATTTCTACTTCAACACTTACTCCTTCAACAATGGGATTGCCGAATTTTAGTTCTCCTTCCGAAGTTTCTAAAAGCAATACATCGTTTATGGATATTATAGATCCTTCTTCTCCAAGAATTTTTTCAACAATTATTTTGTCGTTTGGGGCAACACGATATTGCTTGCCACCTGTTTTAATTACTGCAAACATTTAAATGCGATTTTTAAGTTTTAAAGCCTGATTTAAATAATAACTTTGTTATTATTGTGCTAACATTAATATGCTACCTAGCTTTTTGAAAGGCAAAAATTTAACCATATCTTTTTTATTGTCAAGTGATAAACATTAAAAAAAGTAATTTTTTTAATGTTTTATTTTATAAATTTTATTTCCCATTCCAATAAAATATTACTATTTTTAAATACTTTATCTATTACTGTATTTCCTAGATCTATTAGTTCTTTTGCGGTTGAATTTCCAGTATTTATCATGAAATTACAATGTTTTTCTGATATTTGGGCATCTCCATTTTTTAGACCTCTGCAACCAGCCAGATCTATTAATTGCCAAGCCTTATAACCTTCTGGATTTTTAAAAGTACTACCGCCAGTTTTTGCCCTTATTGGCTGACTTAACTCTCTTTGTGTTTGTAGTTTTTTAATATTTTCTTCTACCAATACGGGAGTTGATTGATTGACAAAAAACCTAGCATTGGTTATTATCATTTGATTATCGCTAACTATTTGATTCTTGCGATAGGAAAATTTACAGTCTTTGTTTGTAAAGCGATAAAATTTTCCACTATAATCAATCATTTCAACATCCTTAAGATTGTTTGCAACATCGTTATTATAGCATCCTGCATTCATTGCCACGGCTCCACCAACACTTCCTGGTATTCCACTAAAAAATTCTAAGCCAGATAATCCAAATTTTTTACAATAATTAGCAATGTTATTGCAAAAATTACCAGCCTCACTTTCAAGAATTATCCGGTTATCTTCTTGATAATGAGTTATTTTTGAAAAACCAGCACCGATTTTTACCAAAACCCCATTTAAAATTTCATCTTGAATGATTACATTTGATGATGCTCCAAGGATGCTTATTTTTAAAGATTTGGGGTATTTTTCTAGAAAATTCTGTAAATCAATCTGATTTGCTGGTTTAAAGAATATTTCTGCTTTACTTTTTGTATCAAACCAATTTTTAATTTGATGATCAAAGCGATATTCGCCTAAAATTTCTGGTAGATTAAATTTTGTTATATTTTTGTCTTCTTGCATTTAAATAAAATAATTTTTTAGAAAAAATCTTCACTAAGAGACTGCGGTATAATTGAGACGGGAATCTTAATTTTATCGCCAATTTGATTAATTAGTTTTGGTAATAAGCTGTTGTCTGATTTTGTATTTTTTGACTTGCTTAGTAATAATTTTTTACAATTTGCATTTTCTTGAATTTCCGATATTATTTCTTTAAGAACTTCTCCCTCTCTAATTGAAATTATGGGGATTATTTCCTCATCATTCATCTCGCTAACAATTTTTTTTAACTCTTGTTCGATTTGAGCTCTCTGTTGATTATAAAGGGCTTTAGCGCCAAATATAAGATTTTTATTTGACGATTCTATGATTGTCAATATTGATATGTTGCAATTCATTTTTTTTGCTTGATTAAAGGAATATTTTATTATGTTTTTAGATAAATTATTAGTGTCTATGCATAATATTATCAAAGGTTTGTTGCTGTTATCGTTTGATTTCATATTGTTTTTTTAATTATTATGTTATTTTCCAAAAAATTTTATAAATAGAATATTTGCTAGCCATCCAAATAATAATGCTATGATTATTGTGAATAGAGCATATAATAGCGGTTGTTGATAACAAAAATTACTAATCTCGGCATTTATCCCAATCTGATTTACATATATTGGAATTGATTGAAATGAAAGAAGGTTGTCGTCTCTAATTAAATATATTTCAACTGCATAGGTTCCTTGAGGAATGTTTTTTGGAAATTGCAACATTACTTTAAATAAAGTTTCGTCAAGAAAGTCTATTTTATTGGCATCGACTAAATAAAGATGATTTTGCTCTAAATTCTCAACCAAGCTGTTATAAAATTCCTCTTCTAAGATCTTATTTTTAGGATTGTTTAATGTCTTGTCTGTCAAGGAGCTTTTAAATATTAAATTACTCCTTCCTAATTCAAGATTTTCTAGCATTTGATTGGTTTCATCGATATTATTAAATGTTGAAAATAATGCATAATAAGAATAAAGATCTTCTATTTTTATTCTTGTTCCATTGTGCCATACGCCGATAGTTTTTTCTTTATGAGTGACTAGAAAGTTTTTTTTTGGTCCACGAACTGCGATTATTATGTCTCCAGCATCTCCTTTTGCTCCAAATAATAAAATTTCTGTTCCTTTGAAATTGCTATCAATATCAATTTTATTATTAGAAATTCCTGAAATTACTGAAGAAGCAAAGCAATTAGAGCTGATTTTAATAAAAAATAGTGCTAATAGTAATGTTAAGAAGATTTTATAATTTTTATTTATTTTTTCCTTCATCTAATGTAGATTTTCAATTATAAAGAGCTTTTCTGGAGAGATTAAAAGAGTAAAAAATATTTTTAAACATACTAAAAAAATAATTAATGCAAGACCAGATCTTAGTTTATCTGCATCTACTTTATAGCCTATTCTTGCTCCAATTTGAGCTCCCACTGCTGAACTTGATATCATTAATATTGATAATACTATGTCTATTGTATTATTGGTTGCGGCCTGTAAAAAAGTTGCATTAACAGCAATGAAAATAATTTGAAATAAAGAGGTGCCAATAACAAGGTGAGGGGGCATTCTGAGAATATAGATCATTGCTGGTATCATCATAAAACCGCCTCCAACCCCCATTAAAATAACCATTATTCCTATTCCAGAACTGAGCATTAGGAGAATAATTATGCTAGCAGAAATTTGAGATTTTGGAAAATATATTTTTAGGGGTAATTTTTCTATTTTGATTAAGAATTTTTTAAATCTTAAGTTTGATTTTTTGCCAAAAGTTAAATTATATTTTTTTTCACAAATAGACTTAAAATTATCAATCAACATTATGATGCTAATGCTACCAAGTACTAATATGTATAATATTGAAATAACTAGATCTAATTTACCTTTTTGTTGCAGAATTGTAAAAATAGAAACACCAATAGTCGAGCCAATAAAACCTCCTAATACTAAAAAACCGCCCATTTTAATATCGACATTACCCTTTTTTAGATGTGCCAAAACTCCAGAAACTGATGATGATATAATTTGATTGGCAGAAGTTGATACTGCTATTGCCGGAGGTATTCCTATAAACATTAGTAATGGAGTGGCGATAAAACCGCCTCCTATGCCGAATAAACCAGCTAAAATTCCTGTAAATAATCCAAGAAGCATTATTAGCGGGATATTTACAGACATTTCAGCAATGGGTAGGTAGATATTCATTTAATTAATAATTTTTAAAATTTTATTATTTAAATATATTGGATTGTTCATGATTTTTTCATAAAAATTTTTATCTTCAGAATTTTCGCAATCTAATAGCACTAATAAATGTTGGGAATTATTATATTGAATGCTTGATAATGCAATTCCAATATCAAATTCTTTTGCATCGAGTAAAACTTTAATTTCTTGATTTTTATAAGCAATTAAAGTTTGGGCAATTAAAGTTTGGGCAATTAAAGTTTGGGCAGTGTTTTGATAAAATTCTTCTGCATTTTTTATTTGACAGTAAAATAGTTTTTTTCTGATCGTGCCTAAATAATGAGTTCTCGCGGTTAGCTCTTGACCAACATAGCAACCCTTTTTATAGTCAATTGCATTTAAATTATCAAAATTAAATTCTGCAATTATTGATTTATCGTAGGTTAAATCAAATTCCCCTTCGGTAATTTTATTGATAATTCTTAAATAGTGATAATGATTTGTATTATGATCATAGCTAAGGAATTTGTTTTTTTCTTCATTTGTTAAATAAATTCTATCGCCTAATTTGCTTGATCTGGGGTCTTTAAAAGAAAAATATCGATGATCGGATAAAGATTTTTGATAGTCTATATCGTCTGTATTTTGTAGTATTAACCAGTTTTCATTGATTTTTATATCGATATTTTTTCTTAATTTATAGAAATTGAGTTTCTTTAGAATCTCTTCGCTTCTTGATTTTGGGCAATCTAATATTAATATTTGGTTAAATTCGAAAATAAAAAAGTCAAATAAGAATCTCCCTTTGGGGCTAAGCATTGCACTGTAAATTAAGCTATCGCGAGATTTAACAATATCGTTGGTTATTAATCCTTGCAAAAAATCATATCTATCCGTGCCTGAAATTTCAATTATTGAGCGATGATTAAGATTGAATATCATTTTGATTACTTTAATTTTTTAACTTTTTTTGATGTTCGGTAATAATTCTTTTATATATATCTTCGGCATTGATTTTAAAATGTTTATAGAGATCTTCCGCCTTTCCAGATGCTCCAAATGATGACATGCCAACGAATATTCCTTCTGAACCTATGAATTTATGCCAACCTTGCTCTATTCCCGCTTCAATTGCAATTCTAATAATTGGATTTTTATTTTTTGTTGCAAGTAGCTTTTCTTTATATTCGCGAGATTGCTCTTCAAAAATTTCAATTGACGGCATTGAAATAACTCTAACCACAAGGCCATCTTGATGTAATTTTTCTTTGACTTCTAATGCTAAATGAACCTCTGAACCGGTGCTAATTATAATTACATCTGGCTCTAAACCCGTTACGGCATCGGAAATTGCATATGCTCCGAAAGAAGATAAATTTTGATTATCTTGATAAGAATGCCTTAAAAAAGGTAGATTTTGTCTGCTTAGTATCATTGCCGACGGTTTATTGTGGCTTTTAATTGCTATATCAAAACATTCTAAAGTTTCAATTGCATCTGCTGGTCTGAATACTAGTAAATTAGGAATTGCTCTTAACATCGCTAAATGTTCAATTGGTTGATGGGTTGGGCCATCCTCACCAAGACCTATGGAATCATGAGTTAAAATATAGATAACTTGCTGTTCCATTAATGCTGAGAGTCTAATAGCAGGCTTCATATAATCAGAGAAAACTAAGAAAGTGCCTCCAAATGGTATGAGCCCACCGTATAGGGCCATTCCATTCATCATTGCCCCCATTAAATGCTCTCTTATTCCGTAATGGATGTAATTTCCCTTAAAATTATCTCTATTTATTGCTACCGCATTAGATGCTTTAGTAAGTACGGATTCAGTTAAATCAGCGGATCCGCCTATGAAATTGTGTAAATATTGAGAAAAAAAGTTTATTGCAATTTGTGAAGATTTTCTAGTTGCTTGATTTGGTTTTTCAAAAAAGATTTTTTTCTTAAATGCCTCAATTTCTTTAGTTAAGTTTTCAGGAAATTCTTTCTTTAAAGATTTTTTAAACTGCGATAAGAATTTATCTTCGCTGTTGTTAAATTTTTTTTGCCATTCAAGAAATTCTTGATGATGTCTTCTTCCAAAATTATTCCATTCGGTAATTAAATTTTCTGGTATTTCAAATGGTTTATAAGGCCAATTAAGATTTTCTCTTGTTGCCTCTACTTCACTTGCTCCAAGTGGCGATCCGTGAGATTTAGAGGAGCCGCTTTTATTTGGGGAGCCAAAAGCAATGATTGTTTTGCAATCAATTAAAACTGGCTTCGTTGAGTTATTTGCATCTTCCAAGGCCTTTCTAATTTGCGAAAAATTATGCCCATCGATCTTGATTACTTCCCAGCCACATGCCTCAAAGCGAGATTGCATATTTTCTGAGCTTGCAATTGAAATATCGCCATCGATTGAAATAGAGTTGTTGTCCCATAAGACAATTAGTTTGTTTAGGTTTAGATGCCCCGCTAGCGATATTGCTTCTTGTGAGATTCCTTCCATTAAACATCCGTCTCCAACGATGCAGTAAGTTTTATGGTTGATTATATCTTTATCTAAAATATTGCTAGAAATAATTTGTTCTGCAACAGCCATTCCAACCGCATTGGCAAGACCTTGCCCTAAAGGGCCAGTTGTAGTTTCTATTGCTTTGAGGTGACCATATTCTGGATGTCCTGCGCATTTTTGATTTAATTGGCGAAAATGTTTTATGTCTTCTATGTTTATATCTTCATATCCGCATAAATAAAGCAAAGAATAAAGAAGCATTGATCCGTGTCCGGCTGATAAAATAAAGCGATCTCGATTATGCCAATGTGGATTTTTTGTATCAAATCTTAAAAATTCACTAAAAAGAATTGTTGCAACATCTGCCATTCCCATTGGCATTCCAGGATGACCAGAATTAGATCTTTCAATAGCATCTATTGATAAGAATCTAATGCAATTTGATAGTTTTTTTAATTCTGCATCGTTAATTTTGGTTATCTTCGATTTATTTTTAAGCATTTTAGTCTTGTTTTTTATAGATTAAATTTGAATAATTAAGGCTTGCAAGTTAATTTAAAATTTTAGTAAATAAAGAAAAATTTATTTTTTTGATTAATTTATTGCTTTTTTATAGTCCATAATTAAAAATTAAGTGAAGTTTTTTAAAAAATAAAGCAAAATATCTAAATATTAATTCAATCATCAAATTGTTTTAAGGAAAATTTTAACTACTTAAAAAAAGTATAAAATGAATAAAAAATCAAGAAATCAAGAGTTAATGCTTGAAAGAGAAGATGTCAATCTAACTGAAAGACCTCTAACATTTGCATTATTAGTCCCTAGCTTTGTAACTCTAATTAGTTTATGTCTTGGTTTATCGGCGATTCGTTATGCATTTCACCAAGATTTCACTCATTCCGCAACTCTAATTTTAATTTCTGCAATTCTTGACGGTGTTGACGGTAGATTGGCTCGCTTTTTTAACTCCACCAGTGATTTCGGTGCTCAACTAGATTCTCTTGCCGATTTTGTTAATTTTGGAGTCGTTCCTGGTTTTGTTCTCTATTTCTGGTTAAATTCTTTTTATGATGTTAAGGCGATTGATTGGGCATTGGTGCTATTCTTCGCTGTTTGTACAGCAATAAGGCTAGCGAGATTCAATGTTGACAGTATAAAAAAAGTAAGAAACCCTGTATTGGAAAAATATTTTTTTAAAGGCATTCCTTCACCAGTTGGCGGTTTGCTGGCAATTTTACCAATGATACTTTATTTCGAGTTCGATGAAGGTTTTTATACTAAAGCAGAAAATGTTGTGGCTTATGTTGCTTCGATTGCAGTTTTAATGGCAAGCAGAGTGCCAACAATTTCAATTAAAAAAATACCGATTCGTACTGAATTTATCTATCTTACAATGATGATAATTTGCTTGCTGGCAATAGGCTTAATTATAAAGCCGTGGTTAACTCTTATCTTTATTGGCTCTGTTTACTTTTTTTCGATTCCAATTACTATCTTTGTTTTCATTAGAATTCAATTAAGATCTTATGTAAAAAACAAAAAAAGAGGGTTTCATCAATCGTAATGGCTAATAAGGTATTAATTATTAATGGTCCCAATCTTAATTTGTTGGCAAAAAGAAATCCAGCAATATATGGTGCTGTTGGTTTAGAAGAGATAGAAAAAGATTGCAAAATACTTGCTAAGCAAATTAATTTAGAAGCTACATTTTGTCAAAGCAATTCTGAAGCTGAACTAATTGATTTTATTCATCAGGCTATTGATAATGTTGATGGTATAATTATTAATGCTGGAGCCTATACTCATAGCTCAATAGCAATTCGCGATGCTTTAGAAATTTTTCAAGGTGCAAAAATAGAGCTTCATATTTCTAATATTTTTAAAAGAGAAGAGTTTCGCCATAATTCATATTTAAGCTCCGTAGTTGATGCTCTAATATCTGGTCTCGGTGTCGATGGATATTCAATTGCTCTTTTGGCAATTAATAACATCTTAAACAATAAAAAATGTCAATCTTAATTAATTATGACTTTACCTCTACAATTTATTAATGTTTCAAAATCATTTAACAATAAAAAAGTTCTTGATGAAGTTAATTTCTCGGTTTCAAGTAAAGAAATTTTTGGTTTTATTGGTTTAAATGGAGTTGGCAAAACTACTTTAATAAAAATTACCCTAGATCTCCTTGATCAAAGTGACGGCGAGGTAAAAATTTTTGGAAAATCTCGAATTTTACCAGAATCTCGTCAAAAAGTTTGTTATTTGCCAGAAAAATTTTCTCCTCCATCTGAACTAGAAGGTCAAGAGTTTATAAAATTTGTACTTAGTTTTTATCATAAAAAATACGATTCTTTCAAGGCAAAAGAGCTGTGCGACTCATTAGAGCTAGATTTTGACATTTTAAAAACAAGAGTTACAAAATATTCAAAGGGCATGACTCAAAAACTTGGATTAATTGCTACATTTTTAAGTGAAAGTGAATTAATAATTCTTGATGAGCCAATGAGTGGCTTGGATCCAAAGGCAAGAATCGCCTTAAAAGAGCAGTTAATTAAATATCAAAAACAAGATAAAACAATCTTTTTTAGTTCCCATATTTTAGCGGATATGGACGAAATATGCAATAATATCGCAGTTTTAAATAATAAAAAAATAGTTTATTCTGGAGATGTAAATGGCTTTAAGGTTAAACATAATAAAAACAATCTTGATCAGGCTTTTCTTGCTGAAATAGGGGTTTGTTAATAATTTGACTTCTAATTTTATTAATTTAGTAAATCTGGTTTAAAAATAAAATGATTCGTAATAATTTTAATGATATTATTTTTGTAAATAGTAAAAAAGTTAGTTGTAGTGGTTCAGATGAATCTTCAATGCATCCTCTTATTTACCTTCAGCTCAATAAACAAGAATCTGTAATTTGTCCATATTGCAATAAAGCATT
This sequence comes from Rickettsiales bacterium UBA1997, assembly GCA_964202895.1. GTDB lineage: Bacteria > Pseudomonadota > Alphaproteobacteria > Rickettsiales > UBA1997 > JAJTDS01. Next base: position 336,068 of record CAXNJM010000001.1, on the reverse strand, counting down.
TTCGATTCAAAAAGAACATCATAAAGCAAATTTTAATAAAAAATCTAACAATTCTCAAAATGGCAATAATAATGCCTTTAATCACTAAATAAATTAATTTAAAAAATTATAATATGACTAATATAGCAATAATTGGGTTGCAGTGGGGAGACGAAGGCAAGGGTAAAATCGTCGATTTCTTGGCCGATAAATTTGATGCTGTGGTTCGTTTTCAAGGTGGTCACAATGCTGGACACACTATTAAGGTTGGCAATTCAACCTATAAATTAAGTTTACTACCTTCAGGCATTATTCAAGGCAAATTTTCAGTAATCGGTAGTGGTGTTGTCCTCGACCCTTTAGCATTGCTTTCTGAAATCAATAAACTCAAAGAAATGGGTGTTGTTATTAATAACTCCAACCTTGCTATTGCCGATAATTGCGGGCTGATACTCTCTATTCACCGCGAGTTAGATCAACTGCTTGAAGTCAAGAAAGGGGAAAATAAAATTGGCACCACTGGCAGGGGCATTGGACCCGCCTACGAAGATATCTGCGGGAGAAGGGCGATTAGAATATGTGATTTATATAATCAAAACATTCTCAATGAAAGAATCGAAAACCTTTTATTTTATCACAATCTTTTAAGAAAGAGTCTGGGAGCCTTAGAAATATCTAGCAACCAATTAATAGAAGAAATTAATCAATTTCGCGACGATTTATTGCCAATGGTTCAGCCATCTTTTGTAATTGCTCAAAAATTAATGAATCTTGATTCCATTATGTTTGAAGGTGCTCAAGGTGCATTGCTAGATGTAAATTACGGAACCTTTCCATTCGTTACTTCCTCAAATACAATTGCTGGACAAGTGGCGATTGGCTCAACTCTTGGTGTTAAAAACTTAGATAAAACAATAGGGGTTTTTAAGGCTTATACTACAAGGGTTGGTTCTGGTCCTTTTCCTACCGAGCTTAACGATGAAATTGGTGAATTTTTAAGAATTAATGGCAACGAAGTTGGAACAGTAACGGGCAGAAACCGTCGTTGTGGTTGGTTTGACGGTGCATTAATTAAAAAATCAATTCAACTTTCCTCGGTAAATGAGGTGGCTTTAACTAAACTTGATGTTTTAGATCAATTAAAAACTATAAAAATTTGTGTAGCCTATAAAATTAATGACAAAATCATTGATTATATGCCAAATAACATTGCTGATTGGAGCTTAATAGAGCCAATTTATGAAGAATTTGAAGGTTGGCAAAGCTCTACATTAGGTATAAATTCTCGAGAATCTCTGCCTCAAAATGCTAAAAAATATATCTCCTACATTGAGAATTTATGTAAGGTTAGGGCGGTAATTATATCTACAGGAGCAAATCGCGAGCAAACTATTTTAGAGAAAATTTAATATTATAAATAATGAATTTAGTTAATCCTCAAAAAACCATTGCTCAAATTATTCCTAGCCTAGAAAGTGGTGGAGTTGAAAGGGGTGTGGTTGATATTGCTAAGGCAATAAAAAATCAGGGCTGGAACTCAATTGTTATTTCAAATGGTGGTGTTCTTACTTATCAACTCGTTGAGGCGGGAGTAAGGCACATTAAATTGCCAGTTCACTCAAAGAATCCGTTGGTAATATTTAAAAATATTAAAAAACTATCGCAAATTATCGAAGAACATAAAATCGATATATTGCATCTAAGGTCAAGAGCCCCAATGATTAGTGCCTATTATGCAGTAAAAAAATCTTCTGCTGTTTTGGTTTCAACAATTCACGGCTCTTACTCTCTAAACTTTCTTGGCATAAAAAATTCTTCTATTAAAAAAATTTATAACAGCATAATGCTTAGAGCTGATAAAATTATCGCCGTTTCAAATTTTATTAAAAGCAATATTATCAATAATTATCAAAATCCACATCAAAATCCACTAGATAAACATCTTAATATCGATAAGCTTAATCAAATAAAGGTTATTCACCGCGGAGTTGACTTAAAATATTTTAATTCTTCTGTGATTTCAAAAAATAGAATGATAGATTTAATCAATAAATGGAATCTTCCCGACGATAAAAAAATAATAATGCTCCCCGCTAGGTTTACCGAGTGGAAAGGGCATAAATTCTTACTAAATGCTTTGACAATGGTTAATCAAGACTATTTCTGCATATTAGTAGGTTCTGATCATGGTCATCAATTATTTCGCAAAAAGATTGAACAAAAAATAATTGACCTTCATCTTGAAGGTAAGGTAAAAGTTGTTGGTAACTGCAAAGATATGCCATCTGCCTTTGCAATTTCTTATCTTGCATTGTCAACGAGCATAAGGCCAGAAGCTTTTGGTAGAATAGCAATTGAGGCTCAATCTTCCAGTAGAATTGTTATTGCAACCAATATTGGCGGTTCTCTAGAAACAATTATTGACAATAAAACGGGGTTTTTAGTTGAACCAAATAATGCCGAAGAGCTGGCAAAAAAAATTGATGAAATATTATCAATGAATCAAGAAAAATATCAAGAAATTAGCAATCAAGCAAGGCTTCATGTCGAACAAAACTTTTCTAATCAACTAATGTATGATAAAACCATTGAGGTTTATCAAGAAATTTTTGCCAATGGCTAAATAGCAAATTAATCAATTTTTATTTTATTAATTGACTGGTTTTTTTTATCTAAACTTAGATTGGTAATCTTATTTTGTGGTTTTTGTGTATTTGAGTTAAACTCAGCTTTTAATATTTGCTTATCATTATCTGTTTCGTTTGGACCACTTTTGCAATATAAATGAATATCGAATCTTTCATTGTCACTAATTGTTGTTTTTGATAGCTCTTTAATTTCATTGTATTTCGTGATGTCTTTTGATAATTTTAAAGCATCGGCCTTGCTAAATAAACATTCATTAAAGGCAAATTCTATTTTTCCATCCTTATCGCGATTTAAATAAAATCTTATATAATTTTCCCCATCTGAAGCTAGTTTAAAGATTACAGTATCATGTTCTGTTAATAGTTTTTTCCAAGCTTCATCTTTTTCTGCAACGCGTGCACCTTCATTAACAGTATTAATCAACTCTCCAGCTTTGGAATTAAAGCGAAAACCAAAATTATGAGAAGCTTGTTTTACATCGCCTTCAGATGATTTATTAGTTTTTTGCTGATTTTCTTGATTTTGCTTGCAAAATGCATAATCAATATCTTGCTTAATATCTGGAATAAGTAGTGAATTAATTTCTTGTGACTTCATCTGTTTTAGTAACTGTGCCGTGACTTGTGAATTTTTATCACGAATAACCACTTCAAGGCCTTGATAATCTTGATAATAAAGGCTTTCATTATTTGTTTTAGGTGCCCCAGTTTTCTCTAGATCTTTTTGTTGTTTTACAATAGAAGATAAAAAATTACATAATTGCTCAATTTTACCTTCTATTGTTTCTGTAGTTTTATTTTTATCGGTGAGAGTAGTGTTGGCTTCTTTTATTTCATTAAATATTTCTCCCCCAACTTCTTTGCCAAATAATTGTATGTAATGTGCTTTTAAATCTTCAATAATTTCATTATTAATATCTTGTGCTGATTTATTATTGTTAATTGGCAATTCTTCAGCTTTTTGCGATTGAGCAATTATATCAATTTTAGGTTCAGGATCTTGATCCAGCAATTTAACTAAATTATTTTTTATATTCAAATCCCAGGCATTTGTTGAGAATTCTCGCTCTCCAACTGTTAATTTTCGTTCTTGATTTGGTGTTTTACTTTTCAGCCATTGCAATATTTGTAAATCATTGGTTTTTTTGTTAATTTTTTCAATTATTTCGCAAATATCGGTTGCAGTGCCAAGACCACAAGAGCCGTTATGCTGAATAGTATTGTTTTGCAACGGTAGATTATCAGTAGCATATTTATTATGATTAGCTATAGAATTAGAGAGCTCTTTAGGGTAATAATCAATATGTGCGAATTTGTCATCTATTAAAAAAGCATAGCCAAAAAAAGCTCCGTCAGTAAAAATATAGAATTTACAGTTTGTGTTATCTAAAGTTAATGTTGATAAGCTGATATTTTGATTTGAAAATAATTGTATAAAGAGTTCAATTTGCGCATCTTGAGTGTCGGGCGTTACTTCTACAGGCTCTTTTTTGTAATATAATTCTATTATTTTATTAACTTCTTGAGAAGTTAACCAATTACTCTTTTTTTCCACATCTACAAGATATTTTTTGTTACCACCTTGAATAATGTAACAACCTTTTTCATCTTGCTCTATGCTAGGATATATTTGCGATTGATTTTTCATTGTTATTTTCTAGTTATTAATATAATTTTCTAATTAAATTTAGGTTAAAAATAGTATATTTTAGTAAAAATAATTAAGCAAATATTTTTTAGGCACTATTCTTCAATTTGATTGATGTAGTTGATTATAACATCAAGCCCCGATTGCCAAAAATCAGCCTTGCTAGCATCTAAACCAAAAGGTGAAAGCAATTCTTTGTGATGTTTAGTGCCACCAGATTCAAGCATTTTAATATATTTATCGCTAAAATTGGCAACTTTTTTGCTTTGATAAACTCCATAGAGCGAGTTAACAAGGCAATCGCCAAAAGCATAAGCATAAACATAAAATGGCGAATGAATAAAATGAGGAATGTAGCACCAAAAAAACTTATATTCTTCATCAAAATTAAAGCCATCGCCAAGGCTTTCTTGTTGAACCTCCAACCAAAATTTACATATTGTTTCAAGCGGAATTTCGCCATTTTTTCTGGCATTGTGAACTTTAGTTTCAAAGTCTAAAAAGGCGATTTGTCTAATAACGGTGTTGATCATATCTTCAACTTTATTAGCAATGATTAGCTTTTTTTGTTGTGAATTTTTTTGATTAATTAAAATTTCTTGAAAAGTAAGTTGCTCGCCAAATACCGATGCGGTTTCTGCTAGGGTTAAAGGGGTTTGGCTCATTAAAAAACCTTGCTTTCCTGCTAATATTTGATGAACTCCGTGCCCTAATTCGTGAGCAAGAGTCATTATGTCTCTAATTTTTCCTTGATAATTAAGAAGAATGTAGGGGTGAACCGATGGCACACAAGGGTGAGAAAATGCTCCAGAATCTTTGCCATTTCTAACTTCTGCATCTATCCAATTTTTCTCAAAAAACTGCTTGCCTAATTCTGCCATTTGCGGGCTAAATTTTTGATAAGCATCAAGAACCAGTGTTTTGGCATCTTTAAAGCTGATTTTTTTATTACCAACATTACCCTTAAAATTACCCTTAACATTACTTAGAGGGGCATTTCTATCCCAGTAATTAAGCTTTTCTTTGCCAAGCATTTTTGCTTTAATTTTGTAATAACGGTGAGATATATCGGAATAGTTGTTTTTAACCGTGTTAATTAAGGTTTCGACCACTTTATCTTCAACCGCATTGCTTAAATTTCGTGAAGAAATTGGGTGATTAAAGCCTCGCCACTCATCATCAATTGCCTTATCTTTGGCGAGAATATTGGTAATAAAAGAAAAAGTCTTGCTATTTTCTGAAAAAGTTTTGCCAATTGCCTTAGAAGCCCTTTTTCTTGTTGATTCATTATGATTTGAAGTTAAATCGAATATTTCTTGAGAATTAAGAATTTTTTTCCCATATTGAAATTTAAGATTATTAATCGTTTCATCGAATAATCTTACCCAGCTTGACCTTCCAGAAACTGCTTTATCAATAATGATTTTCTCTAATTTTTCTTCTAATTGATATGGTTTAAATAATCTAATTTCATCGATGAAGGGCTTAAAAATGCTTAAATTAGCTGACTCGCTTAGCATTTTTGATATTTTATCATTTTCGATATTATTAATTTCAAGACCAAAAAATACTAACTCGCTTTCAAATTTAGTTATTTCTTCGCTAATATTTTGAAAGAAAGCTAGGGTTTCTTGATTCGATAAATCTCCCGCATAGGATAAATAAGCGAAGGTGCCTATTTTGCCAATATTTTCGGCGATATCTTGATATTCAGCGATTGCATTATAAAGTTTTTCGGCATCAATTGCATTAATTTGATTTCTAAAATTAAGAGTAAATTCTTTAATTGCAGATTCAATTTTTGCTAGATCTTCTTTAATTTTTTTATCGCTAATTCCGAGGTAAAGATCTCCTAAATTCCAGTTTGGTAATTTTTCTTTATCTTTTTGAGCTTTATTAATAGGCATATTTATTATTTTAATTAAATGAATTTACGGATATCGCTAAGATGACCATTAATTGCCGCAATTGCAGCCATTGCAGGGCTCATCAGATGTGTTCTACCACCTCTGCCTTGTCTTCCTTCAAAATTGCGGTTAGAAGTTGAGGCACATCTTTCGCCAAACTCTAATTTATCGGCATTCATCGCTAAACACATTGAGCAACCCGGTTCTCTCCATTCAAAACCAGCTTCAATAAAAATTTTGTCTAGACCTTCTTTTTCTGCCTGTTCTTTTACTAAGCCAGAACCAGGAACTAGCATTGCTAATTTGATATTCTTAGCAATTTTTTTACCTTCAACAACTTTTGCCACTTCACGGAAATCTTCAATTCTGCCATTGGTGCAAGAGCCGATAAATACTTTATCGATATAAATTTCTTCAAGTTTTTGCCCAGAGGTTAGGCCCATATATTCTAAAGATCTTGCGACCGCATTTTTCTTATCTTCGTCTTGATAGTCATTTGGGTTAGGAATAATACCGTTAATTGGCAATGTATCTTCGGGGCTAGTCCCCCAGGTAACCTGAGGAGCTATTTCATTAGCATTAATGATTAATTCTTTTTGATAAACCGCCTCTGGATCTGAAGTGAGTGAGCTCCAATAATTAATCGCCTTGTCGAAATCTTGACCTTGCGGTGCCATTGGCTTGTTTTTAAGATAATTAAAAGTAGTTTCATCTGGTGCAATTAGCCCAGCTCTTGCTCCCGCCTCAATTGACATATTGCAAATTGTCATTCTGCCTTCCATAGATAAATTGCGGATTGCATCGCCTGCATATTCAATAACATAGCCAGTTGCTCCTGCGGTGCCAATTTTGGCAATAATTGCCAGCACTATATCTTTTGCGGTTACACCAACGGCAAGCTCTCCTTCAACTTTTATTAAGAAATTTTTTGCTCTTTTTTGAATTAATGTTTGAGTGGCGAGAACATGCTCAACTTCTGAAGTGCCAATTCCAAAAGCTAAGGCTCCAAATGCTCCGTGGGTTGAAGTATGGCTATCGCCACAAACAATAACCATTCCCGGTTGTGTAAAACCTTGTTCGGGGCCAACAATATGAACTACTCCTTGCTTTTTATCGTCAAGGTCAAAATATTTAATGCCAAATTCTTGGCAGTTTTTTTCAAGCTTTTCAACTTGAATTTTTGAAGTTTGGTCTTTGATGCCTTGGGTTCCTTGTTTTCTATCGCTAACAACAGTGGGAACATTGTGATCAGCAACTGCAAGATGAGCTTCAGGGCGACGAACCTTTCTATTATTGATTCTTAAGCCTTCAAATGCCTGCGGAGAAGTTACTTCATGAATTAATTGACGATCGACATAAATTAGCGAATTGCCTTGATTTTCGTTAATTAAATGCTGTTCCCAGATTTTGTCATAAAGGGTTTGTGCAGGGGTTGAAGATTTTTTTATTTGACTATTAGCGAATAGTTTTTTAAATATTGACTTCGTTAGTTCCATAATCGTTAGTTCCATAATCGTTTTATTGTAATTTTTGGTAGTTTTTTATAAAAACTTTTCAAAATATTATTTTAAGATATTTTAAAAGCAAAAGTAAAAGCAAAAAAATAACTAAATAATGAATAATAATAATTTAAAAATCTTTGTTGCACTGGTTTTTTCTGCTTTAGTTGGTCTTTTTGTAAAAAATACAAATCAAGAAACCAATTCTTATAAGCAAAATTCTTCACAAAATAATGTTAATGAAAATAACGAAATTAACAAAAATAATCTTAAAAAAAATCAATTTGCGGGTAGGGCGATATCATTAGACGGAGATTCCCTTAATATTGAAGAGCAAAATATTAATAAAGATCAAAAAAATTATCAATTTAAAAAAGTTCGCCTAGCGGGAATCGATGCCCCTGAATATAAACAAAAATGCTACGACAGCAACAAGCAAGAATATCGATGCGGTAAAATTAGTGCTGATTTTTTAAAAAAACTAATCGCCAATAAATTCGTTATTTGTAACGATTTAGGGCTTGATTATTATCATCGTCACTTGGGCGAGTGTTTTGTAGAGGGTGATAACAAAAAACTCTTAAACATCAATCAAGAATTAATAAAAAGCGGTATGGCAATAATTTATGATTTTAAAGAAACAACAACACTGATGGAAGGCTTAGAAAAGCAAGCCAAAGAACAAAAAATAGGTTTGTGGCAAGGAGAATTTCAAAAGCCAAAAGATTATCGCAAAGCGAATCCCATTAAAAAATATAATAACAAAATTCAGTAAATTTTTTCTTGCTTTTTTAAAATAAAATATTAGAAAATTGTCTCCCGTCCAATAATCCAATTTTGAGACAAATTTATCTAACTAGTTTTTAGCAATTCATCTAAATAAGTTTTCGCTAATTTGCTGGTTGTATCTCAATCGTAAAAATACTATAAAATGCCTAATTCGAAAGATTCCCCCTCAAAAGATTCCTCTATTAAGAAGATTTTTGAAATCGTAAAAAATGACGAAATAAAATTCATTGATTTTCGTTTCACTGATTATAACGGTAAATGGCTTCACATTAGCTATTCTGCCGAAGAAGTTAGCGAAGAAGAACTAACTAAAGGGGTTGCATTTGACGGCTCTTCTGTTGCTGGCTGGAAAGCAATCCACGAATCTGATATGCTTATGATACCAGATCTTGAAACTGCATTTATTGACCCTTTTTTGGTTGCTCCAACTCTTGTAATAACTTGCAATGTCATTGAGCCTACAAATAATTTACCTTATGAAAAAGACCCTAGAAACACTGCTTTAAAGGCTGAAAAATATCTCAAAGAAAGCGGTATAGGAGATGTCGCTTATTTTGGTCCCGAGCCTGAATTTTTTGTTTTTGACGATGTTAAATTCAATCTTAAATCTCACGGCAACTTCTACGAAATAGATTCCGAAGAATCTCCGCACAATTCTGGCAAAGAAATCAACGGAGGCAATCTAGCTCGCCGTTCTCAAGTTAAAGGTGCTTATTTTGACCCATCGCCAATTGATAGTGGTCAAGATTTACGATCCGAAATTATGGAAGTTGTTAAAAAAATTGGTATTATTCCTATCTTGCATCATCACGAAGTGGCTAATTCTCAATTTGAAATAGGTTTTAAATTCAGCACTCTTGCTTATACCGCAGATAACATACAAAAGTTTAAATATGTAGTGCATAATCTTTGTCATAGCTATGGCAAAACCGCAACCTTTATGCCAAAGCCAATATATGCTGATAACGGTTCAGGAATGCATGTTCATCAATCAATTTGGAAAAACGGAGAAAATCTCTTTGCTGGCAATAGTTATGCTAATTTATCCGAACTCGCATTATTCTACATTGGTGGCATTATCAAGCATGCAAGGGCAATTAATGCTTTTTCTAATGCCACAACTAATAGCTACAAAAGATTAGTTCCGGGCTACGAGGCACCAGTATTACTCGCTTACTCAGCAAAAAATCGCTCTGCTTCAATTCGTATTCCTCATGTTAATAACGAAAAAGGCAGAAGAATTGAGGCTCGTTTTCCTGACCCAGCTTCTAATCCTTATTTAACCTTCTCCGCTCTTTTAATGGCAGGTATTGACGGCATTAAAAATAAAATACATCCGGGAGAGCCTCAAAACAAAGATTTATACCACTCTTCTCCGGAAGAATTAGCGGGAATCCCCACTGTTGCTCGTTCTTTGCGAGAAGCACTAGAAGAACTCGATAAAGATCGCGATTTTCTTATTGCTGGTAATGTTTTTACCAATAAACAAATTGATGATTACATTGCAATAAAAATGCAAGAAGTTGAAAGATATGAACAAATTCCACATCCAGTAGAGTTTGAATTATATTACAATAGTTAATTTAATTAATTAAATTTTTTTAATTCTATCTTCAGCCAATATTTTCAATAAATCATTTATTTAAATCATTTATTTTCTGGGATTTATTTTCTGGGATTTTTTGGGGTTTTTGGCCGAAGATAGCTATCCGATAGCTATCCGATACCTATCCGATAATTATCAAATTCACTAAATTTAACTTATGACTTTTAAAATCAATTACTCCAATTCGATCAATGAACATAAGTTAAATTTCTTTCAAAGATACGAAAGAATTAACTGGTTGCTGGTGGGTTTAATAACTGCTCTTGCAACAGTAGGATTTTCAATGCTTTATTCTGCTGGTGGAGGTCTCTACCCGTGGTTGATTAGGCAATTGGCTTTTTTCATTATCTTTCTACCGATAATGATAATTATTGCCATTACCGACTTAAAAATATGGTTTAAGGCATCTTATTTATTTTATTTCATTGCACTAACATTAGTAATAATTGTTGATATAATGGGGCATAATGCAATGGGGGCAACTCGCTGGTTTCGTTTAGGGCCAATTACTATTCAGCCATCAGAAATAATGAAAATATGCACAGTATTCGCCTTGGCTCGCTATTTTTACACCATCGATGCTGATAATGTTCTTAAAATTAAATTTTTAATTATTCCTTCTCTAATAATTGCCATTCCGGGGTTTTTTATTTTTCATCAACCCGATCTTGGCACCGCAACAATTCTAGTGGCGGTTGGAGTGTCAATTTTATTTTTGGCGGGTGTTAAAATTTGGAAATTCATCTCAATTGCACTAATTGGCATTATTTCTATCCCCTTTGCTTGGCATTTTTTGCTTTACGATTATCAAAAGAAAAGAGTTTTGAATTTTATTAATCCCAATAACGACCCTCTGGGAAGCGGTTACAACATTATACAATCTAAAATTGCTATTGGTTCAGGGGGCTTGTTTGGCAAAGGCTTTATGAATGGAACACAAGGACAGCTTGATTTCTTGCCAGAAAAACAAACTGATTTTATCTTTACAATGCTATGCGAAGAGCTTGGTTTTATTGGTGCGATAGTTACTATTTTAATTTATTTTCTAATTATAATTGTTTCAATTAATATCGCTCTCAAAACTCGCCATCAATATGGTAGGCTATTAGTTATGGGTGTAGTTAATATATTTTTTGTCCATATGTTTGTTAATATGGGGATGGTTATGGGGCTGATTCCCGTGGTTGGTGCTCCTTTGCCTTTTGTTTCCTACGGAGGAACAATTATGGCATCAATGATGATAGGCTTCGGATTAGTTTTAAATGTTGATATTAGTCGTGATTTCGATGCAAAAAACCTTCATTAATTCAACCTTCGTCATCCCGACCCTTACCGTCATCCCGACGAAAGTCGGGACCCAGTTTTAAAATCTTACAACAAAATTGTTGGAAGGATTCAGCTCCTTCTCGATCCAATAACCCTCCCCTTGAGGGAGGGTCGAAGAGACAATGAATTGTCTCTTCGGGGAGGGGTCTAATATTTTTAGAAGAATTAAGGCTTAAGTTGGTTGCTAGCTTTTTTAACCCCCCACCGAACGGCATTAAGCCGTTCGGTGGGGGTTATTGAATAAGCATTGAATGTCATCCCGACGAAAGTCGGGACCCAGTCTCTTTTTTTCAACGGCATGACGAGTGTTTTAGCGAGTGGCGGGAATTTTTAGAGGGGTGCCCCCCCTATAGTTTTTTTATGGTTTTTTTATGGTTTTTTATACTTTTTTTGCAATTTTTAGAGCAAAAAATAAGAATAAAATGTTAAGAATATAAGCAATTAACTGGCTGGCGGTTGGTCTTTCAATGTAACCAAAGAAGCTATTAAGGAAGATTCCAAAATAACTATCTTGAGAAATAAAATTTGAGCCATCAAAAATTGGCGATATAATGGCAGGAACAATCCCCGCATCGTTCCAAAAGCCAATGCCATTGGCAGTGATGCCCGCAGAAAAGAATATCAATAAAATAGTAGTAAAGCTAAAGAAATATTTGCCAAATGCTTTTAAAATGCCAAAATATAAGGCAAAGCCAACCGATGCACCCGCAACAGAGCCTATTGCAAAACCTGATATTAAAGATAATTTTTCTAAGCCAGAAATATAAGAACTATATAAAAATAACACCACTTCTGCACCTTCTCTTAGAGTTGAGAGCATTACTAGAACTAGAAGAGCTAAAGGGGGTTTCTTCCCCTCTTTAACTTCATTGCTAATTTTTCTTAATTCACCGCCTAAGGTTTTTGAGTGTTTTTGCATCCATAAAACTGTCCAGCCTATCATTATAGAGGTTGAAAGCATTATTAAGCCATTAAAAAACTCTTGCCCCATATCATTCATCGCTCCCGAGATATGGTCAGTAAAAAAGGCAATCGCCACAGCGCCAACAATACCAAGAAAAAGCCCTGAAATTAGCCATTTAGAACTACCAACAACATTTTTTGTTGCTGCAGTTAAAATGCCAATTATCAGAGCTATCTCTAATACTTCGCGGAATATTACAATTGATATTTGTAGCATTTAGGTTAGGTTCGTTCAGTGTTTGTAGGAGTTTGTAACTTTGCCGGGGGTTTGTTTGGTTGTTGAAAGATTTTTCTTGTATTTGCATTTTCTTTTATTGGGTTACTTTTGTCTACATTTTCTTTAATTGCAGTAGTTGAGTCCTTTATTTTTCGATAATCTTGTTGAGTTTTAGCCAATACTATATTAGGTCCTTTTTGATTTACTTCTTCTATTTTATTACCTACTTCTTGTTGTTTGGAATGTTCACCTTTTTCGTATTTCTCAGCTTCATCTTTAAGTTTATTAAGCTGTTCATCTTTTAAACCGTTCGATCTTGCTGCATCTTCAAAGTCTTGATTTGCTTTCGGGTCGTCTTTAAACTTATCTTTGAAAGAATAGAGAATGGCAAGGGCAACTATCCAGCCAACGAATGGAATTACTGCCGCGGCCGCAATTGCACCACCTAAAACTGCAGCATTCCCTGCCATGTTTTCGGCACTCATACCACTTTGTGGAGTGTTTGTTGAGGTTCTTGAGTAATTTTGATTATTTTCGTCTTCTTTGGTTTTTTGTTCTAATGAGTTTTGTTTTAATTGGTCTTGTGTTTCAGTAAGTATTTGTTGTTGTGCTTCTTGTTGATTTGGTTTATCTGCATTTTGTTCTAATGAGTTTTGTTTTAATTGGTCTTGTGTTTCAGTAAGTATTTGTTGTTGTGCTTCTTGTTGATTTGGTTTATCTGCATTTTGTTCTAATGAGTTTTGTTTTAATTGGCCTTGTGTTTCAGTAAGTATTTGTTGTTGTGCTTCTTGTTTGTCTTGTTGTTCTTTCATATTTTTACCATTCTTATATTGTTATTAATTGGCAATATTTGGTGGGTGGTAGAGAATTCGAATCTCCGACCTCTACGATGTCAACGTAGCACTCTAACCAGCTGAGCTAACCACCCACTTTAAGCTAATTTTAGCTCACTTTCTTTAAAGAAGCAAGCTAAAATAACTCAATTATTGGAAGCAACTTCTACTTGGTTTTTGTTGATCTTTGAGTTTGTCAAAACCAAGAATTTTATGAACTCCAAGCTTTGTTTTAATGTTAGTGCCTGGTTTTTCTCCAGCTTCTGCTGATGCTAATTTAGAAACTTCAATTGCATTAAGGCTTCGATTGATAAATTTGTTTAAGATTTTCTTGCCTTTCTCGGAGTAAGGATTTGGTTTTGTAAAAGAAGCAATATTTTCTGAGTCAATTTTCCAACCAAGCTCTTCTAGATCTTTAATATCCTGTTCGACTTGATTTTCTTTTATTTCAAAAGAAAATTTATAGCCAACAGCTTCTATAAATTTCTTTTTATCTTCAAGATTATTAATAGTGTTATTGTTGCCAAGAATTTCAGCTACTGTGCCGTCTTTATATTCATTATCTGCATAAACATATCCCAACAATTTAAGCCTTCTATCGTTAATATCAACGGTGTTTGATAATATTTCTGATGCAGTTATTGTTTTGCCGTCTATTGGTTCTTTATTGTCCCCTTTAGATTTACCAATTAATGATGAAATGATTTTTACTGTTTTTGTTAGATCTTGTTTTGTTTGTACTTTTTGTTTTTCTTCATCTCCTTTTCCTGCAATCGGTTTATCAGAAAGCAAACTAAAAGCAACCTTAGAGGCTTCAGCTATTGTTGAATATTTGTTAAGTTCAGTTACTGCTGTTGAATGTTCGTTAAGTTCAGTTACTTTGGAAATAATCGATTCTTTTAATTCCTTATCTTCTTTAAAAAGGCCTCGAAGATTTTCATTTCTTTCTATTTTAGTCAGTGCTTCATCATAAGTTTTTTCACCGCTTCCTAATCCAATAGAGCTGAAATAGCCTTGATTGCTCTTTATAAGTTTAAGAAGATGTTTTTTAAGAAGATGTTTTTTAAGAGGATGGATTCTTTTGTCAGTTTTCTCCATTTCAAGCATTTCAGATAAAAGTAAAATACTGTCTTTTTTATTTATTAATTCTAGATATTTTTTTTTAAATGGAGCGGTGTTGTCAATTATTAGTTTTATTTTTTTTTCTATGTAGGCATCTTCACTTTCAAACAAACTCCAACCCCTTGTAATTTTTAATAATTCTGTTAATGCTTCTGCTGCTTTTTCTGCTGCTTTTTCTGCTGCTTCTAATTCTTGTGGTCTATCTGCTTCTTTAGTAGTAAGCAAAAATATTGGTAATGTTCCTTCTCCTACTGCGCCATCTGCTACTACTCCTACTGCTCCTACTCCTTCTACTCCTTCTTCTACTTCTTCTACTTCTTCTACTTCTTCTACTACTACTTCTTCTACTGCTGCTGCTTCTCCTACTTTACCAAATTTTGGTAATGCTTCTTCTACTTCTTCTACTTCTTCTTCTACTTCTTCTTCTTCTCCTGCTCCTTCTCCTGCTGAAGCATATGATGATGATCCTGCTCCTTCTGCTTCTTCTCCTGCTACTCCTCCTGCTCCTTCTGCTTCTTCTCCTGCTACTCCTTCTGTTTCTGTTCCTTCTCCTGCTTCTTCTCCTGATCCTTCTCCTGCTTCTTCTCCTGCTCCTTCTCCTGCTCCTCCTACTACTCCTCCTACTACTCCTCCTGCTGCTCCTTCTCCTGCTGCTCCTAATTCTACTGCTCCTACTCCTCCTAATTCTACTGCTTGTGGTTGATCTACTACTTTAGTAGTTACTAATACTTCTACTTGTTGATTTACTTCTACTTGATTAGCTGCTAATACTTTTTCTTGTTGATCTAGTTTTTGTTGAATTTCCGTTTGTTTATTAATTTCCATGTTTAATCCTGAGTTTTGGTTATTAGTAATATTTAATATTATTATTTTTAACTATTATGTTTTAAGTCTAGCTTAAGTAAAGAAATTTAAAACATAGTTTTGAATTATGGGGTGGTTAATTTTAATTGCAAGCTTATTTTTGTTTATATGTTTTTAAGGAGCCGAATTGCCTTTTTAAGGGTTGTGGATCCTGTAATTTCGTGCAGGATGGCGGTAAAAAGAAACTGGGTCCCGACTTTCGTCGGGATGACGATGAAGGGAAGCCCCAGAATTGACTTTATTATTTTGTAAAACTTCTGAGAGATTATAACCCTCCCCTTGAGGGAGGGTCGAAGGCGTAGCCTTCGGGGAGGGGTAATAATCTTCACAATAAACTCAAACCGCAATTTTATTAAAAATACTTCCAACCCCTCACCGAACGGCATTAAGCCGTTCGACTCCCCCTCAAGGGGGGAGTTATTAGATCGAGAAGGAGCTTCAGCACCCAGAAAGATTTAAGGCTGGGTCCCGACTTTCGTCGGGATGACGATAAGGAAGTTGGGATGAAGGAACTAAAAATAATAACAATGAGAAAGAGAGGTAGGGTAATAATCTTTATAACCCTCCCCCCCTTTTTTGAGGGAGGGTCGAAGGCGTAGCCTTCGGGGAGGGGTTAAAAAAGCTAGCAACCAACTTAAGTCTTAATTATTCTAAAAATATTAGACCCCTCCCCGAAGAGACAATTCATTGTCTCTTCGACCCTCCCTCAAGGGGAGGGTTATTGGATCGAGAAGGAGCTGAATTCTTCCAACAATTTTGTTGTTATCACCCTCCCTCAGGGGGAGGTTTATTGGATCGAGAAGGAGCTTCAGCACCCAGAAAAAAGAAACTGGGTCCCGACTTTCGTCGGGATGACGAAGAAGGGAAGCCCCAGAATTGACTTTATTATTTTGTAAAACTTCTGAGAGATTATAACCCTCCCCTTGAGGGAGGGTCGAAGGCGTAGCCTTCGGGGAGGGGTAATAATCTTCACAATAAACTCAAACCGCAATTTTATTAAAAATACTTCCAACCCCTCACCGAACGGCATTAAGCCGTTCGACTCCCCCTCAAGGGGGGAGTTATTAGATCGAGAAGGAGCTGAATTCTTCCAACAATTTTGTTGTTATCACCCTCCCTCAGGGGGAGGTTTATTGGATCGAGAAGGAGCTTCAGCACCCAGAAAGATTTAAGGCTGGGTCCCGACTTTCGTCGGGATGACGAAGAAGGTAATGTTCGGGATGAAGGAACTAAAAATAATAACAATGAGAAAGAGAGGTAGGGTAATAATCTTTATAACCCTCCCTCAAGGGGAGGGTTATTGGATCGAGAAGGAGCTGAATTCTTCCAACAATTTTGTTGTTATCACCCTCCCTCAGGGGGAGGTTTATTGGATCGAGAAGGAGCTTCAGCACCCAGAAAAAAGAAACTGGGTCCCGACTTTCGTCGGGATGACGAAGAAGGGAAGGTTCGCGATGACGGTAAAAGGAAGCTGGGTCCCGACTTTCGTCGGGATGACGAAGAAGGGGTCGCGATGACGGGCGAGTGCAGACTTATTATTGCTGTGGGGCAGAGCATTGGCGGTTAATTTGTGAGCCAATTTTAATTGCTTTGCCAGATTTTAAATCATCGATTATGTTAAGGAACTTTTCGATTGTGAGATCTTCGATGAAATCGTCGTTAATTTGCACGATAGGAGCATTGACACAGGCTCCAAGGCACTCAACTTCTTTTAAAGTGAAGAGATTATCTTCAGTGGTTTGGTTAAGTTTAATGCCAAGTTTATTTTCGCAGGCTTTAAGAAGTTCATCTGCCCCTCTAAGCATACAGGGGGTTGTTTTGCAAAATTGGAGGAGATATTTGCCAACTGGTTGTAGGTTATACATTGTGTAGAAGCTAGCAACTTCGTAAACCCTAATTTCTGGTATTTCAAGAATTGTTGAAATAGTAAGGATTATTTCTTTTGAGACCCAATTGTTATTTTGTCTTTGAGCGAGATCTAGAAGGGGCATTACAGCGGATTTTTTTCTAGTTTCAGGATATTTTGCTAAAATTTCAGCAACGGTTTTTTGATTTTCAGGGCTAAAAACGAAACTCATATTATTTTATTGATTTTAATTATTTGCGATTGCTTATTTTACTTGCTTCCAGACAATTTTTTTAGCAATTAACATAAGGACAAAAAGAATTGATAAGAATATCATTGTTCTAATTCCCATTTTTTTGCGATGCTCCATTTCTGGCTCGGAGATAAATTGCAAGAAATTGACAATATCAACTACCATTTGCTCTTTACTGGCAAATGTTAAATCTTTATATTCAATTTGGTTGTCATCGTTTATTGGGGCTGGCATCGAGATTTGCCTACCTTCAAAATAAGAGTTATAATATTTGCCTTGAGTTAGGGGGAAGTTGTCGGGAG
This sequence comes from Rickettsiales bacterium UBA1997, assembly GCA_964202895.1. Classification (GTDB taxonomy): domain Bacteria; phylum Pseudomonadota; class Alphaproteobacteria; order Rickettsiales; family UBA1997; genus JAJTDS01. The sequence goes on along the minus strand of CAXNJM010000001.1, from coordinate 318,266 downwards.
CATCTTCGTAGCTAGTAAGAATTGAGTAGATATAGTTTGCTCCATCGTGACGAGCCTTAACTATTAGAGAGAGATCTGGCGGTAATGCCCCTCCGTTAGCAGACCTAGCCGAATTTTCGTTAGGGTAGGGTAAAGCAAATTTGTCGGAAGGAAGGGCCGGTCTTTCAAACATATCGCCATCTTCGTTTGGGCCGTCGGTAATTTGATATTCGCTAGCAATCTGTTTAATTTCTGCTTCTGTGAAGCCAATTTCTGCAAGATTGCGGTAAGATGCTAATTTTAGACCATGGCAAGAAGAACAAACCTCTTTATAGATTTGAAAGCCTCTTTGAGCAGATTGCCTGTCGATAGTGCCAAAAATGCCGTCAAAGCTCCATTTTAGTTGTTTTGGATGTAGGGCATTAGTGGAAATTATTTCTGGATTATGGTTTTCTGTGTTTGCAGAAACAAAATTGCAAAATAGAAAATTAATGATAATAAAGTTGGTGAATATTGCAAATATTGAATTTGTTAATGAATTTTTCATTTTAGTAAATAGTAATTTATGATTTATTATTAATGATTTTCATTTTTATGATGCTTTTGGTAATGCTCATCAATTGATTCTGGTAGAGGTAGAGTTTTTTCAAATTTTGGTAAATTAGGTAGGATTATTAAAAAATATGCATAATAATAAAGGGTTGAAAGGCGAGAAGCCCAGACATACCAGCCTTCGGCAGGTGCTTTCCCTAGCCAGCCGAGAAAAGCAAAGTTAAGAATAAAGAGCCAGTAAAATTTTTGGAAAATAGGGCGATAAGCACCTGATTTTACTTTGCTTTTATCTAGCCAAGGTAGAGCAAAGAGAATTGCGATTGCCCCAAACATCATAAGAACACCGCCTAATTTATCGGGTATTGCCCTTAAAATTGCATAAAATGGCAGGAAATACCATTCTGGAACAATGTGAGCTGGTGTTACTAAAGGGTTAGCGGGAATATAATTATCTGGGTGCCCTAGTGAGTTTGGATAAAAAAACAGAAAATAGCCAAAAATGATAAAGAAGAATACGAATCCAACCATATCTTTGATTGTAAAATAGGGGTGAAAAGGGATGATGTCTTTTTTGCTTTTAATTTCAACCCCTGATGGGTTATTGGAGCCAGATTTATTTAGTGCAGTTAGGTGTAGCATTACTACAGCAACAATAAGAAAGGGCATTAAAAAATGCAGAGCAAAAAAACGGTTAAGAGTAGGGTTGTCGACTGAATATCCACCCCATAGCCATGTAACTATCGCTTTGCCAACCACTGGTATTGCTGAAAATAGGTTGGTGATAACGGTTGCTCCCCAAAAACTCATTTGCCCCCAAGGCAGAACATAACCCATAAAGGCAGTTGCCATCATTAGTAAGAAAATGATGATGCCTATCCACCAGAGAATTTCTCTAGGTGCCTTGTAAGAGCCATAATAGAGCCCTCTAGAGATATGGGTGTAAACGGTAACGAAAAACATTGAGGCTCCAACGGCATGAATGTAGCGAATAAGCCAACCGTAGCGAACATCCCGCATAATGTGTTCAACTGAATCAAATGCCATTGCGGTGTTAGGAACATAATGCATTGCTAAGAATAGCCCGCTAATTATTTGTACGACAAGGGCGATTCCGGCAATTGAGCCGAGGTTCCACATATAGCTAAGATTTTTAGGGTATGGGTGTTTTAACAGAGTGCTTTCAAGGGCTGAAATTAATGGGAGCCTGTCATCGATCCATTTTGCGACTTTTGAGCTTTCAGTAATTGATTTTGGAAGATCGTTCTCAATATGATTTTTGTTGTTATTCATAATTTTGTTTTTTATTTTTGCGATTTTAGTGATTTAGCCGATTTTGATAAGATTTTCGCTGATAAATTCATACGGTGGGACCTCAAGGTTTTTAGGGGCTGGGCCTTTTCTGATTCTGCCAGAGGTGTCGTATTGTGAGCCGTGACAAGGGCAAAACCAGCCTTTGTAATCTCCCTGACCGCCAATTGGAACACAGCCCAAGTGAGTGCAGATTCCGATGGTGATAAGCCATTTTTCTTTGCCAAGTTTTATTCTTTTTGAATCTTCTTCGGGGTCTTTTAATTCGGATAAACTAACATTTTGTGCTGATGATATTTCTTCTGCGGTGCGGTGTTTGATGAATATTGGCTTACCTCGCCACATAATTTTTTTTTCTTCACCTTCTTTGATATTGCTGATATCGACTTCAATTGAGGCAAGAGCTTGAACATCGCTAGAAGGGTTCATACTATCGACAAAAGGCAAAACTGCACAAGCAAGACCGATTCCAGCGGTTGTATAAGCGGTTGAAGTGATGAATTTTCTGCGATTATTGTTAATTGGAGAGTTTTCTGTTGAATTATTGTTGTTATTATTCATCTCTTTTTGTTATTTTTTAATAAAGATTTTGCATTTTTAAAAAATGGAAAATAAAATTAGAGCATTGAAAATAGAGTTTGTTTTTAAAAAAACAATTAAATTTTGTAAATAATTTTGACTCGTGTTTATAGCAATAATTCACAAATTTTTATTAAAGCTAGAATTTATTTCATAAATAAATCTATGTTAAAAATGCCACTTTTATTAAATTATCAAAATAATCAAAATTAATGAAATTATTAAAAGTTTTTGTCTTTTTATTTGCCTTAATGTGCGGTAGTAGCAAGGTTTTTGCTAATCAAACTCGTAATTTAACGATTTTAGCAGAGCAGTCAATGATATTTAGTTTAACAAAAATTGCTAGATTATATTCGCAAAAAAATAACATTGCTACAGCCATAAATTTTGGCTCTTCAGCTCAATTGGTAAGTAATATTGAAGAAGGCGAGCCCGCAGATGTCTTTATTTCCGCTCATCACACTATTGTTGATTCTTTAAAGCAAAAGGGCTTGATAGATTTTTATAATAATAGCAATATTGCATCCGATCGTTTAGTAATTGCTACTTCGATAGATAATCCTAACTTGAAAGATTTTAACAAATCTTTAGATTTTAATAGTGCTTTAAAATTTTTAGATACAAATAAATCAACATTAGTTATCGATAATGGTGGCAATGCTTCTGGGGTTTTAATTGACGAAATAATTAAAAATTTAAACTTGAGCGATTTACAAATTATTGTTAAAATTAATGAAGATAGAGATTCTATGGCTAATTTAATTCGCAAAAATAAAGAGCAATATGGGGTTATGCTTTTTAGTCAGGCTATTAATAAAAAAAATCTTAAAATTGTTGCAACTAGTGATTTTGAAGTTAATTATCAAGCTCTTGCTATAGCTGGTGAAAATATGCAAATCGCAAGAGGGTTTTTAAAATTTTTAAAAAGCGATGTAGCAAAAAAAATTTTTATTGATAATGGCTTTATTTTTAAATAAATTACTTGCTTTTAGATATTCTCGATTGTTAAATCTCTTCATTTTAGCCTTATAATTGTTGTTTTTACAAAAATATTTATAAAATAAATTAGCCAAAAATCTACTTCATGAATTCGTCAATAAAAATATCAAACATAGCTGAAAAATCTGCTTTGAGAATTGCTTTACTTGCTTCTAACCCAAAGCTTTATTCCAATCAAAGAATCATTGAATCTGCTTTAAAAAAAGGTCATTTAATTGAATTTTTAAATGTCGGCAAATGTTATTTAAAAATTTCTCCGCACGATCTGCAAATTTTTTATGATAAAGGCAAAGAAGTGCCAAATTTTAATTGCATAATTCCAAGAATCAAACCTGCAATGACTTCTTATGGGGTAGCAATCATTAGGCAATTTGAAGCAATGAAAATTAAATGCTTTAATGGCTCCCAAGCAATCTTAAAATCAAGAGACAAACTACACACAATGCAAATATTGGCAGAAAACCATTTGCCAATTCCAACTACTGCATTTGCTAATTCTTCTTATGATACTAAGCATTTAATTGAAATAGTAAATAAATCGCCATTAATTATAAAATTATTACAAGGAACCAAAGGTGTTGGTGTTATGCTTGCAGAAACCGATAAAACGGCATTAAGCATTATCAATGCTTTTCGTAGTGTGGATGCTGATATTTTAGTGCAAAATTATATTAAAGATACATTGAAAGAGCCTTCAAAGCTATATCGTGGCAAAGATCTCAGATGTTTTGTGATAGGAGATAAAGTGGTTGCTTCTATGGAGAGAGAAGCAGAGGAGGGAGAATTTAGAGCAAATATTCATTTAGGGGCAAAGGCAAAGGCGGTAGAAATTTCAAAACAAGAAGAGGAGTTAGCAATTGCTGTTGCTAAAGTTATAGGTCTTGAGATTGCTGGTGTTGATATGGTTCGTTCTAGCGAGGGAAGTAAGATAATCGAAATTAACTCTTCTCCCGGCTTAGAGGGAATAGAAGATGCTACGGGTGTTGATATAGCAGATTTAATAATAAAATATATTGAAAATTATGGCAATTACTAAAAATATTTTTGAAAAAAAATGGAATTTCTTTGCTGGAGTTGGAAATATTAATCAAATTCCTCCAAAAAGAAACCCTGAAGTTGCTTTTATAGGGGCTTCTAATGCAGGAAAATCAACAATTATAAATAGGTTGGTGGGGCAAAAAATTGCCGTGACTTCATCTACACCGGGTAGAACTCAGCAATTAAACTTTTTTTCAATTGATTCAGAAGATCCAAATCAGTTAATAATCGTTGATATGCCCGGTTATGGTTATGCCAAAGCTAGCAAGAAATCAATTAGCCATTGGCAAAAAGTTGCAATCGAATATTTAACGAACCGCATAAATTTAAAAAGAGTTTTTGTGTTAGTTGACCCAATTAGGGGCTTGAAAGAAAGCGATTTCGAATTATTCAATAGTTTGAGTGCGGTTGGAGCTTCATTCCAAATTATCTTAACAAAGATTGACAAAGCGACAAGAGAAGAGCTTGCTATTTCTGAAGCAAAAATCAATAAACAGGTTGCAAATTTTGCCTCTTTATATCCAAAAATTCTTAAAACTAGTGCCCTTAGGGGTGATGGTATATCAGAATTGCAGAGTGCTATTATTGAAATTTTAACATTTTAAAAGCAAAGCAAAAATGAAGGCAATCGCAATTATAATAATTACCACTATAATAATTCTGATATTGGTAATGATGCTTAATTTTTCAACTTTTAATGGCGATATTAATCAAGTAAAAAATGGTAAAAATAAAAATGAAAAAGAAACAAAATAATTTGATAGAAAACTCGGAAGTTAATAAAAATCTAAGTTTAGCATTTAGTCTTTCGCCCAAGGAGATAGTTAATGAATTAGATCGTTATATTATAGGTCAAAATGATGCAAAAAAGATGGTGGCAATAGCATTGAGAAATCGTTATCGCAGAAAGCTTGTTGCTTCACCTTTGGCAGAAGAAATATTGCCAAAAAATATTTTAATGGTTGGGCCAACTGGTGTTGGTAAAACTGAAATCGCAAGAAGGCTCGCTAAGCTTGCTAATGCTCCATTCATAAAAGTTGAAGCAACAAAATTTACTGAAGTTGGTTATGTTGGTAGAGATATTGAATCGATAATACGAGATTTAATTGAAATTTCAGTTAAAAATTTAAAACAAGAAAACAAGAAAAATATTGCAGTTAGGGCTGGCGAAAAAGCAAAAAAAATTATTCTTAAAAAAATTATTGGCGAAGAATCTTCATTAGAAACTAAAGAAAAATTTTCTAAAATGCTCGATAATAAAGAGCTAGATAATAAAGAAATAGAAATTGATGTTGTTGAAGCATCTAATAATGCCTCAACTTTTGATATTCCCGGTGCTCAAATAGGGATGATAAATATTAGCGATATTATAGGAAAGGCATTTGGAAGCGAAAAAACTAAAAAAGTTAAAACTACAATCGCAGAAGCTATGCAAATCTTGACTGAGCAAGAAGCAGAAAAAATGATAGATGAAGATAAAATAATTAAAGATGCAGTAAAATTAGTTGAAAATGACGGAATTGTATTTATTGATGAAATCGATAAAATATGCAATAGGGCATCTAATGCTAAAGGGGGGGATGTTTCTCGCGAAGGGGTGCAAAGAGATCTATTACCACTCGTTGAGGGAACAACGGTTTCCACTAAATACGGAATGATAAAAACGGATCATATTTTATTTATTGCTTCTGGAGCTTTTCATATTGCTAAACCAGCAGATCTTCTTCCAGAATTACAGGGAAGATTCCCCATTAGAGTGCAGTTAAAGCCTTTAAGCGAAAATGATTTAACAAGAATTTTGCAAGAACCAGAATCAAGCTTAGTAAGGCAGTATCAAGCATTATTAGCGGTTGACGGAGCAATTCTTAATTTTACCGACTCAGGAATCGCTCAAATCGCTAAGATTGCATTTCAAGTTAATAATGAAGTTGAGAATATTGGGGCTAGAAGATTGCACACTTTATTAGAGAAAATTCTTGAAGAAGTTAGCTTTGAAGCATCTAATCTAGATAATTCAATAAAAGTAAATATTGATAAAAAATATGTTAATCAACATCTTGGCGATTTAATCAATGTTAACAATGATTTGTCGAAATTCATCTTATAGCAAAATATTAAAATTAATTTAAAAAAATATGATTCCTCGTTATTCTCTCAAAGAAATGGTTGAAATTTGGTCGCAAGAAAACAAATATAAAATTTGGTTTGATATTGAAATATTTGCTCTAGAAGCTCTAGAAAATATTGGCATTGCACCAGAAGATACAGCAAAAAGGATTAGAGAAAATTTTATTAAATCCGGAGGTGAGTTTAATCCTGCAAGAATTGATGAAATTGAGTCTGTTACTAAACATGATGTCGTTGCTTTTTTAACTCATCTTGCTGAATTAACGGGGGAAAATTCTCGTTTTATACATCTCGGAATGACAAGCTCTGATGTTTTGGATACCACTCTTTCTTTGCAACTTAGTCAGGCTAGCGATATTTTAATTTCTCGTCTAGAGAAGCTGTTAGCCGTAATTAAAGAAAGAGCATTTGAGCATAAAGAAACAATTTGTGTTGGTCGTTCCCACGGAATTCATGCCGAACCAACGACATTTGGCCTAAAATTAGCAAGATTTTATGCAGAATTTTCTCGCAATCTTGCTAGATTAAAAAATGCTAAAAAAGAAATAGCGGTTTGTGCTATTTCTGGTGCGGTTGGAACCTTCGCCAATGTTGACCCTTATGTTCAAAAATATGTTGCTGAAAAATTAGGTTTGGAAGAAGAGGTTATTTCTAGTCAAGTTATTCCTAGAGATCGCTATGCTTTTTTCTTTGCAACACTTGCAGTTATTGCTTCTTCAATTGAGAATGTTGCAACTGAAATTCGTCATCTACAGAGAACTGAAGTCTTAGAGGTGGAAGAATTTTTTTCCAAAGGTCAAAAAGGCAGTTCTGCAATGCCTCACAAAAGAAACCCTGTTCTTAGTGAGAATTTAACCGGTTTAGCAAGAATGGTTAGATCTGCAGTAGTTCCTGCTCTTGAGAATGTTGCTTTATGGCATGAGCGAGATATCTCTCACTCTGCGGTTGAGAGAATGATAGCTCCAGACACAACCATTACTCTTGATTTTGCAATTAATAGATTAACTAGCTTGTTAGAAAATTTATTGATATATCCAGAGCAAATGCAGAAGAATCTTGAAAAGCTTAACGGCTTAGTGTTTTCTCAAAGAGTATTACTTACCTTAATTGATGATTTAAAAATTTCACGAGAAGATGCTTATAAAATAGTGCAAAAAAATGCAATGATAGTGTGGCAAAGCGGTGCGGATTTCTGTAAATTACTACAAGAAGATGAAGAGGTTAAAAAGCATTTTAATGCTGATTTTAATGCTGAAAAAATCGCTAAAATTTTTGATATTTCTTATCATCTAAAGGCGGTTGACTACATATTTTCTAAAGTTTTTGGCAATTAATATTTAATTGAATTCAAATAAAATGAATTCAATTTAATAAAACTACTGCCAACTAATAATGACTTGTCCATTTCCTGAGCGAACTCCGCCTTGAAATACTGGGCTAGCAAGTGACCCCGTCCAAGATGATCCACCGCCACCTTGTCCCCCACCACCATAATATCCACCACCACCAGCTACACCCTCTGGACAATAATATGCATAACCATTTCCTCCTGCCATATAACTGCCAATTCCTGCTGTATAAATGCCATAACCATTTGATGTTGCACCAGCTCCACCAATATTTAATCCACCACCAGCGCCTCCTCCTCCATGAGTAGATACTTGACCGCCTCCACCATTAAATCCTCCAGCATATCCAGCAAATCCATGACCATTTCCACCACCACCAGCAACAAGAGATAAGGTTCCGGCGATATAAACACTAGACATACCGCCACCATGTTTTCCATTGCCACCACTACCACCGCCATTATACCCACCTTGTCCACCAACATAGATAGTAAGTGATTGTCCGGATGTTACAGTAGCAACACCCTGAGCACGACCACCTAGACCAGATGACTGAGTTCCTGCAGTTCCCTGTGCACCATAAGCGTTAATAGTAATACTAGTACAACTATTAGGCACTGTAAAAGATTGCGGTCCTCCTGTAAAATTAAAAGTTTGAGAACCTGGTGCACAAGCTGCACTACAACTATTACTCACAATTGTCGCAGCTCCAGTTGCATTACAAGTATAAGTAGGAGAACCAGAATATCCTGATGCACAGGCTGAAGTTGGGCTGTTTGGAATGGCTGTAGCAGAAGATGCATAAGCTAGTCCGGTTTTGTTGTTTATTCCCGTAACACTAGTTATACTACAAGTAATTGGAGTACAAACTCCACTTACTAAACTATAACCAGTAGCACAAGAACAGCTCCCTGTTGCAGTTAATGTTCCTGTAGTGCAAGTATAATTAACAGTTCCAGTATAGCCAGTAGCATTACAAGTAAGAGGGGTAGAAGTTGAGGTATAAGATACTGATGATGGAGAAGATATTCCTGTAACACTAACTGGGCAGTTTATTGGTACACAAGCTCCACTTACTAAACTATAACCAGTAGCACAGCTACAACTTCCGGTAATGGTGGCATTAGACCCTTGAGAAGCACAGCTATAAGCAACTGAGCCAGTATAGCCAGTAGTGGTGCAGTTAAGAGTGCCATTATTACCTGTAACTTGAGTAGTGGTAATACCGTTAGTAGTTGGAACATTACAAGAGGGAATACAAGAGCCAGAGACAAGAGTATAACCAGTAGCACAAGAACAGCTTGCATTGGCAGGAGTAGTAGCAAAGGTTTTATTGATACAGCTATAAGTAATAGAACCAGTATAGCCTGTTTTATCACAACTTAAAGTAGAGGTAGAGGCAGTGCCATCAACTGAGGTTTTAGAGATACCTGCAATGCTTATTGGGCAAGAAGATGCATCGCAACCATTATCAGTAACAATACCAGCAGAACAATCTGTGTTTTTAGTATCAACTTTAATTCGCCATTTATTACTCATATAATCAGATATATCAGTAATTTCGGTATCAGATAATGCTCTTTTAAAAACTGCTAATTCACCAATTTGACCAATATAATTTTTACCTATAGAGAGATTAGCTAAATCTGCAATAGGTTCTTTTGCTGTATTAGTAGTTAGCTTACCAGCCAATATACCATTAACATAGGTTTTATTACCTTCACTAGCGGAGTGAGTAACGATAATTACTCTTGGACCTGCATAAGAAGCATAGCCATTAATTGCTGAGGTGTAGCTGGTAGTTGCTCCCCCCTGACTATGAACAATTGTGCCATCAGTTTTATAACCAATTAATAAATTTTGATTAGTTCCTGTAATTGAGGGATCTCCTAAAAGATAATTATCTGCTTTATTGCTTTCTCTTTGCTCTGTTATCATTATAGTATAATCAGAGTTGTTAATTGAGTCAACTCCTACTTTTAAAGCATTATTACCTTCAAACTTTACCGCAGGAATGCTGTTGATACTATTAGCATAGATTGGAGCAGTGCCATCGACAGTTGCTGATGATATATTATTAACCCCACCAAATATTATTCCACCCACTACTAATAGATGTGCCATTAGTTGATTGACCATTAGCAAAACTATCTAATAAACTACCTTCAAACCACATTACTAGATCTTCTGTTGCTTTAATTGGAGATCTATTAGTAAGAGATTTAGCTGATTCTATTCTTGCTCTTTTAACTAGACTACTTCCTACTACAATACCACCTGCTAACAAACCAATGATAATCAATACTATAGATAACTCAATTAAAGAAAATGCTGATGGTTTAGGGGCCGATGGTTTGGAGGTTTTGTTTTGCATGTTTTTTACAAAAAATTTAATTAAGATGAGTACAAGTCAGCTTATAAAAGTCATAAAATTACAATATAATAATAAAAATATAAACAACAATTAATGATACAAAACTATTCTAAATAAATTTTCTGCTTCAGAATGGGAATTATTATTGAATGATCACTTAACAATATCCGTGATTTGTTTTGTTGATATTGTTAACTTTTTTATTGCTTCTAAAGCTATTTTTCTTGCTTTGTCGTGATCAACTATTGGTAGCGGGTAGTCCTTTCCTAGTGTTAAATTATAAAGAGCTAATTCAATTTTGGTTGCACTCCAAGGTTTGTGAATTAAATGATTCGGTAATGATTTTAATTGCGGTAGCCATTTTTTAACATAATCACCATTGGGGTCAAATTTTTCACCTTGTAATGTTGGGTTGAATATTCTAAAATATGGTGCCGCATCAGCCCCACAGCCTGCTACCCATTGCCAACTAGCAGAATTGCTTGCCAGATCTGCATCAACTAGACAATCCCAAAACCATTTTTCGCCATCTAGCCAATTTATCAATAGATCTTTTATCAAAAATGATGCCACTATCATTCTAACTCTATTGTGCATCCAGCCAGTTTTCCATAGTTCCATCATGCCAGCATCAATTATTGGAAACCCCGTTTGACCTTTTTGCCATTTTTTTAATAAAATATTTTTTTGCTCTTGATTTTCAAGCCACGGAAAATTATTAAAATTATCTTTAAAAGGTTTTTGGTGGAGATCTGGAAAATTTTGTAGTAAATAATAGGAAAATTCACGCCATCCTATTTCGCTAATAAAGCAATCTATACCCTTATTGTCGAGTGAATTTTTTTCTTTCTTATATTTAATTGCCTTAATGAATATTTCTAAAGGTGAAATAGTTCCAAAATGTAGATGGGGAGATAATTTTGAGGTTCCATCAATAAAGGGTAAATTTCTATTTTGATCGTAAGAAAAAGATTTTTCTTTTAAAAATTTATCAAAATCTGTGTTAATTTCTTCTGATGAAAATTTCCAGTAATCAACGAAATTATTTGCCCATTCTTTTTTTGGTAATAGATCTAAATAATCGATATTTTTATCAATTATTTCAGGGGTTGTGTTTTTAAAAATGGCATTTTTTGCTTTATGTTCAATCTTACTAATGCAAGGAGTTAGTGTATTTATTTTATCAATATTTTCTAGGCAATTTTTCCAAAAAGGAGTAAATACTTTGAAATATTCTCCTGATTTATTTTTAATTAAATCTTTTTCAAAAATTGTTTGATGATGAAAATTATAAATTTTGATGTTATTTTCTTTAGCAAAATTAATTAATTTCTCACCTAGCTTTAGGTTGTATGGCTCTAAATGTTGATTGAAGTAAATGTTTGAGACTTGATATTTATCTGTAATGCCATTAATTATCGTTAATGAATCTCCTTTAGCGAACCATAAATCGAGAGAATGATTCTTTAATTCTTTTTGTATTTTTAATAACGAGTGATGCAAGAACCACTTGCTAGCCGAGCCAATTTCTCTTTTATTTTTTTCATCAAGAATAAATAATATTATCGCTTCTTGATGATTTTTGATGCCATTGAATAAAGCTGGATTATCGTTTATTCTTAGGTCGCAATCAAGTATTATCAAAGATTTTTCTTTTAGCTCTTGCATTTTGTTTTTAATAAAATTGTAAAATATAAAGACATTATGTAAGGGACATTTTAATTTAATTCTAAAAAAGTCAATAAATTACTTTGTTTTTAAAATTATTAGATTAAATTTCTACCGCTTTAAGCCCTTTCTAATTAATCAAATTAAAATTTTACTAAAATGAAAATCAATTTTATTAAAGATAAAATATCGAAAAACTCTAAAAACACTATAAAATTACTAATCGTAAGCGAAGAAAATATAGCTAAGAGTAAGAATAAACTTGTAAAAAATGCAAAAGATAATTTTAATTTTACTGCTAAATTTGGTCAAATGAACTTCATCCCAAATGAAGAAAATATTACAGCCATTGCTGGAGCTGGTTCGGATAAAAAAATAACCGATTTATCGTTGCAAAAATTAGGAGCGAAAATTTTTTCCTTTGCAAATAGTAATAAATTCAGTGTTCTTGATATAAATAACGATTGTAGTTTTACTGAAATTCAAATTATGAATATTGTTTTTGGTATAAAATTACAAAGCTACAGATTTAATCAATATTTTTCTAGTAAAAAAACAGATAAAGAACTAAAAGTTGAAGTCGTAAATATTATCGTTGATAATGTCGTTTCTGCAAAATCAAGCTTTAAATCATTTGAAACTATTGCTAATAATGTCTTTTTTGTTAGGGATCTTGTTTCTGAGCCTGCTAACAAGCTTCATCCAGAATCTTATGCTGAAATATGCAAAGAATTAGAGCAAGAAGGTCTAGAGGTAGAAATTCTCGATGAAAAGCAGATGGCAAAACTAGGTATGAATGCATTGCTAGGAGTTGGTCAAGGTAGTGACAAAAAATCACAATTGATAGTTTTAAAATGGAATGGCGGAAAAAAAGGCAGTGCTCCACTTGCTTTCGTTGGTAAGGGAGTAACTTTCGATACAGGAGGAATATCTCTAAAACCAGCAAACAATATGGAGGATATGAAAACTGATATGGCTGGTTCCGCTGTAGTTGTTGGTTTGCTTCGTCTTCTCGCTCAAAGAAAGGCAAAAGTAAATGCTATTGGAGTAGTTGGTTTGGTTGAAAATATGCCTTCTGGCAATGCTCAAAGACCGGGGGATGTCGTAAAATCAATGTCTGGTCAAACTATTGAGATAATCAATACCGATGCAGAAGGTAGATTAGTTCTTGCCGATGCCTTATATTACACTAAAACTAAATTTAATCCTGAATTAATTGTCGATTTAGCCACCTTAACTGGTGCAATAGTTGTATCTTTGTCAGATATTTACGGGGGAATGTTTTCTAACGATGATAATCTCTCTAAACAGCTTATAAGTGCTGGTTTAAAAACAGAAGAAAACCTCTGGAGAATGCCTCTTGGCGATGCCTACGACGAGATGATAAATTCTGATATTGCGGATATGAAAAATGTTGGCAGTGGCAGAGGCGCAGGAAGTATAACCGCCGCCCAATTTCTGAAAAGATTCATTGTTGATAAAGAAAATGAAACAAAGAATGAAACAAAGTGGGCTCATCTAGATATAGCTGGAGTAGCTTGGAAAGGTAAGGGTGATAGTTTTGCTATTAAAGGAGCAACTGGTTTTGGATTGCGACTCTTAAACCAATTTATTGTCGACAACTACGAATAGATGAATGAAAAAATTAATAATTACTGGCAACAATAAAGGCCTATTTGGTAAAATTGCAATTGCGGGAGCAAAAAATGCAACGTTGCCATTGATGGTTGCTTCGATATTAACCGAAGAACCTTTAATCTTAACCAATATTCCTCAAGTTTCCGATATAGCGAACATGGCTACCTTACTTGGTTCAATAGGGGTAGAAGTTTTTTTAGATGGCTCTGAATCTGATGAAGGTCATCAAGGCAGAGTTATGAAATTACAGGCAATTGAAATAAATAATCCTGTTGCTTCATACGATCTAGTTTGCAAAATGCGAGCCTCAATATTTATTCTGGGGCCATTGCTAGCTAGAGTTGGTAAAGCTAGGGTTTCTCTTCCGGGGGGTTGCGCTATTGGAACTAGGCCCGTTGATTTGCATCTTAAAGCAATGGAAAAATTAGGTGCAAAAATAGAATTAGTGGGTGGTTATATAGAAGCATCTGTTAACGGTAGGCTTAAAGGAGCAGAAATTCATTTTGAAAAAATATCAGTAGGAGCAACTGAAAATACAATAATGGCGGCTTCGCTTGCGGTAGGTGAAACCGTAATCAATAATGCAGCCTGTGAACCAGAAATTATCGATTTGGCAAAATGCCTTAATGCAATGGGTGCAAAAATAGTTGGAGCAGGAACTCCTCAAATAAAAATAGTCGGAGTCGATAAATTAAGCGGAACCAAACATAAAGTGATTGCAGATAGAATTGAGGCGGGAACCTATGCAATTGCATCTTTAATTACTAATGGTAAAATTATATTGCAAAATATTGAGCCGTGGCTATTTAGTGGTTTAAAAGAAGATTTAGAAGCTTCTGGTGGTTTATTAACTCAAATTTCTAAAGATGAAATTGAGGTAAAAAGAGTTTCTTCAAAAATTAAATCAATCAATATTTCTACTAGTCCTTTCCCAGGCTTTCCTACTGACATGCAAGCTCAATTTATGGCTCTAATGGCTGTTGCTGATGGAACATCTGTAATTGAAGAAAATATTTTTGAAAATCGTTTTATGCATATCTCTGAACTAGCAAGAATGGGGGCTGATATCGAAATTAGAGGTAAAATTGCTATAGTTAAAGGGGTTAAGAATCTTAATGGCGCTGAAGTTATGGCAACTGACTTAAGGGCATCGGTTTGTTTGGTTCTTGCCGCTCTTGTTGCTAATGGCGAAACAACAATTACTCAACTTCATCATTTAGAGAGAGGCTATGAAAGATTAGCAGAAAAACTTATTTCTTGCGGTGCGGATATTAAAATATCATATTAAAAATGAATATTATTACAAAAAAAGAGCAGGCATTTGCCGAGATAGAAAAATTTAAAATCATTGACGAATCAAGTAAAAATTATCTTGAAGAGTTTGTTGATTTATTAATTGAAGAAAATAAAAAAGTCAATTTAATTGGAAAATCAACTACTGAAGATATATGGAATCGCCATATTGTTGATTCTATACAGTTATTTAAATTTATAAAAAGCGAAAATCATAAATTTGCAGATCTTGGATGTGGCGCTGGTTTGCCGGGTTTGGTTTTATCAATAGCAGGAATAAAAGAGATTCATCTAATCGAAAAATCATTTCGTAAATGTGAATTTTTAAGGTTGGCAAGAAAAATATCGAAGAACAAAATAACAGTTCATAATCGTAAAATCGAAGAAATAAATCAATTTCCGTTTGATTGTATAATTTCTCGTGCTTTGGCATCTTTAGAAAAATTACTTGAATATAGTCTTAAATTATTAAATAAAGATGGTTATTGCCTTTTTTTAAAGGGAAAAAATTTTGAATCAGAGCTGCAAGATGCTAAAAAAATATTTAACTTTGATTATATTCTTCATCAAAGCATAACTTCTAATGTTAGTTATATTGTCGAGATTAGTAATATAACCTCTAAAAATCCAGCTCCAAACCCTTTATCTCCATAGTTTTTCAGGGGTTTTTCAAGAAATAATGAACAAATAAACTGGGGGGAAAGGGACCCGTCAATGCCAATCCCACGACCACCTAAAACACTCGTCATGCCGTTGCAAAACGGCACCCAGAAAAAGAAAGCTGGATCCCGACTTTCCGTCGGGATGACGGAGCTAAAAATAATAACAATGAGAAAGAGTTAGGGATGTCTGATTCCGCGGTTGCCTAAAACACAAAAACTACAACCAAAATTCATAAAAAACTTAAAAAAACCTTACCAAATTAAGCTGTAAAAATAAGCATTAATAACATAAAATAAAAACTATTTTATTATTTAGTTTTTGAAATGGTGAAAAAGTTTTTTATTATTTGGTGCCCAAATTCTGATAATATTGACTCTGGATGAAATTGAACTCCAAATATTTTATGTTTTTTATGTTCTATTGCCATTATTGTTCCATCTTCAGTTGTTGCTGTAATTTCAATTTCTGTAGGGCAGGTTGATTTTTCAATAATTAATGAGTGATAACGGGTTGCTTCGAAGGGAGACGGTATATCTTTAAATAAACCTTTTTGATTATGGTTAATTTTACTCACTTTTCCGTGCATAGGATGTGTTTTGATGATTTTGCCACCAAATGCTTGTCCTATTGATTGGTGCCCAAGACAAACCCCTAAAATAGGTATTTTATCTTTAAAATTCCTAATAACATCAAGACATATTCCAGCTTCGTTTGGAGTGCAAGGGCCTGGAGATAGAATTATTGATTCCGGATTAATTTCTGATATTTCGGCAATTGATATTTTGTCATTTCTTTTGACTAACACCTCTTGATTACCAACTTCTAAAGCATAGTGATAAAGATTAAAAGTAAAGCTGTCGTAATTATCGATTAGTAAAATCATTCGATGGTTTAATTGTCTGATATTTGGGTATTATACAGAATTAGCACCAGAAATAATGTCGATTAGTTCCTTCGTGATATTTGCTTGACGGGTACGATTATAAACTAATGTAAGATTTTTTATCATTTTTCCAGCATTGTTTGTTGCAGATTCCATGGCAGACATTCTTGCTCCTTGTTCGGAGGCAAAGTTTTCTAACATTCTACTGTAAATTTGAATAGCAATATTTTTTGGCAATAATTCATTTAAAATTACTTCTTGATTAGGTTCATAACATATTGGGGAAAAATCTTCTTCTTTATCTTCAGTTTTTTTGTTTAGATTTATTTCTAGTGGTATCAACTGTTGATACTTTTGCTCTTGATTGATTGCAGACTTAAATTCGCTGTAAATAATTTCGCAAACATCAAATTGACTTTCTGTAAACATTTGAATTACTTCATTTGCAATTTCTTGAGCTTGATTAAATTGCACCGCACTACGAAATGCACCGTTTATTGTTTTTATTATATGTTCTTTATGGGTTGTCTTTAGTAGTTCATAAGCTTTTTTACCAACAAATAAAACTTTGATATCTTTATTTTCTGATTTTAATTTGGAAATACGAGATTTTACCAATTTGGCGGTAGAGCCATTGAGACCACCACACAAACCTCTATCCGATGACAAAACTATTAATAAATGAGTTTTTGACTCTTTATTGCCTGTTAGTAATGGAAATTCTGATTCCGAACCTTCTAAAATAATATTGCCAGCAATATCATTTAGCATTTCGCTAATTTTATTAATATAGGGACGAGAAGATTCAACGGCAGTTCTTGCTTTTCTAAGACGAGATGCTGCAACCATTTTCATGGCTTTTGTCATCTTTTGAGTAGATTTCACTGATTTAATTCTAGTTTTTAGAGATTTAAGGTTTGCCATTTTAAAAATATTACTAGTTTTGGTTAAGGAATATTTCTAAGAATTCTTCTAAAAAAGATTTTAACCTTAACTCAACGGAGTCTGATATTTTTTGCTCCTCTTTTATTTTTTCTAAAATATCCGGTTGAGAAATTTTGATTTTTCTAATAAATTCTTTTTCAAATCTATTAACATCTTTTAAGTTGACTTTGTCAAGATAGCCTTTAACTCCAGTGTAGATGGTCACAACCTGTTCTTCAACCGCAATTGGTTTATATTGTTCTTGTTTTAATAATTCAGTTAGCTTTTTTCCTTTATCAAGAAGTTTTTGAGTTGCTGGATCAAGATCTGAACCGAATTGTGCAAATGCTTCTAATTCACGAAATTGTGCTAGATCTAGCTTTATTGTTCCAGCTACCTGCTTCATTGCTTTAATTTGGGCAGCTGAACCAACTCTAGAAACCGATAAGCCAACATTTACTGCAGGTTTAATACCTTTGTAAAACAATTCTGTTTCTAAAAATATTTGTCCATCAGTAATCGATATTACATTGGTTGGGATATAGGCAGACACGTCTCCTGCTTGTGTTTCAATTATTGGTAGTGCGGTTAGAGATCCTCCTCCTAGAGCATCAGACATTTTTGCGGCTCTTTCTAATAAACGAGAGTGTACATAAAATACATCTCCGGGATATGCCTCTCTTCCTGGTGGGCGACGAAGCAATAGAGACATTTCGCGGTATGCAACCGCATGTTTACTAAGGTCATCATATGCAATTACTGCATGCATTGAGTTATCGCGGAAGAATTCTCCAATTGCACAACCTGTATAAGGGGCAAAAAATTGTAAGGCCGATGCTTCTGATGCAGTTGCTGAGACAATTATTGAATATTCTAGGGCTCCAGCCTCTTCAAGGGTTTTTACCATTTGGGCAACTGTTGATCTTTTTTGACCTATTGCGACATAAATACAAAATAATTTTTCTTTGTCGCTTTTTGCATTTTGGTTAGTTTTTACTTGATTTATAAAGCTATCGATAACTATTGCAGTTTTTCCAGTTTGGCGATCGCCAATTATCAACTCTCTTTGACCTCTGCCAATTGGTATAAGCGAATCAATCGATTTAATGCCAGTTTGCATAGGTTCACCGACTGATTTTCTTGCAACTATACCAGGGGCTTTTACTTCCAATCTTTTATATTCAACATTTTGTAGGGGCCCTTTGCAATCTATTGGGTTTCCAAGAGCATCAACAACCCTGCCAAGCATTCCCATTCCTACTGGAACTTCAATAATTTTACCGGTTCTTTTAACATTAGAGCCTTCTTTAATTTTTTGAGAATCTCCAAAGATAACTATACCAACGCTTTCTGACTCTAAATTAAGTGCAATTCCTTTAACTGGTTCATTTACTCCGTTATCATTAATTGCCTCAAACTCAACTAATTCACCAGCTTGTATGTTGTCTAATCCGTATACTGTGGCTATGCCGTCTCCTACTTTTATTACTTCTCCAACTTCTTTTAATTGAGCGGAACTTTGAAAATTGTTGATTGTTTTTTGTAAAATTTGTGAGAATTCTGAAGCTTTAAAGTTCATATTTTTAGTTAATTTAATGTTTTAAGTAGTTTTTCGTTGATTAAAGAGATTTCGTTTTTAGTGCTTGCATCAATAATAACGGAATCTATTTTGATTTGAAACCCGCCAATCAGGTTTTTATTAATTTTTTCAATAATTTCTATTGTTTTATCGGGATATTTCTTGGAAATGATTGATTTTATTTGCTCTATTTGTTCATCAATCATTTTTTCGGCAGATATTAGCTCTGCAGAAATTATTTTTGATTGATTTTTTATTAAACGATTAAATTCTTGGTATATTTCTGGAAAAAGATTTAATCGATGATTCTTTGATAAGGTAACAAAAAATTCAGTTGTAATTTTACTGAAGTTAAATTTTTGCGATATCTCTGTCATTATTTTTTCGATATCTTGTCTTGAAATAACAGGGTTTTTAAGCTCATTGGCAAAACTGTTATTAAAATTATCGCGAAATGATTCTAGTTCTTTAAAAACTGACTCAAGAACGCTATGCTTTTTTGCACTGTTAAAAAGTGCTTTGGCGTAATTTTTTGCAACAATGGAAACTTTTGGCATTTTTAATTTTACTAATACAGATTAAATATGAATTTAGTTAATTTATCTGCTAATTAATGATTTTTTCAAACAAATAATTGCTATAAAGATAATTAATTTTGAGTAATAAACTTATAGTCTCTAAAAAACGAAGTAAAATTAATTTTTGAAAAATAAAAATCAACTATTTTTTTTAATATTTACAATCGTGAGTTATTTTCTTAATCCGCAATTTGATTCAACTATATATTTATAAGTGGTTAACTGCTCTAGGCCTACGGGACCGCGAGCATGAATTTTGCCTGTTGAAATTCCTACTTCCGCCCCAAGTCCAAATTCTCCGCCATCTGCAAATTGTGTTGAAGTGTTATGCATTACAATTGCTGAATTTACTCTTTGTAAAAATTCTGTAGCAGATTTTTTGTCTTCGGTAATTATGCTTTCGGTATGAGATGATCCATAAATAGCAATATGTTTAATTGCTTCATCCAAGTCTTTAACTATTTTGACTGATATTATTTTATCAAGAAATTCAGTATAAAAATCTTGCTCGTCAGCAAGTTTAATTTTTTTGTCAATTTCACAAGACTCCTTGTCGCCACGAATTTCGCAACCAGATGAGGTTAGATCTCTTGTTATAAGAGGCAGAATTCTTTTAGAGATTTTTTTGTCAATCAGCAAAGATTCTGTGGCACTGCAGATTCCAGTTCTCCTCATTTTGGCATTAAGAACAATTTTTCTCGCTTTGTCAAAATCGCATTTTTCATGAATATAAGTGTGGCAGTTTCCGTCTAGATGTTTAAAAACAGGAATTCTTGTATTCTCAATAACCGCTTTAATTAATGATTTACCACCACGAGGCACTACTACATCAATATAATGATCCATTTTTAAGAGTTCAATCACATATTCTCTTTCAATTTCTGGAACAATAATTACTGCATTCTTGTTTACATCGCATATTTCTAGGGCTTCACGATATATTTCGGCAATAATTTTAGCTGAATTTATACAATCAGAACCGCATCTTAAAATTGAAACATTTCCAGACTTTATTGCTAATGCAGCAATGTCGCTTGCGACATTTGGTCTAGCTTCAAATATTGCAAGCAAAGAACCTATTGGAGTAGATACTCTCTTGATGTTTAGTCCGTTATCGCGAGAGGTTTCTTGTAAAATTTTCCCTACCGGATCGGGAAGTTTGATTATTTCTTTTATGGAATTTATTATTGCGCTAATTCTTGTTTCGTCAAGAGTTAGTCTATCGATTTTCGCAAGTGATAAATTATTTTCTTTTGCATTTCTTAGATCTTTTTGATTAGATTTAATAATTTTTTGAGTATTTTTCTTGAGTAATTTTATTGCTTCGTTTAATATCTTATTTTTTATTGATGTATCGAGATTGGCAATTGATTCAGTTGCTTTTTTAGCATCAATGCAGATTTTTTCTACTTTTGTTTTTATATCTTTCATTTTTTATTTAGCGATTAAATTCTTCTTTTAAGAAAATTATTACCTAATTTATGTTGATTATATTAAAAAATTGATATAATATTGCTTCGTATTTTTAATTCAAAAAAAATGAATAAATATTATTGTAATATAAACTTTTTTAAAAAAAAAGATAAAATTGTTGCTTTTCTCAATTTTAGACTAAAAATTAGAGTCAATTTATAAAACTTTATTTTTTTATTAAAATTTTAATCATAAAAACCAATAAAATGGCAACCTCAAAGCAAGAAAAATTATATAATGAAATATTGGAATATTATAATTATGCAGATAAATTAATCGAGGGAATTGATGCTGAAAATGAAGAAAATTCAAATGTCAATCAATTTTTAGTGATCGAGGAAATTGTTTTGCATCTTGAGGAATGCGCGGATAAACTTACTGCTCATTATATAGAATACATTAAAACTGGAGAATCTCAAAAGACTATTGAAGTCGTTAGAGCAATTCTTAATGATATTGCTGTAAAAATAGAAGAATGTAAAACAAAAACTTTGCAATTATACTCTTAAAAATTAAAATAAAGATGGCTGATATTAAAAAAATTATCGATTATTTCGCTAAAGATATTGAAAAAGTAAATGAAATTATAATCAATTTTGCAAGCGGAAAATCTCATCTAATTAAGGAGATATCGAGTCACTTAGTTAATTCTGGAGGCAAGAGAATTAGGCCTTTGCTATTAATGATTGCAAACAATTTATTTAACCGCAATAACTCTAAAAACTTATTAAGCGATAATGTTTATTATCTAGCTTCCGCCATTGAAATGATACACACCGCAACATTACTTCATGATGATGTGGTTGATAATAGCGAGGTGCGAAGAGGGAAAAGAACCGCTAATTCAATGTGGGATAATAAATCAAGCATTTTAGTTGGTGATTATCTTTTTTCTATTGCATTTCAGTTGATGGTTAAGACAAAAAACCTTGAAGCTCTAGCATTGCTTTCAAAAGTTTCAAGCGAGATAGCTGATGGCGAAGTAATGCAACTAGAAAATTTTGCAGAAATAAACTTAACAATTGAAAAATATTTAGAAATAATCAATTCAAAAACTGCAGTTTTATTTTCTGCCTCTACAGAAGTTGCTGGGATTATAAATGTAGGAAGTTGCGAAGAAATTGATTCTTTGAAAATATTTGGCAAAAATTTAGGTATTATTTTTCAAATAGTTGACGATATTCTTGATTATATCGGAGATGAAAATTCAATTGGCAAGCAATTGGGTGATGATTTTTTTGAAGGAAAAATTACTCTGCCAATAATAATTACAATAATAGAAGCCAACAAAATCAACAATTCTCAAGATATCGCTTTAATCAAAGAAATATTTCTTAAAAATTTATCCTCTAGCAATAAAGATGCTAAAGATTTTGAATTAATTCTAGAACTGGTTAAAAAGTATAAATCAATTGAAAAATCTTTAGATATAGCAAATCAGCATTATCAGAAAGCTATAAATTCCTTAGCGGTATTTCAAGATTCAACCGCAAAAGAACACTTAAAACAAATTTTAATCTATGCTTTTCAAAGAATTTCTTAATTTATTAAAAAATTTAATTAGGTTTTTTAAATTTCAAATTTTTATCATTTTATTTTTTAATTATAATGCCTTGTCACAAACCATAGATAGTCGTTTTGGCAACTGGACATTATTCGAAAAAGAAATTTCGGAATATGAAAAATTGTGCTATTTGGTTAATAAATCAACCCTCGGAGAAACTGACTACACAAAAAGAGAACAGCCTTTCCTAATGATTTCTCGCTCTACTAAAACAAGAGTAGAGGAGGTTTCTTTATCTGCAGGTTTTGAATATAAGTTTAAATCAATTGTTTTGGTTTTAATAGACAATAAAAATTACGATTTTATAGCCAATGATAATGTTGCATGGCCTATTAACGAAAACGATAATCCAAAAATAATCCAAAAAATTATAGGTAGCAATACCCTTATCTCAAGGTCTGATTCATCAATTGGCAAATATTCAATTGATGAATATAATTTAAAAGGTTTTGCAAAAGGCTATGCAAGGATGAGAGAGATTTGTCCATAAAATATAGTGTTATTTTTAATTTCTTTGTAATCATCGAGTTTCTAATTTATTGACATGAAAAAACAAAGATCAAAATCTTCCTATTATTTTCGTAAATATTTTTTTATTCCCTTAAAAATACTTCGTATTTCTTTAATAGATGTCATTAGGCAAGATGGAGTAGAGCATGCTGGCTATCTAGCATTTTTAAGTTTTTTATCTTTATTTCCCTTTTTAATTTTTTTGATTTCAATTGCTGGATATATCGGTGCATCAAATGCCGGACTAGAAATCATTGAAATATTACTAGAAGCATTGCCAAAAGATATGTTAGGGTTTTTAAAGCCTAGAATTATGGAGATAATATCTGGCCCTCCGCAACAATTCTTAACTATTGCGATTATTGGCATTATCTGGACCGCATCTTCCTCGGTTGAGGGCTGTCGGACTATTTTAAATAGAGCTTATAGGGTTCACTTCCCCCCGCCTTACATTTTAAGAAGGTTGCTGAGTATTGTGGAGTTCTTCATTGTAGTTTTTTTAATGATTGTTGGGATGTTTATTTTTATTATCATTCCGGATATTTTAAATTTTATTGAAAAAAAATTTTTATTGAATTTTGATTTTAATGTAAGATTTCTGCATTTTCGCTATTTTTTAATTTTTGCATTATTATTTTTCGCAAATTCGCTGTTATATTTTTTCATTCCTAGTTCTAGACAAAAAATTACTCAAACTATTCCGGGGTCTCTTTTAGTTTCTGTTCTTTCAATTGTTTTGTTTAAAATATTTGTATTTTATGTGACTAATTTTAATCAATTTAATATTGTTTATGGCTCTCTTGCTGGAGTTATTAGTGCATTAATGTTTTTTTACTTAATGGCCTTGATATTCATTTTGGGGGCTGAATTTAATTATCATTTTCATCGAACTTATCAAATTTTTTTAAAAAAGAATTAAATTTATTTATTAAGATTATAGAAAGAAGATATTTTTTCTATTAATTCGCTATAATGTTTTGGTGAGGCTGATTTTCCTAGCACCCAATCATATATTTCGACATCTTCCTCGTTAAGAAATAAATCAAAATTTAATAATTCTACGGCACTCATTTTTATTAACATTTCTTTGGCAAAATTTCCAATTAAAAAATCAGTTTCTTTACAACCTCTATAATTAGAGCGATAAATCAACTTATTGATAATATTGTGATTTTCATTAAAAAACCACTTATAATTAGTTATAAAGTTTTTTAATTTTTCAGTCATTTTTAACAAATCTTCATCTGTATATTTTTCTTTTGGTGTAAAGCCCCAAACTGGGCTTGGAAAGGATTTATCATTCTCAAATCTTGCAATTAAATGAATGTGTAATTGCGAAACAATATTCCCTAAATTGGCAACATTAAGTTTAGCTGGCCTGTAATTTTTCTGCAAAAATTGAGAGATAAAATTTATTTCTTTTAACAGTTCTAATTGTTGATCCCAATTCAAATCGATTATTTCTGCTATTGTTTGATTTTTACTATTTATTATTTCTGGAACCAGTATTATCCAAGGATAATTTGAGTCTTTGATTATTCTAACTTGAGATATTGATAACTTATCAATAAATAAGCTATCTTCAGCTAAGGTGGGGTTGATTGTGAACATTTATAATTTTTTAAAATTTACATAAGAATAAGATGCGATTATTGAAATCAATAAAAATAATGAATATATTGCATTCCAACTTGCCATAGACATACCAAGAAAAAATGCCGTTGGAACATCGCAACTTGCAAATGAATTATCTTTAAGTATTTGAGCAAGAGATTCTGTAGTTTGATTGTAATCTATTGAATTATTGCTTTTGCATCCACTTGGTAATGAGAAAATCTTCGCCTCAATTCCGCTATGATAACCAGCGACCAAAAATTCAAAAAAAGTTATTGTCGCAAGAAGAAATATTGATATTTTTTGTTTTTTTTGATGTTTAATAAATTTAATTGATAAAAAGCAAAAAATTATCATTATAAAATATATTAATCGCTGATAAATACATAGTTTGCAAGGCTTATAATCGAAATAATATTCGCTGATATAGGCAATTATTAATGGCGATATTGAATAAAATATGGTTAATGCCATTAATTGTTTAAAAGATATCTGAATAATTTTTTTGATAGTCATTTTTATTTATCTAATTATTTTTTAAAAATTCTTTTGCCAAAATCTTTCTCATTTCAATTGCTGGTTGATCGAATGGGCTGAATCCTTGCACTTTAGCAATCAATATAATTTCTAACATCATTTGCATCATTATTTTTCCTAGAGATTCTTCGTTGAGATTTTCTATTTCAAAAATCCTAATAGGTAAATTATGGTTCTTAAGTGTTGCAATTGTTGCTTTAAACTCAATTTTTAATATTTCACTAATTTTATAGTTATCAAAAATTGTTTTATTTTGATTTGTGCCTTTGATGATAAAGTCTTTTTTATAATTATCTGCAATAATGAAAGTAAAAAATTTATCATTTGGACCATCTAAATACAGTTGCAATTGGCTATGTTGATCAATTGTTCCCATTGAATTGATTGGAGTTATTCCAAAATTATTTTTCCCCAAAGATTCGGCACAAATTTGCCTATACCAATCATTAAAGTTTTTTAAGTTATCGATATAAGGCATAAAAACACTATTTCTAAAGCCTATGCTATATAACTTCAATTGATTAAAGCAGGCATTTTTTATGTTTTCGTCATTGATAAATTCAGAAATTGCTAATTGCGCTCCTTGATGAATTTTTTTAATATCAAGCCCAGCTATCAATGCAGGAACTAATCCAACTATTGAAAAACAAGAATATCTTCCGCTAATTGATGGATGATGGTGAATTTCTGAGCCTATTTCTTTGGCAATTTTAGCGATGGTATTTTCGGTAGAGTTGCTAATAAAAAATAAATGATTAACGGGTTTTAAGTTCAATTCTTGTAAAATATTGATAATTATCAAGGTTTGACATATTGTTTCAATTGTTTCGCCAGATTTACTAATCACTAAAAAAGCGGTTTTTTGAAAATTTACATTTTTAAGTTGATAATTTATTGTTTCAGGATCAATTGATTCAATGAAAATCAATTTATTTTCATTATTTAGTGAGGCAAAGCTTTTACCGCCAAGGCTTGACCCGCCAGTTGCCAAAACGATAATATTTTCAAAATCTTTGAGTTTTTGAAATAGGTATATTGAGTTGTTAAAATTTTCTTCATCATAAATCATTGAAATTTCTGCAATCTGATTTTTTGATATTTCGTCTTTCATCAATTTATAATGATGATTAAGAGATGCACTTAAATCCAAATCTTTGTTGTGGTTATTTTTTAAATTTAAAGATTCTAAATTTTTAAAGTCTTCCTTTTCAAGATTGATAAATTTATGTTGGTAAAGTTTCATAATTATAATTTTATTAAAAAAGCTTGCTATTTAAATAATAGTTTTTTTAAATTGATGAAAATTTTTATTTTTGCAAATATTTTTTAATTTTTTATCAAATTTAATCAAAAGTCATAAAAATTATTAGTGCAAGTCTAATTTATTGGCTGGGTAGCAAAGTGGTAATGCAAGAGCCTGCAAAGCTTTCATTCGTCGGTTCGATTCCGACCCCGGCCTCCACATAATCGCTGTAAAATCTTATTCATCTAAACTTAAAGAATATAAAATGCAAAGCAACTCAATTTTTGCTGGAGTAATAGGAGATCCAATATCTCATTCTTTATCTCCAATGATTCATAATTTTTATTTAAAAAAAAATAATATTTCAGGTTATTATCAATCACTTTTAGTTGCCAAAGAAGATTTGCAACAAGAAGTGAAAACATTAATTGATAAAGGTTTTGCTGGTTTTAATGTTACAATACCTCATAAAGAAGAAGTTTTTAAAATGTGTCAAAATGTTAGCGAGGTAGCAAAATTAACAAAGGCTGTTAATACTGTTTTAATTAAAAAAGATGGAAGCTTATATGGCGAAAATTCTGATGCTCAGGGTTTTATGGATAATGTTTTGTGGCATCATCCTAAGTTATCTTTGAAGGATAAAACAATATTTATAATTGGTGCAGGAGGTGCTTCAAGGGCAATAATTTATTCTTTTATTATGCAAGGAGTAAAAAAAATAATAATTACCAATCGTAACAAGGAAAAAGCATTAAAAGTGGTTGATAATTTTTATAATCTTGCATTAAGTAATAATTGCTTGATTGAATATATTGATTTTAAAGAATTTCAGTTCAGAATTAAAGAGTGTGATTTCTTAGTAAATACAACATCTTTAGGCATGATAAATCAAGATCCTTTAAAAATTGATATATCAAACCTACCAAAAGACTCAATTGTCGCGGATATAGTTTATAAGCCACTATTCACTGATTTATTGTCGCGGGCTCAATCTCAAAATAATCCAATAGTAACTGGAATAGGTATGTTAATAAATCAGGCTTTAGTAGGCTTTGAGATGTGGTTTGGAGTAAAAGAAGTTTTTAACCAAAAATTAAACGATATTTTACTTGCGAAATTATAGACTAAAATCAAAATTAGGGTTTTTATTCAGTAAAGCATTAAATTATTAATCAATGATTAAAGTTATTTTTAAAATTATCAATTTTTTAAAGAAGATAATATTATTTTTATTACTAACATTGTTAACTATTTTTATGGTTAACAATCGTCAAGCTGTGATTATAAATAGCTGGCCTTTTCCTTTTGAAATTGAGACTAGGCTTTTTATAATAATGATGTTATTTTTTACTGCCGGCCTTTTGTTTGGTTTTCTATTTTTTTCTAAAAACTTATTAAAGCTCATGTTTTCTAAGTCTAGTAGCGATCGTGTTTTTAAAAAATCTCGCAAAATAAATAAATAAAATGGTGAAAATCAATAAAATTAGAAAGCAGGGCTTGATTTAAAAAGTTTTATAGTTAAATTTCGGTTTTTATTTTCTCTTACTTAATTTTAGTTGCAGAATTAAAACTTGTAATTAGTGTAATCTAGTAAATTTAAGGGCTCAAATTTTAGGAGTCGTCAATAGTATTAAAGTTATTTTAACTTTAGATTTTATCAATAATTAAACTTATTTTAATAAATGGGAAGCAATCTTACTGTAATGGGTAATAAAGAGATACTATTAGTTGCTGAAAATATAGCGCACGAAAAAGGAATATCTCCGCAAGAAGTTGTTTTTGCAATGGAAGAAGGAATTAAACTGGCTGCCAAAAAAAAATATGGCAATCATTTGATTATTGATTGTAAAATTGATCGTAAAACAGGCTCAATTAAGTTATTTAATAATCTTGAAGTTGTTTCTAGCGACGAAATTGAAGGTTTTGACTCTAGAACTCATATATCATTGCAAGATGCTAAGCAAGAAGAGTTGGAAGCTGAAATCGGAGATTTTATCGCCAGAGAATTACCTCCTATCGATCTCAATCGCGTTGTTGCTCAAGTTGCTAGAAACGAAATAATTAAAAAAATAAGAGATGCAGAAAAAAATAAGGAATATAATGAATTTAAAGGCAAAATTGGAGAAATAGTAAGTGCTTCAGTCAAAAAAGTTGGTCTAAAAAATATCGTTATGGAAGTTGATGGTTATGAAGCTGTAATTCATGAAACGGGCCTAATACCAAAAGAAAACTTTAAAGTTGGGGACAGAGTTAGAGTTTATATTGAAGATGTTAGAAGAGAAGAAAGTGGTGCCCAAATATTTTTATCAAGAACTCACTCTAATTTTTTAATAAAACTATTCGAGCAAGAGGTTCCAGAGCTTTATGATGGAAATATCGAAGTTAAAGCGGTTGCTAGAGATGCTGGATCTAGAGCTAAAATTGCAATTTATTCCAGAAGAGAAGATATCGATACAATTGGCTCTTTTATTGGAATTAGAGGCAGTAGAGTTCAGTCGGTAAGTTCAGAATTGAAGGGTGAAAAAATTGATATTATCAAATATTCATCCAATATTGCAGAAATGGCGATAAATTCACTTACTCCAGCTAAAATAAATAAAGTTATCGTTGATGAAGAAAACAAGTTAATTGAAGTGGTGGTAAAGGAAGATCAATTAAGTCTAGCTATTGGAAGAGGTGGTCAGAATGTAAAATTAGCATCTCGTTTAATTGGTTATAAAATTGATGTTATTACCGACGATCAAGAATCTGTTCGTAGAACTGCTGAATTTAATCAAGCATCTTCTTTGTTTGTTGAAGCTCTTGATGTTGAAGATATGATAGCTAATTTATTAGCTTCGGAAGGCTTTTTATCAGTCGAAGATCTTGCTTCTGCAGAAATTTCTGAAATTCAATCAATTGAAGGTTTTGATGAAGATTTAGCTAAAGAAATTAAGAAAAGAGCAGAAGAATATTTGCAAAAAATTTCTTAAAATTCTTAACCTGTCATTTTATATCTTTTATAAAATTGAACATAAATTAATGGCTTTGCCACAAATAAGATTATAAATATGCAAAACAATAAAGATGGCGATTCTGGTCGTTCCAAACTTACTTTGAAGTTAAAAATGCCAGCTAATGTTGATACAAAATCTTTAGTTGGTAAATCTAAAGGTTTTGAAGATGTTAAATTTAATAGATCGGCCGTTCAAGTTACAATAAAAGGTCGAAAAAAAGACTCATCTTCCACGGTTGGTGAATTTCAATCAAGTCTTGATGTTAGAGAATTTGAAGCGAGAGCTAGAGCTATATCAAAAAATTCTAAAGATTCTTTTGTTAATGAGATAAAAATTAACGATAAATTAAATGTTTTGGAAAAAATCGCGGTAAATAAAAAGAATTCTGAATTAATTAAATTAAATAAAGAGAAGGAGCAAGAAAGTATTTTAATAGATAATTCTGAAAGCAAAGATATTGAAATAAGCTTAGAGCCAACATTAGAGAGCGACAAAATTGCACCTTCAGAAATAATTTCTGAAAAAAATAATGCTAGCAATACTTCTGTAGAATTAAGTTTTATCGATAATAAAAATAATTCAAAATTGAGTTTGGATAATGTTGAGGATAAAAACAACAGAGAAGAAAAAATTGAAAATAAAAACCATACTTTGATTAAGAAAAAAGTTTTTGTTATCGACAATTTTGATGTAAGAAATAAAATTAAGCAGAGTATTGAAAATAGCAACAGGGAGAAGGAGGAAAAAGAAAAATTCACTCAAGAAAAAAAGAGATTAGAGTTAGAAAAAATAGATAAACAAAAAGTGGTTCAGCAAAAAATAACAAACGAAAAAGCTGTAATTGAAAAAGAAAGGAAATCAAAAGCTAAGCCTAGCTATGCTGAAGTCGAAGACTTAGATTCAAAAGGTAAAAAAAGAAATGTAAAAGACGAAAAAATCAACAGCAGAAGATTAACATATTTTATCGGTAGCGGTCAAGATGAAGATGAAGATTTTTCCCGCAGAAGAAGAAAGCAAAAAAAGATCGAGTTAAAAGACAATAAAGATTACAAGAAAATTATTAGAGAAGTTAGTTTGCCAGAATTAATAACTGTCGCCGATCTTTCAGAGAGAATGGCTGAAAAAGTTGGAGATGTTGTAAAAAAACTATTTGCAATGGGCACTATTGCAACAAGCAATCAAGTAATTGATGTCGATACTGCGGAAATAGTAATATCAGAATTTGGTCATATTGCTAAAAGAGTAGCTTTTGCTGATGTTGAAAATGTTTTAGAAGAAGATGAAATGGAGTTTGAGAAATTATCTAGAGCTCCAGTTGTTACAATTATGGGACATGTCGATCACGGGAAAACCTCTCTTCTCGATGCCTTAAGAGAAACTAACGTAGTTCAAGGTGAGCACGGGGGAATCACTCAGCATATTGGTGCATCAAGAATAAAAACCAATAGCGGAAAATTTATAACATTTCTTGATACACCTGGTCACGAAGCTTTTACTGAAATGAGGTCAAGGGGTGCAAATGTTACTGATATAGTTATACTAGTTGTTGCTGCTGATGACGGTGTTAAAGAGCAAACAATTGAGGCTATAAATCATGCAAAAGCGGCTAATGTTCCCGTTATAGTTGCGGTTAATAAAATTGATAAGCCTGGTTGCGATCCAAGTAGAGTTAAAAATGAATTACTTTCTCACAGTATCATTGCAGAAGAATTGGGTGGAGAATCAATGTTCGTAGAGGTTTCTGCAAAGCAAAAAATTAATCTTGATAAACTTGAAGAAGCCATATTGTTGCAGGCTGAAATGCTTGATTTAAAAAGTCGTTACCAAGGAAAATCAAGTGGTGTAGTGATTGAGTCTAGAGTTGATAACAATAAAGGTGTTGTTGTAACGGTTTTAGTTCAGAAAGGAACTCTTGATGTAGGTGATATAGTGGTTGCAGGTACTGCTTTTGGCAGAGTAAGAAAAATGACTGACGATAAAGGTAAGAATATAAAAACCGCTACACCTTCTATGCCAGTTGAATTGCTGGGTTTAGATAGTGCTCCAAGTTCTGGAGATAATTTTGTTGAAGTTAATGAAGAAAAAGATGCTAGAGAGATATCTTCTTATAGATTCCGCAAACTAAAGGAAGAGAAATCAATGAAAAATTCAGCAAGGAGCTTTGCTGATGTTTTTAAAGAATCAGGAAAAGGCAGTCTAAAATATCTTAATGTATTAATAAAAGGCGATGCTCATGGTTCTGTAGAAGCATTGCACGGCAGTATATTAAAATTAAATAACGAAGAAGTTGCGATTAAAGTTATTCATGGCGCTACAGGTGGAATTACACAAAGCGATGTTAATTTAGCAGTGGTTTCTAATGCAATTATTATTGGTTTTAATGTTAGAGCTAACAATGATGCTAAAGAGCTTGCGGAAAATAAGTCAATAGATATTCGCTATTATTCAATAATTTATAATGTCGTTGATGATCTAAAAATGCTTCTCTCTGGAATGTTGAATCCAACTAAAAATGAACAATATCTTGGCAAGGCAGAAATTCGTCAAATATTTAAGATATCTGGATCAGGAAAAATAGCTGGCGGATCAGTAATTGATGGTATCGTAAAAAAGAATGGCAAAATTAGACTGTTAAGAGATAATGTAATAGTTCATGATGGTACATTAAAAACTTTAAAACGATTTAAAGACGATGTAAAAGAGGTTAAAAATGGTTTTGAATGCGGTTTTTCAATAGATGGTTACGATGATATTAAAGAAAAAGATATCATTGAATGCTATGAAATAACCGAACAAAAAAGAAGTTTGTAAATATCATTTATAAACTTAATAAGAATATTTAGAAATTTATTTTATAACAAATATAGCTTCAAAGTTTTGGGTTTCATTATTTTCAGCATCTTTAATGGTAAAAAATAAGTTCAAATAATTTTGTTGACTGTGTTGTTTACAAAATTCTTCAGATGCAACTATAAATAAACGAAACGAAGATTGCGAGCTCTTCGCTGTTATCAATTCAATATTGTTTTTATCGATAAAATTATAATTAGCATCATCAGATTTCTTAATTTCAATTCCTTCACTTGCATTTAAGGTTAGTATAAATTTTTTGTTTTCATGGGTTTTGTTAAAGATTTTTAATAAATAGCCGTTTCTAGTTGAGCCATTGCTTAACTTTACTGTTACAGGGTTTCTATCGCTAATTATATCTATTTCTAGATTGCTTTTATTGATTAATGAGAATAGTGTGATTCCAGTTACGGTGATTAAAATAATTAAGTAGTAATAGGTTCTGGCTCGAAAAATTTTAAAACTATTTTTAGAATTTTTATTTTCAAGATTGTTTTCTGTGTCATAACGAATTAACCCTTTTGGCAATCCAACTTTTTCCATTACATTGTCGCAAGCATCTATACATAATCCGCAAGCTATGCATTCCATTTGTAGACCGTTTCTGATATCAATATCTTGGGGGCAAACCACTACACATTGTTTGCAGTCAATGCAATGCCCACGATTACTAAAATCTAGATTCTTATTGCCTTTTTCTCTTGGCTCTCCTCTGTTTTTATCGTAGGTTATTATTAAGGTATCTTTATCAAACATCGCTGATTGAAATTTTGCATAAGGACACATATAAATACAAACATGTTCTCTAGCGAATCCTGCCATTATATAAGTTGCTGATGCAATGCCGATAATCCATCCCCAAATATTATAATTAATTGGGGCTTTAAATAAATTATCAAATAACCAATAGATATCATTAAAATAACTCACAAAACCGAATCCTGTAACTAGAGAAACAACTATCCAACTGAAATGAGTTAAAAATTTCTTGAAAAATTTTTCTAAAGATTTTTTTCTATCGAGAATAATTCTTTCATTTCTTTCTCCTTGAAATATTTTTTCTATTGCGATAAATATATCTGTCCACACTGTTTGAAAACAGGCATATCCGCACCATATTCTTCCAAATAAGGAAGTAACGAAAAACAGCATTAAAGCACTAATTACAAGAATTGATGCTAAGTAATAAGTTTCTTTTGGCCATATTTCTATTATAAAATAATATATTTTTCCGGCAGTCATATCAATTAAAATTCCTTGATTGGGAAGCCCTTCGCCACGATTAAATCTAATTAAAGGAGTTGCAAAGTAGATTAGCATAAAAACGCCATTCAGAATCCATTTTAATTTACGAAACCTTCCTTTAACTGATTGAGGATAGGTTCTTTTTTTGGGAGAAAAATATTTATTAATAATCATTTAATTGCGAGAGGTCTTGATTTTGTTGATTTTATTAAAAATTAACTTTTTTAAAAAAATTGTTGCAATATTAAAATACATAATTTAGATTGTTGCAATCTTTTTTAAGTATATTTTATAAATAATATTTCATTATATTTTTAGGCCCCTTCGTCTAACGGTTAGGACGCCACCCTTTCACGGTGGCGATACGGATTCGAATTCCGTAGGGGTCACCATTAATCACCATGCTAACTCAAGCAAACATCAACAATATAATCAGTCAACTTTTGATGATAAAAAATCTAATGGAGATACTTACCTTATAATCAAATTAGCAACATCAATGTCAGCTCTAAGAAGTTAAGTGTTGAACAAGTTGCAAGAAATTAAATTTAGAATTGACTTCTAGGCTTTTAAATTTTAAGTTAATGTTGATTTATTTCCCCCAAGGCTTTTTAATTAAAACTAAAAAGCCTTAATTTATAATTTTATATCTAAATAAACTTTAAAAATGATTATTAAATTAATTGAGATGTTAGGTAAATTTTCGTTGTTTAACCTTGGTCAAATTGGTTCAATTGCAATATTTGCGGGCAGTAGTATTAAAAACTGCTTTGTTGCTCCATTTTATTTTAAAATGATTCTAAAAAAATTTTTACAAATCGGTTATTATTCATTGCCAGTTGTAGGTTTAACAGCAATATTTTCGGGGGCGGTTTTGGCTTTACAAAGTTATTCTGGTTTTTCTCGTTTTAATGCAGAAAGCACAATTGCTACCGTTGTTGTTCTCTCTATTACTCGTGAATTGGGCCCTGTTTTAGCTGGATTAATGGTTGCAGGCAGGGTAGGGGCCTCAATTGCTGCCGAAATTGGCACAATGAAAGTAACTGAGCAGATTGATGCCTTAAAAACCTTATCAACAAACCCTTTTAAATATCTTGTTGCACCAAGAGTATGGGCTTGCGTTATTACGATGCCTATTTTAGTTTTGATAGCAGATATCATTGGTGTTTTGGGTGGGTATCTAGTAAGTGTTTATGTTTTAGGATTTTCTCCCGAAAACTACATTATCAATAGTTTTAAATTTTTAGAAAAAATTGATGTTGTTTTAGGGATTGTAAAAGCGGGAGTCTTTGGTTTGATAATCGCAGTAATAAGCTGTTATTTTGGCTATAATTCTAAAGGCGGTGCTGAGGGAGTCGGAATTGCAACCACTAATGCCGTTGTCTGCTCTTCGATAATAATATTATTATCGAATTATGTTATTACGGGATTATTCTTTTAGTTTAGATATTAAAAATATTAATAATCATGAAAATTAAACCAGAATTAAAAATTATTGCCGATCATCTTCGCTCCTCTTGCTTCTTAATTGCTGATGGTGTGTTGCCAAGCAATGAGGGTAGAGGATATGTCTTAAGAAGAATAATGAGAAGGGCGATGCTACAGCTTCATAAACTTGATGCCAAAGAATCAATAATGCACAAATTGGTCGATGATTTAATTAATGAATTTAAAGATGTTTATCCTGAATTAAAAAAAGCAAGAGAAAATATTATTGAAAATTTATCAAATGAAGAAGAAAAATTCCGCGATACTCTTGATAGGGGCTTAAAAATACTAAACGAAGAGTTGTCAAAAATTAAAAATCAAAAATCCAATCAGTTTAGCGGTGCTTTAGCCTTCAAGCTTTATGACACATTTGGGTTCCCGCTTGATTTAACTCAAGACATTCTTAAGGATCATGCTTTAACAGTTAATCTTGAAGAGTTCGATTTTGAAATGCAGGCTCAAAAACAAAAAGCAAAAGAAAATTGGGTTGGTAGCGGAGAGCAATCTCTTGATAAAATATTTTTTAAAATCAAACAGGAGTTCGGAGCGACGAAATTTATTGGTTATGAGCAAAAACAAGGCGAAGCTGTTATTTTAGCAATAATTCTTGATAATGAAATTATTGACTCAATACCATTTTTTGAGCACCATCAACAGCAAGACTATAAAAATTTAGCTGTAATTCTTGATAAAACACCTTTCTATGGCACTTCTGGCGGTCAAAAAGGCGATGATGGCTGGTTGCTTGATGATAGAGGTAATGAATTTAAGATTTTTGAAGCGAAAAAAATAAACGACTTAATTGTTCATTTTATTGATGTTATTGACATTAAAATAAAGCCAGAATCAAAAACATTGGATAATAAATTATTAACCAATAATCAAAAAATCATTACAAAAATCAATGCAGAAAATCGTGGTAGTAGAGCAAGGAATCACTCCGCAACTCATTTATTGCACAAAACTTTGAAAGAAGTTTTAGGTAATTCAATAATGCAAAAAGGTTCAAATGTCGATGTTGAGAGCTTTACATTTGATTTTAATTTTAATCGATCGCTTACTGAGTTGGAAGCTCTAACTATTGAAGATATCGTTAATAAAAAAATTATTGCTAATCAAAGTGCTGATACAAAATTAATGAAGATAGAAGATGCTAAAAATAGCGGTGCTGAAGCATTATTTGGTGAAAAATATGATGCAGAGGTTAGGGTGGTTAAAATAGGTTCTTCAATTGAATTATGTGGAGGAACTCATGTGAGTGCAAGCGGAGATATTGGTTTATTTAAAATAATTTCAGAAAAAAGTGTTGCTTCTGGAATTCGTAGAATAGAAGCAAAAACTGCAAATTTTGCTATTGAATATTTGCGAAATCAACAAATTAATTTAGAAAAAACAATTAATGGTCTACAACAAGATCTTAAAAATTCAGACAAGGAAATTAACAACTTAAAAAAGCAAATTACTCTTTCCGATATTGATAATATTAAGTCGGTAAATTTTTTCGGTCTAGAATTGGTAATTAATATTTTTAAAAATTGTGAAGCAAAAGATTTACGAGAAATTGCTAATGAATTCAAGAAAAAAGAGCAATTTAAAAACAATACTTTATTTCTATTGTTTTCAGTATTTGAAGATAAAGTAAGTGTAATTATTGCCCTAAGTTCTGATTTGCAGAATAAATATAATGCTATAAATTTATTAAATTCAATAATCACAATTATTGGAGGCAAAAATGGCGGTGGAAAACCAGATTTTGCTATGGGTGGTGGCAATAATGAAAAAAATATCAGTCAAGCAATAGAAGCTTTTAAATCGTTAATTTAAAATTAGATTATTTGTTAATATTGACTACTTAAAAATAAAATTTACAGTTATTAGAATAATATTTATCAAACTAATTATTTAAAATCAAATGGCAGAAAACAACAATCAAATTTTAACTGGAAAGCAACAGCCGATAAATACTATTCAGCAAAATCAAGATAATAAGCTAGATTCTCAAAACAATCAATCACAGAGTCCTGATGTTATTTTTGGTAGCAAAAATAATTGCTCTCCTGATGTTGTTTTTGGCAATCAATTTGAAAATAAGACTCTAGAGAAAGATGATTCAGAAGAAGAATTGAAGAAAAAAAAAGAAAATTTCTTAGAAGATATGAAAAAGGAGGGTTTAAAAGAAAATCAATTAAAAAAGCTTGCCGAAATTCCAGTTAAAGAAAAAAGCGACTATTTCTTTTTTGTGCTGGTTGCTTCAACTGCTCTTGGTGGTCCAATTGGCTTTGCTTTAGCTTCACTTGCTTGCGAAAAGCTGGGTATTCAACCTGGTGGTGTAATTGGGGACTCAAGAAGTTTTAATCCGGATAAAATTACAACCCCAATTATAAAAGCTCTTAATGAAATTGTTTTAGCTGTTAATAATAATGGTTATGATGAAACTCTTGCTCCATCATTAATTACTGGATTTAAATCTGCAGTTGATTTGGTAAAAGAAGAAGTGAATCCTAAAAATCAACCCACTCCAACTTCTGCAAAATGCCTTGGCGAAGCTAACAATTCAAAACATACTACAAAAGTTGAAAATCAAGAAGCTAGTCAAGAAAAATCCAAGAACATATAGTTAAAAATAATGCTAAATCACAATGATTCTATCGAGATTAATCAAGATCATTTATGGTTGCCTTATACCCAGATGAGTAACCACCTTCCTCAGCTTTTAGTTAAGCGAGCGAAAGGTTCAAAAATTTTCTTAGAAGATGGCAGAGTGTTAATTGATGGAGTTGCTTCTTGGTGGTCCGTTGCTCATGGTTATCAAAATAAATATTTAATTCAAGCAATTAATAAACAGCTTAATAATTTAAGTCATATCGCAATTGCTGGCTTTGCGGTGGAAACAACCTACAAGCTAGCGAGTAGGTTGTGCAATTTTGCTAAAATGGACCATGTATTTTTTTCCGATTCTGGTTCTACGGCAATTGAAGTTGCAATGAAGATGGCATGGCAGTTTTTTATCAATAATAATCAAAAAGAAAAAAAGAAATTTTTATCGTTTGCCAATAGTTATCATGGCGATACAACTGGAGCAATGTCTCTTGCCGATTTATCGAGTGGAATGCATCGTAAATTTGATGACTTATTGATAGATAATTACAATTTATCTTTGCCAAATTTGAATAATATTGCAGATTTTGAAAATTTTATTGCTAAAAAACATCAAGAAATAGCGGGAATATTTATTGAACCTTTAGTGCAATGTGCTGGCGGAATGAAGTTTCACAATCCACAAATTTTAGAAAAAATCGCTTCAATTGCTAGTGAAAATAATATTTTATTAGTTGTTGATGAATGTGCTACAGGTTTTTATCGCACAGGTAAAAAATTTGCAATTAGCCATACCAACATAAAGCCAGATATCATGGTGCTTGGTAAAGCATTAACAGGAGGAATGTTACCTTTAGCCGCCACTCTCACCACCAAAAAAGTTTTTGATAGCTTTAAAAGCGATTGCCTTGAAACTGGTTTAAATAAAGCTTTGATGCACGGCCCTACTTTTATGGGCAATCCTTTGGCTTGCTCGGCCGCCAATGCCTCACTTGACTTGTTTGAAAATTTTGATTATGAAAAGAAAATTAATGAAAATGAGAAATTTCTAAAAAAATCTTTACAAAATTTAGTAGATTATAACAATATAAAAGAAGTTAGGGTTCTTGGCCTAATAGCAGTTATAGAATTTGTTGAAATTTCATGGTTAGAAATTTTATCAATGAGGAAAAAAGCTATTGAGTTAGGAGTTTTTCTTAGGCCTTTTGCTAATTGTATTTATTTAATGCCTCCTCTTATTATTAAAAAATCAGAGCTTAAAAAGTTAGTTGATGCTATTTATCAAATGTTAAAACCGTATAATTTATGAATATTTTAAACGAAATCGCTAATAATCGTAAGGCTTGTAAGCCAGTAATATATGGCATTTCTTCGACATTTATTACCGCAGAAGAAAGGATGTTTTTTAGTAAAAACGGAGCTTTAGGCTTTATTTTATTTGCAAGAAATATTGATAGTCCACAACAATTAAAAAAACTTACCAGCGATTTAAGGGAGTTGATGGAAGGCGAGGTTTTGATATTAATAGATCAAGAAGGTGGAAGGGTTTCCAGAATGCAACCTCCGCACTGGTTTGAGTATCCTAGCGGTTCATATTTTGCAAATTTATATCAAAATAATCCAACTTTAGCAATGAATGAAATTTTTTCTAATTTTCAAAAAATTGCTGATGATTTGGTTGACATGGGCATCAATGTTAATTGCGCTCCACTGCTTGATGTGGCCTGCGATATTACTCATCAAGTAATTGGGGATAGAGCTCTTGGAGAAGACCCTCTGCAAATTATTACTTTAGCTCAAAAGGTTTGCGAAGCTTTGTTATCAAAAAATGTTTATCCTGTAATTAAACATATTCCAGGGCATGGCAGAGGCATGTCAGATAGTCATCATGAACTTCCTATCGTTAATGCTAGTTTAGAGGAATTGCAAAAGATTGATTTTGCTCCTTTTGTTGCTTTAAGACAACAAAAATTTGCCATGACTGCTCATATTTTATACACTGCAATTGATAAAGTTAATTGTGCGACAATTTCTAGAGTTGCTATTGATTTAATTAGAAATCAAATTGGCTTTAAAAATATTTTAATGACTGACGATTTATCAATGAAGGCTCTTAAAGGCAGTTTTTCGGAAAGAACTAAAATGGCATTACAAGCAGGTTGCGATATTATCTTGCATTGCAACGGAAATTTAAATGAAATGCAGGCAATAAATCAAGAGCTACCAATTATAGACGATTCTTTAAAGATAAAGCTTTTAGACTAGACTCATACCAAATCCCATCTTTAAAGTTTTGAAAAATATTAAAATTCTAACTTCATATTTTTGGCTAAAAATCCCTAAAAAGACTTAGCTATATGGATATACAGCTTCATTTTTTAAAGATTTTTATTGTAAAAACCTATTTTGTTATAATTTTATTTAAAGTTGAGATTTGGTATCATTTTAGAATCTGCTTCAATGATTGGATATTGACGAGAATTAAATAATTGATAATGCCACCATTCTTGTTGATAAAAATCAAAACCAGCATTTGTCATAATCCCAAGAAGAATTAAGCGATTTTTTCTTGCTTCTTTTGAAATTTTATCGCAACTATGGAAGGCTAAATCTGAAAATTCGTCAAAATCACTACCCATTTCCAACTCTTTTTCATTATTTTCTGTTAATGTTAGGTCTATTGCAACACCTCGACAATGAGGAATTACACCGCCTTGCGGGTTAGAAATAAACCCTTCTTTATCAATAAATTTATTATACATAAATTGCTGAACTTCGACTGGACGATAAGAGTCAAATATTTTTATTTTTAAATCTAGTTCTTGTGCTATTTTAATGGCTATTTTTAATTTCTCAAAACAATCTTGATGTAGATAACAAAATGGTTGGTTATATAGCTTTATGTTGCAAACATTGTTTGCACTGGCATATCTTATATCAAATATAATGTCAAGATTTTGACTTTTTATATCAATTAATTGGTTCATTTATTTTATTTCTAAAATTTCTTTTAATTCATTCCATTCTCTAATGCTTAAATCACTATTTTCTTGCTTTATATCTTCACCTTTTACCATCTTTTTTATTGCATTTAGTGCAGGCTCTGAAAATTCTTTAGCATTCTTACGGTTGCGAATAAAAGCTTCAAAGCAATGAGGAACCCATTTTTTAACTATATCCAACATTATTTCGGCATATATTCTAATTTCATATTGAGCATGTTTATCCGCCCTAAGATGCAAGAAATGCAAGAGGTTGTGAAGATCTATTTTCCAGTACCATTGAGTATAGCAGTTGATTGTAAGATTCATTCTGGCTAATTCTCTAGCTAAACCTTCTTTATTTTCATCGATAACATTGCCATTTTGATCTTGATTTATCATTTCAAGATAATTTTTATAGTTATTATTGGCATCATTTTTCAAAATTTCTAATATTCTTTTTTGTTCTTCATAGCTTAAAACTTTGTTTTCATCTCTTCCTTGATGATTAATTTTTGATTGAGATGATAAATTTTGTGGTTGAGGTAAGTAAAATTCATCTTCCATAATTGAATAGCGAGCAGAATATTCATTTACTGAGGCGGTGCGATGTCTTATCCATTGCCTAGCAATAAAGATTGGTAACTTTATATGAAATTTAATTTCGCACATTTCAAATGGTGTTGTGTGTCGATGAGCCATCAGATAGTTTATTAAGCTTTTATCGGCATTTATTTTTTTTGTTCCTGAGCCGTAAGAAACCCTTGCTGATTGTACTATTGCATTATCGTTGCCCATATAATCAATCACCCTGATGAATCCGTGATCCAAAGCATAAAATGGCTGATATAATATTTCTTCTAATTCCGAAGAAACTGGTCGTTTAGTTTGATTGTTTTGTTTTGTTAGCTCTTCTATTTCTAGTAATTGCTGTTGATTAAGTGCCATTTTTAGTTGATTTTAAAGATTAATTTATAAGCTATTTGCAAATCTATTTTAAAAAAATTATTTTAACAGATTTTTTTTAGTTGCAATTTAAATTATCTAATTGCAAAATAATTTTAACATTTTAGTTTACTTGTAAATCATATATAACCAAAATTTACATAACATATAAAATTTTTTGATATGTTGGTTATTTTGCAAACATTTTCTATTACTAAAAGATTTCACTTAAAATACCTTATTAAATATGCAATTTGAAGTTTCAAAAAACACATTGCTTAAAGCAATATCAAATGTCAATGGTGCTGTCGAAAAGAAAAACACCATTCCTGTTCTGCAAAATATAAGAATTGATGTCAATAATCAAATAACAGAACCTGTGGTATCGCTTTCTGCAACTGATATGGATGTTCTTATAACCTCAAAATTTAAGGCTGATATTGTAAGAAGTGGTTCCACAACTGTATCCGCTCAAATGTTTTTTGATATAGTAAGAAAGGTGCCAGAAAACACTGAAATTGTTATCATGCAAGATTCTCCAAATATTTTACAAATTCGTTATGGAAAGTCTAAATTTAATCTTCCTTGTATAGATCCTACCGAATTTCCAGATATATCAGAAGGTGAGCTAGGTGAACAAATATCAATTGCCGGCTCAAGTCTTGCAAGAATGATAGATAAAACTCGTTTTGCAATTTCAAATGATGAAACTCGTTACCATTTAAACGGTATATATCTGCAATTATTTAATAATCCAGAAAAGGCCAATGAAGCTGAAGGTAAATCTCTTGAGTTAAGAACTGTTGCAACCGACGGTCACCGCTTATCTTTATCTTTTCTTGAAATTGATTGTAAAATTCCTTTTGGTGTGATAATTCCTAAAAAAACTGTTGCAGAAATTAGAAGGGTAGTTGAAGGTGTTGATAATGTAATAATTTCAGTTTCCGATATTAAAATAAAATTGATTTGCGGAGACACAACAATTATTTCAAAGCTTATAGATGGCGATTTCCCGCCTTATGATAAGGTGGTTCCTAAAAACAACAATCAAATTGTAATTGTTAATAAAAAATCGCTTTTCGATTCGGTTGATAGAGTTGCCACAATTGCCACTGATAAACATCGTTCAATTAAATTAAATTTTGAAAATAACAAATTAGTTTTACAAGCCACTTCAAATGAATCCGGCTTTGCTTACGAGGAGATAGACATATCATATTCTGGAGAACCAATTGAAACAGGCTTTAATGCTAGATATTTACTTGATATAATTAATCAAATCGATAAAGAAGAGTTAATGATTCGCTTTAAAGATGGATTGTCTCCCGCTATCATTGAGGCAAAGGAGCTTTCTTCTTTATTTGTAATAATGCCGATTCGCGTCTAATTGACAGTAAATGAATATATGATCGATAGAATTTTATTTAGATGTGCAAATATCTCAGATTCAACTAAATAATTTTCGTAATTTTACTAATTCTAAATTTACTTTTGGTTCAGAATTAAACCTTATTTACGGTGATAACGGAGTTGGAAAAACTTCTGTTCTAGAAGCTATAACAATGGTTGGCAGGTCTGATTCAATTCGTGGTGCAGATCTCAATCAGATCGTTAATATTAACAGTATTTCTTCTGATAATAACCTTGCAGATAAAGCCTCTCTTGAATTTAAAGATAAAATTGCTGTTTTAGATAGAGGTAGATTATCAATTCACAGTCTTTTTCACAATAATAATTACATAGACTCCATAGCATTTAGCTTTGATTATTTTGCCAATAAAAAGCAGAATTTTATTAATCAAGAATCGCTAAGTGTCAAAAAATTTTCTGATTTTAAAAGATATTTACCAAATATAATTTTTTTAACCCCTCAATTAGAGCAATTATTTATCCTTGGTAAAAGCGAAAGAAGGTCTTATCTAGATAAAATAGTTGCCGATATAGATATAAATCATTCGCAAAGACTAAATAATTATCAAAAATTAACCAAAGAAAGAATTTCAATTTTACAAAAATCCAATAATTCTGCTAATCAAAAAAAATGGCTTGATATCATTGAGAATCAAATTGTTGAGTTAGGAGTTGTGATATCATCTTCAAGGGTTGAGGCGGTTAATTTTTTTAATAAAGCAATAGATGGATTTATTTCAAATTTTCCTAAGCCAAAATTACTAATAATTGGTGATGTTGAGCAGGATATTTTAAATCAAAAAAATTCAGTTGTCCTTGAGGCTAATTACAAAGAGAAATTAGAAAATAATCGTCAAATTGACACATTAAATTTTAAAACTAATTTCGGAGTTCATCGAAGTGATTTTATGGCAATATTGCGGGAAAAAAACATCGAGGCAACAAAATGTTCAACCGGAGAACAAAAAGCAATGATGATATCGATTACTTTGGCTAGAGCAAAAATTTCTAGTCTTTATAAAAATAATCCTACAATTTTAGTTTTTGATGAAGTTGTTTCACATCTTGACGAAAAAAGAAAAATTGATTTATTTCATGAAATACACGATTCTAAGTTGCAAAGTTTTTTTAGTGCAACTAGTATAAATATGATTCCAAATCAATTTACTGACAATTTACTGGCAATAAAATTAAATTCTCGGAATTAAAAAATAAGTTTATGACTAAAATATATCTCATTAGCCCCCCTAAAATTGATCTTAAAAGTTTTTCTACTCAGTTAAATAAAGCCCTTCAAACCAAGTT
Organism: Rickettsiales bacterium UBA1997; assembly: GCA_964202895.1. Classification (GTDB taxonomy): domain Bacteria; phylum Pseudomonadota; class Alphaproteobacteria; order Rickettsiales; family UBA1997; genus JAJTDS01. The sequence continues at coordinate 273,976 of CAXNJM010000001.1, read as the reverse complement.
GGTGCCAATATTTCAGTTGCGATTGAAAGATTATAGCGATAAAGATATAGAAGTTTATACAAAAGAATTAATAAAAATTTGTCGCGATAATAATTGTTTATTCATATTAAATGATAATTTTGAGCTTGCTTTAAATTTAGGTTGCGACGGAGTGCATCTTGGAGCTGACGATATCAATAAAAATATCATCAAAAACAAGCCAAAAAATTTCCCAAAAAATTTCCCAAAAAATTTCTTGATGGGTTCTAGTTGCTATGATTCAAAACATTTAGCAATGGAATCTGCAGAAATGGGTTTTGATTATTTATCATTTGGAGCTTTTTTTGAAAGCAAAACCAAAATATCTAAAGGTAAGCCAGATATTTCAATTATTAATTGGGCTTCAGAAATTCTTAATTTACCAGTAGTTGCAATTGGTGGTATTAATGCTAATAATTGTGGAATTTTTGCAAAAAATAATATTGATTTGATAGCTGTTATCTCCTTTGTTTGGGAACATTCTTCTGGTGTAAAAAAAGCATTAGAAGAGCTGGAATTTAATCTTAAATCTTCTTAAATATGAGAATTGATTTTACAAAAAAATTTGATGATTTTTTTACCAAAACAAATAAAAGAGAAATTACCAATTTAGTGCTTCATCATATTGAAGCAAAAAATTTTGAGATAGCATTAAATTTATTAAAAGAACATCAAGTTAGTGCCCATTATTTAATTGATTACTCGGGAGATATATTCCAATTGGTTGATGATTGCAACATTGCTTATCATTCTGGTATTAGTTACTGGAATGGCTGTGATGGTCTTAATCAATCTTCAATCGGCATTGAATTAGTTAATCCGTCGCCATTTAAAAAGAATTTCAGCAGAAGGCAAATGAAGTCTTTAATATGGCTAATAAAAGATTTAAAAAGTAAATATAATATTTTAAATCGAAATATTGTTGGTCATTCTGATGTTGCATACCATAAAGAAACTAAGTTTTTAAACCGAAAACAAGATCCATCGCAATTATTTGTTTGGAATTTTCTAAAAAACAATAATTTGTCTTTTTATCAAAGTAATGCAACCATAAAATACATAGCAGAATATTTAAAAAAACAACCAGATATAGTTTTTTTTGCTTTAGATAGCACCGTTAAAGGCAAAAATAATGATATTAAAAAGGCAGATCTTGTTGATATAAAAATAAAATTACATCAAATTGGCTATTTAGTAACAAATTTTAATAATGTTTTTGATGAAGAAATGCTTAATTTATCAATAGTTTTTAATCGTAGATTTAACATAAGTAAGTTTTTGATTGAAAATCAAAATGCTTCAGGATACTGGTATTACAGCTCTCAATTAATTTTAGAAGATATTTACAATCAATTATGTTGCAATAATTAATTTATGTTTAATAAAAAAGCCTATTTTGTTTTTGCAATTGGTACGGATATAGGTAAAACACATATTATTCAACAAATTACAAAAGAGATTATTTCTAAAAATATCGCAATTAATGCAATAAAGCCGATTGCGAGCGGTTTTTTATTTGAAGATAAAAATAGTGATAGTGCAAAAATATTAGAATCTTTGGGTTTTGAAGTTAGTCGCGAAAATATTGAAAATATTACACCGTATCATTTTGCCGAGGCTGTATCCCCAAATATTGCTGCAAAAAAAAATAATTCTAAAATTGTTTTTAATGATTTAGTTATTTTCTGTCAAAGCAAAATTACTCAATCGGAAATTAACAATCAAATATTGCTAATTGAAGGTGCCGGAGGTGTAATGACCCCAATCAATGAAGATAAAAATTTTTTGGATTTAGCGAAAGCTTTAAAAATTCCGATTATCTTAATAACCAGCAATTATTTAGGCTCAATTAGCCATACTTTGACCGCTTTAAAAGCAATTGATTTTTACAACATTAAAATTGCTGGAGTAATTTTAAATAATTCTCCAATGATTGATTGCAATTCTGGAATCGAAGATTTAGAATTTATTGATATAATTAGCAATTTTAGTAATCAAAAAGTTTTTGCAAATTACGGTAGTTTTTTAAAAGATTTTCTTGATATAAAATTTTAAATTTATATTTTTTGCAATCAACTTTCTAACAATTTTCTAATTTATAATTTAACATTTACAGTTAAAATAGAGATTCAACCAACAAAATTAAGGGTTTATTATGTCAGATAAAAGCGATAACATTTCTATACAAACAAATATTAACGACGAAGAATTAAATAAAAAAGCCAATATATTATGCGAAGCTTTGCCTTATATGCGTCGCTTTGCAGGAGAAACCTTTGTTATAAAGTTTGGTGGTAGTGCTATGGGTGGAGATAAAAATCTTAAAAATTTTGCTAAAAATATAGTTTTACTAAAACAGGTTGGAATTAATCCAATTGTGGTTCATGGTGGTGGCCCCCAAATTGGTGCTATGCTTGAAAAACTTAATATGAAATCATCTTTTGTTGATGGTCTTAGAGTTACAGATTCAGATACAGTAAGCATCGTAGAGATGGTTCTTTCTGGATCAATAAATAAAATGATAGTAACTGAAATTGCCAATTGCGGCGGTAAGGCAATTGGTATTTCTGGAAAAGATGCCAATTTGGTAAAGGCCAAAAAACTAACTAGAACAAAAAAAGATCCAGATTCAAATATTGAAAAAATACTAAATCTTGGTTTTGTTGGTGAGCCATATAGAGTTGATTCTGAAGTTTTGGGTTTATTTGAAGATTCCGATATAGTTCCTGTTATTGCACCTATTGGAGTCGGAGATAACGGTGAAACTTTTAATATCAATGCTGATACCTTTGCCGGTGCAATTGCCTCTTCTTTGCAGGCTCTAAAATTAATCATTCTTTCTGATGTTAATGGTGTCTTATTGCCAAGCGGGGAGTTAGTTGGTCAACTCAATGCCAATACTGCTAAACAAATGATTAGTCAAGGTAAAATTACTGGCGGAATGATTCCTAAAGTTGAAACTTGTCTTAATGCAATTGAGGCGGGAGTAAGCTGTGCCCACATTCTTAATGGTAACATTGAAAATATACTCCTGATGGAGCTATTTACCGAAATGGGAATAGGAACAATGATTTCTTAAAAAATGAACAATAAAAATATTATAACCTATCGTAATATCCGTCCGAATATTGATAATAGTGCATTTATTGCTAGTAATGCAATTATATCTGGAGATGTTAAAATAGGTAAGGGCTCAGGAATTTGGTATAATTGCGTTTTAAGAGGCGATGTCACAAAAATTTCTGTCGGTGAGCATACTAACATACAAGATGGAACAATAGTCCACGGAACTCGTCCTAATCATTTACAGAATAAAACTGGCGATGCTGGTGCTCCTGTTTCAATTGGCAGTTTTGTTACAATTGGCCATAATGCAATAATTCATGCTTGCACCATTGAAGATTTTGCATTTATAGGTATGGGTGCGATTATCATGGACCTTGCAAAAGTTGAAAAATACGGCATGTTAGCTGCTGGTGCAGTTCTTACCCCTAAAAAAATAGTCAAATCTTATGAAATTTGGGCCGGCAATCCTGCAAAGTTTTTTCGCAAAATGACAGAAGAAGAAGTTGGATATATCAAAACATCCGCGGAAAATTATCTTGAACTAGCAAATGAGTACAAACTAAATAATAGCAACGATTAATTTCAGTTAAAATGACTAAAGCAAAAAAGAATAATAAAAAAGCTCTAAAAAAAATAAAAAAAGTAGAGCTTGGCAAAAAAGACTTGCATAAAAAAACTATAATAAAAAATAATAAAACTAAAGACACAAAAGAAAGTCTTAAAGATTTAAAAAATACCCAAAAAAGCTCTTCAAAAAAACCTAAAGATAAAGTTAGTAATACTGTGGTTAATGATTATAAAAACAAGAAAGAAGATTCTAATTCTGCTAACAAAAAACAATCTAAAAAATCTACTAATGTCGCAAAAGATAAAAATACTGCAAAAAAAGATGAAAAACAAAAATTAAAAAAGGCTAATTATGATAAAATAAGCGATAAAAAGTCTAAACCACCAATAGAAACTCAAGAAAAATTATCTAAAAACCTTGATATTAAAGCATCTTTTCATCTATTTAATAGTAAAGATATGCAATCAAAAAATATTGAAAATAATAAAAAAGAAGTAGTTGTTGATGAAGCTAAAAAAAGTGAAGTCGTTAAAAAAGAAGTAAAAAACAGTCAATTTGTCGTCGGTGATAAATTAATTTATCCTGCTCATGGAGTTGGTATACTAACTCAAATAGAAATTATAAACATTCAAAATATAGAAGTAGGTTGTTATTTGCTATATTTCGAGAAAGAAAAGCTTAGCATTAGGGTTCCGGTTATTGGGTCTGAAAAATCTGGCTTGAGAGCTTTGGTTTCAAAGGCTAAAATGGATGAAGTTCTAGGAATACTAAGAAGCGGTGTTAAAAAAATGAAGGGAATGTGGAGTCGTAGAGCTCAAGAATATGAAACAAAGATTAATTCTGGCGACATAATAATGCTTGCAGAAGTTTTAAGGGATTTAACCAGAGATATTGATGATACGGAAAGATCTTACAGTGAAAGAATAATATACGAAACAGCAATATATAGACTTGCAACTGAATATTCTGCAATTTACAAAATTGCTTTTGAAGAAGCAAGAGACAAAATTATTCTAACCGCTAGAGATAAAATAGAAAGCGACATTAAGGATAGAAAAAAAGTCAATGAGTTTGATGATTTTGATTTTGATGACTTTGAAAAAAATAAAAGCCTTCTAAAAAACAAAGATCTTGAAGATGATGAAGATGAAGATTCCTACGAAGAAGAAGACGAGGATGAAGAGGAGGAGGATGGAGATTTTGAAAGCGAAGATGAAGACTACGGAACCTTCGATGATGAAGATTTTAACGATAAAGATGACTAATTATGATTATAAGCAATAATACAGCTCTTGAGCTTATTTCTGTAAATAAGTCTTTTTCCGTTAAAATTGACGACCATAAATCAAAAAACAATAAAAATACAGACATCAGGGTTGCTATATTAAAAAACATCTCTCTGCAAGTTGCAAAGGGCGAGATTGTTGCTTTGATAGGACCTTCCGGTTCCGGAAAAACAACTTTACTGCAGGTGGCTGGTTTATTAGATGTTTGCGACAAAGATTCCGGATTAGTAATTGTTGATAATATAAAAATAGAATCATCGTCTTGCGATAAATTAAGAACCGAAACAAGAAAAAATAATATTGGCTTTATTTATCAATTTCATCATTTAATGCCAGAATTTTCTGCTCTTGAAAATGTTGCAATGCCTCTTTTAATTAAGGGTTGCGATAAAAAATATGCATTTAAAGAAGCTAAGCAAATTTTGACAGAAGTTGATTTATTGGATAGAGTAGATTATAGAATTTCTCAATTGTCAGGTGGGCAACAACAAAGAGTTGCAATTGCAAGAGCCGTAATTTCAAAGCCATCAATTATTCTTGCCGATGAACCAACGGGGAACCTTGATTCCAGTATATCTCTTAAAGTATTTGAATTATTAAAAAATCTTACAGGTGAATATAAAATTGGTTGTTTAATGGTAACTCATAATAATGAGCTTGCTAAAAAGGCTAATCGTATTCTTTCTATAAAAGACGGCTCTTTATCTGCTGTTTAATTGCTTTATAATTGTATTTTTTGAGCTTCGAGTAGTATATCTCGACCAATTGGAGCGGCTGCTTGTGAACCACTTTTTCCATGCTCAACCACAACTGAAATTGCATAACGAGGCTTAGAAACTGGTGCAAAACCAACAAATATAGCATGGTTTTGATTGGCTTTTAGTGCATTCTCACTTGCAGTCATTTCATCTTCTCTCTTTGAAATTACTTGTGATGTTCCGGTTTTTCCAGCCATTTCAAAACCTTTTATTTCAATTCTTTTCGCAAAAGCGGTTCCACCCGGAGTGTTCATTACACGATTCATCCCCTCTTTAATTAACCTTAAATGCTCTTCACTTACCACTCTCTTTGATTTTAATTGATCGAATTGTGTAAATATATGTTGATTTCTTACTAGATAAGGCTTTATAGGAACTCCGCCATTAGCAATTCTTGAGGTAATTACAGCCATTTGCAGTGGACTCGCTAAAACAAATCCTTGACCAATTGCAGTATTTAATGTGTCTCCACCAAACCATTGCTGCTTTAAGACTTTTCTTTTCCACTCATCATTTGGTGCAACTCCTGTTTTTGCTCCGTGAAGACTTATATCTGGTTTTTCTGCATAGCCGAATCTTTTTGAGACTTCAGCGATTCTTTCCGCCCCGATTTGATTGGCAATAGTAAAAAAATATGTATTGCAAGAATGCATTATTGCATCAACTAAATTTAATGAACCGTGTCCGCCTTCTTTCCAGCAGTGAAAGGCTCTTCTGCCAAATTTATAATAGCCATTACAATTAACTTTCGTTTGCGGATTTATGCCATTTTCAAGCCCCGCAATTGCCGTCATTAGTTTGAAGGTTGAACCAGGGGGGTATAATGCAGAAATTGGCTTATTGGTAAGTGGCTTTCTAATATCTGAATTTAGCTCCTTCCAGTAGCTATGAGTTACCCCTTCAACGAAGCGATTTGGGTCGAATGCGGGAGACGAGGCATAGACTAGTATTTCTCCGCTTTCAACATCCATTAAAATTACTGATGCAATATCATTTTTTATTCTTTCTGTAGCAAATTTTTGTAGTCGAAAATCAATGGTTAAATGAACTCTTGAACCTTCAATTGCCTGCTTACTGGAAAGATTTCTTATCGGCACCTCATGAACATTGACTTCAACATATTTTACTCCATAATTACCTCTTAAAGATTCATCAAAACTTCTTTCAATACCAGATTTACCAATTCTAAAATCTGGATGCATAAATAAATTTTGTTCATTATTGTTAGTTTCTTTGTCTGATGGAAGCGAGACATAACCAATAAAATGAGCGGTTTCATTGGGGTATGGATAGCTTCTCATGACTCCTGTTTCGATAGATAATCCAGAAAGTAGATGATAATTACTTTCTATTTTTGTTAAATCTTTCCAAGTAAGATTATCAATTAAAGATATTACATTTTTTCTTCGTGCATTTTTTATTTTTGCAAGAAAAACATCTTTTTGCTCTTGATTAAGATTGAGGATTTCAACCAACTTATCGACTGATTTTAGATTAATTTTGCGATTGCTAAGATAAAGGAATAATCTATAGCTACTTTCATTGCTCACCATATTAAAACCGAAGCGATCAACTATTGCCCCTCTTGGTGCAGGAGAGATAATCTGTTTTATTCTATTGCTATCAGATTGAATAGAATATTCTTGATGTTTTATAAGTTGGAGATAGCTAAGCCTTGCAATCAATGCAGAACCAAGGACTCCCTGTGAAGCTCCAATAAAAAGAGTTCGGCGATTAAATAATTTACTTTTTCTGATATCTCTTAGCATTGATTAATTTTCTCCTGTAATTTTTTTGCTAAAAAAATCAAGAAATTTATGAATGATTGGATAAAAACTAACTGTTAATATTAACTGCATTAATAATTTATAGACGGGATAAAAATTACTTGCAATCATTGATAGGAGTAGCCATTTTATGATTAAAATAAAGGCAAAAAATAGACTAAATTGCTTCCAGATTTGATAGAAATTCTCTTTTATAATTAGCTTATTGTTGGCTACTTGAAAAAATTTTACCATAACAATATAGCTAAGAGAAGATATTCCTATGGCATTATTTGATAAGGCATCTCCCCAGATTCCTAATAAAAAAATAAACCAAAGCCCAAAAAGATTTTTAAATACTGCAAAATAAAATATAGAAACAACATCAAATGATGCAATTACTGATTGCAAGCCAGCTATTTTAATAGTACAAATATTAAAACTTGTAAAAATTATTGCGATTATATAAAAAATTAAATTTTTAAAAATATATTTTGCAGTTAACATAAGGTTCTTAATGTTTAAAATCTTGTAAATTTATATTTGGACCAATATCAAATAAAAATTTATCATGTGTAGCTACTATTACAATGCCATTTTCTTTTATTCTAGTCAGAATAAGGCTTTTTAGCAAATTAGCACCTTCTTCATCGAGATGATTAGAAGGCTCATCTAATAGCCATAATGTAGCGGGGCAGGCGAGTAATTTAGCTAATTTAGCTCTTTGCTTAACTCCAGAAGATAAATATTTTACTGGAGTTTCAGCAAAATCAGTGAGTTTAAAAAAATTAATTGCCGATTCTACTGCTTCAAAGGTTGCTGATAATTTAGCATAAAATTGAAGATTGCTACGAATTGATAATTGTGGTTTTAGGAAATTTTGGCAAGTTATAAATTGCATATCGCCGTTAAAATACTCACGAAAATACTTAACTTCTTCTTGTTGCCACAGTATTTTACCTTCATCTTGTTGAATTAGCCCCGCGATAATTTGCAATAAAGTTGTTTTGCCAATTCCATTACTACCTTTGATTATTAATCCTGAACCGCACCCAATTGAAAATCCAATATCTTTAAAAATCGATATAAATTGACGATTATATGATATATTTTCAAGGGTAAGCATTTATTTAACTAATCGCGAAAATTAATGAATTGTATAGCTAAATCGAAATTACTGGAACGAATAATTTCCATCGCCTCTTGCAGTTCGTCTCTTTTTTTTCCTTCAACCCTAACTTCTTCGCCACGAATCGATGCCTGAACCTTCATTTTCTTATCTTTTATTTCTTTGATTATTTTTTTAGCATTATCTTGATCTATGCCATTTTTGAGTTTCACTGTTTGTCTAAATGAATTACCAGTTGCAGATTCTGCTTTTTGAAAGTCAAGAGATTTAACATCCACACCTCTTTTAGTTGCAAAAACTTTTAATGAATCATTGATTTGATTTAATTTATATTCATCTTCTGCATTAATAATAATTTCATTTTCTTTATTTTTCAATTCAATGGAAAATTTTGCTCCTTTAAAATCGTAACGATTAGTGAGCTCTCTGAGCACTGAATTTACTGCATTATCAACTTCTTGTAAATTGATTTTGGAAACAATATCAAAGCTTGGCATTATTGATTAATTTTTATGTTGTTAAAGATGATTTTATACAAAATCTCAACTTTAATATTTTTTAAAACTTTAAAGATTGGATTTGGTATTATCTACTTGAAAATTATGAAAATACAATGAATTCTAAGTATCCCGCCTTTGAAAATCAAGCAATTTATAATGAAATTTTTAATTATTTATTTCAATTAAATGGTTATTTTCATCATTTTTATAATCAACATTTAATGCATTACAAACATTTGCTACATCTACCTCTATTGGATAAATATTTTGATTATTTATAATGGTTAAATTATTAATAGTGGTTTTCATTGATAAATTTCTTTCTGATTTCCATTTTCTAACTTCAAAAATTATCTCCAGAGCCTTATCTCCTAATGATATAAAATTAGTTTCAATGGCAATATTTTCTTCAATCAAAGCAATATTTCCTCTAGAGTGAATTGATTTTTTATCAATAAATTCTTTCTCAAAAACTATTGAATAAATTTCTTCGCAAATATGAGGAATAAAGGGTGCAAAAAGCTTTAGAATGGCATTAAGGCAAATTTGAAGGGTTTTAATTGCACTTTGTTGCTTTTTTACAATTAGTTCCTTTTCCGCTTCATTTAAGTCGTTATTTGCGATTTTTTCAGCATTTAATCCGTAAGAACGAACTTTGCAAATTTCGAGATAATTATCGCAAAAATAGTGCCAAAAAAATTCTTCGATAATTTCTCTTGCTTTAGCATATTCAAATTTTAAAAATTCTTTTTTTGAATTTTCTATAGCTTGATTTAATTTTCCTAGAATCCAGTGATCAAAGCCTTCGCAAATTTCCGCATCATCCTTTAGAAGATGAAAATTCATTGAGCAAAATTTAGCAGAGTTGAATAATTTTGTAATTAATTTTTGCCCGATTTTAAAGACTTCTTCGCTATAAGCAATATCAGCGCCAAGATTGGAAGCGGAAGCCCAATATCTTACAACATCAGAACCTTTTTCTTTTATTAAGCTTGTGGGGGTTATAATATTGCCTTTTGACTTACTCATTTTAGTTTTATCGGAAGCAAGGCACCAACCAGAAATCATCAAATTTTTCCAAGGCACACTCTTATCACCCTCACCTTGAGGGAGGGTAGCAATCTGTGATTGCTGGGAGGGGTCATTTTTATTTGGCAAGCTATGCAAATAAGCTTTGGCAATAGTATAAAACGCCCAAGTGCGTATAATCTCGTGCGCTTGTGGCCTTAAATCAGCGGGAAACAATTTATTGTGTCTAGATTCGTCAAAAACAATTTCCTTGCTTATTCCCTTACTAGAAAGCTGTGGAGAAATTGATGAGGTTGCCCAAGTATCCATAATATCGGTTTCGGCAACCACTTCATCACGAGAATATCCTTCTGGCAAATCAATCAAAGGGTCAACTGGTAATTTTCTATAATCAGCAATCAAGATTCTTCCTTCTTCCCCTTTTCTTTTGGAATACCATACTGGAAATTTTACCCCAAAAAACCTTTGACGAGAAATGCACCAATCCCAAGCCAAGCCATCAATCCATTGCTCAAGCCTTATTTTCATATATTCAGGAAACCAACTGCATTGATTCGCTTTGGCTTTGAGCGCTTCTTTTTTATCAAGGATTTTGATGAACCATTGCGGCATTGTTAAAATTTCAATTGGCGCGCCAGATCGTTCTCCACATTTGACCGAGTGAGTTATTGGAGTTGATTTTATCAGGAGTTTTTTTTCGGATAGGTTTTTGATGATTTCATCACGAGCTTCTTTGATTTTTTTGCCAGAAATAATTTGTTCATACAATTTTTCAAAATTATCCAAATTTAAACATTGCTCATCCTTAATAAATCCGCCATGCCAAAATAAAATATTATTTTTTTCTTTGTTTTCTTCTGGCTTGGGAGCGTGAAATGATTCAGTCATTTTTCCATCCCCACCTAAAATAACTCGTGTTTCTAATTTATGTTTCTGCCACCATTTAATATCTGTTTCATCACCAAAGGTGCAACACATAACTGCTCCCGTTCCTTTTTCCGTCTGCACCAAATCATCTGCGATGATTCGTACTTTAACGCCAAATAAGGCGGTGATGGCATAATGACCTGTGAAACCCTGTTGACCAAATTCGATATCTTTGAACAAATGTTTATAACTTTGATCATTATTATTAACCATAACGGCAACACAAGCAGGCAGAAGCTCTGGCCTTGTTGTAGCGATGGTGATTGGCTGATCACTTCCTTCAACCTCAAAAATAATTTCATGCATTGCGCTTGGCATTTCGCGGTCAACCAAATCTGCTTGCGACAAGGCGGTTCTATCCACGCAATCCCAAAGCACGGGGGCAAATCTTCTCTCAACAAATTTTTTATTGAACAAATCAACAAAACTTGCTTGTGAAATTTTTTGCGATTCTGGCGAAATGGTTTGATATTTTTGCCTCCAATCAACTGAAAGGGCGATGGTGTTGAACAATTCTTCAAATTCTTTCTCTGCATCAACAACAACTTCTTGACACTTTCTTACAAAGGATCCGCGACCATTTTCTTGTTCAAAAATATTGGCTTTTTGATTAATTACTTTTTCAACTAATCTTTCTGTTGGCAAGCCGTTATCATCAAAGCCAATTGGATAAAAAACATCTTTACCTAACATTCTTTGAAATCTTGCCACAAAATCGGCTTGACTATAAGAAAAAATATGCCCCATATGCAACATTCCAGAAACTGTTGGAGGAGGAGTGTCTATCACAAAAGTTTCATCTTTATTTTTATCATTCTTCCAATGATATATTTCATTATCAAGCCAGTATTTTTGCCATTTCGGCTCGATTTCTTGATGATTATATTTTTCTGAAAGTTGATTCTTTTTTTCGATCATTATTTCTGTATTTTCTTGGTTATTTTTATTCATTTTAAAATATAATTTAATGCGATAAGTAATGATTGTGTTGCGATATAACCATTTGATTGAGAAAAAATTAAAATAATATATTTTCTCCGGCAATTCTGAATTTTATTACAACTAATTGATCTATAGATTTTGACTGATTATCTTTATTGTTTCCGATGCCAAAATCTAGACGATTAATAGTAAAATCTCCCTCTGCAATTAATTCTCTGGAGTTAATCTCTTGTAAATTAAATGTTGTGCTGATATTTCTGGAAATGCCTTTAATTGTCAATACTCCTGATAGTAAAAATTTTTTATCACTAATTTTTGCTATTGAGGTAGAGCGAAAAAGTGCCTTAGGAAATTTAATGCTATCAAGCCAAATATTATTTTTAACAGCTTCTACCGCTTCTTCGAAGCTTAATTCAATAGAATTAGTATCAACCTCAAATTCAATAAAGCTATATGTCGGAAATAGCTGATCAAAGAATATTTTGCCTGAAAATTTTTTAAAATTTCCATTAATTGAACTTTTATTTTGATTTGTTAAAATTTCAATTGAGCTTTTTGAATCAATGATATTCCATTCTTTTATCTTCATTTTTTTAGCAACTTTTTCTTGATTGGAAAGCTCTTCTTTTTGTTTATAATTTTTTATTTTTGATATATCTTTTGGTGTTTCTGATAAATTACCCTCTGCTTCAATATAAATTTTTACTGTATCTGAAACTCCCGGAATGGCAAAATTAATACCGAAATCGCTTCTTTTGAAGGATGTTTCCCCGCTAAATCCTGCGGTTTTCTTTTGAGTAAATGGGTTAATTCCAATTTTGTTAAGTTTTATATTTAAAGTTACTTCTTTAATGACGTTTTTTATAGTTAAGTTGCCAATTATTTTTGCTGAATTTTTATTAATATTTTCAATCTTAGTGCTTTGAAAATTAGCATTTGGAAAATGTTTTGCATCAAAAAAATCTATTCCTTTTAAATGCTCATCAAATTTTGCGATTCCTGTTGATATGTTATTGATATTTATATTTATATTAACCCAACTCTCTTGTAATTTTGCTTTGTTTATAAAAAAACCTCCGTCAACATCAACAAATTTTCCAGATGGGCTAGAGAATCCGAAATGACTAACTTGCCAAGTTATGCTAGTATGATTTTTGTCAAATTTATAATACTCTTTAGCACTCAATAAGTTAGGTAGCAATAACAATAAAAATAACAAAGGGAGATTAATTTTTTTCATAATTTAATTGTAAATGTCGTAAAAAATTATTCTTTATGAATTTATATTTTTTGATTATAAATAAAAATATAAATTTTAATTGATTTGCTTATCTTCTTCTTTGTTTTGTTTTACTCTGCGATTATATAAATCATTAAAATCAATTGGCTCTAGCATCAAAGGAGGCAATCCAGCATCTCCAACAACATTGGAAGCTATTCTTCTTAAGAATGGAAATAATAAATTGGGGCAATAAATTAATAATATTTGCTCAATTATTTCTGAATTTTCTTCGTTAATTTGGAATAATCCTGCATAAGATATTTCAAGAATAAATAATTTTTCTTCTTTTTTTGAATTATCTTTGGATTCAGATGCTATAGTAGCTTCTGCTGATATTTTAAGTATAACCTCAAAAATTTTTTTATCTTCTTCTTTATTTTCGTCGTTAATTAATTTTTTAGCATCTATATCGATAGAAATGTTAATATTTGGCTTTCCGTATTGTTTTAAGAATATTTGCGGTGAATGTGGCAGTTCAATTGATAAATCTTTTATATATTGATTTATTATGCTTATAGAGCTCATTTTTCTCCTTTTATGATTTTAGTTTGCCGTTATATTAAAAACTTAGTTTCAATATTATGAATTTGCTTTTTTTCAAGATTCATAATTAAAGAATTTACTTTGATAAAATTTTTGCATTTTATTACTCCATCAACCATATCGCCATTTGTAACTCCAGAGCAAGCAAAGATAATTTGATTATTTTCTTTTCCACCAGTCATATCAAAGATATCATATTTTTTGTTAACATCAGAAATACCCATATTTTTGGCTCTATTAATTTGCTTTAAATCTCCGCCGAATATTAATCTACCAAAAATTTGTCCGCCCATTATTCTTAATGCAGATGCACCCAGAACTCCTTCTGGAGCACCACCACTACCAAGATATATGTCACCGTTTGCATCTTTATTGGCACAAGATATAACTCCAGCAATATCACCATCACCAATTAGACTAATCCTTGCTCCCGCTTCACGAACCTTTGCTATTAACTCTTTATGACGAGATCTCTCTAGGATTATCGCGGTTAAATCGCTTATGTTGCATTTTTTAGCCAATGCAAGATTTTTTAGATTATTAAAAACAGAATTATCAAGATCAATCACTCCCTCTGGTAAATTTGGACCAATTGCAATTTTTTCCATGTATACATCTGGAGCATGAAGAAAAGAGCCTCTTGTTGTAAATGCACATACTGCTAATGAATTTGGGGCATTATTAGCACAAATTGTTGTTCCTTCAAGAGGATCAAGAGCAATATCTATTTCAGGAAACGGGCTTTGATTAGGGTTTTCTTTGTAAAGACCTACTTTTTCTCCAATATAAAGCATTGGGGCTTCGTCTCTTTCTCCTTCGCCAATTACTATTCTACCACTAATTGGCATTTTATTTAAACTTAACCTCATTGAGTTGACCGCAGCTTGATCTGCAAGGTGATTATCTCCTTTACCTATCCAATCATAACAGGATATTGATGCCTGCTCTACAACTTCAAGAATATCATTTAGAAGAGGTGCTATTGATTTATTAAATGGTAGATTTGCTTCTTTTTGCATTTTTATTTTGTAGTAAATTATGCTATTTTTAATTGTTTAGCGATTTTAAATATTGCCAAACAATTAAAAAGCCTTTATTCGTCGGTTAATATTGATAGATTATTGTAATCATTTATCTTGCAAAAACCACCAGTTATTTTAAAAATTTCCACTATTTCTTCTGATTGATTGTATAGTTTTATTTCTCCTTCGCAAAGCCTTGAAACAAAAGATTCATGACCTTGCATAATTCCAACTTCACCGCTAATTGTTGGCAATATTACGAGATAACAAGAGCCTTTAAAAGATATCTCTTTAGGGGTTGTAATTTCAATGTTTATTGACATTATTTTGCTTCTTTAAGTAGTTTTTCACCTTTTGCAATTGCTTCTTCTATATTTCCAACCATATAGAATGCAGATTCGGGAAGGTGATCGTATTTTCCTTCGCATATCGCTTTAAAGCTACTAATGGTGTCTTTTAGAGAAACTAATTTACCTGGTGCGCCTGTAAAAACTTCTGCAACATGGAATGGTTGAGATAAGAATCTTTGAATTTTTCTAGCTCTAGCCACTGTCATTTTATCTTCTTCCGATAATTCATCCATACCTAATATTGCAATAATATCTTGCAGTGATTTATATGCTTGTAAAATTTTCTGCACTTCTCTTGCAACTTGATAATGCTCTTCGCCAACTATTCTAGGGTCAAGTATTCTAGAGGTTGAGTCAAGAGGATCGACAGCAGGATAGATTCCTATTTCTGCAATTTGACGAGAAAGAACGGTTGTCGCATCAAGATGCGAGAATGATGTTGCGGGAGCTGGATCGGTTAGATCGTCGGCAGGAACATATATTGCTTGCACCGAAGTGATTGAACCGCTTTTTGTTGAGGTGATTCTTTCTTGCATTTTACCCATTTCTGTTGCTAGTGTTGGTTGGTATCCAACCGCAGAAGGAATTCTTCCGAGTAGAGCGGAAACTTCTGAACCAGCTTGAGTGAAACGGAATATGTTATCAACAAAAAATAATACATCCCTATTTTCTTTATCGCGGAAATATTCTGCTTGAGTTAATCCAGTTAAGGCAACTCTTGCTCTTGCTCCAGGTGGCTCATTCATTTGACCGTATACTAATGCAACTTTAGAGTTGCTAAGGTTATTGACATCAATAACTCCAGAATCCATCATCTCGTGGTATAAATCGTTTCCTTCACGAGTTCTTTCACCAACCCCAGCAAAAACAGAATAACCGCTATGTGCTTTTGCAACATTGTTGATAAGCTCCATAATTAATACTGTTTTTCCTACTCCAGCACCACCAAATAAACCAATTTTACCGCCTTTAGAATAAGGAGCAAGTAGATCTATTACTTTAATTCCAGTTACTAATATTTCTGTTTCGGTTGATTGTTCTGATAACTCAGGAGCAGAGCGATGAATAGAGGATTTTTCTTTAAAATTAATTGGCCCTTTCTCATCAATTGGTTCACCAATAACATTCATAATTCTACCGAGTGTGGATTCTCCAACTGGAACTAAAATAGGTTGACCAGTGTCAACTACTTCAAGACCCCTAACAAGACCGTCTGTTGAATCCATGGCAATCGCTCTTACGGTTCTTTCGCCAATATGCAATGCAACTTCAAGAGTTAATTTTTTGCCTTCATTTATGCACTCAAGAGCATTGTAAATTGCTGGTATTTCACCATTTTCAAATTCAACATCAACAACCGCAGATATTACTTGAGTTATTTTTCCTTTATTTGCCCCTAGATTTGCCCCTAGATTTTTCATGATTATAATTTAAAATGTTTTTATTGATTAATTATAAATTAACAAGCGGTTTTAAGATATTTTATTCAAATTTATTAATTTCTAGTAAAAATCAGCTTTATAATTAAAGTTAATCTATCTAAATTATTTTTTTAATAAATCAAGAAAAATTTTAATCAAATTTAATTAAGTACAAAAAAATAATATTTCTAATGCTTCTGGCAATAGGCATGGAGTAGAAATCACTAGCTGTCAAAAGTTAGTTGATTTATTGCTGGCGGAAGAGGAAAAATCTAGCGGTTCAGCTTTTCATTTAACAAGAAGGAGGTGGAGATTATTTATAATAAACCAATTAATTATAATTAGTATTGCGAAGGATTAAATTTTTGCAATGGACGGTTATTCGATTTATTAAAAAGAGCCAATTTAATTATTTTATTCATTTGACTTTTAGAGATTATTATTGGCTTTTTAAATATTCTCCATTTTACACTTTCAGTGCAGGGAGGGTTTGTAAGAGAGCCTTCATAAGCAAATACTTTGTCTTTTAAATTAATAAAATTGCCTAAATTTATTTTATATTCGTTTAATTGTTTTTCTTGCTTCTCAATCAAATTGATTGCTGGCAGATTAATTATCGGCTCTAGATTTTTATTATCAATTTCATGATTTTTTTTATCTAATTCTAGAAAGATAGCCAATTGAAAATATTGATCATCTTCACTTTTATATGATATTTGCATTTCAATAGAATGCTGTTCGCTATTTACAAAATGCTCGCTAGGATGACGAAATATAATATGCTTAGCTTTATAAATTTTATTACGAAATTTTATTTCCGAGCTATCTTCAATATTGAATTTGATAAAATTATGCTCTTGATTTGCCTTAACAGCAATATCTTTATTATTAATAATTTCAAAATCAATTTTATTAAACTTTTGATTAACGATATCAATTGGCGATTGATTGTAGCCAATTTTACAAAATTTATATTCTTTATTAATCTTGTGCCAAAATTCTGGAGATGAAGAACCTTCGTAGCTCCAGTTTTTAGCACAAGATGACAAGCCTAAAATAGCCATCGAAAGAATAATAGATTTTATTGCTGACTTGTTTTTCATTATTAAATTTATTGCTGATAAATTTTGATAATATTTTCAAGCAATTTTAGAGCCTCTGCTCTTGGTCTTTGAAATGTGTTTCTACCAATGATTGAACCGTTTCCACCGCCTTTATGTATTTCAGATATTTCACTGTATATTTCTTCTTCATTTTTAGAGCTACCGCCAGAGAATATAACTATTCTTTTTCCGTTAAAAGTAGTTTGCATGATGTGCCTAACTCTTTGCTCTAGGGTTTCAATAGGAATTTTAGTTTTTTCGTAAACTTTAATTGCATCAAGATTTTCAAGAGCTTGAGTCGGTGGCTTAACTTTAATTATATGAGCACCTGTTAAAGCGGCAATATGAGCGGCATATGCACAAATATCGACTGCAGTTTCACCTATTTTTGATAAATCTCCTCCACGAGGATAAGACCACACAACAACCGCAAGACCATGCGATTTAGCTTCAAGAGTTAGTTCTCTTAATTCTTCTATCATATCAAAAGCAGCATCGGAAGCTGGGTATATAGTGTAGCCGATTGCAGAACAACCAAGTCGTAGGGCATCTTTTACCGATGCTGTTGTTGCTTGATGTGGAGCCGTTCCTCCATTATAAAGAGAATTAGAGCTATTAATTTTTAAAATTAATGGAATAGTGCCAGCAAAATTATTTGCTCCGCATTCTATCATACCTAAGGGAGCAGCGTAACCATTTAAGCCAGCATCAATTGCGAGTTGAAAATGATAATAAGGATCGTAAGAATCGGGATTAATCGCAAAGCTTCTAGCTGGACCATGCTCAAACCCCTGATCGACTGGCAATATAACCATTTTTCCGGTTCCGGCTAATTTTCCGCTCATTAAAAATTTTGCTAAATTGGCTTTTGTTCCAGGATTATCTGATTCATAATGAGATAAGATTTTTTTAACTTGAGGAGTTAGATTCATATGAATGTATAAGTTTTATGTGTTAATTAAGATTAAAAGATACAAAATAAAATATTGATTTTTTTCTGCAACTAATTTTTACAATTATTAAAATTTAATTTTTTAATAATTTAAGGACAGCTAGAAATCAGACCCTCTTCCCAAATACCAAAAAATCCACATCTTTTAGTTGGTTTAACAGCATTAACCGAACAACCGGTAGTTGCTTGAGCTATTTCCCCATGATTTGCTAATGGCCAATTAAAACCGCTTATTGTCGTAGTTGTAGCCTGACAAGGTATTAAATTAAATGCAGAAAAATCTTGTACTAATTGATTTCTAGTTTTATAGAATAATATATCATCAAAAACATCGCTATTATTAGAAGTTGAAATTATTGAGTTATTAAAATTAGAAGTTTCTCCAGAAATTAACCCGCTATCATTTTCCATTTCATCGACATCGGTTGATCTGATATTTTGTTCACCAGTTTTACTTGAAAAAGCACCGAATTTATTGCTTCCGTGACTAATTATCGCAAGAATGGCATCGCTTGTTGAAATTTGATTAGTTCCTCCCATTTTTTCAATTACTGTAATAATGCCTTCATATTCAGAGATGCCAAAATTTGATTTATTGGCAAAATTTTTATCGATTATATAGGTAAATTTACTTTCAAAACCATCTTCACCCATTTCCGTTGCTAATCCTAGCTCTTTAATTGGAATGGCACCTATAACAAGGTTTGCATTATCTGCAGATTGATAAACACCGCTTCCCGTGCAATTTACACCAGCACCGACTTCTTTTCCATAGTTAGGATCATTAATTTTATTTTTTATTAGTGATGCAGGGCAGGGTATTCGACCATTTATTACCAAAAAATTACCAATTGCTTTATAGAGCTGATTTATTCTGTCGTTAGTAACTTTAATTTTATTATTAATGATGCTATTAGTTGAAATGGATAATGCAGAAGATGCAAGAATTGATATTATAAGCAAAACAATTGACAATTCAATTAAGCTAAAAGCCTTATTTTGCTTTGTAGATTTGTGTTTTAATTTTTTTACTGTTCTATTTTTCAACGAAATGTTAATTTAGAATGAAGTTTGCTTTATAAACTAAATTATTTTGTTTTGCCGGAACGCGGGTCAAAATAAAGCAATATTGGAGCGGATATATAAATTGAAGAGTAGGTCCCAATTGCTATTCCAAAAAAAGTTGCAATGCTAAAGCTTTTAAGGGCTTCGCCACCGAATATTATTAATGCAATCAATGAAAATAAAGTTGTGCCAGCAGTTAAAACAGTTCTACTTAATGTTGAGTTGGTGCTTGAATTTATTAAGTTCTTTAAGCTATTTTTTGGATCTTTTTTAATATTCTCCCTAATTCTATCGTAAATTACCACCGAGTCATTTATTGAGTATCCAATAATTGTTAAAATTGAGGCTATTGAAGTAAGATTAAATTCTAATTGAGTAATTGCGAAAAAGCCAATGGTCAATATTGCATCGTGAAGTAAAGCAAATATACCACCAACCCCAAATTGCCAATCAAAACGGATCCAGATATATATCATTATTGAGGCAAATGATAATATAAGAGCTATAATGCCGTTTTTTATGAGTGCTGAACCAACTTGCGGACCAACAAAATCTATTTTTCTATATTCAATGTTGCTATATTTTTGCGAAATTGATTCTTGTAGTTTTTGTATTAGTTCTTGTTGATTTTCATCTGATTTTGCAACTCGAATTAGAAAATTTTTTTCATCTATATTTTGCACTTGAACATCTTTTGCATATTGAGAAACAAGGCTTCTTAATTCTTTTATTTCTACAATTTGAGATTCTTTTTCAATTTTTACCTCCATTAATATACCGCCAGCAAAATCTATACCTAGATTTAGCCCTTTCGTAGCAACAAATATAAGAGAGAGTGTCATGCAGATGAATGATAGCAGAATAGTAGATTTATGTAATTTCATAAAGTCTATTCTACTATTGCTGAATGCAGTTCTAAAAAATTGCAAAAGCATAAATATTAGGGATAAAATATTTTATTTTGCAGAGGTTTTGATTTTTTTTATCTGTGCAAATAGACGAGATAACTTACGAGAAGCAGTATTTAGGTTGAAAACCTTTTTAGTAACTCCTCTCATTAGCTCTGGTTCAAAATTTTTCAAAGCATCAGTTGCTTCTATTGAATTTCCAGCTTTTATGGCATCAGTTACTTTTTTAGCAAAAGTTCTAATACGATTTTTACGAGAATTATTTACTGTTTTTTTTTGTTCACTAGAGCGAATTGCCTTCTTAGCTGATTTTGTATTAGCCATTTTGAATTGAAAAATTTATTGAAAATTAAAATTTATACATCTAATTAAAATGTATAAATTTACCAATAACTTAAAGCAAGTTAAGTTTAAGTTAAACATTAGACGGACGACAATATTTTTTTTTTTTACAAAATCAAGCATTATTTTTAATTTATTGCTTTATCAAATATATTTTATTATTATCCTTTGTTTAAATTATAAGGTTAAGAATAAATAAATTCTAATTCACCTTAACATATTTAAGATTCTTTGTAACAAATTTAATAAATTAATTTGACTATTAAAAAATTCAAAATCCATTCCAACTTTCAACCAGCTGGTGATCAACCTCAGGCAATTGAAAAATTAGTTGAGGGAATAAAAAACAACAAACAGGATCAAATATTGCTTGGTATTACAGGCTCTGGCAAAACTTTTACAATTGCCAATATAATTGAAAAAACTCAAAGACCAGCTTTGATAATGGCTCACAATAAAACATTAGCCGCCCAATTATACGGAGAAATGAAAGAATTTTTCCCAGAAAATCAAATTGGTTATTTTGTTTCTTTTTACGATTATTATCAACCTGAAGCATATGTTCCAAAAACAGATACCTACATTGAAAAAGATAGTGCTATAAACGAACAAATTGACAGATTGAGGCATTTTGCGACAAGAACCTTAATTGAAAATCGCGACTCAATTATTATCGCTTCTGTTTCTTGTATATACGGCATTGGCTCTCCAGAATTTTATAGCTCTGCAGTGATTAGAATTTCTGTTGGAGAAAAAATCAATCAACAAAAGTTTCTCTTACAGCTAACAGATCTTCAATATCAAAGAAATGATACCAGCTTTGAAAGATGTAGCTTTAGAGTGCAGGGCGATGTAATCGATATTTTCCCCTCCCATTTTAATAGCGAGGCTTGGAAAATAAGTTTTTTTGGCGACGAAATTGATAATATTTACGAGTTTGACCCCCTAACAGGGCAAATAATTAAAAAGCTTAAAAATATAGCCATTTATCCTTCTTCGCATTATATAACTCCTCAATCTGTGATGCAAAATGCAGTAAATAACATAAAAAAAGATTTAAATCAAAGAATTGATGAGTTCGATAAAAATAGCCTTTTAATAGAAAGTCAGAGAATAAATCAAAGAACTAGCTACGATCTTGAAATGATGGTTGCAACAGGAACTTGCAAAGGAATTGAAAACTACTCTCGTTACCTTACAAATCGACCGCATGGAGCATCTCCACCGACGTTATTTGAATATTTACCAAACGATGCATTACTATTTGTTGACGAAAGTCATGTTTCGGTTCCGCAAATTAATGGTATGTATAAAGGTGACTTTGCTAGAAAAACAACTTTAGTTGAACATGGCTTTAGATTACCTAGTGCCCTAGATAACAGACCTCTTAAATTTTCTGAATGGGAGGCCTACAAACCTCAAACAATATATGTTTCAGCAACCCCTGGCAAATACGAGCTTGCCAAAACCGACAATGAAATTGTTGAGCAAATTATTCGCCCAACCGGATTACTTGACCCTGTGTGCGAAGTAAGGCCAGCTAAAAATCAAGTAGATGATATTATTGGCGAAATAAAAAATACTAAAAATAAAGGTTTTTGTTCTTTAGTTACCACTCTTACTAAAAAAATGGCAGAAGATCTTACTGATTATTTAAACGATCTCGACATTAATGCTGTTTATATGCATTCCGATGTTGATACATTGGATAGAATAGAGATAATACAAGATTTAAGGCTTAAAAAATACGATTGTTTAGTTGGTGTAAATTTATTAAGAGAAGGCTTGGATATTCCAGAATGTGGCTTGGTTGCTATTCTAGATGCTGATAAAGAGGGTTTCTTAAGAAATGAAACCTCTTTAATACAAACAATTGGAAGAGCCGCAAGAAACTCAGAAAGTAAAGTTATACTTTATGCCGACAAAGAGACAAATTCAATAAATAAAGCACTAGGTGAAAATAATCGCAGAAGAGAAATTCAAATTAAATACAACAAAAAGCACAACATTACTCCAAAAACTACCAATAAGCCAATTGGTTCTGCAATGGCTAATCTTTACGGGAAAAAAGATTCCAATAAAAACAATGCTCAAAACAATCAAACAGATAAGGAAATTAAAGACGTTTTAAGAAATTTAGATTTTAAAGAACCTCAGCAAATAGATAAAAAAATAGATGAACTGCAAAAATTAATGAGAAAAAAAGCAGATGATCTTGATTTTGAAGGTGCAACAAAAATAAGAGAGCAAATTAAAAAACTATTACAAACCAAAATAATTTGAATGTTAAACAAAGAAAATTCTTGATTTAATTTTAAATTTACAAGAATATTTATCTACTATCATTTTCATTTGTGATAAAACCATTAAAAATATCAACTTAATTAAAAATTAGTTTTCTATTAAATTAAAAGATTGACAATATCTCATTTAATTTTAATTAAATAAAAAACCTCTAAAAATAAATGGAGCAAAATCAATGTCAGAAAAAAGACTATCAATTCTAGAATCTATTAAACAAAAATTAAAGAGGTTTGATAATAAGCCTTCAGAAAATAAAAGTTTTGAAAAAAACGATTTAGAAGATGATTTTAATTATAATGTACAAGAATCTTCGCAGAAACAAGAATTGATTAAAAATCAAGAAGATCTTAAAACAAATTCCAACCTAGAAAACATTAAAGAAGAAGCCCAAAATTCATCAAATATTGATTTTAATGAAGATGAAATTGAGGATTACGAAGAAGAGTTTGATATTGAAGATGATGCAATAGAAAAAATCAAAACAATTAAAGGCTCTTATAATAATTTCACAAATGAAGCGGGAGAAGATTCTTTCAATCTCGAAGAGCTTACTAAAGATGTAAAAATTGACGATAAAGCAGATGCGAAAAATAAAGAAGGGGACGATCTTGATTTAGATTTAGATCTAGATAATTCAAGCAATGAAGAGGAGCCTACTCCAGAAAATGAAGAAGAATTACAGTTAGATGAAGCAGAAAGCGAAGAAGATTCAACAGAAAATGAGAATGAAGAGCATTTATCAGAAGAGAACAACGAAGAAAATGATCTTGATTTAGATCTAGATCTAGATAATTCAAGTAATGAAGAGGAATCTACTCCAGAAAATGAAGAAGATCTTAATACTGAGGAGGAGGATTCGATAGAAGAAGATGAAAACGAAGAGCATTTATCAGAAGAAAACAACGAAGAAAATGATCTTGATTTAGATCTAGATCTAGATAATTCAAGTAATGAAGAGGAATCTACTCTAGAGAATGAAGAAGATATTAATGAGGAGGAAGATTCAACGGAAGAAGATGAAAACGAAGAAAAATCAATAGAGGAAGATGAAAACGAAGAACATTTATCCGAAGAAAATAAAGAAGAGGACAATCTTGATTTAGATCTAGATAATTCAAGCGATGAAGAGGAATCTACTCCAGAAAATGAAGAATATCTTAATATTGAGGAGGAAGATTCAATAGAAGAAGATGGGGATGAAGAAGATTTTGATTTAAAAGAAATAGAAGACCAACAAGCAACAGCTACAGAAATATCTGAAAGTGAGAGATACGAAAACAAGCAATCATTGCTAAAACAAGAAGTAATAGATTCAGCTTCCCAATCAATTAATAAATTAATAACAGCTTCTAATATCGCTAAATCTATGGAGGAAATGGCAAATCAAGTGGATATTGAAAAAATTGCAATTGAGGCTATGATGCCAAAAATAGAAGAATGGCTAAATAACAACCTCAGCGAACTAGTTGAAAAAATAGTTAGAGAAGAGATAAGTAAAATAATTCCACAAAAATAGCAAAATATAAAAATGTCAAATTCACATCCATTTAAAATTTTTGCAACTAAAAATATCGCAGAAGATAATGATTTTAAAGAATTTATTAAAAATTCTCGACAGCAAGATATCAATGTTTCTGAAGCGGTAATTGATATTATTGAAAATGTAAAAAATAATGGCGATAAGTCGATAATAGAATATTGCAATAAATTTGATGATGCAAAATTTGAATCTCCTCAAGATTTTCTAGTTACCAAAGAAGAGATTAGTAATGCTTATCAAAATATAGATAAAAACCTCCTCAATTCTTTAAAACAAGCAAAAAAAAGAATCCTTGCTTACCATAAAAAGCAGATGCCAAAAAATTTATCTTATCGCGATAAATCTGGTGTTAAGCTTGGAAATATTTGGAAACCAATTGAAAAAGTTGCTGTTTATGCCCCAGGTGGCACCGCTTCTTATCCTAGCTCTGTTTTAATGTCTGCACTTCCTGCAATTGTAGCGGGAAGTAAAAATATCACCCTTTTTACTCCTGCAAAAAAAGGCATAATTAATGATGCAATTATTGTTTCAGCAGATTTATGCAATATTAAAAATATATTTAAAATTGGTGGAGCGCAAGCAATTGCAGGAGCTTGCTATGGAACCAAAACAATTAATAAATTTGATAAAATTGTTGGACCAGGCAATAATTTTGTAACCACAGCAAAAAGAATGCTTTTTGGTCAAATTGGAATTGATATGATAGCTGGTCCAACCGATTTAACTATTATAGTTGAATTTAAAGAAGCAAAAGACGGTTCGAATAATTTATGCAGTCCGGATTGGGTTGCAGTTGATGCCATCTCACAATTAGAACATGGGGAAGATTCAAAGATATTTATCATCACAAATGACTATAAATTTGCACTAAAAATCGCTAATTCTTTAATTGAAAATGCTAAAAAAATGCCAAGATTCAATATAATCGAGCATTCATTAAAAAATTCTGCAATAATAGTCGTTGAAAATATCAATGATGCTCCAGAAATAGTTAATATTATCGCTCCAGAGCATCTTCAAATCATTACCAACAATGCAGAAAAAATTGCTAGTAAAATCAATAATGCAGGAGCAATCTTTTTAGGTCAATATTCTCCCGAAGCAATTGGAGACTATATCGCCGGCCCAAGCCATACATTGCCAACCGAAGGGAGTTCAAGATTCTCAAGCGGTTTATCAGTTTTTGATTTCTTAAAAAGAATTTCATTGATTTCTTGCAATAAAAATTCATTTAACAAAATTGCTAAATATGGAGTTGAGATAGCTAGGGCAGAGGGCTTATATGCTCACCAATTGAGTCTAGAAATAAGATTAAACAAGAAACAAAATGAAAATAACAAGAGTTAAAATAGCAAATTTCACTTTAATTGTAATGTTATTTGTTTTTTGCGGATGCTCAAAAGACAAGCTTTTAAAGCAAAAACAACAAGAAGAATCGCAAAATCCTACAAAAAGATATGAAAAAGCTTTAAAAATTCTCAAAGAAGATAACTACAATATTGCCGCAGAAGAATTTGAAAAAATTGATGAAGATTTCCCTTTTTCAAAAGTTGCTAAAAAAGCAAATATTATGGCGGTTTATTGCCATTACCAAGAAAAAAAATACGATAAAATTATTGAAATAATTGATAATTTTATGCAAATAAATTCGGGTGATTTAATCAATACTCCTTACATGCTTTATATGAAGGGCATTACATACTACAATCAAATTTCTGGACCTTATTTATCAGAAGATTATGCTAATAAAGCATCAATTGCATTTCGCGAATTAAGAGCAAGATTTCCAGCAAGTATCTATAGACAAGATATTGAAAATAAACTAACCAGCATTGACGAGAATATCGCAGGCAGAAAAATGAATATCGCACGATATCAAATGAAAAACTTAAATATAATTGGAGCAATAAATAATTTTTTAGAAGTAATTTATTATCATAAATTTAGCAAACAGGTTCCAGAAGCTTATTTTCGTTTAATGGAGATCAATAAAATGATGGGAATAGAATATCCAGAAGATATTTCTAAAATTCTACAAAAAAATTATCCACAAAATTTTTGGAATTATCAAAGAATTTGATGGGAATTTGATGGGAATTTAAAGAATTTTGCTATTATTCAAAATAATTGTTATATAATTTTACATAATACTCATTATGTAAAAAATATAGATTATAAAATTAATCCTAAAAACTAAAAAGATCATAAAAATTATTGCAAATAGCAATTCAATATCCTATTTTATCAAATTATGCATCGTCGCAACTTAATGAAAAATTTTCTAAAATTTTCAGGCTCTTTTTTATTATTTTCTATTGCTTCTGGTTTTACTAAAACTAAAGTGGATAAACAAAAATTACCAAACCTTTTAAACAATAAAAGCAACAAAACTATGACTATTCAATTACCTCCTCTACCTTATGAGAAAAATGCTTTAATGCCTTATATAAGCGAAAATACAATAAATTATCACTATGGAAAACATCATCAAACTTATGTAAATAATCTCAACAACCTAATAAAAGACACTGAATTATCCAGCAAATCACTTGAAGATATAATTAAAATTTCTGCCAATGATTCAAATAAAGTTGCAATATTTAACAATTCAGCCCAAATATGGAATCATACATTCTATTGGAATTCAATGAAACCAAATGGTGGAGGCTCTCCAGATGCTAATCTTTTAGCAAAAATTGAATCTGATTTCGGATCTTACGAAAATTTTGTTAACGAATTTAAAAATTCTGCAATATCACAATTCGGCTCTGGCTGGTCTTGGATAGTTCTTGATGAAAATCAAAAATTAAAAATAACAAAAACTGGCAATGCCGAAACTCCCCTTACCAATCCCAAGCTAAAACCTCTATTAACGATTGATGTTTGGGAGCATGCCTACTATCTTGATTTTCAAAACGCTAGGGCAAATTACGTTGATATGTTCTTAAATCACCTTATAAATTGGGATTTTATCAATAAAAATTTAGCTTAATAAACTTTCCGTTAAACCTAACCGTCAAAAAATAAATCATTTTTTAATAATGTCTAGAATTGCAAAAATTGACCGCAATACCAAAGAAACTAAAATTTCAGTCCTAGTTAATCTAGACGGAACAGGAAGCTATAAAATTAAAAGCGGAATAGGTTTTTTAGATCACATGTTGGAACAATTATCTCATCATAGTTTAATTGACATCGAATTATCAGCTGTTGGAGATACTCATATTGATTTTCATCACACCACAGAAGACTCTGCCATTGCCATCGCCACAGCAATTAAAGAGGCTTTAGGAGATAAAAAAGGGATTAATCGCTTTGGTTGTTCTTTTGTGCCAATGGACGAAACCCTCACAAGAGCCGTAATTGACATATCAGGAAGAGCTTACCCTGTTTTTAATTGTCAATTTACAAGAGATAAAATCGGAGAAATGGATAGCGAACTATTTCGTGAATTCTTTTTTGCTTTTAGTAATGCTCTTGCTTGCAACTTGCATATCGAGAATTTATACGGCATAAACAATCATCATATCGTTGAATCCTGCTTTAAGGCAACTGCTAGAGCACTTAAAGAAGCAATCACAATTGATGAAAGAAAGTTAAATTCAATCAATTCAACCAAAGGAATTTTATAAAGAATTTTATTTTAAAAGTTTAATTTTCTTCTTCAAATCGGTAATTATTTTTCTAAAATATTTAGCTTTAATAAGTATTTTAGAGGCATCTTGTAAATTATTGCAAACATATTCAGAAATTGCCAAAGTCACCAAATCAGCAAATTTTATCTCAAATTCTTTTTTTAAATCGTTGGCATCTTCCTTGTTATCTAGATATAAAATCTTTTCTTGTAAATCAATTATTTCTTCAATTGTCGAAGGCTCTGGACTTATATCTGCTTTTATAATAAAATTTTCATCATTAATGTTAAACCCTGACAACTCTAGCAAATGACAGGCTCTAAGAAATTTATCACCAATTATTTCTAGTGCAGAATTAACTAAAAACGATTGTTCATTATTAGTTGATTCTTGATTATTTGAATCTGGATGAAATTTTTGTTGTAATTTTCTGTAGCTATCTTCAATGTCTGAAATATTTAAATCAAAAGTAGTTGGTAAATTCAAAACTTTAAAATAATTAATCATACATTAAACCTGAAAACTTTCTCCGCAACCACAACGACCTTTTTCATTAGGATTAACAAAGTCAAAACCGGAGTAAATGTCATCATTTTTATAGATCATTTCACTCCCAATTAAAAACATTGAAGCTTTTGGATCGATAAAAATAGATACTTCGTTTTTTATTACCAAATCATCAAATTTTGTAATATTTTTATCAATAATAGCATATTCAACCATATAAGAGAGGCCAGAACAGCCTCTAGTTCTAACGGATATTCTTATGCCCGCACAAGGCTCTTTTCTTTGATTTAATAAGTTTTTTATTTCAAGTAGCGCCAATTCATTTACTTTTAGATAATCAACAATTGGATTACCAATTGTTGAAGTTTTAAATCTTGAATTAAAGCTAATATTTTTTTCTATTGAAGAATTGGAAAGATTATTCATTAAGAAGCCACATCTATTATAATTTGTTTATTTTTATAATCAGTTATAGCGGCTTTAATTGCTTCTTCCGCAAGCATAGAGCAATGTATTTTTACTGGAGGAAGAGTTAACTCTTCAGCTATTTCTTGATTAGTTATTTTAAAAGCTTCATCAATATTTTTGCCTTTTATCCATTCTGTGGCAAGAGAACTCGATGCAATGGCAGATCCGCAACCAAAAGTTTTAAATTTTGCATCGATTATATGATTATCTTTTACCTCAATTTGTAGCTTCATAACATCGCCACAAGCAGGAGCTCCCACTAAACCAGTGCCCACATTTGCCTTGCTTTTATCAAGAGATCCAACATTTTTTGGATTTTCGTAATGATTAATTAATTTTTCTGAATATGCCATATTTATAGTTGTTATATTTTAGTTTTATTCTCAATAAAAATATATAGAAATTTATGTCCGATATAGGAATATTATCAATAATATTTATAAATCAAAACTATTAAAATATCAATTAAAATTTACTAATTCTTTACATCAATTTCTTTAATCTTATATATTAATAAAGCTAATATATTGACTATAAAACGATTTACTTTAAAATTTTAGTTAATTTATTTGCCAATTTTTAATTAATTTAATTTAGAATGTTTATGAAAAATAATAAAGATTTAACAATTATAATTGTAACTTTTAATAGCTCTGAAATTATTGAGCAATGCCTTTGCAATTTAGATGCCGAAATACACGACATAATAGTGGTTGATAATGCCAGCAAAGACAATAGCTGTCAAATTATTCGTGAAAAATTTCCTCAAGTCAAACTAATTCAAAATGATAAAAATATAGGCTATGGTCGAGCTAATAATATTGCACTTTTACAATCAAAAACTGATTTTGCATTAATTTTGAACCCCGATGCTTTGATATTAGAAAATGACATTCAAATTTCTCTTGAGGTTTTAAAGAATAATCCAAAAATTGCCTTGGCTAGCCCAAAAATATTTCACACCCTTAACGATGAGGAAAAAATCATTATCCAAAAAGAAGATAATTACCAAACCACTAATTTTATAGTTGGAGGCGTTCTTTTTATTCGTCTAGAAGTTTTTAGAAAAATCGGTTTTTTTGATGAGAGTTTCTTTATGTTTACTGAAGATAGTGAGCTTTCTGACCGCTCACTAGCACACGGTTATCAAAATGTTATTATTAATAATGCCAAAGCATTCCATTCGGGCGGTGGCTCTAGTAAGAAAAGTTTGCGTAATACCTATCGTCGCTTCTGGCACTTAGGCTGGTCTAAATCTAAATATAAACAAATTAAAAAAGGTAAATTACAAACCGCAAGAGCAACCGCCAGATTATCTTTACTATATTTTTGCGAAGGAATTTTTTATTTTCTGGTCTGCAATATCAATAAATCAGTTGCAAAGTTTGCATTCTCCTTAGGTTGTTTTGCATTTTTAATAGGCCTAAAATCATTCAAGAAAAATGGATTACCAAGAGGATAAACTTGCCACATTAATATAATTTAATAATTGACTATCAAGAGACTTTATTTAAAGTTTTAGTTCACTTTATTTGCTAATTTTTAATTAATTTTAAATTTTTATGAGAAACGACTATGAGAAACAATAGAGAATTAATTTCTAAAATTAAAGATATGAGCTTTGAGCAAGCAATCTTAAGACTAGAAGAGATTAACGAAACGCTATCTTCTCAAAAAATTAATTTAGAATTAATGATGGTAAACTATGAAGAGGCTCAGTTATTGAAAGATCACTGTCAAAAAAGGCTAGATGAAGCTAAGATGAAAATCGATATAATTAATAAAAAAACCAACAAAAGCAATTCTTAATAACAATGATAATAGTTGGAATTACTGGGTCATTGGCATCTGGTAAAAATTTTATTACAAAAATTTTTGAGAAATTCCATTTTGCAATATTTGATGCAGATCTAGAGATTTCAAATATTTTATTAGAAGAAGAAATAGTAATAAAAATAAATGATTGTTTTTCTGAGTTAAATGACAACAAATCAATTAATAAAAAATTATTAGCTGAAATAGTATTTTCTAATAAAGAAAAACTAAAATTACTTGAAGAAATAACTCACCCCGCCCTATATCAAAAATACCAAAATTTTATAAAAAATTGTGAAATTAACAATAAAAAATTTATTGCTCTTAATATTCCGTTACTAATTGAGAAAAATAACTACAAATGCTCAAAAATAGTCAGTGCAATTTGCGATTATCAAACACAAAAAAGAAGATTTATCTCTCGTGAAATATTAAAATTCAAACATCAAAACAATAAAAATAAAATCGGCAAACAAAAAATAAAAGAATTAATCTTATTTTTTACAGAAAAATTTTATAAAATTACCAATAATCAATTAAATAATCACAAAAGATTAATTGCCTCTGATTTTATTATTAACACCAGTAAATCAAGAGCTGAAACCGTTAAACAAACAAGAAAAA
The DNA here is from genome assembly GCA_964202895.1 of Rickettsiales bacterium UBA1997. Lineage (GTDB taxonomy): Bacteria > Pseudomonadota > Alphaproteobacteria > Rickettsiales > UBA1997 > JAJTDS01. The sequence goes on along the minus strand of CAXNJM010000001.1, from coordinate 242,106 downwards.
TAATAAGAAAAATAATAGCAGAAAATTAGATTCTAAAATCCTTTTTAATTATTCCAACTAAATGAATCGTAAGAATTGCAATTATGACAGGAATCCGACCAACTAACAGCTGTTGCATCACATACATCACAAACATAATTAGATTGCCTTTTAAATAACTGAATTTCGTTAAGATTTTTTAATAAATCCGCTGAATTTTGTTCAATTTTTGCAACATCAATCAATATTTGGTAGGCATAAAAGTTTTTTTCTTTTTCAAGTGAGGATTTTGCAAATGATTTAGCTGTTAGTAAATCGGAAATATGTAAAGCTGTTCTTGCTATCGCTATATCGTTTAAATATAGATTTTTATAAGATGATCTATTAAAAATAGTTGGTTTTACAAGTTTTTTAATAGATTTTAACCTATCTTTCTTTGAAAGTTTGCGATTTATTAAGTCAAAAATATCAATAAATATAATGTGGGGCTTTGAATGCCATAATCTTTTAATGCTTAAAACAGTCAAAAAGCTCATTGAGTTTCTAACCCAAGATTTTAACATAATTTCAATTGCAGGAAGAAAATCATCAATAATTTTAAGTGCCATCTTTGCCTCTCTTATTGCCTCATTAAATTTCTTGCTACGATATGCCTCTAATGCAATAGCACAATGAGAAATTGCCCTATCTCTTTTTTGCAATTCTTCTTGAAATTTATCAGCTCCAAATTTTTTAACTATTAATTTTGCATTTTGCCACCTACCCTGCTTTTTGTAAATTAAAAATAATTCTTTTGCTATATTTATATCATTTTTATTAATTGCCAATATTTCGTTAGCACAAGCAATTGCAGATTCGTAGTTTTTTTCAATTTTTGCAATATTAAATTTCGATTTCCAAATTAAATTTTGAATATTTTTATGATGATTTATTTTTAAAAAATAGCTTTCGGCATTGTAAAAATCGCCAGCAATGAATGCAATTTTACCATTAATAAAATTGTTAAGATTATTATTTTTTATTGACTTTGAGAATAATTTTTTTAATTCATTAGTTGCTTTAATATCGTTAACCTCCATTGCCAACAATAGTTCCGTTAAAGACTCGAAGCCAACTTGATGCCTTTTGACTAAATCTTCTAAATTTCTAAAATAAGATTTTTTAAGTAAAATTTTTGCCAGATGAGGAAATTTAATCGATATTATTTTTATAAAAAAATAAGAGATGACAAAAATTGTAGCTGTAAATAAAATTGATAAAGTGATTGCGGTAACTATATTGGTTTTTAATTCATAGCCAAGCCAATTAACCAAGACAAAGCCCTCATGATCGATAACCCAAATTATTAATCCGCTAGTTAAAAAAGCAGTTAAAATTAAAAAAATTATTCTAAGCATTTATTAAGTTATTTTAAGTTTTTTAAGTATAAAAATATTTCTTGATCAATTTTTTGAATTTCTGCTAAATTTTTAAGAGTTGACATAAAATCTTGTGAAATTTGTGAATATTTTTCATCGATTTTGATAAAAACATTCAATGCTTCGTTGTAATTTTCTTGTTTTAGTAAGTGTTCGGTAGACCTTATTATTCCATCAACATCAGATAAATTTTCATCATCTATTTTTCTAATGACAATTATTTTAGCAAGATAATGACGAAAATTGTTAAACCAACTATCTTTTTTGTCAAATTTCTTTGTGGCAATTATTTCTGGTATCAATTTTTCAAACATTTGCAGAATCTCTCTGTGTGTGCTTACTAGAGATAATGAGACCCTTAATTTATTTGCTCTCTCGGAGAGGAAATTGTCATTTTTAGTAATTGCATCAAAGTTTTCAAAAGACTTTTGAAAATCTAAATCTAAAAAATTTTTTTTAAATAATTTTTCTCGAAGCTCGATATAAGAAAAGATTATCTGAATTGATTTTTCGCTATTTTTATAATTTGTAAATTCGCTTCTAAGGCTTGCTATTTCTTGTTGTAAAGAATTAATTTGAACCTGATTTTTTAAAAAAACTCGATAAAAAAAATCAACCCCCTTCTCTTGTAATTCTGTTGCCGTTATATCTGGCAGATCTTCGTCTTTTTTATTTTCTGATTTTTTATATTCGTCAGAAATATCAAAAAAATCTTCTTCTAAGCTTTCGCTTTTAATGGTTTGGTTACTTTGTTTTGTTTTTAATTTTTGATAATATTGCGTTATCAAAAAAACAACTAATGCGATAACGACATTTATTAAAAAGACATTGGCAATTTTTAATTTTCTTTTAATTGTATTTTTTTCAATCATAAATCAAATTTACTTTTTCAAATAATCACTAATATTAGCGATTGAATTAACGGGCAAGAGTTGGCAATTTTTAAAGCCATTTAAGAGTATAAAATTTTCTATTTTTTTACTTAAACATAAAAAGTTAGATTTTTTAAAATATTGAGAAAAATTATTTTTTATCAATAAATTAACAAAAATTTTTGCGGTATTTTCTGATAAGATAGGTATAAATAAGGATTCAAATATTGCTTGTTGTAAATTGTTTGTTATAACAAAATTCTTAAAATTATTTGAAAAATCATTTTTATTTATAACATTATAACAAATTATGTCACCAATTAAAAAACCCATTTTATAGAGATCTTTAGAGAAATCAATTGTAATGTTTGAACCCCTAAAATAAAGCAATGGCAAGTTTTTATTTTCTTCCAAAATTAAATTTTTAAGACTCAAAGCATTTTCTTCTCTAGCTATCAAAATATTGTTAAAACCCTTATTTTCAAGATAATTTGCAATTTTTTTACTAAGCGAGAAAATTTTTGTTGTTAGTGGTATTCCGCTTTGAATTATAGCCTCACAGCTATTACAGCTAGTTATTATGATTCCAAAATTATGATTAGCAATTGCTATTTTAAAATCTTTAAGATTATTTTTATTTATTACATTAATTAAATTTTTTTCAAATTTATTAATATTAAATTTTAATTTTTTTATTAAAAAAACTGGCTCTATTATAACTTCTAGCCCTTTATTTGCAAGGTCTCTAGCCATTATTCTTGATTTATCTATATCCCTTATCAGTAATATTTTCATCTAAAATTTTGTTGCGAAGTTAAAATTAAATTTTAATGTTAAACGGTTTTTAACTAGATAAAGATATAAATATCAATAAAAAAATAACTTAATCCAAATAAATAGTTAAAATTTTAAAAGCAATAAAAATGCAGTAATATCAATTATTAACCAATAATTTTATAAGTTTCAAATGAATATTCATGAATATCAAGCAAAAAGTTTGCTAAAAAAGTTTGGAGCACCAGTTCCAAGCGGTCACCCTGCATTCTCAGTACCAGAAGCGGTTGAAGCCGCTAAAAATCTTGAAAGCGAAGGACATAAAGTTTTTGTAGTAAAAGCTCAAATCCATGCTGGCGGAAGAGGCAAAGCTGGAGGTGTAAAGGTTGTTAAATCAATAGACGAAGTTAGAGAAAAAGCTAGCCAGATCCTTGGCATGAAATTAATTACTCCTCAAACTGGTCCAGAAGGTAAAATTGTTAAAAGGCTTTATATAGAAGCTGGCTCAAACATCAAAAAAGAATATTATCTATCGGTGGTGGTTGATCGCAAAAGTAAGGCAATAGTATTTATGGCCTCGACTGAAGGTGGTGTTGAAATTGAAGAAGTTGCATCACAACATCCGGAAAAAATTATTTCAGTAAAAATAGATATAGCTACTGGAATTCAGCCTTGTCATAGCAGAAAAATGGCTTTTGCTCTTGGGCTTAGAGGAGAATTAATAAAAAAGTTTTCTCATCTAGTATCTGCGATATACGAAACTTTCATAAAAACCGATGCTTCGCAAATTGAAATTAATCCCCTAGTTGAAACTGTGGAAGGAGAAATAATAGCTCTCGATGCCAAAATTAATTTTGATGATAATAGTCTTTATCGTCACGATCAAATAAAAACAATGAGAGACCTAGATGAGGAAGATCCTCTTGAAGTAGAGGCATCAAATCATGACCTTAACTATGTAAAAATGGATGGTAAAATTGGATGCATGGTTAATGGTGCAGGTTTAGCGATGGCAACCATGGACATCATAAAACTATACGGATCTTCTCCAGCCAACTTTTTAGATGTTGGTGGTGGTGCCACTAGAGAAAAAGTAACTGCCGCTTTTAAAATTATATTATCAGATCCCAATGTTAAAGGAATATTAGTTAATATTTTTGGAGGCATTATGAGATGCGATATTATTGCTAATGGAATATTGGAGGCTGCAAAAGAGGTTAATCTTAGCATTCCTTTAGTTGTAAGACTTGAAGGTACCAATGTTGATTTAGGGAAAGAAATTCTTGAAAAATCAGGGCTAGCAATCATTTCCGCTAATGATTTAGATGATGCGGCACAAAAAATTGTAAATGCAGTAAATAACAATCAAACTCTTTAAAATTATAAAAAAATATGTCAGTTTTAGTTAATAAAAATACCAAAGTAATCTGTCAAGGTTTTACTGGATCGCAAGGCACTTTTCATTCAGAACAAGCAATTGCTTACGGAACAAAAATGGTTGGCGGTGTAACTCCTGGAAAAGGAAATGCTACTCACCTTAACTTACCAATCTTTAATACAGTTTTTGAAGCTAAGGAAAAAACTGAATGCAATGCATCGGTAATTTATGTTCCGCCAGCTTTTGCAGCTGATGCAATCATTGAGGCAATTGATGCCGAAATTGAGTTAATAATCTGCATAACAGAAGGAATTCCGGTTCTTGATATGGTTAAAGTAAAAAAAGCACTTTGCGGTTCTAAATCAAGATTAATCGGGCCAAACTGCCCAGGAATAATAACCCCAGGAGAATGTAAAATAGGTATAATGCCGGGCCATATACATAAAAGAGGTAAAATCGGAATAGTATCTCGCTCTGGAACCCTAACCTATGAAGCGGTACATCAAACAACAAAAGTTGGATTAGGACAAACCACTTGTATTGGAATTGGTGGAGACCCAGTAAACGGAACTAATTTTATCGATTGCTTAGATATGTTTTTATCGGATCCAGAAACTGAAGCAATGATTATGATTGGCGAAATTGGCGGAACAGATGAAGAAGAAGCATCAGAATTCCTTAGATTAGAAGCTAAAAAAGGCAGAAAAAAGCCTACAGTAGGCTTTATAGCAGGGAAAACAGCTCCTCCCGGTAGAAGAATGGGCCATGCTGGTGCAATAATTTCTGGCGGTAAAGGCGGTGCTGAAGATAAAATAGAAGCAATGAAGCTTGCTGGAATTTCAGTTTCAGATAGCCCTGCGAAATTAGGCGAAACAATGTTAAAATTGTTGCAAAAATAATGAGTTTTCATGCACCGAAATAATCTATTAAATAATTGTTTTGGTGCATGAATATATAACTCAATTGCAGTTTTCTTGCAGTTATATTGAAAGACTTTTGATAATAAGAATCTGCAAATAAAAAGGGGAAACGATTCATCTATAGATATTTATCAAAAATTACTGATAAATTTAATAAAAAATATTAAAACTAATAATTTGATACAAAATTTTCACCACAAAGTATAGAAATATAATACAAATTTTTGTTTTCTAAAATTAGATTATATTTCTATAAACAGTTATTATGGCATTTTAAAACTATTTAACTAGTTTTAATGCAATTCCATTAAGCTATAATAACATATTCAACAACAAAACATAAAGGAGAAAAAATGGAAGAAAGAAAAAAGGCTTTAGATGCCGCATTACTACAAATTGACAAACAATTTGGCAAAGGTTCAGCAATGAAATTTGGACAAAGACCAATTTCCGATATAGAAGTAATACCCACAGGTTCCTTATCTCTTGATGTGGCATTAGGAGTTGGTGGATATCCTAGAGGAAGAATAATTGAAATTTACGGCCCCGAATCTTCAGGAAAAACAACTCTAACTCTTCATGCTATAGCAGAAGCTCAAAAAGCAGGGCTGTCATGTGCTTTTATCGATGCTGAACATGCCTTTGACCCATCTTATGCAAGAAACCTAGGTATCAACCTTGATGAAATGATAATTTCTCAACCAGATAACGGTGAAGCTGCACTCGAAATTGCAGACACACTAGTTAGATCTGGAGCAATAGGCTTAATAGTAGTCGATTCTGTTGCTGCATTGGTTCCGCAAGTTGAGCTAGAAGGCGGAATGGGAGATAATCAAATGGGTCTACAGGCCAGACTTATGAGTAAAGCTCTTAGAAAGCTCGCATCAACAGTTTCAAAGGCAAATTCAACTATCATCTTTATCAATCAAATTAGAATGAAGATAGGGGTTATGTTTGGCTCTCCAGAGACCACAACTGGCGGAAATTCTTTAAAATTTTATGCTTCAGTTAGATTGGATATCAGAAAAGGAACTGCCATCAAAGAACAAGAAGAGGTTTTGGGAAATGAAACTAGAGTTAAGGTGGTAAAAAATAAAGTTGCCCCGCCTTTCAGAACTGCAGATTTTGAAATAATATATGGCGAAGGAGTTTCTTATCTTGGAGAATTAATTGAACTTGGCTCAAAGCATGATATCATTGAAAAATCTGGTTCTTGGTATGCTTATAAAGGCAATAAAATTGGACAAGGCAAAGAAAATGTCAAAAAATTCTTAAAAGAAAACCCCTCAATTTCCGAAGAAATTGATGTCGAAGTAAGAAAAAAAGCTGGCTTATCCGTAAGAAAACAAAATAAAACAGAAGAAAAATCAACTGATAAATCCACTGATAATGATAAAAAGAAAAAAAATTAATTACCACAGCAACAATTTTTTTAAATATTTAAGTATAAAGCTTTGCTGGTATTTTATTTTTAAAAAGAATATTAAAATTACCGTATGATTATAAAAAAAGTTCTAGTTATTGGATCTGGCGGTAGAGAGCATGCTATTTGCAAGCAATTATTAAATTCTTCGCAGAAAATAAAAATTTTTGCACTTCCTGGAAATGCAGGAATAGGCAAAATAGCAGAAAATGTGCTATCTATACAGCCAGACAATTACATTGAAATTGTTAATTTTTGCAACAGCAATAATATCGATATTGTAATCATAGGTCCAGAAAAGCCTCTTACTGATGGATTGGTTGATATATTGAACGAAAATAAAATTAAAGTTTTTGGCCCCTCTAAAATTGCATCACAATTAGAGGGTTCAAAAATTTTTATGAAAGATTTAGTTTCAAGAAACTCAATACCTACGGCTCATTACAAAACATTTGACGATGCAAATCTTGCAATTGAATTTTTAAAACAAGTTGAATTTCCAACCGTTATTAAAACAGACGGATTAGCCTCTGGTAAGGGAGTAATAATTCCAAAAAACTTCGAAGAAGGAAAGGAAGCAATAAATCAAATATTTAGTGGAAAATTTGGCGATGCCGGTAAAAGAATAATCATCGAAGAGTTTATGGAGGGGTTTGAGGTTAGTTATTTTATAATTTGCGATGGAAAAAACTTTATTCCACTTGGATTTGCTCATGATCATAAAAAAGTTGGCGAAAATGAAACTGGCTTAAATACAGGTGGAATGGGAACATACTCACCCTCACCTTTTGTTGATAAAAATCTTGAGGAAAAAATAATTAGAAAAATCATTAGACCAACCTTAAAGGCTATGGATAGATTAAATGCAAGCTTTACAGGCATATTGTTCGCTGGCCTAATGATTGTTAAAAATGAACCAAAATTAATTGAATTTAATATTCGCTTTGGAGACCCAGAAGCTCAAGTTATTTTACCAAGAATTAAAACCGATTTTCTTTCAATTATTGAATCTGCAATAAATCAAGATCTAGATAAAATTAAAATTGAATTTGACGAGCAATCAAAATTGGTTTGCGTTGTAATGGCAAGTAAGGGATATCCTGAAAATTATAAAAAAGGCACAACGATAAAAATAGATGAAAGTCTTGATAAAGTTAATAATTTGTCTATTTTGCATGCGGGCACAATATTAAATAATCAAGAATTGACTTCTGACGGTGGAAGAGTGTTGAATATTATCGCTAAAGCAAACAACTTTAAAACAGCCAGATCTATTGCCTATGAAGCGATAGATAAAATTGATTGGCAAGATGGTTTTTATCGAACAGATATAGCAAAAAAAGCAGAAAATTTTTAAAAATTAAAATGAAATTAATCAATAAACAAAATATATTTCATAAATTGTTCTTTTTGATTGTTGCATTTATTGTAATTTTTCTATCAATAAATGCAAATGCAAGCTATACTGAGGTCAAGCAAGAAGTAGAAAAAACAACTAATCAATATATAAAAAATTCAATTCTTATTGGAGAAGGTGAATTAAAATTTTTTGGAAGAAAAATTTATGACATATTTTTATATTCAAACAACGAATTCAATAAACAAAATCGCTTCAATCAGAGTTCGGCAAGCCCTGCAATTGCAGAATATCCAGAAATTGCGATCGCAATAAAATATAATCAAAATTTTAGTAAAAAATTTTTAGTTGAAAAAACTATTGATGAAATATTAAGATTTAAAAGCCTTACTCAGCAACAAAAATTAGAATATAAACTGGCATTTAATAGAACTTTTCAGGATATTAAAAAAGGAGACATTAAAATTGCCCTCAAAATCGATTCAAATAACTTATTAATTTTTCATAATTCAAAATTTATTGAAAAAATTAACAACCCTTTAATAATCAAAGATTTTATGGAGATATGGCTTGGTGAAAAGGCTAGATTCCCCGATTTAAGAGACAAATTAATTAATAAAATAAATTTTTCAAAATAACATTTTTACAATAAAAATCTTTAAAAAATGAAGCTGTATATCCATACAGCTAAGGCTTTTTAGAGATTTTTAGCCAAAAATATGAAGTTAGAATTTTAATATTTTTCAAAATTTTAAAGATGGGATTTAGTATTAGGTCTTATTAGCCTGTTTTCATTGCTTGACAAGGGGTTAAAACCCCTTGTTGCCTATTATCTTGGGGGGTTAAAACCCCTTGTTGCCTATTATCTTGGGGGGTTAAAACCCCTTGTTGCCAAGTGAAATTGGCTTTGATTTTTTGAATTATTCTTTTTTATTTTATAGTTTATAGGGGAGCGAGGTCTGCTTCGCATCCACCCCCCCTATTTTTATTTTAAGAAAGGGGAATTTATTCTCAGCTTTATCTCAAAAAAATTTATCTTAAAAAAGCTAGATTTTTATTTTTACTGTTTTAGTTTGAGGCTTCCACTACTTACCAAGCTCTATTTTATTAAATAATGAGACTATCTCATAATCTCACTTTTTTAGTTCTAATTTAACTTCAAATTAATTATAACTTAATTCTAACTTAATCATATTATCGCCATGAAAAATCAAAATAATCTACAAAATCAAGGACAAGATTCAATCATCAATTTACTTAATCAATCATCATTTGATAATGAATATGATAATTTTAGATTTGGCATAAGTAATCAGCAGAATATTAATCGTAATCTTGATAGACATATTGATAAATTAGGAAGAGATATAATCAAAGAAGAAATTGATAGTAATGAAGAGATTGCTAATCAAAATAACAATCATAATTTACCTTATAATTTAAATTATGATTATCCGGGGCAAGAAGAGGCTTTAGGTTTTAACTTCCAGCTGGTATTGCAAATTAACGATAGCAAGGAGAAAGATAATGGCATTATTACTTCAATTATTGCTAATCGTGATGATAATTTCACTAATTATGGCTTTGTTACTATTAATAACAACTCCAATAGCAATCTCACTCTTTTTGTTAAATTTGATAAATTAGATAAAAGTAAAGATGATAAAGCTCAGGATTTAAATAATAAAAGCTTTCATAGCCAGCTAGATAAAAGCAATATTCATAATAAAACCTTTAGAATTGGTGACAACATTCTCAGCGATTCTATGGGGCAAAGAGATAATGATACCTATCAACAGCTTAACTTACAACAGCAAAAAGAACAACAAAAGCAATATCCTGTATCATTTTATAATGAGAAAAGCTATATTAATAAATCACTAAGTGCTTCTAATATCCTACTTCATAAACAGCAAATACATAAAAAGAATCTTGGTGATATTTTACAATTAATAAAGTAATTGGCATTGTTGATAACAATAATCAACAGCCATTAATATTAAAACTACCTAGTACAATTAATACAGCAGAAATCATTAAACAATTTAACAGCAATAATAAGATTGATATTAATAAGATAAAAAAAGAAGTTAATAAATTACTTCAAAAGACTTATCTCAATCAATATAATCATCTAGCTAATCTTGCTAATATTGATAATTACCCCGCTAAAAGTGATGAATTTGTTTTACAAAAAGTTGGTAATAACTTATTATTTAAATCAGCTCATAACATTTATAGTAATAATAATCAAGAAACTACCAATAATTACAACTTCAGCATTAAAAACGGACAATTAGCCAAAGGTGTTTTTACTATCAGCCAACAGCCAAGAATCAATGAGATAATCAATATTAATAGTAATCTCATTTTTATCAGTAATAACAAAGCCAATAAAATCATCTATAAAGCCAATAATCAAGATAATTCACCGCAATTCATCGTTATCGATAATGAAATAGATGCTAATCGTTATTTTAAATTCCTTCATAAATATAAAAACCAAGAAGCAAAAATAACCAAAATCGATGAAGCAAAAAACCTCATCACCATTGAAAAGAACAGAAAATTACTACCAATTAAAAAATCAGTAAATATCAAATATAATAATATTACCAACGTCTTCCATAATGATTTTATCAATAATAAACAAGGAGATAATAAACAAGAAAATAACAAACAAATAGCAGAAAACCTCTTCATTGCCAACTACTTCCTTACTCAAAGCCAATTATTCCAAAACCACATTACTCCTATTATTACTCAAATCATTAATAACGGCAATAACCAACAAATTAATGATTCACTGAGTGAAATCGCCAATTACTCCCTTATCATTAATCATCTTAAAACAGAAAATCCACTATTATTCAAACTAATATTTAATCAAGAAATCCAAGGCAAACTACAAGAACAAGCTAATCTCCTCATTAATAATTTTAGCAAAGAAATCAATCAATCAAAACAAATCAAACCACAACAACAAGATTTAATCACCAAACGATTATCAATCATCGATAATCTCCTTATCCAACCCATCAATAACAACCAACTCAACAATCAAGCCAATCTCCACAACATAATCAACAACTTCAAACAAGAAAGAGCCAAGGAGGAAGAGGCTAAGAGAAAGACTGAGGAGGAAAAAAAGAAAGTGGAATTAGAGACAAAAAAGAAACTCGAGGAAGAAAAGAAAAAGGCTGAGGAAGAGGAAAAGAGAAGGGTAGAAGAGGAGGTGAAGAAAAAGTTAGCAGAAGAGAAAAAAATATTAATGATGCAATTATCAAAGATTATAAAAATAAGATTTATCTGAATGATAAAAATAAAGAACAAAAAAGAGAAGTTGCAAATAATATTGCTAATTTAAAAGATAAATTATTAGAAAAAGGTATTTTGGAAAATGATTTAGAGCAATATATTGATAGGAATAGATTAATTTCCAACTTTAATTTTTTGATGCAGTATATTGCTAAAAATGGCGAAGAATATTCAAAATTATTTGCTCAGAAAAAATATCCATTTAATACTAATAATAAGATAATAAAAGCTGATATAGAAATCTATATTAAAAACGCCAAGAAAGATATCTTAAAAAATGAAAATGATCTTAAAAATTTAGAAAAACAGCTGATTTTAGCCAAGGCAATTGATCATAACGATAAATTGCCAATACAGAATAAAATTATTAGATTCTTCTCTATAAAACAACAAAATACAGAAAATATTAAAGAAAAAATTATTAAATCTATTAATGTTCTAAAACAAGACTTCAATAAAATAATTGGAATGGCAAAAGATGAAAAAAATAATAAAAAACTATTATCAATATTTATTAATTCGCAAAAAGCAAGATATAGTAATTTTATTGAAGAATTTGGAAAAGATTTTATGACGGAGCCAAATCGAGCATTGTTTAAGATAATGTCAAAAGAGTATTGCAATAATAAAATTGAATATCTAAAGAAAAAAATTCCTCAAATAATAAATAATGAAAATCAGACTTTACTCGATAGTTATTTTATACAAAGCAATATATTGGAATCCTTGGATAAATTGCAGTGGGAAATTTCTGGATACCAAGATTTAATAATATATGACGATAAAAATATATCAATTAATTTACCTCTAGAATATCTGAGGCAGGATGTAAATGATATTAAAAAAATTGAAATTGATTTAGATGATAAAATTAATGCAATAAAAATGATGCAAAATGGCATTAATAGCGAAATAATAAATAAGATTCTAGATACAAAATTAGATATAAATATAAATGATGAGATTGGCTTCAATAAAGATTTATTAATTTCTAAATCTAATATAAAAAGAGAATTGACTGTAGCAGAATATATTAATGAGTCATTGCTAATTTTCTCTGAAAATAGAATTAATAAAGGCATCAATAAATATGTTAATAATAATATTGGCAATAAGGCAAGTAATTTTAATAGAGGCGATAATAAAAAAGAGGAAATAGAAAAAATATTTGCTAAAAATGTTAAAAATAACACTAAAAATACTGAATATAACAAAATTGTTAATTATAATAATGTTGTTGAGCCAGTAAAGACAATGTTAGGGCAAATGTTTGATACTACTTTACATAAAAGCTTTAATTATGATAGAGAAATAAAAAATTCGCAAGTGGGCAAGGTTGCTACTTCTGAATCTGATCGAGTTGCTTCGCTTTACACCTGGTTTTCTCATAAAAACAAGCAATTTATTGATAAATCTGGGCTTACAAATCTTGATAGGGAAAGATCGATAAGAAAATTCGAAAATGGCTTGCAACCTCTTGCTTTGGAAGATTTAAAGCAAAAATTAACAGAATCATCTATTAAAGATACTCCACTAGGGGAATATGTTGATCTTCTTTCGCAGTTTCAGATTGTAAAAACTGCTGATAATGCCCCAGATAAAGATAAAAATATCGGCAATTTATTGCAAGAAATTGGTGGGCTGGTTAATCAATATAATAATTCGAAAAATTTTCTTGGTCTTGGCTCGGGGGGAAAAAAGCATATAGAAGAAATAAATCAAAAGATTGATGCGATAAAAACAAAAATAGATCTTAATGAAGAAATAGATCCTAATAAAGACTTGAAAGAATCTATTGTTAAAGAGCTTGGCTATTTCAGTGCAAAAATACAAGAATTTAACTTGAAGATGTTGGATCCAAGAGATAATCTAACTCATTTTAACAACTTAAAATTCAATATTTACGATAAACTTGGCAAAGATTTAGAAAAAATCCAAGCAAGAACCGCCGACGAGCAGTTGCTGGAGCTTTTTGAATTGCCTGTTGATAACAAAAATAATGCTATTAATGTTGAAATTGCAAGAAAAGTAACTGCCAATATTCTTGAAAAAGTAATCAAATATCTTGAAAAAATTGATGAAAAAGAACTTAAAAACATAAAATTCTCTAATGAAGTAATTGATATCTTTAAAAAAGAATTAACAAAAAAATATATGGATGGTCTTTCTTTGGTCGGAGATGAAGAATTTGATATCAGTAATCAGCTAGAAAATTTTTGCACAAAATTATTGGAAATAAAAAATCGTAATAAAGATGATATTTTAAAAGATTTAAGGAAAATAGAAGAAAATTTAGGTTTAAAGCAACAAATTGAAAAAAAGGTGCCTAGTTCATTGTGTCGTCAAGCTAAACTAATTAATCTAAGAGCAAATAGTGAATATAGAATAGAGACTGATAAAGACAAAAATCAAAAAGGCGATGACTTACAACTTCGCATATATGAAAAAGATGAAATTATTGGAGTTATTGAGATATTAGATAAAAATTTTGATGTAAAAAAAGCAAAAGAAGAATTATATTATTTTGAAAGAGATGATAAAAAAATATTTTATATCAATAATAATATTTCAATTTATTGCGATATGAAAGAAAATGATAAAAACAAAGATCAAGTTAATATTACTTTTGCAAATATTGATGATAAACGTGACATTTATAAAAAACTTGATGTTGTGGAACTAAAATTCAATCAAAATGAAATTATTTCTAAGAAAAGTGATTATCCTTGTTATCTAAATAATATTAGTAATAATAAATTAATTTGTCAAATTTATCAAAATAATAAAGAATCACAACCGATATCAATACAATGTGATATTAAAAATACAAAATATACTGATTTGAATAAAAATATTCAAAATATCAGATAATAAATTATTTAAAACTATGAAAACAAATTTTCAATTTAATAAAACATCTCATCAAGAAGAATATAACAGAAAAAAATCGGAACCATCTTCACAAAATAGTTCTCGAATAGAAGACCTAAACAGCTTCCAGCAACCATCGCAACAAGAAGTACAAGATAATTCTCAAATAGAATACCTAAACAACTCCCTAAGCAACTCCCAGCAACTACCGCAACAACAACAATCTCTCCTTAAATCAATTTACCAATTGTTTAATATGTATGTTGTTGAATATGTTGATGGCAGTGGAAATACAATAAAAATGCATTTCAACCAAGAGGAATATAAAAGGATTTTTGTTCAAACAGGAGGCTGTTATCCAGCTTCATACGATGCTACAACAAAAAGGTTTACTTTGAATAGCAATGATCCTTCTAGCGATAATAAAAAAATAAATCCTGATACTTTTCTTACTGATTATTTTGATACAGAAAATGCAACCTTAAAACCTGAAAAGGCGGCGAGTTGTTTAGTTGAAAAACCGCTCTATTACTACTCAACTAAGGAGACTCCATCAACAAAGCAACAAAAGCAAGATGGTGATATTCCAGAAAAAATTGAAGTTAATTTTAATATCCCCAGCTGGAGTTCGTTCTGCATGACTTCGCAATGATTTAGAAAACTTCCAAAAAATAGTAATTTTAATGAAAGAGCTACAAATTATAAGAGCTGAGCTAGAAAATATTGATATAGCATCTCTAATTTTTAATGATTATCGAACTTTTTATAATCAACAGCCCAATATTAGAGGTTGTTATGATTTCTTATCAGAAAGAATTATTAACAATGAGTCTCTAGTTTATTTGGGTTTGATAGAAAATAATCCTGTGGCATTTATGCAAATATATCAATCTTTTTCCTCGGTTGGATTAAAAAAAATATATATTTTAAATGATTTATATGTTGCTGAAAAATATCGAAATAAAAAAATTGGTCGAGCAATGCTGGTTAAGGCTCTAGAGGTTGCAAAAACTCAAAATATTACAAAAATAATTTTACAAACAGCAAAAAATAATCAACCCGCTCAAAATTTATATCAATCTTTTGGATTCAGTCAAGAGCAAGAATTCTTAACCCTTGCCATTGATTTATAAAATAAAAAGTCATCAATTATTTCAACTCTTTCATTAGTTTGTAATTTATGCTATCGTAAATTGCATAAAATGATGCATCAACAATATTTTCAGAAACTCCGATTGTTGACCATTTATTGCCAAAATTATCTCCAGATTCAATTTGAACCCTTGTAACTGCCTTAGTTCCTTGGTGCTTTTTTTGACTTGAATCTTGCGAAGAAGGTAAAATTCTCACTTTATAATCAATCAACTTAACACTTTTTAGAGCTGGATATTTTTTTATCAATGCCTTGCGAAGCGATTTATCTAGAGCATTGACGGGACCATTCCCTTCAGCTACCGCCATTATTGTTTTATTTTCAATTTTAATTTTAATTGTTGCCTCAGCAGTGGTAGTTATTTTGCCATTTTTATTGAATTTTCTTTCATTTAAGACTCTAAAACTAATCAATTCAAAAAAGCTCGGAACCACGGAAAGAGATCTGTTAACCAATAATTCAAAACTTGCATCAGCACCATCAAAAGCATAACCTTTAGCTTCAAGATCTTTTACTTTGTTAACTAAATCAGATATTTGACTAAATTTTATATCTTTATCGGGGTCAATTCCTATATCTTTAAGGCGAGAGATAATGTTGGAGCGACCGGCTTGATTCGATATCATGATTTGTCTTTTATTGCCTACGGATTCAGGATTTACATGCTCATAACATTCTGGATTTTTCATTACCGCAGAAACATGAAGCCCGCCCTTGTGAGCAAAAGCATATTTACCAACAAATGGAGCGAATTTGTTTCTTTCTTGATTTAATAAATCATCAAGAAAATTAGAGGTTTTTACCAAATTCTTTAATTGAGAATCTTCAATACCAACATCATAACCCATTTTTAAAACAAGATTAGGAATAATAGAGATAAGATTGGCATTACCGCATCTTTCACCAAGACCATTAATCGTGCCTTGAACTTGCCTAACTCCTGCTTTTACCGCTATTAGGGAGTTTGCTATCGCATTCCCAGTGTCGTTGTGACAGTGAATTCCTAGGTACTCTCCTGGAATTTCCTTAGTAACTTCATTTATAATCTGCTCAATTTCATTTGGTAAAGTACCGCCATTGGTATCGCATAATATTATCCATCTAGCTTTATTGTGGAAAGCCGTTTTTAAACATTCTAAAGCAAATTTTCGATTAGATTTGTAACCATCAAAAAAATGCTCTGCATCAAACATAGCCTCTTTCTTCTTTTTATTAATATAGGCAATTGATTCTCCTATCATCGCTAGATTCTCTTCCTGAGTAATGTTAAGAGCATTATTTAATTGAAAATCCCAACTTTTACCAACGATACAAACAGAGCCAACATTGCTATTAACAAGAGAATTAATTCCTTCATCATTTTGTGCTGAGATTTTGCTTCTTCTCGTCATTCCAAAAGCAACAAATTTTGAATTGTTTAAATGTGGTAAATTAGAAAAAAACTCATCATCGAGTGGGTTTGATCCTGGCCAACCACCTTCTATGTAGTCAATTCCTAGATCGTTAAGCATTTTAGCAATTTCAATTTTATCATTAAGGGTAAAATTGACCGTGCTAGTTTGAGCACCATCTCTTAAAGTTGAATCATATAGATAAATACGAGGTTTTTTTGACATAATTTTAATAAAAATTTATATGAATTAAGAATGTAAAGATAAAATATATAAAATCAACATTCCAAAACTTGCAAATAAAACCGCAAAAAACCAAAAAACTATTACTACCTTATTTTCACTCCAACCTTTTTTTTCAAAGTGATGATGTAATGGAGCCATTAGAAACACTCTTTTTTTACGAATTTTATAAGACATAACCTGTATAAATACTGATGCAGCTTCAATTAAGAACAATAAAGCGATAACTAAGAAGATCAATTCTTGTTTTATTATTACTGCCATTAAGGCTAGAGTAGAGCCAATTGCAAGACTACCGACATCTCCCATAAAAATTTTTGCAGGCCTAATATTGAACATAAGAAAACCAATAATTGCAAATATTAATGAGCTTGTAAAAATTATTAAAGGCTTTGAATCAAAAATAATGTTTGTAGAAAATAAATTAGCTAAATAATTATTGTTAGCTATAGCAATTAAGAAGGCTAAAAATAGCAATGCAATAATTGATGGCACAGAAACTAAGCCATCTAGACCATCAGTCAAATTAACGGCATTAGCAATTCCAACGATAAAAAAAGTTATAAATAATGGATAAATATAACCAAGATCAAGCTGATAAACTTCATTCAACAAAGGAATTCTTAGTATGTAGTTAAAATGAATTAAGTTAACACTCCCAAGCCATAATAAGACAACTCCAACAATTAAAAATTGAATTACTAGTTTTATTGAACCACGAAAACCATTAGGATTTTTATAAACAACCTTCATTAAATCATCAATGAGACCAATTATTGCAAATGACAAGAAAAGAAATAATGTGATTAAAACATATTGATTCTTTAGCCCTGCAAATATTGCGGTACTTATTACGGTTGCCAATACGATAAACAAACCGCCGATAGTGGGGGTATTTTTTTTGTTTATAATATGAGTTTTTGGACCTTCCAACCTAATTGGCTGAATAAATTTTTGCTTTAATTTACTTAAAAATAACTTAATCGCAAAAAAAGTTACTAAAAAAGAAGTAGCGGAAGATAAAATGATCTTGAGAAAGAAAAAAAGATCACTACTACAAAATAAACAATTAAACATAATTATAGATATTGATTATTAACCTACAAATCGACTAAGTTTTTCTTTTATCCAAACTCGAAAGCGATCAACATAACTAAATATTGCAGGAACAAGAACTAAGCTAAAAATTGTAGAGGAAATCATTCCGCCAATAATCGCTATACCCATCGCAATTCTTGGCTTTGATGCCTCACTTAAACCAATTGCAATTGGAATCGTTCCTGCGATTAATGCGAATGAAGTCATTAAAATTGGTCGCAATCTTGTTTTACCAGCAATAAGAATTGCCTCAGTCCTTGATTTTCCTTGCTCAATTGCTTGATTGGCAAAATCAACTAATAAAATTGAGTTTTTACTCGAAACCCCAATCAAAAGGAATATTCCCAAAATGGTAAAAATATTAAAACTTTGTTGAGTTATAAAAAGAGCGATAAAAGCACCACAGAGAGCTAAAGGCAAAGATAACAAAATGGTAAAAGGAGTTATAAAAGATTCATACAAACTACTTAATATCAGGTAGATAAATAATATACCCAACCCCATTACAACACCCGTTGACTCTTGTAAATCTTTCATATTTTCCGATTCACCAACAAATGTAAACCTTACTTCTGGCGGTAATTTTAATTTACCATCCGTTAGTTCGCTTGTGACTTCATCAATAATATTACCAAGACCTACTTTAGGAGCCAAATTGGCACTAATTTGGATATACCTACCTCTATCTTGTCTATTTATATCAGCAGGAGCTCTGGCTTGATTAATTGTTGATATGTCGGATAATTTTATTAATTTTTGATTAATGTTTGAAACATAAATTTGATTAAAGTTTTTCAATAAATCATTTTGATTATTTTGTAATCTCAGGCGAACATCGTATTCTTTGTCATTTTGCTTAAATTTCGTTGTCTTATAGCCCTCAATATAGCCTCTCAATTCTTCTCCAACCAATTGCGAATTAGTTCCGTATAATTTGGCTTTATCTTCCTTTAAATTTACCTTAAACTCTAATCTAGTGCTTTTATTGCTAGTATCTACTTCTTTAAGACGGGAATCAGACCTAAGTTTTTCAATAACTTTCAAAGCGTTTTCTTCGAGAATTTTTTGATTTGGAGAAATTAAGAGCAAATTAAATGGCTGACCTCTAAAGCCAGTTCCTGCTGGATCGTAATCCTTAACAATAGGGTTGGCAATTTTAAATATTTTCAATTGTTCACGAAGCCTGTTTTTAAAATCACTAGTTTTTATATCTCTCTCCTTGTTAGGTTTTAATTTAACATAAAAATTAGAGCGATTTGACTGACTAGAGCCATAAAAACCAACACTATAAGCTGTTAATAAAACCTCTTGATTTGAGCGAATTACTTCATCTATTTCATTAGCAATTCGATTGGTGTAATTTATATTAGCATCAGCCTCCAACTCAAGAGAAACAACGATTTCTCCGTTATCATTTTCTGGTAAAAAATTCTTAGGAACAAATTTTAAGGCAAAAATACTAGCAACAAAAATAGCGACAATAATTGAAATAATTATAATAGGTCTATTGATTGAAAAAGTAAGAATTTTTTCATAATATCCTTCTAATTTATTTTGAAAATTATTAAAAGATTGTAAAATTTTCTTAATAATTGAGTTTTTATTTTGTTCGACCACCTTAGTTCCCGATAAGTAAGCACACAATACTGGGATTATTGTAATAGCAACAACAAAACTAACAATCATTGCAAAAGACATCGTTAGGCCAAATTGCTTCATAAACTCACCAACCGTGCCTTTCATAAAGGCGACAGGGGTAAATACTGAAATAACAACTAAAGTTATTGCTATAATTGCAAGCAATATTTCGTTTGTTGCTTCGATTGAAGCCTGTTTAGGAGTCATTCCCTCTTCAATTTTACGATAGATATTTTCAGTCACCACAATTGCATCATCAACCAATAAGCCAACAGCAAGGCTTAAGGCCAGCAAAGAGATAACATTTAAAGAAAAATTAGCCACATACATTAAAATAAAAGCACTAATTAAAGCAATTGGCAATGAAATGGCGGTAATAAAAGTAGATCGAACATTGGCAAGAAATAAGAAAACCACTATAATTGTTAATATTAAAGATATAGTAATACTTTCATAAACATCAGAAATATTATCGCGAATATATTTGCTAGCATCTTTAAAAATAGTAATTTTTGGATCACCATTCATTTGATTTATTTGAGAAGATATTTTCTTCAGTTCAACATTAACAGCATCAGAAACCGCAATTAGATTAGAATCAGATTGACGATAAATATCAATAAACAGGCTTTTCTTGCCATTAAAAAATGCCCGAGACTTTTCGTCTTCTAATGTATCAACAACTTCACCTATATCTTTTATTCTAGTGGTTTTTTCATTGCCATAAAAACTAACTACCAAATTCTTTACTTGCTCTATATCGCTTAGTTCATTATCGCTAGTGAAGAATAATTCTTGATTACCATTATCTCTAGTTCCTATACCTACTTTCTTGCCAGACATTCTTAATTGCCTTTCTATTTCAGAAAGCGATAGTTGCTTTTGTTTCATTTTTTCAATATCAAGCAAAATATGAATTTCTCTTTTTCTGCCACCTATAATTTCAACTAAACCAACATCGTTAGCCTGCTCAATTCTTGGCTTAACAAAATCATTAGCTAAATCATAAAGTTCGCCCTGCCCTAAATTTGCATCAAGAGCAATTGTAATAATTGGCTGATCAGCAGGGTCAACCTTACGAATTACAGGGTCTTTTACATCTTCCGGTAATTTATATTTTGCACGATTAATTCTATCTCTCAATTGCTGTTCAGCATATTTTATATCTACATTTTGATAAAACGTAACTATAACCTGACTAGAATCTTTTAAACTGCGAGAGTTGAGTCTTTTTATTCCAGAGATTGTGCTAATTTCCTCTTCTAGAGGCTTGGTAATTAAAGATTCTATTTCAGCAGGACCAGCTCCTTCGTAGCTTGTCATGACAAATATTACAGGAATGTTAACATTGGGAAACAAATCAACACTCATCTTTTTAAAAGATACAATGCCCAACACAATAATTATTAACATCGAGCAAGTTACAAAAATTGGCCTTTTAATTGATGTGTTAACGATTGACATTTATAGTTCTGTTTTTATTAATCTATTATTTTGCTATTTTATACTCCTGTGGAGCCAAAGCCAGCAGAGCCTCTTTTAGTTTCGGTTAAAATCTCAATTTCTAGCAAATTAGCTTGCTGATATGGAGCTATTATCATCTGAGCAATTCTCATACCTCTATTAATTACGAAGTCAATTTTTGAATGATTAATGAGAATAACACATATCTCGCCTCGATAATCTGAATCAATAGTACCCGGACTATTAAGAACTGTTATGCCATTTTTTAAAGCAAGACCACTTCTTGGTCTAATTTGAGCTTCAAACCCTTCTTCTAAAGCAATCGATATTCCAGTAGGAATTAATTTGAATTCTTGAGATTTAATTATTAAATTTTCGTCAATGCAAGCCATTAAATCAAGACCAGCACTACCAGGAGTTTCATATTTTGGCAATGGAAGATCTTTAAAATGTTGTAGTTTTTTTATTTTTAGAGTAGTCATAGTTAAAAATTTAATATAATTCTTGATATTTCGTTGCCATTTTTGCTGTCAATTTTTATAATTTCTTGAGTTTTACTAGATGGATTATAAGTTGTTTCAATTATTATAAATTGATTTTCTAAACTAGTTTTGACAACCCTGCCATTTAATTTTATATTTACAACATTTGATTTTGTTGACTTAGCCACAATTTCTTTTTTACCAGAAAAATTAAATAAAATATAAAAAATTAAAATAGTTAAAACAAAAAACATCGCTACAGCAACTATTTTAGCAATCTTTTCTAGTCTTAGATCGTTATTTTTGCTAGGTTCTTGATTGATAGGGTTATCTCCATTAAACTCCCGCAAAGAATTATTATTTTCTTTATTCATTTGATGACGCCTAGTTTTTTACCAATTTTTATAAAACCAGTAATTGCAGAATCTAGATGCTCTTTTTGATGAGCTGCAGAAATTTGAACTCTAATTCTAGCCTCATTTTTTGGCACAACAGGAAAAGAAAATGCCACAACAAAAATCCCCTCTTCTTCTATCATCATTTTAGCAAATTTACTTGCCAATAATGCATCATAAATCATAACAGGAACAACAGGATGAATCGCACTACTATCTCTTAAATCGAAGCCAGCCATTAACATTTTACTGCGAAAATATGAGGTGTTTTCAGCTAGTTTTTTAATTAAACTTTTTGAGTCTTGAAGCATTTTAATAATCTCAATTCCAACCGCAGCAACCATAGGTAAAATATTGTTAGAAAACAAATATGGACGAGATTTATTTCTTAATTTTTCAATTATTTCTTTTTTAGATGCAATAAAACCGCCACCAGCACCTCCTAAAGCTTTACCGATAGTGCTAGATAAAATATCGACTCTACCCTCAACTTTAAGCATTTCAAAGGTTCCTTTGCCATTTTCGCCAATGAATCCCGTTGCATGAGAATCGTCAACCATTAGCATTGCAGAGTATTTTTCTGCCAAATCACATATTTCTTTTAATTTAGCTATGTCTCCATCCATTGAGAAAACTCCGTCTGTAACTATTAAACGATAGCGATGTTTTTGAGATTCTTGCAATTTTTGCTCAAGATCCGACATGTCGTCAAATTTGTAAAAATATCTATTTGCCTTACAAAGCCTAATTCCATCTATTAAACTTGCATGATTAAGATCGGCAGAAATAATTGCATCTTCAGAATCTAAAAGAGCAGAGAAAATTCCGCCATTGGCAGAAAAGCAAGATGAAAATGATATCGCATCTTCAAAACCAAGAAATTCTGATATTTTATTTTCAAATTCACGATGAATATCCATTGTTCCGCAGATAAAACGAACCGAAGCGGTACCAATTCCATATTTCTCAAGCGAATCTTTAGCAATATTAATTAAATTAGAGTTATTTGTTAATCCAAGATAATTATTTGCACAAAAATTCAAAACCCTCTTTTTAAGTTTATTATGAAAAATTTCAATATTTGCAGATTGTGAACCAGTTATTTGATATTCATTTTTATAAAGACCATTATCTTTTAAGTCCTTAATTTCAGATTTAATAGATTCAATAAATTGATTTTGTATCATTTTGCTATTTTAGATTGTTTTTTTAACTACTCATCTACCACCAAATCGAAATCTGGCGATAATTTTTTTTTATGTTGTAAGCTTCCTTTCCTGCCACAATCTTGAAGAATTATCAAAGTAAGCAATAAAAATATTTTAAAAAAATTACAAAAATTCATAATTAGTTAAGTATTATTTTCAATTTTACATTTCCTCAAAATCAGCAAGTGACTTCACTGGATTGTGATTTCTTTCTGGCTTTACTTCGTTAATTAATTTCTTTTTTCTTCTCCTTCTTCTATCTCTTTTTACTTTACGAACCTTAGAAGAATCAAGGTTGAGACGAGATTTAATATGAGAATCAAATACCTCTATTAGTTCATCCATTTTATTGACAAAAAAATGATCAGCATTATTAATGACTTGATATTCTATTTCTGCATTTTTACGAATTGATAATTTTTCAACCAATCTAGAGGTGTCAAGCTCTTTACTGATATTATCTTGATCTCCTTGAACGATAAGACCACAAGAATCACAAGGAACAATGAAATTAAAGTCATATTTTGAAACTGGCGGAGCAACTAAAATATAGTTCTCAAGCTCTGGTCTTCTCATTACTAGTTGCAATGCTATCCAAGAGCCAAATGAAAAGCCCGCAACCCAAAAATCACTGGCTTGCATATTTTGGTCATGCAACCAATTTAATATTACCGTTGAGTCGAGAAGTTCACCAACTCCATTATCAAATCTGCCTTCGCTTTTTCCAACCCCACGAAAATTAATTCGTAAAACCGAAAATCCATTATCAACAAAAACTTTGTAAAGATTATAGATTATTTTATTATTCATCGTTCCACCGTGCAAAGGGTGTGGATGCAAAATTAATACTACTGGAGCATTAGGATTATCACTTTGATGATATCTGCCTTCAATTCTGCCGGCAGGACCATTTATAATTACTTCAGCCATTAAATAAACCTATAAATCAATTATTAGTGTTTTTTGTTAGCATTTTTGCTTGACAAATTTTACAGCATTTTTCGCTTCTTAACAAAATTAATAAGCCGTTAATTGCAATGGCTTATTAATTGAATTTTTTACTATTTAAACCGATATTACTAAAGCGATTTGTTTAGTTGAGTTCGTCCCATTGCATGGGGCGAGATGAATCTTTATCAGTTGCTAATTGAGTTGTTCCAGAATATTTAACAGCCATGTATTTTCCGTGACCGACATGCGAACCGTTATAAAGCACAGGCTCAACTTCTTTGCCATTAAATTTCTTTTTTTCAATGTTTTTTGTACGATTCTTCGGGTTATTCTTAGTGCCCATAATTTAATTAATTTTGATTGTGATAAGATTATTTATTTTCTAATACATGTAGTATTTTAGAAAAATTAATTTAAACTTTTAAGAAAATTTTAAAAATTTACTTGCAAAATTTATTTTAATTAGTTGTAAAATCAAGTTTTTTATTAATTAATTTTAATTATTTTAATATAATTACCTAACAATGCTAAAATTCAACCAAATCACAGATTTTTCAGTAACTAATAAAAATGTTATTGTCAGAGTAGATATCAATGTGCCAATAAATAATGGTCTAATTGCTGACGACACAAGAATTAAAGCGGTATTACCAACCTTAGAGTATCTAACAAAGCAAAATGCTAAAGTAATAGTAATTTCTCATTTTGGCAGACCAGAAGGTCAATTTAAAAAAGAAATGTCAATTTCTCAACTTATTCAAAGAATAAAAGATTTAATCCCAGAAATTAAAGTTAACTTTATTGACGATTGCATTGGTGAAAAAGTTAAAAATGCAATAGAAAAAACTAATTACGGAGAAATAATAATCCTTGAGAACCTTAGATTTTACAAAGAAGAAACTAAGAATGATGAAACTTTTTCAAAAAATTTAGCTAGTTTTGGAGATTTATATATTAACGATTCATTTTCTTGCTCTCATAGATCGCACAGCTCTATTACAGGAATTCCCGCTTTATTGCCATCTTGTGCCGGGCTATTAATGGAAAAAGAATTAAACAATCTTAACAACATCTTTAATAATCCAGAAGAGTCAATGATGGCAATTGTTGGTGGTTCAAAAGTATCAACAAAAATCAATCTTTTAAAATCTTTAGTAGGTAAAGTAAAATGCTTGGTTGTTGGCGGAGGAATGGCAAATAGCTTTCTTTATGCATTGGGCTACAATGTTGGAAACTCATTATGCGAAAAAGAACTCAAAGACGACGCTCTTGAAATAATTCAAAAAGCGAAAATAAATAAATGCAAAATTATATTACCAATCGATGTTGTTGTTACAAAATCATTAGTTAGCAATTCGCACTGCAAGGTAAAAAATATCAACGATATTGAAGATAATGAAATCATCGCTGACATAGGCTTTTCAACAACTAGCAACATTAATCAAGAACTGCAAAATCATCAAAAAGTATTGTGGAACGGACCAGTTGGAGCATTTGAAATTAAGCCTTTTAATATAGGAACAGAAAATATCGCCAGAATTATTGCTAGTTCAACTTATCAAAAAAAGATTATTTCAATTGCAGGAGGTGGAGATGTTGTTTCTGCATTAAATGAATCTGGTCTAATCAATGAGTTTAGCTATATTTCAACTGCTGGCGGAGCATTCTTAGAGTGGCTAGAGGGGAAAAGCCTACCTGGAATTTTAGCACTATCAAAATAATTTTATCATTAATTTAGTTAAGTCTTGCTAATTCAATAAAAACGGATAATTACATTAAAATCATAAATTTCAATAACTATGAAAGGCTTAATAACTATAGACCAACTCAATAAAGAGCAGGTTCTAGAAATATTCTCTAGGGCACAAGAAAATTTAACTAAATTGAGAAATCCCAACCAATCATCTATTAAAAATAGCAATTATTCAAAAACACAAACATTAATTAATCTTTTTTTTGAAAATTCAACACGAACAAGAACTTCCTTTGAAATATCTGCCCATCTTTTAGATTTTAAAATAATTAATTTTGATGTTAACAATTCATCGATAAAAAAAGGAGAATCGATAATCGACACCGCAAAAACAATTAATGCGATGAACCCTGATTTTATAGTTACAAGGCATGAATCTAGTGGATTTGCTGAATTATTTTCAAAAAACATCGACTGTCATCTAATTAATGCAGGAGACGGCACTAACGAACACCCTACTCAAGCATTAACAGATGCTTTTACAATCTTACAGCACAAAAAAACACTAACAGGTATAAAAATTACAATTTGTGGCGATATATTACACTCAAGAGTAGCTCATTCGAATATTAAATTACTTAAAAAATTTGGTGCCAATATTTCCTTGGCGACTCCAGCCACTTTAATTAGCAATCAATATGAAAAATGGCTTACAGATAGATTTCAAATTAAAATTTTTAAAAATATTGAGTCAGCAATTCAAGATGCAGATGTTGTGATGATGCTCAGAATACAGCAAGAGAGAATGTCTGGCTGTTATATTCCTTCATTAGAAGAATATTTTAATAACTTTGGAATTAATCATAAGAAAATTATTTTAGCTAAAAAAGATGTAATAATTATGCATCCAGGGCCAATAAATCGCGAAGTAGAAATTTCTTCGCAGATAGCTGATGATAAAAAATACTCGGTAATTTTAGAGCAAGTAGAATCAGGAATCGCAGTGCGAAAAGCATTATTAGAATTTTTAATGAATAGCAGTAATAAATAATTATTTTTTTCTTGACAAATGTTATTTTATTTCTTAAAAATAACAGCCTCTAAATTTCTGAACTTATCTTTCCAGATAATTAGAACAACAATTTAGCCGAATTAGCTCAGCCCGGTAGAGCAACTGTCTTGTAAACAGTAGGTCGTCAGTTCGAATCCGACATTCGGCACCACAAAAATATAATCGCTTAATGCCTTCACGAAATCTAATATTATCAATAATTTTCTCTTTTTTAGTTGGTTTATTGGGAGCATTAGTTCCAATTTTATTTTTTTCTTCATTTTTCATCAAAAATTCTTATCTCGCTGACAAAGGGGCAAAATTATGGTCAGTTACTAGTATTTGGTTATTAAGAAAACTATGTAATGTTGATTATAAAATAATTGGCAAAGAAAATATACCCAATAATCAGCCTTTTATCATAGCTTGCAAACATCAATCGATGTGGGAAACAATAATTATGCACATAATTTTTGACCGACCAGTTTATACATATAAAAAAGAGCTATTAAAAATACCTTTTTACGGTTGGTTTGTAGCAAAAATGAGTAGCATCGCTATTGACAGAAAAGGAGGCGCAAGCTCTATTAAATACCTCTTAAAAAGAACAAAATTTTATCTTGATAAAAAGCAAACTATTATCATCTTCCCTCAAGGAACAAGAACCCCTATAAATTCAAACATAGCAGATTACCCATATCAATCAGGAATAGCGGCATTATATAATAATTTCAATGTTAAGATAATTCCAACAGCACTTAATTCTGGAGAATTTTGGTCAAAAGATAAAATAGAAAAGAAATCTGGAACCATTATCATTAAATTCTTACCAGCAATAAAACAAGGCCTAAGTAAAAAAGATTTTTTACTAGAGCTTCAAGAATCAATTGAGAATGGTTGCAAAGAAATCAACGGAAGCTAGGCTACTTTTTAAATAAAAACCAACCAACATTCAATAGTCTAAATTTCATCGATGTTACGATAAAAATCTATAACATTTTTATTGGCATAAATTTTATTAAAATTAATTCCCTTAATAAAAACATTTTCAATATTTCTGGCTCTTGATAGAGCTACATAAGCCTGCCCTGCAGTAAAAATATCCGATAAATCGCAATATATTTTATCTAAAGTTAAGCCCTGCGATTTATGAATTGTTATAGCCCAAGAAGCCACAAGCGGGATTTGCATCATTTTTGCTTCAATAATCATTTCTTGCTTTAATTCATCGAATCTTTCTATCAACCATTCTTCAGGAGAAATAGTCAATAAGCTACCATTAACAAATTCAACTATTGGATAATTTTTTTTAACCGAAAAATCCCTTACAACACCTAAAGAGCCGTTAATGATACCATCTTTTTGATAAGTATTTTTTATCATCATCACTTGAGCATTAATTTTAAGCAATAAATTATCTTGAGCTAAACAATTTTTCTTTAAATGCTCAATTTTATCGACAACTCCTTCATAAATTGCTTGATATAGTTGCTTTGGTAATTTTATTTTACCCATCTCCTCGTTATTTATTGATTCGGCCTTATGGTTATGAGTAGTTAGAATTGTTGGTTTAATAGCATCATTATTTTTTTCATCACCTTTAATTCTTGATTTTAGAACCTC
The DNA here is from genome assembly GCA_964202895.1 of Rickettsiales bacterium UBA1997. Taxonomy (GTDB): domain Bacteria; phylum Pseudomonadota; class Alphaproteobacteria; order Rickettsiales; family UBA1997; genus JAJTDS01. Next base: position 213,406 of record CAXNJM010000001.1, on the reverse strand, counting down.
TTTATCTTCATCATCAATTTTACCAACTCTAAGATTATTGAGAATCTTGATAAATTTCATGTCTTGTTGACGAAAAATTTGCTTTAAAATAATATTACTTAAATTTAATTCTTTCCACACAGGAGAAGTAAAGCAAAAACTAACCTCTTCACCACCTTTATTAACAGGAGGCAATTGCAAAAAATCACCAAAGAATAAAACCTGCATTCCACCCATTGGCAAGTTAGAGCTTCTTACCGCTTTAAATACTACATCTAACAACTCAAGCAAGTTAGCAGATATCATTGATATTTCATCAATTGCCAAAATTTTTGTTTTTTTAATTCTATATCTTGCTTTAGAGCCCCTAGCACTAAACAAATTCTCTATAATTTGTTGAGCCGGCAAATTTCCAAGACCTATCCCCGCCCAAGAATATATAGTTGAACCTCCTATATTAACAGAGGCAATACCGGTACTAGCAGTTACTTCTAGACCGATTCCTGAATATTTTTTTTTAATAAAATTTAATATAAATGATTTTCCTGTGCCCGCACCTCCGGTTACAAGAATGTTTTTACCATCTTCTAATGATTTAATAACAGCCTGTTGTTCTGTAGAGAGTTGTTGCAAGGGTGTTATTGTTATTAAGTTATTTGATTTTAAAATTAAAGTTAAGAAAAACCCCCTTCCTAGTTAAAACAAGGAAGGGGGCGATTTTTAACTAAATTATTATTTTAATTAGTTATTATTTCTTTTTTCTGGCTTGTGCAATTTTTCCTTTCAAAGTTTCTAAATCAAGCATACCAGGAATAAATTCATCACCAATAATAAATGCAGGGGTGCCATTGGCACCGATTTCAGAAGCTAACTTGCGGTTTGCTTCGATCATGTTAGATATTTGCTCTTTTTCTTTATCAAGGGTAGAAGTTACTTTATCAGCTTTCACACCAACTTCTTCAGCAATTTTTAACGCCTCTTCTTTCGAAGAAACTTTGCTTGACATTAATTTGTCATGAAATTCTTTGTAAAGCTTAGGCTTAATAATATTAACCGCAAGAGCAATGCGAGCTAGCTCTTCAGAATTAGGACCAAGAACAGGATATTCTTTATAAACGATTTTAACTTTTTTATCTTCTGCGAATAACTTAGATAAAACTTCATTTGCTTTTTTACAATAACCACAAGAATAGTCGAAGAATTCAACAATTGTTATGTTTGAACCAGAAGGGTCAAATACAGGAGAATTTTTATCTTTAAATAACTCTGATTTTTTTTCACCAATTTTAGCTTGGGCATTTTTCATCTGATCTTCCATTGCCTTTTTTTGCATTTTCATAACTGCAGAGATGATAAATTGAGGATTATTTTCAACCCATTTGGATACAACCTCTTCAACATCTTTTGCATTTTCAATTTTTTTATCAGGATCAACTCCAGAAGCTACAGATTTAGCCTCCATCATGTTTTCAACTGAGTTTTCTTGCTTAGCTTTATCTTCAGAATTATCTGCTGATTTAGAACCAGTTTTTGCAATAATTAAAGAAGCAAAACCTATAACAGCTACTGCTACGGCTATGATAGCAAGATTTTTATTGCTAATTTTTTTGTTTTTTTTAGTCATATTTTAGTAAATTATAAATTAAAAAGTTTTATGTAATCAAAGCAAAATGTTTATCGATAAAAAATGATTAATTCAATTTTTAAAATAATAAATTTTAAAAACATTTTTTAGATTAAACATTATTCGAATGAATTTGTAAATTAATTAAAATATTGTTTTTTGAAATAGCAAGATTTATTTGAATTAAAAATTAAACTGACACATAAATTATTTAAAAACTACTCTACAGTAACTGATTTTGCAAGATTTCTTGGCTGATCAACATCGTTACCTAATTTTAAAGCAGTAAAATAAGCTAACAATTGAGTAGCAACTATTGGTATTATTGATTCTTGAATAATGCCATCAATATCTGGAATTTCAATTGAGTTATTGATTAAGTTTTTTATTTTTTTAATTGATTTTTTATCAGATACGAATGTAACTTTAGCACCTCTTGCACAAACTTCCTCAATATTAGAAATGATTTTATCGATTAAAGAATTTTCAGCAGTATCTACTCCAATTGCTATTAGAGGTGTATCCTCATCAATTACGGCAATCGTTCCATGCTTTAACTCTCCAGATGCTATTCCTTGAGCATTAATATAAGAAAGCTCTCTCATTTTCAAAGAAGATTCAAGTGCACTAACCGAAGAAACCCCTCTACCTGTAAACAAAATTTGTTTACTATTCTTTAAATTTTCAGCAATATCGCTTATTTTTTTTACATTGTCATCATCAAGAATTTGAGTTATTTTTTCTTGACAATGAATCAATTCCTTAATCAAGGAGATTTTTTTATCATTATTAATAGTGCCTTTAATTTCTGCAACTTTAATTGCTAATATCGATAAAACAGCAATTTGAGCAATATAGCACTTTGTTGATGCAACGCCAATTTCTGGACCAGCAATTGTTTTAATTATTGCATCAGATATTTCAGCCATTGAACTAATATCGACATTAACAATTGCTAAACTATTTTGATTATTTTCTTTGCAATATTTAAGTGATGCCAAGCTATCAGCAGTTTCACCAGATTGAGAAATGAAAATTATTAAGCTATTCTTAGAAAATATAGCATCTCTGTATCTAAATTCAGAGGCTATATCAACTTCAACCGGAATTCTAGCAAATTTCTCAATTATATATTTTCCACACAAACCAGCATAATAAGAAGTTCCGCAGGCGATAATAGTAATTTTTTGAATATCTTGTAAATTAAAGCTAAAATTAGGTAAATTAATGTTATAATTTTCAAGATCAATGTATGTCTCGATTGTTTCAGCGATAACATTAGGTTGCTCATAGATTTCTTTTAACATAAAATGCGGAAAATCACCTTTATTAATATTTTTATTAAGAGTTTTCATTTGGCGGATATTTGGCAAAACTTTATTGCCATTAAATTTATAAATTTCACAATTGCTTTTTCCAATAATGCCAATTTGATTATCCTCTAATACAATGATTTTATTAGAATATTTTGCAATTGCTTGATAATCAGAAGCGATAAAATTTTGATCATCACCTATTCCAATAATTAGCGGAGAGCCTTTTTTGACAACAAAAATTTGATTCGGATTATCAAGAAATATAATCGCCAAAGCAAAGCTACCCTCTAATTCTTTTACTGTTTTCAATATAGATTCTTTGTAGTCTTTTAATTTTAAAAAGTTTTTTTGAATTAAATGAGGTATAATCTCGCTATCTGTTTGACTTAAAAACTCAACCCCTTCTAAAATTAACATTTGCTTAATTTCTTGGTAATTTTCAATTATACCATTATGAACTACACCAACAAAGCTACTTGAATGTGGGTGAGCATTATTCTTGCTTGGCTTGCCATGAGTTGCCCAACGAGTATGACCAATAGCAATTTTTGATGATAAAGATTTATTTTCTTTCTGAAATAGTGATTCTAAATTTAAAATCTTCCCCTGCTCTTTAAAAACAGAAAAACTATTATTTTCAATCAATAAAATACCAGCAGAATCATAACCTCGATATTCAAGTTTTTTTAATCCATCTATAACAACATCGATGACATTATTAGAACCAATTACTCCAACTATTCCGCACATTATAGCTATATTTTAATATTTAACAATCTTTCTAATTATATTTTAGAAAAAGAAAATGCCCTAAAATAATATACTCCAAGGACTCATTCTATAGTAATTTTTATATTTTTTAATGAAATTGTTATTTTTAGTAATGATTTGTAAATTTTTGTAATATTTTTAGCTATTAAAGAAATATTTGAATTTCCTTAATAAATTCTTGATGGGAATCAATAATAACTTGCAACCAATCTACTAGAATTTTATTATTTTTTAATAAAGATTCTATTGTTCTGACGTTGCAAAACAACCTCTCTGCTCCAATACTTCTTGAGATTCCTTTTATTGAATGCATGTAAAATAAAACATCTTTTATATTATCGTTAGAATTGCTTTTTATTATATTATTGATTAATTCTGCACTTTCTTTTATAAATAAAGAAAAAAGCTTTGTTTTCTCATCTTTATCAAATAATAATAAAGCACTTTCATTAAAAATTTTAACATCATCAATTGATAAAAAATTATTAATTTCTGCAAAAAATTTAAGATCAGAAGGAAGCTCATCTAGTGCAATGCTATACCTTTTTGTTAGATAATTAGATATAATTTTTATCAATAACTCATAATCATCGCCTTTAATAAAATAATCAGTCATTTGAGAATCGAGATATTTTTTAATATCGTCTTTTTCGCCATCTCCGCTTAAGGCAATAATTGGCAATTCTTGGTGATAATTTATTTCGTTAAAATTCTCAATTTGTCTAATTATTGTTGACACCTCGTCGCCATTAATTATTGGCATATTAATGTCTGTAATGATTATATCGATATTTGTTTTTCCTTTATCATCAAGACTATGTCGATATATTTCTAATAGCTTACCGCCATCTTCAGCCTCAACAACCTCTAAACCAACATCTTCTAAAAATTTCTTAATAATAACCCTACTTACCGCTTGATCATCAGCAAGAATAACCCTTTTGTTTTGTAAATTTTTAATATAATCTTTTTTTTCTCCTAAATAATAAAAATTATCTTTAAAATGATAAAGCCATTTTGCGATTCCACGAAAGAGGATATTGTCTGGAGCGGATTTACTAACATAAAAATCAAAATAATTTTTATCAAATTCTTTGACTATCTCTTTACGAAATGATTTTTTGCTTAAAGATGTAAGAGCGATAATTGTTATGTTTTTATTGTAATTTTTGATTGTTTTTGCGGTTATAAAACCATTCATTCCTAACATTTGAACATCCATTAACACTAATTGATAATTATTTTTTTTAATAATATCAATTGCATCTTTGCCGCTTCTTGCTATATCGCATTTTAAACCAACCAAAAACTTTTCTATTTTTGATTTTATTGTTATGAGGTTAATCTCCTGATCATCAACCAATAATATCCTGTCTTCGTCGATATAATCAGTATAATTTGATTTTTTAATACTATCTAAATAAAAACGAAAAAGTTTCAATCCCTAAATTATTAAATGGTTGATAAGGTAGAGTTTTTTATAAATCTAAAACACAACAATAGCATTTAAAAATCTTTTTTAATTGCTATTGATAGAGCATCAGATTGAGTTCTATATTCTGCATTATAAGAAGTAGGAGAATTTAAATCGTTATTAATTTTTGTTTTTCTATGAAATTGATGACAAAAACTATAATCAATGGCAAGACTATCTTCTATTTGTTGAGAAAAGCCCACAGAAGCCCACGTTCTATTTCCAGAAGGAATTCTAGGGCCCCTATTATTATCCGTGATAGCATCTTTCTCAAAAGCTACACCGGTTCTAATGATATTTTTATTTTCTAAAAAAAAGTTAGCTCCAAGTGAATTAAGAGAAGAATCTCGCCAGTTAAATTTTACATTGTTACTCATTAAAGGGTTGACAGCGTTAACTTGCAAATTTTGTAAGCGAGACCATTTTGTCCAAGTTAAATCATACACTAATTCAAATTTTTGATTTAGTTGATAAGAAAATCCGGTAGTAAAAGATTCTGGAGTTGATGTTTTGGCGGTGAATTTAGAATAAAGATTGAGATCCTTAATTTTTGTTGTGCCAGACAATTGATAATCAATTTTTGACCTGTATCCAGCGCCAATTTTTAATTTATCATTTATTTTATAATTCACACCTAAATTATAACCATAACCCCAATCATTTCCTATTAACCCAGCTTTTGAATCACCGGCACCAAAATTCACCGCTTGATTTAAGTTTGCTTGATAAAATTGAGCTACAAAACCAGCCCCAATTGATAGATCGTCGGCTATTTTATAAGATAAAGAAGGATTAATATTTGCAGTATAAACAGAGCTTTCGATTGCAGAATATCTACCTTGCCAATTTTTGTTATATTTTGTTGCTAAGCCAAATGGCGAATTTATTGATAGATTGAAGGCTGTTTTTTTATTAATTGGAGTTGTTAAATATAGTGCTGGCAAAAAATTATTACTCCCAGCATCGTTGGATTGATTGCTGTTATTGGGGCTTGTTACACTTGGAGTTATTCTTAAGCTTAAATAGCTAAAAGATGCAACTAATTGAGTTTTATCACTTCCGGCAGTTACTGAAGGGTTAAAAAATATATCACTAACATCATGCACGCCGGTAACTGAACCAGCATAAGAATTTCCTATTTGTGAGGCGGAATATACATCTGTTGAATAACCAGCACCAAATGCTTGATTAGCAAAAATAGTAAAGCAACAAATGCAGAAGATGGAAAAGTTTGTTTTGTTTGTCATAACTAGCAAGAATTGAAGATTTGGCATTGAAATTATAAATTTGTGGATTCTGAAATTCAGTATGAATTAGATTATTAAATTTTCAAGAGTTTTTTGGGCAACAATGAAAATAAACTGATTTTTATTTTAAGACTAGTTTTTATTAGAGTTTTTCCAGTCATTAAGCCATCTTGCATTTGAATTAATAGAGCCCGTCCATTTTTTCGACTCTGCTTTCTCGGCACAAGAATTAAACTTCTTTTGAAATTTTTTTTCATTAACATCAAGCTTTATTTGTTCAATTAATAAAGAAGATTTATCTGCAATATCAATATTAATTTGCTTTTTAATTAATGGATTAAAGATTTTATTGATAAAATTGGTAGTATTAACAAAAAAATCCATAACTTCTTGAGTTTGAAAATCTCCATTTTGACACACATTTCTTGAGATGCTTAACAATTCAAAGTACCTTGCAAATAATTCAGATAAAAACTGATCTGGTTTATAATTTTTTAAAGCATCAATCATTAATCTCTTTATTTGATATTTAAGAGGTAAAAAATCCGCTTCACGACCTTTCATATCAAGGGCGATTGCTTCACGAAACTTTTCATTGAGGGAGATTCCGCTTTCAAATTCAAAGCAATGAGCCATTTCATGAGCTAGTACATTATAAGAAAGGTTGCGAATTATGATTTTCAGCTCTTGGCGATAAAATATTTTATCAATTTTTTCAACAGTCTTATCAATAAAGCTCTTTTTTTGAGTTAAAAAACATCCTTGATTAGTGTCCCATCCTTTAATTACCCTAATTTCAAATTGTAATTTTTTTTCTTTAAGCTTTGAAAGAATTAGATCCAAACCATCTTTAAAAATTTCAATACGATATAATTTAATAAATATATCAACTAACTTTTCTTTATCTTGATTATTTTCAAATTTTGATTGTGTAAGAATAATATTTGCAAAATCTTGTCGAATAGCCAGATTGTTGTTTTTATTATCTATGACTACTGTGTTATTAAATTGATTTTTCAAGGTTGATTTATCGAGTTTTAAAGTTATTATTACAAAATCTATTCACTATTAATAATTCATTATTCAATTGCAAACATTACATTTTAATTTTATTGGTAATAAATTTTTACAGAAAAATAAAAAAAATATTATTAATTTTTTATTTAGCGACAAAAATAAAATCGATGATATTGAAAAAATTTTAAGAAAATTACCTATTAATTCAGCTATTATTTTTCGCGAATATAACTTACCTCCAGAAACTAGAGAAGCTATCGTTGTTGAACTATTAAAACAAGCCCGCAAACTGAAAATTAAAATATTAATTGGGAAAAATTTTTCTTTGTCAAGAAAAATCAATGCCGATGGCTATCACTACTCAGACAGGCAAAAATTTGGCTCTGAAGAATGGCTAGATTATATTAAATTTCGTATTTTTTCACGGTATAATTTAATTAACAAAAATCATTCTTTTATTTATAGCTGTAGTTGCCACAATTTATCATCCTTTAATAAATTGCAAAATAATGAAAATTTTACAAAAATATTTATTTCTCCAATATTTGCAACAACCAGCCATCAAGGAGATTTGCCAATTGGAATGTTGCAATTAAAAAAAATTATATTAAAAAATAATGTTTTTACTAAAAATAAAAAAATTTGTAGCAATAAATTTAAAGAGATATATCCGCTCGGCGGAATCAATAAAAAAAACATTAAACCATTATCAAGGCTTAATATATCTGGTTTTGCCGGCATTGACTTATTTAAAAATTTATGAAAAAAATCACCCCAATAATAATGTCCGGAGGCTCTGGCACTAGATTATGGCCACTTTCTCGTCAGAATTATCCTAAGCAATTTCTTAGTCTTTTTAATCAGAAATCCCTCTTTCAACAAACTATTTCTAGAGTTAGAGATAGCTCATTTTTCAACCCTGCAATCATAATTATTAATCACGAACATCGCTTTATTGTTGGAGAGGAATTGCAAAAACTAAATTACCAAGCAAGAGAGATAATCCTTGAACCAACCCCTAAAAATACCGCTCCAGCAATTGCAATTGGTTCGATGGCAACAATCAATAACAATCATCAAGGTGAGGATTTAGTCATAACAATGCCCTGCGACCACCTTATTAAAAATGATGACTTATTTATAGAAAAAGTAAAAAATCTTAGAAAAATTGATTTCAATAAAATGCTATTAACCTTTGGAATAAAGCCAAAATATGCAGAATCTGGCTATGGTTATATCGAAAGAGAAAGCACCCCCTTATTTAACGAAATTAACAGCGAAAATGAAATCTATAAAGTAAAAAACTTCATTGAAAAACCCAATAAAATCAAGGCTGAAGAATTAATAAAAAATCAGTTAAATTTATGGAATAGCGGAATATTTGCCTTTAGAGCATCGTTTTTTTTAGAGGAGTTAAAAAAAATCTGCCCCGATATTTTTGAGAAATGCGAAAAATCTTATCTAGAATCATCAAAAGATCTTGATTTTACAAGGCTTAGCAATTCGTTTGAACAAGTTAAAAATGTCTCCATTGACTATGCAATAATTGAAAAATCAAAAAATGTTGCTGTATTGCCTATAAATCTTGATTGGAACGATGTCGGAAGCTGGAAAACGGTCGCTGATATTAGTGAAAAAGACAATAATGGCAATAGCTTAATAGGTAAAGCTTATAGTCTTAATAGTCAAAATTGCTATGTCCATTCTTTAAAATCAATAACTGCAATTATAGGAGTTGATAATTTACTGGTCGTAAATCTAAAAGATGCCCTTCTTGTTGCTAGTAAAAACAATGCTCAACAAATAAAGGAAATGGTTGAAATTTTGCAAAAGCAAAATATTGAAGAGGTTAATTCAATGCCAAAAAAATTTCGGCCTTGGGGAAGTTTTGAAATTATTGATGTTGGCAATAACTTTAAATTAAAAAAAATTATTGTTAAACCGCATTCAGCATTATCTCTACAGCTACACAATCATCGTTCAGAACATTGGATAGTGGTGAATGGGGTTGCAACAGTTATAAAAGGCGATCAATCTTTTATCTTAAATACCGATGAATCAACCTATATAAAATCTGGAACCAAACACAGAATCATCAATGATTCCGACAATTTTCTGGAAATAATAGAAGTTCAAACTGGAAAATATCTCGAAGAAGATGATATTACAAGGTTTGACGATTTATATGGTCGCTAAAAAAATTTTCAATGAATTACCTAATTAGTTTTTATCTAATCTTAATCAACGATTTAAAGCTAGGAATTAGCAATTTTGCTGGCTTAGTTGCCAATTCTATGTTTTTTGTTATCTTTATTATGATTTTAAATTTAACCATCCCTAATCAAGAAGATCTAAAAACCCAAATGGTGCAAACATTAACAGTTATCAACATCTGTTTTATCACCATGATTAATGGCTTCAATTATCAATTTATAAAAGAAGATTTCGAAGACGGATCAATTGATCAAATATTTTTATCTTGCGAAAGGCTTGAAATAGCAATTGGAGCAAAAGTTTTCGCTAATTGGATAAAATCAAGTTGGCTAACTCTAATTATCTTACCGATATACATAAATTTTGTTTTTGATTTTAGTCAAATTGCAGTCAATAAATATCAATTCATTTTTAAAATAATGTTAGTTTTCTCAATTATTAGCTTTATTCTGAATTCAATAGCAAGTTTATCGGGAAGCATTTCTATTGCTGGTAGCTCATTTCCTCTTTCCGCAATAATAGCACTGCCTTTAATGATACCAACCATCTTAATCGGACAAATCGCATTAATTCAAACTCTAGATAATAACATCATATTTGATATTGAAATATTGCTGGGAATGGCAATATTATCATTTATTGGCTCAGTATTTGCGATCTCTAAAATAATTGAAAACTCAAGATAAATAAATTACAATCGAAAAATGAAAATTATTGGAATTGACCCCGGCCTCACTAAAACCGGCTGGGGAATAATTGAAGTGAACAAAAATAATCTATTGCAATTTATTGCCTGCGGAACTATTTATTCAAAAGCAACAGAAACCATCGACAAAAGATTAAAACATTTTTACAAAGAATTATCTTTGGTTATAGAATTATATCGACCAGAATTTTCAGCAATAGAAGAAGTGTTTATAAATGTTAATCCTTTATCTTCCTTAAAATTAGGACATATTCGAGGTGCATTAATTTTAACTATTGCGAATTATAACTTGGAAATTGCAGAATATTCAACAACCGCAATCAAAAAAACAATAGTTGGCAATGGCAGAGCAGATAAAAAACAGATTCAATTAATGGTAAAAATGCTAATGCCAAAAGCAGAATTTAAAACTGAAGATGAAGCAGACGCACTCGCAACTGCAATTTGCCATTTTCATAGCCACAAATTAAAGTTCTAAAATGATAATTTTTAAAACATCTCAACAGCCAATAGCAAGAAATTACGACTCTGCTCAATTTGGAATTCCAAACATTACATCTAATAAAAGCTCAGAAAATATTGATAAAGCTAATTTTCTTTATAATTTTATTGCTGTTTTTTCTTCAATATTTCTTTCTTCAATTGGATATGGAATATTGATAGTGCTTATATCTCTACAAGTTGAACATCATATCAAAAACGAAATATTAATTTCAATTTCAACGGCAACTCAAATTGGTTCGGGAGTATTTTTCGCAAGATTCTTACCGGGCATAGTTGCTAAATACGGGGCATTACAAACCATTCGTTTTTATTCAATAATCTCAGCATTATCAGCGGTAATTTTATGTTTTTATTTTAATTATTTTTGGTGGTTAATTGTAATATTGACATTTGGCATTTCTCTATTTTCTTGCGGTGTCGTTCGTCAAACAATTATGATAGATATTGCTCCCGTTAAATCGCGGGCAATTATTATTTCTTGTGGAACCATGGTAGTTTCTATTGGCAATAGCTTAGGCCCATTGATTTATAACATCGTTAATTTTAACAATCAATTAATCATCCATTTAATTGCTTGCGGTTTCTATTTAGTTTCAATTATACCAATTCTTAGATTAAATTTTAGTAGCAACAATATTTGCGAAGAGAAAAAAATAACCATTTTTCGATATATCAAAAACTCACCAAAAATAATGTTGGCAGGCTTTTGTACTAGTTATGCACTATCGTCGACTAATGCATTTTTAATAATTTATGGTATCAAAGTTGGCTTATCAACTCGAGATTCTGCAATGCTCCTCTCTACATTGCTTTTTGGCACTATATTATCAATTCCAATTGGCTATTTAGCCGACATAATAAATCGTAGATTATTAATGATATTTTCTGCTTTTATGGCACTCATTTGCTCTTTTTATTTATTATATCAAAATAATGTAAATGAAATACATCTTGCTTTGTTTTTATTGTTTGGTTTTCTAGCTGGAGTAAAATTACCTGCAATCGTTTTAATTAATGAAAAATATAAACAAACTCAAAGAATTAGTGTTAACACAGCCTTTGCTAGGTTTAGCCTCACTGGAAACATATTTGGGCTTTTTTCAACGGGTTTGTTAATGAAATCAATTGGGCCCCAAGGATTATGGGTATCAATTTGTTTAATTTTAACGATTTTTTTAGTAATTTGCCTTAGCGATTACTTTATGAAAGTTAAAAAAGGTCAATTTGAATGGTCAACAAGAATTTTTATTAAAAAAGAAGAGTCAATTCAACAAGAATAACAATTTCTTCTCTGATGATATTTAATTGATATTGATAGTTGTTTTTTAATATTAATTAGAACTATTATATCGCTATAAAATATAAAAAATCTAAATAATGCCAAAACAAATAATTAAAGACCTCAAAATAATAGGAAATTTAAAATTGCTATTTCTTAGCATTTTCATTTTTGCAACAGCAACGGGAATAAATGCTGTAATATTCCCTGCACTGCTTACCATAAACAATATTAGCCCTAGGGCAATGGGTTTTGCAACAATAATAGAAATAGGCTCTGGAATAATTATTTCTTTCGCTCTACCTAAAATAATTGCAAAATTTAAACCCATCCCCTCAATTACCGTTGCTTCTATAATTTACAGCATTGCAATTATTGTTGCTTATTTTTTTATTAATTTTTGGTGCTGGTTATTATTAATATTTACAATGGGAATGTGTTGGTTTACTTGTGTAATTATTAGACAAGCTTGGCTAAATTCTTTGGTTGATAATAAGCAGAGAGGAACTGTTATCGGCATATTCAGCATGTTAATTTCCGCTGGTTTGGCGATAGGGCCTCTCATTGTCAACTTTAGCGGTGCAGAGAATTATCTTAGCTTTATTATATCTGGCATACTATCCTTTTTGTCGCTAGTTGCTATGCTGTTATTTAAAACCAAATCAACATTTACGATAAATAATCAAAATATTCCCCTAAAAACATTTTTTAAAAACAATCCTTTATTAAGTTTTGCAAGATTTTTTCTCGATTTTCAAACATTTTGCTTAATCTCCTTTACTGTCGTATTTGGCAATAAAATAGGTTTAAGCTTTGAAAAATCAGGAATCTTAATTAGCTCCTACATGGCAAGCGGTTTTAGCGATGTAATAATTGGAATTATGCTACGAAAATATAATCCATATAAAATTATCAATGTCGGCTTCCTTATTTGCTTGTCTTGCTTTCTAATTGTTATACTTAGTCATAATTATCAATTATTGCTGATTCTATATTTTTTATTTGGAGTAGGAATAGCCTGCATTTTTGTTTCAGTATTTAAAATCACCAATGATTCATATAAAAGCCAAGAATTAATCAGTGCCAATACTACATTTCAAAGAATCGGGGGCCTAGGCTCAATCTGCGGAGGCTTGTTAGGCGGTGTTTTAATTGATATTTTTGGCCATAATGGCTTTCCAATTGCCATCATAATCGGCTGTATTTCATATTTAACTTTTTTAATATTTTATAAAAATTATCAATGATAAAAAAACCTTTAATTATTGCCGTTGACGGCCCTTCATCTTCAGGAAAGGGAACATTGGCAGAAAAAATAGCCAAATATTTTAACCTTGCCTATCTTAACAGCGGAGCCCTATTCAGAGCGGTTGCAATGCAAATAATCGAATCACAGATTGAGTTAGAAAAATTGAATATTCATTTAGAAAAATTAGTCAATAATTTGCATAATTATAATTTAGAAAATCCTCAATTATTCAGTGAAGAGGTGGGCATTATTGCATCGCAAATAGCAAAAAATCAAACTTTAAGAGATTATTTATTAAAATTTCAAAGAGATTTTATATCTATTAATCAACAACCAAACTGCAAATATAATGGAGCAATTATTGATGGTAGAGACATCGCCAGCATTGTTTATCCACAAGCGGATATAAAATTTTTTATTATTGCCGACCTTGAAATTAGAGCAAAAAGACGATTCGCACAGCTTGTAAAAAACAATCCAAATCTCGAATATCAAACCATCTTCAAACAGCTAGAGAGTAGAGATTCTAACGATATAAACAGAATCAATGCCCCGCTAATAAAGGTTGCGGATGCTATAATAATTGATAACGGAACACAAACTATTGATCAAAGCTTTGATGAAATGTCTAAAATTATTACAAAATTCAATAATCAAAAATAATCCACCCTAAAAAACAATTTGATTCTTAAATTAATATGATTTAACTTAGTACTTAGTAATATTTTCTATTACTTAATAATATTAATTTAACAAACATATAAATATAGAAAACCCAATAATAAAAACAAAGCAAGAATTAATCGATCACATTAAGAAGCATAATAAAGATGAACCTACTGCAGCAGATTTTCAAGCATTATATCAAGCAATTACTGGTTATTCTAATATAATCAAAAATATCAAAGGGACAACAGATTTATTAACTTTTTATAAAAATTGCGAGCTGAAACATGAATTTTTTCAAGAAAAGCTCATAACTGAAATAATTAAGCAGAATCATTCTACAATTAACTCATCAGGACTATTGTCAATTTTGATTAATAACCTTGGAATTGAAGATGATGAGCAAAAAATAGATCTAGCAATTGCAATAATCAAGCTGAGACCTTCTATAGCTTATGATTTAATAACTTCAGAAAATTTATCAACTTTTATTGATGACCTTAAAATTACAGATGATAAGCAAAAAGAAAAGCTAGATATTGCAATGAATAGCTATTATAAAAACATAACCCAGTATAATTATTATTATAAGCTAAAAATGTCCCGGAAGGAAAATAAAGAATCAGAACGGCAAAAAATACAAGATAATACTAATAAACATGATAATATTAATAAAATACATATCTCTACATTTAACCATAATATTATTAACTCTGAAGTTGATGTTGCAGATGAAGTTGCAGAGGAAAATTCCACAGTCGCAATGCAAATTATGGATTACAACCAGAGAAATAAAACTATTACTTATTATGATTATGAAAGCTTTCAAAATAATTTGATAAAAACAGCCAAACTCGCCAAACCCGCCGTACAAATAAAAAAATCAGATGGAAATAACGATATTCCAGATAATAAAACACAACCATTAACATGTTATCAAGCATTGTACTTAAAGCTCAGGCAATTTTTGAGTTGCTAATTTAGGGTGATAATTTAAAGAATTTAAAAATCACGGCTGTTTTTGATTACTCAACCTACTATTCAACTGCCGTGATTATTTCTTCTTGATTGTTATTATCGCAATCTTCGCCTAATTCAGCGGAATCAATCTCTTTGTTGCCACTATGAGCAATTCTTGCAACCGCAACCACTGATTCATCTTTAGTTTTTATTAGAGTAACTCCTTGTGTGTTTCTGCCTGTAATTCTTATATTTGAAACATCGGTTCTGATTAAAGTTCCTTTATTAGCAATAATCATTATTTGGTCGGTATCTTCAATTGGGAAACTCGCTACTACATTACCATTTCTTTTTGAGGTAATAATGTTGGTGATACCAACTCCACCGCGATTAGTAATGCGATATTCGAAAGCAGAGCTTCTTTTTCCGTAGCCATTTTCAGTAATTGTTAATATAAACTGCTCGCTTAATGCCATTTTATGAATTTGCTCAACCGTTAATTCAGATGTTTCAACAGTTGGAATTGACATTTCTTCTTTTTGTAATAAATCTGGTAAAATATTGCTATCTTGCTTGATTTCCTGCAATTTTTGATTATAAATCAATGCATTTTTAATTGACAAACGAAGGTCATTATCAATTTTTAAATAATTTTCTTTAGCAATTGAATCTTCGCTAATATGCTTCAAAATTGACATCGCAATAACTTTATTTTCTTTTCCAAGCTTTATTCCTCTAACTCCCGTAGAATTTCTACTCTGAAAAACTCTTAGGCTAGTCACTGGAAAACGAATTGATTTGCCATTTTTAGTAGAAAGCATTATGTCATCTTGTTCATTACATAAATTTACACCTATTAAAGCTTCGTCTCCTTCTAGCTTCATTGCAATTTTACCGCTTGAACGAATATCAACAAATTGATCCATTGAGTTTCTGCGAATATTACCATCTGAAGTTGCAAATGCAATGCTTAAGCTATCCCACAGCGACTCATCTTCAGGTAAAGCAAGAATTGTGCTAATTTTTTCATCTGCTTCCAGTGGTAATAAATTAACTAATGCTCTACCTCTTGCTTGAGGGTTGCCAAGAGGCAATTTATAGGTTTTTAATTTATAGACCTTGCCTTTAGTGGAAAAAAATAAAATTGGAGCATGGGTATTAGTAACGAATATATCGGTTGCAACATCTTCGTCTCTGACATCCATCGCACTTCTGCCCTTGCCCCCCCTTCTTTGGGTACGATAAGAAGAAAGAGCAACTCTTTTTATATAGCCATTCATAGTTCCAACAACGACCATTTCTTCTTTAGGGATAAGATCTTCAACATCAACTTCAAACTCACTTGCTTCAATAGTTGATTTTCTAGGAGTAGAAAACTGCTCCTTGACATCGATTAATTCTTGCTTTACTAGAGACAATAACTTTTCTCGATTAGCAAGCAAATCAAGATAGTGATTAATTTCAATTGCAAGCTCTTTGATTTCATTGGTTATCTTCTCCATCTCAAGGCCAGTTAATCTCGCAAGCCTCATTTCAAGAATCGCTCTTGCTTGAGTTTCAGTGAAGTAGAATCTGCCTTCCCTTACAATGTTTCCTCTATCTTGAACGAGGTTAATTATATCTTCAACGACTCCAGCACTCCAAGATTTTGAAAGAAGCTTTTCTCTAGCTTCTGCAACATCCTTAGAAGCTTTTATCAATTCAACAATTTCATCAATATTTGCAACAGCAATTGCCAAGCCAATTAAGATATGAGTTTTATCCCTTGCTTTATTAAGCAAGAAATTAGTTCTGCGATTAACAATTTTTTCACGGAATTCAACAAAAATCTTTATAACTGTAAGCAGATTCATCAATTCTGGTCTGCCATAATTTAATGCCAACATATTGACTCCAAAGCTGGTTTGCAGTTCAGTAAAGCTGTATAATTGATTAATAATAACTTCTTCCATAGCATCTTTTTTAAGCTCAATAACAACTCTAATGCCATCTCTATCGGATTCATCTCTTAAATCTGTAATGCCTTCAATCTTTTTTTCCTTAACTAATTCAGCGATTTTTTCAACTAATTTAGCTTTATTGACTTGATAAGGAATTTCATTAATGATAATTGCATTCTTATGGGCATTAATTTTTTCAATTTTATGACGACCCCTCATAACAACAGAGCCTCTTCCCGTATGTGCCGCAGAATTATAACCACTTCTCCCAAGAATTATACCGCCAGTTGGAAAATCTGGAGCAGGAATAATAGCTAAAAGTTCATCAACTGTAATATCTGGCTTATCGATATAGGCAAGACAGCCATCAATAACTTCTCCAAGATTATGAGGAGGAATATTGGTTGCCATTCCCACCGCGATTCCACCAGAACCGTTAACTAAAAGGTTAGGAAAACGAGCAGGAACAACTTTTGGCTCACTTTCACTGCCATCGTAATTGGGAACAAAATCGACAGTATCTTTATCGAGATCGTCAAGCATAGTATGCGAAACTTTAGCTAATCTTGATTCTGTATATCTCATCGCCGCAGGTGGATCATCATCAATTGAACCGAAATTACCTTGACCATCAATTAAAGGAACCCTCATTGAAAAATCTTGAGCCATTCTAACAAGTGATTCATATATTGCAGAATCTCCGTGAGGATGATATTTACCCATTACTTCACCAACTATTCTTGCCGATTTTTTAAAAGGCTTGTTGTAGTCGTATCCACCTTCATACATAGCATATAAGATTCTGCGGTGAACTGGCTTTAAGCCATCGCAAGCAGAAGGTATGGCTCTAGCAACAATAACACTCATCGCATAATCAAGATATGATTTTTTCATTTCCCCAATTAGAGACACTGATTCAATGTCTTTACCAGTTGCAATTACTAAAGGCAATGATTGAGAAGGATCTGTAGAATTTGTTTTTTTGATAGACATTTAGCGGTTTTTATTTTTATCAAGTTAGTATAAGGCTTTTTAATAATGGATTCTAATTTATATAAAACATTAAAAACTATTAAATTTAATAGCTTTTTATTAGTAAGTTAGTTATTTAAATGAAAATTGGTATCGCTTGCAAAAAAGCACTTTTTTATTAATTACAGAATATAGCTAAGAGTAAATTTAAAGTCAAAATAATTTTATTTAGTTTTATCATTTAATTTTAGCAATAATATAAGCAACATTCCAAGAAATTTTTGTAAAAGAGGTGTTTAATTTTATATCACTAAAATTTTCATATAAAAATTGATTAAATTTTTTGAGTTTATTTTTATTAATAATGTTGCCTGCATTAGCATAATTAGCTCCGATATCTTTAATTGATTTTAAAGCCTCGGTACCGCTAGAAAAATTTTGATCAATAATTTGCTCATAATCAAATAAGGGTTTGAAGCCAGCTTTTTCTAGGTTTAGCAATATATTATGCTTTTCTGGAAAATTTAAGAAATCAAAATTACAATCACTCGCAATATTTGCTAATTTTAACTCTTGCAGACTTCCCGTGGTTGGAAAAGCTACAATTAATAACCCACCCTCTTGAAAATTTTTATGATTTTTTAGTATTTTTGCAAAATTATCAAAAATCACTTCATATTTCTCTAGCCACTGCAAAGCAAAGCTTGAAAATATTACATCAAAGCTATTATTCTTAAATGGCAATTTTTTAATATCGGCATTAATTTTTGTAAATAAATTATTTGATAATTTATCATTAACATTATTTTTAAGCATTTCCAAAGACAAATCAACTTCATAAAAATTAGCTGTAATATTGTTATAAAAAATATTAAAAAATTCTTGCTTAACAAAGCCAGTTCCACAACCAAGATCAATGATATTTGGCAAATGACTGCTATTTTTGGCAAATTTTTCTTGCAAAAAAGGATTGGCAAATTCAATTAATTTTTTAGCCACTAGATGTTGAATTTTAGCCAATTTATGATAGTTTTTACTATAACGAGAAAAATTTTGATTAGGTTTTTGTTTCATCAATTTAATTTATTATTGATTTTAAATATTGATTTTAAATAAATAATGCAGTAGCATTCTCGGCCAATAAGAGGTCTAAATCTATTTAAAATAATTAAAATTCACCTTCATATTGATTAATAACGAATATTTTAAATAAATATCAATATTTTGTTAAAAATTTAAGCTTTTTTAAGATATTTTCCTTGAAAAAAACAATAAAATCAATATCTATAAAAATATTTTATTTTTATAAATTTAATTCAAAATTATGAGCGAAAAACGAGATTACTACGAAATATTAGGAGTAAATAAAAATGCTTCCGCGGATGAGATTAAAAAATCTTATCGCAAACTAGCAATGCAATATCACCCCGATCGCAACCCCGGAGACAAAAAAGCTGAAGCTAATTTTAAAGAAGCATCAGAAGCCTACGAGACACTAAAAGACGAACAAAAAAGAGCGGGCTATGATCGCTATGGGCATCAAGCTAATAATGGCTACGGCGGACAACAAAGCGGAAATGGTGGTTTCGATGGCGGTTTCGATTTCAATGATATTTTTAGTAATTTTTCCGATATATTTGGCGAAAGAAACTCTGGAGGCAGAAAAAAGAGCTCTTCTCAACGAGGTTCTGACATCAGATACAATCTTGCCGTTTCTCTTGAAGAAGCTTTTAATGGCACCAACACCGAAATATCATTTAACATTCCTTGTAAATGCGATGTTTGTAACGGAAGTGGGGCAAAAAATAATGAAAAAGCTAGCAGTTGCACAACTTGCAACGGTCATGGAAAAGTTCGCGCTCAACAAGGTTTTTTTATTGTTGAAAGAGCATGCACCTCTTGTAATGGGTCTGGACAAATCATTAAAAATCCTTGCAAAAATTGCAATGGCGAAGGCAGGGTAAGTCGCAACAAAACATTATCAGTTAAAATTCCTGCCGGAGTAGAAGAAGAATCAAGAATAAAAATTAGCAACGAGGGAGAAGCTGGTCTTAGAGGTGGTCAATCAGGAGATTTATTCATTTTCATAACTATCCGCAATCACCCATTCTTTACCAGAAAAGGGGATGACATATATTTTGATGTGCAAATGAGATTCACCACCGCATCATTAGGTGGAGAAATAGAAATCCCAACAATAGATGGCAGTAAGGCAAAAGTAACCATAAAAGAAGGAACTCAAAATAGCGATCAATTAAGATTAAAATCAAAGGGTATGTCTGTAATGAATTCAGGCGGTAGAAGGGGAGACATGTATATCAGAGTTAACATTGAAACTCCCGTAAAATTATCCGACGAAGAAAGAGAATTACTTGAAAAACTGGACAAATTAATGCAAAATAAAGCAAATAATCCTAAAACAGAAAGTTTTTTTCAAAAAATATCAGAATTTTTTAAATAAAATTACATTCTGTAAATTAAAGCATTCTCTAGCTATTTTTCTTAAAAAATTAGCAAATATTATCGACTGCGATAAAGTTTTTATAAATATCGTGAACTCTTAAATATTCAATATTTTTTCTAGCTAAAAATTGCGAAACTAAAATAGTTTTTTGATCGCGATCTAGAGCTTGATTATTTTCATCCTTTAAATTAATTTGCTCTAGAAAGCTTTTTCTTGAATGTCCCACATATAATGGAACATTCAAAACCCTAAAACAATCTATTTCTTTCAATATTCTAATCGATGCAAAGGCATCTTTGTTGAAACCTATTCCGGGGTCAAAAATTATTTTATCTCTTTTTAATCCTAAATTTTCAAGTTGTAAAATTTTGTCACTTGCCCAATTGATAATTTTATTAGTAAGGCCTAGATGTCTATTTATCAATATCTCATCGTTAAATTTAATTTCTTGATTATGCATTAAAATTGTTTTAATTTGTTTTGATGCAATAAAATCAACTGTTCTCTTATCTTCTAAACCACTAACATCGTTAATAACATCAACTCCCAATTGATAGGCAAGATATAAATTATCAAAATGATAAGAGTCGAGACTAATTAACACCTTTTCCTCTTCATCAAAATTTTTATTTTGATTAAAATTACGAACAATTTTAATCAAATGAGGCAAAATTAACTCCAACCTACTCCACTCTTCTTGAGAATTTATTTTTATTGCATTTGGTCTTGTGGATTCGGCACCAATATCAATCATTTTAGCCCCTTCATTTAAAACTTTAATCAATTGATTTGAGGCGGATTCTAGGCTATTAAAACGACCGCCATCAGAAAATGAATCGGGAGTAATATTTAAAATACCAACAATTTTTGTTTTCATTTTTGCACTATCGATTATAGGATGAAGAGATTATGGATCTAAATAGATTATAGTTAAGCCTATTTAAAGTTACTGCGAGTTTTTAGGGCGATTGATATGGTTCCATCATCTAGATAATCTAACTCACTACCAATCGGTATTCCGTGTGTTAAGCGAGTTACAGATATAGAGAATTGCTTTAAATTCTCAGCAATAAAATAAGCGGTGGTTTGCCCATCAATCGTGGCACTAGTTGCGATTATAACTTCTTTAAGGTTTTTATTATGCTCAATTCGATGATATAATTTTATAAGATTAAGATCTTCAAAAGTTTTGCCAGAAACAGCAGATAAATTACCGCCCAATATATGGTAAAGACCTTGATAATTCTTTGATCTTTCAATTGCCCATAAATCAGCAACCTGTTCAACGATACAAATAACTGAATTATCACGATCTTGATTATTGCATATTTTGCAAATATGCCCCTCATCAATATTTCCACATAAATTACATTGATGGATATCTTCTTTTATAGTGTTAAGACATGCAATCAAAGGCTCTAATTTTGACTCCTTGTTTTGGGCAAGGTGCAAAACTAACCTTCTTGCCATTTTTGGACCCATATTAGGCATTTTAGCAAGCATTTGAGTTAAATGATCAATTATATTTTGAGACATTGCTTAATCTTGGTTTTGCTAGTAAGTTTTTATGATTAATTTGCATCGGCAAAACAACCATTTGCATTCCTTTATTATGAAGCTTTCTTTGAATTATGTCTGGAATGTGATTATAAAGTATCTGAGTAAAAATATTTTCATTCTCAAAAATAAATTTTGTTCCAAAAAACACAGTATTAGGGTAATCCTTTTTTACTCTATCAGCAAGTTGAGTTAGCTTTTCAATAGGGTCGGTGCTATAACCAACATAAGATCTAGCAAAATGATAATTTGCATGGCAATAATTTCGATATTTTCTTAATATATTTTTAGTTTTAAGCTTCATATCTTGCCATCTATGCTCTTCTCTAAAAGTATTAGCATCTAATTCCCCAACGGTTACAAAAACAAAATTATTAAAAATATTAGGAAATAACTTGTTGATTTGCAATATCGAGTTCATACCACTACTAAAATTTTGCTCTAGTATTATTGCGGCCGTAAGAGCATTTCGATTTCCATAATTATTAATTTCCGAACTATCGCAAATAGATTCATAACAAGCGAATTTCATTTCGTTATTTTGAAGTGCAATTTTTAGTTTTGCATATGACTTTTTAATCATAAGTCCAATAAATATGAATAACGAAGTAATTAGAAGAGTTATCCACCCTCCTTGAAAGAATTTTTCAAAAATAGTAATTATTAAGATTCCAAAACAAACGATAAAACCAAGTATAGCAACCATCATTTTACTCATCCAGCCATCTTTTTTCTTGTGACGAAACCAATATATTGTTAACCCCAATAAAGACATTGAGAAAGTTATAAAAACATTAATAGAATAAAGCACAACAAGCAAATGCACGGTACCGTTAGTAATTAACAATGTTATAATTGATGAAATCGCCATAAATAATATACCATTTTTGACAACTAGACGACTAGATAAAGAACTAAGAAACTTAGGCATCCATTCATCATGAGCCATATTAGCAACAACATTTGGACCAGCTAAAAAACCTGAATTAGCAGCAACGACTAGCAAGCCAGCTTCAAATATCAATACTATTGGAACAAAAAAACCACTAATGTTAAAGCCTGCAATTTGCCAATCTTTTGTTATATTATAGAAAACTGTGGCATTTAAAGTTTGACCATCAATTTTTTGCACTCCCCACAATAAATAAATAATTATTATTCCCGCTGCCATAAATGCTAGAGAGATAGCAACCATAAACATTGTTATTTTGGCAGTTTTAATTCTTGGCTCAGCAAGAGTGTGAACATTATTTGAAACCGCTTCCAATCCGGTATAAGTTCCCCCACCCATTGAAAAAGCTTTGAGGAATAGTGATATTAAAAAAATCACTCCAGCAGAATTAGTTATTTCAGAAGATGCTTTATTTGCAGTAGGAATAAGTTCGTTTATTCCTGTGCGATGACTCAATATTCCGTAGATAATGATTAAAATATGAGTAATTATAAATCCTATAAAAATAGGCATCAAAAACTTTATCGACTCTTTCATTCCTCTTAAATTAAGAAATGCAAGCATTAATATTAAAAATATTTCAATTATTAGTTTAAATTGATGAATTTGACTTGGTAGAAAGCTAAAAATAGCATCTATTCCACTTGCAACAGAAATTGCGATAGTTAAGACATAATCGACTATTAATGCAGATCCAGAAACTAATCCTGAATATTTACCGAGTAAACGGCTCGCAACCCTATAACCTCCACCACCATTTGGAAATATTTCAATTACTTGAGTGTAGGCATAAGAGATTATAAAAACAGTTATAGCGGTTGCAATCGCAAGATAAATAGCAAGAGAATTATATTTTCCGAGTGCTAAAAATGCTTCTTCAGGACCATAACAAGAAGAAGAAATGCCATCAGCACCAAGACCTATCCAAGCCAGAAATGCTATTAAAGAAATGCTGTGTCGAGTTTGACGATCAAAGGGATCGCGAGGTTTTCCAAGTAGGATGTTTCTAATTTTGGTTAGCATTGTGAATTTTATCCATCAAACTTTCTATCATTTCTAATGACTTAACTCCCTTTTCTACTTCGACACCAGAGGAGATGTCGACCATTGTTGCTCCAGTTATTTTTAAAGCATCATCAATATTTTTTATATTAATTCCACCAGCTAAAAACCAAGGCTTTCTTGAACGAAGACTTGAAAGTATTCTCCAATCAAAACTTCTACCAGAACCTCCTGATATAGTTCTAGGAGAACCCTTTAAAGGCTTACTATCAAAAAGATAGGCATCACAACATTTTTGAAATTTATGAACATTTCTTAAATCTGAAAAAGAAGATATTTGAAATGCTTTAATAATTTTTACATTTGGAAAAATTTCTTGAATTTTTTCCAAAAAACCAACTGTTTCTTTACCGTGAAATTGAAAGTATTGAGGCTTTAGAGTTTTATAAACTTTTTTTATAATCGTTAAATCAATATCTGCAAAAACTGCAACCTTATCAATTGTTGCAGGTATAGCTTTAGATAATTTGAAAGCCAAATCTGGCTCAATATATCTAGGCGATTCAGGACAAAAGACAAATCCTATGTAATTTGCATGCTTTTTTACAGCAGAAGCAATTGATTCCTGAGTTTTAAAGCCACATAATTTTACTTTCATTTTTAAATTTCCTATAATTTAAAACCAGAGGGAAGAGAAACTCCGTTGGTGATAGATTTCATTGAATTTGCTGAATCTTCTTCAGCTTTTTTCTTTGCCTCATTAAAGGCAACAATTATTAAGTCTTCAAGAATGTCTTTTTCTGCTTTATTTAACAAAGATTCGTCTATCTCTATTCTTTTTGCATTCATATCTCCACTAATAGTAATTTTTATCATTCCGCCACCAGAGCTACCCTCAAATTCAGTTTTTGCAAGATCTTCTTGAGCTTGTTGCATTTTTTTTTGCATTTCTTGTGCTTGACGCATTAAAGATTTTATATCCATATCCTTTTAGTTTCTTGATAAATTAAATAATAAAAAAGAGAGTTATTATTTCACTTAATTTTTTAATTGTCAAACCTTGATATAAGTTTAGAACAATTAAAATGTTGTGTGGGTTAAAGAGTAATTAATTCTCTAGGTGAGGTGAAGATTAGTGGAGTTGTTCGTGGTTTGCAAAAGATTGAGGCAAGTAAAGCCTCAATCTTAATAATAAAACTAACGTTTACGGTAGGTTTGAGCTTTACGAGCTTTTTTAAGGCCATATTTTTTCCTTTCAACAACCCTAGAATCACGAGTTAAAAACCCGCCAGTTCTTAATAATTGGTGATTAGAAGGATCAAATAAAACCAATGCTTTACTGATTCCATGAGCAACTGCACCAGCTTGACCGCTTTTACCGCCACCATTAACTTGAGCTATAACATCAAATTTGTTGGTATTTTTAGTTGCATCAAAAGGATAACAAGATATGTTGAATAATATTTCTCTCCCAAGATAAAGCTTGGCATCCATATTATTTATTGTTATTTTACCAGAGCCTTTTTTTATCCAGACTTTAGCAACCGCATTTTTTCTTTTCCCTGTAGCATAAGACCTGCCAAGAGAATCGATTTTTTGTTTATATTTGTCTTGTTCGGGAGAATTTTTAGATTGTATTTCTAGTATTTTTTCTTTTATTATTGTCATATTTATAAAACTTTAAGCATTTGAATTTTTACGATTTAAACTAGCTATGTCAAGCTTTTGTGGAGTTTGAGCCTGATGTTTATGCTCTGAGCCTTTGTATATATAAAGCTTGGTCATTATGTCTCTTTGCAGTGGACCACGAGATATCATTCTCGATACAGAGTTTTCAATTATTCTTTCTGGAAATTTTCCTTCGATTATTTCTCTAGCAGTTCTTTCTTTGATTCCACCGGGATGACCAGTATGCCAGTAATATTTTTTATTCGCATATTTCTTCCCTGTGAATTTGACCTTTTCAGCGTTTATAATTATTACACAATCTCCGCAATCTATGTTTGGAGTGAAAGTCGCTTTATGTTTACCGCGAATTATATTTGCTACTATCGCTGATAATCTGCCCACCACGAGATTTTCGGCATCGATAAGCCACCATTTTCTAGTTATTTCACTAGGCTTTGCTACATATGTTTTAAACATTTTTTATAAATATATAAGTAAATTAGGAATTTGTTAAAAATAACAACAAAAATAAAATGATTTTTATAATACAGAAACATTAAGTTTGGTATAAAAGTGGGTTTATACCTCTTATTTTTAAGTAGAAAACTAAGCAAAACACTACTAAAAAGCTCTGCAATTAAATCTCCCAGAAATTTAATTATTATTTTCTTATTAGTCAATAAGTTTTTTAAATTTTAAATAAAATAAATTTACAACACCATTCAAATAACAAGAGACAAAAAATTAATCCCCTATTATTCCGCCAATTTTTATAGGAAATATGCTTTTTGCCAAACCGTCATTATTGATTTCAACTATAGTGCCACATAATGTTCCCGAGCCTTGAGCGGGCTTCATTTTTCCAAATTTTCTTTTATAAACAAAAGATTTTATTGGAATATCTTGATCCATTCCGATAACAGAATCATAATCTCCGCACATTCCTGCATCAGTTTGATAGGCCGTTCCAAATTTCATAACATGACAATCATTAGTTGGAATGTGGGTATGAGTACCAATTACCGCACTAACTTTTCCATCTAAAAACTTAGCAAGTGCCATTTTTTCTGATGTTGCTTCAGCATGAAAATCAACGAAAATTGCATCAACATCTCTTCCTAGAACATTATTTTCAATTATTGATTTTACTGCATCAAACGGACAGTTAACTTGATATTTTATAAAAACTTGTCCAAGCAAATGTATTACCATAATTTTTTTTTGACCTCTGGTGGTAAATATTTTCACTCCATTACCCGGAGTGCTTTTTGGAAAATTA
Source organism: Rickettsiales bacterium UBA1997 (assembly GCA_964202895.1). Classification (GTDB taxonomy): domain Bacteria; phylum Pseudomonadota; class Alphaproteobacteria; order Rickettsiales; family UBA1997; genus JAJTDS01. The sequence continues at coordinate 186,566 of CAXNJM010000001.1, read as the reverse complement.
AGAGGTCTTAGTAAATATTGACTCTCATTAATGAAATTAGTTATTTCGCTTTGATCCCAAATATGGTCTCCTCCCGTTAAAACATCCGCACCAAGTTTAATGAATTCTTCGTAAGTATTTTTATTGATTCCAAAGCCACCAGAAGCATTGTCGCAATTGATAATTGTGAAGTCAATTTTATGTTGTTGTTTTATTTTTTCTATATTTTCTGCAATCGCATTTCTTCCAGACCTACCAACTACATCTCCACAAAAAAGGATTTTCATATTTTTATTTATTGCTTGATTAATTTAAATTCCTTTACTAGTTGAATATTCAAAATGAAGTATTTGATCTGGGTAAACCGCTTTGTAAGCATCATGACAAGCACTTGCAGATTCAGCGAAGCCAGTTAAAATTAATTTTAATTTATTTTTATAGTGAGCTATATCACCAACTGCATAAATTCCTTCTATTGAAGTTTTCATTGTCGATTGTTCAACCTCAATAAAGTTTTTATGAAGATTTAAGCCCCAATCAACAATTGGACCAAGCTCCATTGATAAACCAAAGAATGCCAATAAATAATCTGCTTCTATTTTTTTAATATTACCATCAAAATCTTTTACAAGAACTTCTTTTATCATGCCACCTGTTCCATTTATTCCATCAAGCTGAAAAGGAGTGACTAATTCGATTTTACCTTGACTAGCAAGGCTCTTTAAACGATAAGAGCTTTCTGGCGAAGATCTAAATTTATCTCTACGATGAACTACAAAAATTTTTTCAGCAATTTCTGATAAATTTAAAGCCCAATCTACTGCGGAATCCCCACCTCCAGCAATTACAACTCTTTTATTTTTAAATTCTGCTTTTGAGCGAACAGAATAAAATAGACTTTTTCCTTCAAAATCGCTAATATTTTCAAGCGGTGGACGATGAGGACCAAAGGCACCACAACCAGCAGCAATAACAACAGCCTTGCAATTAATTTCATTATTTTTTGAAGTTACAACAGTAAATGTTTTATCGGAATTTTGTATTAGTTTTTCCACTCTTTGATTCAAGTGATAAACTGGGTCGAATGGCTCTGCTTGAGCTTCAAGCCTTTCTATCAATTCACTCGCCAAAATTTTAGGGCAAGCAGGTATGTCGTAAATTGGTTTTTCTGGATATAGAGCCGAGCATTGTCCACCTATCACCTCTAGAGTATCTACAATATGGCACTTAATTTTTAACATACCAGCTTCAAAAATTGTAAATAAACCAACTGGTCCAGAGCCTATTATCACCATATCAGTGTTATAAATATTTGACATTTTATTTTAATTGTAGTTATTAAATTTATTTCGAACTAAATAATAGTTATTTTTTTTAAAATGAAATAATTATTTAAAAAAATATTGCTTTTTATTTTCTTATTTACAAAATAATTGCTCGAATTCTCGATTTCTTGATTTCTTAATCTAGATATATCTTGATTCATACTAATATAAATTTATAATTCACACAAATTCTTATGATATCAATTCTCCATATTTTAGCACTAAGAACAGTAATATTAATGGCTTCCGGTGTTTTTTCAGTTGCTTTTGTCATGCTAATGGTTGGCATTATAACCATTGACGATATAGTAAAAATACTAAACCTTTCACCTGATGCTGCCAATGCATTGAGAGTTATCTTTTCAAGATTCCAAGAAGTAACAAATAACTTAATTCATATTATAGGCCAATTACTCAATAATTTAGTTAGCTGGACTGGCACTGAAATAGACACCTCTAAGTTGGTTGATATGAATCACAATACCCAGCCTGCATTTACAGCTGAACCAGTTGTAGACGGTAATCAAATTCCAAATACTGGAGCAACAGGAGTTTCTCAACAAAATCCAGCAACAGAAGCCCAAAAATATTAATAAAATAATGGCAACACCAATTTCAAGTATTTTCAATATTATTAGATTGATGGTGCTTGCCATTATCGCAATCTTTCTTTATCCGTTCCTAAGAAATAAATCCATTTTCTTCTTCTTATACTCGGCCGGTCCTTCATTTATAAAATTAGGACAAACCCTTGCCACAAGACCAGATTTAATTGGAAATAATTTATCTAAAACACTTGCTAAATTTCAAGACAAACTGCCTCCTTTCTCAAAAAATAAAGTAAAAAAAGCATTAGAAAAAGAATTTTCACAAACATTTCATCAAATCTTTCTTGATTTTGAATTTAATCCAATTGCATCAGCTTCTATAGCTCAAGTTCATCGTGCAATGCTTCACAACAAAGAATTAGTAGCGGTAAAAATATTACGACCAAATATATCTAAGGTAATCAATAGAGACATAGAAACTATAAAAATTTTAGCAAAAATTATAAAAATCTTTGATAAATTTCTTGCTAAATTTTTACTAGAAATATCTAATTTGTTGGTCGAAACAAGCATCTCAGAATTAGACCTATTAAAAGAAGCTGCCAATGGCTCTAAATTAAAGGAAGATTTAAAAAATATCTCAGGGTTTTATGTCCCAAAGATTTTTTGGAAATTCTCTAGTAAAAATATTCTAGTTATTGAATGGATAGACGGAATAGCTTTGTCAGACCAAGAAAAACTAAACACAATCGCTTTCGATCGCCCACAAGTTGCCAAGAATTTAGTGATTAGCTATTTTAATCAAGTTTATATTAATGGTTTTTTTCATGGAGATATGCATCCTGGTAATTTGTTCCTCATGAAAAATAGCGATATCGCAGTAGTTGATTTTGGAATTATGGGTATTATAGATAAAAAAACTCGCCTTGCAATCGCTCAAATATTACTTGGTTTCGTTAATCGCGATTATGAAAATGTTGCCAAACTACACATTGAAGCTGGTCTAGTAAAAGAAAATGTAAATCTTGATAGCCTCGCAATATCATGTCGTAAAATTGGCGAAACTATTGTTGATGTATCAGTTGAAGAACTATCTCTTTCTAAGTTAATTTCTGCTTTAATAGATTTAACTCGAGAATATCAAATGGACACCAAGCCAAACCTATTATTATTACAAAAAACTTTAATGCTGGTCGAAGGCGTTGGAGTAATGCTTGATCCAAAACTTAATATGTGGAACATAGCTAGGCCTTGGGTTAAGGATTGGGCAGTTAAACATTTGAGTTTTGATGCAAGAATATGCGAAGCAGCTTCTGATATTTTATTATCTTTCAAAAAAATATTAAAAAATTTTATAAGCAAAGATATCTATATAAAATCATAATTTTAAAGATAAAATAACCTTAATTAATAATGGCAATAATTTCATTGAATAATCGTCAAGTTTTTGAAACAAATGACGACATCATAAAGTATCTTAAATCTAATGGCTCTTGGCTAAAAACCGAACAATATCTTCATAATTATCCTCATTGTTGGAGAACGGATACACCATTAATTTATAAAGCGGTTAGCTCTTGGTATGTTAAAGTTAGCAATATCAAAGAAAGAATGGTCGAACTAAATAATGGAAAAACCTTTCTTAAGACTGATTTTGAAGATTCAAACAAAAATAATACATCAATAAAAAAGATAGTTTCTCTTGAAACAAAAAGATTAATTGCAAAGCCAATGTCAATTGAATATTTAGAAGAATTGGCATCAATGTATAGCGATCCAGAAGTTAGAAAATACTACTATTTCTCCGATGAGCCAATCATGAGCAGAGAATCTTCTATTGCAAACATACTTTATTGGCAAGAATATTTTAAACAACATAACTTACCAAGATTTATTCTTTTAGATAAAAAAACCCTAGAATTTATTGGCACAGCAGGAATTTGTTTTTATCATCCTCGTTATGAAAATTTTCAAGAAGGAAAGGTAGAGATATCTTATCAACTTGTAAAATCAGCATGGAATAAAGGCTATGCCACTGAAATCACTAAAAGTCTTACAAGATATTGTTTTGAACATTTGCCAATAACTGAAATATGTGCCTGCACCGTAATTGATAACATCGCTTCACAAAAAGTGCTTGATAAATGCGGTTTTAAATTAATCAAAACAGAAGATAACGGCTACCCAAAAGCAAGTTTAAATAAAAAATATACTTCTTGTTATTACGAACTAAGTAAAACCGATTGGTTATCTCAATTAGAATCTGGAATAAACTGGATTCCCAATCATTTGCAAGAAGGTCAATTTGGTAAATGGCTTGAAAATGCAAGAGATTGGTCTATTACTAGAAATCGCTTCTGGGGTTGTCCAGTTCCAGTATGGAAAAGCACTGATAAAAAATATCCAAGACTCGATGTCTACGGAAGTCTCACAGAAATAGAGAATGATTTTGGTATAAAAATTGACAATCTTCATCGCCCTTATATCGACAATCTTTCCCGTTTGAATCCAAGCGATCCTCGTTCTGACATTAATCACCCTGAACATCAAGATTGTTCAAAAATGATAAGAGTTACCGATGTCCTTGATTGCTGGTTTGAAAGTGGCTCTATGCCTTTTGCACAAATGCATTACCCATTTGAAAATAAAGAAAAATTTGAAAAAAACTTTCCAGCAGATTTTATCACTGAATATTTAGCTCAAACCCGCGGTTGGTTCTACACCTTAATGGTTTTGTCTACAGCTCTATTTGATAAAGCACCTTTCAAAAATGTAATTTGTCACGGAACAATTCTTGATGAAAAATCGCAAAAATTATCAAAAAGATTAAGAAATTATACAGATCCTCTTGAAATTTTTTCAACTATTGGTAGCGATGCTATGAGATTTTATTTGATATCTCAACCAGTGATGCAGGGTCAAGAATTAAGAATTGATAAAGATGGCAAAGTAGTCAAAGAAATGTTTCGCTTAGCAATAAAACCACTTATCAATAGCTTTAATTTCTTTTGTCTTTATGCCAATGCAGACAAAATAAAAGCAAATCGCTTATATAACAGCCTCAATCTTGAAAACCCTCTTGATAAATATATTTTAGCAAAAATGAAAGTTGCGATAAAAACAATCGATGAAAATCTTGCTAAATATAATACAATCGAGGCATCTCATCAATTTATTGGATTTTTTGAAATATTAAATAATTGGTACATAAGAAGAAATCGTCATCGCTTTTGGAGGTCGATAAAAGAAGGAAATATAGATAATGACAAACAAAATGCTTATAATGTTCTTTATACAGTATTAATTAATATTTGTGAAGCAGTAGCACCAATGCTACCTTTCACTTCTGAGTTTATTTGGCAATCATTAAATAAAAAATAGGCTACATTTCTGCCCATTTTCTTAATAAATTATGATAAATACCAGTTAATTCAACAATATTTTGATTATCGGAAATATTTTTTTCTCTAAATTTTTGCGAAATATTTCTGATATTATTGTCTATATTGAATAAAATAGATCTCTCCTCAGTGCTTTTAATCATTGACTCTATCCAAAAAAAAGAGGCTAGCCTCGTGCCAGATTTAACTTCATTTACCTGATGAATAGTATTGGCTGGATAAATAATTATATCGCCCGCATTGAGTTTAATTTGCTGAACCCCTAAATCGTGCTTAATAACTAACTCACCCCCTTCATAGCTAGCCGGATCGCTTAAAAATAATGTTGCCGAAATGTCGCTACGAAACCAATTTTTAGAAGAGTTGTTGGCATTATTAAAACTGCGAAGAGCATTGTCAATATGGGCTCCGTAAGAGTTTCCTTGATTGTAACGATTAAAAGCAGGAGGGAAAATTCTAGCTGGCAATGTTGCGGAAATAAAAATATCATTAGCTTCAAGAGATGATATTATTTCATCGCTTAAAGATTTAATAACAGGGTTGTCTGGTAATAATTGTTGATTATTTTTAACTTTTAATGCCTGATGACCAGCTGTCGCTTTTCCATTTAACCAATTAGAACCCTCAAGAATTTGATTAAATTTTGTTAATTGTTGCTGACTTAATAATTGCTTGATGGTAATAATCATGCTAAAATTTAGTGTTAATAGTTATTGTCGCTACTCTACCCTGCGCAGGAACAACATAAGAAGAATAAATTTGATCACTAAATTTTTTGTTGAATAAGTTATCGATATTAAACTGCACTTCTAGTCCTTCGATTAATTTAGCAGGAGGGGTATATTTAGCCATAAAATTAGCCACTAAATAACCAGATGCACTTCTTGGAACACCAGCATTCGTATCATTTGAAGTGCTTGCATATCTTTTTGCTAAGGCATTAAAACCGCCCCCAATTTCAATAGTTTTGCTCACTTGATAGTTGCTAAAAACATTAAAACTATGTAACGGCACATTAACTAATTGATGCCCTAACCTTGTGCTATCAAAAGACTTAACGACCTTACTGTTTAACAAACTATAACTAGTGTTAATTTTTAATTTATTGGTAATATTGCCGGTAATTTGAGCTTGAATTCCATCAACTCTTTGCTCTCCAACCACTACATACAGATTGCTACTATTTTTCTCTCTTGCATTATATTTTTCGATACGAAACATTGAAACCGCACTATTTAGACTTTTCTTTAACCAAGACCATTTACCGCCAATTTCATAAATCTTATTTTTTTCCACCGCACTATTGACTAAGCTAACTGAACTACTATCTGTTAAAGCTATTTGATCTGAAGCGGGATTAAAAGAAGTTCCGTAATTAAAATAATAACTAGAATTTTCGTTTAATTTATAAAGCAATGCAAAGTTATAATTAATTGCATTATCGGTTCTAGAAAGTTTTTGTGAGGTTGGAATTGACTGATTTTGAGTTGATTTTAAATTATCAAAGCGAATAGCGGTTGTAAAATTAAGCTTTTTACTTAACTCCATAACATCAATAGCATATAACGAAACAGTATCAATATTTGCTTTGAGCGAGAAGCGAGTTGAACGATTTCCTGAAAAAATATCATTATTATTGGGGTTAGTCAAGCTCGTCGTAGCAACATTGCTGTAGTCGTAACGAGTAGGGGTAGAAGATTCTCTTGAAATCAAGATTCCAGAAATTAGCTGATTATCTATGCCTTTAATTTTAAATTTTGAAGCAATATCTAATTGATTGGCGGCGATTGTTTCAATGCTATTTACTGCAATTATGTTGCGACTTACATTTATATTGTTAAGAGGGGTTGTTAAGCCTACAGAGCTTGATATAGAAGGGTAAGTAGCTCTAGTATCTCGGATATAACGGCCATAACGAGTTTGATTTTTGATATTAACAATGTCGCTAATATCATATTCGATTTTAGCAGTAGTAATGTTAACACTGGTTTTTAGATAATCATCTTTAAAGCCGTAATAATTACTTTGACTGATATTTGATGGCCTAGCACCAAACCAAGGAATTCCATAGTCAGGGACATCATTCTCTTTTTGAAATAAATGACTAACCGTTAAACGAAAATCCGAATCAAGACCAAAGCCAATAGTAGGTGCGATGCCATATCTTTGATTCTTAACTTCATTTCTTCTCGTAAATGAATTTTGATGTGCCATCATATTAAGACGGAATGCAGAGCCACTTATTGATGTTATTTTTTTATTTATATCAAGTGTAGAGCGATAAGTTTGATTAGTCGCACCAACAAAACTAACTTTGTTTTTATCGTCAAGAACCGCTTCTTTGCTATTTTGCTCTATAACTCCACCAGCGGAACCTCTGCCAAAGGCAATCGAAGAAGGACCTTGAATAACTTCAATATTTTCAAGATTGAAAGGATCTCGATAATAGCTACCAAAATCTCTAATGCCATCAATAAAGAAATCATTTCTAGCGGAAAAGCCTCTAATCGTCAAATTATCACCTTGTGAACTGCCCTCTCCTGCTGTAGCACTAATGCCTGCAACATTTTTAAGACTATCTTTCATGTTGGTTGCATTTTGATCATCTAATAATTGCCTTGAAATTACATTGATAGATTGCGGAGTTTCAAGTAGAGGTTTACGAAATTGAAATAATTTAGAATCATTGACAATAAAAGAATTATTTTTCTGCGATGCAGTTACAGTAACGGTTGATAACTCCTTAGAGTTGTTACTTTTATCGTTTGAGGCGATTAATTCTCCCGATAAGAGCGAAGAAGCAAAGCATATTTCTGCCATTAAAGCAATATTGCTAAAAGATTTTTTGTTATTTTTCTTACGATTCATTGCCGTCTTTAATTAAGATTACTATTTTTAATTAGTGAATTTATTTTAATTTTTGATATCCAGATATCTTGATTTTATAGCCATCGAAGCCGATTACTGATTTTGGAGAATTGGTTAGTAAGGTCATTTTTGTAATATTTAGATCATTTAATATCTGCGCACCAATTCCATAATTTCTAAGTTGTTGCAAGTTATCATTATTATCAAGTAGGTTGACTATTGATTCGCTTGGCTGTCTAATAATAACAATAACTCCACTATTATTTTTGTGAATTTTTTGTAAAGCGAGATTCAACAATCCGCTTTTAGGATTGTTTAAATTAGTAAGGCAATCATTGATAATATTAAGGTGATGCATTCTTACAAATATTGATTCTTCACTGTTGTTTAGGTCTCTTAAATTACCTTTAACTAAGGCTATATGTTCAATATTGTCAATTAGGCTTCGGTAAATTCGCATATTGAATTCACCATATTCCTTGGTTACTAGATTTCTTTCACTAATCAAATTTATTAATTTTTCATTTCTTCGTCTATATTCGATTAAATCTGCAATGGTAGCAATTTTAAGATTATGTAATTTTGCAAATTTAATTAAATTAGGCATTCTTGCCATTGTGCCATCGTCATTCATGATTTCACAAATAACCCCTGAAGGGTTAAGACCAGCAAGCTTAGCAATATCAACTGCCGCCTCTGTATGACCAGCCCTGACTAAAACTCCACCATCCTCAGCCTGTAGTGGGAAAATATGCCCCGGAGAAACTATATCAAAACTACTTTTATTTTCATCTATCGCATCAGCAATAGTTTTTGCTCTATCAAAAGCCGATATTCCTGTTGTAATGCCATTTTTTGCTTCAATCGATAAAGTAAAAGCTGTTTTATTTTTTGATTGATTATTAGCGGACATTAAGCTTAAACCAAGCTTTTTTACTCTTTCTTGAGTTAGAGCAAGACAAATAAGCCCTCTACCATTTATTGCCATAAAATTAACTTCTTGATGACTGCAAGCAGAAGCAGGAATTATTAGATCTCCTTCATTTTCACGATTTTCATCATCAACCAAAATAAACATTTTGCCATTTTTTGCATCTTCAATAATTTCAGATATTGGCGATAATTTAAAGTTTTCAGACATAAAATTAAGGTGAATTTAGCGATTAGTAATAAAAGAAACATTGTTCATTTGCAATTCTTGCAACAATGATAAGACCGAGGCAACCTTAGAGAACTCAGCTTCTTTATCGATTTGTAAATCAATAGAGCTATCTTTATTATTAACGGCATTTGCTTGTAATTGCGATTTTATAATATCAATTGTCGCAGGCTTATCATTAAAATAATAAACACCAGCTTTGTCAATTGCTAGAGATAAATGATTTTTATTATCTTCTGCAAAACCCTTTTCATTGGGCAAATTAATGTTTAATGAATTATTGAGAATGGGAGCGGTAATTAATAATATAACCAACAAAACCAACATTACATCAACTAAAGGAGTCATATTAATTTCTGCAAGCGGAGCTTGAAAATCTTCTCGTTCAAAATTATTATGCATGATTAAATATTATATTTGTGGGCGATTATAGATAGTAAGTTGTTCAGCAATATGTCGTAGATTTTGAATCAATAAACGATTAAAACGGACAAAGCTATTATAAGCTAGAACTGCAGGAATTGCAGAAAATAGGCCTATTGCAGTTGCGATTAGAGCTTCAGCAATTGGGGCGGAAACAATATTGATGCCAGCATTTCCTGAAAGAGCAATATTTTGTAGTGCATTGTGAATTCCCCATACCGTGCCAAATAGACCAATAAAAGGTGCAGAACTACCGATTGAAGCAAGCATTGATAAACCTTTTTCAAAATTAAAACGGATTTCATCAAGCTTTTGAATTAAATGCATTTGCAAAATCTCTTTTTTAGTATGATAATCAAATTCAGTTAATATTGGTTGTAATTTTCTAAATTCATCAATCAAAATTGTGATAGAATCGTTTATGTTGTTAGAATTGTAGCTATCCAGTATTTTCAACGACCAATTTTTTTGACTAAGGTAGTTTTTAAAAAAATTTTGATAAGATTGATATTCCGCTTTTAATTTCATTGATTTCCAAAAAATGATATACCAACTAGCAAAAGACATTGCAATCAGTATAAACAAAATAACTACTGACAAAGAATCGCTATTGTGAAAAATTTTTATAATATTCATATTTAGACAATTTTAAATTCAACAGGAACAATAACAGTTGCAGAAACTGCCTCCCCATTCTTTTTAGCGGGAACAAATTGCCATTTACGAACTGCGGATAAAGCAGAATTATCGAGAATGGAATAACCACTAGAATTGGCAATTTTTACTTCTATCGCTCTACCCTCAATTCCAACTAATACAGACAAGAAAACCTTGCCTTGAATATTATTATTTTTAGCATTAGAAGGATATATTGGCGAAGGATTATTTAGATATTGAGCATCAAAAACCGGGCTAGTTGTTATGTTGGAATCTGGAACTTGATTCTTTGAACTAGAGCTAGATATTGAATTTTGGACTAAATTTTGGTTGTCTTGATTAGTTTTATTGCTTGATTCTTTCGTCAGCTCACTTGCATTTTGTTGAATATTTTTTTTATTAACAAAATTATTGGCTTCCTTCTGCTTAATTGCATTATTGGTATCAAGCTTACGATTATTAATTTGAGTATTTTGAGCAAAATTTACTTGGATTTTTTGTAAATTTACAATTAATGGCTGTTGATAATTATCAATTAAAGTAGCAAAAATTAAAGCATGCACTATAATCGCAAAAAATAATGGCAGAAGATTTTTTTTGATTATAATAATATTATTATAATTGAATTTAGAGTGGTTTATATTTAAAGAGCTACAAAACATTGTTTAGAAAATTATTTTTGATAATGATAATTAATATCAATTAAGAAAATTTTAACAACTAAAAAAATGATAGTCAATATCATTTTTAATGTTTTGTGATTTAATTTACAATTATTGCAATTTAATTATTTTTAAAAAATCCCTTTAAAAAATCCTTTGCTTCGTTAATAGCTTCCGACACTCTAATTTTAGAAGTACCGCCAAATGAATCGCGACTATTAATCGATTTTTCAACTTCTAATATTTCGAAAATTTGATTATTTATTTGCGGACAAACTTCTTGCATTTGCATTAAAGATAATTCATTAAGCTCGCACCCTTTATTTTCAGCAATCTTAACTATTCTACCCGTAATATGATGAGCCTCACGAAAAGGAATTTTTAGATTCTTTACCAACCAATCAGCTAAATCAGTTGCAGTAGAAAAGCCCAATTTTGACATCTTCAACATTTTTTCGCGATTAATTTGCATATCTTTTATCATACCAGACATTGCTTGCAAACAAATTTTAATATTTTTTACAGCATCGAATACTGGCTCTTTATCTTCCTGCATATCTTTTGAATAAGTTAAGCTAAGTCCCTTAAGAGTTGTAAATAATGAAAACAAAGCACCAAAAACCCTGCCCGTTTTACCCTTAATTAATTCTGCAGCATCAGGATTCTTTTTTTGAGGCATAATTGAACTACCAGAAGTAAAGGAGTCAGAAAGAGTTATAAAATCAAAGCCTTTACTACTCCACAAAATTAACTCTTCCGAAAATCTTGATAAATGAAGCGACATCATTGAGATGTTAAATAAAAATTCTAATGCAAAATCGCGGTCAGAAACTCCATCCATTGAATTTCTGCAGGGTTCAGTAAAGGATAATTGCGAAGCACTAAAATGTCTGTCAATCGGGAATGAGGTTCCAGCCATTGCCAAAGAGCCTAGAGGGGATTGATTCATTCTCACTCTAGATTCTGTTAATCTGCGGAAATCTCTTCTTATCATTTCAAAATATGCCATTAAATGATGAGAAAATAAAACTGGTTGTGCAATTTGCAAATGAGTAAAACCTGGCATTATTACTGGATCTTCACCTAAATTAGAATCTGCCTTATTGACAATAATCGACATTAATTCATGCAATAAAATTGCAGTATTGTCAATTTCATCTCTTACCCATAAACGAAAATCGGTTGCTACTTGGTCATTTCTTGATCTAGCGGTATGTAGTTTGCCAGCAAGATCGCCAATAATTTCTTTAAGGCGGTACTCAATATTCATATGAATATCTTCAAGCTCAATTTTAAAAATAAATTTATTTTCGGATATTTCTTGTTCAATTTGCTTCAGGCCATTGATTATTGCATCGCTCTCTGATTGGTTGATAATATTGCATTTAGCAAGCATTTTACAATGAACTATTGAACCTTGGATATCTTGACGATAAAGCAGATAATCAAAAGAAATTGATTGATTAATTTCTTGCATTAAGCTAGAAGGCTTGCTGTTAAACCTACCTCCCCACATTTGATTTGCACTTTTTTGATTTATTTCTTGATTTGACATTGCTATAAGATTTAAAAAATTTTAAAGTGCGCTCTATTCCCAACAAGCAATTGGAGGCATTGACATTAAAATCGCCTCAATATTGCCGTTAGTCATTAAGCCAAATTTTGTTCCCCTATCATAAATTAGGTTAAATTCAGCATAAAGAGCTCTTTTTCTAAGCTGTTCAGCCCTTTGTTCTGCGTTCCAATTTTCATGAAAAGATTTTCTGGCAATGATTGGAAACACTTGCAAGAAAGCGTTGCCCACATTCTTCACAAAATCAAAATCAGCATCAAAATTATTAGTATTCAAATAATCAAAAAATATACCACCCACACCCCTTGAAACATTTCGATGCTTAATAAAAAAATATTCGTCACATTGTTTTTTAAATTTAGGATAATAGCTAGAATCCGCAAGGTCGCAAGCCTTCTTAAAAGCATTATGAAAATTATCAGTATCTTGTTGATTAGGGAAAATAGGGTTTAAATCGCTTCCGCCACCAAACCAGCTTTTTTCAGTTTTAATCATTCTGGTATTAAAATGAACAGCAGGAACCAAGGGGGACCTAAAATGAGCAACGAGGGAAATGCCACTTGCCCAAAATTTAGGATTATTTTCGGTTCCCGGTATTTGTTTACAAAATTCTGGAGAAAATTCACCATAAACTTCAGAAAAATTTACTCCTACCTTTTCAAAAACATTGCCTTTCATTATTGACATCTCGCCACCGCCAAAATCTTGCTCTATTTCTAGGGAGTTAGATTCTTTTTTTTCTTCACTTCTTTGCCATTTTTTAAATTGGAATTTAACAGGAGAATCGCTATTGACAAAAATTGGATTGGAGAATTTTTGATGATTTAATAAATATTCTTCTTCGATTTTTTCAAATTCTTTACAAATATCTAGTTGTAGGCTTTTAAACCATTGCGAGGTTAGTGATTTTGAATAATTATCCATTGGCAAAATTATTAATTAATTTGTAAAGCTATAAAATAGCTAAAAATCAACTTGTAAAGCAATTTACAATAAATGCAAGATTTTTATCAAACAAATATAGAGAAAAAATTAGCATTAAGATTCGTTAAAATTAGCAACAGGAAAATCACTAATAAAGCTAGTAAAAAAATAAGGATTTACCAAATTATTAGCATTATACTCAATTGAAAATCCATTCATTTTGTAAGATAATTTTTCTTGGCTAGATTCTAATGAAAATAACCTTCCATTCATTGCTTCGATTATCGCCTGACCAGAAGCGGTATCCCATGCCATCGATCTTCTCAAGTGAAGATAGATATCGGCATTATTTTCTGCTAAATAAATAAATTTTACCGCTGACGAAAGCCTTATAATCGATATTTTGTTAACATATTTAGAGAAAAATTTAGCAATAAAATCTTCTATTTGTTGATTTTTAGTCTTTGTACTAACCAATATTCTCAATTCATTTAATCGATTATAGTTACTACTTAATTTCGGCAAGAGATTATGAATATTGTTTTTATCTTTATTGACAACCAAACCTAGATGATTAGTAAAAAGCATCTTTCCGCCCATAAATAAAGGAGCATAGATTATGCCAAATATTGCTTTACCATCTTTAACTAAAGCAAGATTAATTGCAAATTCATCACTATTACCAATAAAAGAGGAGGTTCCGTCAATTGGATCCAGCAACCAGAATAGATCATCACTTTGATTTATTTGATTATTTGAATCGTCATCTTCTTCGCAAATAACTTTTATTTGCGGAAAATTTTGCTTCAGTGCATTGGTAATAAAGATACCGAGCTCTATATCAATATTAGAAACGGGGGATTCATCCTGTTTATAATTAACTATAAAATTTTTATTTAAAAAAGCTTTTTTGGCCACCTCACCAGATTCTTCAATTATTTCTACGATTTTTAATATTTCTTTTTCGCTAAGTTGCATTTTTTATAAATTTAATAATATTTTCTAATAATTTATTATTTGAGGTAGCGATAATGTCGATGGAAGCACCGTTAATTAAAGATTCGTTTAATATTAACTCTTCACCCTGCCAATTAGTAATTGAACCTCCAGCCATTTTAATAATTGGAATTAAGCTTGCATAATCATAAATTTTCATTTGCGGATCAATTACAATATCAACAAAACCAGAAGCAAGAGAAGCATAGGAATAGCAATCTCCGCCATAGATTATGCCCCCCATTTTTTGATATTTGGCAACTTTGCTAATTTTTTCTAAGATTAGTTTATTTTCACCTTTGAAATAATGCGGAGAAGATGAACATATTACTGCATCGCTAATATTAACACAATCTCTAGTGCTTATTTTTTTATTATTCAGCCAAGAGCCATATTCTAAAAATTCTGATTCAATTCCTATTGCTCTTTGCCAATCATTATTATATTGCGAAGGAGCCAAACCAAACCAATATTCTTGATTAATTGGCTGATTCATAAAGCCTAATATAACTTCATTTTTATAACTTAATGCCAGCAAGTTTCCAAATATTGGTCTGCCAATAATAAAGGAAGATGTTCCGTCAATTGGATCCATAATCCATTTGAAATCGGCATCTATCTTTTCATTGCCATATTCTTCACCAATAATTCCGTGTTCAGGAAATTTTTTTCTTATCGATTCTCGCCATAGCTCTTCTATTCTACAATCTGCAATTGTAACTGGCGATTGATCTATTTTTATTTGCTCATTATTATTGCCACGAAAAAACTCCAACGACACTCTGTTTGCAATGGCTCTTAGCTCATTAATAAATATAATTAAATCTTCACCCTTCATTCTTGAACTTTAATTAATTTTATCGTAATTTGATTTTGCCATTAAATATTTATAGACAATTAAGTTTTCCATAATTCTTTGTACATAGTTTCTGGTTTCAGAATAGGTGATTAATTCTATCCAATCAACCACTTTATCAATATCATTTTGACTACGAGGATCATAAAATTCGTTAATCCATCTCTGGGTGGCATTAGGGCCAGCATTATAAGATGCAATAGCCAGTATTTCTGAACCCTCGAATCTATCAATTAATTTTTTTATGTAAAACGAGCCAAGCTTGATATTGTAGGAAATATCGGTTGCCAGCTTCTTTTTATCAAAAGGAATATTCATTTCTTTGGCAACTAATTTAGCTGTTTCAGGCATTAATTGCATAAAACCAATTGCTCCGACCTGACTAACTGCAGAAGGCAAGAATGCACTCTCTTGCTTAATTATAGCATGAATTAAAGGGGCATGATCATCTTTTAAAACTTCTTGCACTATTTGAAATTTATCTTTAATAAAAAATACATTCTTTTTTGCTGCAACTCTAGCTATTTTAGCATCTAAAGGCCTATCGCCAAGTTCATTGATAATTTTAATAATCACCGCGACTTGACCATCTGTTTTTAAATTATTAACCACCCACTCAAAAATTTTAGCAGAATTGGCTTTATCTCCCATTAATGCTAGTAAATATGCAACTTGAGTAGCCTTAGATTGCGAAATATTCTTCATATCGCTAAGATAAATTTGAGGATCTTCCGGTAAAATTATATCATTTTTAGCCCCCTCTTTATCAATAGTTCTATGTTTGTGAATAGCCAATTGACCGTAAAAGAATATAGGATATTTGGCGGCGACTTTATACCATTCAATGGCAGTTTTGTTGTCGCCTTTTGCTTGTGCCGACATACCAAGCCAATATGAAGCCCTCGCCAATGTTACAGGCTGACTAACATGTTTATATAAATTATCAAAATGTTGATAAGCTTTACTTGGGCTATCAAGAAATCTTAAGGCTATCCAGCCCGCAGACCACTCTGCATCCCAAAAATCTGATGAATTATATGCAAGTGAGTGCCTTGCCATTAATGAATATGCTAGTTTGTAATTCTTCTTTTTTAACATCTCGCGAGAATAAAACTTTCTTACACTCCACCATTTGTCAGGAAATTGCAATTTATCTTTTAAATCAATAATAATTTCAATCGCTTTTTCTGGGTTATCATTTGCCTTATGCCACAAAGCCTGACGATATAATAAACCTTCATTAGACCTTAATTTTCTAGGAACTGATGCAATTATATTATCAATAAATTTTCCACCATTAGCAATTTTAATGATCGATAAAAACAATAATTGATAATCTTCATCAACAAAATTGATTATTCTTCTGGCATCATCAAATTTATCCGACCAAATTAATCTATCGATACGATTAATGTAATCAGATTTTATTAGATGCTCTTTGTATTTTTCTAAAAATTCTTTTTCTTCTTCTTTGTTGAAATTATCTTTAACCCAAATATCTGCTATCATTGCCCTCACCTCGTTATATAGCCTTGTTTTTTCTTCTTCGCCACCTTTAAATTTTTTAAGAAAATTTATTTCCGATTGCAGAATGAACATTTTTGATTCTTTTGTTCCCGCCGGATTTAACTTGAAATATTTTTCAGACTTTTTATAAGAAATATCATTAACCAAAGCAACTTTTTCAACATTTCTCTTTATTTCTTCGATATTAGGATAAAATTCTGACTGACCAACGAACCTTGAGATATCATTAAAGTTAATATTATTTATTTGAGATTTATCGCTATATTTTTTCCATAAAATAATTTCCTTCATTGATTCTTTAAGGTTTGGGCGATTTTTTACTGGATAAGAATCAGAACCTTCAAGATTCACAATAGCTGAGCCCTGTTGAGGCTTTTCATTTTGTTCATCTTGTTTTATTGCATCTAGGGCTTCTTGATATTTTTTGTTATTTAAATAATTTATAACTTTTTTAAATAAATCGATATCACTAGATGCAAGACCTTGCCAAATTTTTTGACTAACTGGAATATTGTTTTTAGCTATTGCAACATTATTAGTTGACATTATAAGCAATAGCAAAATTTGAATAACAAAAAATTTAGTGAATATTTGCTTATTTTTTAGCATTTTAAAAATTTCTAGTAATTTTAGTTGAAAATACTTGACTTTTAGAAATTAGAGATTTTATCTATTTTTTGAGTTTTTCTAAGATTATTTAGTCAAAATTAAAGCAAAATTGTTAATAAATTTTTTAATTATTCAACATAATATTTACAAAATATTGTAAAATATAGAAAATTCAAACTAAAAACATTGCAAACCATTTTATCGGTATAGCCATATAAAAATAACAACTATGGAAAATAACACATCTTTTCAGAATCAATTAGACAAATTATCTAGCTTAAATCAACAACAAGAAGTTGCGGTAACAACAACTGAAGGCCCTCTATTGATATTAGCAGGAGCAGGAACTGGAAAAACAAAGGTTCTAACCACTAGAATGGCCCACATTATCAATTCTGGCAAAGCATCTCCTTTAGAAATTTTATCAGTTACCTTTACCAATAAGGCAGCCGGAGAAATGAAGCATCGTGTAAAATCAATAATTGGAGACATTGCCAACAATATTTGGATTGGCACATTTCATTCTATCGCCTCAAAAATACTAAGAAGACACCCTGAAGTAGTAGGATTAACTGCAGATTTTACAATTATTGATGATGATGATCAGAATCGCCTAATAAAACAAATGTTATCCGATTTAAATATTGATGGTAAGCAGTTTCCAGCAAAAAATTACTTGAATAAAATTTCTCGCCTCAAAGATAAAATGATTTTTGCCGACAATATTATCGATTCAGAAACTGAATATAATTTACCTGAATTTGCAACTATTTATAAAAATTATCAATCCCGCTTGAAATCAATGAATTCAGTAGATTTCGGCGATTTATTACTCTATAATATAGAACTTTTCAACAAGGCACCAGAAGTTTTAACTTATTATCAAAATAAATTTCGCTATGTATTAGTTGACGAATATCAAGATACCAATGCCGTTCAATATAAATGGCTATTGAAAATTAGTGAAATTCATAAAAATATTTGTTGTGTTGGCGATGACGATCAATCAATTTATAGTTGGCGAGGCGCAGATATTGAGAACATACTAAAATTTGAAGATGATTTTAAAAATGCTAAAATAATTTTTTTAGAACAAAATTATCGCTCAACATCGAGAATTTTAAAAGTTGCTGATTCTATAATTTCTCACAACAAAAAGAGGCATCAAAAAACACTGTGGACAGAGCTTGGAGTTGGAGAAAAAGTAAATCTTCACTCTTTTAGCGATGACAGATTTGAAGCATCAAAAATTGCTCATTATATTAGAAATTTTATTATTGAAAAAAAATACGATTTTTCACAAATTGCCATTTTAGTAAGAGCAGGTTATCAAACCAGAAGATTTGAAGAAGCCTTCATACAAAGCACTTTACCTTATCGAATTGTTGGTGGCTTAAAATTTTACGAAAGGCTTGAAATAAAAGACTCAATCGCATATTTACGAATAGCATTCAACACTAACGATGATCTAGCTTTCAATCGCATTATTAATGTGCCTAAAAGAGGGGTTGGAGAATCAACAATCGCTTCACTTTACGAAGAAACAAAGAATCAAGATATATCATTATTTAAGGCGATTAAAAACTCTAACAATCTAAGAGGTAAAGCAAAAGATTCTTTAAAAAAATTAGTAGAAAATATAGAAAAGTGGCAGAATTTATCTCCTCAATTAAAATTAACCGAACTTGCTGAAGTAATTTTAAGAGATTCTGGATATTTAGAAATGTGGAGAAGCGAAAATTCGCCAGAAGCAAAAACAAGAATTGAAAATATTGAAGAATTTATTAATAGTCTTAGCGAATTTAACAATATTAGCGAATTTTTAGAACATATAACATTGGTTGAAAATCAACAAGAAGGGGCGAATAATCAAGCAGTTAGCATTATGACTATTCACGGAGCGAAAGGGTTAGAATTTGATTTAGTATTTGTTCCCGGATTAGAGGAAGGCATATTCCCCAGTGCAAGAGCAATTGATGAGCAAAACAACCCGCAAAGAGATGGCTTAGAAGAAGAAAGAAGATTAATGTATGTTGCGATAACAAGAGCTAAAAAACAATTATTTTTATCTTTCTCGCAAAATAGATTTCTTTTTGGCGAAGTTCAAAATACTACCCCTTCCCGCTTTCTAAAAGAATTGCCAGAATCGGAAATAGATTTCTATCAATCAAATAGCAATATTGAGTCTTTTCAAACCTTTAAAAACCGCGACGAAGACAATCAACAACATAATCATCAACAGCATCGCACTAAATATCATTATCTTACTGCAAACAGCAATCATCAACAACAGCATCAAAACACAGAAAATCGCATTATTGAAAAAAACAACCTCGATAATCAAGATGGCAATGATACTTTTTATTTAAAGCAAAGAGTTCTTCATTCAAAATTTGGCAGTGGCTTCATTAACAACATTGACGGCAACCGCCTAACCATAAATTTTAAAGATTACGGAGTTAAAACAGTAATTAAAGATTTTATTAAGCCGTTTTAATTTTATTTACAGAATTTTTTGCCAATCTGGCTCTATTTCATTGAGTGGAATTAAGAAGAAGTCGCGATTTAATATTTCGATATGAGGAATTACAAGCTTTGGCGGGTTATATATTTTAGTATTTTCAATCAACAAAATATCAATATCTATCGTTCTCGGAGACCACTTACCTTTGCTCTTTCTTTGTAAATTTTGTTCAATTTCTTTTATCACTTCTAAAATTTTTAACGGTTCAAACCTTGATAAATCAACAATTCCACTTATTGCAATATTAAAAAATTCAAGATTCCATTCAGGTGGAGAATCTGGCAATAATAATGCCTGATTAATTAAAATTTTTGAAGTTTTTATATTTTCAAGAAAAAGCTCTTGCTTCAGCATTAAAACGGCATCATCAAGGTTTTTTGCCCTATCGCCTAAATTAGAACCAAGGGCAAAAATTATTTTTTTATTATTGCTATTGTTAGACATCGATATCGATATTTTTAAAACAAGTTTCTATTTTATCAATAGCCTCATAAATATGGCTTTTATTGATAATTAAAGGTGGCAATATTCTTACAACATTATTGCCCGCGGGGATAGTTAGCAATTTATGTTTAATTAATTTTTTTACCACTTCGCTAACTTCATAATTTTGATTAATTTTAATACCCAGCATCAAGCCAACCCCTCTCACCTCTTCAATAATATTGGGGTGCTTTGTTTTTAGATTTTCTAACTCCAATTTAAGAATTTTACCGCACTCTCTAACATTATCTAAAAAGCCATCGCCCATTATAACCGTTAGCACCGCATCAGCAACCGCCATTGCCAAAGGGTTACCGCCATAGGTTGTGCCGTGAACACCGGCTGTCATTGTGCTACCAACTTTCTTGCTAGTTAGACAAGCACCAAGCGGAAAACCACCTGCAATTGCTTTCGCGGTTGAAACTATATCTGGCAACACTCCAAAATGTTGATAGGCAAATAAATGCCCCGTTCTACCCATTCCGCATTGCACTTCATCAAAGGCAAGCAGTATGTTGTGCTGATCGCATATTGCTCTTACTTCTTTTAGAAAATCTACCGATGGCACGATTATCCCTTCTTCGCCTTGTATTGGCTCGATTAATATTCCCGCAGTATTTTCATTGATAGCATCTTTTAATTTATCAATATTGCCAAATTCAATATTGTCAAAACCCGGTAATGCTGGCTCAAAACCTTCTAGATATTTCTTTTTTGATGCTGCAGATATAGTCGCAATTGTTCTGCCGTGAAATGCCCCCGCAAAGGTTATAATACGGTTTTTATGAGGTTGATTATGGCAATAGAAGTATCTTCTTATCATCTTAATTGCACATTCTATGCTTTCCGCCCCAGAATTACAAAAGAAAACATAATCAGCGAAGCAATTAGCAGTAAGTTTATCTGCATAATGGTTTAATTCATAACCATTGTAAATATTGGAAATATGCCATAATTTTTTTGCCTGATTAGTTATCGCCTCAACCATTGCAGGGTGACAATGACCGAGTGCATTAACTGCTATTCCCGCTCCAAAATCAAGATAAGGCTGTTGATTAGAGAATAAATAAGCCTCAGAACCATGAGAAAAAGCAATATCAAACCTTTTATGAACCGGCAATAAATGTGGGCTGGTAGCCACTTCTTGATTAGGATAAGAATCTTTTATTTTATTTTTGTTTTCAGCTTGATTAATTTCCATTAATTTAATATTTAGAGATTATAAATATTTTATAATTTATTGAGCATTTAAAATAAATTAAAACAATAAAAAACAATCTAGGATTAGATATTTTATATTCAAGTAAAATTAAGCCAAGAAATCAATCAAATCAGTTATCAATAATTTAAATAAAGTTAATTATGCCAGAATCTGTGATGAAATTAATAAAAAAGAAGTCGTTACGAAATCAAAAATTAGCAACGAATTACAAGAAATTCTAAAATTAATTTTACCGCACTAATTTGCTCAGGTTGGGAAAAGATAATTACCAAAGCCACTTCAATTATGAAAAATTTTGCTTTGGTATATCAGGCTTCTAAGCAAGACAGGAAGCGAGTGTGTGCCACCATAAATAATAAGTATTTTATTATTCTTTGTTATTGTAGTTTTTACTAGAGATTCCAGTAGAAAACATATTTTTTATAATATTTCTAGGCTTGTTTGCCAAATAAATTACGGCTTTAAGTGGCTTGACAAAGATATTTAGTGAACAAATTTTAATAGTCGCACTAATTCCCCACCTATCTTTTGTATTATTATTTAAATCTTTGTCATTCTTCTGATTGCGATAAAACTTTTTTGCATTATTCATTGTCGCCTTTTGAATTGAAGTCGGGAAATAATTAAAAACATTAGTTAAGATTTTTGCTTTATTTGTTTGAATTGAATTAGAAATCCTACTTCTTAACAATGATAACGATTTATTAACTCTATTTATTTGGACATTTACAAAATTAATATCATTTATAAATTTTTCTATATCCTTCATCTCCGATTGATTCATTGGTAGACTTTCTATTGATAACAGTGATTCAAAAAATTCTCTATTGCCAATAATAATGGTTGATTCTTTAATATTCTTCTTAAAATTTAATACTTCTTGGGTTATTTTTTTTTATATTATTAAAAGTATATATGCAAAGTCAAGATAATTTTACCCCGCTTTGCAACTTTGCATTTCCTAAGCCAAAATAAATATTTATAATATTTCTACCAATGTTTAGATATTGCGATATCGACTTTTAGGGGAACTTTTAATTTAACGACATCAGACATTGCTTCTTTGACAATTTCGGCAATTAAATGAGCTTGCTTTTCTTCTGCTTCAATAATTAATTCATCGTGAATTTGCAATAATATCTTCGCCTCTAATTGCTTTTTATCAAAAATATTTTTTAAATTAATCATTACCTTTTTGATGATATCAGAGGCGCTACCTTGAATAGTTGCATTCACTGCCAGCCTTTCTGCTTCCAGCCTCAATAAGCTATTTTTATTATCAATATTTTCAATTAAACAATTTCTGCCAAATATTGTTTTAACCGATTTTTGCTCTTTTGCCTGTTCAATCGTTTTATCGATATATTGTTTTACTCCATCATATTTGGCAAAATAAGCCTTAATATAATTACTAGCATCGCCTCTTTTGATGTTAAGTTGTTTGGCAAGCCCAAAACCACTTATGCCATAAATAATGCCAAAATTAATCGCCTTTGCCTTTCTTCTTAAATCTTCGTCAATTTTTTCTGGCTCTAATTCAAAAATTTGACTTGCGGTTATTAAATGAATATCTTGATTGTTATTAAAAGCATAAATTAGGCTTTCTATATCAGCTAAATGAGCGAGAATTCTCAACTCAACTTGTGAATAATCAGCAGAAATTAATATTTTATTAGAACCAGCAATAAAGCACTGCCTTATCATTTTGCCTTCTTTAGTTTTAATTGGAATATTTTGCAAATTAGGGTTTCTAGAGCTTAATCTCCCTGTAATTGTTGAATTGCTTAAAAAAGTGGTATGAATTCTTTTGCTATTGGGGTTAATTTCTTTTGGTAAAGCATCAAGATAAGTGTTTTTTAACTTGCTGAGGTGACGAAATTCAAGCAATAAATCTGCTATTTTAAAACCATCATCACTAAGCTTTGACAATATCTCCGCATTAGTTGAAAGAAGTTTATTTTCCGCCTCTTTTTTGTTGCTAGATTTTAATTCTTCAGGAAATTTTATTTGCATTTTATTGAACAAAATTTCAGATAATTGTTTTGGTGAGGCAATATTAAATTCGCAACCAGCTAAATTATATATTTCCTTAGTAAGACTATCAATTAACAAAGCAAATTCTTGCGATAATTGATTGGCTTTTGATAAATCAAGCAAAATGCCATTTTTTTCCATATAGGCAAGCACCATTAATAAAGGCTTTTCTAGCTTTTGGTAAAGAGTACTTAATTTTTTTTGCAATATTTCTGATAATGATTTTTGATAAATCAAACTAGTAAAATAGGCACGAATTGCCATTATTTTTAA
This sequence comes from Rickettsiales bacterium UBA1997, assembly GCA_964202895.1. Taxonomy (GTDB): domain Bacteria; phylum Pseudomonadota; class Alphaproteobacteria; order Rickettsiales; family UBA1997; genus JAJTDS01. The sequence continues at coordinate 162,523 of CAXNJM010000001.1, read as the reverse complement.
TATTAAAGGCTTTTTGTCGCTAATTTCATCATTTTTATTTTTATGCAATAAAGTTGATAATTGATTAAATTCAGTAATTAGAGGGCTTAATGGGTAAAATATCGTTGCAATTTCGATTAAATCTTGATTAGTTTTTCCAGAAGCTAAATGAAAAATCAACCCTACATCATCAAAAATTAACTTCGACGATTCAAAATTATGCCAAATAGCAGTTCTTTTCAACAGCCATTTACTGTTGAATGATAATTTATTTACCGATTCATCTTCAATAATTTGCTGTAACAACAAAATTATTTCATGATTATTATCATTATAATCTTTATTTATAGAGGGCGATAAATTAGCAAACAAATCATCCATCAATAAATTTTCTGGTATTTTTTGAGATAAATATTTTGCTTGATTATCTTTTTCTAGATTTAATAAAAGATTAAAAATATCATTGCTAAAACAATAAAAAAGCACCAAAGAAGATTGATTTTTAATCAAAAATGTCAAATATTTATTTGCACCATTATCTTCAGCCTCAACTACAACTTCACCGCTATTTCTTATTTGCATTAAACATTGCTTGAAATCAGTATTCTGAGCACATAAATCAACAAAAACAATATTTTTATAATCAGAATAATCTTCTTCATTATTTAAAACATTTACTTGATTTTGTTGTTGATAATTTTTTTGTAGCTCTAAAGCCTGCTGTTTAGCTATTTCATCATAATTAATATCATCTATTTTAAACTTATTTTTAACAGACCTAAATAAACTCGCAAAGCCTTGTATCGCTAGAAAGTTCAGCAATTTTTTAGCATCAATATCTTTTAGTATTAAATCATTAATTTCAACATTCAAAACGACATTTTCATCAAGCTTAACCAATGATTTTGATAATCTAGCACTTTCAAAGCCAGCTTTTATAAGCTCTCTTTTTCTATCCGATTTTATCTCTTGATAATTCTCTAATAAATTCTCTAAATTATCAAATTCTTTTAGCAATTCGCAGGCGGTTTTATTACCTATACCTTTGACTCCGGGAATATTATCCGAAGCATCTCCTAGTAGGGACAAAAAATCAATAATTTGCCTAGGCTCAACCCCAAATTTTTCAATAACTTCATTTTTGCCAATAATTTTAGCTTTCATTGGGTCAAACATCAAAATATTTCCATCAATCAACTGCATTAAATCTTTATCGGAAGAAACTATAACAACCTCAAAGCCTTCTTTTTCAGCATTTCTAGCAATAGTAGCAATAATATCATCTGCTTCAAAGCCCTGTTTTTGCAAAGTTGCTAAGTTCAAAGATTCTATAGCTTCACGAATAATTTCAAATTGTGGAATTAAATTTTCTGGACAAGGTGGGCGATTAGCCTTATATTCTTGATACATATCATTGCGGAAGGTTTTCCCGCCACTGTCAAGCACGACTGCACAGTGAGTCATCTTCATATTCTCTAAAATATTTAACATCATTTTTAGAAATCCATAAACCGCACCAATTGGGGTTTTGTCATGCCTTATCATATCAGGCAAAGAATGGTAGGCTCTAAAAACAAAGCCATAACCATCGATTAGAATCAGCTTTTTCATTGAGTTTAATTAGGTAAAAGTAATAGAAAATAATAGAATGGCAAAATAATGTTCTTAAACTTAATTTCAATTAAGTTATTTTGCTAGTTTAGTTTTGTAAAAAAATATCTTTTAATTTTGGCAAAGCGAGATCTTTAGGAGAAATTATCGCTTGACTACTATCAATTGGCCATTCAATAGCAATATCTTCGTCATTATAGGCAATTCCTGCATCACCCTCTTTAGAAAAAAAGTTATTAACTTTATAATTAACATCGGCAGGCTTGTCACCAAGAACACAAAATCCGTGAGCGAAACCAGCGGGAATATATAGCAATTTGCCATTTTCTTCGTTTAGTTCAATGCCAAAATATTTACCAAAAGTAGGTGAATTTTTACGAATATCAACCGCAACATCCCATATTCTACCTCTACTGCAACCAACTAATTTAACTTGCGAAGGGTTATTTTGAAAATGTAAACCACGAACTACCATTGGCAAAGAGTAAGAAAAATTATCTTGCACAAAATCATCTTCGATGCCAGCATTAACAAAGCTCTTGCGATTATATCTTTCAACAAAAAAACCACGATAATCTTTATGAATATCTAGCTCTACTATTTTTAGACCTTTAATTTCAGTTTCTACGACTTTCATTTCACTTAATTTATTGATTTAAGATGTTTATTACTGTTAACAAATAATGCTCGCAATAGATTTAATTAATATAAATGATCTTCTGCAGTTTTTCATTACTAAGCCTTGAATTTAGTGGTCTCTTAGCAATAGTCTGATAATCTGCAGTTTTAATTGGAATTATTTTCTTTAACAATAAATTATCATAATTTTGCTTTTTTAAATCGTCAATAATATTACAGGCAAATTGATACCAAGAAATAAATTTACCATTATTTAAGTGATAAATTTGCTTAAGATAAGAATTAGTCAACTTATCTTCTAGATAAATTTTTTTCAATAATTTTAATGTATTTGAAGCTACAAAGCTAGCTTTTGTAGGGCTTCCAACCTGATCGTCAATAACTTTTAATTCACTTTTTTCACTAGCAAGTTTTTTTATTGTGTTATAAAAATTTTTATGCAATGGGCTTGATGAATAAATCCATGAAATTCTTAGAATAATGCACTCGCAACCAGAATTAATAACACTAAACTCACCATTTAACTTGCTTAAACCGTAGTGATTAACTGGTTGTAAATTTTTAACATCATCTTCCTTGAAAGGCTTATCGCCAGAGCCATTAAAAACATAGTCAGTTGAATAATGAACCAGCATAATTTGATTTTTTTGGCAATAATTACCAATGATTTTCAATGCTTGATTATTGATTAAATCCGCCAATTCTTTTTGCTCTTCCGCCTTATCAACATTAGTATAAGCAACACAGTTAATAATTATTTTTGGCTTAATTTTGATTTTTTCTAAAAATATTTCTAAGGCCTGAAGGTTAGAAAAATCAATATCTAAGCTTGAATATGCCTGAAAAGAAAAATATTGATGATAATGATTCTGCAACTCTTCAATTATTGCCGAACCAACTTGACCATTTTTACCAAAAATTAGAATATCAATCATAAGAAAAAATTATATTTTATGCTCTAGGGTTATCATTCTTATCAAATGCTTTTAGCCTTAATATAAAAGCAAAGGAACCGCAAAAGGAAGCAAAATTTTTTACTGCATCATATTTTTTAAAAATCAATGAATAAAAAATGGCCTTAAAAAGAAAGCTTACGGATAATCTAATCGCCGATTTAAATGCCACAAACTTAGATTTGCTTTTTTCTTTCCAATAAAGCTTTGACAAAGCTCGATGCCAAAACCTTTTATAAACAACTCTTGAGTTATAATTAGATGACCCGCTTCCTATATGAAAACCAAAAACCGCATTGAATATCGCTAATTTATAACCGCTTTTTAAAGCTCTAAAGCATATTTCATCATCTTCGTAATAAAGAAAGATATCTTCGTCAAAAAAGCCGATTTTTTTAAATGCCGACATTCTAAGAAATAATATTGCTCCAATTATATATTTTACCGACATATATTGATTGGTTTCCTCAATTAAATTTGATTTAACAATAGAATTTTGCTTAGATATATCTAGTTCAGTTGGCGGATAAGAATTTAATAATAAAGGGGCACCAATAGCAACCTCTTTTGCATCTTGCAAAGATGATGTAATAAAATTAATTTCTTTTTCAAATATAAAAGCATCAGGGTTTAAAATCATCGCAAATTCAGTTTCAACTTGCCGCAAAGCAATGTTGTTGGCCCTGCCATAGCCAATATTTTTACTATTTTTTATTATTTTTAACGAAGGAAAGTTAGATTCAATAACAGCAACTGTGTTATCTGTGCTTGCATTATCAACAACTATAATATCATATAAATTATGATTAATTTTGTTAATGCAATCAGCTATAATATTGGAGCTATTATAAGTGACAATGATAATTGTTAGGTTTTTCATTTTTTAATATTTAATTATTTTGCAACCACTATCCTCTGGGATTATCATTTTTATCAAATGCTTTTAGACCGACCAGATATCCAACCGAACCCTTCAATCCACAATATTCATTATTAGGAATTTTATAATTTTTAAAGAAATATTTTAAACACAAAAAAGAAAATTTTAATATCATTCTAATTGCCTTTAATTTTGCAACGAATAAACCCCAAACTTTTTCTGTGTAATAAAGCTTAGACCAACCAAGCCTATGCCAATGGACAATTCTTCTCTCTTTTTCGCTGATTTTACAAGAACCTCCCGACACATGATAAAATTTAGTATTTTTAACTATTGCAACTCTATAATTATGTTTTATTGCCCTTTTGCAAATCTCATTATCTTCGCAATATAAAAAGAATCCTTCATCAAAAAAACCAATATCTTTCATTGCATTCATATTTAAGAACATTGAAGCGCCAGTTATAAATCGATTAAAATAAAAGTTATTATTTTCATAATATTTGCGGACTTTTTTATTAATTTTTGTTATCAGAATTTCTTCAAAATTATTTTTATCTACATATTTTTTTGTAAATAATAATGGACCAGAAATTGCTATATCTTGATTTTCTTTTATTAAACCAATAACTTTATCAATATTTTCAGAATCTATTGTTGCATCAGCATTAAGCAATAGAGCAAATTCAGTTTCAACTTGCCGTAAAGCAATGTTGTTGGCTCTACCATAGCCAATATTTTTATTATTTTTTATTATTTTTAACGAAGGAAAGCTGGATTCAATAACAGCAACTGTGTTATCGGTGCTTGCATTATCTACTATAATTAAAAGATATTTGTTGCAATCAATATTTTCTAGAGATTGCTTAATAATTTCCGAACTATTAAAAGTTACAATTACGATTGTTAAGTTATAGTTTATCATCAAAGGGTTGGTTATTTAAAAATCTCATTTTAAATATTAATAATTATATCTATAATTTGCTATTAGAAATTTATAACTTATAGCAAATTTATATTTTCCCCAACGATATTATGAAAAAAATTTACTTTAAACAGATATTCTTGAGGATCCTTGATTTTAACTAAAGAAAATTCATCTGCATTAATTTTATCATATAATCTTGTTAATAAAAAACGAGCAGAAGCACCTAAATTCATAATGCCAAACATTTTCTTTTCAGAAATGGTAATTAAACGATATTTTTGATAACCATTTATTAGGGCAAAAAATTTATTATAATTAAAATTCAATACATCGAAACACCATGCATTTACTGCTATCGCAAGATCGTATATCAGAATATCATTGGCAGCAAAATAAAAGTCAATAACCCCAACCAATCTTTTGCGATTGTTAAAAAAAACATTATCAGGGAATAAGTCTAAATGCACGGCACCAGCTTGCAATTCACCATTTTTTGGCCAATTAGCCTCTAAAAAATCAATAATTTTTTGCATTTATTAGTTGGTCGATCATCTTGCTTTTCAGCTAGTCCAGTGATTATTTTGTATTATTTTTTGATTTATTTTTGTGATAAATCTTTAAAATTATAGCACCGATAAATCATTCTTACGATATTCCGCAAAATTAGCAGTAGCATTGTGAATTTTACCCATTAGCTCACCCAACTCTTGACAATGCTTAACATCAATATTGCGATAATATCCATCAATACTACTTTTAAGCATTTTTCCTTCTAAAAATGATACAATAATTGCTGATTTATCTTTAATTTTATTGATTAAAGAGCCCTTTGAATTAGCAATTGGATGCGGGCAAGGAATTTTTTTACTCGCTAAATGTGCTTTTAAATTGATGAAATATGGCAATTCTTCGTTTTTGATTCTTTTTTCAAAAATTGTTAGAATATATTTTTGCTTAACATTGTTTTTTATAGCGGTAATAATAAAATTGCTATTATCTATGCCGTCAATAATTTCAGTAAAATCAACCAGTTCCCCAATTTGATAATCAGTTAAAAAATCGATGATTTCCTGTTTAGTTAAGCGGGTATATACTGCCATTTTGTAATTTATTGAAATAAATGTTTAGATTGCGGGAAATTGCCATTTTTAACATCACAAGAAAATTTAGAAACTGCATTCTCGATAATACTTGCAAGATCGCAATAATTCTCAACAAAACGAGGTTTAAATTCTTGATTTAAGCCTAATAAATCATCAATTACCAATATTTGACCATCACAATCAGCAGAAGCTCCTATGCCAATAGTAGGAATTTTGATTGTTTTAGTAATTTCCGAAGCAAGACTTGCAGGAACAGCCTCGATAACTATAGCAATAGCACCAGCATTAGCAATCATTATACTATCTTCGATTAATAAATCTGCTGTTTGCTTATCTTTTCCTTGATATTTATAGGAGCCAATTTTATCAATTGATTGAGGCATTAAACCTATATGAGCTATTGTTGGAACATTATTTTTAACAAGAAAATCAACAGTAGCAATTAGGTTTCTTGGTGTTTCGATTTTAATAGCATCGCAACCAGTTTCTGAAATTACTTTTTTTGCAGTTTCAAGAGCTTGCTGTGGAGAATTTTCATAGGTGCCAAATGGCAAATCCACAACAACAAAACTATGCTTAACCGCCTTAACAACCGCCTTAGAATGATTTATCATTGTTGCAAGACTAACTTCGATAGTGCTTGAAGCTCCGTAAATTGTCATTCCTAGCGAGTCTCCAACCAAAATAATTTCACAAAAACTATCAATTATCTTAGCAATTGGAAAGCTGTAAGCGGTTAAACAAACTATTTTTTGTTGATTTTGCTTAAATTTAATTAGGTCTGATTTTTGTATTTTCAATGAAAGTAAGATAAAAATAATTAATTAATTTTTACAAAGCTCAAATTGCATAACCGAGATTCTAGCAGAAGCAAAGCCTGCCATGCAATAAGCTAAATAAAATTGCCATTTTTTAATAAATTCCTTAGAAAATCCACCATTACTAATTTGCAATAATTTATCATTAAAATTATTGAGCCAATTTTCAATGGTTTTATAATAATCTAAGCCAAAGTTAAATTCCTCTGTAACATTCAAATTATTATCATTGGCAAACTTTTTGAATATTGTTTTTGAAGGTAAAAAGCCCCCCGGAAAAACATGTTTCTGGATAAAATCGACTCTTTTTTGATAATCATCATAAACTTCTTCATCTATTACAATGGTTTGTATAATTGCCTTGCCGTCTTTTTTTAAACAACGATGAATTGTTTGAAAATAATTGTTCCAATATTCTTTACCGACAGCCTCAAACATTTCAATCGAAACTATATAATCAAATAAATTTTTTTCATCACGATAATCTTGAATTTTTACTTTTATACGGTCTTTCTTAATAAAATTATCGATAAATTTTGCCTGCTCTTGCGACAGAGTTAAGCAGGTTATGTCATGTTCCTTTTGGACTGCAAGGCTAGCAAAACCGCCCCAACCGCAACCTATTTCTAAAATTTCAGAAGGTTTTTCAATTTTTGATAATATTCTGTTATATTTATTTTTCTGAGCTTGCTCTAAGCTCTCTTGATAATCATTAAATATAGCAGAAGAGTAAGTCATTGTTGAATCAAGCCACAATTTGTAAAAATCATTACCTAAATCATAATGAGTTGATATATTTTTTTTACTACCTTTGCGAGTATTTTTGCGAAAATAATTTTCAATAATCAAAAAAAATGTCTTTAATTTATTGGCATGAAAAAAATTCTCCAATGACTGTTTGTTGAGAGCGAAAAACAATAATAATTTTGGCAAATCTTCACTTTCCCACATTTCTTCCATATAACTTTCACCGAAGCCGATATCTCCTTTGATTAAGGATTGAGAAATCATTGATAAATCTTTGATTTTAAGATGAGATTGCGGGTTAAAAAAATCATCAAAATTTTGAACCGCATCAATTTTTACCAATTTATTCTTTAAATTAATAAGTTTAGCTTCGGGCTTAGCTTCGGAATTAATAATTTTTGCTCTAAAAAAGTGCTTTGAACCGTCTGGCAATTCAATGTCAATACTACCAAACTCTATATTTTCTAAAGCTTGAAAAAATGGCAATAATTTTTCTATCATTTATTGATTAAAATTTAATTTCTTAAATAAGATTTTGTAAATTTCTTAACTAATTCTATTGGTTTTTTGAATCTTTTAACTCCTTTCTTCAGCAAAATCAATGCCTGCCAATGTATTAAAAATATTACTTTGTAATTCATGAGAGGAATTTTCAAAAAATCCTGAATAATATTAAAATTGGTTAGATCTTGAAAATCAACCGATAATCCTGTTTTTATCGATATTTCACCTTCTTGATAATAATCAATTTTAATTCTTATATTATTTTTTATTTGATGAGGATTATAATCAAAAAAGAAGCAATACTCACCATTTCTTTCAAAAAAAGGAGAGACAAAAAACTCTTTATTCGCATAATAAGGATGATTATTCGTGATTTTTGAATAATCTTGATTGTTAATTATGTAGTAGTGAGTCTCTTTAAAAGTATTACTAACCTCGGCAATTACTGCAACTAAATCATTGTCATCATTAATGCAAAAATAAAAACTAACTGGATTAAAACACTTTCCTAGAACTCTCGGATGCGTCAATAGCATGATATTTTTGATATGATGAGGCACACCCTCTTTGATAAGCAAATTTCTAATGTAATCAGTTATTGTAATTTTATAATTATTTAATGAATTTTGATTTAATTTAAAATAATCATCTTCATAAAATGAAAAGAGATTAAAACGATTAACAGAAAATAGAGAAGATTTATTATCTGAAATTTTATCAAGGTTAATAAATAAGTAAAATAATCGATAATTAAAGGTGTTTTTAGCAATTATAGACCTTGAATGCCAAACTTTACCAATAGACAAATAGCCAGCTTTTTGATAAAAATTCTCTTCTTTCATAAAATATAATTTTTTATTAATAGTTAAGAATTTTGCCAAGGAGCACTAACTCCTAATTGATTAGCAACCTTAATTGCTGAAACCAAACCATCTTCGTGAAAACCATTCCCTAAATATGCTCCGCAATAATATATATTGTCAAATCCTTGAATTTTTTCAACTTGTTCTTGAGCTTTAATTGAAGCATTATTATAAACAGGATGATCATAAACAAAGCTAGCAAAAACCTTGCTTTGATCTATTTTTTTAAGTGGATTTAAAGTTACAAAAAGCGGAAATTGATTATCGATATTTTGTAAATTATTCATCCAGTAAGTAAAGCTACTGTTAATAATGCTATCTTGATATGGATAATTACCAACAAAGTTCCAACTTGACCAGCTATTTTCATTAATAGGCATCATTGATTTATCGCGATGCAGAACGGCAATATTTTTTTGAAAGGTGAAATTGCTGAATAAATTAGATAAATTTTGATTATAATTTTTTAAAATTTCAAAAACTTCATCGCCATGATTGGCAAAAATTATTTTATCATATAGTTCAGATTTTTCTAGACCATTTTGCATCACTTTTAATTGTAACTTATCGTCGCACCTTGAAATATCAATAACCTCACTATTAATAAAAATATTTCCCGAGAAGGATGCAGTAATTTTTTTGATATATTCTTTGCTTCCACCAATTACACTGTGCCATTGTGGCTGATTACTAATAGTTAAAAGACCATGATTATGAAAAAAAGTTACTAATTTTTTTAATGGATAAATTTCAGCAATTTTCATGTCGCAACTCCATATCGAAGCTATCATTGGCAATAAATAAAAATTTACAAAATATTTGCCAAATTTTTTTTGTTCTAAAAATTCTCCTATAGTGATATCTTGATTATTCTCAACTTCTAGAATGGCTATTTTATTGAAGCGAACGATATCTCTTAACATCAACCAAAATTTATAATTAAAAAAGTTTTTTATTTGAGAAAAAAGACCAGAAAAACTCTTGCCAGAAAATTCAAATTCGCCGTCATTAATTGAGCTAGCAAAAGACATTTTACTAGGGTGGGTAGCAACATTAAGATGCTTAAAAAAATTGGTTAGATTAGGATAAGTTCGATGATTAAAAACTATAAAACCAGTATCAACAGCAATTTCTTTATCATCATATTTTATTTCAACCGTATTACTGTGGCCACCAATATAATTATTTTTTTCATAACAATCAATTTGATATTTTTGCGATAAAAGCCAAGATACAGATATTCCAGATATTCCAGAACCGATAACCGCTATTTTCATAGATTATTTAAAAATTTATTTGCAGAATTTTGAATTTTTTCAATGGTTTGCGAATCAAAATTATCAAGATTTCGGTAAGCCAAAGCAAGTCTATGATTATTATTTAGTAATTTTTTATTTTCCAGTAAAAAGTTCCAATAAAGATAATTAAAAGGACAAGCATTATCACCAAAACGATCTTTAACACTGAATTGACAATCATCGCAAAAATTTGACATTTTATTAATATAATTTCCAGAAGAAATATAAGGCTTAGTGGCAACAATACCACCATCAGCAAAAAGAGCCATACCATTTACATTTGGCAACTCCACCCACTCCACCGCATCGCTGTAGACCGCTAAATACCAATTAGCGACTTGCTTAGGATTAATTTTTGCCAATAAAGCAAAATTCCCCGTAATCATTAATCTTTGAATATGATGAGAGTAAGAATGGAGCCTAGTTTGTTTAATAACTTGATGCAAACAATTCATTTTTGTTTTATTTTCATTCCAAAAAAAATCTGGCAAATTAGCATTATGATTAAAAAAATTTGATTCTTGATATTCTGGCATCTTAAGCCAGTAAATACCGCGGATAAATTCTCGCCAACCAATAATTTGACGGATAAATCCTTCTACTGCATTTAAAGGTGCCAACCCTCTAAAATAGAGATCTTCAGCTTGTTTGCACACCTCAAGAGGTTCTAACAAACCAATGTTTAAATATTGACTAATATTGCTATGAAATAAGTGAGCTTCATTAGATATCATTATATCTTGATAATTGCCAAAATTATTGATTTTATGGTCAAAAAAATATTTTAAGGCAATATTTGCATCTTTCTTAGTGGTGGCATAATTGAATTTATCTATATCGCCAAAATGATCTGAAAAATTTGACTTAACATCATTCAGCACTTCTTTTGTAATATCGTCAACAGTAAAATTAATAGAATCTTCATTTATTTTTTTCATTTGAATAGAGTCGGCACTTTCTTTAAATTTTTTAAAGTTTAATCGATTTTCTGCATCAAAATTGAATTTCTCTCCAATCGGCTGTAGCCCTTTGTTAGCTTTATCAAGCATTAATATTTTTGTCTTTTTACGAATTTCGCGATAAAAAAACTCCATAATTAACTTTTTTTTACCATTGGCAAAAATTTTGAAGTCAGCGGTAGAGCAAATAAAACGATTATCCTCTCTTATTTCAACCTCTATCGCTGTTTTTAATTTAAGTGTTGAGAATTCCTGCAAGAGGCGGTATTCTCCCGGATGAGTAATGATTATTTTGTTATATTGCTTTGAAGATTCCTTGAGAAATGAAATAATTGCATCGGTAAAATTTCCGCCACTAGAATGATGATTTATTCTAAAGTAATGAACAATGAAATTGCAATTCGTCAATTCAAGGGCAAAATGCCTCATTGCCGAGAAAAAAAAGACAATTTTTTGTATGTGATGCTTGATAAATTGCGATTCATTTTTTACTTCCATCATTAAAATATCGTCTTCTTGCTTTTTAAAGCCGTTGAGACTAGATATTTTTTGCGAAAGCTGATCGCCAAGAATTATTACTAAATTAGCCATAAAAAGCGAAAAAGCGGGCAATTTTTAAGTATATTGCCCGCAATTCTAAGAAATAAGATATTTTATTGTAAAACTACTTAACAACAGTAACCGCTCTTCTATTTTTAGACATTATCGATTCAGAAGATCCAAAAAATGCTGGTCTTTCTTTTCCGTAGGAAGTTGCAGATATCCTTGAAGAATCAATTCCCTTGCTAATTAGGTATTTCTTTACTGAGTTGGCTCTTTTTTCTCCTAAAGCGATGTTGTATTCTCGAGTCCCTCTTTCATCGCAATGACCTTCAACCATAATTTTTATTGAAGTTTCGCTATTTAGCCAAGTTGCTTGTATGTCAAGAATTTCTTTAGCAGAGCTGTTGATAGAAGAAGAGTCGTAGTCAAAAAATATTCTATCTTTTACTTCGACTTCTTCAACTTGACTTTCAACTTTTTTATCTGCTTCAGCTATTTTTTCTTCATTATCAAAAGTTTGATAAGATTCGCCTGTAGCAGGATGATTTTGAACTTGAAGCTGTTCTTCGTTAATAATTTCCGGCTCAGGTTGAGGCTGAGGCTCTAAGGCTGGTTTTTGAGATTCTGGAACAATATTTTGAACTGGCTTTTCTTCTACTGCAGGAACTTTTTTTGTAGCACAAGAAGATGATAAAGCAATAATTAACAATAAGGCACCAGTGAATAATTTATTTTTTTTAGTCATTTGAAAATTAATTTAGGAGTTAAATAAAAACAATTTTTAGTTGGCAATTTTTAGTTGGTTTCTAGCGATTGTCAAATTATTTTTTTATAAGTAAAGTTAAATTGATTAATTTTTTAATTTTAAACATATTTAAGACTTTTTAAGTGGTTTACAATAAAGTTCTAATTTATGTCCTACTAATTCGTAGCCAAAATCTTTAGCAATTTTAATTTTAAGATCTTCTAATTCTTGATTAAAAAATTCATAAACTTCTTGGCTAGCAATATCAACCAAATGATCGTGATGATCGTCATCGTGATTTGTTTCGTATCTTGCTCTTCCCTTGCCTTGAAAATCGTGACGGGTAATTAAACCCAATTCTTCAAACATTTTTACAGCACGATAAACCGTTGCAATACCAATTTTTTTATTAACTTTACTTACTCTTGCAAATAATTCTTCTACATCTGGATGATCAGCACTTTGAGATATTATTTTTGCAACCAATTTACGATTTTCAGTAAGTTTTATGCCTTTTTCCAAACATATTTTTTCAATAGAAATATTTTTCATATTAAATATTAAGTTAAGATTATTGCCAATCTGGGTCAGTTGCCCCTTCATTAGCAGTAGTAGGAATTTGATATTCAAAACCAGTAACCACATCAATAATATAGAGCTTAGGAATACTCTCAAAGCCATAAGGCGATGCTTTTTTTGAATATATCAAATAACGGCCATTTGGTGACCATTTTGCCCCTTCGACGATGTATCCACTAGTAAGGATTCTTTCGTTTTTACCATTTGCGAGCATTATACCTATATGAAATTTATTATTCTTTATTTTTGTAAATGCTATCATTTTACCATCTGGAGACCATACAGGTTTTGAATATGAGCCACCGTTAAAACTTATTCTCTCAACTTTACCAAGATCGTTATCCATTATATATATTTGCTGACCGTTTTCTCTATCAGAAGAAAAGGCTACCATTTTTGCATCAGGAGAGTAGGATGGAGTTGTATCTATTGCGGGATGGCGGGTTAGTTTTCGAGCAACATTTTCTAGAATATTCAATTCATAGATATCACTATTAGAATCAATGATAACAGATAATGCAAGCAAATTTGGATCACTAGGATGCACCGCCGAAGCGAATGTTGTACCTTTAAAACCTCCGACCTTTTTACTTGTCATATCGTCAAGATTAAGAGAAAAAACTTGAGGACGACTATCGAAATATCTTAAATAAAAAATTTGATTAAGTTTTTTAGAAAAAATCGGCGTTAAAACGAGGTCCTTTCCATCAGTTAGAATGGTACGATTAGAGCCATCAAAATCAATAACATTAATTCTTTTAGATCTTTTATTTGCAGGACCAGTTTCTGATACGTAAAGTATTTTTGAATTAAAATGACCAGATTTTTCACCCGTTATGGATTTAAAAATTTCATTAGAAATTGTATTTGCCATTTTTTTATAATTATCTCTATAAGTAGAGTAAAGCTTTCCCATCACTTGCTTTTCATCAAGGGTATCCCACATTCTAATTCTAATTTGTAAAAAACCTTTATTATCAAAAGACGGCTCTGCAACTATCAAAGAATCAACCCCTAATCTCTGCAATTGCTGAAAATTTGGCATTACATCAATATTGATTGGCATCATGTTAATTGCATCTGAAAGCGAGTCTGGCGATATATTTAACTGAGTGTCATCGTTGAATTTTATATTATTATAATTTGAAAGCTTTTGCCTTATTGCAACTTTAAATAATCCAGTAGTCTGAAGATTGTAATTAATTTGATTAACCACTTTCTTGGCATCGCTGTTTAAAATAGGATTATCGCTATTAAAACCAGAAAAAACTACACTTGCTATTGTTTTATCTTCTCCCTTTATTGATATTACCGTTCCTGCATTAGCTTTAAACAGGAAAATAAACGATATAAATAAGATTAAAGTAAAATTTATACAGCGATAAAATATCATTAAAGACTCTCAATTGTTAGATTATGGTTAGTGTAAACACACAATTCGGCAGCAATTTTCATAGATTTTTTAGCTATATCTTCGGCACTTATGCCTTCAATATCAATAAGAGCCCTTGCTGAAGCTAAAGCAAAATTACCGCCCGAGCCAATTGCCGCAAGACCATATTCTGGCTCTAAAACATCGCCATTACCCGTTAAAATTAAAGAAATATTTGCATCAACCACTATCATCATCGCTTCTAACCTTCTGAGATATTTATCAGTTCGCCAGTCTTTGGCAAGCTCAACACAAGCCCTAAGTAGTTGCTTTGGGTATTGTTCTAATTTAGCTTCTAATCTTTCAAACAAAGTGAAGGCATCAGCTGTAGCACCAGCAAAACCAGCTATTATTGTACCATCTCCTAATTTACGAATTTTTTTAGCATTAGATTTCATTATCGTTGAACCAAGAGAAACCTGACCATCTCCGGCGATAACAACCTTCCCGTTTTTTCTAACCGACAGAATTGTCGTAGCATAAATTTGTTGCTGATTTTTATGTTCTAGCATTTTGTTTTATTAATTTATTTATTAATTCTTAACCGCCACCAATGAAATGAACGATTTCAAGGCTTGAACCCTCTTCTAAAATTGTTTTTTCAAAATCTTGAGGATGTATAATTTGAAGATCTTTCTCAATGGCAATTTTTTTAATATCAAGATTTAACTCTTCAATTAAAAAACTTAAACTACAACCTTTTTTAGTTGAGAAGTTTTTGCCATTTAGAATTATGTTAATTTTAGACATTATCCAAGTAAATAATTTTTAAATTGAGTAATTTTTAAATTCGGCGATATATAGTAATAATTGAAACTTAATTGTAATTTCACAGATTATTTAATATTTTTTTAGTTGCAAGAAAATTATCTGTCATTAGAATTACAAAATCATTACCAGAATATTTTAATTATAAATTATGCATAGCTTCGGCTACCTCTACGACATCTTTATTTTACTGCTTGCATCTTTTGCTGTTGTTATTGTTTTTAAACAATTAAAATTAAGCCCAGCCCTTGGTTATCTTGTTGCTGGAGCCGCAATTGGACCTTTTGGCTTTGGCATACTTACAAGCACCGAAACAACAAAATCAATAGCCGAACTAGGAATCGTATTCTTGCTATTTGCAATCGGATTAGAATTAACTTTTGAAAAACTAATTGCCATTAAAACTTATGTTCTTGGTTTTGGTAGTTTGCAAATAATTACAACCGCAACAGCAATTGCCACAATCTGTTATAAATTTTTTGCAATTAATCTTGAAAGTTCAATTATTATTGGTGGAGCACTCGCATTATCGTCAACAGCAATAGTTATGCAGGTGATAGCAGAAAATGGGGAAGAAAACACCAGAGTTGGAAGATTATCTTTCGCAATTTTATTGATGCAAGATTTAGTAGTTATTCCAATCTTAGTTTTATTACCCCTACTTGCCAATAAAAAACTAGCAATTATGCCGGCACTTGGAGAAGTAACCGTCAATGCAATAATGGCGATGACATTAATCTTTATATCGGGAAGATTATTTCTTAGACCAATATATAGAATTATCGCCGATTTAAAAAGCGATGTCTTATTTCTAAGCTTCACTCTAATTGTAATTTTTGGAGCATCCCTAATTAGCAATAGAATGGGCTTGTCTTTTGCTCTCGGTGCATTTATTGCAGGGTTAATGGTCGCAGAAACTGAATATCGTTATCGTGTCGAAGAAGAAATAATATCCCTAAAACATTTGTTGATGGGCTTGTTCTTTATGTCAATAGGAATGTCTTTTGATTTCGATCTTTTACTAAAAAGCTTGCCTTATATCCTTCTATTATCCTTAATTCTAATTACTGTTAAAGCATCGATAATCATAGGTTTATGTAAATTATTCAAATTTCCTCTAGCTCCTTCAATTCATGCAGGTTTATTACTCGCACAAGGCGGAGAATTCGCTTTCGTTGTATTCGTTATGGCGGTTCAAAAAAAGTTAATTGAACAAGATGTATCTCAATTCTTAATCACCATTGTAACCTTAACAATGGCACTAACACCAATAATAGCAAATATTGGCAGAAAAATAAAAACCGCTCTTTACACTAAAGATGTTTTAAAAGACAATAAAATAAAAAGAGAAGTAGACGAAATGTCTAACCACATTATAGTTGTTGGATTCACAAAGGTTGGAAGAATAATTAGCTACATCCTAAAAAAATCAACCAAAAACTACATAATCATCGATAATAATCATCGCTTAGTCAGAATCGAAAAAACTAACGGATACAATATATCTTATGGCGATGCAATGAATCTTGACATATTAAAATATATTGGCATTGAGAGAGCGGAAGCTATAATAATAGCAATGGAAGATGAAATAACTTGCATGAAAATCACCCGCTTTATTAGTCAAAATTTTCCAGAGGTTAATGTAGTAACAAAATCAGAAAATATAAAAAATGCAGATAGATTCAAAAAAATTGGGGCAAATTTAGTAATATCAAAAAATGTTGAAACAGCCCTACAGATTAGCAAGGTAGCACTAAGATCAATAGGCATAAATCATAATGAAATAGAGTCAATATTGACAAATTTTAGAGATATGGATCCTGAAAGTTTTAAAGAAATAATCAACGAAAACCACAATTAGATAATATTTAATCAATGAAGATAATTCGTAGCCTTGCAGATATTAATATTAAAGGCAATTCTGCAATCATGATAGGAAATTTTGACGGCGTTCATCTTGGTCATCAAGAAATAATAAAAGAAAATCTTGAGATTGCTAAAAATAAAAACTTAAAAACATTATTGATAACTTTTGAACCGCACCCAATTAAATTCTTAAAACCAGATCAAAATTATGACTTTAGAATCACCTCTTTAAGTGAAAAATTAAGAATTCTCAAGGAATTTAAGCTAGATTATGTTGCTATACTGCCTTTTAACCATAATTTATCAGAATTTTCTGCCAATGATTTTTTACAAAAAATCTTACTTAACTCTTTTAAAATGAAGCATCTAACTATTGGTCATGACTTCATTTTCGGAAAAAATAGAACTGGCAATTTTTTGTTATTAGAAGAAGAATCTAAAAAATTCAATTTTACCATTAAGCAAATAAAAGAAATATCACTTAATGGCCAAAAATGCTCTTCAACAATTATCCGCCAACAAATAAAAAATGGCAATATTTATCAATCTAACCAATTATTAAATCGCTATTTTTCAATTAGCGGAATTATTGTCGAAGGCAAAAAAATTGCTCAAGACATAGGTTTTCCAACTTGCAATATCAAGCCCACTCATCATATCATTAAACCAAAATTTGGAGTTTATGAATCTTTAATAAAAATTGGCAATCAAACAAAATTATTAAAATCAATCACAAATTTTGGCATTAGACCAACTATTGAAAATACTAATTCACCAATTTTTGAAACTCATATTTTAAATTTTAATCAAGAAGTTTATCAACAAAAAGCAACCGTCTTTCTTAAAAAATTTATTAGAGAAGAAAAAAAATTTAATAATATTAAGCAGCTAAAAGAGCAAATAATTAGCGACATCGATTCAGCATTTAATATTATAAACTAGCTTATTTAGAGGCTTTTATCAACTCAAATATAACAGAATTTCTGCTTTCAATTTTTGCCTTCTTTTGGTATTTTGTTTCCACCCAATCTGCAGGAAATTCTTGCCAATCTTTCGAAGATTTAGCTAACCAACACCAACTATTAGCCTGGTTAATTGACGACATAATCGCAGTTTTGTAATCATCGTGATCTGTTGCTATGGTTAATTTACCGTCTTTTTTTACTTTTTGAGCTATCAAATCAAGAAATTCTTTATTAATAAGCCTTCTTTTGCGATGTTTAGATTTTGGCCAAGGATCGGGAAATAAGATAAAAATATGATTCAAAAAATCATCAGCCATACTCTCAATTAGAAATCTTACATCTTGACGATATAAACAAATATTATCGAGAGGAGAATTTTTTAACATCGATAAAATATTAACTAACCCATTAAGATGAGGCTCGCAACCAATAAATAATTTATCACGATTAGTGCTTGATTTATTGAAAATAAAATCACCAAAACCACTACCAATCTCAAGAACAACTTCTTTAAAGTGCCCTGCTTCAACTTTATGATGGCAAGATTTAAAGCTATCTAGTTCATATTTTGGCATAAGGTTCTCAAGTAGAAAATTTTTATGGTCTGAAAATTTTCTACTTTTGATTCTACCAAAACTACGAATTAATTTTTTTTCTCTATGAAGAGAGCTTGACAATTCTAGATTCATGACGACAACCGAGAAATTTAGTAGTTAAAAATGCTTTACTGATTGCCAAAGCATTATTGGGCTTGATTACTCTTGCTCCTAAACATAAAACATTGGCATTATTATGTTGCCTAGCTAATTTTGCAACTGCAACTTTATTACAAAGAGCTGACCTTAGATGATGGTAGCGGTTAGCACCAATACTAATTCCAACCCCTGTTCCGCAAATTAAAATGCCGAAATTATCAACTATATCAATCGCTTGATTTTCATTATCAAATTTTGGCATTTTAGATGCTAGTTTCTTAGCATAATCAGGATAATCAACAGAAATTTTTTCATCATCACAACCGAGATCAATAATTCTTATTTTTTCACCATTCTTAGAATTTATTTTAGCTTTTTCAAACTCTTTAATTAAAAAATCTTTCAATAAGAATCCAGCATGATCAGAGGCAAAATATATTTCTGAGGCATTTATTTTAGATAGCCAATTTAATTTCATTTTTACTTTTCAATGTTTTGTATATTCAAACTAGAATATAATTAATTTATAATTGCGACTTTTTTTCAATTAAATCAACGATATGGTCAATTAATTTATCGCTATCAACTTTATGGTTAGGAGCACCATTAATATAAACATTATGGCGATTATTACCACCGCCAGTAATGCCTATCTCTGTATGCAATGCCTCACCCAGTCCGTTAACTACACAACCTAATATCGAGACTGTAATCGGTTTTTTTATGTGAGCAACTCTTTTTTCAACCTCTTCAACGATTTTTATAACATCAAATGCTTGTCTAGCGCAAGACGGACAAGAAATTATACTAACACCATAATGCCTCAAATTAAGGGATTTCAATATTTGATAAGCAACTTTTACTTCTTCTGTTGGGTCTGCAGAAAGCGAAACTCTTATTGTGTCTCCGATTCCTTGCCAAAGCAAACTGCCAAGCCCTATGGCCGATTTTATAGCCCCCGGAAGATAGCTCCCAGCTTCTGTTATTCCTAGATGAAGCGGATAATCACAGCTATCTGCTAATAATTTATAAGAAGCAACCGCTAAAAAAACATCCGATGCTTTAACACTAATTTTAAAATTAAAGAAATCATTGTCTTCTAGGATTCGCATATGTCTTTGGGCGGATTCAAGCAGTGCCTCAGGAGTCGGAGTGCGATATTTATCAAGCAAATCAGCTTCCAGAGAGCCAGCATTAACACCTATTCTAATTGAACAGCCGTAATCTTTTGCGGCTTTTATAACCTCTTTAACTTTGTCAATACTGCCAATATTTCCCGGATTAATCCTCAAACACTTTGCCCCCGCCTCAGCAGATTCAATGGCTCTGCGATAATGAAAATGAATATCTGCAATTATTGGCACTTCGCAATTTGGTATAATTTTTTTCAATGCCAATGCCGATTCTTGATCGGGAACAGATATTCTCATCAACTCTGCACCAAGCTCAACACATTTAGCAACTTGCAAGATGGTTCCTTGAATATCGGTAGTAGGAGTGTTGGTCATTGATTGTACTGCAATTGGAGCATCACCTCCGATTAAAACCTTACCAATAGAAATTTGACGAGATTTTCTACGATTAATCGCCCTGTAAGGTCTGATTTCATTAATTTTTTGTTGCATAATTATAACTATCTTAAGATTAAAATTTACTTATCAATGAAGTAAATGGATGATAAAAGAAGTGTTGGTTAAGAATTTGATATTATTTATTGTTGATGACTATCAAGCTTAATATGATCAATTATTTTAGTTCCCAATCTTTCAAAATCCTCAATAATCAAAGCCTGTTTGCGACTAAAAAAATTAAAAGCTATCAAAGAAAAGATTGCAATTATTAAGCCACCAGCGGTTGCTATTAGAGATTGAGCTACTCCAGCAGTAATTCCATTAGGATTAATTATTTCTGAATTATCGCCAATGATTTTAAAGGAATCCATCATGCCAATAATAGTACCAAATAAACCAATTAATGGAGCTATGGTTATAATCGTTTCAAGCAACCACAATGAGGAAGATAGTTTTTTTTCAATGTTTTTGGCTTCATCAACCGCTCTTGATTCAAGCCACCAAATCGGGGTTTCTGAATTATTTTGCTGTTGATTTTTTGTTGCATTGGCTAGATTGGCTAATTGTAAACTATTGTCAATAATTGCATTTAAAAACTGTTTATAAATATTTTTATTCTGTATTTGGTCAAGATGAGTCTTGAGATCTCTCCAATTAAAATTATATTTTTCAATTATTTCAATAATTTCACGATTAATTTTACAATCTTTGTAGTAAAAAATTATTTTATCAATGACAATGAAAATTGCCATAAAAGCAATTAAAAGCAGTGGTGCCATTACCCAGCCACCTAATTTTATTGTTAAAAATGTCGATGTTAAGTTCATTAAAAAATTGCAATTTTAATATTTATATCTTCAACTTTATTTTCAAAATAATGATGATGCGATGAATTCTTCAATTGAAGAGCAAATTGATCGCTATCTTTAGTAAAATTTATGCTGTCAGCTAATACTTGATCTTTTATGTATTCTGCAAATTGTGTTAATATTTCATCAATTATTAAATTTTCACTAAAAATTATTATATTAATTCTTTTAGTTATTTCAAAATCTGCATCTTTACGATTTTGTTGGATAGAACGAATAATATCGCGGGCTAAACCCTCGTTTTCTAGCTCTTTATCCATAACAATATTTAATTTAACTAGGCAGTCATTGCTAGGGAGAGGCATTATTATTTCTTGCTCTTGATCATATTGATTGACCGCTAATTTCAATTCAAATTCATCTTTTTCCAGTATCTCGTTGGCAATTTTAATTTTTATGTCTTCTTCGCCAATTTTTTGCCATAAATTTTGCTTAATTGCATCGGTAAATTCCTTAACTTTTGCACCATATTTAACACCAATTTTTTTAAAATTTAGCTGTAATTTTAAACTTGCTAAATCTCCAATATCTTCTTGAAAAAAAACTTGCTTAACATTTATTTCATCAGCGATAATCTCGTAAAAAGGCTGAAGCTTTAAAGCATTTTTCCCAATTATAGTAAGAGACCTTAAAGGCAAACGAACTCTTAAATTTTTATTATCACGAATCGCTAAGGCGACACTACATATTTCTTGGATAAGATCTATTTGCGAAATAAGCTCGAACTCATCGTCAAAAAACTCAACCGATGGATAATCTTGCAAGTGAACAGAGATTTTGCGATTTATCATAATTATAATTTTACCAATTTTCCTATCACAAATGCCTGCTGATTATCTTCTTTTAAAGAATTTAATATAAAATCAACATTTTCAGGGCCTGCAACTAATACCATACCAATACCGCAATTAAAAGTTTTTCTCATTTCTTCTTCGCTAACATTACCAATTTTTTGCAAAAATTTAAAAATTTCTGGTCTTTCCCATAAATTATAGTTTATATCTGCTGTTAATCCTTTATTTATAGCCCTTGGCAGATTTTCAACTAAACCGCCCCCTGTAATATGTGCCATCGCCTTAATTTTTGAAGCTTTCGCTAATTTTAAACAAGAGTTGACATATATTTTAGTAGGTGCTAAGAGTGTTTTATAAATTGGAGCACCGCAAAATTCACTTTCAAAATTAAGTGAGTTTTTTTCTAAAATATAACGAACGAGAGAATATCCGTTAGAGTGAATTCCACTAGAAGATAAGCCGATTAGAATGTCTCCTTCGCTAGTTTCTTTGGGAAGAATTAAATCTCTTTCTACTACTCCAACTGCAAAGCCTGCAAGATCGTAGTCTTCTTCTTTGTACATTCCCGGCATTTCTGCAGTTTCACCGCCAATTAAAGCACAATTTGCTTGCTTACAACCATTAGCAATACCTTCAATTACTGAAGAGGCAATTTTAATATCCAATTTTGAACAAGCGAAATAGTCAAGAAAAAACAGCGGTTCCGCTCCTTGAACGATTAAATCATTGACTGACATAGCAACTAGGTCGATTCCTATTTCATTGTGATTATTAGTTTCAATAGCAATTTTTAACTTTGTTCCAACTCCATCAGTGCAAGAAACTAAAACAGGATCTCGATAATTGCATTTTTTTATATCGAATAAAGCTCCAAAGCCACCTAAATCGGGGCTTGAACCTAATCTTGAGGTTGATTTTGCAAATGGTTTAATGATATCAACTAGCTTATTACCAGCATCAATATCAACACCAGAATCTTTATAGCTAAGATTTTCTTTAGCGATAGACATTTTTTAAATTTAAGTTAAAATAATTGAAGTAATTAATTGCAATATTAATTTTATTTTTTTAAAAATAAACTAAATATTTAAAATATGTTAAGTATAACAAACATCATAAATTTATGTACAGGAAAAACCTAGCAATTATTCGATTATCCCTATCTATATTCGGAATTATAAGCTTTATAAGCAATTCCTCAGCTCAATCTTTTCGGCACCCGCTTCCTTCCCAATCTCAACAAAACAAAGAAGTAACCAATTCCGCAAAACCTTTAACAAAAGAAAATAACGAAGTAAAATCAAAACCGAACCTAGAAAAACTTGCATCAAAATCTTCTGATAGCTCTAAAAATAGCCCTTATCTAATACAAAATATACAAGTTGAAGCAAATGGGAAATCTGCCAATGATGCAAAAATAATTGCCACTAAAAATGCAAGAAGACAAGCATTAACTAAGCTAGTAGAGCGATTAAAAATTAATAAAAACATTGAAAAAATTTCCGATAGCGAGCTAGAACAAATGATTAAGTCGGAACAAATTTTGCTAGAAAAATTCTCCAATAACAATTATCAAGCAACATTAAATGTTAGTTTTTCAAAAAAGTTTATCAGTTTTTATTTAAAAAATAAAAACGAAAACCCCCTAAACAACAACAACTCAATTCAGAATCTAGCAACAAATAAAGTTGAAAAATCAGAATTAGAAGATGCCAACAAACAAAATATATTAATTCTTCCTGTAAAAAAACAAGGCAATAACTTTATGATTTGGGAGGAGAAAAACGAATGGAGAAGCTCTGTAGAAAAATCATTGCAAAAAAATAAACTGGTTACTAATAACGAAATCTTGATTCTCAAGAGCGAAATCAATAATCTTGAAATAATAAATAATGAAAATATTGAAGATTTACAATATCTCGATTTTGAGCCAATATTAATTCAACAAAAAGCGGATAATCTTTATTTAGCAATATTTGAATATGATGAAATTGAAAATAAGGCAAGAATTATCGTAAAAAATTTTTCTAAGAACCCTAAAAAAACCGTTATATTAAACTTTGTTAATGTTGAGTTTTTAAAATATTCAGAATTAATCGATAAAGTGTCTTTAAAATTAATTGAATATTTACTAAATAATAAGAATTCAATTAACAGCGAAGCGAATCAAAATAACATAACTCTTGATATAGAAATCAACGATTTTGAGAGTTGGATAAAAATTCAACAAAAAATTATTAATAGCGGATTAGTGAGTGATATTTTCTTAAAATCAATTTCTAAACAAAAAACCACAATATCCGGCAACTACCTTGGGAATAAAAATAAAATCATTGAAGATTTTAAAAACATAGACTTATCAATAAAGAAAAAAGAAAATGAAGATAATCAATTTACTGTTTCTATAATTAAAAAACCAATTAATGAAAACAGTTCAAATTAATCTAAAAACAATCATTTTTATTGCAATTATAGCATCAATAATATTGTTTTTTAATCTTGCAAAAAATATCATTCAACCTTTTATTTACTCAATTGCAATCGCTTATATATTAAATTCTCTTGTGGTTTTTATCAGTAAAAAATTTACCATTCAACACAATTATGCTGTTAACATTATTTTTACTTCTTTTTTAATAGCGGTTATCCTGATTGCATTTTTTATAATGCCATTATTATATCGCCAAATAACCAGCCTAATAACCAACTTACCTAACTACATTAATAATTTTTTTGATAACATTAACCCAATTATTAATAATTTTTTAATCAATAAACAGGAATTTTTTAACTCCAAAGAAGCAACAGCAAAAATATCAAGTGGCATTGTTAGTTATTTTAGTCAATCAAGCCAGAATATAACGGCCAGCATTTGGCATTCATCGATATCTGTTCTTAATGTATTTTCAATAATTTTTATCGCCCCTATTCTGATTTTCTACTTCCTTAAAGATTGGAATAAAATAATTAACAATATTAACAACCTACTCCCAAAAAATAATTACAACTTTATTAAAAAAATTATCACAGAAATAGATTGTTTATTAATAAAATATTTACAAGGTCAATTCAATGTTTGCATTATACTAGCCTTATTTTACGGAATATCTTTAAGCTTAACTTCATTAAGCTTTGGGTTGCTTATCGGTCTACTTACAGGATTATTTTCCTTTATTCCGTTTGTTGCCATAGTATCGGGGTTTGCAATTTCAATAATTGTTGGTATTTTTGATTGGGGTTTTGACTTTTACAAATTATCGCTTATCAGTGGAATATTTATTTTTGGACAATTTATAGAGGGGAACTTCATCACCCCTAAGTTAATAGGAGAAAAAATCGGCATTCATCCATTGTGGATAATATTCAGCCTATTCTTCTTTGGCTCTATCCTTGGTTTTGTGGGGATAATATTTGCAATGCCTTTAACGGCAATAATATCGGTTTTTATTAAACATTTAGTTGAAATATATCGTAATAATTTCACAAAATAAGTTATGAGTAAAAAAATAATTAAAATCTTGTCAGTAAACATTATTTTTATAATTTTGCTTGCTTGCAATGCAAATAATAAAGGCTTTCATCAACCAATGACACTAGATTTAAAAGTACCAGAAGGCCCAATAGAATATAGAGCCGGATGGCATGACGGTTGCAAATCTGCATTGGCAGTAAGTAATCAATTTTTAAATTCTTGGGTTTATAAAAGAAAAGGCGGTCCAGATTTTGGTAGCGGATCCTTTCAAGCATTACCCGGTTATCAGAAAGGCTGGTCTCAAGGCATGTTTTCTTGTGTACTTCACACTCATACTTTTGTTCAATATAGATCCTTTAGAGATGCCCCATTGCAATCAAATTAAAATTTAAAAATGATAAAAAATATTTTAAAAATCATATTCATAACTCTAATTTTAAATAACTGTTCTGAAGAATCTAAATTAAAATTCAGAGGAAGATTTGCATCTTCAGCATCTGATTATAAAATAAAAATTAGGCCAGTAGACCCAAATTCTTCTCAAGATTTTAAAGATGGTTGGCGAGATGGTTGCGAAGTTGGTATTTCGGCTGGAGCAAACACTTATTATAAAAGTTTTTATAAAAACAATAAGGCGGATGGATACAGAATGATGAACTCCCCTGACTATGAAATGGCATGGACAAATTCTTTCTGGCTTTGCTATCGCGCTAAATATGCACAGCATAAATCAAATTTATGGTCCGCCTATTTCTTAGGATACCGTTAATAACTTTAAATAAATAATTATGGAACTTTACGAAATAATAAAAGCTCTGCACATCATCTCTATTATTGCCTGGATGGCGGGATTACTATATTTACCAAGAATATTTGTTTATCATTGTCAGGTAGAATATAATTCACAAGCTCACCAAATGTTTGAAAAAATGGAATTAAAACTAATGAAATTAATAATGAATCCTGCGATGATCGCCAGTTTCATTTTTGGCTTTTATTTAGCTTATCAAATTGGATTCGAACAAAAATGGATTCATCTCAAAATTACCCTAGTAGTTCTGCTGGCAATATTTCATATGCTTCTTGCTAAATGGAGAAAAAAATTTGCCAATAATCAAAATACACACAACGAAAAATTTTATCGAATTATCAATGAAGTGCCGACATTATTAATGATAATTATAATATTTTTAGTTATCTTAAAGCCTTTCTAAATACAAAATGACAAATAGCTTATACAAAACAATCGAGGTTAAGACAAATAATACTCAATATCCCATAATTATTGGCAAGAACTCCTTGCATCAATTAGAAGAATTCATAAAAGACGGTAAAAAATATAGTAAAATTTTCATAATTACCGATGAAAATATTTACAAACTCCATTTTACAAAGCTTAACAACATAATTAACAAGATTAACATAGCTTCACACTTCTTAATCACTGAGGCTAGCGAAAAATCTAAATCTTTTAGTAATCTTGAAAAAATATGCGAGGAAATAATCTCCTTAAACCCAGATAGAAAATCCCTAATCATTGCTTTTGGTGGCGGAGTTGTGGGGGATTTATCTGGCTTTATTGCATCAATTTTATTAAGAGGCATTGATTTTATTCAATTACCCACAACATTACTGGCATCAGTTGACAGTTCGGTGGGAGGAAAAACCGCCATTAATAGTAAATTTGGCAAGAATTTAATCGGTAGTTTTTATCAGCCAAAATTAGTTATTTGCGACACAGATTTACTATCAACACTTCCAATTCGTGATTTAAAATCGGGATATGCAGAAGTATTAAAATATGGCTTAATTTCCGACAAAATATTTTTTCACTTCTTAGAAGAAAATTACCATAAAATTTTTTCT
Organism: Rickettsiales bacterium UBA1997; assembly: GCA_964202895.1. GTDB lineage: Bacteria > Pseudomonadota > Alphaproteobacteria > Rickettsiales > UBA1997 > JAJTDS01. The sequence goes on along the minus strand of CAXNJM010000001.1, from coordinate 135,073 downwards.
CTGGAAGAAGAGATTTTAAAAGAAATAATCTTTAAATCTTGCGAAATAAAAGCAAGAATTGTTGAAATTGATGAAAAAGAACAAAATATTAGAGCATTGCTAAATTTTGGACATAGCTTTGGACATTTATTTGAAACCGAAACCAACTATTCAAACGAAATACTGCACGGAGAAGCGGTAGCCCTAGGAATGGCAATGGCAAGCAAAATGTCCTTAAATTTCAACTTAATTAATATCGATGAATATCAGCAAATTATAAAACATTTAAAAATTGCTGGTTTTATTATCGAACCTAAAAAAATCAGAAATGTCTGGAATATTGAAAATCTTACTTCCAGCCTTTATCGCGACAAAAAGGTCGAAAATAATTCACTAACCTTTATCTTGCTTGAGTCAATAGGTAAGGCGATTATTAAGAAGAATGTTAATATAGAGCATTTTCAACAAGTAATGAATGATTTTTTAAATTAATGAAAGAAAAAAATATTGAAATAAATTGTTATCAATGCGATGAGTCAATCGTTAAGTCGATAGCACTTTTATTGACAAAAATTATTGAAGAAAAAAAAAGGGCTTTTATTTTACTGGATACAGAAAATCAAGAATCAGCAAAGCAACAAGCAAAAGATATTGATGAAGGTTTATGGTCTTTTGGTAAAACTAAATTTATTGGACATAGCACAATTTTTGACAAAGATTTGAACCCAGAGAGACAGCCTGTTCTTATAAGTAATCAAGAGGAAAATATCAATAATTCTGATTATTTAATTTTAACTACAAAAACAACAATAAATTTCATCTCTAAATTTGAGAAGGCTTGCTATTTCTATAACGAAGATAGTAATTATAGTTTAAAAATAATTTCTCAATTAAGAGAGGTTGCAGGAAAGTTTAATAGCTATAAAAAATTTCAAGGAAAGTGGATAGAAAAATAAGGTACGGCAACTGCTGAAAGTACGACTATTTATCTAATTGTTGCAAAAGCACGGATTCTGCAACTTCGTGCAGGATGACGGTAATTATCCCGATACATCAAACACTCGTCATGCCGTTGCAAAACGGCACCCAGAAAAATGTAGGGCTGGGTCCCGACTTTCGTCGGGATGACGATAGGGGTAAGGGTTGCGATGATAGTTGAGTTGGTTTCTCGCTCTCTACTTAACGGCAACAAGGGGTTTTAACCCCCAAGGTTAAAGGTCAGCAAGGGGTTTCACCCCTTGCCTTAATGATAACGGAATACAACACTTCACCGCAAGGAGCTTTTAGCTCCTTGTTGCTTTTACAAACAGAGTGAAGTGAGTGAGAAGTGAGATTGATAGATTATTTCTTATCTTCTTTCTTAACTTCTTCATATTCAGCATCAACAACTTTTTCATTGTTAGCTGTATCTTGCTTATTATCGTCTGAAGCACCTTCAGAAAAACCAGAAGCATGATCTGCATTAGGGTTTGCTTGAGAAGCTTTATAAATCGCCTCACCCATTTTCATTGATGCTTCCATTAATGATTGAGTGGCAGTTTTGATTTCTTCGGCTTTTGTCTCGCTATTAGCAAGTAAATCTTTTAATTTTTGCTTTTGTTCTTCGATAGCATTTTTAGTTGCTTCATCTATTTTGTCACCATGCTCTTTTAGGCTTTTTTCGGTTTCATAAATTAAAGAATCGGCATTATTTTTTGCTTCAATAAATTCTTTCTTTTCTTTATCTGCGCCGGCATTCATTTCAGCATCTTTTATCATTTTTTTAATCTCTTCTTCAGTTAAACCGCCAGATGATTGAATTCTGATTTGTTGCTCTTTGCCAGTAGATTTATCTTTTGCAGAAACTTTTACTACCCCATTAGCATCAATATCAAAAATTACTTCAATTTGAGGCATTCCTCTTGGAGCGGGGGCAATTCCTTCTAGATTAAACTCACCGAGCAATTTATTATGAACCGCGATATCTCTTTCTCCTTGATAAACCTTAATTGTAACCGCAGTTTGATTATCACCAGCAGTAGAAAATACTTGACTTTTATTGGTTGGAATAGTTGTATTTCTATCAATTAAGCGAGTAAATACACCACCAGCAGTTTCAATTCCGAGAGATAATGAAGCAACATCAAGAAGCAATACATCTTTAACATCGCCTTGCAATACTGCACCTTGAATCGCGGCACCAATTGCCACAACTTCATCAGGGTTAACACTGCGATTAGGCTCTTTGTTGAAAAGTTTTTTTACCACTTCGATAACCTTTGGCATTCTAGTCATTCCGCCAACAAGAATAATTTCGTCAATATCCCCTGCTTTTAAACCAGCATCTTGTAAAGCATTTTCACAAGGTTTGAGAGTTCTTTGAATTAGATCATCAACCAATTGCTCCAATTTTGCACGAGAAAGCTTGATATTAAGATGCTTAGGCCCATTAGCATCTGCAGTAATATAAGGTAGATTAATTTCAGTTTCAAGGGTTGAAGAAAGCTCTATTTTTGCTTTTTCAGCAGATTCTTTAAGCCTTTGTAGGGCAAGAGGATCTTTTGATAAATCTATACCATTTTCTTTTTTAAACTCGCTAGTTAAAAATTCTAATATTCTCATATCAAAATCTTCGCCACCAAGGAAGGTATCGCCGTTAGTCGATTTTACTTCAAATATACCATCGCCAATTTCAAGAACTGACACATCGAAGGTTCCGCCACCTAGATCATAAACTGCAATAGTTTGGGCACCTTTTTTTTCAAAACCATAAGCTAGAGCGGCCGCGGTTGGTTCGTTAATGATTCTAAGAACATCGAGCCCAGCAATTCTACCAGCATCTTTTGTGGCTTGTCTTTGAGAATCATTAAAATATGCAGGAACGGTAATAACCGCCTTATCAACCTTTTCACCGAGATAACTTTCAGCGGTTTCCTTCATTTTCATGAGGGTGAAGGCAGAAATTTGACTTGGAGAGAATTTTTCCTCCCTAACCTTAACCCAAGCATCTCCGCTAGAAGCGGGGATTATTTCATAAGGAACGAGATCTTGATCTTTTTTTGTAAGTGGGTCGTTGAAAGTTCTGCCGATTAATCTTTTGATGCCAAAAATTGTATTTTTAGGATTAGTCACTGCTTGTCTTTTTGCAGGGGCTCCAACTACCTTTTCGCCATTATTTAAAAATGCAACAATTGAAGGGGTTGTTCTTGCTCCTTCGGCATTTTCTATTACTTTTACTGAACCAGATTCCATAATTGAAACACAAGAATTTGTGGTTCCAAGGTCTATACCGATGACTTTACTCATAAAATAAGAATTTATATTATTAATTTAATTGACTTTAGGGCATTAAAAATTGCTTTAACAATATTTTGCCTCACGAAAAGATATTTAATATTTTAGTAAAAAATTACAAGAGACGAAATAAAATTTATTTTTCCTGCAAGATAACAAAAACTCTTATCCAAATATTACAAGAATTTATTTAACTTTTCGCTAAAATTTTATTTGCAAATTCTTTTAGTAAATTAGCTAGATCTTCAGCTGTAGGGGTTTTATCAATAAATTTATTGGCACCACTATTTATAAAGCTTGCAATTGAATCTGGGTCATCATTAACACTATTTGCAATAACTACAATATTTTTACTATTAATATTGTTATTAAATTGCTGATTGCGAATCATTTTTACCGTCTCCATACCATTAAGATTAGGCATATCATTATCAAGAAAAATCATTTTACAGGCAATTATCTCTAGCGTTCTTAAGACATCGTATCCATCAGAAACTTTAATGATATGTGGCTTTTTTAATATTTTATTAAGATTCATCTCTAGTAACATTGCAATAACAGGCTGATCTTCGGCAATTATTATCGCTCTATCATCATCACTAATATTTTTAATAGCATCGTCATTAATAATATTTTGTTTATTTATTTTATTATCTCGATGAATATTGTCGCTGTTACTGATAATATTATAATGATTAAACTTAATATCATCCAAGCTCTTTTTGATTAATTGCTGTTTTTTAAAATATTCATCATCTAATTCTTCACTAACCTCATTATAATCATTTTTAACCTCAAACCATAATTTTATTTTACTTCCCTCGCCTAACTTTGACTCAACCTCAATAATTACATTATTTCTTACTGCTTCATCTTTAACAATATTCATTCCAATACCGAAAGTTTCAATCTTTCTACCCAGTTGAGTTTTATCTATTTCTTTTCCTCTGCCTTGCAAAAATAAATCTATTTCCTGCTCATTCATTCCTATGCCTTCGTCAATTATTTCAATCAGAACCAAGCCTTTTAAATCTTTGATTTCTTTATAATTAGTTAGCATTTTCTTGGGAAGATTTTTTTCAGAATCAGTAGTGATTTTTCTAAAGTCAAGATATATAGCATTAATAAAAACTTCGGCACATATTTTATTATATTTTATAGCATTATTAACAATATTGTCGATTATTGCTCTAAAGCTATTTTTATTGAATTTCAACAAAGGAATATTATTGGCAAAGTTAAGAATAAATGAAGTTTGATGATCTTCAGCAAATTTTTTATTCACCACTAAGATTGTTTCTATCATTGTTTTTACATCAAAGCTTGTTATCTTCTGAGCCTTACCAATATTAGCAATAATGCCATTTTTACTAATATCTTTATCGAGAATATCTTGCAAATATTCTAACATTTCTTTTGATTGAGATTCAATAATTCTTGCTAATGCACGATTATCATCATTGATTTTGACTAAATTTTTATCATCAATATTTTTATCAATAACATCAACTAAACCAACAACACCATAAATATAATTTTTAACATCATGAGAAAGCGAACGAATCAGCGATTTCAGGACTTTGTTTAGAGATAAGATTTTTTTATTTAATCTTTTTTCTTGAAAATTAAAATAATTAATCCTTCTTTTAAAAACAGACAGAGTAAAGACAAAGAATATTGAGATAACGGTAAATTGTAAAATATATGGAAATATAAGAGTAAATAACTCTTTTTTTGAATCATATTCTGAATATTTTGTGAAGATAATATAGTTATATTCATTGATTTTATTATAATAGCGGTAAATAAAATTTGAATTTTTCAACTCACCATAGTCGGCAACAAAGCTATTTATCTTCGCAACAACAGCTTTATCAAGAATGTTGCTGTCAAAAGAATTGTTTATGATTAAATTTCCTTTATTATCATAAATCGCAAATTCAACTCTTTCATCAATTCTTTTTTGTATTGTATCGGCAAGAATATTAATATCTATTCCAACGGCAACAATTCCAAGAAATTTATTATTACTGCTAAATATTGAGGTTCCCGCAGGTATTACTTTTAAATTACTAGGATTACCAATTGATGGCGGAGAAAGTAAAAGTTTAAAAGGTTTTAATTGATAATCTTTGAAATATGAACGATGCGACATATCAATAGGCTTAGGACGAACTCCCAACCTACTATTTACAATCTGAAAACCACCAGAATTTACCCAATCAAAACTAGTCCAAGAAATAGATTCTACACTCTTATTTTTTATATTAGATGTATCTTTTAAAATGTTAAAGATGGATTCTTTGTTTAGATGGCCATTATTATTAACTTTTAATATATTGTTGCCTGCATATAAATTAATTTGATTTAATTTTTCAAAGTAATCTAACAAGAAATTCTCAATAACTTTAGATTGTTTTGCTAATACATCAACCTGCCTTTTAGAGATAAAAATAAAAGAAATTGATATAAAAACCAAATATCCAGCCAATATTAGCAAGACACCTCGTTTAAATATGTAAAATATCATTTTTTAATTACAATTTTTCTTGATAAACTTTAATTGTACCGCAGTTTGATTATCAACTGCAGTAGAAAATGCTTGACTCTTATTGGTTGAATAATGATGTTTTTAGTTGAATAATGATGTTTATTTCACTTAAATGAGTGAATACGCAACCATCATTTTCAATTATTAAGAGGGATAATAAAGTAAAATAAGCTAAGCATCTTTAGTTTTTCAAACTGCAACAATAAATTTTGTATAGAAAAAACAACCACAACTCCTATAACTTTATCAAAATTTATATATAATCATGCAAATAATAAATTCACAATTTTTAATGATGATTAATCTTGGCGGAACAAGGTAGCTCTGAACATTTTAGTATTTTCAAGAACCTTGCCACAGCCATTAACTACAGATAATAAAGGGTTTTCAGCAACGAATACTGGTAGACCAGTTGCCTGCTTGATTACATAATCAAGATTTTTAAGCAACGCTCCGCCACCGCTAAGAACTATACCTTTTTCAACTATATCGGAAGAAAGTTCGGGGGGAGTGCATTCAAGAGCAACTTTAATGGCATCGACAATTTGCTCAACTGGCTCCATTAAACTTTCAGAAATTTGTCGTTCGGTGAGGATCATTTCTTTGGGAATGCCGTTTGATAAATCTCGCCCTTTTACTTCAAAGCTCGCACCTTCTCCCTCTTCTGGTGGGCAGGCGGCACCAATGTTTTTTTTAATTCTTTCGGCAGTAGATTCACCAATTAATAGATTATGGTATCTGCGGATATAGGAAATTATTGCATCGTCCATTTTATCACCACCAACTCTAACTGACCTTGAATAAACAATACCACCAAGGGATAATATACCCACTTCGGTAGTACCGCCACCAATATCAACAATCATTGAGCCAGTTGGCTCGGTTACGGGAAGGTTGGCACCTATTGCGGCAGCCATCGGCTCTTCAATTAAATAAACTTCGTTTGCACCTGCTCCTTCGGCGGCATCTTGAATTGCTCTTCTTTCAACTGGAGTAGAGCCAGATGGAACACAAATTATTACTAGAGGCCCTAACCAACTTTTAACTTGATTTACTTCGCGAATAAAATGCTTAATCATTTCGGCAGCGACTTTGAAATCGGCGATAACTCCGTCTTTTAGAGGTCGTATTGCATCAATTTTAGCAGGAGTTCTCCCGAGCATCATTTTAGCGGTTCCACCAAATGCACAGGGAATCATTTTGCCGTTTTCATTGATAACAGCGACAACAGAAGGCTCATTCAGAACTACACCCTGACCTTTAACATACACTAAAGTGTTTGCGGTTCCGAGATCGATTGCTATATCTTTTGATGAAAAAGAAAAAAACTTTGAAAACATTTTCCTCCAAAAATTAAAACTTGAAATAATTTATTTTTATTAAAATTATCAAAAAAACTATAAATTAAAAACCTGCACGAAGCCCCTTATTTTAAATTACCTACCAGCATTATCAAAGGTTGATGGATGATTAGAAAATTGACAAAATAAAGATTAGAAATAAATTTATAAATATCGCTTTATTGCTTAAAATAAGCATAAAATCTAGATATTCTTTCTTGATTGTCAATTTTTATTTTATTTTTTATAAATAAGAAATTATGCAATAAAATTTATTACCAACTCATGGCAAATATTATTACTTATAACCTCATAATATTAATATTATTTTGACCAATATTGGTTATCTTACTTAATTCGATTTGGGATTTTGGAACCTCTTCAATTTTATTATTTGAATTCTTTTTTCTATATCTACAATAAAGACCACCGCAAATCAGCAATAAAGCGCCGGCAGAAGCTAAGCCAGCAATCATAGCTGTTGAAGAATTATCATTTGCTTGATTTTTAACATTATCTTTATCTATTTGATTTAAACTTAGATCAAATTGTCTATCAAGAACTTCTTGACATTTTCCGGTTAGGGATAATTTAAGTGGATAGTCTCCGTATTTATCGCCAATTATTGAAAAGGCGGTTTTGTTAATTTTTTCAATAATTAGGGGGTTGATGCCTCCAATTTGTTGCAATTCTGCAATTACTGCTTCAAATTTTTTATCTTCTGGATTGTTGAAATATCTAACAAAATCCATTATTATTTTTTTATCAACCTCACCTTTTTGAGAATCAATAATTGCAACAATATCTTTTGGTAATTCAAGACATTGATAATTAATGGCAATTTCTTGCTTATCAAATGTTAAGGCTCGATGCTTCAAACTACTAAAATCAGAAATATTCATTGAAAGCTTGAAAATGCTATCGATATTCTTATTTGGGTCGGTAAAATTTTTTCCTATTTCAATTTTATTACCTTGCAATAAATCATTAACCTCGCTAATTGAACCTTCGGCACTCCACAGCCCATTTTTAAAGGTAGATTCAATGCCAGATTTAGAAATTCCGGTTTGAATAAGTATAATATTTTCATCTTTAATTATATTATTATCTTTATCGACTATTGATAATTCAACCTTGATTTTACTAGGATTATAAGATGGATAAATCGAATTGATTTGAAAATTTGGCAATGAAATATTGGCATCAATTTGATTAAATGTAAGATTGCTTTGATTATTGGTAATATTAAGCCCCTGCAAATTAACATTTCCCAATTGATTGTTAAAAATAAAATTTTCTGGCTTTAGATTTTTAGCATCAAAATCATTTAAAATAATTATAGTATCAGGAAAATCAGAAAAAGAGATGATGGTATCGCTATAAAATTGAGTTGGAGCCAAATAAATAGAACTATTACTATTTGTAGCTTCTAAGAACCTCAGTTTTCCACTGCTAAAAACAAAATTACTTAAGTCAATTTTATCATTATTAGATGGGGATTTACAAAAATTTGCAATATTAATTTCTTTGGCTTGACTGGATATTTTTATAATATTTTCTTGATTAGGATTGCAGGATAAAAAATTGCTAGAATTAGGAAGATCGATAATTTCTTTTGCTTGATAAGCTTTGGATAACATCATCGGTAATTCAGTCTTATTTTCATTAGCCACAAAATTTGAATTTAACATTTTATTGCTATTCAAGAATGAATATTCAATATTATCTTTTGACCTAATTGAAGATAGCTTATTATCAACTAAAAATCGCTCTGTATCATTCTTTAACAATAAAATATTTGATATGTATTTATTTTTAAGAGTATCAGCATTTAAAGCTTCCAAGGAATATTCTCCAGCAGAACAACCTATAAATAAGATATTGTCACCACAAACTGTAAATGCGGTTTTCTTATAGTGAGTATCGGAGTTTTCATAACCATAAATTGTTGAATTAGAGTAAGGTGTTATCATTTTTCCATTTTTAGTTTCAGTAATCTGAGAGTTAAAACCTGAAATTGATTTATCTTGAGAAAAATAAACTTCTCCATCTTTATAATTTGCCTGATAATTACCGTAATCTATCAAACTAAACCTTGCTTCGCCATTTTTATTAAAATCTTTATCAAAACTTTCTAAAAACAAGCCAGTAATAAAATCTTTTTCCCTTGAGCTTATTAATAATTGGGAGCCATCTGAAAGATGTAAAAAACGACTATAGCCAGTAAAAGGATTTTCTGCAAAAGATTGAGCATAGTGAAATGATAAAGAGGAGCTACCAACAGGTATAAAATTGCCATTATATCTAGGATTATTGTAATTAAAAAAATTATAATTTGAGTTTATAAAATCAACACCCAAGCACTTCATTGAATAATTATTATTATAATTATACACACAACTATATAAAATATGACCCGGCAAACCATCAATCAGAATATAATCCTCAATTTTATCTTTATTGGCATCGCTTGCATTGTAAATAAAGATATCGCCACTACTATCGGGGTTAAATTTTACTTGTAAAAAATATTGCCTATCACCAAAAACAAATTTCCATAAACCCCGTCTTTGCCCAAAATTTTCATCCATCATAATACTTGGAGTTCCTGAAAATAGAGATCCTTCAATTAAAAGCATATCATTATTAAAGTAAGTATATGGATATTCGCTTTTGACTTGATTATGAGAATTTGAGATTCTTTGAGCTCCTTCTATTTTATCAAAATTATAAGTAATTGGAATATCTTTATCCATGTAAGAAACAGGATCTATTGCTGTTTTTGGCGAAAAAAACAATGATAGATTTTTCTTTAAAAATTCTTCCGCATGATTAGCAGATACGACAGAAACTCCATCAATTGATCTTAATTCTAAATGCAAACAAGGCTTCTTGCAGAATAAGCCTGTGGAGCCAGCTCTTCCTATATCGGTTTCAATATTAACAATATCGCCAACTTTTACATTAATTTTTTCTAAATAAGAGTAAGAAGAAATTAAAACTAAACCGTTTAACTCGTGTCTAATCATTACCACATTACCAAAATTATCATCCCAACCCGTGAAAATTATGTCTCCATTACCTATTGGCTTAACGATAGCTTGATGATCAAAATCTACACCATAATTTGGTTGGACTATTAGCTTTCCATCTTCTCTAATTGTTCTCGAATAATAATTATCAATATTTGGAAAAAAACCATTAATAATTTTATTTGATTGAAATTTAAATTGTGAGTTATGAGGAATTTCTTTATCATTAACATGGTCGAAAGGTAAGAAAATAGCCCCTCTTCTTACATAAACATCAAGATTATATGCAAATAAATTTTGATTAAAAAATCCAGATGAAAAATTATATCCAACTATAGATCTTTTAGTTCCAGTAATTTTTTTTTCATCTTTATCGAAAAATTGTAAATCATTTGCATTGGCAACATTTAAATGGTTGCATTTTTTTCCTAACCGCTCTTGATCAATCACTCGAAAATTATAGGTTTTTATCTTATCTCCTAAAACTCTTATTGAAACCAAATCATCATTAGCAAGTATTTGCATTGCCTGTAATTCTGCCTTGCAATTATTATTAGGATTAACTTCTGCAAGACAATCCATTTTATACAGGAGCAAAGTGTTAATTAGTAATGGTTCATAGACAATTAAATCATAGTATTTTTTAAAATTTTCTTGATTTATAGCACTCAAAACAAGATCGAGCATATCTTGATCTTGAGCATTAGCAGTGATAATTTGCTTAAAAATTTCAAAAGTTATTGGAGTTTTATTATCAATATATTGCTGAAAATTATCGCGGTAATCTGATAATAAGTTAGTTACAAGAAACAAATTAAGAGTTTCTTGAGGAGATCTCTTGTTGGAAAAACCACTAACTCGGTCAGAAATAGATGTAACAAAATTAATAGGGCTTAATATAGAGGTTTTGATTAATCTTTTTAGAGCAATATAAGAACTAACTTCATTTCTTTTTTGCTCCAATAAACCATCGCCATATTCAGGAAGATCGAGCAATCTGTTTAACCATTGCAACCCATTGCCAATTCTTTTAATTGCTGTTGATATTTTTATCACAGGACGAAGTTCAGGTTGCAATTCTAATAAGCTAGTTTCTAACATGAGAGATATCATTGGTATCGCACAATCGAAATTATTAACATCAATAGTAGTATCATATCCGCCGAAATCCATCCAAGAGCCAGAACCGCAGAATTCTTCGAAATATGAACCTCCCCAAGCATTTCTATCTAAACCAAATGTCTTTAAAAGATCATAATGATTATTGGCAATTGCTTGATAAGATATGTTTCCATCAACAGTTTGCAACCTTAATTCGGAATCTTTTAATGCTAATTTAATCATAAAATCTATTTTAAAATTATTTATCGCATCATCATTCATTGGATTTAATGTTTTTTTCTCAATAGCATCTTTTATTGAAAATTTTAAGTAATTTTGAGCAAATGCACCAAAACCGCTATTATTTTGCGAAACATCAAAACCTACTTGACCATATTTTATACCAATTGATTGCAAATATACATAATAAGTTCCGATAAGATTTTTTGATGATTGTCGCTCATTATTTGAAATTGTGTTGTTGTTAATTTTGTCAACGAGTTCTTGTATTTTTCTTTGGAAAAGTTCTATTTTTTCCCTGTTATATTGTTCTGGCATAGATTGATAAATTTTAATCCCATCAATTTAAAAATTGATTGTCTAGGTTTTGTAATAATAAATTGAAAGGCTTTTAAATATTAATTAGTGTAATAATTTATTTTTATTAAAATTATCAAAAAAACTATAAATTAAAAACCTGCACGAAGCCCCTTATTTTAAATTACCTACCAGCATTATCAAAGGTTGATGGATGATTAGAAAATTGACAAAATAAAGATTAGAAATAAATTTATAAATATCGCTTTATTGCTTAAAATAAGCATAAAATCTAGATATTCTTTCTTGATTGTCAATTTTTATTTTATTTTTTATAAATAATTTTAAAGCCCTTTTTATCTGTTAAGAGTTTCATTAATTTATTTATCTTACTAAAAAAATTTAAGCATAAAATATTTTTAAAAATTTTAACTTTTCATCTTAGCGAGGCAGTTGATATAAGCTATTGCTGAGGCTACGAGAACATCGGTGTCTGAACCACTAGCACTGTAGATTTTCCCTAATTCCTCCAATCTTACAGTAGCATTGGCTTGAGCATCGGTTCCTTGTGTCACTGCATCAACTTGATATAAAACAAGGTTAGAATTATGAGGTATGATTTTTTTAATCGCATTAAAGATTGCATCAATAGGCCCAAATTGCGAGGCAAAACTGGCTTCTAGCTCTTGTCGATTATTACTAATTTTAATTTTTGCATTTGCATGATGGTTGATTCCTGAACTAACTTCTAAATCAATTAGCTCTAGGCTTGATTGTTTGATTGCTACTGAATCAAGCAGTTTTATGAGGTCTTCGTCATGGATTTCTTTTTTACGATCGGCAAGATCTTTAAATTTAACAAAGAAATCTTCAAATTGTTGATTTTCTATCTCAAAACCTATTTCTTTGAGGCGATCTTTCACCGCGGCTCTTCCAGATAGTTTTCCCAATCTTAAATAGGTTTTTTGTAAGCCAATTGATTGCGGAGACATTATTTCGTAGGTTGCACGATTTTTTAACATACCATCTTGATGGATTCCGCTTTCATGGGCAAAAGCATTAGCTCCAACAATTGCTTTATTTCTTTGCACAACAAAACCAGTAACTGTTGAAACAAGCTTTGAAACCCTGCTTATCATTGTGGTTTCTATATTGGTTTCAATTTGATAAAAATCAGGACGAGTTTTGATTGCCATGACAATTTCTTCAAGAGCCGCATTCCCCGCCCTTTCACCAATTCCGTTAATTGTGCATTCAACCTGCCTTGCACCAGCAAGAACTGCAGAAAGTGAGTTTGCAGTAGCAAGCCCTAAATCATTATGGCAATGAGTTGAAATTATTGCTTTGTCAATATTGCTAACATTATTTTTAATTGCTAAAATTAGATGGTAATATTCTTCTGGGGTAGTATAGCCAACAGTGTCTGGAATATTGATAGTATTGGCTCCTGCATTAATTGCAACTTCAATTGCTTTAAATAAAAAATCACGATCAGAGCGAGTTGCATCTTCTGGCGACCAATCTACTTGAGGACACAAATTGCGAGCAAGACTAACACTTGATTTTATTAACTCTAAAACTTGTTCTCGCGATATTTTTAATTTATATTCTAAGTGAATATCGCTAGTTGCAATAAAGGTGTGTATTCTTGGAGATATAGCTTTTTCTAGTGCTAAAGCGGTTTTTCTGATGTCGTCTTCTTTTGCTCTTGCTAAACCGCAAATTGTTGAGTTGCGAATTGTTTCAGCAATTTTTTTAACTGCATTGAAATCGCCAATTGAAGATGCAGGAAAACCAGCCTCAATAACATCAACCTTCATTTCTTCTAGATTTTTTGCAATTAATAGCTTTTCTTCGATTGTCATAGTGGCACCGGGAGCTTGTTCTCCGTCTCTCAAGGTGGTATCAAAAATTATTAATTTCTCTTTTTTCATAATATTGAAATTTAATTTTACAAGTCTTAGTTAATTTCTAAGAATTAAGAAATTCATTGTTAATTACTGCAAATTTTTTGCAATAATTTTTGGGCATTATTTTTAAGATCTTCAGCAAGATTAAAGCCTGCAATTTCAGCCTGTTGATTAAGTTGAGCATTTGAAAAAGATGATAAATCAGATATTGAGGAGGTTTGATAAAACTCCGAACCGTCATAATCAAAAATTTGAACTTTTAGCTTTAATTGCTTAGAAATGGAGTTCCAGCAAGCATTGACTGCAATGGGGGTAATGCAAGAAGCATTAAGATTTTGCAGAACTGATCTTTCGGTAGTTACTTCAATTCTACTTACTTCATCATCAATATTTTTTATCAACTCTTTTAATTTTATATTTTCTTTTAAACCTTGAATTGCTAGGGCTCCTTGACCTCCCGCAGGTAAGAATTTATCGATATCAAAAATTTCTTTCACTAAATCGGTTAAACCAGATCTTTTTAGCCCGCATAATGCTAAAATTATTGCATCGATCTCACCTTCTATAACCTTGCTAATTCTGCTGTCAATATTGCCTCTTAATTGTATTATTTGTAGATCTGGCCTTGATTTAAGTAATATGGCTTTTCTACGAGGAGAACAGGTTCCAACCCTTGCATTAATTGGTAAATCTGCTAAGCTAGAAAATTTTTTTGATAATAGGCAGTCTCTAACTTCTTGTCTTGCTGTAAAAGCGAATATTTCAGTGTTTTGATTAAGAAATGGTGTTAAATCTTTGGCAGAATGAACTGCGATATCGATTTTATCTTCAAGCAAGGCTTCTTCTAGCTCTTTTATAAAAAGACCCTTTCCTCCGATATCAAAAAGAGGTTTTTGCTGAATGATATCACCAGAAGTTTTTATTTTGTGCGGTTCAACTATTAAATTTGGAGAAAAATTATTAATATATTTTTTAACCTCTTCAAACTGTGCCAAAGCAAGCATACTTGCTCTAGTGCCAACTCTTATAATAGCAGTTTGATTGGGCATTATAATTGACTATAAAAAATTTATAAATAATTTTCAGTTGATATAAATTAATTAACCTTGACGAGCCTTGAAGCGAGGATTAGTTTTGTTTATAACGAATAAACGACCTTTTCTTCTAACAATTTTGCAGTTTTTGTGTCTTTTTTTTGCAGATTTAAGTGAGTTGAATATTTTCATAAATTCATCAAAAAATTAATGTTTTCCAGCCTAAAATAGGCAAGATGGTTGTTGTAAATGTAAACTATTTAATCAACTATTTTTAGTAGTATGATTATTTTAACCTATTTTTAGATTAAAAATTAATGGTGAGCCCGAAACGATTCGAACGTTCGACCCACAGCTTAGAAGGCTGTTGCTCTATCCAACTGAGCTACGGGCTCTTAAATTTGCTCTTAGATTTACTATTAGATTTGCTAAATTAATTAACAATATATAGCCTAAAAAGATATTAGCCGAAGAATTCTTAACAAATAAAATAAAAAATCAATATTTTTTTTAATATAATTTAAGCTACTAAAGAAAGAGAAAAATTAACCAGCTTTAACAAGAACCGAACCCCTTTTTACTAAAGCTGGAGAAGTTTAAGATTTACAACTCCTTCTTTTCTGTATCGTCAACAAGCTGGCTCCACACTCCCCTCTTAATAATTTTTGAGCTTACTTTAATGAATTTTATATTTTTTGCTATAACTTGACAATAAATTAGCTCATTATAAGCTTTTTTGCCTTGATTGGCATTATTTTAAATTAAATGAAGCGAATTAAAAATCAAAAAAATATAGCTTTAGTTTTCTAATCACAAAAGTTGATAACACAATTAATTTTTATCAAAAATGAATAATATTTTTCAGCATTTTAAAGAATTATTTTTCTTGTCAATGCAACAAATTGCTAGCTCTAATCAAATAGAGATTTCTAGCGATGATTATCAAAAATTTACGATTGAACCAGCCAAAGAGCAACTGCACGGCGATTTAGCCTGCAATATAGCCATGACTTTTTCTAAAAAATTTTCTGCTATAAAAGGCCTTAATCAACCAAAATTACTCGCTCAAGAGCTAATAAATAAACTTTCAGAAAGAGAGGATATTAAAAATTCAGTTGATAAATTTGAAATTGCCGGAGCTGGTTTTATCAATATTTTCACCAATAATAATATCATTCATCGGGCTTTATTAACCATTATCAAAAATGATGAGTTTAATTTTCCTAATATTGGCAATCAACAAACGGTTAATCTTGAATATGCCTCTCCCAACCCGACTGGGCCAATGCATATCGGGCATACTCGTGGAGCAATTTATGGCGATGTATTAGCAAATTTACTAATTAAAACTGGCTTCAATGTTTTAAAAGAATACTACATAAACGATGCAGGTTCACAAATTAAAACTCTAGTAAAATCTGTATATTATCGCTATTGCCAATTATGCAATGTTCCTCAAAAGCAATTACCAAGCTTTGAAGGGCTTTACCCCGGTGATTATTTAATTAAAGTTGCCGAAATTATTAAAAATAATTTTCAGGATTCCCTAATCAACTCAAAAGAAGAAGATTTTCATCACAAAACAGAGCAAATAATTCTTGATGAAATGCTGGCAATGATTAAGGAAGATCTCTTCTCGCTCGGAATTAAGCATAATAGCTATTTCTCCGAATATCAAAATTTACATCTTACTGGCAAAATCGAACAAGCAATCAATAAGCTCAACGACTTAGATTTATTATATTATGGCAAGCTAGAATTGCCTAAAACCAATAAAGGAGTGGGGGCAATAAATAACGAAGAGCTTGAAGAGGCAGATTCCCAAGCAACACAAAATCAACTAATATTCAAAAGCACATTATTTGGCGACGACCAAGATAGAGTGGTAAAAAAGGGCGATGGCTCTTACACATACCTAGCTGGAGACCTAGGATACATTTTAAGCAAATTTGAAAGAGGAGCTAAAGTTTTTATTATGCCTCTCGGCTATGATCATGCTGGCTATGTTAAAAGGCTTACCGCAGTTACCAAGGCACTAACTAACGATCAGGCGACAATAAAAATAATTTTATGTCAAATGGTAAAATTCATTAAAAATGGCGAACCGCTAAAAATGTCAAAAAGAGCTGGCAATTTTATCACCGCAAGAGAAGTTATCGACGAAGTTGGGGCAGATGTCTTGCGATTCATTATGCTTACTCGTAAAAACGATGCCCCCTTTGATTTCGACCTCGCCAAGGTGGTTGAACAATCAAAAGATAATCCAATTTTTTATGTTCAATATGCCCATGCTCGTTGTTGCTCGATTCTTAGAAATGCTGAGTTGGAAGGCTTTAAAATCAATAATATTTTAGAAAATGCTAATCTTGAAAATCTAAAACTACTAACAACTCAAGAAGAACTAAATTTAATTAAAAAAATTGCCAATTTTGTTAGAGTCATAGAAATGGCAACCCAAAGCTTTGAACCGCATAGAATAGCTTTCTATCTACAAGAGCTCGCATCTGAACTTCATAGTTTATGGCATAAAGGCAATGAAAATCATGAATTAAAATTTATTATAAAAAATAATAGCAACTTAACTAATTCTCGTTTATTATTAGTTTTTGCTACTAAAAAAATTATTGCAACTGGTCTTGAAATCTTTAATATCAAGCCTTGCGAAGAAATGAAATAATTAAAAATCTTAAATTAAGAAGAAATCAATTTATGGAAGATTTCGGGTATCGTAAAAATTTTGAAAAAAAACCTAAAAAAATAAAAAATAAAAATTATTTTATTTGGTTAAGCCTCACTATGTCAATTTCTTTGTTTGCTATGATTAGCTTTAAAGGCTATGAACTAATATATGAAAATAAAGAAATTGAGACAATTCACTCGCCCATATTTGCGATAAAAATTCTCCCAGAAGATGAAAATGCCCTAAAATTAAGCAACAATAATAGCAATATAGTTTACGAAGATATATTCGGACAAAATAAAGAAGGACTTAAAGGAAAGCATAATATTATTGACTCGCCAGCACCAGCAATACCAGAACAAAATCTTTTAAAAAACGAAGAAAAACCTGAATTTATTACCAATATCGCCAGCAATGACGAAAGATTACTCCCAGCAGAAGATATAATAATGCCAACTATCGATAAAATCAACAAATTGCCGATCGAAAATAAAATCGTTAATCTTAACGAAGAAAAAAAACCAGAAAAAAATTCTCCTCAAACAAATTCAACTCTCAGTAGCAAAAATATCAGCAATCAATTGCAAAATAAAAATTCAGAAATAATAAAAAAACCTCAATCAAAGAACAAAATAGAAGAAAACAAAATTATAATTTTTAATCAAAAAAATAAAGATAAAGAGGCAAAAAATATCAACAGCAAAGAATCAAAAAACTTAATTTCGTCGCAAGGCGGAGGTCTTTTAAATATCAATGAAAAACAAGGCTCTATCATCAAAAACTTATCGCAAAATCAAAAAAATGATAATCAAAAAAAAGATAAGCCTAGAATTGTTAGAGTCCAAATCGCCGCAATGTCTTCAAAATCGGTTGCGGAGGCAAATTGGCAAAAGCTAAAAACAGAACATAGCAAAATATTTAGCAAATTAAAACCCTTCATCGAAGAAATAAATCTCGGCAAGAAGGGCTCTTTCTATCGCTTACAAGTAGGAAACTTCTTTAATCAAGTTGAGGCAGATGAATTTTGTGTTAAATATATCAATGCAACTCAGAAGAATAAAGCAGATTGCATTGTGGTTGAGTAAAAACCTGCAATCCTAAAAAAGCAAGGGGCTGAAGCCACTTGTTGCCAATAGTAATAGAGTTCAAGGCCAACTCACCTGTCATCCTGCACAAAGCGAAGCGAAGTTTCAGGAATCATAAAGGCAATAGATCCTGCGACTCCGCGCAGGATGACGGGTGGTAGTGCAAGGATATGACTTTTTATCTAATAACTCCCCCCTTGAGAGGGAGTCGAACGGCTCAATGCCGTTCGGTGGGGGGTTGGAAGTATTTTCAACAAAATTAGAGCTTGAGTTTATGCGACAAGGTTTTAACACCCCTCCCCGAAGGCTCCGCCTTCGACCCTCCCTCAAGGGGAGGGTAATAATCTCTCAGAAGTTTTGCAAAATAATAAAGTCAATTCTGGGGCTTCCCTTCTTCGTCATCCCGACGAAAGTCGGGACCCAGCTCTAAAACCTTCTGGGTGCCGTTTTTCAACGGCATGACAACTGTTTGATGCATCGGGACCCATATTTTTCAACGACATTACGAGTGTTTTAGTTCTTTCATCATCATCGCGAACCTTTACCGTCATCCCGACGAAAGTCGGGACCCAGCTTCTCCTCTTTATTTTTGAGGAGGAAAGGTTAATTAAGAATTTTGGAAAAATCTTGGCAAGATTACTAGCTTATAAGATTCTTTCAACTAATATTTTCTAAATTTTAATTAAAAATCATCATCAAATTATGAAAATTTGCCGTAATATTAAAGAAATTCAAGCTTTTGTTGCAGAAAATAAAAATCAAAAAATTACTCTTGTGCCTACAATGGGAGCCCTTCATCAAGGGCATTTAAGCTTAGTTCAAGAAGCAAAAAAATATGGCGAAATAGTAATCGCAACAATTTTTGTTAACCCTTTACAATTCAACAACCAAGAAGATTTAACTAATTATCCTCGCAATCAAGAGAAGGATTTTGCAATGCTTGCGGAGCAAAAAGTTGATGCAGTTTTTGCCCCTTTATCTAACGAAATTTATCCTCAAAAACTTAATTTTATACTAGAGCCAACTGCAATTGCCAATTGCTTATGCGGAAAATATCGCCCTAATCATTTTGCGGGAGTAGCAATTATAATTATCAAATTATTTAATATCATCAAGCCAGATTTTGCAATATTTGGCGAAAAGGATTTTCAACAATTAACAATTATAAAAAAATTAGTTGCAGATTTTAACTTCTCCATTGAAATTATTGGCGGTAAAACTATCAGAGAAGAAAGTGGTTTAGCAATGTCTTCCCGCAATCAAAGGCTTTCAACTCAAGCAATTACTATTGCCCCAAATATTTTTAAGGCTCTTAATTCAATAAAAAATGATTTTAACAATTTTTTATCTCAATCAAATTTTAATTCACAAAATTTTCTTAAAAAAGTCGAAGAATTATTAATTAAGCAAAAAGAAAGCTTGATTAATAAAGGTTTTCAAGAGGTTGAATATCTTGAAATTCGCAATCAAAATTTTGAAGGATTAAAAGAAATAGTTGCAAAAAACTCTAGCCCAAACACAA
The DNA here is from genome assembly GCA_964202895.1 of Rickettsiales bacterium UBA1997. GTDB lineage: Bacteria > Pseudomonadota > Alphaproteobacteria > Rickettsiales > UBA1997 > JAJTDS01. The sequence continues at coordinate 115,029 of CAXNJM010000001.1, read as the reverse complement.
TAGCATCAGAAAATTTAAGAATATTTATCGCTTTACACCTTGAATCTGTAAGGTTAATCGACAATATTTCAATCTAATTCACAAAATTTAATTAAAATTCATGACAAAAATTAATATTATTGGTGGGGGGCTCGCTGGCTCAGAATCAGCTTGGCAACTTGCGAAAAGGGGCTTTGAAGTAGAAATTTTTGAAATGCGAAGTGAAACCGTTAAAACTTTTGCTCACCAAACCTCAGACCTCGCCGAACTAGTTTGCTCTAACTCCCTGAGAAGCGACGATATTAAAACCGCGATTGGAATACTTCATCAAGAAATGAGAATTCTTGATTCTCTAATAATGAGATCAGCAGATAAAAATTCAATTCCCGCTGGTTCAGCATTAGCAGTTGATAGAAAAGGTTTTTCTCAAATGATCGAAGACGAATTGTTAAAAACCAATAAAGTTAAAATCACTCGACAAGAAATCAGCGATATCAAGCTTAATAGCCAAGAAAATGAGGTTTGGATTATTGCCAGTGGCCCACTAACTTCCAATAAGTTAAATCAACAAATTATTAAATATTCTGAACAAGAAAATCTTGCCTTTTTTGATGCTATCGCACCCATCATTTTTACAGATTCAATTAATTTTGATGTGGCATGGTTTCAATCTCGCTACGATAAAGGCAGTGGTAAAGATTACATTAACTGCCCACTGAATGAAGAGCAATATAAAAACTTTATTAAAGAATTGCTTGATGCGGAAAAAACTGAATTTAAAGAATGGGAAAAATCAACCCCTTATTTTGACGGTTGCCTACCTATTGAAATAATGGCGGAAAGAGGCCGCGAAACATTAAGATACGGGCCTATGAAGCCAGTTGGGCTTAGCAATCCTCACTCCCCCCCTACTCCACCTAAAAAATTTAATCGCTCCTTTGCAGTAGTTCAATTAAGACAAGATAATCATCTTGGTACCATCTATAATATGGTTGGATTTCAAACAAAATTAAAATATAACGAACAGCAAAGAATTTTTAGAATGATACCGGGGCTAGAAAATGCAGATTTTGCAAGGCTTGGCGGTATTCATCGCAATAATTTTATCAACTCTCCAAAATTACTGGATAATTTTTTAAGATTTAAAGGCTTAGAAAATATAAGATTTGCTGGACAAATTACAGGGGTTGAAGGCTATGTTGAATCTGCATCGATGGGCTTATTAGCGGGCATCTTTACCGCCCAATCCCTTGCTAATAAACAAATTACTGCTCCTAATAACAAAACTGCAATTGGTTCATTGCTTAACCACATTACTGGCGGGCATTGTGGCGATAATTTTCAACCAATGAATGTAAATTTTGGGCTTTTTCAGCCTTGCGAAAGCCATATCAAGAAAGATCAAAGAAAGCAATATTACAGCGATAGAGCCATTAATGAAATTAAAATTTGGCAAGAAGCTAATTTAAACTAATTTAACTAAGGTAATTAATTTTTTAATTATTATTAGCTACCGATTCTAGATATTGATGATACGGGAAGCCTTTTTTATAACGAGCAGTTATTTCTTGCAATTTTTCAAGAGTAATGAAGTTTTTTCGATAGCATATTTCTTCTAAACAAGCAACCTTTAAGCCTTGTCTTTTTTCGATAGTATGAATAAAATTAGAGGCCTCAAGGAGAGAATCTGGGGTTCCGGCATCTAGCCAAGCAAAACCTCTTTTTAATTTTATTACTCCTAATTTATTTTGAGAAAGATAAATTTGATTTAAATCAGTAATTTCTAGCTCTCCTCTTGCAGAAGGTTTTAATGATTTAGTGAATTTTACCACATTATTATCATAAAAATAAAGACCAGTTACCGCCCAGTTAGATCTAGGGTTTTTAGGTTTTTCTTCGATAGAAATTGCTATTTCTTGCTCTTTTGCAAATTCTACTACTCCATATCTCTCTGGGTCAGAAACGCGATAAGCAAAAACATAGGCTCCACACTCATTGCCAATGTTATTAATGCTATTTTTAAGATAATCTTCCGATATTTCCGAACCGTAAAAAATGTTATCACCTAAAATTAAACAAACATTTTCATTGCCAATAAAATTTTCACCAATTAAAAATGCTTCTGCAATTCCATTTGGTTTTGCTTGAGATGCATATTCGAGTTTTAACCCGTAATCACTGCCATCTCCTAAAAAATTTTCGATATTTTTAATATCGTGAGGGGTTGAAATGATTAATATCTCTTTAATATTTAAACTTATCAAAGTTGATAGAGGGTAACAAATCATTGGCTTGTCATATACAGGCAATAATTGTTTGCTAATAACGTTGGTTAATGGGGCAAGCCTTGTTCCGGAGCCTCCGGCTAGTATAATTCCTTTCATTTTTAATTAAAATTAGATAAATTTATGAAAAATATTCAAAAACGCATTCTGGTTACAGGTGGTTGCGGTTTCATTGGCAGTTGTTTTATCACTAAACAAATAAAAAAGCAACATTTTATTGTCAATCTCGATAAAATGACTTATGCAGCAAATAATAACAATCTTAATGAAGTTGCAAATAGCGATAATTATGTTTTTTTCAAAGGTGGTATTGAAAATAGCGACCTAACCTCCTACATTCTAGAGAAATATCAAATTGATTGGGTAGTAAATTTTGCCGCGGAAAGCCATGTTGACAACTCCATTAATAATGCTGAAATTTTTATTAAAACCAATATTGAAGGAACATTCAACCTTTTGCAATCATCTTTACAATATTATCGCTCGCTAAGCGATTCTAAAAAAGAGAATTTTCGCTTTTTGCATGTTTCAACCGATGAAGTTTTTGGGTCTTTATTAGAAAGCGAGCCTGCATTCACTGAAAATAATCGTTATAAACCTAATTCTCCTTATTCTGCTTCTAAGGCATCTTCCGATCATTTAGCAAATGCATGGTTTCACACCTTTAACCTTCCCGTTATCATTACCAATTGCTCTAATAATTTTGGAGCCAATCAACATAGCGAAAAGCTAATTCCCACCATTATTAGAAGCTGTTTAGCTCAAAAAGACATTCCCATTTATGGCAATGGCAAAAATATTCGCGACTGGATTTTTGTCGGCGATCATTGCGATGGCATAGAACTATCATTAATTAAAGGAAAGGTGGGCGAAAGCTATTGTTTTGGCGGTGAAAACGAAATCAGAAACATTGATATCGCTAATTTAATTTGTGAAATTCTTGACAAAGTAAAACCAAGGGCTGATGGCATATCATATCAAACACAAATTCGTTTTGTGCAAGATAGAATGGGTCACGATTATCGTTATGCAATTAATAATCACAAGTCTCGCACTGAACTGAATTTTTCGGTAAGTAAAAATTTTAGTGAAAGATTAAGAGATGTGGTTAAGGAAGTTATCGCTAAAATATAATTTATAACGATAATGCTAAAAAAATTATGGTCACTAAAATTATTAGCAATAATTCTTATAATTTCTGGGCTTTCTAACATTATTGCCAATGACAAGCCTTTGCTTGTTGTTTTTAAGAATAAAATTTATTTTCCAATCATTGAAGATGTTGAAGAATCAACATTTATTGATGCGAAATTTTTATTATCAAGTGCAACAGATTTTAAAGACCCAGTAATTATTGAAGCAATCAATAAAGATGGGTGGATACTACTCCCTCTTATTAAATTCAACTATGATACCATTAGTTTTGCAATTAATGGCTCAACCCCAACACCACCAAATTCAATTAATTTGCTTGGCACCGACGATCAAGGCAGAGATGTGCTAGCGAGAGTAATTTATTCAGTAAGAAATTCATTATTCTTTGGCATTGCACTCTCCGCAATAATATTGCTCATCGGCATATTTCTAGGTGCTATTCAAGGCTATTTTGGCGGAAAAATCGATTTAATCTTGCAAAGATTTACAGAAATATGGAGTGGATTACCCGTAATGTTTTTACTGCTAATAATTTCTGCCATCATTGAACCCAGCTTTATTTATCTTTTATTAATTCTTTCAATATTTGGTTGGATGCATATCGCCAGCTTTGTAAGAGCGGAATTTCTTCGCTTAAGAAACTTTGATTTTATTCGTTCAGCCAATGCTTTAGGGGCAAGCCATCTTCGCATCATCTTTCGCCATATATTACCAAATGCATTGCCAATTATTATTGCCAATTTACCGTTTTTAGTAGCTGGCTCAATTACTACCCTTACCGCCCTTGATTTTTTAGGCTTTGGTTTGCCCATTGGCTCGGCATCACTGGGAGAATTATTAAATCAAGGCAAAAATAATTTAAATGCTTATTGGCTTGGTATCACAAGCTTTATAACCATCGCCACCATTTTAACTTTATTAATTTTTATTGGCGAAGACTTAAGAAAAATTAACGATAAACATTAAAATATTATTTAATATTCCATTTTTTCATAACGGACCTTAAAAATTTGTGAGAGGGCTTCCCTTCTTCGTCATCCCGACGAAAGTCGGGACCCAGCTTCTACCTCTTTCTTGGGTGCCGTTTTGCAACGGCATGACGAGTGTTTGATAAATCTTGACTTACTCCTCCTTTTCTTTCTGGGGGCCGAAGGGGAGGAAAAATTCGAGCATACAAAAAAGCCCACAAAAAAAGCCCCGTGGCTATAATAACCACAGGGCTTTAAATTTAATTCTCTAAGTTAAAAGAAGTTAAATTTGTTGATTTGATTGATTATATTGATTAATATTTTTAGGCTTAAATTTATTATATGGTTGCTTTGATGATTTGTTATCAATCTCTTTCTCAACATCTTTTACTTCTTGACCATAATCAAGAATCTCTAGTTTAGACTCTTCAAAACCTCTTTCAATAACATCTCCTAATTTTTTACCATTAAAATTAAAGAGATCATTATCTTTAGCATCGTGAAAATACGAAGATTTGCACGAGATTTTAATATTTTCAGCATTTTTAAATTTTGCTTTAAAATCATCATTACTATACATTTCACGAGTATCATCACTATAACTCTCAAGGCCATTTGCTTTATAAATCATAATACCATTTTTAACGGTAGCGAACTTAGATTGATTGCGAGAAAGAACTGGAACTAATTTACTATCCTTACCAACAACAATATCAAATTTAACATATTTATTCTCAGCAATTTTTACTAAAAATATTTATTTATTTTTGTAGCAAAAGCTTTAAAAGCATCTTCAGTATTAAAATTATCCTTTGTTGCTGTGCCAAAATTTATGTTAATATCATAAGATTTTTGATTATTACTTTCTGTTTGATTATAAGAATAGCAAGGCTTTTCTCTGTTTTAAAGCTTAATAGATATTTATCACTTTCGCCAATAGCCTCACTCAAACTGTTTTGAAATCCTTCATCTTTTAATAAATCATCTACATTTTTTGATTTAGTAATTTTGTCATAAAGTTCTGGTGTTAAAGAACTCTCACCATTCTTACTATTAATTTGAATGTGATTATCACCATTAATTATCTCGATAATACCATTAGCGAACTTTTCAATTTTAAATGGTGCAGTAGGAAGTGTAAATTCATCTATATTAATATTATTTAAGCTTGGATTTTGATTATCCGTTAGTAGGTCTGTATCGCCATTATTTTGAGATATTTTAACAAAGCTTAACTTTTCCTCAAAATGTTTTGCTTGTAGTATTGATAGCTGTGATTTCTTTGTCTCTGATATCTTATTTTTTATAGCTTCCATAAATAATTGATTTTATTGGTTGGTTTTTAAATAATTTTATTCTAAAAAATTTAACATAAATTAAAATTACAGTCTTAAAAATCAATAAATTTATCAAGTAAATAAACGATAAAGCAATAATATTATTTTTTGGGGGAGTCGGACGGCTCAATGCCGTTCGGTGGAGGGGTTGAAAGTATTTTCACCATTCTGCGAGGGTTTACCTTATTCGTCATCCCGACGAAAGTCGGGACCCAGTTTTAGATTTTTCTGGTTCCTGCAACTTCGCTTCGCGCAGGATGACTAGTGTTAGTGCGAGAGCTTCGCTTTTTTGTTATAGCGACCCAGCCGTCATCCCGACAAAAGTCGGGACCCAGTTTTAAATCTTTCTGGTTCCTGCAACTTCGCTTCGCTTCGTGCAGGATGACGAGTGTTAGTGCGAGAGCTTCGCTTTTTTGTTATAGCGACCCAGCCGTCATCCCGACGAAAGTCGGGACCCAGCTTCTACCTCTTTCTGGGTGCCGTTTTTCAACGGCATGACGAGTGTTTGATAAATCTTGACTTACTCCTCCTTTTCTTTCTGGGGGCCGAAGGGGAGGAAAAATTCGAGCATACAAAAAAGTCCACAAAAAAAGCCCCGTGGCTATAATAACCACAGGGCTTTAAATTTTATTCTCTAAGTTAAAAGAAGTTAAATTTGTTTATTTGATTGATTATATGGATTAATATTTTTAGGCTTAAATTTATTATCTGGTTTATTAATATCAGTCAGCCTTGCTTGATATTTTTCTTTTAACCCCACAACTGCTTGTTTATTAGCTTCTCCTAATATTCCATCAGGCATTACAGCATTATTATAACCTTTAACAAATGCATTTATACTAGCAATTAATGGATTCACAACACCATTTTGCTCTGGAAAAGCATTTTTTAACTCTTTTTCTAAAGCCTGAGTAATTTTTGCAATTTCCACAGTTTTTTCCTCTTTGGTTAATTCTCTTTCTTTTGCAGTAATTTTCTTAGTAGCTTCTTTATAGGTTACAATAGAGCTTATTTAAATCTAAATCACTAGCTTTAGAAGAATTGAAGAATTCACTTATTTTAGTATCATTAATAAAACATAAGGCTTTATTGATATCAATCCCAGTAATAGGTACTTTACCTCGATTATAATAAAGCTGAAATGAAACTTGTATATTTTCAAAGTCGGCATTATTTTTTGCAACCGAACCACAGAGCTCTTGATTAGAGCCATAAAGCTTAATATTTTCACCATTCAGAGATTTAGCAAGGTGTATAGCGGGTTTTCCTTTGTCTTCATCCCAATATAAAGAAAATTTTACATATTTTTCAGCATTATTAGTATCATTAACTTTAACAAAAAACTCACTTTTAACTCCCTGCTCATAAATCAATTTTTCAAAATCATTTTGATTTTTTATTTCGTTTGGTAAAAGACCAAAATTAACATTTATATCGGTATTTTTGTCTTTATCTCTATAATAAGAATATGAATAAGCCTTTGCATCTTGATTAATTATCGCATCTTTCTTAACATCATTAGAAGATAAATTCATCTTCTGAATGTTATTAGCCCTTAAAAGCTTGTTTAATATTGTTTGAATCTCATCATCTGCTTTAAAATTATAACCATCATTCTTAACTTTAATCAAATCATAAATTTTTTTATAAGGATTATTTTCATTTGCCAAAGCCTCATCAAGCTGAAAACGATAGCTACCGCCATTTTTTTCATCCTCTGCAACTATTTCAAACAATGAGCCATATTTTTTTACATCAAAAGTAAATGTTTTCTTACTAATCTCAATGGCATCAAAATTTATGTTATTTAATTTATTAATATCAAAAATTTTATCATCAACTTTTTGCGGTTCATCTATATAAGGGTTGTTATCGTCATTATGTATATTTTTAGCAAAGACTTGTTGTGAATTATGTTTATTAGAAAGATGTGCTGAGAACATTTGTTTCTTGTTACTTGTTTCTGCTCTTTTTTCTTCTTCTTCTTTGATTTTTTCTTGTATAGCTGGTCGATTCAATCCTTTCTTCCCTATCACATCTGCATTTTGACCTTTCTCAGAAGGCTCTGTAATTTTTATACTACCATCACCCCAATAGAAACCTAAATCTGAAAGAATGCCCCACCATGTTTGTTGAGCTTTACCTTTGAGATTTTCGTTTAATACCTTAGTATCTACATACAATGCATTACCATTACTAGTGCAACAAAGAGCTTTTTCTAATTCGTCTGTAAAAATTTTATCACCACCATCAGCACCCCCATTAGCCTCATTAACTACTCTAAATCTCTTTATTTTTTCTGCTGGATTAACACCCAAAGAAATAGAAAAATTATATTTCTTTTTCAAATCCTCTGATAATTGTTCTGCAAAAATTCTTTTTTTGACTGGGGATTGTTGCTGGCTTTGCCCTTGCTCGTTATTTTGCTGTTCTGGAGCCTTATATTCATCTAATGCTTCAAATAAAGACAAAAATTGTTGACCAAAGGTTTCTGCCTCTATACAAATTGAATCAACAGTGCCATAATTAAGCACTACTTTAAGATCTGGGATTGCTTGAACGGCATCTTGATTTTTTAAAGCATCAAATTCAAGTGTCTTAGCACCATTAATTTCAATAAATTTTTTAAGACCTTTTTGATTAATAATTTGATTTATAAAATCTTCGTTAGGTTTAGGATTGTGGTTTTTAAGGTACTCTTTAATGAATTCTATGATTTCATATTCTTTATCTGTGTAAAATATTTTCATTTTTTATATTTAGTTAATTTATTATTATTTTTATTGAGCTTTGCTGATGCTAGGTTTTAATTGCATTAACTTAGCCACAATGCTTTTCGAAACAACAAGCTCTGGCTTTGCCAACAAAATGTTGTGGCTTGGTTCATTCACCTCGAGTGAATTTTTTGTAATTTTTCTAAATTTATTAATATCAGCACTTCCCATCGCTATTACAAACAGGGGTTTCTTTTCAATTAAATTGTCTACTTCTTTGCGAGTTCCTAATGTTTTGCCATCATCATTAAAAAGCTTTAAAGATTCAGTTGTGAAGTTGATATTGTTTTTATTTAGAGTTTGCAAAATTGTTTTAAGTTTTTCGTAGCTAGTGCCTTGAGCTCTATTTGCATCTGTGTTTTTGCTACCATCTGCATTGTATTTATTTCTTTGCAATAAGGCTGTTTTAATAATTTCGAGCTTACCATTCTCTAAAACTTGAGTTGGGGCACTACTGCCTTGTTGTTTGCCATTATTTTTAAAAAACCCTTCTATTAATTCTTTATCTTTATCGCTAAATCCTGATCTTTGTTCTAAAACCTTATTAAATAAATGAAGAATTGCCTTGGCTTCTAAAGAAATAGCCTTATCGCCTTCCGCGGAAGCTACTTGTTTACCTCCTGTATTAAAAATATCCCCTCCATCAAATAACCAAAACTCATCAGAGTTATCTCCATCAAGATTAAGAACTTTCTTTCCTGAGCTTGATAGTCTTAAAGATGGTATGTTATCAAGGGAATATTTTTCACCACCTGATACTTTTATTTTATCGAGCAATGATTTCAATTCACTTTGTTTATCGGAATCATCTGGACCAATGTGTACATTAAGCTTAAATTTTATTTCAAAAGGAAGTTTATTTTCTTTTGTTGAGGCCCTAAAACTAATATCAATATCACTAACCACAACATCTTCAAGTTTAATAGAGTGGTTTTCTAATTTATTATTTATGGCTTCAAAAAGCTTATTCTTTATAAATGTATCCGCTTCACCACCTGCTATATCTTTGAACATTTCATTTGGCCTTATTTTGTCATAACTACCTTTTATTGACTTAATGAATTCTTTAGTGGTTGTGTTTTTTATTTGATCTATTTTATCGTTTCCTAGATATTCAATAATACCATTCAATAATAAAGACGAAGCAAATATTGCATCGAATTTATTTCCATTACCCTCTTTTTTAAGAAGATCAGAATATTTTACAATATTATTACTAAGATCTTTAAACTCTAATTGTTTATCAGAAATATTAATCAATTTTATCACTTTTGCAGTATTACAATAATCAAAAAGATCAAGATCTGGCTTACCCAATTCTGAGTAAACATATTCGATTAAATTTTCTATATCTTTTTCACATATTTTTGCTGAATCTAATTTATTGCGATTCTTTATGACATCTGTTATGCCATAAAAATATTCTGCTTGTGCTAGTATTTTTTGCAATTCTTCTATGGTTATCCCCTCAAGTTTAACATTTTTAAATGAATTAACATCTTTCCAGTTAAATGATCTATTTCTACCAACTGCCTGACGAATATAATCAACCATTTCAGTGGCAGAATATCCGCTCTTCATTTCATTGGTTATTTTAATGGTAATTTTAGTACTAGAAAAATCTCCTATTCCAAAATCACCACCCGCAGAGGTAGAGAAAGGGCATATTAGTGTTATTTTGACTTGAGGATCTTGAGTCTTTAAAAGAAAAGATGATAACTCTTTGGAATTTAGATATTTGTGAGCGACACCTGAACTCGACGATGAGAGTTCCAATTCTCCATTTTTAAATACATAGTAAAAACTTGCACCATCTATTTTTTTTTGTACTATATTTATGCCTTGGTAATTATTAGATTGTACATATTTTTTTATAGATTCATCATCTTCTAAAATGGTTGGGTCAATAATAATATGATATTTTTTTGATCATCTTGATTTATTTTTAATAAATAATCTGTTTTCAAAGCTTCACTTAATTTTACAATTCTTGCTTTAGCATCAATTTTTGTCTGTTCATTAGCTTTTTTAGTTTTTGTCTTTAAACTTTTATAAAGCCATTCTGCAGAATTCTGAGTGGCAGTTGATTTTATAAAGACAACTTTTTTGTTATCAGTAGCAAATATTTTGGCTTTTTCTTTCAAGTATTTTTTTGCTGTTTTTGGGAATTTATGATATTCATCAAGAGCAATCACTAGATTTTGAGCTGACTCAAATTTTTCATTTTTAAAAAATCGATTAATCCAATTTTTTATCTCAGTATCTGTTTTTGATTCATTGCTATTTACTTTATCCCGAGAAGAAATTTTATTCTTGCTCTTAAGTTCGTAAAATGAATCAAAGTTAATCGATGCTATTTCTACACCTGAATCACCAAAAATTGCTTTCTTTATTGTAGGTGAATCATATTTTTTTCCATCGCTACCTTTAGTATTGCTATTGCTTGTACCGGCTAACAACTCTATCAAATGAGTTTTTCCACCTCCTGTTCCTACATAAAAATTCGTAGTCACAACATTTTTGTCAGATTGTTTTTTAAGAGCCTCAATTATAGATTTCTGTGCCCTGTTAAAAATAAATCCAACTTCTTTGTCATTGTCACGACCATTTTTAATTGTTAGATAAGTAAGTTCAGTAATTCCCTCTCTTATCCATAAAGGCAAATTATCTTTGATTTTTTCTTGTATTCGTAAATTATTTGTGACTTTCTTAACAACTTCATCGTTAATAAATTGAGCCTTACCATTAGCTGATGCTGAACTTTTTAATGCTTTATCATTACATGCTGAATTATATGCCGAAAAATATTGCTCAGAAATTTGACCTATGAAAAACTCCTTCTCTTTTATTTGTTTTTCCACATCTTTTTTAAGTGATTCTGTGTATTCTTTGATTTTTTCTTGAAGATATTTTTTTACATTATCGAAATATCCAGACTCAATTCCGAAATGCTTAAATAATTTTGTTAAATTTCCGTTTTCCCCTATAAAATCTTCAATTTTTTCATTAAGTTCGTCTACACTTTTATTAAATGCTTGTTGCACTTGTTTTAATTGCGATATAATAAGTGGATTCGATACAAGATCTTCTTTCTTCAATAAATCAAATACATCGCTAACCCCGCTTGGAATAGCCGAGATTGATTTTATGGTTTCTTTTAAGTCTTCTTCTATTTTTGAACCAAAAGTATCTTTAAAATTATTAACAAGCCTCTTTACAAAATTTTCTATTGGCACCTCTGATATTACAAACAACTCTTGTGATTTATTTAATTGGCATCTTGCTATTAATTCTTTTTGTAATTCATTAGTCAGATCCTTAGTTGCTAATCCTTTTACTCTTATAATTGAACCTGAAACTTTATCTTTAAAATATGAATAACCATGGGTATTACGTGCAGCCTTTTTATTAATATGCTCTATAGTTTCATTGTCAATGGTACATTTTTTATAGGCTGGAGCGACATCTTCACTACTTTCAAATGTATAAACATCATATTTTGGCACTCCTTTATTGCCATCTTTTTTTACATCACCTAGTTGATGTTTTATTATTTTTTTTATCTCCGTAAAATAATATAATGTTTCAATAAGACCATATAAGTTAAAACCATTATAAAGGCATTGCGATAAAGCTTCAAGCTCTGTGTTTTCTATATCTTTTAAAAATACTTCTAATCCTTCAACATCTAGTGATTTTTGCGAACTTTCTTTATTCATTGTTGAGTTTGGTCTACTATGACGCACTGGCAACTGTTTTTTTTGTATCAACTTTTTCCCCACAAATTCTTTTAACTTTTCTAAAAGTTTATCTAGGGCGACTTTTTCTGTTCTTAGATTTTTTAGAGCTTCATTAAATTGGTTAAATCTGTTTTCTGAGGGCGATTTTTCTACGAGTAATGATTGTAAAACAAAAAAAAGCGGTGATTCCTGCTGAAGAAGATTTGATTTTTCTATATCTTCTTCGCTATAATTCTTTCTATTAAAAAAGTCTCTAAGAGATTTCATGTATTCTTCTGTTTCTTTTCCAATAAAAATAAAGTCTTTGAATTTTTTGTCCCCTGATTCTCCTGTTTCTTCATAATATTTATTCTGAAAAATCTTTCCAAAATTATCAGTGATTAATTTTTTTAGATTTTCTATTTTTGTTTCAAAATTCTGCCTTTGACTTTCCATTTTCTATATATCTTTTTATTATGACTAGTATTATCTTAAGTTGTATTATATAAAATTTTATTTAATTTTACTTATTTAAAAAAATTAAGTTAAGTATTATTAATTTGATCTATTACTTGTCAAGCACTTTTTTTATTTTGTATTAAAATGATAATATATGATTTTTTATAAAACAATAGCTAAAAAATATTTGCAAATGAATATATGCTATTACTTCTTGATAAATATGACTTGAAGCGATTTTTTATTATTTGTTAATTAGTATTTTTTAATAAGAATATAAATAATGTTTTATTTAGTTAAGTATTGGATAGTTAAAAAATAAGTTTTTCAGGAGATGGTTCACTAATTGCGAAACAAGGGGCTTCTTTCTTGGGTGCTGACTTCTTCGTCATCGCGACCCAGCCGTCATCGCGACCTTTACCGTCATCGCGACCCAGCCGTCATCGCGACCTTTACCGTCATCGCGACCCAGTTTCTTTTTTTTCTGGGTGCCGTTTTGCAACGGCATGACGAGTGAGTTGGCTTCGCGAACTCTATTAATAACGGCAACAAGGGGTTTTAACCCCCAAGATTCTAACGGCAACAAGGGGTTTTAACCCCTTGGCTTAATAATAACGCAATGCAACTTCACCACAAGGGGCTGAAGCCCCTTGTTGCCTTCTTTCTGGGAACTTCCCTTCTTCGTCATCCTGCACGAAGTTGCAGGAACCAAAAAGGCAATAGATCCTGCGACTCCGCGCAGGATGACGGGTGGTGGCAAGGATATGACTTTTTATCTAATAACCCCCCCCCTTGAGGGGGAGTCGAACGGCTTAATGCCGTTCGGTGGGGGGTTGGGAAGTATTTTCAACAAAATTATGGCTGAGTTGTTGTAAAGATTATTACCCCTCCCCGAAGGCTTCGCCTTCGACCCTCCCTCAAGGGGAGGGTTATTGGATCGAGAAGGGGCTGAATCCTTCCAACAATTTTGTTGTTATTACCCTCCCCTTGAGGGAGGGTCGAAGGCGAAGCCTTCGGGGAGGGGTTGAAGGCTTTCCTTCTTCGTCATCGCGACCCCGCCGTCATCCCGACCTTTATCGTCATCCCGACGAAAGTCGGGACCCAACTTCTTCTCTTTCTGGTTCCCGCAACTTCGCTTCGTGCAGGATGACTAGTGATAGTGCGGGCGATTACTCATAACAAGAATACATATAAGGAGTTGGAGCATTGAATTCTCCGGCACAGGAATCTATTCTTTTGTAAACAGGGTGAAGCCCTAATTTATGGCGGTGGAGGCGGATTTCTGCTTCATTATGATGGGTTAGTTTGGCAATTCTACGGTCAGAAAAGCCCATTTTTTTAACCGACAATAAATCGTCGTAATTTTGTGGTAATCCGTTCTTTTTTAAGCCATTTTCGACATCAACTATTTTTTGCAACTGCTCAATAAACCAGATATCATAACCGCTAATTTGATTAATTTCAACGGTTGAAATGCCTTCTCTTAAAGCTTGAGCAATTAAAAAGAAGCGATTAGGAGTTGGTATTTTCAGCCTTTCTTTGATAATTTTTATTCTTATTTCTTTATCTTCATCGTTGATTAAAATTTCTTCTAATCCACTCATACCAACTTCTAGTGAGCGAATGGCTTTTTGCAAACTTTCAGCAAAACATCGACCAATTCCCATCACCTCACCTACTGATTTCATTGAGCTGGAAAGAATATTTTCAGCAGTTCTAAATTTTTCAAAGGTGAATCTTGGGATTTTAGTTATAACATAATCAATTGTAGGCTCAAATGAAGCGGGAGTAAAACCGCCAGTAATTTCATTTTTAATTTCATCTAGGGTATAACCAACCGCCAATTTGGCAGCGACCTTAGCAATTGGAAAGCCCGTTGCTTTTGAAGCAAGAGCGGAAGACCTTGACACTCTAGGGTTCATTTCAATTACCACTAAACGACCATCTTTAGGATTAACTGCAAATTGCACATTCGAACCACCAGTTTCAACCCCTATTTCCCTTAACACTGCTATTGAGGCATCTCGCATTTTTTGATATTCTTTATCGGTTAAAGTTAAAGCAGGAGCAACGGTGATTGAGTCTCCCGTATGGACTCCCATTGGATCAATATTTTCAATTGAACAAATTATTATCGCATTATCGTTTTTATCTCTAACTACTTCCATTTCATATTCTTTCCAGCCGATGATTGATTCGTCGATTAATACTTCGTTAGTTGGCGACATTGATAGCCCGTAAGAGACTATTTGATGGTATTCTTCTTCATTATAGGCAACTCCACCACCAGCACCACCCAAAGTAAATGATGGCCTTATAATTGCAGGAAGCCCAATTCTTGGCAATGCCAACATCGCATCTTCAATTGTTTTAACAATGGCATTTTTAGGGGTTTCAAGACCTATTTTGTCCATTGCCTTTTGAAATAGGGAGCGATCTTCTGCTTTGTTTATTGCCTCAATTGAGGCACCAATTAATTCAACATTATATTTTTTCAGCACCCCATTTTTTGCAAGACTAATTGCACAATTTAAAGCGGTTTGACCACCAACAGTTGGTAATATGGCATCGGGAAGCTCTTTGGCAATAATTGATTCAACCACATCAGGGTTAATCGGCTCAATATAAGTGCGATCTGCAAGATGTGGGTCAGTCATTATGGTTGCGGGGTTAGAGTTGATTAAAATAACTCGGTAACCCTCTTCTTTTAAGGCTTTGCAGGCTTGTGTGCCAGAATAATCGAATTCGCAGGCTTGACCAATTACAATCGGGCCAGCACCAATGATTAAAATTGATTTTATGTCTGTTCTTTTAGGCATTTCTAGGTTTTATGAATTATATTTTTATATTTTATTTTAACTTATATCTTAGTTAAAATTTGGTTAAAGATGTTAATTTTGAAAATTTATAGCTATTTTGCTTGCGATTTTTTAAAAATAAACTTAAAAAAATCTTTATTTTAAAAAAGTTGCCCTTAAGTTTCATTTTGAGTTTCATTTTGAGTTTCATTTAAAAAGCTTTACTAAGAAAGCTTCGGTAAATTTAACAATCATTGATAAAAACTGATTAAATTAAAAATAATGCCTCTCACAAAACAATACCAAACACTAACCAAAGATAAGCAATTGAAAGAACAACCTAACATAAACGAAGATTTACAGCCAACTAACGATAATTATAAAATAATAAGAAAAAAAGATTTATCTCGCTTAATAGCGATTCAAATTTTTTATCAATTTGAGTTTTATCAAGGGCTAATTGCAATTGAAGAAATAAAAAATCAAACTATCGATAATTACTTATTAAATAGCGAAGATAATATCAGCTCTTATCGCAGTAAAATTAACGAAGAATTAATCGATAATCTTCTTGCAATCACTAATCAGCAAGTAGAGCCAATAAATCAAGATATTGTAAAATTTTTAAAACATCAAAATAGCTTTGAACAAATACCAGATTTAGCCCTTGATATTATTAGATTTTCAGCTTTTGAGTTAAAGTTTTTTCATCATTACACACAGCAAGCAATCATAAATTCTTATGTCAATATTATGGCAAGCTTTTTTTCAGAAAAAATGGTGAGGTTCAGCAATGGAATCATTGAAAATTTAGCATCGCATTATCGCGACAATAAAAAAACTGAAGATTCACTAGAAGGCAACGAAATTGAATCAAAATATTAATAAATAGTTAACTAAATCAACTAAAATCAAGAACCTAATATTTTAAAAAAATTAATATAAAAACCACTAGACAAGTAATTTTTATAAATTATCTTTTACAACATCTAGTGTATATATTTTATATATAGCACAATATTTAGCATAACCAACTTATATATTTTAAAATGACTCAAATTATAGAAACAGCAGAATTTAATCAAAAAAATAGCTTTGCTGGCAAGTTTAAAATTAATATCAATCATAAAAAAGATGAAAATCTTAGTGTTTTTGGTAAGGCGGTATTAAAAGATCGCTATTTACTACCTAATGAAAATTGTCAAGAATTATTTGCGAGAGTAGCTTCTCATTATGCAGATAATCAAGATCATGCTCAAAGAATTTACGATTATATTTCTGACTTATGGTTTATGCCCGCAACCCCTATTTTAAGCAATGGTGGCACTGAAAGAGGCCTGCCTATTTCTTGTTTTTTAAATGAATGCACTGATTCACTAGAGGGAATAGTGAATTTATGGAATGAAAATGTTTGGCTAGCATCAAGAGGTGGTGGAATTGGTAGCTACTGGGGGAATGTAAGATCTATCGGTGAAACCGTTAGGGGAAATGGCAAAACTTCGGGAATAGTTCCTTTTATTAAGGTTATGGATTCTCAAACCCTTGCAATATCACAGGGTAGTCTTAGAAGAGGAAGTGCTGCCGTTTATTTAGCAATACATCACCCTGAAATTGAAGAATTTATCGATATTAGAAGACCTACCGGCGGAGACCCTAATCGCCGTTCCTTAAACCTTCATCATGGCATTGCAATTACTGATGAATTTATGAAGGCAGTTGAAAAAGATGAAGAATTTGGCTTAAGAAGCCCTCATAACAAAAAGATTATTGAAAAAATTAGCGCTAGAGCATTGTGGATAAAAATATTAACCGCAAGAGTTGAAACTGGCGAACCTTATATTCTATTTATAGATTCAGTCAATAGATCAATTCCCGAGCATCATAAAAAATTAAATTTAAATGTTAAAACTTCCAATTTATGTAGCGAAATCACCCTACCGACAGGGCTTGACCATTTAAATAACGAAAGAACCGCAGTTTGTTGTCTCTCGTCTCTAAATCTTGAATTTTACGACAACTGGAAGGATCATCCGCAAATTATTGAAGATATTATGCGATTTCTCGATAATGTCTTGCAAGATTTTATCGACAAAGCCCCAGATTCAATGAGCAGAGCAAAATATTCCGCTACTCGCGAAAGAAGTATTGGTCTTGGAGTTATGGGCCTCCACTCTTTTTTACAAAATAAATCTGTTCCAATTGAATCTGCGATGAGTAAGGTTTGGAACAAGAAAATCTTTCAAAATATTAAACAACAAGCCGATAAAGCATCGCAAAAACTTGCCGTTGAAAGAGGAGCATGCCTAGATGCACAAGAAGTCGGTGCCGAAGAAAGATTTTCCAATAAAATTGCCATCGCTCCAACCGCATCAATTTCAATTATCGCCAATAATTCATCTCCCGGAGTAGAGCCATTCGCCGCCAATTCATTTACCCAAAAAACCTTAACAGGTTCATTTAATGTAAGAAATAAAAATTTAGTTAAATTACTTGATAATAAAGGCAAAAATACTGATGATATATGGTCTTCCATTACTATAAATGAAGGCTCGGTTCAACATCTTGATTTTCTTGATGAACATGAAAAAATGGTCTTCAAAACCGCACAAGAAATTGATCAAAGATGGATAATCGAACTCGCTTCCGATAGGCAAGAATATATATGTCAGGCTCAAAGTCTTAATATATTTGTTCCTGGTAATGTTTCAAAAAAATATCTTCACGATATTCATTTTCAAGCTTGGCAAAAAAAATTAAAAAGCCTTTATTATTGTCGCTCAACTTCAATTCAAAGAGCGGATAAAGTGTCTAATAAAGGGGAAATTAATCAAATTTTTGAAAAAAAATCAGCATCTTCACAAGAAGAGCCAACGGCAGAGAAATATGAAGAATGCCTTTCTTGTCAATAATCGGCTTGTCAATAATCATTAGAATCAAAACCTTTTAAAGAAAAACTTTAAAATAGTAAATTTCTTCTCAAGGTTTTTTAATGAAAAATAGGGCTTTTGAATTCCCGCTTTTACAAAAAAATGTTAGGCATTTTCTTTTTTGGCGACACAGTGGATATGGACATCCATAAGGAGCCAAAAAATAAAATAACGACACAGTTTGCAGTAAAAGTTAGGGAATTCAACTAAAATGCTTGAGAACTCTACTTCCAGAGCCAATCTTGAGATTATTTTTAATCGCTTTATAAACATAATTATTGCCCTTTTTTACCGCATCAACAATATTTAATCCATTGGCAATATTGCAAGAAATTGCAGTAGCAAGAGTGCAACCCGTTCCGTGAAAATTAACCTTCATACCTTCATCAAAAATAGTAATTTTTTTATTACTGATAAAATGAAAATTATTTTCTTGATCTAATAATAAGTTAGTAACTGAATTAGCTTTATTATCAAGATGTCCGCCCTTTATTAATACATTAACGGCACCAATTTTTTTAATTATCATCGCAGCCTCCTTCATCTGAGTTATATTATTTATTTTTATGCCCGCAAGCAATTCAGCTTCATCGATATTAGGGGTAATGAGGAAGGATTTTGGCACTAATAAAGATTTCAACTTTTCAATTGCCGAAATTTCTAGCAATATATCGCCAGAGGTTGCCACCATTACAGGGTCAAGAATAATAGGAATATTGCTGTTTAGTAAATTATCGTTCAAACAATTAAATATGGTTTCTATAATTTCGCCATCGCCAAGCATTCCTATTTTGATTGCCTCAAAACTTATATCACTTAAACAAGCTTGAATTTGCGATTTTAACATTTTATTGCTAACTTTTTCTATCGCAAAAACTCCTTTAGTATTTTGGGCGGTAATGCAGGTTATAACGGTTGCCGAATAAGTTTTTAGAGCAGTTGCGGTTTTGATATCCGCCTGAATTCCAGCACCCCCACCACTATCTGAGCCTGCGATGATGAGAATTTTCTTAAATAATTTATTGGCTTTATTTTCAATCATTGACTTGTTAATCATTATGGTTTTTAATTTTTATAATCGCGAAAAAGATTAAAACAATCAAACAAAAATGAAACTAATTTTTATGGGAACTTCGCAATTCGCAGTTCCCACCTTGAATAGACTATTAGAAAATAGGCAACATGAAATTATCGCCGTTTACACTAGAGCTCCAAAGCCAGCAGGCAGAGGAAACAACCTCAGCCTATCACCTATTCATCAAATTGCTTTAGATCATAATTTACCAATTTTTACCCCTGCAACCCTTAATAATAAAGAATCTCAACAAGAATTTATTAAATTAAATGCAGATATTGCAATTGTGGTATCTTACGGCTTAATATTGCCAGAAGAAATTATTAAATCTCCCAAATATCAATGCCTCAATCTTCATCCTTCTCAATTACCAAGATGGAGAGGAGCTTCTCCAATGCAAAGAACAATAATCAACGGTGATAATCAAACAGCGGTTATGGTTATTAAAATGGCAAAAGAACTTGATAGTGGCGAAATTGTCAATAGCTATCATTTGCCACTAGAAGGCAACGAAACTTATCAAAACCTTAGTGAAAAATTATCAGAAATTGGTGCAGAATTAATGTTATCAACTATTAACAACCTCGAAACAAGAGTTGAAAATAATTTTTATCATCTTGCCATCAAGCAAAATGACACTATGGCAAAATATGCTCACAAAATTGAAAAAAGCGAAACTAAAATCAACTGGGAAGAAGAAGCTCAAATTATAGAAAATAAAATTCGTGGGCTTAATGGCTACATTGAAAGCTATTTCACGATTGATAATGAAAAAATTAAAGTTTTTTCTGCTGAAATTATCAAAAATATTGATCTGGAAAAATATAAATCAACTCCTTATGGCTCAATTATTGATTCGCAATTAACAATTTTCTGTAAAAACGGCGCCATAAGACCATTAATTTTACAAAAATCTGGTAAAAAAATTTTAACCATCAAAGAGTTTCTATTAGGCTTTAAACCAACCATTGGCAAGATTCTTAATTAATGGCTTTTACAATAAATTAAAAATCTTACAAAAATTTAACAACTTAAAAATAATCAAAATATGCTAAAAAAATCAAAAATCATAATAGTGCAAGCTACTTTTTATCAAGATATCTCAAAAATGTTGCTTGAAGGGGCAATCGCAAAAATTACAGAAAATGATTATGATTACGAAGTTATCACCGTTCCTGGGGCTTTTGAAATCCCCATTGCAATTGCAATGATAATAAAATCAGCATTACATAAAAATGAAGTGGCTGGATATGTCGCTCTAGGCTGTGTTATTCGCGGGGAAACAACCCATTACGATTATGTATGCCTTGAAAGTGCAAGAGGAATCAACAAACTGGCGATGAAACATCAATTACCAATTGGCTATGGCATTCTTACCGTTGAAAATAAAGAGCAAGCAATTGCAAGAGCAGATGTTAATCAAAAGAATAAAGGCGGGTTCGCTTCGCAAGCCTGCATTGAAATGATAAAAATAAAAGAAAAATTTATTGAATAATAAACAATTTATTTTTAATAAATCATTCTACTCAATCAAATTTGAGAAAATTCAAAATTAGTCAAAAAACAAGAAGAAATGCAAGATAAATTTTATTTAACTGAAAAATTACCGCCCTATATTTTTGCAGAAATATATCGCCTCAAAAAAGAGGCAATCGCAAAAGGGCTTGATATTATTGATTTTGGCATGGGCAACCCCGACTCCGCCCCCCCGCAAAATGTTATGGATAAATTATCTGAATTAGTAAAAAACCCCAACTTATTTGGCTACTCACCAACTGGAGGTTTAGAAGTTCTGAAGCAAGCAATTTGCAATTATTATCAAAGAAATTTTAATGTTGAGTTAGATTATCAAAATGAAGCATTAATAACTATCGGAGCCAAAGAAGGAATAGCCAGCCTTGCAACCGCAATCGCAGACAAAGATAACTATATTTGTGTTCCCTCTCCTTCATACCCTATTCATACCTTTGCTTTTATCATCGCAAAATCTAATATTAAATTTATCGAAGCAATAAAGCCTAATGAATTTTTACAAAAATTTAAAGAATTTGTCAATAAATCAGAAAAAAAACCTCAAGCGGTTATAGTTAGCTACCCATGCAACCCCACTACCGAAATTGTTGATATTTCCTTTTATCAAGAATTGGTAGATTTTTGCAAATATCATCAAATTTATATAATCTCCGATATCGCCTATTGCGAGCTATATTTTAATGAATCCGATAAGCCACATTCAATTTTAGAGGTTAAAGGGGCTAAAGAAATTGCTATTGAGTTTTCTTCAGTAAGTAAAAGCTATTCAATGGCAGGCACTAGAATTGGCTTCGCCGTTGGCAATAAAAACTTAATTTCTGCTCTTTATAAAATTAAATCTTATCTTGATTACGGATCATTTAGCCCGTTGCAAATGGTTGCGGTCGAGGCATTATCAGAAAATAGCGATAATTATTTACAAGAATTAAGAAAAAAATATCAACAAAGAGGAGAGTTTTTTATAAAAACTTATCAAGAAATATTAGGCTGGAAAATCAATCAACCTAAAGCCAGTATGTTCATCTGGACTCCCCTACCCCAAGAAGCAAGCGATCTTCCTTCTTTTGAATTTTGCAAAAAATTAATTCAAGAAGCTGGGGTAGTAATATCGCCCGGGAGCTCTTTTGGTAGTAATGGTGAAGGCTTTATTAGATTCTCCATGATACATAATCAAGATAAAATAGTTGAATCCGCTGAAAGAATTGCCAAAATACTAAAAAAATAACCTGCTATAAAATGGCAAATAATTTATTTAGAATTTTCACCTTATTTCCCGAAATATTCCCCGGAGCTCTTAATTATTCAATTACTGGCGAGGCTCTAAAGAAAGGTTTATGGCAATTAGAAACCATCAATATTCGTGATTTTGCCAACGATAAACATAAAACGGTTGATGACATTCCCTTTGGTGGCGGTAGTGGTATGGTGATGAAGCCAGATATCATTGCTAATGCCCTTGAACAAACCCTTAAGCAAACTCTTAAAAATCAGCTAGATAATGCAGAATCAAAGCCAAAAATAATCTATCTCTCTCCTCGTGGTCAAAAATTTAATCAAGATAAAGCCATTGAATTAGCAAAATATCTTGAACAAAACCAAGAAATCAACTTATTGTGCGGAAGATACGAAGGAATAGATCAAAGAGTTATTGACTATTTTGATATTGAAGAATTATCAATCGGAGACTACATAATCACTGGCGGAGAAATTTCTGCCCTAGTAGTAATTGATGCAATCGTCAGAAATCTACCCAATGTTTTAGGAGCAAAAGAATCATTGACTGAAGAATCTTTTGGCAATGGAGAGCATTCTCAATTTAGAAATTTGCTTGAATATCCTCATTATACTAGACCTGCAAATTGGAGAAATATTGAGGTTCCAAAAATTTTAACCTCTGGACATCATCAAAAAATTAAAGAATGGCGACTAGAGCAGGCTATTTCAATAACTAAAGAAAGAAGAGAAGATCTTTATCAGAAATTTATTAGAGGATTAAATAAAAAAATTATTTAGATCCATCCTTTCTAACATAAACTTCAACATAATTCTTAAGTTCGATTGATTGACCCCTTATAATATCAAACTTTAGATAAGAATTATAAAAACTATCTACATACTCATATTGATTAAAAAATTCTAATATTGGTTTTTTGTCGGGAAGATAATCGCTTATTTTATTGTTTCTACAAGAGTTTTTATCTCCACTAACATTAGTAATAAAAAACAATATTTTAGTATTTTTATCAAAAACTGCTCGATAATTATCTTCAGCAAAAATTTGTGCTTTATTTTTTAAATTTTCATTAAGATTAAAAAAACTCTGCAAAGAATAAAATTTTGGCACCACCTGCCTTTGTGAATAATTTAATGCTGGAAAAGTCATTTCATTGGATGACAAGCCAGAATAAATAAAGTTATCGGCATTATTTTTAACATACTTATTGAGATAATACTGTGTTTTGCTGATAATATCATTATTTTTATCATAAAAATTTTTCTTTGAAATATTTGCATAGCTATAAAAACAATAATTAAAAATAAATTTTATTAATGATGCTAAAAATAAGAACACTAGCAATTTAGAAAAGTGATATTTTTCTAAACTTATTTTTTTGATTAATAGCTCATTTTTACACAAGAAATATAGATTAATAATTGTCAAAATAATAAAAAATAAAGCTATTTTATTGCTATTTAAAATATTAATAATTTCAAGATTTTTAATAAAAAATATCTCTACAAAGAATCTAGCAATAAAAAATATCAGCAAAAAGCTTAATAGCTGAACTATTGTATTTTTGATTATCTTGTTAAGAAAAGCCTTTTTTGACTGTAAATCAAGAAAATCTTTAATGTCGTTGTAATATAAAAAAATTGGCTGAAAAATAATTAATAATGAAGTAAATATAACAAATTCAACACCTGAGAATAAAATAGTAGACAAAAAAGGCATCAAAAGCAATAAACTAACGGAAAAAATATTTTTATGCAAAGAAAAATATTGAGAATTAAAAAAATATCTTGCTAACAACAAAATTGGACCAGTAATAATAGCAATAAAAGCCCCATTTTGATCGATTGAAGATGTTCCTTCAAATTTCAAACAAATTAAGCCAGCCACAATAACGGAAAATATCAATAGCTGATTTAAATTATTCTTATTTACTAAAAATAAAAACGGAAATAGATATAAAATATAACAATACTTAACAGCGATAGTAAAAAAACTATTTAGAGCGGTGCTAAATTGATGGCCGGGGTAATAATTACTAAAAATTTTAACCATTTGAAAAAATTCTGGTATAAATAACCAAATAATAAATAAATAGATAATTCCTACCACAAGAATTATAATTTTATCCAACTGAATAAAAAAACTAAAATTTAAGGCTATTTTGTTTTTTAAGTCTCTTGAATTTTTATCAAACCGCCATTTTATAAGCTCAATTGCGATAATATAAATTAGATAATGAGGCTTAAAACAAGGAATTAAACCCCCAAGCAAACCTCTAATTATTTTTTCTGAAGTTGTAAGAGGAGATATTCTTTGCAAAGACAATGCAAAATAGGGATAAAATAAAATTGCCAAAAAACTACTTTTTGTTCCAAATTCAAGCAATTCTATGGCAGGATAGCGAATAAAAAAGCCAAGATAAAAGCCTATTATCAATAAGTTATAAGCAATTTTATCGCTATAAATAGTGGTTTTTTTTAAAAATCTAGCACTAAAAAATAATGATATTAATGCGGTAATGTTAATGAAAAAATTACTAAAAATTATTGGATTAATTGCAAAAAAACTGGCGATGCGATATTGTAAAGCATAAATATAAAATGAAATAGGAAAATTAGTCTCAAAAAAATCATAGTAATATTTACCTCCTTTGGCTATTTTTTCACCAAGATATAGATAAATAGCCGTGTCAGTGCCAATATCATGAATAGATCTAATAAATATGCTGGTTAAAGCAATTAAAGAAGCTGTGAAATATAAAAAATACTTACTAGAAATCAGAAAAATAAAGCTGTCAGCTATTTTATCAATTGATGAGTCAACAAAATTAGTAAATTTTTCATTTTTATAACCAATGAAATTTTTATTAAACAAAATTATCGCCCACTAACTGATTTTTAATAATTTTGATTATTCTGCTTTTTTAGCAACCACCACTAAAGCGGGGCGGATTAATCTATCTCCAATGCGGTATCCAGCTTGAATTACATTGATGATTTTGCCCTCATCTTCATCACTGACTACTTGTGAAATTGCCTCATGAAGATTATGATCAAACTGTTGATTTAAAGGAAATACCCTAAATAGCTGATTTTTTTCTAAAGATTTTATCAACTCTTTTTGTGTCATCAACATTGCTTCAACAAAGGTTTTAAAAGGCAAATTATCAATATTTTCAGGAGTAGGGGCATTGGCTGAGGCAAGAAAAAAATTCTCTACCACCACCACTAAATCATTAGCAAAATTAGTAATTGCAAATTTAGAATTTTTTTCGATTTCTTCTTTCGATCTGCGACGAATATTTTCAATTTCCGCCAAAGAGCGAAGAAACTTATCGTTTAATTCGCTGTTTTTTTGCTCCAAATTATTGATTTTAGCGGTTAATTCATTATTTATTTTTTCTAGATCATTGTTAGTCAAGGCTGAGTCTGTAATATTTTCATCTTTTTGATTATCTTCAGTATCAAGAGGTTCAATTTTTTCTATGGTAGAATCTTGATTGATTTTGTTTTCTTGAGTATCTTTTTTATCGAAATTATTCATTTTGTAAAATATATTTTTAATTAACGGTATTGCAATTCACTTTTAGAAGTTAAAAACTTAAAAATAAAAATTATTAGAATGGCAAGTTATTAATTTTTCAATAAAAATCAAGGTTATTTTATAAAATATATTGTCTTTTATTTTTAGATATTCAAAATATTTTGAAATTCCTTTAAAATTTAAGTACTTAACAAAAAATGTCTGAAAAAATCATCGAACAAGCTAATTACCTAGTTCCAATGGTAATTGAACAAACCGCTAAAGGTGAAAGGTCTTTTGATATCTATTCTCGCCTCCTTAAAGAAAGAGTAATATTTCTCTCTGGCCCAGTCAATGATCAAGTATCATCGCTAATAGTTGCTCAACTTTTATTTCTTGAGTCGGAAGATCCTAAAAAAGATATTCATTTCTATATAAATTCTCCGGGAGGGGTTGTTACCTCTGGTCTTGCAATGTATGACACTATGCAATATATTCGCCCCGATGTCGCAACCCTATGTATTGGTCAAGCAGCCTCAGCTGGCTCACTTCTTCTTATGGCTGGCGCTGACGGAAAAAGATTCTCTTTACCAAACTCAAGAATTATGATTCATCAGCCTTCTGGTGGCTATCAAGGTCAAGCAACTGATATCGAAATTCATGCTAGAGAAATTATCAACATCAAAAAAAGACTTAACAATCTTTATGTAAAACATACCAAACAAAAGCTTTCCGTAATAGAAAAAGCAATGGAAAGAGATAACTTTATGACCACTGAACAAGCTCTAGAATTCGGTCTAATTGACACAATAGTTGAAAAAAGAGTATTATAAATTAACCTAGTTTTAAAAACAAAATGAACAAAGAAACCAATAAAGATCTTTATTGTAGCTTTTGTGGCAAAAGTCAGCATGAAGTAAAAAAACTAATTGCCGGCCCTACAGTCTTTATCTGCAATGAATGTATATTACTTTGCGGCGATATTTTAAGAGAAGATCAAAAAAAATCAGCAATAGGTAAAATAGAAGGCCCTCGCCCTACTCCAAAAGAAATAGTTAAAATTCTTGATGAATATGTCGTTGGTCAAGAAATTGCCAAAAAAACCTTATCAGTGGCAGTATATAACCACTACAAAAGAATAGATTCCGCACAAAATCCAGATGGTGTTGAGCTATTTAAATCGAATATTTTAATGATAGGGCCAACCGGTTGTGGAAAAACCCTCCTAGCACAAACATTAGCTAGAATTCTCGATGTTCCTTTTACTATGGCAGATGCCACCTCTCTAACAGAAGCTGGCTACGTTGGAGATGATGTTGAAAACATAATATCTCGCTTGTTGCAATCAGCAAATTACGATATCGACAAAACTCAAAAAGGAATTGTCTACATTGATGAAATAGATAAAATCGCAAGAAAATCTGAAGATGGAAGTAGAACCAGAGATATATCTGGCGAAGGTGTTCAA
Organism: Rickettsiales bacterium UBA1997; assembly: GCA_964202895.1. Lineage (GTDB taxonomy): Bacteria > Pseudomonadota > Alphaproteobacteria > Rickettsiales > UBA1997 > JAJTDS01. The sequence goes on along the minus strand of CAXNJM010000001.1, from coordinate 87,796 downwards.
CAGGGTTTATTAAAAATAATTGAGGGAACGGTTGCCTCAGTGCCTACACAACCTGGTAAAAAAACCGCCCAACAAGATTATGTTCAAATTGACACAAAAAATATTCTTTTTATTTGTGCTGGAGCGTTTTCTGGACTAGAAAAAATTATCGCATCGCGAGGCAAAGGCTCTTCTATAGGGTTTGGTGCCGATATCAGAGAAAAAGATGATCATAAAAAAATCGACATATTTAACAATGTGGAACCTGAAGATCTAATACAATTCGGTCTAATACCAGAATTAGTGGGAAGAGTGCCAATAATATCTCCACTAGAAGGTCTAACAGAACTAGATTTATCGCAAATATTGCTCGAACCAAAGAATTCAATAATCAAACAATATAAAAAATTATTTGCATTAGATAAAGTTGAATTAATTTTTGAACCTGAAATATACCTTGAAATTGCCAAAAAGGCAATAGACAGAAGAACTGGAGCAAGGGGCTTAAGGGCAATTGTTGAAAATCTACTGCTCGAAGTTATGTATGAAGCACCTTCAAAGAAATTTATAAAATCAATTTATGTTTCCGTTGATAATCTTCTTAAAAATACAAAGCCAGATATAACCTATTTTTCAAAAGACGAAGAACAAAATCGACAAGAAACTCAAATTTCTGTAGTAAAAAACAAAGAATAAACTTTTAAAATAATATAAAAATGACTGACATAATTCCTTTCGATAAAAGAGAAGGCTATATTTGGCAAGATGGTCAATTCGTTAATTGGCAAGAAGCTAAAGTTCATATTTTAAATCATGGCCTTCATTATGGATCATGTGTTTTTGAGGGAGAAAGAATATATAACGGCAACATATTCAAAAACAATGAACATAGCACCAGACTACACAAATCAGCAGAAATGTTAGGGTTTAAAATCCCCTACTCAACTGAAGAAATGAATCAAGCAAAAATTGCAACTTCAATAAAGCAAAAAATAGTTGATGGATATATGAGAGTATTCGCTTGGCGAGGTTCAGAAAAAATGGCAATTTCTGCACAAACCAATAAAATTCACCTAGCTATTGCTTGTTGGCCTTGGCCCCCATATTATTCTGAAGAAGCTAGAAAAGTTGGTCTAAAGCTAAAATTTGCAAAATATCGTCGACCATCTCCCGAAACAGCTCCTGTTGCTGCCAAAGCTTCAGGGCTCTACATGATATGCACAATTTCAAAACATGAGGCAGAAAATGAGGGTTATAACGATGCTTTAATGCTTGATTATAGAGGCTTTCTTGCCGAAGCGACTGGAGCAAATTTATTTTTAGTAATGAAAAATAATGAACTCCACACCCCTACTCCTGACTGCTTTTTAAACGGAATAACTCGCCTAACAGTTATTGAGCTAGCAAAAAAAAGAAATATCAAGGTTGTTGAAAGGCACATCATGCCAGAAGAGCTTGAAAATGCCAAAGATGCATTTTTAACAGGTAGCGCTGCTGAAATTACTAGAATAGGGTCTGTCGATGATAAATATTTTTATCCGCAACCTAGCCAAATAACTATTGATTTGATGCAAGATTATCATCAATTAGTTAGATCATAATAAAATTGATGATTTTGTTTTGCTGATGAATAAACAGAATCCAAAAATTATACCAGAAACTTGGGTTATATTTGACAAGAGAGCGGGAACATTGCAACAAGCAATTGCAGTCGCTGAATTAATTGGCATACCCTTTAAAATTATCACCCCTGAATACAGCAAATTAAATGCCTTGCCTAATTTTATTTTACCCGCATCTTCATTAAGAATTAAAAGAAAAAATAGATTAGAGTTAAAAAATATAACTAATTATCCAAAAATAATCATTGGAGCAGGCAGAAAATCTGCCAATATATCTTGTTTCATCAAGAATCAAGCCAAACTAGAAAATATCAAGATTGTTAATATTCATATCATGAATCCGCAAATGAATTTTAACTTTTTTGACCTCATTATTTTACCAGATCACGATAAGGAAAATTATTGTCGCAATAATATTATTAGAATTAACGGCGCAATCAATAATATCAACCTTTCCACTCTTGAGCAAGCAGTAATAAAATTTCAACAAACCCCTCTTTATCAAAAAATTGACCTTCAAGCAAAAAATAAAATCGCTCTACTAATTGGCGGCTCTAGTAAAAACAGCATATTTGAGCCAAAATCAATGCAGAATTTGATAGAACATAGCTGTAAAATTGCCAAAGAAATGTCGGCACAATTATTGATATTAAACAGCAGAAGAACTTCTAATCAACTTAATGAGATAATAAAATCAAGCCTTGACGGTAATTATTATTTTTTTGATTGTAATAACGAAGATTTTAATCAAAACAACCCTTATTTAGCGATATTGGGAATTGCAAATTTTATTATCGCTACAGGAGACTCAATTTCCATGATATCGGAAGCTTTAAATAGCGGTAAAACTATTTATATTTTTGATGAGGAAAAAATCTCTACCAAAAAACATCGTTTATTTCATCGATATTTATTTACCAATAATTATGCTAAAAAACTTGATGATAATATTATCAAGTTAGAATCTACAAAACATCAATATTCAAGCCAAATATTGAAAATTACAACCAAATTACATAATTTAAATTTATTATAATTTATTAATTTCTATTAGTTTAATTGCTCTATTATCAGCATCGATAATTTTAAATTTTAAATTGTCAATAATAATTTCATCGGCAATAGCTGGAACTCTTTTAAAAATTGAAAGAGTAAAGCCACCAACCGTTTGAAAATGGTCATCTTCACTCTTTACTTTAATTGAAAGCAACTCTTCTAGCTTAGAAATATCAACCCTTGCACCAAATTGAAAAGAATTTTGTGAGATTTGTTTAATGCGAAAGAAAGAGTTATCGCTAGGCAAATCATGCTCATCTTCAATATTACCAACGATTTCCTCAACAATATTTTCAATAGTAATCAATCCATCAACCGCTCCAAATTCATCTAACACAATAGCAATATGAGTTCTGCTATTCTTCATTTGCGACATTAAATCAACTGGCTTGATATTGGCGGGTACGAATAATATTTTTCTTAATATTTTCTTTACTGAAAAATCATCATCATTACCTATAAATTGAGCCAAATCTTTACTATGTATAAAACCAACAACTTCATCGATATTTTCTCGATAAACTGGCAGTCTACTATGACCCTTATCCATAATAATTTTTTTAATATTGCCAATTTTTTCATTGTAATTTATAGCAATAATATCGAATCTTGGCACCATTAAATTATCAATTCTTTTATCGGCAAGAGAAGCTAAATTTATAAACATTTTTTGCTCTTCAATAGTTATTAAGCCCTCTTGATGGTAGGATTGCAATAAGTGATTGAGAATCAGTGAAAAAGTTTTTTTAGTTTTTTTGCCAATTAATTGCAAAAGAACAGTGATGAGTTTTAGTAAATGTGAGTTTTTTTGCGAACTTACCTTTAACTTATTGTTGATAAATCTATCTGAAGATTTATTTTTTAAGGACGGGGTTTTAATCATTTTTTAATTATTAAATTAATTAAGCTGTATTTTCTAACATTAATTTCATTTTATCATAAATAAAATTATTATTAAAAAAAATTTCTAATGCTTGCTGATAACTATCAATAATAGGCATTAAATATTGATATTGCTCTAAAAAAGCATTACCAAAAATTTCTAATTTATTGATATTATTAGCTAAAAATCGAGAATCTTTGTTGGTTATCATAATTATCAGGGCAGAGATTGCCAATAAAAAATTGCAATTTGCAGAAGGAACTCTATATTCAAGCCTTGCACCCAACGATTTATCAATTCCCTCAAATTGATTATTTTTTACAACCCTAATTGCGGTAGTGCGATTATTAACCCCGAAACATAAACGGGTTGGAGAATTATATTTGCCGATTTGATACAGATTTTTATTTTCTTGAACTGAAAACCTTTGATAATCTTGAGCTTCTGGAGCCATAATCAACAATCCATTATTGGTATAAGTCAATAAATTGCCTATTAATTGACAAGCAAAATCACTTCCGTGTAATTCTAAATTTCTAAAACAATCATCTAAAATATTTTTATCACTACTCCAAAAAGATAAATTAAATTGCAATGCATTGCCACAATCATCAACAAAAGGCTTGCCTTCAAAAACAATACTCAAATTTAACATTTTAGCAAGAATACAAGACTCCTCTTTAATTTGAGCCACAACACAAGCTAAAGTTTTTAAGTCAAAAGTTGGGGCGGTTTTTATTTCAATCTGACCAATGCCCTGCTCTTTTTCTATCTTAATAATTAAGGGAAATTTTTTAACAATATTGCAATTAAAATACTCAATAAATTCTTTCGTTTTAGCTTCTTCTACTCGAATATTGTTTTCATCGATTAAATAAAATTCTATTTCAACAGCCATCAACATTTTTATGTGGGACAATTTTTCATTTACCATAGAAGATAAATAGGTTTCCAACGACAAAAGCGAGCAATTAAAAATATGCTCGCAATTGTCATAAAGTTTTTTGAGATCTTTATTTAGATGTTGCTTTGAATCCATTCAACTAAAGTGCTTTTAGGAAGCGATCCAACCTTACTGTCAACTAATTTTCCGTCTTTAAAGATCATTAAAGCGGGAATGCCCCTAACATGAAGCTGAGAAGGAGTTTCAGGATTTTCATCAATATTGCACTTTACAACCTCGATTTTACCTAAAAATTCAGTTGCTATAGAATCGATAATCGGAGAAAGTTGACGACAAGGACCGCACCAAGGAGCCCAAAAATCAACCAAAACCGGTATATTTGATTTTAAAACCTCTGCTTCAAAGGTAATGTCAGTAATTTCTTTTGTCATTTTAGTTAAATTTATGATTTTTAAAATTTTTAAAAACTAGAATTTTATAGTAATAAAATTAATTTTATTCAACAATTTCAAGTTTAGAAAAAAAGAAAGATATTTCTTGAGTTGCATTTTCAATGCTATCAGAACCATGAACTGAATTAGCTTCAATTGATAGAGCAAACTCTTTGCGAATTGTTCCAGAATCAGCATTAGCTGGGTTTGTAGCCCCCATAATTTCACGATTTTTTAATACTGCATTTTCTCCTCTTAAGACTTGTATGATAACTGGACCAGAAGTCATGAATTTAACTAGATCTTTGAAAAATGGTCTTTCTTGATGGATAGCATAAAAAGCAGAAGCGGTTTTTTCTGACAAATGAAGCATTTTTTGAGCAACGATTTTTAGACCCGCATCTTCAAATTTAGTATTGATTTTGCCGGTTATGTTTCTTGCTGTAGCATCTGGCTTTATTATTGAGAGAGTATCTTGAATGCTCATATTTATTAAGTTAATTAGTTAATTATTGAATTTAAAATTTACCTAAATCTAGGAAAGCGGGGAGTTTAAAGCATTTTTTTTAATTATCAAATAAAAATTATTTAAGGGATTAAATAAATTAATTTTTGATTGATTTGCTAAACATTTCTTCTGACTATTCTTCCCTTTGTTAAGTCGTAAGTTGTCATTTCTACCTCAACTTTATCGCCTTTTAATACACGAATTTTATTTTTACGGATTTTGCCTGATGCATGAGCGATTATCATATGCCCATTCTCAAGTTCAACTTTAAAAATAGTATTTGGTAAAACTTCAACAACTACACCATTCATGGTGAGTATATCTTCTTTTGACATTATTTTTTTAATAAATTTTTAAAAACAAAATAAATTTTAAGCACATGATTTATTAAGGCTTGTCGATTTAATTGATTCAATTGGTTCAGGAACAATATCGAATATAAATAATAGCAACACAAAAATTGAGAAATATTTATTAAGATTTACAACTAAAAACATAGTATTTAGATATTGCTTGATAAATATTGTAAAATAAACTTATATTTTTCAAGTAGTATTTTAAACTCTATATAAAAAATCAAAAAAATACAAAATTTTATTTTTTAATAAAGAAGCTTGCAAAACAATATTTTGCAAATATTTTATTGCCTTCGCTTTGTTTTTTGATGCAATAAAATCATCTTAGTAAAATAAATTTATAAATTTAAGATAAATTTTTTGATAATGTTTTTTCAAGATTTAATTAACCGAACCAAAGGTAAAAAAATTCATTTTATAGGTATTGGTGGCATTGGAATGAGTGCCTTAGCCCTAGTTTTAAGACAAAAAAATATTGCTGTGCAAGGTTCAGATCTGACAGAAAATTACCTTACAGAAAAATTAAAAGCTCAGCAAGTTGAATATTTTACGGGACATAGTAAAGAAAATATTACCAACGATATTGCCTTAGTAGTAAAAACCTCGATTATCAAAGAAGATAACCCTGAAATAATTGCTGCCAAAGCTCAAAATATTTCAATCATCACTAGAGCTAATTTGCTAGCAATGATAATGCAGGAAAAATTTGGCATCACTATCGCAGGAACTCATGGCAAAACAAGCACTACCGCTATGATATCAATAATTCTTGAGATTGCTGGGCTTGACCCAACTTTTATTAATGGCGGAATAATAAATTATTTCTCCAGTAATCAAAAAATTGGCAATAGCAAATTTCTAGTTGCAGAATCAGATGAATCAGACGGAAGCTTTATCGATTTGCCAACCAAAATTGGAGTAATAACCAACATTGAGCCAGAACATTTAGATTTTAAAGGTTATAACGGCGATTTTGCAATCCAAAAACAATATTTTCAAAAATATATCGACAACATTCCAGAGCAAGGAATGTGTGCTCTTGGCATTGACAATCAAGAAGTTTTTAATATTTATCAAAATCATCAAGATAAAAATAAAGTTGTGAGCTATGCAATCGAAAACAACACTAATTTTGCAAATATTACAGCTTCAAATATCAAAATAAACAAAAGCGGAACTTCATTTTCTGTTGATTTTAAAGATGGCAGAAATATTCCTCAAATAACTATGCCAATTTATGGCAAGCATAATGTTTGCAATGCTTTAGCATCTATTGCTGTTGCCGATTTTTTAAAAATCCCTTTTGCAAAAATTATTGAAGCATTAGAAAAATTTGATGGAGTTAAAAGAAGATTTTCCAAAGTTGGAGAATATCAGGGAATCTTAATAATCGATGATTACGGCCATCATCCAACAGAAATAAAAGCAACCTTATCTGCAGCCAAAGGAATAACTGCCAATAAAATAGTGTGTGTCTTTGAACCTCACAAATACACAAGAGTCAGAGATTTATTTCAAGAATTCTGCAATGCATTTATCGATGCAGATATAGTAATAGTATCAGAAATATATAGTGCCGGGCAATCGCCAATTGAAGGCTTCAGTCAAGATAGCTTGATCGAAGGAATCGAAAAAACAAAGCATTGTCAAGTAATAAAAATGTCAGACCCAAATTCACTTGCAAAAATCATAAAACCATTAATTAATCAAAAAATAATTAATGAGGGCGACATAATATTATGCACTGGGGCTGGTAAAATAACTTATTGGGCTTCTAACCTTCAGAAGCAACTTGAGGAAGCCTAATGCCAGAAAAAACAATAACAGCAAAAACAATAACAGAAAATCAAAAAATAACATTGAGCGAATTAGAATTTATTGAATTTAATTCGGTCAAAGAAATGGAATCTGTATTTTTTCTAGTAAAACAATCGCAAATGAAGCTTGATATCAATAGCTACAAAGAAATGCTTAGCGAAATGATTTCAAAGAATAACTATAAAATGGCAATAATTTCTTACGATAAAAAAATCATAGCAGTTGCTGGTTATTTTGTCATGACAATGCTTTATTGCGGTAGATACTTACAAATTTCAAACTTAGTTGTTGATAAAGATTTCCGCTCTCTTGGAGTTGGAGAAAGTATTTTAAAATATTTTGAAGAAAAAGCTCTAAAAATTAATTGCAATAAAATAGTTCTTGATTCTTATATTGAAAATAAAAAATCACACAACCTATATTATCGCTTAGGCTTCTATGTAAGAGGGTTTCATTTTATGAAGGATATAACTCCTTTTGCAATGAATTACTAATCACACAATTTTAAAATGACAGAAAAATTAATTAAAATCTCCACTTTTAATGTCAACTCAATAAATGCAAGGCTACCTAGATTTGTTGAGTGGATAAATCACTCAAAGCCAGATATAATCCTGTTGCAAGAATTAAAAACTGTTACAGAAAATTTTAATCAACAAATAATCGCCGATATGGGCTATAATGTTGCTATTGTTGGTCAGAAGAGCTATAATGGAGTAGCTATTTTTTCAAAATTTCGCTTAGAAGATGTCGTAGAGCAACTACCAATGATTGAAGAGGGAGAAGAAAAAGATACACAAGCCCGCTATATTGAAGCATTAACCATAATAAATGGCAAGGCGGTTAGAGTTGCTTCAGTTTATGTTCCAAATGGTGGCGGAGAAATTGAACCCCCACTAACTCTCGAAGAAAGTCCAAAATTTATTTATAAAATTAATTTTTTCGATAGATTAAAAAAACATTTTAAAAATCTTATCAACAATGATGAAATTCAGATAATTGGCGGAGATTTCAATGTCGCAAACTATCCTATTGATGTTTTTGATTCAGAAAAATTAAAAGAAACGGTTTGTTTTCATTCTCTCGAACAGCTGAAATTTAGAAGCCTTCTTAATACTGGATTTAGCGACTCATACAGAATTATCAACCCTCAAAAACAAGAATTCTCTTGGTGGGATTATCGCAATAACAGCTGGAACAAAAATCACGGCCTAAGAATAGATTATCTTCTTACAAACCCTCAAGCAAATGATTGTTTAATCAATGCCGAATTAGAATCAAGCAATGTTAGAGATCAGGTCAAAGCTTCTGATCATTGCCCCGCTTCAATAACTTTAAAAATTTAAAAATGTCTTTTAACAATATATTAATTATCGGTCTTGGTTTGATGGGCGGATCAACCGCTTTATCTATTAGAAAATTAGCAAAAAACCAAGAGCAAGAAATAAAAATTTTTGGCAACGATCCAGATAAAGAGTCTACAGAATACTGCCTTGCCAATAAATTAATCGATAAAGAAATTGAATTAATTGAAGGCGATATCTCGTTTCTTGATTTAATAATAATAACCGCTCCATTAAAAGAATATCAAGCAATATTTCAACAAATATCAAGCTCTAAATTTTCTCAAAACCTAGCAATTATTGATTTTGGCTCATTAAAAGACTTTATTAAAAATATTATTCCAAACAACCTAGAAAAGCATTTTATTCCCATGCACCCAATTGCTGGCTCTGAAAAATCTGGTCCACAACATGCTAATAGCAATTTCTTTGACAATAGAAAAATAATTATCACTCAAGGTCAAGATGAAATTTTAGAAAAGCCTTTTGGTAGCAAAATTATTAATTTTATTGAAAATATAGGCTTTAAAATTGATTTTCTTTCAGCGGATAAGCATGATTATATTTACGGAGCATTATCGCACATTCCGCAACTTATCGCATCATCTTCGCAAGATATTTTTGGCTCGGTTAATAACAAAATTAAGGCATTAAAAAATCACAATAGTCAGGCAAAAATTTTATGGCAAAAATCATTTAGAATTGACAATTCAGAATCACTAATGTGGATTCAAACCTTTGAACTCAACCGAGAAAATCTAGAAGAATTTTATCAAAAATTCTTTAACAACTTGCTTGATGTAATGGAGCTAATCGAACAAGAAAATTTTTCTAAATTACAAGAAGAATATCAAGAAGCCTACAAAAAAGCCAAAATTGTTTATCAAGCACATAGAATCGATCTAGACGATGATAACACAATCATAAACCATGAAGAGCTGAATCTAAGTCAAGAAAATTTAAATGCTTTAAATCTAAGAATTTTGATTATTATTGCTTATTTAAATATTGAAGAAATATTAGAATTTAAAGATTTTGCAGGCATGGGTCTTATTGATTTTATCTTGCCAATATTTATATTCAAAAATAGCGAAGATTTTTGGCTTAAAAATACTAGAGAAAATAGCGAAGATGTTATATACATCACTAATCAATTTCTTGATCAATATGTTGAATAATTTTTGCAAAATATAAAATCTTCATAATTTTATAGAAAATGATTAAAATAAAAGAATTAATAAAATACCAACAAAAAAACTTTAATTTATTTTGCTGTTTATTGATTTTTATATTAATAATTACAAAAATTTACGGCAATTACCACAATCTACAACATCAACAAGAAAAATATTATAAATCCTTTGCAATTGCAGAAAAAAATAGCTTAGCTAAAGACTGCAATATATGCTATCTTGAAGGCTTTCAGCAAAAAATAAAATTAACTAATATTTTTCAATTATTAGCATTAATTAATGTTTTTTTATTGCTATCAAAAAAATATTCTTATTTTATTTTACAGCATTTTGATTGCTGGTATTTTCCTTGCGCTCCTCCGCCCCCATCAAAGATCTATTTATAACAGCACTTAACTTTCAGCTAATTGTTGATTAATTTTTTAAACAACAATTATAAAAATCAGCACAGAAATTCTTCATTAATTTTTTAATTTAAAAAATTAAATGAATTGCCATTAAAGCAAAATAGATCAAAAAAATAATTAAAATAACAAAACCTTTAATCAATTATTTCAATAATCATTTTGTAATCTATGAAAAAAATCATCTACAATTTAACTGTTTTATTCTCGATAATAGCTTTAAATGAAGCATCCGCAGATAATTCAAACTCATCACAATCTGGCAACGATGAAAATTCACAATTTATCGTTAAAGCAAAAAAGATAGAAAATTCTCGCAATAATATCTCCACTAAAACAGGCGGAAGCTCTTATCAATTCACTAAGGAAACAATAGAAAGTCTTCCTCAAGGTCAATTCACCTCTTTAAATCAAGTGTTATTGAGGGCTCCAGGGGTTGTACAAGATTCTTTTGGACAGCTTCATATTAGGGCAGATCATAGCAATATTCAATATCGCATCAATGGTGTTATGATACCAGAAGGAATATCTGGTTTTGGACAAATTATTGACAGTAATTTTATTGACAATATCGATCTTCTTACGGGTGCATTGCCTGCCCAATACGGCTTTCGCACTGCTGGGGTAGTTGATATTAAAAGCAAAACTGGAGAAGCGATAAAAGATAACCGATCTTCAGTAATGATAGGCTCAAAAGATACTATTGCTCTTAATCAACAAATTGGAGGATTTACAAAAAATTCTAGCTACCACTTAAATGGAAGCTATTTAACTAGCAACAGAGCAATCGAAGCTCCCTATCGCAATAGTCGAGAAGTTAATAACGACACTAAGCAACATCGTTTATTTGGACATTTTTCCCATTTACTTAATTCAGAAACAAAGTTAAATTTAATTATCGCCAATTCTCAAAATAATTTTCAGATTCCCAACACCCCTAATCAAGAACCTCAATATTCTTTAAATGGTGTAGGCACAATCAGATCGCAAGATCTTAGGCAAAAGCAAAATGAACATAATAGTTTTGCCATAGCCTCAATAAACGGCACTAATCAAATTAATCTTGATTATCAACTATCAATTTTTAGCCGCTTAAGCGAAACTCTTTATTTTAGCGACGAACAGGGAGATCTAATATTCAACGGAGTATCTTCAAATATCAAGAAGAGATCGCTTGCCAACGGCTCGCAACTAGATCTAAGCTACCCTATTAGCGAAAAACAAACTTTAAGAACGGGGCTCTATCTAAGCAGTGAAAATGCTAAACATTATCAAAATAGCAAAACTTTTACAACCAATGATAATGGCGAACAGTATTCCAGCGATCCAATTAATATTGCTAACGGAAACAGTAAAACAACCAATTTATTTGCTTTATATGCACAAAATGAAATAAAGCCTATCAAGCCTTTAACCGTTAATATTGGGGCAAGATTTGATAAAATAAAAAGCACTAGCAATGAAAGTCAAATATCTCCAAGATTAGGGGCGGTTTATGAGTTTAATCAAAAAACTAAAATACATAGTGGTTTTGCAAGATACATCACCCCAGCAAGAGCGGAATTGCTAGCTTCCAGTAATATTGAGAATTTCCGCAACACTACCAATGAAAGTGTTAATAATGAAATTAATGATAAAATCAAAGCAGAAAGAAGCTCTTATTATGGTATTGGAATCAATCATCAATTAAATAAGAATTTTACAATTGGAATTGATAGCTATTATAAAAAGGTTAGAAATTTGCTTGACGAAGGTCAATTCGGTAAATCTTTAATTTACACTCCATTTAACTATCAATCAGCTAAGGCTCACGGGCTTGAAATTAGCACAGACTATAAAAAAGATAACTTAAAAGCCTATTTCAACATTTCAGCACAAAAAATGAAGGCAAAGAAAATAATCTCTAGCCAATATGCTTTTGCACAAGATGAATTAGATTATATTGCTAACCGTTATGTTAATGTTGATCACGATCAATCTTACTCGGCAAGCGGTGGAGCATCTTATCTTTACAAAAAGAATTTAGTCGCAATTGATGGAATTTACGGCTCAGGCTTGAGGCACAATGATTACAATGCCAATAAGCTAAAATCTTACTATCAAGTTAACTTTGCCTTAGCAAGAGATATTGATTTATATAAAGTGAATAATATCAATGCTCGCCTATCAGCATTAAACATCTTAAATCAAAAATATAAAATTCGCGATGGCTCAGGAATTGGGGTTGAATCACCGCAATATAATGCTGGTAGAGTTTTTTACCTGACATTGTCAAAAAAATTCTAAACATCATTTAATCTTAGGGGCGAATAATCATTCGCCCCATTAACATCATTCGCCCGTTAAAATCATTCACCCCATTGACATCATTCACCCCGTTTTTATTGGGCGGAAAATTTTCCGCCCCTACATTCGGTAAATTTCATTGTTTATAAAATTTGTCGTCTTCCCATTTTAGGGGATTGTTGACGATATATTCCGCGATGGCTTGATACGATTGTTCATTACGAATAATATGTTCATGGTAATTCCGTTGCCATATCGTTTTATGATCCGCATTATTCCGAAACCATTTTGTAACACCGATTTTAAACCCCCGAACAATCGAACCAATGGTTTTTGATAGTGACCGTAGGGGCGAATAATCATTCGCCCCATTAACATCATTCATTCTGTTTTTATTGGGCGGAAAATTTTCCGCCCCTACATTCGGTAAATTTCATTGTTTATAAAATTTGTCGTCTTCCCATTTTAGGGGATTGTTGACGATATATTCCGCGATGGCTTGATACGATTGTTCATTACGAATAATATGTTCATGGTAATTCCGTTGCCATATCGTTTTATGATCCGCATTATTCCGAAACCATTTTGTAACACCGATTTTAAACCCCCGAACAATCGAACCAATGGTTTTTGATGGTGACCGTAGGGGCGAATAATCATTCGCCCCATTAACATCATTCATTCTGTTTTTATTGGGCGGAAAATTTTCCGCCCCTACGGGTTCGGATATCAATTCAATTATTCCATGAACATGATTGGGCATTACAATATGTTCGTGCAATACCGAATTGGGAAAATGTTTTGGAATTTCCATCCAACATTGATTTGCAATCTTTCCTGCATCATTTAAAGCCATTTTAGGGGATTCATTATTCTCCGCCCCTACGATTTCACCAAACAAACATGCCCTATCATGGCAACAAATGGTAATAAAATATAATCCCGCCTGTGAATAATCATATCCTTTCAAACGGATGCTTCTGCGGTGGCCGATGTTGGGATTATATTTTAGTTTTTCGTTCATTTTGTTTATTTTATGGTTGGGGCGAAAGATTTTTCGCCCTTACAATAAGCGATGGTTGGGGCGAAAGATTTTTCGCCCTTACAATAAGCGATGGTTGGGGCGAAGAATCTTTTGCCCTTACAATAACCAGACGATTAAAAGCCAATATCTCCATAGCTTATTTTGTGGATAAAACCATTAGAAAGCAGGAGAATATTACCATTATCATCAATATCGCTAAAGATGCCGTTAATAATATTATCATCATTAATTTTTATTGTTATTTCTTGATTTAATTGAAAGCTATTTTTAAGCCATAATTTGCGGATATTTTCAAAGCCAAATTGCAGAAAATTAGTCAAGAAGCTGTCAAATTTATCAAGAAATTTGTATAAAATATCCATTTTATCTAAAATAATATTTTCAGAAAAAAGATCGGTGGCAGGGAAATTTAATCTCTCAATATGGCTTGGATAGCTGTTAATATTGATGCCAATGCCAATAATTAAAAATTTACAAATATCTTGATTTATTTCGCTTTCCATCAACATTCCTGAAAATTTTTTGCCATTAATCAGTAAGTCGTTTGGCCATTTGATTAATATATTTTTACTCGCTAAATTATAATTAGTTGCCAATTCAATAATTGCCTGTTGCATTGCCAATATTGACAACATTCCGATTTGATTAATTTTTTCTAAAAATAATTTATCTGATGTGGAGTTTTGTAAAATTAATGAAAAATATAAATTACCACAGGGAGATTCCCACACTCTATTCAGCCTGCCCCTGCCAGCCGATTGTTTATCAGCAATTACAACCGAGTAATTGCTATCAAATTTTGACCTCGCAATCTCAATGGCTTTAATATTGGTGCTATCGACTTCCTCAAAGTGATTAATGTTAAATTTTTTATAATAAAACATTTTGGGATAATTAAAAATTATCTTAATTTTGCAGAATGCTTCCGCACTACAGAATCAATGATTTCGTTGGCTATTTTTTCAATCTCTTCGCTGGTAAAAGTTTTTTCAACTGGTTGCATAGAAACCTTAAAGGCTAAAGAATGAAGCCCTTCTCCTAAATTTTGATCTTGATAAATATCGAATAATTCAACTTTTTTAATATAATTTTTATCAACATTTTCAATATTTCTAATAATATCGCCAATCGCCACTGATTTATCAACGACAAAGGCAAAATCTCGCTCAATAGCTTGTAGATCGTTGATCTTTATTGCCTTAATCTGCTTATTTTGTAAATTATTTTTATAATTCGTTTTATCAAGAAATACTTCAAAATAGTTTAATCTTGGCTTAAGATCATAAAGCTTGTTAATGTTAGAATGCAATTCGCCAAAATAACCAATTACAGACTTGCCAAGCAATATTGCCGATGCACGATATGGATGAAAATATGGTGGCAAATTAGCGTTATCAAGGCTTAGGCTTTTTTGATTAATACCCAATATTTCAAATATTGAAAAAATATCTTTCTTAACATCAAATATATCAAAGCCTCTTTGTTCGTTAAAATGATTAATTATGTTATTATTGCCAACTCTTAGCCCCGCTAACATTAATTCATTATTATAATTTTTTTCATCTAAAAATACATTGCCAACTTCAAACAATGATAAATCAACAAAATTTCTTAGATAATTTTTTTGATAAGAGTTAAGCAAACCAATGGCTAAGGTAGTTCGCATATAATTCATTTCTGAACTTATTGGATTTTCAAGCAAAAGATTAGTGCTTTTCGCTCCAAAATTTTCAGCGGTTTTTTCATCAACAAAAGACCAATTTACGGTTTCTATCATTGAATTACTGGCAAGATAAATTTTTAATTTATCGATAACATCAATATTTTTAATTTGCTTTGTAATTGCCAAAGGCTGAGATTTGATATTGTTATAGCCAAAAAATCTTATCACTTCCTCAACTAGATCTTGAGAATTCGATATATCTGGCCTAAAGCTAGGAATTTCAAATTGAATTAACGATTGATTAAGATGATTCTTTGCGGTTATTTCTAGTTTTTCGAGAATATTAATGATTTCAGCAGTTGATATATCAACACCTGTAAGCCTCTTAACTTGCGAAATATCAAAATTTACTAATAGTTGCTGTTTATATTCGCCGATGGTTTTTATATCGCTAACCTGACTATTTTTTGTTCCGCAAATTTCTAGAATCAACAAAGAAGCGAGTTGAATTGCACTTAGTGTGTTTTTATCATCAACAATTCTTTCAAAGCGATAACGGGCATCACTGTTGATATTGAGCCTTCTACCGCTATTCGCTATCATAATATTGTCAAAACAAGCACCCTCGATTATAATTTCTTTAGTTTCGGCACTGCAAGAACTTGAAATACCGCCAATAATGCCCGCAAGTGCGAGATTTTTATTTTTATCAGAAATTATGATATCGCTATTCGTTAATTGATATTCTTCTTGATTGAGAGAGATAAATTTTTCTCCATCATTGGCAAAAGAAATATTTATTTCATCGTTAATTTTAGAGGCATCGTAAATATGAAGAGGATGATTAAGGCTTATCATAACCCAATTAGCAATATCAATCATTGCTGAAATTGAACGAACTCCCACTGCGGTTAGTTGATCTTGCAACCATTGCGGAGATTTTTTATTCTCAAGATGATTAATATAACGAAAACCAGCAAAATGACAGACTTTATTTTGATTATCATTTTCTAAAATCGCATTATTAGAAAGCTGAAAATTAAAATCAGTTTTTTTAAAATCATCAATATTAGCAAGCTTTATTGGCAAATCAAAATGGCAATTTTTGGCAAAATTTTCAAATGAATGGATGTTATTTTTTAATCTGCCAATTCCAATGCAAGCAAGATCGCGGGCTATTCCAAGAATAGCAAGGCAATCGCCACGATTGGGAGTAATGTTTATTTCAATTTCGGCATCGTTCACTCCATAAATTTCAGCAATTGATTTGCCAATTGGTGTTGAGTAGTCTATTTCTATTATTCCTTCCCCCTCTTCTCCTAGCAATAATTCACTCGCAGAACATATCATACCGTTACTTTCAATTCCTGCAATTTTTGCTTTTTTGATAATCATTTGATTAGCGGGAATTACAGCTCCAATTGGAGCAAAAGCAACTTTAATACCTTTTCTGGCATTTTTTGCCCCGCATATAACCTGCAATGAGATATTATCAGCAACCTTAACTAAACATTTTTGTAATTTTACAGAATTTTCAACAGGCTCCGCCTCAATAATTTCGGCAACAAAAAAGGGTTTTAAAGATTTTGATTTATCATTACAAGACTCAACCTCAAGCCCGATATTAGTAAGAGCCTGACAAATTTCTTCAAGTGTTTTATTGGTTTCGAGATACTGCTTAAGCCAGTTTAAAGTTATTTTCATTGCCTATAAAATTAATTACAAAATTGATTACAAAATGGGATTTTGATTGTATGAATAAAATTGCCAAAATCAAGCTAAATGATTGGCTCAAAGCTACAAATATTTAGCTAAATCGCTTAATAAAATAAAATCATAAAATTAAAATTATTATAGCAAACAAGAGATTTTTTCTATCATTGCATCGCCTAAATCTTCAAGATTTTTTATGACGATTGAGTTGCGATAAAATTGATCGGTATTATGACAAATTCCTACCCCAACTAATTCAACAGTTTTTCTTTTCTCAAAATGACGAACTACCTCACCCAAATGCTCGACTAATATATTATCTTTATTGCTACTGTGAGTAGAATCATCAACGGGAGCACCATCAGAAATTACCATTAAAATTTTTCTTGATTCCGCTCTTTGCATTAAGCGAGATCTTGCAAACAACAAGGCTTCGCCGTCAATATTTTCTTTAAGAATGCCGTCTTTCAACATTAATCCTAAATTAATTTTTGCATTGCGAAAATTTTGTTGAAAATTTTTATAAATAATATGCCTTAAATCATTTAATCTACCTGGTTCGCTTACTGAACCTTCTCTTTCCCACATTTTTCTTGATTTACCGCCTCTCCAATCGGTTGTAGTAAAGCCAATTATTTCAGTTTTTACTGAAAATTTTTCTAAAATATCAGCAATCATTTCACAAGCAAGAGCAGTCATCACAATTGGGCTACCCCTCATCGAACCAGAATTATCAAGCAATATAGTAAGAGCTATATCTTGATTTTTTTGATTCTTTTTATTGACCCAAATATTTTCAATAGTCGGGTTACTTACTAATTGAGATAATTTTTTACGATCTATCTCTCCTTCGCTTTGATTAATATCAATCATTGCTAAATTTTTAGCAAGAAGCTTTCTTTTAAGCTTGATTTCCATTTTTTTAGAAATGTTGCTTAATTTTGCAAGCTTAATATCCAGTTGGTTTCTTAAGTCTTTTAACTCTTCCTTCGGTAAGAATTTTTGAGGAAAAATAACCTCATCAAATTGAGTGGTAAATGGCCGATAAGATTTTTTAAATTGCAAAAGATTATTATCAACCGCATTATTATCTAGCAATTTGCCGTTTTGAGAAAGCATTTCATCATCGCCCAATATTTGCTTTTCATTGCCATAATCGATATTTTGATTGCTATCGCTTTCATCGCCCTCTTCTTTTTTATCATCATACTTTGAAATATCTTGATTTTCTTGATATTCCACCGTTTCACTGCCATAATTAATATCTTCGTTTTTTTTATTTTTATCATCTTGACTGTCACCATTTTCTTTACCCTCTTCAACCTCATCTTTATTAGAATGTTGAGAGAATTGAGCATTGATTAGCTTGAGAATTTGTAATAAATCTGCCAGAAATTGATCTTGCGAAAGAATTTTAGTGGTTAATTTCTCTAGTAATTGCGAAATTTTAACAATATTTTTATCAGCAAAAAAACTTAGCCAATTTTGATAAAAATAATCAATATTATCGACTTTTACCAAAGATGATAAATATTTATTATTTTGTAAAAAGATTCTAATTAATGCGAATAAAACCCCCGCAAAAACCATTTCATCTTTAGAAAGATTCTTATTAGCGAGATCTTTATCAATTTTTTTAATAATATTTACAACAATTCCAACATAATTAATGCCTCCAACCATTGCTATCCTTAACTTCTCAACATCGTTAATAACTAAGCGATATTGAGCATCGCAAAAATTATAAAGAAAATTTTGATAATTAGAATTATTGTGAAACAAGTAATAACAAAGCCCCATATCAATCATTGCTCGATATTCTTTAATTTGCTTTAGGTGCGATTTAAGGTTTTTTTTAATTAAATTTTCACTTATATTGGCGATAAAAAGCTTGTTATCGCTTGATATTCTTGAATCCCAAATAAAGAAATTATTTTTGTGATGATTTTGCAGACTTAATTCAATGGCAAATTTTTGTGCGAATTTATGCGGTTGAGCTTTATTGTTAATTGAATTGCCCGAGATAACAGAAGCCAAGACAGAAAGATATTCTTTAATTTTTTCAATTAAAATTTCTTGATAATTCATTAAAATTAGAAATTTATATTAAATATTGAAAATTTTTTCAATGGCAATTATTGCTGCATTTCTTTGCGCCAACTTCTTGGAATTACCTTTAGCATTTACAGTTAATTTAGGATTATCTATTGTTAAGGTGGCATTAAAAATTGGCAAATGATCGCTACCACCGCATTTTTCTAGCCGATAGATGGGAAGAGTTTTTGATTTTGCTTGCACCATTTCTTGAAGTTGAGATATTGGGTCTTGCGGAGGGTCTCTTTCTTCAATCAGAGAGCTGTTCCAAAGATATAAAATCACATTCTTTGTTGATTCAAAGTCAGAATCTAGATATATACCGCCAATAACCGCCTCAACAGCATCCTCGAGATTATTTTTATTATTCTTGCCACCGATTTTTTCTTCGCCCTTGCTTAATTTTAGCATTTCCGCCAAACCAATATTGTCGGCAATTTTTGCAAGATGTTCTCCCGAAACAAGATGAGCATGTCTTTTTGATAAATTACCCTCATTTTCTTGAGAATATTTTTTTATTAAAAATTCTGCAATCACAAAAGAAATAATTTTATCGCCCAAAAATTCAAGCCTTTGATAATTCGCAACCCCTTTGTTGCGAGAAAGGCTCGGGTGAGTTAAAGCCTCTTTGATAAGATCTTCGTTGTTAAATTGATATTTTATATTTTGATAAAATTGTTTAAAATTAAGATTCTCCGGCATTATTCAATTTTTTTAAAAATTCTTTCAATCCTAACCGATTCATACCATTTCCAAAAATACCAAATTGGCGAGTTGCAAGAAAAAAAGATTATTTTTGCTTCACCAATTAAGTTTTCTTCAGGAATAAAGCCTACTTCATTCAAAAAACGACTATCTTCAGAATTATCGCGATTATCGCCCATTGCAAAATAATAGCCATATGGCACTGTATAAACCCCTGTATTATCTTGTGGAGTTAGTTTTTGCTCCATTATTTCAATTTTTTTGCCCTCTGGCATCGTTTCAATAAATTTCTCTGCGGAAACAGAAATATTATTCTCAATTGCTGTAAATTCACCAGATTTAACTCTTTTTATTTGGTTGCCATTAATGTATAAAAAAGAATTTTTTAGTTGAATTTCATCGCCCGGTAAACCAATTACCCTCTTGATATAGTTGATTTTAGGGTTAGATGGCAATCTAAAAACCACAACATCCCCTCTTTTAGGGGCTTTATAAAATATTCTATCGCTAAAAAAATCTATTCCAAACGGAAAAGAATATCTACTGTAACCAAAAGAATATTTTGATACAAAAATATAGTCTCCAGTTAGTAATCCGGGGTTCATTGAGCTTGAAGGAATATGAAAAGGCTCGAAGAAAAATGAGCGAAATGTAAAAGCAATAATTATTGCAAAGAATATAGTTGAAAATAAAGATTGCTCTTTAGCGGGTTTATCAATAGGAGATTTATCAACTTTAGAAGAATCGGCAATATTTTTTTCTAGATTCCTGTTTTTATATTTTGTTTTTATAAAATTAACTACACCACATTTTGTTTTTAAATCACTGCCACTCATTCACTTGTTGATAAAATATTAATAATAGATAATAACTCCGTTTAAGGTCTGAAAATATCGAAAAATTTGATGCTTGTTGCTGATTTATTCAAAGGCTAAAATTTAAATATAGCAAAATATTTGTAAAGAATTTTTTATAAAAATACTGATAAAGATGAGCAATTCTGGAATATTAAATTTTTAATTCAACACTCCAGAATTAGACTAATATTAAATTTAATATTATTAAATATTAGTAATTATGATGATATATAACTTTAAAATAATATTAGAATAACATTATTATTTATAAAAATTATAATTACAACATATTTATACTAAATATTATAAAGTATTATATAATATAACCTAAACCGCATTGATATCTTTTTGAATATATTCCTTAGCTTGATGACCAAGCAATATTTCATTGTGCGAAGCACCAGCAGGAATCATTGGAAATACATTTTCTGCAGAATCAACCACGCAATCAAATAAAACTGGCCCATCATGATTAATAAATTGAATAATTTTAGACTCTAGCTCTTGCGGAGTTTTTGCTCTTAGGCCTAATATTCCAAAGCTCTCAGCAAGCTTTACAAAATCAGGAAGAGAATTCATATAAGATTGACTCTGACGATTTTCGTAGGTTAATTCTTGCCACTGCCTAACCATTCCCATATATTGATTATTAAGAATAATAATTTTTACTGGTAGATTATATTGCTTAATCGTTGATAATTCTTGCATATTCATTAAAAAACTTGCATCACCACTAACACAAATGGTTAGGCTATCTGGGTTAGCAATTTGAGCACCTATCGCCGCCGGAACACCGTAACCCATGGTTCCAAGCCCCCCAGAAGTAAGCCACTTTTTAGGCTCATCAAATTCAATATATTGAGCCGTCCACATTTGATGTTGCCCAACATCCGTAGAAACAAACGGCTTTTTAGATTTAGTAATTCTATTAAGAGTTTGTAGAGCAAATTCAGGCTTGATAGATTCTTCACTATTTTTATAGCTAAGAGATTGCACCTCCCTCCATTTTGATATTATTTGCCACCAATTATCAATATTGGCAGGTTGAGAATGCTTAGCTTTTTGTTCCCAGCCTTCTATAAGCATTTTTATTCCATCTTTTGCATCGCCAACAATTTCTAGGTCAACTTTAATAATTTTATTAATTGAACATTCATCAATATCAAGATGAATTTTTTGAGAATCAGGAGAAAAACCGCTGACTTTACCCGTCACCCTGTCATCAAACCTCGCCCCAATGTTAATCATTAAATCGCAGTCATGCATTGCCATGTTGGCTTCGTAGGTGCCATGCATACCAAGCATCCCGATAAACTGATGATTTGAAGCAGGAAAAGCCCCCAAACCCATTAAAGTGCTAGTAATTGGAAATGATGTTGTTTTTACCAACCTAGTTAAAAGCTCGCTAGCAATATCTCCCGAATTAATTACACCACCCCCAGTGTAGAATATTGGTCTCTTAGCATTGAACATCATTTCTACTGCCTTATCTATTGCTTCTTTTTTAATTTCGGTTTTTTTTGCCTTATATTTAGTTGATAATCTTGTAATTACTGGCTTTCCATTATATATTCCGTGATTATTTTGGACATCTTTAGGGACATCTATTAATACTGGCCCCGGCCTTCCTGACCTAGCTATTTCAAAGGCTTCATGAATTATATGCCCAAGATCATTAACATCTTTGACTAGATAATTATGTTTGGTGCAAGAACGAGTTAATCCGGTAATATCGGCCTCTTGAAAACCATCCGTGCCCAGAACTGCAGTAGAAACCTGCCCAGAAATACAAACTAACGGGATAGAATCAAGAAAAGCATCTGCAAGCCCTGTAATTGTATTAGTTGCACCGGGGCCAGAAGTAACGGTAATAACGCCAACCCTTCCAGTTGAACGAGCATAACCTTCCGCAGAATGAGAAGCGCCTTGTTCGTGCCTTGTTAAAATATGCTGAATTTTATCTTGTGAAAATAAAGCATCATAAAGAGGCAATATTGCTCCACCGGGATAGCCAAATATTGTGTCAACTCCTTCATTTATAAGAGCTTGGACAATTATTTCTGCTCCCGTTAATTTATTTTGAAAATTATGATGTAAATTTTTTGCTGAATTATCTAAAATGTCTTGCGAATTGTTAAAAAAAGATTGATTATTTTCTTTATTGGTCATTTTATTAAAAATTTGATAAATTAATTGGCTTTAAAACAGCGATATTAACATAATTATCAATTGTTAGCAAGTATTTTTTAAATTATTTTATGAGTTTATGGAATAAAAAAGAGCTTTTAGAATCTCTAAAGTCGCAAATTATAAAATATAATTTTACATCAATAGAAATAGAAAATATCTCTAAAGTAACAATAGACAGCAGAAAAACCGATAAAAACAGCCTTTTTATTGCCCTAAAAGGCGAAAATCAAGATGGCAACAGCTTTCTACCTCAAGTAATCCAGAATGGTTGTGCAATTGCAATTATTAGCGATGCAACAATTTATGAAAATTATCAAAATAATCAAATAAAATTAATTCTAGTTAAAGACAGCTTTATATCTTTAAATTTATTAGCACAATATTCAAGAAGCAGAAGCCAAGCACTAATCATTGGCATAACTGGCTCAGTTGGCAAAACCACTAGCAAAGAAATGCTAAAATTAGCACTTAATCAATATAAAAAAACTTTTGCCAATGAAGGAAATTTAAATAACCATATTGGTATGCCACTTTCTCTAGCGAATCTTGATATTAGCTATGAAATTGCTATTTTTGAAATGGGAATGAATCATTTTGGCGAAATATCATCATTATCAAATATCGCTAAACCGCATATTGCAATTATTACCAATATTGGCACCGCACATCTAGAATTTTTTAAAAACCAACAAGAAATTGCTTTGGCAAAATCCGAAATATTCGATCATTTAGCCAATTTCAAAGGACAAATGCCACAAATTATTCTCAATGGCGATAGTGAATTTTATCAATTTCTTAAAGAAATCGCCATTAAAAAATATGCTCAAGATGTTAAAATATCGAGCTACGGAATCAATAATAACAATGATTACAGCATAATAAAAATTGACGATGAAAAAATTAACGAGGTTAAAATTATTGCCACCACAAGCAAAAATAACCTTAATCAATTGTGCGAATATCAATTAAATACCAATAATCAGGCGATTATCTATAATTCTTTAATAGCTTTAGCCGTTATTTATAATATTGGATTAGAAGCTAAAATTGGCTTAGCAAAATTGTTAGAATTCAAATTAACAGCAGGAAGAGGTCTATTGAGCGAAATATTGATTGATGATAAAAATATTACCATTATTGATGATAGCTATAATTCTAGCCTCGCATCAATTGATGCGGGTCTTAGCAATGCCAGTAAGATAAAAAAATCTCTGCATAAAAAAAGGCTAATTGCAATAATTGGAGATATGCTTGAACTAGGAGAAAAATCAACAGAGTTGCATTTGCAAGCAATGGAGCTAATCTCTCAACATAATGTTGATTTGGCAATTTTGGTTGGCAAAGAAACAAATAATGCTTCAAAATACTTAAAAAATGTCAAATATCTTAATTTTTATAACTCAATAGATGCATCGCAAGCAATTTTACAATATATAGAAAACGAAGACATCATTTATATCAAAGGTTCTCGCGGAATTAAACTAGAAGAAATCATAAAAAAATTACAATCCTAATGTTTTAAATATGCTAAAAAAAATATTAAATTTTTTTTTCATAATCAATAATCATCTTAATCGCGAAGATGCTTATCAAGATTATCTAAAACAAACAGAATCAACAAGTAAAGGCATTTGCGAACATCAAAATTCTCAAAGAATGAATCGTAAGAAATTTTTTAAATTATATCATTACAAAAAATGGCAAAAAATCAATCGTTGTTGCTAAAAAAAATACTACCGAAATCTTTATATGGCAGGTTTCTACTAATAATTATCGCCTCTTTTGCAATCGTGCAATTTGTATCAATTTATGTTTTTTATTATACTCATCTTGATTTAGTCAGCAAACATATGTCAAGAGGCATAATCGAAGAAATGATTTTTATTAAAAAATCAATTAATAAATCTGGATACACCAATCTATTACAAGATTTATCCGAAAATACAGGTTTAAATTTTTCTTTTGCCGAAAAAAAAAGAATTAAGAAAAGTCGTAAAATAGCAGATAGCTCAACAGCACCAAGCACTTTTAGAGAATATATAAACCCCTTAATTGACCCTTATAATCGCTTTAAAATAGAATTAGAAAATTACAAACTAACTCCATTTGAAATTTTCGACAATCCAGAAGATAAAAATTTTATCATAGTTAATCTGCAAACTAATCAAGGAATTATTATTTTTGAAGTCCCGATTAAGAGAATAACCAGCTCAACCTCTTCGATATTTATATTTTGGATGGTTTTTACATCAATTTTAATGATGATAATCGCAACCTTATTTTTTAAAAATCAGGTAAAATCATTAAAAAAACTTACTATTGCTGCCGAAAAATTTGGTCGAGGTCAAGAATTTGAAGAAATTAGCCCTTCTGGGTCAGAAGAAATTCAATCTTTGACTAGCTCTTTTCTTGAAATGAAAAATAGAGTTAAAAAGCAAATAATTCAAAGAACCGAAACTCTATCTGCGGTTTCTCACGACTTAAGAACTCCGTTAACTAGAATGAAATTGCAATTAGCATTAATGAATAAAAATGAAAATCAGAATGAAATTATAGAATTGGAGCAAAATATCAACGATATGCAACAATTAGTTGAAGAATATCTTGATTTTGCCAGATCTGACAACCAAGAAAAAGGGTCAGAGATTGAGATTGAAGCCTTTATAAAAAACGAAATTATTGAATATTATCAAAAAATAAATCAAAAAATAGGTTTAGAACTAGAATTGCCAAGAGGATGCAAAATAATTATCAAAAGAATCACATTAAAAAGAGTTTTAATTAATTTAATTGATAACGGCTTAAAATATGGCGAAAATGTTTTTGTTAAATGTTTTATTGATCAAAATCAAGAAAATGAAAAAGCCTTAAGAATAGATATAGAAGATAACGGCTCAGGCATTCCAGAATCAGAACAAGAAAATGTATTTAAGCCGTTTTATCGCATAGATAATGCAAGAAACCTTGATAGTAAAAATAATATTAAAAAATCTAGTGGTTCTGGCCTAGGAATGGCAATTGCTTTGGATGGAATAAGCCTTCACGGAGGGGTAATAAAATTATCTAAAAGTAAGTTTGGCGGGCTTAAAGTAATGATATCATTGCCGTTCTAATAAAATAAGTTAGCTAATGAAACAGAAAATTATCAATTGGATAGAACCAGAAATATTAAGTGCAAAAATTATTGCCAACTATCAAGAATCGCTTGATTTTGCCTTTTTATTATCCGGCATAAAAAGCAATAACTCGAATAGCAAATCTTATTTAGCATTATTTCCACAAGAAGAAATATTTGGCAATAAAATTAACGATATTGAGAAGAAAATAACTCAAAATCACGATTGGTGGATAGGATATTTTGCCTTTGAATCTGCTCAAGACATTGAAAACATTAAATTCTCAAATAATTATTTTATTAAAAATCCAAATATTTTATGGGTAAAATTTTCATTAATATTAGAATTTAATCACCTAGAAAAATCTATTATCATTCACTATAGCAAAGAATCACAGCCTGATTTTATAGATAATTGCGAAAAATCTTCTATCGAGTCAGAGCAAGATGGCGAATATTTTGCCAGTAGTTGCAACTCTAATTTTAGCGATGAGGAATATTTAACGGCAATTAATAAAATTAAGACAGAAATTAGTAATGGAGACTATTATCAGACCAATTTAACTCGTAAATTTTATGGAAAAATAAATTGCGAAATCAATAAAAATAAAGCTTGGAATATTTTTTCCGACCTTTGCAAGGCAAGCCCCTCTAATTATTCCGCATTAATTAAGAATCGTTATAGCTATATAATATCAGCAAGTCCAGAGCTATTCTTAGACATCAATAATCAAAAAATAATCTCTAAACCAATCAAGGGAACAAGCCCGAGAGATCACAAAGATGAAAAGAAAGATATTCAAAATCGTGATTATTTAATCAATAGCACCAAAGAAAAATCAGAAAACCTTATGATTGTTGATTTAGTAAGAAATGACTTGTCAAGGATATCTAAAATAGGATCTGTAAAAGTTGACAGATTATTTCAAGTTGATTCCTATCAAACAATACACCATTTATCATCTGAAATTAGCGGAATAATGCTTGAAGAATGCAATATTTTTAGTGCAATAATCGCCTGCTTTCCTCCTGGCTCAATGACAGGAGCTCCAAAAATTAAGGCAATTGAGGCATCGAATTCTTTTGAAAAAATGGCAAGAGGAATTTATAGTGGCACAATAGGGATAATTAAATCAAAAGATGAGGCTGTTTTTTCAGTAGTAATTAGAACTCTAATTTTACAAAATAACAATTTTGAATTTCAAGTAGGAGGCGCCATCACTTTTGATTCCGAGCCACAAAAAGAGCTTGAGGAAACATATCACAAAGCAAAAGCAATAAATAAAGTTTTAAAAATAAATCTTAAAAATAATTAACTCATTCACTATGACAACAAGGGGCTTCAGCCCCTTGTGGTTAAGTTGTATTCCGTTATCATTATGTCAAGTGGCTGAAGCCCCTTGTTGCCAAAGCGAATTCTTCGACACTAAATAACCCTCCCCTTGAGGGAGGGTGGAAGGCAAAGCCTTCGGGGAGGGGTAATAATCTTTATAATAACTCAGCCATAATTTTATTAAAAATACTTTCACCCCCCCACCGAACGGCATTAAGCCGTTCGACTCCCCCTCATTAAAATTATAGGGGGGAGTTATTATTTCGAGAGTCGTGCTTTCGCAACGAATTGCTTTGAGAGTCGTGCTTTCGCAACGACAGTCCCTCATTAAAATTATAGGGGGGAGTTATTAGATAAAAAGTTATGCCATCGCACTATCAACCGTCATCCTGCACGAAGCAAAGCGAAGTTGCAGGATCCAGAAAAGCAATAGATCCTGCGATTCCTTGCGAGGATGACGGAACTAAAAATAATAACAATGAGAAAGAGTTAGGGATGATCCCGATGCATCAAACACTCGTCATGCCGTTGCAAAACGGCACCCAGAAATAGGAGTGGGCTGGATCCCGACTTTCGTCGGGATGACGGCAGAGGTCGAGATGACAAAGAAGGGAAGCCCTCGCGAGGATGAAGATTTGCATTCGATTCTTCTTCATTTCCCCCTCTTTGGTAACAAGGGCTTTAGCGCCTTGAGGATGATAAAAATTAAAAGAAAAGATAATCTTAAGAGAGTGATATAAAGAAATTCAGGCAAAGGCATTAGCTTTATTTAACAAAAGCCTTGAGAGAATGCTGATTATTAAAAAATCTAGAGGCTAGATTTTAATAAAATTTACTTAACATCATCAAAAAAACCAACCAAATACCAAGGTTAGCAACAACTAGGAGCTTTAAAATAACATTTAATTTGGGATTTTCTTTTAAAGACTTAACAAAATTACTTTTAAGAGAATTTGCGGCTTTTTCCCACTTAAATTTATCATTATAAATTTTCTCCAACTCTTTTTTTGCTTTATGTTTATCTTGATTCATTTTACTCTTATTTTTGATTTTGATTAATTAAGCATTTTGCCGCCAAGCCAGTAATTATCTTCTCCTCAAGATCTTTTATAAAAGTCTGTTTATCAGTATCTTCTTTTAATAATTCATAATCGACATTCATAGAATATAATTCTGTTGCAACTCTAACTATAATATCTTTCTCCAATTCATCGCCATAAAACTTAAAGGCAATGTTCATAGCAGAACTGAGACTTTTCTTTTGTTTTTCGTTAAAATAACTAGGGTTATTACCGCTAAATATTTGATCAGGGGCAATTTGCAATAATTCAGCTATTTTTCTCAATACTTGATGAGAAACTCCACTTCTTCCATTCTCAAAACCTGATAATAACTGCTTACTTACACCTATTCTTTGAGCAAGTTCTGCTTGCCCAATATTTTTTTGTTCACGAATCTGTCTTAAAAAATTTTTTGGCATTAACTAAAGATAACAATATTACTAAACTAACAACATGTTAGATAAAAAAAATCAACTAACATTGATATAAAAAAGTGGTGGTGAAGTTGGTTGTGAATTTTTTTTGAGAATCTTAAAATTAAAAATAAAACTTACTAGTGATTTCAAGAAACTGAATCGGCTATATCAACAAATGTTTCATTTTGGCAATAAATTACCAACTTGAACCTCTGCCAATTCTTGAATCTCCAGCTCCGCTAATACTAAAAACACCGCCAATAGCATGCTTTTCAAAATCAAAGCGAGATTCTCCCGGATTATTGGGAGTATAGCCTGCAGTTTGCAAAATTCCCAAAACTGCATGGCGGCAAAAAAGATGCGACTTCCAAAAAACTTTATTATAATCTGAAAAATTACTTTTAATATTATTTGGATCATTCCAATTAACACCCCTTAATTCTCTGTTATATCTTGCTCTAACTTTAGCAATATTTGGATTCGAAGATGTAATGTCAACATCGCGATGCCAAGTATAGAAAGTTTTGTAAATGGCACCTCCAAATTGAGTTCCCAAACCAGATTCACAGCCGTGTATCCATCCAAGAGTAAAGCCGGGGGAGCCATTTTTTGGCAAATGCTTGAATGCCATGTAACCATAAGGCTTATACCAATGAGGAACACTACAAGAACTTATTACACCGAGTAACAAAAAAAATCCCAAAAAAAGTCTTAGGGGTTTTGAATTGGCAACAATAAATTTTGATATAATCGATTTTAATAACATTAACAAAAAATTTAAATATTCAAAATTGTTCAATATAATAAAAATATCAATTTAACTAAGTCAAGAGTTTATTGTTTTTTTAGTTAAAAATTTATTCAACATTAAAGCATAGAGATTTTAAATATTCACCTTCTCTAAGACTTGGCAAAGTAGGATGGTCAAAATCTGCTCCAAAAACACGAAATAATTTGGCTTTTCTTCCCGCCTTACGAAAACCATCATTGGCACAATTTATCATATCGTCAACAGTCAGATGATGAGAACAAGAAGAAAACATTAAAAAACCTTGTTTAGCCACTAATTTACTGGCAAGTTTTATTAATTTTTCATAACCTTTGATACCGCTGAAAATATCTTTTTTGCTTTTTATAAATGCAGGAGGGTCAAGGATTACAAGGTCAAATGACTGTTTTTGAAATTCTTCATCTTCCAGTAAATCAAAAACTTTTTTGTTAATAATTTTAATCTTATCTTTTTTATCGGAATAGAATGAATCGGCTGTTTTTGAGATTAAATCTATTGCAGTTGCTGAAATATCAACAAAAGTAACCTCTTTAGCATTCCCTGCCAAGGCATTAAAACCAAAGCCACCTAAATAAGAAAAGGCATCTAGGACTTTTAAATTATTTGCAATAGAGCGAACAAAATAATGATTTTTTCTTTGATCAAAAAACCAGCCAGTTTTTTGAGAATTTTTAATATCCACCAAAAAATTTAAGCCATTTTCTTGCAAGGTAATCAAATTTTGATTATCAAAATTTATATTTTCAGAATAAAGCTCTAAGCCTTCAAGCTTACGAATTTCAAGATCGTTGCGAAAAATTATTGAAATATCATCATTAAAAACAGATTTAAGAGCCTCAGCAATCAAAGACTTAAACTGCTCCATTCCCGCAGTAGTAATTTGACAAGAGAATATATTTTTGAATCTATCGATAACAAGACCGGGTAGACCATCGCCCTCACTATGAATCAAACGACAAAAATCAATTTCATTTTCTTGATTGGCAAAAATTTTTTCACGAAAAGAAAGGGCATTTTCTATTTTTTTAACAAAAAATGCTTTATCTAGTTTTTCTGATTTATTGTAGCTCATTAACCTTACTGAAATAAGGCTTCTAGGGTTAAAATAGCCAATCGCAATAAAATAACTTGCATGATCGACTAACTCAACAATTGAGCCCGCTGGCAATTCTTTTAACAATGAAAAATTATCTATTTCATTGGAATAAACCCAAGGATGACCCTTAGTAACTCTTATATTGGAGCCTTTTTTTAAAATAACTTTGTGCATTTCGTTGATTTTCTTGAACTTGATAAAGGCTAATTTATAAAACAATCAAATATCATTTCAACTAAAATAAATATAAATTATTGGTTGACTTATAGGGGCTTGATATTGATAATTTGAAGGCATATTTAACTCACTTTTTAAAAATTATGTCAGAAAAAAAAATATCAAATAATTCAGTTGACTGGAAGATAGATTCATGGAGAAAATTTCCTATCAAACAGCAACCTAACTATCTTGATAAACTTCTCTTAAAACAAACCGAAAATCAGCTAAAACTTTTTCCACCTTTAGTTTCTTACGATGAAATAGAAAAACTTAAAAAAGAATTGGCAATGGTATCAAGGGGCGAAGCATTTTTATTACAAGGCGGAGATTGTGCAGAAAGCTTTGCGGAATTCTCCCACGACAATTTAAAGAGTTTTTTTCGCACCATAATGCAGATGACAATCGCCTTAATTTATGGGCTTAAAAAGCCAGTAGTTAAAATTGGCAGAATTGCAGGTCAATATGCCAAACCAAGATCTCAAGATTCTGAAACCATTGACAACAAAACCTTGCCGAGCTATCGCGGAGATATCGTCAACAAAATAGATTTCGATGAAAACTCTAGAAATGCCGATCCACAAAGACTTATAGAATCTTATTTTTATTCTGCATCATCCCTGAACTATCTTAGGTCTCTTGCTGTTGGTGGCTACGGAAACCTTATCAAAGTAAATCAATGGAACAATGAATTTGCTCATAGTCTAAAAAGCAAACAAGATACTGAAGTAATAATCGATAAAATTAACGACATTCTTGGCTTTGTTAATTCTTGCGGTCTAGACATCAAAAGCCTACCAGAATTCACTACCACAAACTTTTTTACTTCCCATGAGGCTCTTTTATTAAACTACGAAGAGTGTTTTACAAAATTTAGTAATGATTATCAAAAATTCTACAATCTAAGTGCTCACTTCTTATGGATCGGCGACAGAACTCGCAACCTAGATGAAGCACATCTTGAATTTACAAGGGGAATCGCTAATCCAATTGGCTTTAAAGTTGGACCTTCAATGACAAGCGAAGAATTAATAAAAATCATTGAGATCCTTAATCCGCAAAACGAAGAAGGCAAAATAACCCTAATTTCCAGAATGGGAGCGGATAAAATTGAAAAACTATTGCCACCTTTAATAAATGCAACAATGAAGGCAAAAAAATCAGTAATCTGGAGTTGCGATCCAATGCATGGCAACACGATTAAAGCCTCCAACAACTACAAAACAAGGCATTTTGACAGCATTTTAAAAGAAATCAGCTTATTTTTCAAAATTCATCAAGAGCTTGGTAGCTATGCAGGAGGAATCCATTTTGAAATGACAGGGCAAGATGTTACTGAATGCTTAGGAGGCAATCAACAAATATCAGAAATAAATCTTCAAGATCGTTACAACACTCATTGTGATCCTCGTCTCAATGCTTCGCAAAGTGTTGAATTGGCATTTTTAATAGCCAAAGATCTAGCCAATAAATATTCTTAAAATGATCGAACATCAATTAAATTCTCCGCAATCTTTAGAAAAGGAAGACGGCAAAAAAAAACATGCCACCATTGCCTTAGTTGGAGCTCCTAATGCAGGAAAATCAACTCTTACCAATTTATTAATTGGGCAAAAACTAGCCATAACCTCGCCAAAACCACAAACCACAAGAAATGCAATTAAAGGAATCTTGATTCACGATAATTGCCAGCTAATCATTATCGACACTCCCGGTATATTTATTCCACGACAAGAAAAAATACTTGAAAGAGTTATCGTTAAATCTGCTTGGCAAGCACTAAGATCTGCCGAATATATCGGCTTTATTATCGATTCAACACACGGAATAACTAGTCAAATACTAGCACTGCTAAACGATTTAAAAAAAGAAAATATCCCAATTGTTGCAATTTTAAATAAAATTGATGCGGTTAAAAAGCCTAAGTTACTCGATATGATAGCCCAATTATCAAAAATAGAAATTGAAAACATTAGAATGATATCCGCTCTCAACAATGACGGGGTCGATGATTTAAAAGAATTCTTCTGTTCACAAGCAAATAATCAAGGCTGGCAATTTGATGAAGATCAAATTACCGATGCTCCAATGAAATTTATCGCCTGCGAAATTACTAGAGAAAAATTATTTCTTAAGCTAAATCAAGAACTGCCCTACTCTCTTGCCGTTAAAAATGATAGTTATCAAATAATGGAAAATGGCCATATAAAAATTCATCAAACAATTTTTGTGCAAAAAGAAAGTCAAAAAAAGATTATTCTTGGCAAAAACGGTCAATTAATAAAGCAAATTGGCTTCGACTCCAGACAAGAGATTGCAAAAATCGCTGGCTCAGTAATTCACCTTTATTTATTTATCAAAGTAAAAGAAGATTGGATGAACAGTATCGCAAGCTATGAAATGATTGATATCGACAATATTCCAAAACAATAAGCTTATTTGAAATTATGTTTGGCAAAAACCCAATTCGTAAACCAGAAAATCATAATGGAAATTCTTTAAAAATTCAGGAAATATTTTACACCATACAAGGAGAAGGTATATATAGCGGATATCCAGCTGTTTTTGTAAGGCTTGGCGGTTGCAATTTGGCTTGCAAATTTTGCGATACAGAATTTGAAACTTTTCAAGAAATGAATATTGTTGAAATCTTGTCAGAAGTAAAAAGAATCATCAATATTAACAGCAAAAATATCATCAATCACTTGATAGTTATAACTGGCGGAGAGCCCCTTCTTCAGCCTGTTGAGAATTTATGCAAATTGCTAATTAGCGAACAAATGCTAATACAAATAGAAACTAACGGGACAATATTCCGTAACCTACCGCAAGAGGTTAAAATTATATGCTCTCCAAAGATTAGCAACAATAAATATCACTATCCAAGGCTGGATATTTTTCAAAAAATTGATGCTTTTAAATTTATTATTTCTAAAAATAATCAAGAATATCAAAATTTACCAGATTTCATCGAAAAAATAAAACAGCCAATTTATTTGCAACCAATGGATGAAATGGATGAAAAAAAGAATCTTGATAATCAGCAATATGCTTTAGAGCTTTGTTTGCTAAAAGGATATCGACTTTCGTTGCAAATTCATAAAATATTAAAAATTAGATAAATTGTGAATTATTGTTTAAAAAATATAAATCTTAACAAATTATGATTATTGATTCGCTTGAGAATAAAAAAAGAGTTTTAGAAAAATTTCTTGCCCTTGCTGGCGATGAAGGCTGGAACCTTAGCACCATTAAAAATGCTTGCACCGCCTGCAATATTGAAGATAAATTCTCTACTATAATTTTTGAAGAAGGGGTGAGTGAATTAACTAAATTTTATGTCTCAAGCTATAATCAAGAATTTTTAGAAAATTTTCAAAAATGGCTCAATACTCAAGATCAAGGCCTTAAAATTAGAGATAAAATACGATTCGCACTATATCAAAGATTCGAAATTGAATATAACAATCGCAGTGCCATAAAAAGGCTTTTACAAGAAAACTTTAGGCTAGATTTCATTGACAAAAACACATTTAGCAAATCTTTCCTTTATCAAAAACTAACAAGTTTTGGCAATAAAATTATTAATAATTCAGCAGATTCAAATTCTTTTAATGATAAACTTTCATCAATTTTATCAGCCTATCAAATTGCAGATTGTGTTTGGCTCGCAATTCAAGATAAAAGTAGCGATATGAGCTATTACAGCAAAAGATTAATTCTTAGTAAAATAATCATTAAAACTATAAAAATTTTTATTACAGACGATAATCTTGATATTTCAAAAACCAAAAAATTCATAGATCAAGAAATAAAAAAAGTAATGGCTTTCGAAAATTTAAAGAAACAAAGCAAAGAGAAAATCAACCTTATCGTCAACAAAATCAAGAATAACAGCCATATTGCCGATATTAATGAAGAAAAACATCAATCTATTAATAATGCGGTTAAAAAAATATCAGATTTTATAAATAAACTACCGTTTTTTCGCCTTAGAAAATAAGATAGAAAATAAGTCAGAAAATAATTTAAAAAATAATTAAATGAATGATTCTACAACTCAAAAATTTGCAATAAGATTCGGGCTTGGAGCTATTAAGGCGGTTGGAATTAATGCCATGGAAGAAGTTACTAAAGAACGAAAAAACAATGGCAAATTTAAAAATATTTATGATTTTGCAAAAAGGCTCGACCCCAAGCTTATAAACAAAAAATCAATTGAGGCCTTAGCAAAATCTGGTGCCTTTGACGATATTAGCTCTAATCGACATCAAATAGCTGAATCTTTTGATATATTATCTGCTTATTCAAATCAAGAGAATGAAGTTAAATCTTCAAATCAAATGAGCTTCTTTGGCAATGTTATTGATAAAGAAAATAATCCGCCCCTAAAAAACTGCAAAGAATGGAATAAGGCCGAGAAATTACAGCAAGAATTTGAAGCATTTGGCTTTTTCCTCAACGATCACCCTCTCGATGAAACCAAAGAAGAGCTTCAAAAAAGAGGGGTAATATCCTCTGAAAAAATTATTAGCGACAAACTAGAAGATGGCGATTTGGTAAAAATAGCCGGAATAGTAATTAGTAGCAAACATCGCTCTAGCGCAAGGGGTAGATTCGCCTATCTTTATTTATCTGACTCTTACGGTGTATTTGAAGCGATGATTTTTGATGAAAAACTAATTACCGAGTCTCGCGACTTAATTGCCGATGGCTCAAGAGTAATAATCGAATGTAGCATTAGAAAAGATGATGGCGGAATCAGAATATTGGTTAAAAAAATCACTAATCTAGAAATCTTTATCAATGAAGTAAAGCCAAGAGATAAGCCATTTGAAGACATCTCAAAAACAAATAATGGCTATAAAAAATTTAACAACAAAGCCTATCAAAAATCACCAGATAAAAATTTTGACAGTAATCAAAATAATAATTATCGACAAAAAATTGAAGAAATAAAAAATAAGAAATTTTTAAAACAAGTTGAGATAACAATCAAAGAAAGAGATTCTATTTTTAGCCTCAAGGCATTTTTACAGCAAAAAAAAGCTCCGCAAACATTTAGCGAAGGAAGTAGAGTTGTAATAATGGTTTTAGGCAATAAAACAACTAAAATCGAGCTATCAAGCTTTTATTTAATCGATAATGAGGATATTCTAAAAATAAAGAATATTAGTAAAATTATTGCTGTAGAAGGCTATTAACCGGATAAGAGTCAAGGCACCAATTTCTAAATGTATCAAGAAAATTAAATAGAATTTCATTAGTTTTGACAAAATCAATATAATTTAGTATAATTTTATTACAAGATTCACCAATCAACAGAAATAAACAACCGCCTCAGATAATCGCTTAAACTTTTTCACTAAACAACTTGACTTTTTAGAATGTTATAGTTTAATTTAATATTAACCAACCACAACATTAACATGGAAAATCAAACTACAGCAATAAACTCAATAGAAGATTTAATCAATCGTATCAATAATCCAAATATTGCAGGAGATCACGACAAAAAAAAGCTAGCAATTGAAATAATTAACCAGAATCCTGAAATATTAGGAAACAATAAAGAAGAAAAAGGGAAAGGGCTCAGCGAGTTTATTAAGGTATTTGGCAATGATTTTTATCATCGAGTTGAATTAATATGCAACTTACTTATACAATTACAGCAAACTATAGATATAGATTTCAAAACACTTAATAGCAATTTATATCAGAATGATTATCTCAAAGAAGAGTTAATTCTTAAAGCAATAGAAAAAGGTGTTCTTCATAAAGATAATTTTCTTCAATGCGGTTTTAATGAGATAAAAACTGATGATATCTATTTAGACATTTTAGCAAAAGCGAAAGCAAAAAACATTATAACTGATCTTGATTTATTAAATCATAACAAAGGCAGGTTATCAAGCAAATTTACCTCTATGAAAGAGTTGTTTGATATTAATTTGGAAGAGAATAAATTAAACGACATTTTTGCTAATGAAGGTAACTCCCTAAAAACTATAGCTTCTTGGTTTGCTAGCTCTGATAATCAGTTTGATATTAAACAATATAAATTATCGGATATTATAGAATATTGCAGAAGCGGTGGCAAATTAACCGAATTAAATTCATTATTTAAAGAAGAATTTAAAGCAAAAATAAAGAAGCTATATATTCCATCTTCTCAAAAAGTAATAACAGAGGCGGATATTAAACAAATAGCAGAACTAACTGGTTTTAGCATTGAAGAGGTTGCAAAAAAGCATATTTCAATTGGTGAGATGACTTCCCACCTTCAGCCTTTATTTACAGACATTAAAGAAGCAACATTAGATGATATAAATGAAATAAAAAACGATAAAATAAAAGAAATATTAACAAAAACACTTAATAATGGCCTAGTTGACAATCAAGACACTCAAAACTTTTATAAAGAAATTACAGGGCTTGATATAAAAAATGAAGATATTAGTAAATTAAAAAATTTTATATCTGGCAATAAGGATATTTTAACTTACATTTTTAAAAAAGAAGATGGTTTAGCAAGATTAGAAGGTGTAATGCA
Source organism: Rickettsiales bacterium UBA1997 (assembly GCA_964202895.1). Classification (GTDB taxonomy): domain Bacteria; phylum Pseudomonadota; class Alphaproteobacteria; order Rickettsiales; family UBA1997; genus JAJTDS01. The sequence continues at coordinate 50,166 of CAXNJM010000001.1, read as the reverse complement.
TTCAATTGGCGATGGTTGCGGTGCCAATATCGCTAATAACCTCAATAATATGGCTATATCTTTTCTTTTAGATGATAATGAGATGGGAGAAAATGAAAAAAATAAAAATATTGCTTTAAAATTAATTTATGAAAGTCTAATTGCAGGCGGTATCTTGCAACAAGCACTTGGAGATGGCGATCATTTAGGCGGTAGCAGTAATGCTTCAATCATCAAAGATTATAAAAAAGATAGTACTGCAGATATTCTTAATAAAAGATTTATTACTTGCGATTATGCAATAGAAGCAACAGCAAAAATATCAAACTCTGACAAACATAGCGATATAGTTCCGCAAGAAACCAAAGACTTAGTATTGGAAAACACTTATTTACTAGAGAATTTTAGTAAAATAATCGCTATAAATGCTATTAACTTCTTAATCAAAGATGGTGCAAATCAAGATAAAATAACAAATAATAATTCTGTTATTTATAGAGATATTTCTGAAGCAATTAGCATAGAGGCAGAAAAAGCAAAACAAGCAAAGGGCGATGATGATATTCCTAGTGAAGAGGTCGAATCTTTAAATAATTCTGTTATTAAAATAGAATCTTTGCAAATACAACAATCTGATTCAGGTAAGCCAGAAACAATTAAAGCTCCAAATAATGCAATAAATAAACCAACACTCCTGCAAAGGCTACTTTCTTGCATTTCTTGTCAGAAATAAATTTATAGCTAAAAGTTTTTTTACTAAAAATAAAAGAATTTAAAAATCACTGCTGTTTGGCAAAAAAAGACCGCTCAATGCTGATTCCACAGCCACCTAAAACACTCGTCATGCCGTTGAAAAACGGCACCCAGAAAGAGAAGGGCTGGGTCCCGACTTTCGTCGGGATGACGGTAAAGGTAAGGTTCGCGATGACGGAACTAAAAATAATAACAATAAGGAGCTAAATATTGCAAATTAATTATCAATACACCTTTTATCTTTTTTTGACTTTCTTTTTATTGACTTTTCTACTTTTGGTAATTTTTATTTCTTTTTTGCCATCAACGATTGAAGTCGCCCTTTCAGATAACTTGTAGTTTTTGTCTTTAACGGTTAAATCACTAACATCAACAATCTCTCCTAAAGATCTGAAACTCTTACTATCCACCCTTCTATTTGAATTATTTTTTAATAATTCTTGACGATAAACCTCATTTTCAATCTCAAAAACAGAATCTTTCTTTAAAAAAGAACCGCCACTAACAATAAAAACAGCAACTGTGCGATTAACCTTGAGATATCCTTCTTTGCTAATTATATCGGGAAAATTTTCTCCTTCGCTATAAGATTCCAATAATCCTTTCGGCAAACCTTGATCTATAAGGTAGTTCTTGATGGCAATTACTCTATTTTTAGCAATTACTGCATTTTTAATTTCTTTAATGCCACCATCATCATTTCCTATTAGAATAATTCTTATATTTCTATCACCTTTGTCTTTTAGATATTCAATTAAAGACGATAATGAAGAATGAGAAACATCACTCAATTCAGCAGAATCGTGGTTAAACTCTATTTCAAACTTTTTTAACTCTTGCTTTTTATCTTCAAGAGTCTGCTCTAGTGCGATTTTTTTGCTTTTATCATAATATTCTTCAAGCTCAGAAATTAATTGATAAAAACGAGATTTACACTTTGCAAGCTCGGGAGCGACATCAAAATTGCCAGCTTCTTTTATTGCCCAACAATCATAAGAATAAAATAAGTGCGCCGATTGAATTGGCAGTAAGGCTTTAATTGCTGGATTTAATATAATCTCCATTCTTTTTTGAGCACTTACCATTTCGGTAATTTCATTATTTTTTGCCTTGGTAAACAATGGATCTTCCGGCATAATAATGTTATTTCCCGATGCACTTATTGCCTTATCAAGCACTTTAACAATATTTTTCTTATTATTTTTAGACAATTTTTGCTTATTATCAGCCAGCAACTCTTGAGCAAAATTAATATATTCAAGAGCCAAGTAACCATTAAAGTTATTGGAAAGCTTTAGGGCTGGCTCTTTTTCTTTTAAAATAGCCATATTGTGCTTAATATTCGAGTTACTAGAACACGAAAACAACAAGCACAAAGACAAAACTATAACTATTTTTTTCATTTTTTAATGGCTTATTTATTGAGGTTCATTATTTTTTATCTTCTCCATTTTCATTCATAGCATCTTTGAACTCTTCTACTTTTTTCTGATTTTCTTTGTTTTTTTCCATTTTCTCTTCAAGAGTTTTTTGCTTGTCTTCTTTAGGGTTATTATTATCTTTTTCGCCTCCTGAGCCACCTAATAATGGATCAACAACACCTTTTAAGCCACTTTCAACTTTTTTTGCCCCCATAAATTCTTCAATTCCTACCTGCTTATTGATTTCAATCTTATTGTCACCGCCTATTTCAAAACCCTTTAATTGCTCTTGCAAATCTTTTGGCAGATTATCTTTGTTGTTATTTACATAGTTATATATGTTGTCGACAACTTCATTGCGATAATCTCCTTGATGGTTTTTAAGATTTTCATTTCTTCTTCTTTCATAGTCACTCATAAATTGATCAATTGCATCGTTAAATTCTTTCTTTTTTTGCAACTCATTTCTTATATTTTGCATCTCTTCATCAGTAAGAAAAAGAGATTTTAAATTTTTAACAACTTTAGCAGTATTAGATTCTGAATCTTTTTTATATTTAAATAATTTAGAAAGCAAATTATCTTTTTTAGATTCTTGTTCGATGGTTTTAGAGATATCTTTCTCGATATCTCTTTTTAACTGTCTTTCTAGGCCAAAGAATGGAATAAGTTCCTTAGCTGAAAAAGATAATTTATCATATTTGCGAAGCTCTTCTTTATATTTAAGAAATTCATCTGACTTTGAATCAATTGTTTTCTTTAACATATCTTCTTTAAGCCGATCAATATTCTTAGAATGTTTTCTGTAAGGTAAAAATGATTGCGATAGAGATGATTTTGATTCTCTTTCCAAGGCATAGCGATCTCTTTCTTTATTATATTCGTTTTTAAGAGAATCGACATCATGACCCTTAAAATAATTCATTATCTCTTTTTCGTTATTAGAGAGGCTAGAATTGTTTTTTAAAGACTTTTCATAATTTTTATACATATCAATATCATTGTTAGAAAAGCCCTTTTTCTGCAAATCACCTCTGTTAATCTTGTCTGATTTTTTATCAAAAGCCTTAGGATTAAAGAGAGGATTGTCGGCAAATTCTTTTTGCAATTGATTTTGCAAACCTTTCCCGAATAAACCTTGAGAAGATAATTCTTTTGCCCTAATAGACATATCTTTATTTATAAATTTATCCGAAAGTTTGTTATTAATTAACTTCGCATCATTTGCATATCTTCCAAAGCCCCTATTCATAAAATCATTATCCTCAGCAAATTTCGCCATTTCTTCTTTGAAGAATTTTGCCTTTGAATCATTATCCATATTTTTATCTTTTGATTCCGCCTCTAATTTATTCATCTTATTATCAATCAAAGCATTCTTTTCTCTGTCATTAAAAAATTTAGATATCGATGCAGGGGCATTTAAAATGGCGCTACCTCCACGAAAAGCAGTGGCAACAGCCTTAGATGCATATTTTCCTAAAGTTGAATTCGTCGTGTTGGCATAATTGTTAAGAGACTTGGCAACTCCTTTAAATGCTTGAGCAGGATATGATAAAATATTAGATATTGAAAGGGGATTTTTTGAAGAAAATGTGCTATCCAAAACTGCCCTTGCAAGATTTCCAGCTTCTTTAATTGAAGAAGCTGTGATAGATTTAATTCCACCAAGAGCAGAGTTCATCATACCAAATGCCGACGATCCACCAGGGAGCGCAGGACCTTTTTCTTTTTCAAAAACACCGCCTACCGATATTATCTCACTACAGATAGCAGGAATCTTAGTTATAATCATTAAGGTTAAGTAGTTTAATAAGATTATCTTTAACACATAAGGAGAAAAAGAATCAAAAGGAGGATAGGACTTCCATACATTGTATTTTAGAAACCACAAAAGGACTCTTTCTTCTAAACATGCCCTAAAGGTCAACATTGTTTTAAACTCCTTATCGATTATCAATGTAAAGCTATATGCTATCAAAAAAAGTATTAAGATTTCAAAAGCTCTTGTCGCAAGAAAAGACAGCCATTTTTTAAAATTATCTTGAGTTTTAGAAAAAAGAGAAAAAACAATAAATACAGGACCTAGCGCTAAAGCTATCACAAGCTTGATTAAATTTACTACATAAAACATCGCAGCGTTCAGCATTACGAATATAAAGAAAAATATTGATGAATATATCATTAATATCCAAATAAGTCCTATTGGACTAGCATCAAACAAGCCATATATTTTTTTACTTACGGGGTTGGAAAATAAAGACTTTATTACTATATCAGCAAAAGAAAAGCGGGTAGAATTTCCTACAGCTTGTTCTCGACTCATCTTTGCTATTTCCGATAAAGAGCTTTTATCCGCTTGATAATCATAAGCAGTCATAACTAGATTCACAAGATAATCAAGACCGTCTTTAAAGAATGAGACAACATATAGCTCATAGTTGATCCAGCTAGTAGGATTTATAAAGAACACGACCAATCCCAATTTTAACACCCTTTGCAGTAATTCCTTTTTTCCAACCTCTACAACACCCATAATTACAGCAATTCCAAAAAATACTATGTATAAAGAAAGGCAAATCTGCAATATTCTAATAAAAATAGAGCTTTGCACTATGCCGTTATAAATTCCCTTAACAAAACCACCTTCTCTAATTCCCTTTGAGTTAAGCTTACCCAACATCGTATCTTCAAAAACAATAACTAGATTTTCAAGTAATCCAGATTCTTTATATTTCATTATGCCTTGTAAAAAAGTTACTGAATAAGAACCTTTGTTATCGCTATAGTAACTATCGTTAATTGTTAGTTTTATAACTTTATTCGACGGAGGTTTTGCAATATTACGAGATGTTGAGTCTTGATCGCCTATCCTGTAGATGTAACTTGCAATATTTCGTCCAGCAGAATTTATGCATTTCCCATTTGTTTTAGCAACATTACAAACCTCTTCTTGAGAGAATAAGTGATAAGGGTTTTCAGATATCATAACACCATTATTATCAAAAAAACCTAAAAACAGACCCATTCCTGCTTTGTAAGAACAAAGACTTTTGATTGTTTTTTCGTTTCTATTTTTGTTAAAATAATCTAAAGCAAAATGATGAAAATTCACTATTGCAGGAGTTTTAATAGCGGTCGTTATTGGAGGAATAGAGCCACCCTCACGAAAAACTTTTCTACAAGTGCACTTTTCTGGTTTTTCCTGATCTTCAGCCTTCGTGCAGTCAGTTCCTAATGGCGCATCAACTTCTTTTGCAGGCTCAACACCAGCTGGACAGACACAATTCTCGCCATCGGTAGCAGTAATAGCTGTAGCATTATCTTTAAATTCTTGATTAATAAATTTTGAACAAATAGTGCAATCCTTAGAAGTCTCATTACCCCAAGGATTCCAACCACCATCTATTTGAATGATTAGCTGTAGACCATTAGTTTGATATCCAGTTTCTTGCCAATTTTGTGTTTGACCACCATTAGTATTGTTATAGAAACCAAATATTGAATTAGTTTTAGAATCTACTCTTGTTGTATCGCTATCAAATTCATTAGCATTTATACAATATGGACTGCCCCCACAAGAAGAAAGAAGAAAAGCCGAGAAGATTATTAATATCGCTTTGTAAATTGTTTTTTTAAGATTCATCAACCAATTTGCATTACGATTAATATTTTGATGATTATATTTTAGATAGTTTTTTAATATTATTGAAACCAAAAACCAATTATTTTAGAGTTTAAAGAACTAAATATAAGAATAAATTTGGTACCTACGGCCGGACTTGAACCGGCAAGAGCTAATGCTCCACGGATTTTAAGTCCGTTATGTCTACCATTCCATCACGTAGGCAACTAAAAGCTAACCTAAGAGAGTCAGCCCTAAAAAAGTCTGCCCTAAAAAAGTCTGAAAGTAAATTTATAATCAAATATTGAAATTGCAACCAATTATTTTAATTTATTTGCAAAATAGCCGTTATTTGAGGCGACTATTCATCAAATAATATTTCTTTGAGAGAATTTGCTTTACTGATATTAGATTTTTTTTGTTGACTCTCTTCGGTCGGTATATCATTAAACTCTGGAGGAATTATTAAAGGACTCTGATTAACTTTTTTTGCACAAGAACAATTAACAGCAAAAAATAAGACCAAAATTAAATATTTTATTAATTTAAAAAGTTGATTTTTCATTGGTTAAGTTGATTTATTTTTTGCAAAAAGATCGAATAATAATATTAAGGACACCCCAACAAAAACCGCAGAATCGGCAAAATTAAAAGCTGGCCAATGATAATCATATATATGAAAATCGATAAAATCTGCAACAGCACCCATTGAAAACCTATCTATTACATTACCAAAAGCACCGCCAACAATTAAGCCCAGAGGAGTAATCATTTTTTTTTGCTGGTTAAAAAGCCCCCAAATTAATATAATCAATGCTATAAAAGACTGCAATATTGTAAAAATTAGGCGAGAATTTTCTGCCCAATTAAACATTCCAAAGCTTATTCCGCGGTTCCAAACCTTTGCTAAATTTAAAAATTGATTAATTTCAATCGCAAAACTTTCTGAAGATTGATTTTGAATTGCGGAAATTTCATCAATGTAGTTAAAAGCCAATCTTTTAGTATAAATATCAATTGTTGCAACGACTATTGCAATCAAAATTATAGCGATAAAGTAATGTATTTTAATATTTCTGAATTTCATTTTATTAATCAATTTTTTGACCAGTAATTTTATCTTTCAAAACACTATTTACCTTATTTAATATCAGGTCGCCAGATAATTTAATTAGATCATCTTGATGCTTTAAAATTAAACCTCTCAACTCTTCGGATTTTAACATTGAGTTATTTTTAACAACCTCCTCAATTTCAGAAATTTTGTTAAGAATCGCCATCTTGTCATATTCATCGATTTTTAAGTTTTTGTTTGCAATATCGGCTTTTAGAATCGCAACATCTCTATTAATATTATTTATTGATTCAATTAACAATCTTTGATTCATATCGTCTTTTGAGTTTTGCAAAGCCTCAATCAGCATCTCTTTAACTTTTTCTTGATTTAGCCCATAGCTTGGCTTCACTATAATTTCTTGCTCTAATTTAGTGTGCTTATCAACTGCCCTTACAGTCAAAAGACCGTCAACATCAATTTGCAAAATAACCTCAATTCTTGCGATTCCCGCCTTCATTGCAAGGATATTTTTGACTGTGAATTCGGCAAGTGAACGACAATCTTTAGCCAACTCTCTCTCGCCTTGAACTATATGAAACCTAATTGCATTTTGATTATCGGCAAATGTTGTAAATTCTTTTCTAACAATGATAGGCAAGGCGCTATTGCGGTTAATTATTTTATCGATAATTCCGCCCATCATTTCAACCCCTATAGACAGAGGAACGACATCAATCAGTAAATTGCTGTTTTCCTCATTTTTCTCTATAGTATTATTGAGATGATAAGCCTGCCAAGCACAGCCAGAAGCAACTATTCTATCTGGATCAATGTGATTTAAAACTTTATTGCTTCCGAAAATATCTGACAACCTTCTTTTAATCATTGGAATTCTAGTTGAACCACCAACCATTAATATTGAATCAACCCCCGTTAAATCTATATCGGCATCATCTAATAATTCTGTTGTTAAATCAATCGTCTTTGATATTAAAGGATTAATCATTTTTTCAAAATCTTGACTTGCAATTGAAACCCCGCCAAAGTTTGCAATTTTAGAATCCGTTAAACTTTCTTTGATAGCTCTTGCCTCAAAGCAATTCAAAGAAATATCAAATTTTTTAAAATAATCGGTTATTATTTTATCAAAATCATCTCCGCCAAGCTGACTATCCCCAGATACTGCAATTACTTTAAAAACTCCGCGATCCATCTTTATCAAAGAAATATCGAATGTACCTCCCCCTAGGTCGTAAATCAAATAAGTTCCCGGCATTTTTTCATCAATTCCAAAAGCTAAAGCGGCGGCGGTTGGCTCATTGATAATTCTCACCACTTCAAGCCCAGCAAGCTTTGCAGATAATTTTACTTCATTTTTTGCTGATTCATCAAAGTAAGCGGGAACACTTACAACCGCCTTGTCTATTGATTTTTTTAAATTATTCTCGCAACAATTTTTTAAATATTGAAAAATAAAAGAAGCGATTTGAGGGGGAGTAAAAGAGCTCTTGCCTATATTTATTGATATTGAGCCATCTTCTGATTTAAAAATTGGCAATTCTGGGTTAATAACCCTAGATTCTTCAAAGGATTTTCCAAAAATTCTTTTTATTGAAGATATCTTGATTTTATTTGCACTTTCAAGATCTGGAGTTTTTAAATCTAGCTTTTTAGAAACATTTAAAAGATTTCCTAAATCATCAAATTCAACAACCGAAGGGTGAATATTTTCTTCATTTTGCCCAAAAAATTGCAACTCACGATCTTCGCCGATCATTGCAATCAATGAATTAGTGGTTCCAAAATCAATTCCAACTATAACCTCTTGATCGATTAAGTTTTCTTGTTTATTTTCAGTATAAGGCTCGGTAATTCTTATGACCATATCAATTATTTCTAAAATTGTTAAATTTTTTGTTCTTGTAAAATTTTTTAGCCCGTAAATTTTTTAGTCCGTAAAATTTTAGCCTGTAAATTTTAGCCTGTAAATTTTTAGATTTTTAGATATTCTAACTTTATTTTCAACAAATCAATTAATTTATTATCTAATACCAAATCCCATCTTTAAAGTTTTGAAAATGTTATAATCAGCTAGAAAGCAATCTATTAGATTAACAAAATATTGGTTGAAATTTATTAATCTGCTCTTAGATTGAAAGAGCTTTGACAAATTAATCAAAAAACATCAAAATAATTTTAATAAGGATGAAGCCTAACAATTCAAATAAATTCTCCACCGCTGATTTTAATCAAAAAATTAATAATCTTATTTATTTTGATAATAATGCAACTACCGCAACCGACTTAGAAATCATTGAAGAAATCTTTCCTTTATTTAAAATTCCACTAAATAATTCTTCAATCCATCAAATGGGGCAAAATGCTCAAATGCTTTGCGAAGAAGCCAGAATAAATATAAAATCAGCTCTCAATGCCAATAATTATGAAGTTATTTTTACTTCTGGAGCAAGCGAAGCAAATAACACGATTATAAACGGATTTTTAAATAATCATAACTCACAAGTGGAAACCGCTTTTTATTCGGCTATCGAGCATGATTCAGTATATAATGTCAGGCCAAACAACAAGCACATTGTTGAGATAAGGGTTTTAGAATCTGGAGAGCTTGACATTGAAAATTTCGAAACAGAAATTCATCAATTTAAAAAATTATCTCCAAACAAAATTTTTCTTGCCTCAATAATGCTTGCAAATAGCGAAACGGGAGCAATCCAAGATATAAAAAAAATCGCCAAAATAGTTCATTCCTATCAAGGAATTATTCATTGCGATATCTCGCAAGGAATCGCAAAAATAAATATTGATTTAGAAGATCTAAACATTGATTTTGCAACAATTTCTGGTCATAAATTTTATGCTCCTCAAGGATCGGGGGCAATATTAATGAGAAAAGGTCTTGATTTTAAGCCTCTAATTTATGGCGGAGGACAAGAAAAATTCAAAAGAGCGGGAACCGTAAATATTGCCTCAATTTATGGCTTAGGGCTTGCTTGCAAATATTGCAAAAAATATCTTGCTAAAATGCCTTTAATCAATAAATATAGAGATTATCTAGAAGAAGAAATGCTAAAAACAGCATCAGAAAAAATTAAAATTTTTTCTAAAAACACTAAAAGACTTGGTAATACTAGCTATTACTCGATTAAAAATAGCAATAATCAAAGCGAAATAATAAATTTTGATTTGAATAAAATTATGGTAAGTGGAGGCTCCGCCTGCTCCTCAGGAACCCTTCACCAATCAAGAGTTTTAAGGGCAATGCAAATAAAAGCAGATTTTATTAACGGAGCAATAAGAATTAGTCTAGGAATCAATAATAATGCAGAAGAAATTGACAAATTTATTGAAATATGGAAAAAATCTTTATTAAAATATTAAAATAATTAAAAATATGAAAAAGCCAGTTTATCTTGACTATCAATCAACAACTCCAATTGACCCGAGGGTAATTGCAGTAATAACAAAGTCTTTTCAAGAAGATTACGGCAATCCTCATTCCAGAACTCATTCTTTTGGCTGGAAAGCTGAAGAAGTGATTGAGAATGCCAGAAATCAAGTCGCGGAAGTTATTAAGGCAGATAGCAGAGAAATATTCTTCACTTCTGGAGCAACAGAATCAAATAATATAGCAATAAAGGGAGTGGCAAAATTTTATGAAAGTCAAAAAAAGCACATTATTACCGTTGCAACCGAGCATAAATGCGTTATAAATTCTTGTCGCGATTTAGAGCAAGAAGGCTTTAGAGTAACTTTCTTGCCTGTAAAAAATGATGGATTAATCGACATCACAACACTCAAAGAAGCGATCTGCGAAGATACCGTCTTAATTTCGGTAATGGCAATCAATAACGAAATAGGCGCCATTCAACCATTAGCAGAAATAGGCAAGCTATGCAAAGAAAAAAATATATTTTTTCATACCGATGCCGCACAAGCTTTTGGAAAAATTCCATTAGACGTTGAGGCTTTGAATATCGATCTTATGAGTATATCCGCGCACAAGATCTACGGCCCAAAGGGAGTTGGAGCTCTTTATATTCGCAGAAAACCAAGAGTTAGAATCAGGCCATTATTTAGCGGTGGTGGACAAGAAAGAGGAATCAGATCTGGAACCGCACCAACTTCTATAATCGCTGGTTTTGGAGAAGCCTCAAGAATCGCAAATCTAGAAATGACAAAAGATTACGAACACATTAAAAAACTATCTCATAAATTTTTTAACGGCATTATGGAAGAAAAATCAATATATCTCAACGGACCAGCTCTTGAGAAAGAAAATGAAAGATATATCGGCAATATAAATCTTAGTTTCGCGGGAATCGAAGGAGAATCAATGATTATGGCCATCAAAGATTTAGCGGTTTCTTCTGGCTCCGCATGCACATCATCTTCACTTGAGCCTTCATATGTTCTGCATTCACTTGGAGTTTCTGAAGAGCTTTCTCACACTTCAATTCGCTTTGGAATTGGTCGCTTTACTACCGAAGAAGAAGTTGATTTCGCAATCAATTTAGTTAGAAGTAAAATCCAAAAATTAAGAGAATTAAGCCCATTGTGGGAAATGATGCAAGAAGGAGTAGATTTAAAATCAATAGAATGGAAAAGCCATTAAATTAACAAACTAGTTTTACTAAACTAATTTTAATTAAAAAAATCTTTAATTTTATCGCAGGCAACCATTAAAGCCCTCGCCTTATTAAGACATTCTTGATGCTCTGATTTTGGGTCAGAATCAAAAACCACTCCAGCCCCTGACTGTAAATAAATTTTATTATTTTTAAATAAAGCGGAACGAAGAGTTATGCAGGTTTCGCTGTTGCCGTTGCTAGCAAAATAACCAACACAACCAGCATAAAAACTTCTTTTTTCCGACTCTATTTCTTCGATTATTTCCATCGCTCTAATTTTTGGAGCACCACTTACGGTTCCAGCAGGAAAGCCGGCAATCATAACATCAAGAGCATCATAACCATTTTGCAACTTACCTTTAACAGTTGAAGAAATATGCATTACATGAGAATAATTTTCTATCGACATTTTTTCAGTCACCACCATTGAACCAGCTTTTGCAACTCTTCCAACATCATTTCTACCGAGATCAATTAACATTAAATGCTCTGCCAATTCTTTTTCGTCTTTTAACAGTTCTTGTGCAATTAATTTATCTTCAGCATTATTTGCACCTCTTTTTCTTGTTCCTGCAAGCGGGCGAATAGTAATTTCTTCATCTTTTAAAGATGCCATAATTTCAGGGCTTGAGCCCGTTATAACAAAATCATTAAATTTAAAATAAAATAAAAATGGAGATGGATTTACGATTCTCAAGGAGCGATAAAAATCGAATTCATTTAAAAATTCTGGATATTCAGCAACAAACCTTTGTGAAGGCAAAACTTGGAAGACATCGCCGTTGACAATATATTCTTTTGCCTTTTTAACCATTTCACAATATATTTTTTCATCAACATTGGCGGTAAATTTAAATTGATAATGATTAATCTTATCAATAATTTCGACATCAGTTTTCTTGGGAGTATGATTTTCATAAAAAATGATTGATTCTATTCGCTCAATTGAATCTTTTATCTCTTGGTATGTTTTAGTAAATTCAATCACTGGCGAACAAATAAATAGCTGGTCAAACAAACTATCAAAAACTAAAATTATTTGTGGCTTTATAAAGATGGATTGAGGTATTCCGATTGGATCTGGCAAATTTCTGTTAGGTATATTCTCAAAAAATCTGACTAAATCGTAACTAGCATAACCAAAAACTCCAGATGCCATATTTATAGCCTCCAAAACCCCCCTTTGATCAGCATAGATTTGATTTAATTCGACATAATCAAATTGAGAAGATTTTATAAAACTTCTCAGGCTTTCAATAATAGAAGGTTTATTGTCTATTTGAAATTCAGAATTAAAATTATGATTATTATCGATATAAGCAACCCCATCAACTGCTTTCCATATCTCGCTTGGCATTAAGCCAATCAAAGAAAATCTACCCTTATTATTGCCTTTTTCAACCGACTCAAACAAAAATGAATAATTATCAAAATGAGCCTTTAATTTTGAGAATGCAAGAACAGGAGTTATAAGGTCGCTGGCTAATTTCTTAAATAAAATTGTTGGTTTATTTTGGCTAGCAAAATTATTAAATTGTTGATGATTAAAATTGAGACTCATTTAAAGTGATTAATGAATTTTTTATAAGATAAATTTATAGAAATCTTGATATATCAAGATCTAAACCCCAAAATATTAATAAATTATAATATATTAATTTTCCTAAAATTAATAAAAGTAAAAAATTAAGCAATTTAATTCTAATGAAGCCCGCAACAAAACTTAAAGGGGCACCAATTAAAGATAAAAAAGAAAATGGAATTAAAAAAGGAAGATATTTTATTAAAAATTTTTGATGTTTTTTTAAATTATCGCCTTGAACTTTTTTTTCTTTAATAAAAACAAAATATCTACCAAGAAAGCAGTTAAATGCTGAGCCCAGAACATTGCCAAATATAGCCAAAAAAGCAACCAACTCTAATTGATATCTGCTGTTTTGTAATGCCAAAATTACAGGCAAAACAGACTCTCTTCTAGGTGGCACGATTATCGCCGAAAACAAACTATCAAAAAATAGCATTAAATAATTTTCAACCATCCAACTAACTCTTCCAACGATTATGAACCCAAAACCACTGCTCTGGGTTTTTTCTTATCCAACCCTCTAATGTTTTATTAATTAAAAGAGTGATATCGCTAATCGTCTGTTCTTGATTTGATTTTTTAAAATTATCTACTTCAAGTGGCTTTTCTATAGTAACTAAAAACTTACTCTGCTGACCGATTCTTGTTACATAAGCGGGAATTAATGGAACATTATATTTAAGGGCTATTCTTGCAAGAGAAGTTGTAGTAACTGCAGGCTTATGAAAAAAATCAATCGCTTGCCCTTCGCTAACTTTTTGATCGACCAAAATAATGACAAAACCACCATTTTTTATTTTTTCAATAATCTTTTTACTGCCTGCGACTCCTTTTTTTATCAACTCTGAACCGCGAATAGTAGCGGTAATATTTTCAACATATAGATTATTAAGCGGGCGATATACCGTAGAAACATTAATACCTGCATTAATTAAAAATTTTGGACCAACCTCCCAATTGCCTATATGTCCTGAAAATATTATACCGCCAATATTTTTTTTAGCGAAATTTTCAATAATAAATTCTATGTTTTTTTGCGATTCTTCATCAGCTTTTGCAAATTGTTTAATTTTTTCGACCTTGCAACCAGCAACATAAAAGAACTCTCCCACCACTCTTCCTAGGTTATCCCACATTTTAGTTAATATGTCGTTTTTTTCTTCCTCATTTAATTCTGGAATAGCAAGGCTTAAATTTTTATAAGCAAGCTTGTTAACCGTCATTCTCTTTCCTACTATTTTTGCAATTTTAGCTGCTAAATTAGCGGAGTTTTTGACTCCTATAACCAAAAAGAACCGTAAAGCAAACTTAACAACGACATATTCAAGCAAATAGCGACAGTTTTTTAGAAAATTTTTGTGCTTTATTAGCATTTTGTGGATAAATAAATTTATTTTAATGCTATCTAGAATTTAATTGGACCTTCCGATCTACGATTCACAAACTGATCAAGAAAAGGATTTCCGGAGTTCATGACATCTTTAGCATCTCCAAGCCAAATGATTTTTCCATTATACAGCATAGCAACTTTGTCCGCTATTCTCTGTGCAGAGTCTAAATCGTGAGTAATAGTAATGGTGGTGGCGCCCAACCTTTTAGAATTGTCCACTATTAAATCATTAATAACATTTGACATTATTGGATCAAGACCAGTAGTAGGCTCATCAAAAAATATAATATCGGGATTACTGGCAATCGCTCTAGCAAGCGAAGCTCTTTTTTGCATACCGCCAGAAAGTTCAGAAGGATATAAATCCGCAACCTTTGAATTTAATCCAACCATCGTTAGTTTTTCAATCGCAATGTCACGAGCATCTTTTTGGTTGATTTTGTGATGGTTTAATAATCGAAAGGCGACATTTTCCCATATTTTTAGAGAATCAAAAAGCGCACCACCTTGAAATAAAAAACCCATTTTATCAATAATTTGTTGCTTCTGCGACTGTTTAGCTTTGAGAAAATTTACTGAATCAATAAAAATTGAACCAGAATCTGGCTCAATAATCGATGTAATAATTTTAATTAAAACAGATTTTCCAGTTCCTGAGCCCCCCAAAATAACCAAAGACTCGCCTTTTTCAACCTTAAGATCAACTCCATTTAGAACATTTTTAGATCCGAATCTTTTACGCAAATTGCATAATTCTATTTTTACTGACACTGAATTTAATTTTAGCGATTAATAATATTCAAGCCTATTTTTTAGGCTCCGCTAACTGACGGTCAATAATTTTTTTAATTGTTAAGTAATCGACATAGCCTTGCAATACTTCTCCGTTAATAAAGAATGTAGGAGCCGATTCTAATTTTAAAGCCTTTCTTGCTTCAATAAAATTATTAAGAATTTTTTCTTGCAACTTGCCGTTATTAACGCAGGCGGTAAATCTTTCTGGTGTCATTGAGTCTAGCTGAGCAATTGACTTTAATTTGTCAATAAATTTAGGGTCAAAAGCCCAAGAGCTTTGAGTTTTGAAAAGAGCTTTTAAAGTTGAGTAATATTTTTCAACAGCATTACCTGCATTATCTTCGGCTTGACATATTGCAAACATTGAAGCAATTAAAGAAGGTTGGTTAAGGATAAAATCGCGGTGAATAAATACAGCCTTACCGCTATCGATATATTCTGTTTTTAACTCATCAAAAGCCTCGGAGTGAAAGTTGGCACAATGAGGACAAGAAAGAGATGCATATTCAATTATTGTTATTTTGGCATTTTTATCACCAACAATAAAATCATCAGGTTTAATTTGTAGAATTTTTGATTTACTAACTTCGTTGATTGTAGATGAATCTAGATATGCCGATTGATTGTCTTTATCAATAATCTGATTGACTTTTTCTTCGCCTTGTACTTTGATTTCTGAATCATTTTTTAAAGAATTTTTATCTTCGTTTAATTTTTCATTTTGCTGAAACTCTCTTTTTTTAAGATGATTTTGATAATTTTTGATAACAAAAGCCGTGAAACCAATAAGTAGCATTGCTATTATTATAGCGAAAGTTTTTTTCATAGAGTTTTTCATTGCAAATAAGCTATTAATTGATTAATTATGTATTGTTGATATTAAAAAAATAATTACCAAAATCAATTTTTGCAAGGTTTTTTTTCTTAAAAAATTATTATAAACAAAAAATGAATAAAATTCCATTATCAGTCTTCATTATTACTAAAAATGAAGCAGACAGAATTGCGACCAGCATTAAATCTGTAATCAATATCGCCGAAGAAATTATTGTTATCGATTCTGGAAGCACCGACAATACTTGCAAAATAGCAGAAGAGCTTGGGGCAAAGGTATTCTTTAATCAATGGAATGGCTTTGGCGAACAAAAAGTTTTTGGCGAAAAAAAATGCCTTAATCCTTGGATATTAAATATTGATGCAGACGAAGAGCTTTCTTTTGAGTTAAGCGAAGAAATTACAAAATTAATTAATCACAGCAAAGATTCAGATATAATCGGCTATAAAATTAAAATTGTTAATAAATTTCATTTTGAAGAAAAGCCAAATAAGTTTGCCTATTACTACAACCAACTAAGACTATATAAGCCTCATTATGCAGGGTTCAGCAACAGCCCAGTTCACGATTCAGTTTTACTAAAAAATAAAACCGCAATTAACAAAATTGGCCAATGTCAAAATATTATTTTTCATCAATCTTTTAGGTCATTTCAGCACTGGATAGAAAAAATCAACTTTTATTCAGAATTGCAAGCTCTGGATGCTTGGAAAAAGGGCAAAAACATCTCTACAATAAAAATTATAATCTCACCGATTTTGGCATTTTTTAAAGCATTGATAATTAGAAGATACATTTGTTACGGCTCACAAGGAATAATTTACAGCTTACTTTTTGCATTCTCCAGATTCGCCAAAATGATAAAAATCCGTGAAATTTTTATTACTCAGAAAGATAAAGAATGAAAAATTCGCTAAATTTTTCTTACTCAGAAAGATAAAAAATAAAAAATTAAAAATACAATGATTTTGCACATTGATCTCATCAATAAAATTAAATCTTATCATCAAAATATTGATGAATCTCTAATCACAAAAGCATATATTTTTGCAAGAACAGCCCATGGAAATCAAATAAGACACTCTGGCGAACCTTATTTTTCACATCCTATTGCCGTTGCTGAAATTGCAATCGAACTAAAGCTAGACCAAAGCTCAGTAATCACCGCCCTACTTCACGATGTCGTTGAAGATACAGAAATAAGCCTCGAAGAAATTAAAAAAACTTTTGGAGAAGAGGTGGCTAATCTGGTTGACGGAGTTACTAAACTTGGCCAGCTTGAAGTCATACCTACAAATGAAAAATTTGCAGAAAACTTCCGCAAATTAACAATCGCAATGTCAAGAGATATTAGGGTTTTATTGATAAAACTGGCGGATCGTTTACACAATATGAGAACTCTTCACTTTGTGCCATCAAAAGAAAAAAAGATAAAAAAATCAAAAGAAAGCCTAGATATATATGCTCCGCTAGCATCAAGAATAGGTCTCAACAAAATTAAAGATGAATTGCAAGATTTAGCATTTGAAATAATTGAGCCAGAGGCAAGAAATTACATAATCAATCGCCTTACAGAATTGCAAGAAAAAACCAAGGATTTAACCGATAAAATAATCAATGACCTAAATGATATTTTTAATAAAGAAGAGATAATTTTTAAAATCAGCGGAAGGCAGAAAAAGCCTTATTCTATATGGGAAAAAATGCAAAAAAGAAATATTGGATTTCACAATTTACACGATATTATGGCATTTAGAATTACCGTTGAAAATATTGCCGATTGTTATAAAGCCTTAGGAATAATCAACTCAAATTATCAAATGATTCCGGGTAGCTTCAAAGACTACATCAGCACCCCGAAGGAAAATGGCTATCAATCTTTACATTTAGTTATTTTAGGGCCTTTTAACAAAAAAATTGAGATTCAAATTCGCGACAATCAAATGCATGAAATCTCTGAACTGGGAGTCGCTGCTCATTGGCGATACAAAACCATTGCCCAGCACAAGAATCTTAAAAATTCATTAGATAATGAAACAAAGCAATATAGATGGTTAAGAGAATTGGTTGGATTATTCGAAAATTCTGAATCAGCAAGTGAAGTATTAAAAAATCATAAATTAATTTTGCATTCCGACCAAATTTTTTGCTTCACTCCAAACGGTGATATATTTAATCTTCCCGTAAATTCAACTTTAGTAGATTTTGCCTATGCCATACATTCTGAAATAGGAAATTCCTGCATTTCTGCAAAAGTCAATGGAGCAATCGCCTCCCTAAAGCAAAAAATTGAGAATGGAGATCAAATTGAAATAATCACCGCCAAAAATGCCAAACCATCACCTAATTGGCTACAATTCGTCAATACCTCTAAAGCTAGATATGCGATAAAAAGCTTTATTAAAAATGAAAAATTTGGCGAATATAGTGTTTTGGGGAGAGCAATTATAAATAAATTTTTTATTAATAAAAATTTTGAAATTAATGATAAAATTCTAGAAAAAACACTTTCCCACTTTAACAAAAAAACCATTGCCGATCTTTGTTTTAAAATCGTAGAAGGCTCAATTCATCGCGAAGAAGTTTTGAAGATAGCCTATCCAGAATATATCGAAGAAAACAAAAAAAACATCAAGAATAATAAAAATTTTGAAAAAAGCACAAAAGATAACTATTCAGTACCAATAAATGGCCTGATTCCTGGTATGGCAATACAGTATGCAGGGTGTTGTAAACCCATTCCGGGAGATTCAATAGTTGGAATAATTAATACGGGAACTGGAGTAACAATACATCACCAGAATTGCCACAACTTAAAGAGACTAGCCATAAGCAAACAAAAGGTTCTCGATGTATGCTGGAAAGATGAAGAAGATTTGCAAAATCAAATTTATCAAAGCAGAGTTAGATTAGTTATCGAAAATAAATCCGGAACAATTGCAGATATAAGTAGCATAGTAGCTAAAAGGCAAGTTAATATTTCAGGAATCACTACGGTTAACAGATCTGCAGATCATCTTGAGATTACGATGGACTTAGAGGTAAAAACAGTTGAGCATCTTGAGAAGATTTTATCGACACTCAGAATGTCAAGAAATGTTATTGAAGTTGAAAGACTAACTAGCAAAAATTAAGCATTTCGAAAAAAATCGAAAAAATTACAATAAATTGTTAATTCTTTTTTGGGCTTCGCTTTTACCAATTATTTCACAAACTTCAAACACTCCGCCAGCAGAAGAGCTAGAGCCAGTTAAAGCAATTCTTAGTATTGGACCAAAATCTTTAATTTTCAAACCATATTCTTGGCAAAATTTATTAAAATATTCTTTTATTTGGTCATGATTCCAATCATCAGTAGAATCTATCAACTTACTTAAATTAATTAGCAATTGCTGATTATTAATTAACTTACCTTGATCTTCTTGATTAATCAAAAATTCACAATTATCAAAATAAGGCTCAACGATCGCAATGAGATCAATTAATGTCTCAGCTCTTTCTTTACAAAAATTAATTGCTTTGATAATTTTTTTTGCCTCTAATTCGCTTGGCTGATTATTAAAGTTAGGCAAAATCAAAGAAAATATCTCCTCATTGGAGAGGTTTTTTAAATAATGCTTGTTTAAAAAATTTAATTTAGCAAAGTCAAATCGTGATGGCGATCTACCGATTGCCTCAAGATTAAACCATTCTATTGCCTGATTATCACTTATAATTTCATCATTTTGATGTGCCCAACCCAATTTTAAAAGATAATTTCTCATCGCTTGCGGTAAATAACCCATTTTGGCATAATCTACAACCGCAGTAGCACCGTGTCTTTTTGACATTTTTGTTCCATCATTACCGTAAATTAAAGGAATGTGTGCAAATTCTGGCACCTTCCAATTTAAAGCTTGATAAATTATTTTTTGACGAAAGGCATTAGTTAAATGATCGTCTCCTCTAATAATGTGACTAATATTCATATCATAATCATCAACCACAACGGCTAGCATATAGGTTGGAGTATCATCAGACCTAAGCATTACCAAATCATCAAGCTCGCTATTTGCAACCCTTACCTCGCCTTGAATTAGGTCGTTAATAATGGTTTCGCCGTCCAAAGGCGCTTTTATTCTAATGACAGGCTTTATATTTACGGCTTGAGAAGGCTGTTTTTCTCGCCACTCACTTTTAAAGCGAAATATTTGCCCTTTTTTTTCCGCTTTCTCTCTCATCTCTGCAAGCTCTTCCGCACTAGTGTAGCAATAATATGCTTGATTATTTTCAAGTAGTTGATAAGCAACTTGGTGATGCCTAGTTATATTACTTGATTGCAAAACGGCTTTTTCATCACAATTAATACCTAGCCACTCCAGACCTTGATAAATTGCCTTTATTGCCGATTCCGTGGATCTTTTTTTATCAGTGTCTTCAATTCTTAGTAAAAACTTGCCATTATTTTTTTTAGCAAATAAATAGTTAAATAGTGCGGTTCGAGCACCGCCTATATGTAAATCTCCAGTTGGAGAAGGGGCAAAACGAGTAATTATCGACATAACCAATTATTTTTTAACGATTTTATCATTTAAATTGAGTTGAGAGAAACCAGTAATCATCAGTTGATTATTAACATTACCTTGGTCATTTTTTTTTATTTCCCGCTCCATTTTCGAGCTTTCTTCGCAGGTAAGAGCATTTTTTCTGCGAGGTATTTGTTGATTAATATCGCTCTGTGATTGATTTTTTAAATTATTCACTGCTTATATTTTTAAAGATTTTTGTAAATTTTTATTAATTTCATCAAGAAATTCTTCTGTATATAAATAATCTTTGCCATATTGAACATTTTCACCGCCAATACAAACAGCAAGATCTTTTGTCATTTTTCCAGATTCAACCGTTTCGATACAAACCTTTTCAAGAACATCGCAAAAATTACCAAGATCTTGATTATTATCAAGTTTTGCACGAAAAGACAAGCCACGAGTCCAAGCGAATATTGAGGCAATTGGATTAGTAGAGGTTGGCTTCCCCGCTTGATGCTGGCGAAAATGCCTAGTGACCGTGCCATGAGCCGCCTCAGCCTCCATAACTTCACCATCTGGAGTAATTAAAACAGAAGTCATTAATCCCAACGAACCAAAGCCCTGAGCAACGGAATCAGACTGCACATCTCCATCATAATTTTTACAAGCCCACACAAAACTACCACTCCATTTTAAGGCAGAAGCGACCATATCATCAATCAAGCGATGTTCGTATACTATGCCCTGAGCAGTAAATTTTTCTTTAAATTCGCTATCATAAATTTGTTGAAAAATCTCTTTAAAGCGATTATCGTATTTTTTAAGAATAGTGTTTTTTGTTGACAAATAAAGAGGCCACCCCTTCTGCAAAGCTAAATTAAAGCAAGAATAAGCAAATCCCTTTATCGATTCGTCAACATTGTACATTGCCATCGCAACCCCAGAACCATTAAATTGGAACACTTCTTTTTCAATTATATCGCCATTTTCACCAGTAAATTTTATGGTTAATTTACCAGCTCCAGGAATTATAAAATCAGTAGCTTTATATTGATCGCCAAATGCATGCCTGCCAACGATGATCGGAGACTTCCAGCTTCTTACCAATCTTGGCACATTTTTACAAACTATTGGCTCACGGAATACCGTTCCATCAAGAATATTTCTAATAGTTCCATTCGGAGATTTCCAGATTTCTTTTAATCCGAATTCTTTTTGTCTTGCTTCATCGGCAGTAATAGTGGCGCATTTAATGCCAACTTGATATTTTTTTATTGCATTCGCACTATCAATAGTTATTTGATCGTTTGTTTTGTCTCTATTAATGATACTTAGGTCATAATATTTAATATCAACATCGAGATATGGCAAAATTAATTTTTCTTTTATAAAATGCCAAATTATTCTCGTCATTTCGTCGCCATCAAGCTCAACTATTGGGTTTTTTACAGAAATTTTGTTCATAAATTTTCTTATATTTGATAATGAAAAGCTTAAAATAAAAGCTTATGTTAGATTTTTGGTATTTTGTCTCATTTTTTTAATTTTACAATCAAATTATTGACAATAAATATCAAGCCAGTAGTTGCAACCATTGTTGCACTTGCATTTAGATTAAATTTTACCGCAAAATAAAAACCAGCAATTGCCGATACAACACCAATAACAACCGATATTATAATCATTTGCAAGGGGGATTTTGCCATTATTCTTGCTATCGCAGAAGGAATAATCATCATCGCAGTAAGTAGTAAAACTCCAACAATTTGCATTGCCAATGCGATCAATATTGACAATAACAACAAAAAAGATATTTGCCAAAAATCAATTTTAATATTTTTAATTCTTGCTAAATCTTCATTAATTCTAATTAGTAAAATTTTTCTAAAAGCAATTGTAAGATATAAAGTTGTTAAGACTAAAATTAGCAACAAAGCAATTACATCGCTTTTATTGGCAGTTAAAACCTCGCCAAAAATATAGTTATTAAATTTTATTCCGCCATTTAAATCTGCAACCAGCAATGCCAAGGCAACAAAGCAATAAGTTGTAATTGCCAAAATGGTGTCATTTTTTAAATATTTATTATCAATAAAATATCTTATTACTACAATCATACAGCCAGCAATTGCAAGCATCGCTAACCATAAATTCATTTTTATAACTAATGCTATAGCGATTGCAAGAAGCATTGAATGTGAAATTGCATCGCCAAAATAAGAAAGGTTTTTCCAAAGCACAAAGCTACCCAACATTCCGCAAATTACAGCAATTAAAATTAATGCTAAAAATGGATTTATTAAAAAATCTGCCATTTAACTATCTGTAATTCTTTTATATTCGTTAATCGCAAAACGATCAGTCATTCCAGCAATATAATCGCTAACGATTTCTGCTTTTTTAACTAAATTTATATTTTTAATATCGATATTTTCTTCGCCCGTAATGTTGTTAACAAAAAGATCTGGCGGTAAAAATTGCGGACTCGTAAAATAAAAATCAAAAATTGTTGAAATTATATCTTTAGCACTTTTAGTCATTTGATTTACAATCGGATGTCGATACATTTTTGCCATCAAAAAGCTTTTAATCCGCCTTTGAATTTCTTGAAATTCACTATCGAAATTAATTAAAAAATCTTTAAATAACCTAACCTCTTCAAGAGTCTTTATTTTATTATCCTTGATATTTTTTTTGCTGGATTCAATTAAATTAACAACCATCGCCAAAGTAATAATTTTCTTAGCTTCACCAACCAATAATTCCCTCTTAATTTTAGGATATTTTTTTAAAATATCGCTATAAATCTTACCCACCAAAGGCAATTCAAATAAATCTTCAATATCAAAAAGACCAGCTCTTAAACCATCTTCTAAATCATGATTATTATAGGCTATATCATCAGCTATCGCAGAAACTTGACCTTCAAGACTGGGCGATAAAAGCAATTCAAGATCGTGAATATCGTTATATTTTACTATATATTCTTCAGCCGTTTTAGGATAAATAAAAGCACCATTATGCTTAACTACTGCTTCCAATATTTCCCAAGAAAGATTAAGCCCTTCAAAATCAACAAATCTTGTTTCGATTTTTGTAATTAGCTTTAAAGTGTGGGCATTATGAGAGAAGTTTAATTTTTGATTATTTTCATCGATAATCAGCATCATTTTTTGATTTAAAGCCTCTTCTCCTGCATGACCAAAAGCTGGATGACCTATATCGTGAATAAGAGAAACTATTTCAGCTAAATCTTTATTAATAGAAAGACCTCCAGCTATCCATCTAGCAATTTGAGCCACCTCCAAAGAATGAGTAAGACGGGTTCGGTAATGATCGCCTTCGTGATTAACAAAAACCTGAGTCTTGTACTGCAATCTTCTAAAAGCAGAAGAGTTAATGATGCGATCTCTATCTCTGCCAAATATTGAGCGATATTTATTATCTTGATAATTTTCGTTATATAAACGACCCCTACTAAACTCTTCTTTAACAGAAAAATTTGCCAATTCTAAATTTGTCATAATGGTGTTTTAAGTAATTTCAATTTTAGATTAACAACAACTCTAACGATCAACCTCTCCAAAAACAATATCTTGAGTTGAGATAATAGTCACAACATCAGCAAGCATATGCCCTCTTACCATAAAATCTAGAGCTTGCAAATGAGCAAACCCTGGAGCCCTGACTCGACAACGATAAGGCTTATTAGAACCATCAGAAATCAAATAAACCCCAAACTCACCCTTAGGTGCTTCAACCGCCCTATAAACCTCTCCAGCAGGAACTCTATAGCCTTCAGTATAAAGCTTAAAGTGATTTATCATCGCCTCCATTTCGCTCTTCATTTTTGCTCTTTTTGGAGGAGCTATTCTTGGATCGTCAACGACAATTTCACCTTTAGGCATTTTTTCTAAACACTGCTTAATTAATTTTACTGATTCTCTCATTTCAGCAACTCTAATTAAATAGCGATCATATGAATCGCCATTTTTACCTATAGGTACATCAAAATCAAGCTCTCCATATATTTCGTATGGTTGACTTTTTCTGAGATCCCATGCAATGCCCGATCCGCGAATCATTGGCCCAGAAAAACCCCAAGCAAGAGCCTCATCTGCAGTCACAACACCAATATCAACCATTCTTTGTTTAAAAATACGATTATCAGTCAATAAATTATCAACATCATCAAGTTTTTTTGGGAAATGCAGGATAAATTCAGCTATCTCCTCAGCTAATCCATTTGGTAAATCTTGGTGAACACCTCCCGGCCTAATGTAGGCAGCATGCATTCTTGAACCACTAACCTTTTCATAAAAACCCATCATTTTTTCTCTTTCTTCAAATAACCATAACAAAGGAGTCATTGCACCAACATCAAGAGCCTGAGTAGTAATTGCCATAATATGGTTCAGAATTCTTGTGATTTCAGAAAATAGAACCCTAATATATTGAGCCCTTAATGGTATCTTACAACCGAGTAGACTTTCTACCGCGAGAGCAAAACTATGCTCTTGACACATTGGAGAAACATAATCAAGCCTATCAAAATAGGGAACCGCCTGTAAATAAGTTTTATATTCGATTAATTTTTCAGTACCGCGATGCAATAAACCAATATGAGGATCTGCTCTTTTAATAACCTCGCCATCCATTTCAAGGATAAGCCTTAAAACACCATGAGCAGCAGGATGTTGTGGACCAAAATTAATGGTCATAACATTATCTTCTCCCGACTTTACTAAATTTGACTGCAAAGAATATTCATTTAAATTTTGTTGAGAACCGTGATTTTGATTGTCTTCGTGCAATTTTTTAGACATTATAAATTAAAAATATTTGTGATTTTAGGAAAATAATCAATATATTTTATATAGCGGTTAGTTTAAAGTCTAGCTTGATTTTATTTTTTTTAGAAAAATGGAGAAAGATTTAATGCTAAATACCCTTATTTTAAACTTTCTAACTCCATCCATCTACATTCTGCAATATCAAGCTCTGACTGCAATTTTGCTATCTTGTTAGAAATATCCTGAATTTGCTTTACATCTTTATTTTCAATTAACTTGTCGGTTAAAGATGTAATTTCTTGCTCCAATTTATCAATTTTAATAATTATTTTATCTAATTCAAAAAGTTGCTTATTAGTAAGTCCTGTTTTTGCAATAAAATTGGATTTCTCATCGCTCTTATTAATTGAAGAAGAGTTCTTGTTTGCTCGATTTGCAAATTCAGACTTTCGATATTTTTGCATATAATCGCTATAATCGCTATAACCACCAAGATTTTGAAAAACCTCGCCCTCTCCTTCAAAGGCAATAATGCTAGTTACAACATTATCTAAAAAATCACGGTCGTGACTTACAATGATCATGGTTCCCTGATAGGTAACTAAGTACTCTTGCAGAAGGTCTAAACTATCCATATCAAGGTCATTTGTAGGCTCATCTAAAATTAAAAAGTTACCTGGATTAGCAAGAATTTTCGCCAATAACAACCTATTTTGCTGACCTCCCGAAAGAGTGTCGACTCTTGTGTCTATGTCTTTAGGATCGAATAAAAAATCCTTCATATAACCGCATATATGCTTAGTTTTGCCATTTGCAAGCAATACATGATCACCGCCTGATTCACACAATATATTTTGAATTGTCGAACCTTTTGCAATTTTAGCTCGCATCTGGTCAAAATAAGAAAATCTTAAATCTATCGCTCTTTTTACAGTCCCAGAATCCGGCTCTATTTCGCCAATTAACATTTTTAAAAAAGTCGATTTTCCAGCTCCATTTGGCCCGATTATTCCTATTTTTTCACCCCTTAAAATTTTTAAAGAAAAATTATTAATAATTTTCTTTGTTTTTTCGGCAAAACCATTCGAGGATTCAGTATTTTCAAGAGACCAATTCTTGGAAATATTATTTAAAGAAACTATAACCTGCGGAGAATCTTCTTCAATTTTAAAATTATGTATTTTAATAGAATCAGCATTGCTTCTCAATATATTTTTTTGCACCTCCAATTTGCCCCTAAGTTCTTGCAAATAATGAAGCCTACCAATATTTCTTTTTCTTCTTCCTGTAACACCAGTTTGCAACCAGCCACTTTCAAGATCCACCTTCTTATTAAGGTTATGCAACTCCCTTTCTTCTTGGTCAATAATTAATCGCGACCATTCATCAAAATTTTTATAACCCAAATTGTTAATTTTAATACTTCCAGATCTTAACCAAAAAACCTTGTTTGATATTTGCTCTAGAAATTTACGATCATGACTTATGACTATTAATGCACCTCTATAGTTTAAAAGATAACCCTCAAGCCAATTGATTAATTTCAAATCAAGATGGTTTGTTGGCTCATCTAACAATAAAATTTCTGGCTCAAGAATTAGTGCCTTAGCAAGATTAACCCTTCTTTTTTGTCCTCCAGAAAGCTTTTCGGTGGAAACTTCTGGATCAATTTCTAATTTATCACAAATTGATAAAATTAAATAACTTTTATGCTCCATAAATTCTTTAGCTAAAGAACTATATTGAATTGAATTAATTATAAAATCAAAAACCTTTAAACCGTCAGGAATTTTTTCGTCTTGTTGTAAATAGCCAATTTTAACATTTGGCATAACCCACCTCTCCCCATAATCAACATCTATTTTACCAGCAATAAAGTTAATTAAACTGGTTTTGCCAACACCATTTTTGCCAATCAAACATATTTTATCTTTTTGAAATAAGGGTAAATCAAGATTTTCAAATAAAGTTTTTTTAGCAAAAGATATAGTAGCATTCCTAATTGCTAATAAAGGAGCATTTTTCATATAAACTAATTTTTCAGCTAAGATTTTAAAGAAAGAAAATATTACTTTTCTTTGAATATGTTTCCGTCAGAGTGACGAACAAAGTTTTTGTTATTTTTAAAAGGCAAACATTCGCCATTGTAAATAACAGGAGAAATAGGGCGAGCTCTGTAATTCTGAGAAACCAAATGAGCAAAAGTCGTATCGTAAACCTTATCTTGACGGGAATGTATGACTATGTCAAACTTTTCAAATCCACACTTGCTATCTTCTTTAATTAACTTCAAGAGCAAACCATATTCGGCAACAGAAATTTTAGGAAACTTCTTCCAAGGAGGGGACTTATAATTTTTTACAATGAATTCATCATCAACAAAAAAGGTAAAAAATTTCTTGCTTCCAATTTTTTCAACCCTTACATAACTAGAATAATTATTTTCAACAGAGCAACAAAAAAGCAAAAAAGGCATAATTAACAATATTATGCCTTTTTTGTATTTTTTCTTTAAAAAACCAAGAGTCATTTTTAGATAATTTTATAAATGCTAAAAATCAAGTTTTTCTTTTATTCTAGATGCTTTACCAGTTAATTTTCTTAGATAATATAGTTTAGCTCTACGAATAACTCCTTTTTTCAATATCTCAACTTCAGAGACAAGCGGAGAATGAAGCATAAATTTTCTCTCCACCCCAATACCACTACTAATTTTACGAACTGTAAAAGTTGCAGAATAATTCTCAAAAGACTTTGATTTAGCGATAACAACACCATTAAATGCCTGTATTCTTGTGCTAGCTCCTTCGGTAATTTTGTACTTAACACTGACATTATCGCCAACATTAAAGGGTTTTATAGGGCTGGTTTTTAATAATTTTAACTTTTCTAATTCTTGCTTATTAAAGCTATCGATTATATTTGACATTTTAATTACTGGTTAATTTTTGTTTTTCTTGCTCTTTACTAAAATCAGATTCACTTGATTTATCAACAAACTCGATTATTGCCATCGGAGCTTTATCTCCAGTTCTGAAGCCGTATTTTAATATCCTTGTATATCCGCCATTTCTAGCAGAAACTCTTTTGCCTATTTTAGCAAAAAGCTTGTCAACAGCTTCCTCATTTGCAAGAATTGACAAAACAAGCCTTCTGTTTGCAAGGCTATCAATTTTAGCCATGGTTACAACTTTTTCAATAAACGGGCGAAGCTCTTTAGCCTTTGGTAGAGTTGTTTTTATTAACTCATATTTAACCAAGGAAATAGTTAAATTTCTTAATAGAGCCTTGCGATGCGAAGTAGTTCTACTTAGTTTTCTTCCTTTGATTCGATGTTTCATAGATAATTGATTTAAATTTTATTAAAATTCTTTATTCTTGATCTTAAGCAACTCATCAAGATTTTTTGGTGGCCAGTTAACTAACTTCATACCAAAAGACAAACTCATTGATTTTAAATTTTCTTTAAGTTCATTAAGAGACTTTCTGCCAAAGTTAGCGGTTTTAAGCATTTCTGCTTCGGTTCTAATAACTAGATCGCCAACATATGTTATATTTTCATTTTTTAAGCAATTATAAGAACGAACAGATAATTCAAGCTCTTCGATTGTTTTTAACAGGTTACGATTAAAGTCAGGCTCAATATCAATATCCTTCTTAACCTCATTATCCATAGCATCAACATCAAAGTTTATAAAAACAGAGAGTTGGTCTTGTAATATTTTTGCAGCTGTAGCCAAAGCATCGGCTGGAGTAATTGAACCGTTTGTCTCTATTTCAAATATCAACTTGTCGTAATCGGTAACTTGACCAACCCTTGCATTCTCAACTTTATAAGCAACCCTTTTAACGGGGCTGAATATTGAATCGACCGCTATCAAGCCAACGGTTTTATCTTTTTTGGATGAATCAGCAACAACATAACCTTTTCCGCACTCAACATTCATTTGTATATCGATTTTCACCCCTTCATTCAAAGTACATATCAGAAGATCCTTATTTATAATGTCAACGCCAGCAGGTAAATCTATTGAGCCAGCATAAACAGGACCAAGCCTATCAGATGTCAATCTTATTACACAAGGCTCAGAACTATCTTTTGTAATAGCCAAAGACTTAATATTCATGATAATATCGATAACATCTTCCTCTACACCATCAATTGAAGTGTATTCATGCAATACTCCATCAATTTTTACAGAAGTAACTGCAAAACCAGCGATACAAGAAAGCAATACTCTTCGCAAAGAATTGCCTAAAGTATTCCCAAAACCTCTTTCAAAAGGCTCGAGCACAATAACTGAGTTGGTAAAATCGTTGTAACCTTCTTTTAGTGCGACCAAAGATGGCTTTGTTAATATCCCCCAGCTTTCCTTTAAAATTCCCATATGATTTTTTAAGTTTAGTTAAATGTTGTTTTTCAAAATTTGAATAGAGATTAAACTCTTCTTCTTTTTGCTGGTCTGCACCCATTGTGTGGATGATAAGTTGCATCCGTTATTAAAGATACATTTATGCCAGTTGCTTGAATAGCTCTCAAAGAAGCCTCTCTTCCGACTCCAGGACCAAGAATCTTTACGGTTGCATTTTGCAATCCATGCTCTTTAGCGGTCTCAACAGCATTCTGAGTAGCAATCTGAGCGGCATAAGGTGTTGCCTTCCTAGAGCCCTTAAAACCATGCTTTCCAGTAGATGACCAGCATATAACATTTCCCTGCAGATCAGATACTGATACTATAGTATTATTGAAACTTGCATAAACGGTTATTAAGCCATTAATTACATTTTTCTTTTTTTTGCTAATTACTGGTTTTTTTGTATTATTTTTTGTCATATTTTAAAATATTTATTTTACAGCTTTTTTCTTGTTTGCAATTGCTACACCACGACCTTTACGAGTTTTTGCATTGGTGTGCGTTCTTTGACCTCTAACAGGAAGCTTTTTAACATGCCTTATACCTCTATAACAACCAAGGTCAACAAGTCTTTTAATATCAGCAGATACCTTCCTCCTTAAATCGCCTTCAAGAGTCATTTTTTCTTTCTCTATGTAACTTCTAAGTTTAGCAAGAACCTCTTCTGAAACTTGATGAGTTCTTGTTTTTAAGTCAACACCAACTTTTTTGCAGATTTTGTTAGCAGTAGTCGGTCCTATACCGTAAATATATGTTAAAGCTATAACGAGCCTTTTTTCCTTTGGAATGTTTACACCAGCAATCCTAGCCAAGTTTGTCTCCTTTTTTAAGTTGTATAATTAATGTTAATTTAACTATTAACATTTTTATTTTTATAATCGATAATATGATTATTCAAGTCGTCAAAAACTGAAGAAATGCTTTTTAAAGCATCTATTGAAATAATCAAGTTATTTTTTTGATAAAATTCAATTATTTTTAAATTAGATTTGCGATAAACGTCAAGTCTATTTTTTAAAACTTGCTCATTATCATCAATTCTACTTTCAAAATCACTTGAACCACAAATATCACAAACTTCGTCCACCTTTGTATTGTTGAAAAGTTTATTGTAAGTCATCTTGCATTTTTTACAAGAAAAACGACCTTTTATTCTTTCCAACAAGACTCCTTCATCTATCTCAAAATTGAATACTATATCTATTTTTTTAGCGATCTTAGGCAGGACATTATTAAGAATAATTGCTTGCTCAATATTTCTCGGAAAACCATCTAGCAAAAAACCACTAGATTGGTCATTTTTTGAAACCCTATTTTCAATAAGCCTAATAACCAATTCATCTGGAACTAGAAGACCCTTCTCCATAAACGATGAAGACAAGACTCCGAATTCTGTTTTTAAGGATATCTCTTCTCTCAACAGATCTCCAGTCGAGATATTCAGCATCTGGAATAAATTCGCTATTTTTAGCGCTTGAGTTCCCTTTCCAGAGCCGGGAGGGCCAAGAAAAATTAAATTCATCTTACTCTAAGCCTCACTCTTCTACCTTTCTGAACTGAGCTATATTTATCAGAATACAAGTAAGATCTAAATTGATTCATTACATCAAGAACCACATTCACCATAATCAATATACCAGTGCCACCAATTGTCAACGGAACGGAATATTGGGTTACTATGATTTCTGGAACAACACATATAATGACTAAGTATATACTGCCTAAAAAAGTTAACCTTACAACGATTTTATCGAGATAACTTGCTGTATTTGAGCCTGGCCTTATTCCCACTATAAAACAATTGCTTTTCTTTAAATTTTCAGCAACTTCTTCGGTATTAAATATTATAGAAGAATAAAAGTAACAAAAAAACATAATTAAAATGCCAAATATAAGCATATAGGCAAAATTACCCCTTGCAAATAAAGTACTTATAGCCCCACCAGATTCAGACTCGAATAACTGCGAAAGTGCAGATGGAATCATCAAAAATGAACTTGCAAATATTGGCGGTATAACACCAGACATATTTATCTTAAGGGGCAAAAAAGATGAATCCTGCATCTTCATAGAGCGCATTGTTGCACTTGAAGGATACTGAATCTTTATTTTCTTATAACTATTCTCTATGAAGCAAATCAACAATAAAATACCCACAAACATAGCAAAAACCATTAATATAGATAAAAAACTATATCCACCAGTTCTAGATAAGTCAAATATTTGAATAAAGCTTGATGGCAGGGAAGAGGCTATACCAACAAATATGATAACAGATATTCCGTTGCCAATACCAGAGCTAGTTATTCTATCTCCAAACCACATCAACATTACAGTGCCACCAACCAGACTAACAACAGTAGTTAGTAGGTAAATTTTAGAATCCGAGACAAAAGCACTATTGTCAGAGTTTGACAATGCATAATAAACACCAAAAGATTGAAAAATAGCAAGAATTATAGTCAGATATTTTGTATATTGATTTATTCTCGATCTACCATGACTTCCCTCTTTTTTTAAAGACTCTAAGTTTTTATTCATAGAGGTTAAAAGCTGCATAACAATTGAAGCAGTTATATAAGGCATTATATTTAGTGCAAATATACTCATTCTCTGCAATGCACCTCCAGAAAAAAGATTAACCATACCAAAAACACTAGCTAAATCGGTTTGAAACATTTTTTTAACCACATCAGAATTTATTCCTGGCACTGGTATAAAAGTTCCAAATCTATATATCAGTATCATTAGTATAGTGAATATAACCCTATTTACTA
The DNA here is from genome assembly GCA_964202895.1 of Rickettsiales bacterium UBA1997. Lineage (GTDB taxonomy): Bacteria > Pseudomonadota > Alphaproteobacteria > Rickettsiales > UBA1997 > JAJTDS01. The sequence goes on along the minus strand of CAXNJM010000001.1, from coordinate 17,581 downwards.
GTTCAGATTTTTTTTCTATCACTTTTTCAGTTAACTTAGATTAAGATTCTTGTGAAAAGCTTTTTGCAGATTGCGAGTACAATTCAACTTTAACCTTAAAAGAAGGATTGAAAGCTCCAGAACCGCCTATTAATTTTACTCTTGTATTTGTATTTTTTATAAGACCCAGACTACAAAGCTTTTCTTTGTCTATTAAATCAATGTAATTCTCTCCTAGAATCAAAGATAGATTATCAACACTTATGGCTTGATAATTTTTTTTAGCAATACTAACAAATCCTCTCTTTGGTAATCTCATATGAATAGGAGTCTGTCCACCCTCGAAGCCCTTTACAGAAGATCCAGTTCTTGCTTTTTGACCTTTGACCCCCCTTCCAGAAGTCTTTCCTTTACTAGAACCAATTCCTCTGCCGACTCTTGTTCTCTTGCTAGTCTTTATTTTAACTAGATTATTTAAAGATATTTTCATGATTAAGTTACTTTTATTAAATGATGAACCTTTTTAAGCATTCCCAAAACTGATTCGGTGCAATTAAGCTCGGATTTGGAGCCTATTCCACTCAAGCCAATACCTACAAGGGAGCCTTTTTGCTTTGGATTTAACTTTGATTTGCTTTTTATTTGCCACACAGTAATTTTCTTACCTAATAAAAAATTTAGATTAATAGACATGTTTTTTATAATTTATTCTTGATTTATTTTTAGAATATGGTTTCTCTTCTTAATTACTTCAGATATTTCTTTAGATCTTTTTTCAGCAATAGTTTTTGGAGAAGCCAAAGATTTAAGAGCTTCAAATGTTGCTCCTATCATATTATAGGGATTAGAAGTTCCAATAGATTTTGCAACGATATCTTGAATCCCCGCGCATTCAAAAACAGCCCTCATAGGACCGCCAGCTATAACGCCAGTTCCAGAAGAAGCTGATCTTATATATACCTTTGCCGAACAATATTTTGCAAAAACATCGTGATGAACTGTCCTAGATTCTTTTAAAGAAATTTTTATCATTCTTTTTTTAGCGGACTCAAATGCTTTGTTTTTTGCATCAGAAACCTCGTTAGCATTTCCTTTTCCAAAACCAACTCTACCATTCTTATCACCAACAACTACAAGCGCTGCAAAGGACATATTTCTACCGCCTTTTACAGTCTTAGATACCCTGTTAATAGAAACCAAGACTTCGACTATTTCGTTGCTGGACTGCTTGTTTTGATTAATTTTATTTTGCTTTGTCATTTATTTCCAATTAAGTTAAAATTTTAAACCAAATTCCCTGCAGGATTCGGCTAGAGCTTTTATTCGACCGTTATACAAATATGCACCTTTTTCAAAAACAACCTCTATAAGATTTTTTGAGACACAAATTTCTGCGAAACTTTTACCAACAAGCTTAGCTTTTTCCAATCCACTCAATGAAGATTCTAAATTGAGGTTTACACTTGAAAAAGATGCCAAAACAATACCTTGCATAGATATTAATTGAGCATGTATGTTTTTATTAGATCTAAAAACAACAACTCTTGGTCTACGACCTTTGTTATTTTTTATAACTGAGCTTCTAACTCTAAATTTTCTTCTTTCGTAACTAGTTAACATATTATTTTTTCTTACCCTCTTTTCTTAAAATTTGTTTGCCAAATATTTTTACACCCTTTCCTTTGTAGGGTTCGGGTTTTCTAAATGAAATTATCTCGGATGCAACTTGACCAACCAATATCTTATTATCACCAGATATGACTACAAGATTCGGTTTTTCAAATGAAGCCTTTACACCCAAAGGTAATGCATAGAATATCTCATGACTAAATCCAAGAGACATCATAATTACATCTTTTTCAACAGAAGCTTTATATCCGACACCGTTTATTTCCAAAACAATCTTAAAAGCGGAAGACAATCCAGAAACAATATTTTTTATATTACTCCTATTCATACCAACAAACATCGATACTTTTGATTGAGAATCTTTTTCTGAACTTAGCTTTATAGCATTGCCTTCAAGCTTAGCAACAACACCTTTAGAAATTGTATAATTTTTTTCAACAGCCCCAGAAACAAATTTTATATTTTTTCCATTTATATCAACTTTGATATTATCTGGAACTATAACCGGTAATTTTCCTACTCTAGACATTGCAATTAATTAAAATATTTTTAAAAGAACTTCACCGCCAATATTATCAACCCTAGCTTGATGATCAGTCATCAATCCTCTGTGAGTTGAAACTAAGACTACACCTAGGCCATTTTTAACAATAGGTATGTCTTTTGACGAACAATAATATCTTCTACCTGGCTTGGAAACCACTTCTATCTCAGTTATAACTGAATTATAGCTTAGGTACTTTAAGTTAACTTCTAAAGTATAACCATTAGAAGTGCTTAACTTTGCATAACTAGAAATATAGCCTTCGTCTTTTAATATTTTTAATATAGACTCTCTTATTATAGAATAAGGAGAAGATATTTTTGCTTTTTTTGCTAGACAACCATTTTTGATTCTAGCAACTAAATCTGAAACTGAGTGATTAAACATATTTTATTACTTAAATTTATTACCAACTAGACTTAACTAAACCAGGAACCTGACCCCAAGATGCCAATTCTCTTAATATCATTCTTGATAAACCAAATTTTCTAAGATTTCCTCTAGGACGACCAGTAACAGCACATCTATTTCTGTATCTAACAGAAGATGAATTTCTTGACATTTGAGAAAGTTTTAATTGAGCAGAAAGCCTGTCTTCAAAACCAATAGATTTATCCTTCAAAATAAGAGATAAAGAGAATCTCTTTTTTGATTTTATTTCTATTAGTTTTTTTCTATTTTCGTTCCTTCTGATTACGGATTTTTTTGCCATTTTAAAATATCTATTTAATTGGTAAGTTGATTTTTTTTAACAAGTATAATGTTTCTTCTTTTGTTTTTGCAGTTGTAACGACATTCACATTCATTCCAAAACTTTTTACAATATTATCCAGATTAACTTCCAGAAAAACACTATGCTCTTTTATTCCGAATCCATAATGATGACTCTGATTAAAACCTTTTGAGGACAACCCTCTAAAATCTCTTATTCTTGGCAAAGCTATATTGACTAGTTTGTCAAGAAATCTGTACATATTTTTGCCCCTGAGAGTTACCTTGCAACCTATCGGTAAATCTTTTCTTAATTTGAAAGTTGAGATAGCTTTTTTTGCATAACATATGGTAGATTTCTGACCAGCTATGTTTGAAAGTTGGTTAGATACATAGGAAATGGTTTTGTTATCGCTTTCTGTCGCTTTAATTCCAACATTTAAACTTATCATTTTTAATCTTGGAATCTGAAGATCATTTTTATAAGAAAAATGACTTTTTATTTCAGGAGCAACAGATTTATATATTTTTTCTGTAAGAGTTTGCATAATTAGTTATTTAATTTTTTCGCCAGTTTTTTTAGAAATTCTAAACTTTCTTTTAAAATTTTTACCATCCCCTTGTTCTATAAAAAACTTAACCTTAATAGGCTTGCCATTTTCTACATGAGATATATTTGAAATGTGTATAGGTTTTTCGACCATAACTATTGAACCAGGATTATTATTAGTAGGTTTTTTATGAACCTTTCTGATAAAAACACCCTCAACAATCACTCTATTATTTATTATGGATAATATTTTTCCAATCTTACCCTTGTCTGAACCAGTAATAACAATTACAGAGTCACTAGTTTTGAATTTTTGAGCCATTATAAAACCTCCGTAGCTAATGAAGCGATTTTAAGGAAGTTCTTAGCTCTAACTTCCCTTGCAACAGGACCAAATACCCTTGATGCTATCAGCTCCCCATTTTTATCAACCAAAACAACAGCATTGTCATCAAATTTGACAAAACTGCCGTCTGGTCTGGTTATCTTGCTTCTTGTTCTAACTATTACACCTCTAGCAACTTGACCTTTTTTAACTTTTGCACCCGGAATTACATCATTTATTGCCAACACTATTATATCTCCTACACCGGTTATCATGTGATTTGAACCACCTAATACTTTTATACAGGTTGCATGTTTTGCACCAGAATTATCCGCCACAACGAGCTTTGTTTGCATTTGAATCATTTTTTTACTCGTAATTAATTATTTTTTATTGACCATCTCTTTAACTTCGAGATCGGTCTACAAGGAGCTATTTCTATTTCATCTCCCACATTAACTTTAATACCAACAGAATCTACTAAATATTTTTTATGTGTCGTAATATATTTATGATAACGACTATGTTTTTTATAGACGGTTGATATAGCCTTAAAGGTTGAAGAATCTATTATGTTTAAAACTTTTACTTTCATTTATTTTTTTTCTTTATTTTTGATGAATTTTTGTTTATTTTGGTAAAAATTCTAGCAATTTCTTTTTTTTTAAGACGAACATCTTTCAAAGAAAGAGAATTATTAGCGGTAATTTTATTAAAAGCTATTTCTTTTTTTAAATTTGATATCTGAGATATCAGTAGTTTCTGATTTTCACTCATCTTTTATTATCTAGATTAAGGTTACAATTTTGGACTTAAATGGAAGTTTAGCAGATGCTTTCGATAAAGAGTTTACTGCTGACTCATTATCTATCCCATCTATTTCAAAAACTATTCTTCCTGGTTTGATTTTTGCGATATAGTATTCAACATTTCCCTTACCGCTACCCATTCTAACTTCAGCAGGCTTTTTAGTAACTGGAGTATGGGGGAAAACCATTATCCAAAGCTTGCCAGCTCTTTTCATATATCGACTTATAACTTTCCTTGCAGACTCTATTTGCTTAGAGTTTAACTTTGCAGGTTCAAGAGCTTTTAAACCAAAGGAGCCAAATTTAAGAGAGTTACCATTCGAAGATACACCCAGTATTTTTTTTCCGCCCTTTTGTGATTTTCTATATTTTGTTTTAGCAGGAGTAAGCATTTTTAATTAACTAATTTTGTTATTTTTTTTTCTATAAATCCTTTATAGATCCAAACTTTTACACCTATTACACCATATGTTGTATAGGCATTTGCAGTCGCATAATCTATATTACAACGAATTGTATGAAGCGGTATAGACCCTTCTTTATACCATTCGGTTCTTGCAATTTCTGCCCCACCTAATCTACCGGCACAACTTACTTTTATACCCATCGCACCTTGCTTCATGGTTGATTGCATAACTTTTTTCATCGCTTTCTTGAATGCCACTCTCCCTTCAAGCTGTTTAGCTATTGATTGAGCAACTAAAGACGAATTCATATCAGGCTTGTCTATTTCAACAATTTTAACTTCAACTTTAGAATTTGCGATTTTGCTAATTGAATCGCTTATTTTTTCAATGTCAAGACCTTTTTTACCTATTAGCACTCCTGGCTTGGAGGTTTTTATTACTACATTAATTTTTTCGGAAGGTCTTTCGATTACAACACTACCTATGCCGCAATGAGAGTAATTCTTTTTTACAAAATTCCTTATTTCAATGTCATTAATTAGTTTTTTTGAATAATTTCTTTTATCGTACCAAACAGATTCCCAATTTTTACTATTGAGAAGCCTAAAACCGACTGGATTAACTTTTTGACCCATTTTTTAATATCTCCTTTTAATTAACTTTTTCTTTTGAAGAGCGCTCTTCTAAGGTAACCCTAATATTACTAAAAGTTTTCAATATCTTACTAGATTTGCCACGACCTCTTGCAGAAAATCTCTTTAGAGCAAAAGCCCTACCGACATCAAACTTTTTTATGTAAAGCAAATCAACATCCATGTTATGATTGTTCTCAGCATTTGACATTGCAGAATAAACTAGAGCTCCAACTATGGGAGCCAATTTTAAGTTAGAAAATTTTAGAACCTTTAAAGAGTCCGATACTTTCATGCCAGAAAGGTTTTTAGTTATTTTTAATACTTTTAGTGGGCTAGATTTAACCGAAGACAAACTAGCTACAGCGACTTTGTTACTCATTTTCTAATCTTTTTTTAGTTTTTTATCACCAGAATGTCCGTAGAATATTCTGGTCGGAGCAAATTCTCCAAACTTGTGGCCAACCATACCTTCAGTCACGGATACGGCAACAAACTTTTTTCCGTTATGAACTGCAAAGTTAATACCAACAAATTGTGGAATTATAACCGATCTTCTAGACCATATTTTTATTATGGTCTTTTTAGGAGAATCACTATATTCTTTAACTTTTTTTAACAAGTATCCGTCTACAAACGGAACTTTCCAAGATGATCTAGACATATTTAATTATTTATTTCTACGAGATTTTACTATTAATTTATTGGTATACTTGTTTCTCTTTCTAGTAATCTTTCCTTTTGCAGATTTACCAGTAGGAGAAACAGGATGTCTACCACCAGAAGTTTTACCTTCACCACCACCATGAGGGTGATCAACGGGATTCATTGCAACACCTCTAACGGTTGGCCTAATACCAAGCCATCTCGACCTACCAGCCTTACCTAGAGAGATATTTTTATTGTCCAAATTTGAAACCGAACCAACGGTTGCAAGACATTCAAGGGAAAATAGCCTTATTTCTCCTGATTGCATTTTTAATAGACCGTAGCCACCATCTTTACCAACTAGTTGAGAGTAGGTTCCAGCGGCTCTAGATACTGCGCCACCGCAACCAGGCTTCAATTCTATATTATGAACGATAGTCCCTATTGGAATAACAGACAAAGGCATACAGTTGCCTATTTTTACATCTATCAAATCTCTGGAAGACATTATTTTGTCTCCAATTGATATTTTATGAGGAGATATTATGTAAGAGTAAACACCATCTAAATACTTTAATAAACATATAAAAGATGTTCTATTAGGATCATATTCAACCCTCTCAACAGTTGCAATTATGTCGTATCTATCTCTTTTAAAATCTATAACTCTAAAAGATTTTTTATGACCTGCGGATTTATGTCTAACAGTTATGTGTCCAATATTATTTCTTCCTGAATGCTCTTTCATTTTAGTAGTTAGCATTTTCATTGGAGAACCCTTCCATAACTCACTCTTATCAACACTTATAAGAGTTCTTAATGAAGGAGTTATAGCTTTATAGTTTTTAAGAGCCATTTTTTATAAACCTAAATTAATTGATTGACCTTCTTTTAAAGTAACTATGGCTTTTTTAAAAGCCTTTGTATTACCTTCCTTTCCTTTAAATCTCTTAACTTTTGATTTTGAGTTTATTATATTAACCATCTCAACATCAACATTAAAAAGTTTTTTTATTAAAGATGAAACTTCTTTTTTACAACAAGAAGAATCAACTTTAAAGTGATACTTATTTAACTGAGAAGCTTGATTTGATTTCTCGGTGTTTATAAGATTTTTTATTTTATCATATTTAATAAATGACATTTTTCCTCGCTAATATATTACTACAAATTCTACAACAAAATATCGTTCACTATAATTGATTGAAAAATCTTTTCATCAATTATCAAGTTATCGAACTTTATTATATCATAAACATTTATAGCTTTAGAATCAATTGATTTTAAAGACTTATTATTTCTAGTTGCTTCATTTACAAATTTACCTTGATTTATTGAGCCATCATATACAATAAGAGCATTATCTACACCATTACCAGCAAGAATATTTTTTAATGCAGAAGTTTTTATTCTAGTAGAAAAATTATTAAACAAGACAAGCTTATTGTTTTGTATTTTGGATGTTATTACATCGCACAAAGCTTTTAAAACAATTTTTTTTGGAATAGAAAAATCAAAACTACGAGGAACAGGCCCGTGACAAGTTCTTCCGCCAACAAACTGAACTGACCTTCTGCTACCTTGCCTAGCTCTACCTGTACCTTTTTGTTTCCAAGGCTTTGCGGTAGTTCCGGCTATTTCTGACATAGTTTTTACCTTTGCGGAGCCAGATCTTCTTCTGGCAAGTTGCCAACGAACGACATAAGAAATATTTGCTTCGCCAATATAATGACTTTCGTCGCGATCATTGATTTGAAATTCTTGCTGTGAAGATTTCTGACCAGATATGTCTATTGTTTTTAAATTAATGTTAGTCATTTTAGAAATTTTTAGCTGTTTTAATTAAAATATCGCTACCGGAGTGGCCAGGAATAGATCCTTTAACCGCTATCAAAGAGTTTTCTTTGTCAATGATTACTATTTCAAGATTTTTTACCGTCACCTTATCAACACCCATGTGGCCTGCCATTTTTTTACCTTTAAATACCTTTCCCGGATCTTGTCTTTGACCAGTGGAACCGTGAGATCTATGAGAAACAGAAACACCGTGAGAGGCTTCCAACCCTCTGAAATTCCATCTTTTCATTACTCCGGCGAACCCTTTTCCAGATGTTATGCCGGATATGTCGATTTTATCTCCTTCTTTCAGCATTTCAAATAGATTGATTTCTGAACCAACTTCAAAAGATGAGCCCTTTTTTACTTTGGAGGTTTTTATCTTTTTAAAAACAGGAAGGGACTTTTTTTTATAAAGACCAATAACAGAATTATTAATTCTTTTTAAGTTTTCCGTTTTTTCAAATCCGACAGTTAGGCTATCAAATTCTTTACTATTATTTATTGAGAAATCAATAATCTTGTTTTCGTATATTTTTATAAAAGTAAGAGGCAGAGAGGTTCCATTGTCTTTAAATTTGTGACTCATGCCAACTTTTTTTGCAATTATTTCTAACATTTTAACTTCTAGCTCCATTAATTGCAATTTTAATATTAACACCAGCAGAGAGGCTAAGCTTCATTAAAGCGTCAACTGTCTGAGCTGTGGGGGTGATAATTAATAGCCTCTTAGAGGTTCTTATTTCAAATTGTTCACGAGAGTCCTTGTCGACATGAGGACCTCTTATTACACAAAATTTCTGTATATTTGTTGGTAAAGGAATAGGACCGCTTATTGTCGCTCCAGTTCTTCTTACCGTTATGATTATTTCGTTCATTGCACGATTTAAAACCGTATGATCGAATGATTCCAAGGTTATTTTGATTTTTTCTTTATTTTTCATAATCTGTAACTATTTAATAATCTTAGAAACAACACCAGCACCAACAGTTCTGCCACCTTCACGGATAGCAAAACGAAGACCTTCTTCCATTGCAATTGGAGAAATTAGCTCAACAGTGATTTTTATGTTATCACCCGGCATAACCATTTCAACACCCTCTGGAAGAGATACTGATCCCGTAACATCAGTAGTTCTGAAGTAAAATTGCGGACGATAGTTTTTAAAGAACGGAGTATGACGACCGCCCTCTTCTTTACTAAGGATATAAACTTCAGCTTCAAAATTAGTATGAGGATTAATTGAACCAGGTTTGCAAAGAACTTGACCTCTTTCAACATCTTCTTTTTTGGTTCCTCTAAGTAGGATACCAGCATTATCACCTGCTCTACCTTCGTCGAGGAGTTTTCTAAACATTTCGATACCAGTACAAGTGGTTTTTTGAGTAGGACGAATACCGACTATTTCAACTTCTTCGTTGACTTTAACGATTCCTCTTTCAATTCTACCAGTAACTACTGTTCCTCTGCCAGATATAGAAAAAACATCTTCAATCGGCATTAAAAACTGCTGATCAACTGGTCTTTTTGGTTCAGGAATGTAGGAATCAACTGCATCCATCAAAGCTTGAATTGCAGGCTCACCTATTTCTGAAGTGTCTCCTTCAAGAGATTTAAGTGCAGAGCCTTTAATGACAGGAATATCATCACCTGGGAAATCGTATTTACTAAGTAATTCTCTAACTTCCATTTCAACAAGATCAAGAAGCTCTTTGTCTTCTACTTGATCAACTTTATTAAGGAAAACAACGATTGCAGGAACACCAACTTGCTTAGCAAGAAGAATATGTTCACGAGTTTGAGGCATTGGGCCGTCAGTTGCAGAAACAACAAGAATTGCTCCGTCCATTTGGGCTGCGCCAGTTATCATGTTTTTTACATAGTCAGCATGCCCTGGACAGTCAACGTGAGCATAGTGTCTTTTAGTTGTTTCATATTCAACGTGAGCAGTATTGATTGTGATACCTCTTTCTTTTTCTTCAGGAGCGGCATCGATTTCATCATATGCTTTCTTTTTAGCAAGACCAGACTTGGCTAAGTAGTTAGTAATTGCGGCGGTAAGAGTAGTTTTACCGTGGTCAACGTGACCTATTGTTCCCACATTAACATGTGGCTTTGTGCGTTCAAATTTTTCTTTAGACATTGTAATTATAAAATTACTTATTTTTATTAACGATGTTGATAGTTAGATTACTTTTGTAACTAACTACTTCTCAAAACAAAACTTTAAATTAAAAAGCTTTTACATTTAAGAGAGACGATATTTTCCATATCAAAAAATAAATTGCAAGAGAAATTTTCAATTTTTTTAACCCTTGCAACATATTAGTTTTTAAGATTTTTTTGCTCTTATTTCTTCTGCAACATTTGCAGGAACCGCTTGATAAGAATCGAATTCCATGCTATAACTTGCTCTACCTTGAGATAGGGAACGAAGACTATTAACATAGCCAAACATTGATGCAAGAGGGACTTTAGCACAAATAACTTGAGCAACATCCCTAGATTCAAGATTCATAATTTGACCGCGTCGAGAGTTTATATCTCCTATTACATCACCCATATATTCTTCTGGGGTCACAACTTCAACTTTCATGATCGGTTCAAGAATTATTGAACCAGCCTTCTCCATAGCCTCACGAAATGCTGAACGAGAAGCGATTTCAAATGCAAGAACACTTGAATCGACATCGTGATATGCACCATCAATTAAGCGGGTTTTTAATCTAACAACAGGGAATCCTGCTAGAAAACCAGTTTCTTTTGCTAAAGTTAAGCCTTTTTCAACACCCGGAATATATTCTTTCGGCACTCTACCGCCAACTATCTCACTTACAAAAACAAAGTTATCTGGAGCATCAGCAGGAAGAGGTTCAAAAATAATTTTAACTTTTGCAAACTGACCAGCTCCACCAGATTGTTTTTTATGAGTATAATCAATCTCAACTTTTTTGGTTATAGTTTCGCGATAAGCAACTTTTGGCTGACCTATATTTGCTTCAACCTTGAATTCCCTTTTCATACGATCAATTATTATTTCAAGATGAAGCTCTCCCATGCCTCTTAGAATGGTTTGACCAGATTCTTGATCGGATTCGATTCTCAAAGAAGGATCCTCTGAAGCAAGTCGAGAAAGTGCGATACCCATTTTTTCTTGATCTGCAGTTGATTTTGGCTCAACTGAAACTTCAATTACAGGCTCTGGAAACTCCATTTTTTCTAGAACTATGTTATAATCTTGCTCAACTAGGGAATCACCAGTTGTTGTATTTTTAAGTCCGGCTAGAGCTACTATATCTCCAGCAAATGCTTCTTTTATATCTTCGCGATTGTTAGCATGCATTAATAAAATTCTACCAACTCTTTCTTTGTTATTTTTTATTGTATTGATAAGAGTTGTTCCGCTATTTAAAACACCTGAATAGATGCGGACAAAGGTAAGAGAGCCAACAAAAGGGTCTGTCATAATTTTAAATGCCAAACCAGCAAATTTTTTGCCTTCGCAATTAATAACTATTGCCTGATTGGTGTTGTTATCGATAGCAGAAATTTCTTTGATATCTTTAGGGCTTGGCAAATAATCAATAACCGCATCAAGCAAAGTTTGAACACCTTTATTTTTAAAAGCGGTGCCATTTAAAACTGGCACAAAGGCTCCAGCTATAGTTGCTTTACGAATACATCTTTTTAATTCTTCTTCGGTTATTTCTTCACCGCTGAGATATTTTTCCATCAATGAATCATCTTGTTCGACAGAAGCCTCAACCAGTTGTTCGCGATATTGTTGAGCCTTTTCTTTTAAGTTAAGAGGGATTTCTTCGTATGCGAAATCTGCACCCATAGCTTCGTCTTTCCATACTACGGCCTTCATTTTTACTAAATCAATTAAGCCACCATAATTTTCAGCCTCGTCAATTGGCAATTGTATTGCTATGGGCCTAGCTCCAAGCCTTGTTTTCATCATTTCAACACAGCGATAAAAATTTGCACCTATGCGATCCATTTTGTTAACAAAACACATTCTTGGAACTTTATATTTATTCGCCTGCCTCCAAACCGTTTCAGATTGAGGCTCAACCCCTGCAACAGCATCAAAAACTGCAACAGCACCATCAAGAACCCTGAGAGATCTTTCGACTTCAATTGTAAAATCAACGTGACCCGGAGTATCGATTATATTGATTCTATGATTCTTCCAAAAACAGGTTGTGGCTGCCGAAGTTATTGTTATACCTCTTTCTTGCTCTTGCTCCATCCAATCCATTGTGGCAGCACCATCGTGAACTTCACCAATTTTATGAGATTTACCAGTATAATAAAGGATTCTTTCAGTTGTGGTTGTTTTTCCAGCATCAATGTGAGCCATAATACCTATATTACGATAATTCTCAATTTCAATTGTTCTTGACATAATTTTTAAGTTAATGATTTTATAGTGCATGCTAGTTATCTAGCGCAAAGCCTGCTGTTTAATAAATCTTTGTTGAGTTAAATAATTACTAATACCAATAATTATTTAAGTATAATTTTTGACACAAACAACAGCTAGAAATATATTTTTATATAATTAATTTAATGCAAAGTTAAATACAGACTTGATATTTTCATTATTTTCTAGCAAAATTTTTTAGATTTCTTGCAAATATAATAACTAATTTTAAGCTGAAACACAATTGCAACAAAAAAGATGCCGATAATAATTTTACTTATTTTAATTGACAAGTGAAATCTTAATAATTTTTTAAGAACATCAATGCAAACATCTAGAAACAAGAGAATTAAAGCATTTTTACAAATTATATGATAAAAAAATCTTCACAAAACACAATTCTTAAATTTCTCTGAGTTAATTATTTCTAAGGATTAATTATTAACCACGATCTTATTTGCCTGCTCTTCGGCAAAATTTAATTGATTGGTAATTTGACTGACAAGATCTTTATTTTCAGCATCAGACAGAATTTTATCGATAATAAAAAATTTATCATCGCAATAAAATGCTAGATTTGAAAATGGCAAAGGAATAGTAAAGCTGTCCCAGCTATTAACTTTTATTGACCTAGAGGAGCTATAAGATATAGCAACAATCTTGGCATTTGCAATTCTAGCAATATTAATAATTTCACCGTTAATTTTTTTTGCTGGTCCGCGAGGCCCGTCAGGAGTAACCCCTAGAAAATTACCAGCTTTTAAGCCATTTATAATTTGCTTTATTCCAAAAATATCAATGCCTCTAGAAAATTTTCTACCATTTTTAGTTGATCCATATATTACTTTGAATCTAAAAAGCCTCATAATTCTACCAACAAACCTACCATCTCCATGCTTAGAAGCAAGAGTCATAAATATTGAGCTTGGAATTAATTTTTTAAGCTTAAGAGCAAAAAACGGAATCATCATCAGTCTGCCGTGCCAAAAAAGTGTTATTACTGGCATTTTATCAGATTCATAGCTATTGCAAAACTTATCTAGATTAATAAATTTTTTTCGAGAGGTAAAATAAACCAAAAACATGTATCCTAATATTGCAAAACAAATGATTTGTTGCAATAAATTGCCGTAGAAAAAAATTCTAATTTTATGCTTTAATGATTCTTTCACTATTTAAAATATTTCAATGAATTTTACTCTATAACTTGTTGGCTGTTTTTCCAATCTTGATTAAATATTTCAAGCCCCTTTGTGGTTAAAGGGTGTGAAATTAATTGCTCTAAAACCTTAGCTGGAATGGTCGCAACATGGGCACCAATTTTTGCAGATTCAATTATGTGAATCGGATTTCTTATCGAAGCAACCAAAACTTGAGTCTTAAAATTGTAATTCTTGTATATTTGACATATTTCAGAAATTAGAGATAGCCCGTTAGAACCTATATCATCAAGCCTACCCACAAAAGGAGAAACAAAAGTTGCCCCAGCTTTAGCGGCCATAATTGCTTGAGCGGAAGAAAAGCATAAGGTTACATTTGTTGCAATTGATTTATTGGTAAAGTAACGACAAGCCCTTAACCCATCTATTGTCATTGGTAGCTTGATGCAAACATTGTTTGCTATTTTGCTAAGAATTTCACCTTCGCGAATCATTCCATCATAATCATTGCTTGCAACCTCAGCACTAACGGGGCCATCAGTAATTTGGCAAATTTCTGCAATTACCTCTTGAAATTTTCTACCAGATTTTGCAATAAGTGTTGGGTTGGTAGTAACTCCGTCAACCATGCCAAATTGATTAAGTTTTTTTATTTCAGAAACTTCTGCTGAATCGATAAAAAATTTCATATGTTTTTTGTTTTTAGGTTAAAAAATAAATTTTGCCAAGAAATTTTGCCAAGCTTTCTACCTATCAAATTTTTTTAAAAAGTCAAGGTTGATTTTATTTTCTGGATTATTTTTAATTGCCAACTCTAATTTATCAGCAATATCTTCCAAAATATCATTACTTAAGAGTAATTCTTGAAAAGAAAAATTACTCAACACATAATCGGCAACATTTATTATTTTAGCCTCACCATTCTCTTGATTTTCCACTATTGGCCTTCCAATTCCAATTCTTACCCTTGCAAATAAACGACCTATTTTTTGTTCAACCGAACGAATGCCGTTGTGCCCTGCATTTCCTCCGCCTATTTTGGTTTTAATTCTTCCAAAATCTATATCCAACTCATCATGAAACAATAAAACATTGTCAATATTAATTTTGTAAAAATTACACACCGCAAATACTGGATCTCCAGATAAATTCATAAAACTTTGCGGTTTTATTGCCATAACTTTTGAGCCTTCTATTTCGCCAAAATAAATATCGTTTTTAAATTTTGCCCCATAAAAAGACAAATTAAATCTATCAATAATTTTATCAATCGCCATAAAACCAAAATTATGACGAGTTTTTTGATATTGGGAACCAATATTCCCTAGACCGATCAATAAATACATAAATTCTCTAATTTATTTAAAAAATATTTGCAAAAAGCAAAATTAAGCTTATAATTTCACTTTACTTAAGTTATATTTTCAACTTTTAACCAAACTCAATAAATTATTTATTAAGTTAAAATGCAACAAAAACAAGCATTAAATCAAAAATGATAAAATATCTTACAATAATTCTTGTTATAATATCTTCTAGCTGTAATAAATTTTCAAAACAAAGCGACCACAAAGAATTTATACTATCCAATTCGGCAGAAATAAATCAACTTGAAATTCTAGATCACGAATTATGCACTGTTATTACTAAAAACAAGGATATTAAAAATTTAAAGAATCAAACCAATTACTGGAAATGCAGAATTAGCACTACTAAATCAAGAGTCGATCATTATAATATTAAAAAAAATCATAACAAAGCAGAGCTGGAAAATATAGAAAATTTAAAAAAATTGATTGAAAAAATATTTCAAAAACTAATAGAAATAAGCGATGAATTTATTATTGAAAAAAATCAAAGAATAAATAAAATTCATCATAATCAATGCCAAGAAACATTAGGAATCAACAACAAAGATAAGAGCCCCACAACTTATGAAAATTATTTAAATTGCAGAAAATCATTATTAAAATCGTATGAATCTTTGCCTGCATTTGGCAAATTATCTTATTTAAAATATCAAGAGCAAATGGTATTGTAAAGAAATTTAAATTATAAATAAAATATAATAAATTCAAAATTTAAAACTATCATTGGAAACTTATTAATTAAGCGTATTATCGCATAACTCACAGAACTCCATTTTATAATAGTAATAAGAAAATTATAAATTATTAAAATATAATTTAAATTTTAAAAGAATAATTGATTAAAATTAGTAAACAAAAAATATTATTATTTTTTAAAATTTTAAGTAAAAAAAATAATAAAAATATTATAGAATAATTTATAAATAGTACGATTTTTAAATAAGAGGATTAATATTAATTTTAAAAGCAACTTTGTATGGAATAAATTATCATTTAGATGGCCGTCAAATGCATTTTATATTTGATTTAAAAACACGATAAGGTATAATATTTTTTTTTAATTTATTACTATATTAAAATTGTAAAATTTCTTAATAAAATATAAAATTAATAAATTAATATTCAAATTAAACACTAAGATTATTAAAATTTAAAATATAAGATAATTAAAATTAATAATTTTAAATCAGCAATTAATGAAAATAGTAATGATGTTATTATTAAATAATTTTGAAAGTGATGATTTAAATCCGAATTATTTGTTTTAATTTTAAATATTTAAATAAAAAATGAAAATAATAAAAAATTCTTACTTAGAATGTTTAAAAGTGCAATCAATTTTAATTTATCTATGAATATATTTTATAATTCAAGTTTAAAAAATGTTATTTAAATTGTTGTTATTTTGTTAATATTATAAATTTTAAAAAACATAAATTAGGTTAGTTTTAAAATAAATATTTAGGAAAACTTTTTTAATCCAAAGATTTATCAAAAATTTTTTTTTATTTTATAAGACAACATTATAATGTATTAAATATGGAAAAAAATTAAAAAAAATAGAATTAAATAATTATTTGTATAAAAATTGCTAATTTAAAAGATGATTTATTTAGATTTATAAGTAAATTATTAAATAATTAATAAAGAACTCAAATTGAATTAATAATTCATTTAAATTTAAATTCTTTACATTTTTAAATTAAATTTCAAATGTTTAAAAACATATATGTACTTAAATTGTTTAAATAAAATGATACTTAATAATTATTTATTGATGAGTATCCTTTTTATTTTTAATTTACAAGATTTTATTACTTAAATAAAATTAAGCAGCTTAATGAGAGTTTACATAATATTAAATATTCTGCTAAGTACTTTAATAAATTTAGAAAATTAATTTTTGGGAAAGCTCATAATATCTTTATTAAAGGTAATCTAAATAAAATATGCTTTATTTTAATATTAATTGATAATGTTTTTTCGTTAAAATTAATAAATAATAAAATTAATGAAAATATTATTCATTAAATTTTATATTATTATTAAATAATAAAAGATATAATTTTATTTTTATAAATCGATATTTTTTTCTATTATTCTTAAAATATAAAATAATTAATTAAATTAAAAATTTTTATACATTATTTAATCGTTTATATTTTATGTAAGTCATAATTGTATATTTTTATATATTTCTTAAATAATTATTTTTGATGAAAATTTAAATAAATAACAATTAAATTTGAATATAATCAAAGAGTAAATTGTTTATTTGGACATAATAAAGCTAAGATATAAAATATTGACTAATTAAAAAATGGTAGTCAACTTAAATTAAAGTAAAATATTGAAATCACGTAAAATTAATTAATATAATTTTTATTTTCAAATTGTTTAATTATATTAATAATAATATTTTAATTTAATTTTAGAATTAAAATTAATGAAACATATAATATATTATGTAATGGAATATAATTAATAAAATTTCAAAATTTTATTTATTAATTTTAAAATATATAAAAATTTTTAAAGAGAAAAATTAGGA